>JAKLDN010000009.1 GCA_022703505.1 Spirochaetota bacterium | reverse complement strand
CTATGCTCTCGGTGGCCTGGGAGTTGTCCGCGTTCTGCTTGACCGTGGCGGCCATCTCCTCGACCGAGGCGGAGACCTCCTCGGCGTTGGCCGCCTGCTCCGTGGCCCCCTGGGACAGCTGCTGGGCTGTGGCTGAGATCTGCTGGGACCCCGCGGATACCTGGCCCGAGGCGGACAGGATGGATTCCACGATCCTGCGGAGGTCCCGGGACAGGGTGTCCAGGGCCTTGGCCAGGTCGCCGATCTCGTCGGCCCGTTTGAGGTAGACCGCCTCTACGTCCTGGCGGAGATCTCCTTGGGCAATCTGGCCGAGATGCCGGACGGACATGTTCAGGGGTCTCGTGATGGAACGGGTGATCAGGGCCGCGAGGAGGGCGGAGGCGATCAGGGCCACCGCGGCCACGACCGCCATCGTAAGGACGGCCCGATTTTGCGCGGCCACGGCCTCCCGGCTGTAGTGCTCCGCGTCGGCGTTGACGAGGTCCTGAAGCTCGTTCAGGGTATCCCGCATTACCCCGAAGAGCTCCGCGGCCTTGCCCAAGGAGAGAGCCAGGGCTTCGGAGGTGCCGCCCGCCGCCCGCAGCTCAAGGACCCGGGCGGAAACCGGGGCCCAGGCTGCGCGAGCGGTGTCGTGGCGGGCGAAGATGGCCTTTTCCTCCTCCGTCTCCGCGAGGGCCGCGGCCTTGGCCACGCGCTCGGCGGACTGCTCCAAGTTTTCCTGGTACGCGTCCTGGAATTTCTTGTACCGTTCGTCCGCGGGATCCAGGAGCAGGATGGACCGTTCCGCCTCGATCAGCTGGAAGAGGTCGCGGTCCGCCTGGGCCAGGGCATCGACGGCGGGCAGGAACCTCTCGTAGATGGCGGTCAGGTCCGCCGAGATGACCCGTATGGAGACCAGGCCGACAGCGGCGATGATCAGCAGGGCGATTAGGGTCACTGCGAACCCCAGGGTCAGCTTTGCGCCGATTTTCATGGAATCCCCCTGAAATTATCGAAATGGAGAATCTAAAGATACTTTCGTGCATGTCGGGATAGGATGCAAGGGCGGGAGCAAAAAAAATATAACTTTAGGCTTTTTCTAAACTCAGGGAGTTTTGAAAAAGCTATCTAGAAATCCGCGATTAGGCGCAGCGGTTGCAACGCCACCGTAAGCAATCGCAAAGCCGATTTTAAAAGTGACCGATTTTTGAAATTGGCCGCTTGCTATTCCGACCTAAGGCTTCAACCGCCGAGCCCATACTCGGTCTCATCCCCCCTGGAACGCCTTGTCGATATCCATCCTTGTCGCTTGACAGCCCGAGGGTGAACCTTTAGTTTTTTACCGCGGCGTTTCCGGGTACGGAACGCGTGTGCCTGGTTGACCGAGGGTGTCTTCGACGATCCGAAGGGGAGGGTCTATCCGGTACCACAAATCTCGGGTCTCTTCGATACAAAGATGCCGGTCCCAAGTCCACGCGGCCTTCTGGGCCGTCTATGTCTTCCTCTTGTCCGCACCCTTGGCCGCCCAGGACCCGGGGTCCGCATCCCCGTGGAAGGTCCCCCGGGGCCTCACCGCGGAGACGGCGGACCTCACGGTGCGCGGCTTGATCGGCCCGGACTCCCCCGTATGTCTCGACGCCGCGTCGGTGAAGTCCCTGCCGTCGCGGACCTTCACCTGCGTCGATCCCTGGGACAACCGGGAGCACAGCTTCACCGGGGTCCTCCTGTCGGACCTGCTCGAGCGCCTGGGCGTTTCGACGACGGCCTCGCGGATCACCGTGACGGCCCGCAACAAGTACGCGATCCCCATCCGCCGGCGGGACTATGAGCGATACGAATTCCTCCTGGCGTGGGCGGTCGACGGCCTCCCGATCGAGGAGAATCCGGCGACGAAGAACCGGCGGCCCTTCTGCATAGCCATCGACTTCGGGCGCTTTCCCGAGCTCGATCCCTCGATCCTGAAGCACCAGCTCGTATGGCAAGTGAACGAAATCCTGGTGGAATAGTCGGCGGGAGGCAATACGGCTTCCTGCTGGCATTCCTGAGCATCGCGGCCGCGATCGGCGTCCTGCTTTCCATCCAGTACCGGGAGATCAGCGAGCTCCTGGCCATGATGGAGAAGAGGCAATCCTTCTTCGAAAAGAACATCTTCGAGCAGGCCACGGCCCTGAACCGCGTCGTGTTCGCCTCCGGCGCGTTCCGCATGGCGGACGCGGAGGCGGAAGCCGGTTTCCAGGGCCGGCTCGGGCCGGGCCTTTCCCTGGTCAACCACGCCCGTATCCCGGAGCTGATCGACCCGAGCTCCCTAGACCCTTTCCTCGGGGAGGATCCCCTTTTCCTGCGGGAGCGGCTCCAACGATCCAACGAGGCTTATCTCGGCGCGATCGCGGAGATGGGACGGCTGATCGAGGCCGCAGATGCCGCGGGGGACGGCGACGAGGGCCGGAGGCTTATGGGGGATTTTTCCCGGGCCGCCCGGGATCTCCACGAAAGTCTTTCCGCCCGATCTGCCCTGTTCAACCAGATCGAGAACGTCTTCTATTCCGAGGAAAACAAACTTCAAGCGGAGATGCAGGCACTTCTTCGCGAGACCGCGAACGGGTTCCTCCTGCTCACCGGATTGCTCGCCGCGACGGCTGTGCTGTACTTGCGGTCGCGCCTCCGGATCGGGGCGGAGCTGGAACGCCATCGCCGCGGCCTCGAGGACCTCGTGGCCGCCCGGACGGAGGAGCTGGCCCGGGCGAACCTCCGTCTCACCGACGCCCTGGCGGAACGCGAGATGCTCGTCCGAGAGGTGCATCACCGCGTGAAAAACAACCTTTCCATGATCTCAGGCCTCATCTCGCTCCAGCGGAGCGAGGCGGCGGACGCCGTCGGCGTCGACTCGGCCTTCGACGGGCTTGCCCAGCGCGTGCAGGCCATCGCGATGATCCACGAGCAGCTCTACCGCAGCGAGAACCTGAGGGGCGTGTCGTCCCGGGACTATATCGACCGGCTGTGCCGCGGCCTCGTGGACTCCCTGGCCAATCCTCCGGGATCCGTGACCCTCGAGCTGGATGTCCACGATGCCGAGCTCCCGGCGGAGGTCCTTCTCAACCTGGGCCTGGTGATCAACGAGCTGGTCGTCAACGCCCTAAAGCACGCCTTTCCCGGCGGGCGGCCGGGAATCCTGCGGGTCCGCCTCTCGGCGGAGGAGGACGGCTACCGCTTGAGCGTGGAGGATGACGGGACTCCCTCGCCCGGAGCTTCGTCGATCCTCCGAAGCGGGTCCATGGGATCGGTCATCGTCCGGGGCATCATCGAACAGCTCGGCGGTACGCTGAGCGTGGAGACCTCCTCCGGCACGCGGCTCTCCATCCGACTTCCGGCGAGCCTGACGCTCCGAGGATAGGGAGCCAGGGCCTGAGGCCAGCGAAGCCGGCCTCAGGGCGCCGAAGCGGTTCCGACCGCTAGGACGCGGCCCCGGCGGCCCGTGCGAGCTCCTCGGTCTCGTCCCCCCGGAAGGCCTTGTCGATGTCCAGGACGATGACGAAGGACTCCCCCCGCTTGCCGATGGCGTGGATGAGCCCCGAGTCGATCCGGGTCCCGAAGCGGGGGGCGGGCTCCATGTGCCCCTCGTCGATGTCCACCACCTCGTGGACCGCGTCCGTCAGGGCCCCGATCACCAGGGACCGTCCCTCGCCGTCCGCGATCTCCATCACGATGATCGCGGTGTCCTTGGTCACCGGGATCTCCGGCAGTCCGAAGCGGGTCCTCAGGTCCACCACGGGTATCCCCGAGCCCCGGACGTTGATGATGCCCTTCAGGTACTCCGCGGTTTTGGGCAGTTTGGTGGGCTTCACGTACTCCAGGACCTCCCGGACCTTCCCGACGGGGACCGCGTAGGTCTCCCCGTCGATTCCGAACGAAAGGTACTGCTTGTCCGTCTGCTCGGCCATCTCAGAACTCCTCGAAGGCAGCGTCGGAGTCGGTAACCTCCGCGGGGACGATCTGGGTGGATGAAGCCGCGGCGCGGCCGGACGAAGGGAGAGCCTTCACGGGCTTGGCCGGGGTCTTGCTGGTCTGGGCATGGGCCGCGGCGACTCTGTGCGCCTGCCCGGCCGAGGCCGTCCCGGCATCACGGGAACTCGACGAGCGTGAGCTCGTCGCCGCCGCGCCTTCCACCTTGAAGAAGCTGATGGTCTGGGCCAGCTGCTCCGCTTGGCTCGAAAGCTCCTCGGCCATGCTGGCCATCTCCTCGCTGGCGCTGGCGTTCTGCTGGATCACCGTGTCCAGCTGGGTCATCGCCCTGGCGATCTGGTCCACCCCCGAGTTCTGCTCCGCCGAGGCGCTGGCGATCTCCTGCACAAGGTCGCTGGTCTTCCGGATGTCCGGCACGATGGCCTGGATGATCTCGCCCGCCTTGGTCGCGGTGCCCACGGTGTGCCGGGACAGGTCCCCGATCTCCCCCGAGGCCTTCTGGCTCCGCTCCGCCAGCTTGCGCACCTCGCTGGCCACCACCGCGAAGCCCTTGCCCGCCTCCCCGGCCCGGGCCGCCTCGATGGCCGCGTTCAGGGCCAGGAGGTTCGTCTGCCGGGCGATCTCGTCGATGATGGAGATCTTCTGGGCGATCTCGTTCATGGCCCCCACGGCCTCGACCACGGACTTGCCCCCGGTGTCCGCGTCCACCGCGGACTTGCGGGCTATGCTCTCGGTGGCCTGGGAGTTGTCCGCGTTCTGCTTGACCGTGGCGGCCATCTCCTCGACCGAGGCGGAGACCTCCTCGGCGTTGGCCGCCTGCTCCGTGGCCCCCTGGGACAGCTGCTGGGCAGTGGCCGAGATCTGCTGCGAGCCGCCGTAGACGTTGTCCGCCGCGGTCTTGACTCCGCTCATGATCTCCTTCAACCGGTCCCGCATTTCCCGGAGGGCGTCGGCCAGCTTGCCGATCTCGTCCTTCTGGACCACCGCCAGATCCGCGGTCAGATCCCCTTCCGAGAGCCTGCGGGCGAACTCGACGCCTCGGGCCATGGGCACGGTGATGCCCCGGCTCAGGATGATCCCGAGCCCGAGGGCCAAGAGCACGGCCAGTATCATGGCCGAGAGGCTCACGCGAGTTAGGGTCTCGGCGAGGATCGTGTAGGTATCGATCATCCGGTTCGTGTTCGTCAGGTTATTCGCGGTCAGTTCATCGCAGGTCGCTCCCAGCTTGTCGGAAATCGGTACCATCCGCGCGACGAGCCGACGGTACTCCGCATACAAGACCGCTTTCTCGCCGGGATCGGAGACGGCGCCGATCCGGCCGACCAATTGGTCGAGTTCGACATAGATGTCGCGCCAGGCCTTGTACTCCTCCTTGGCGCTTGCGAGCAGGGCCCTGCCCCGTTCGGATTGCCGGGGGATCGCGAGGAAGGCTGTCCATGCCTCATCCACGACTTTCCAGCTCTTCTGTCGATTTTCCAGGATCTTCCGGATTCCCGCCTCCGTGTCGGCCTGGGTTTCAAAGGAGTACATTTCCAAGGTTTGAGCGCGGATGGACATCCTCTCTCGGTTGAGGGCGGCTAACGACTGAAGGTCCGGAATTCGGTTTCTTCCGATATTGTTCAGGTACCCGGATAATTGTGTGATTGCATAGAACCCGAGGATTCCCAGGGCCAAGGTGATCCCGGCGACGATCGAAAAGGAGCCGATCAGCTTCAGGCCGAGCTTGAGGTTTTTCATGGTTCCTCCTAATGATAATCAGAATGATTCTAAAATAGAGATAATATAGATATTATATCATGCATAAGGATTTCCGCCAAGCGGAAAAAAATTGTAAATATTTACAGCATAAAAAAATATAACTTACTATTATCGAAATGTATAAAACGATAAAAACTATAAATACACGCGAGCTTGGGACAGTCTCGCTGCCCTTGCGCCCTTCCCCGGATCGTGGTACTATGAGGTCGAAATCCACATACGAGAGGTGTTTTCATGGCCTATAAGGTGACCGATGCCTGTGTGAACTGCGGAGCCTGCGACCCGGAGTGCCCGGTCGAAGCCATTTCCGAAAAGGACGGAGCCCGCTGGATCGATCCGGACAAGTGCACGGACTGCGGGAGCTGCGCTTCCGTGTGCCCCACCGAGGCGATCATCGCCGGGTAAGCCCCGTCGCGCAAAAAAACCGCCCCCGAGGGGGCGGTTTTTTTATTCGGAAGCGGCTGACGCCGCTTCCGTCTGCCCCGGTGAAATGCGAAACCTGCGTTTTCTTGCTAACTACATCCCGTGGTAGAGCCGCAAGTTTCGCACTTCAGGCACGTACCGTTTCGGACCAGGGTCAGGTGGCCGCAGACGGGGCAGGGATCGCCCTCGTAGCCCTTGAGCCGGGCTGTCCGGGGCCGGGCGTCGGGCTTGGGCGCCGTCGGGGAGGGCTGGGCCGAGGAGGGCGCCTTGGCAGGGTCTCCCGAGGGCGCCAGGTTCACGTGGCCGTTCCGGGCGTGGCCGTTCTGGGTGGCCGTGGAGATCAGGTCCTCGGGCTTGACCTGGCCCAGGTCGTAGCGGTTCAGGTAGGTGATGGCCAGGTCCCGGAAGACGTAGTCCAGCACGCTGGTGGACATCTTGATCAGGTCGTGGCCCTGGACCATCCCGTTGGGCTCGAAACGGGTGAAGGTGAAGGCGTCCACGAACTCATCCAGGGGCACCCCGTACTGCAGGCCCAGGGACACGGAGATGGCGAAGGAGTTCAAGAGGGACCGGAAGGCCGCGCCCTCCTTGTGCATGTCGAGGAAGATCTCCCCCAGGGACCCGTCGTCGTACTCGCCGGTGCGCACGAAGACAGAGTGGCCGCCGATCTTGGCCTTCTGGGTGTAGCCCGAGCGGCGGTTGGGCAGGGAGGTCCGGGTCCGGGCGGGCGCGGCGGGCGGGGACGAGGCGCGGGATTCGGGGACGACGGCCGCGGAAAGGGCCGGGGCCGGCTCCTCGTACTGGAGAGCCACCAGGGCGTCCGCCACGGGGTCCGAGCCCGGGGCCAGGGCGGACAGGGGCTGGGAGAGCTTGGACCCGTCCCGGTACAGGGCGATGCTCTTGAGCATGCTCTTCCAGGCCAGCATGTGGGCTCCCTTCACGTCCTCGACGGAGGCGGAAGCGGGCATGTTGATGGTCTTGGAGATGGCCCCGGACACGAAGGGCTGGACCGCCGCCATCATGGCCACGTGGGCCTGCCAGGCGATGGACCGGGTTCCCCGCTTGCCCGAGGGGGTGGCGGTGTCGAAGACGGGGTAGTGGGCCTTCTTGAGCCGGGGGGCCCCCTCCAGGCCCAGGGTCCCGCAGGCGAAGTCCTCCGCGGCGGCGACCTCTTCCGGGGTGAAGCCCAGGTGCCGCAACAGGGAGAATCCCGGGAGGGACCAGGTGGCCTCGGGGACTCCCAGGGCATCGAAGGTCTCCTTGCCCAGGATGTGGGGGGTGAAGACCCCCTCGATCCCGATCGCGTCCTTCAGGGCCGCCTCCGCCTTGTCCAGGGCCTCCTTGGGAATCCCCTTCTCGGCCAAACGGGCCAGGCTTACGCCCGGGGCCTCCGCCAGGGTGCCGCTTCCCACGCAGTAGGCGACGATCTCCCGGACCGCCTCCTCGTCGTAGCCCAGGGCCCGGAGGGCGGGGGGCACGCTGCGGTTGATGATCCGGAAGTAGCCGCCTCCCGCCAGCTTCTTGAACTTGGCCAGGGCGAAGTCGGGCTCTACCCCGGTGGTATCGCAGTCCATGAGAAGGCCGATGGTGCCCGTGGGGGCTATGGCGCTTACCTGGGCGTTCCGGAAGCCGTGGGCCCTGCCCAGGGCCAGGGCCTCGTCCCAGGAGGCCCTGGCCGCGGTCCGGATGGGTTCCGGGCAGAGGGCGGGATCCAGGGGTTTGGGCGTCACCGTCAGGCCCTCGTACGCCGAGGTCGGCTCGCCGTGGGCCGCGCGGCGGTGGTTGCGGACGACCCGGAGCATGGCGTCCTTGTTGGCCTCGTACCGGGCGAAGGGCCCCCGCTGGGCGGCCATCCGGGCGCTCTGGGCGTAGGCTTCCCCGGTGAGCGCGGCGGAGAGCCCTGCGGCCACGGCCCGGCCCTCGTCGGAATCGTAGGCCAGGCCCATGACCATGAGCAGGGTCCCCAGGTTGGCGAAGCCAAGCCCCAGGGTCCGGTAGTCGTAGCTCTTCCGGGCGATCTCCTTGGAGGGGAACTGGGCCATGGCCACGGAGATCTCCAGGATCGTAGTCCAGATCCGCACGGCGTGCCGGTACCCGTCCGCGTCGAACCTGCGCTCGGCCTCGTCGTAGAAGGAAAGGAGGTTGAGGGAGGCCAGGTTGCAGGCCGTGTCGTCCAGGAACATGTACTCCGAACAGGGGTTCGAGCCCCGGATCTCCCCGTCCGCCGGGCAGGTGTGCCACTCGTTCACGGTGCCGTGGAACTGGAGCCCCGGGTCCGCGCAGGACCAGGCGGCCTGGGCGAAGCGGTCCCAGAGGGCCCGGGCCTTGACGGTCCGCATGGTCTTCCCGTCGGTCCGGGCGGTCAGGTCCCAGTCCCTGTTCTTGACCACCGCCTCCATGAACTTGGTGGAGACCCGGACGGAGTTGTTGGAGGACTGGCCGCTGACGGTGTTGTAGGCCTCCCCCTCCCAGGAGGTGTCGTACTGGGGGAGGTCGGGGGCGGCGTCCCCCTGGGAGAGCCGCAGGAGGACCTGGTGGAGGAAGGCCGCTGGGATCCCGGCCCGGAGGGCGGTCCGCGCAGCGTCCCGGAGGGCCGGGTTCGCGTCCAGGGAGGTCCGGGAGGCAGGCGGCAGGTCCGTCCGGGCGACCGCGGAGCGGACCTTCTCCAGGTGGTACCGGATCAGGGCGCTCCCCGCGGCCAGGCAGGCCACCTTGTACTCCTCCCGGGGCTTCCAGTCCACGTAGGACTCGATGTCCGGGTGGTCCGCGTCCAGGATGACCATCTTGGCGGCCCGGCGGGTGGTCCCCCCGCTCTTGATGGCTCCCGCGGAGCGGTCCGCGATCTTGAGGAACGACAGGAGCCCCGAGGAGACCCCGCCCCCGGACAGGGGTTCCAGGGCCCCCCGGAGCTTGGAGAAGTTGGACCCCGTGCCGGACCCGTACTTGAAGAGCCGGGCTTCCCGGGTGACCAGGTCCATGATCCCGCCCTCGTTGACCAGGTCGTCCTGGATGTCCAGGATGAAGCAGGCGTGGGGCTGGGGCCGGGCGTAGGCGCTGGAGGACTTCACCACCTCCCCGGTGGCGGGATCCATGTAGAAGTGGCCCTGTGCGGGACCCTCTATCCCGTACACCGCGTGGAGCCCCGTGTTGAACCACTGGGGGGAGTTGGGGGCCGCCATCTGACGGGCCAGCATGGCGCAGGTCTCGTCGTAGAAGGCCTTGCCGTCTTCCTCGGTGTCGAACCAGCCCTCCTCGGTCCCCCAGCGGAGCCAGGTATAGGCCAGGCGGTGGAAGACCTGGCGGGCGTCGTGCTCCGCCCCGGCTTTGGGGCCCGGGCCGGCCAGGGTCCGCTGGTCCTCGGGAACGAAGGACTCCCAACTCCGGGCCTTGCCCTCGGGGATCCCTGCCTTGCGGAAGTACTTCTGGGCCAGGATGTCCGTGGCGATCTGGCTCCATCCGGAGGGCACGATCACCCCCTCCATGCGGAATACCGTCCGACCGTCCAGGTTGCGTATCTCGGAAACCCTGCGTTCCCAGGAGAGCCCCTCGTAGGGGCCGCGGCCGGGGCGGGTGAATCGGCGCTCTATGTTCATGGCGACGCTCCTTTATGGTATCCGCGCTCTAGTACATTTTCGGCGCAGACGGCGACTATACCACAACATATTGTGGCCATGCAAGGCTAAACTTCAATAGGTGGTATAATAGAGGAAACCCTATGAATTGGAGATCCGGACCCTGCCTATTGTCGCCATGAGCCCGAAGGGGCCGGCGGCCCGCGGCAAGCATCCTTCCGGCATAGATTGATCGCCTCCGCCCGGGGGTGTACACTCGATCCGGGACGTCCTGCGGACCCGTCCCTAACGACCCCCGGCCGTGCGGCCGATACTGGATAGGGTATGACAGCCATAGCCGTGCTCGATTGCGTCGGAATCCGGGATCTCGCCCTGAGCCCCCTGGGGGAGGGACCATCCGCCCTGGAACGGGTCCTGGAAAAGGTCCGGGGCCTTCCGGGGGTGGGGCAGGTCGTCCTGGTCTCGGACCGCGACCTGCCCGGTGCCCCGGTGCCCGTCGTCAAAGTCCCGGGACCCGGTTCCCGGCCCTTCCTGGAGGCTCTCGAGGCGGTCCTGGCGGCCGTCCCCGCGGGCGCGGAAGGCCGGGACGCCCTGATCCGGATACGGGGGGACGCCCCCTTCCTCGACCCGGCCCTGACCGGCCGGATGCTGGAGGACTTCCGCAGGTATCGGGCGGAGTACTACTTCGCCGACGGCTTCCCCGCGGGGGTGGCCCCGGAGATCCTGGCCCCCCGGATCCTCCCGGCCCTCCGGGCCCTGGCGGAAAAGGTCCCGGAACCCCTGGGCGAGGAGGGACTCTTTCCGGTCATCCAGAAGGACATCAACTCCTTCGACCTGGAGACGGAGATCTCCCGGGTCGACCTCCGGGAGTACCGCCTGTCCCTGACCTGCGACACCCGGCGCAACCGGATGGTCTGCGAGCGCCTCCTGGACCTGGGCGCCGGGGACGCGGAGTCCATCCTGGACCTGGTGCCTGCGAACCTCGGGCTCCTCCGCACCCTCCCGGCCTTCGTCTCCGTCCAGGTGGCCGGGGGCTGTCCCCAGGCCTGCTCCTACTGCCCCTATCCCGGGTTCGGAGGGGATATCCTGTCCCGGCGGGACTTCCTGCCCGTCGAGCGCTACTCCCGGCTGATGGACGAGACCGCGGACCTCTGCGGGGACGCCGTGGTGGACCTTTCCCTCTGGGGGGAGCCCTCGCTCCATCCCGATTTCCCGGCCCTGGTCAAGTCCACCCTCCGGCACCCCGGTCTATCCCTCATCGTGGAGACCTCCGGGGTGGGGTGGGACGACGACACGGTCGAGAAGGCCGCGGCCCTGGCGGACGGACGCCTGGATTGGATCGTTTCCCTGGATGAGACCGACCCCGAAGCCTACGCCCGCCTCCGGGGGCCGGGGTTCGAGGAGGCGAAGGCCCGAACCGGGACCCTGATGCGCCTCTTCCCGGGACGGGTCCACGTCCAGGCGGTACGGATGAAGGAGAACGAGGAGCGCCTGGAGGCCTTCTACCGGGGCTGGAAGGCCCGGACGGAGAACGTGATCATCCAGAAGTACGATTCCTTCTGCGGCACCCTGCCGGACCGGTCCGTCGCGGACCTCTCCCCCCTGGATCGAAGGCCCTGCTGGCACCTGGCCCGGGACGTCTGCGTCCTCCTGGACGGCTCCGTACCGGTCTGCCGGGAATGCCGGGCCCCCGGGCTTCCGGAGGGCGCGGAGATCCTGGGCAACGTGTTCGAGGAGGGCCTTGCCGCCCTCTGGGCCCGGAGCGAGCCCTGGTTCCGGCGCCACACGGCGAAGGACTACCCCGCGATCTGCGGACGCTGCGATGAGTACCATACCTACAACGCTTGACGACCGCCCCGTCCCCTACACGGTGGTGGGCGGGCAGAAGTCCCGCGCCTGTCCGGAAGGCCTTCCCGTATCGGTGGTCCTCCTGAACCGGGGCAGCCGGCTGTACCGGGCCCGGCTCCTGGCGGACCTGGAACGGATCGGCTTCGATTCCATCCTCTCCATAGAGGCCGGCTCCGAGACCCCCGACGTGGAATCCCTGTCCGGCCGTTTCCCCCAGGTGCGGTTTCTCTTCCTGAAGGAGGAGGTCACGACCGGGGAGAAAGTGAACCTGGGGATCCGGGAGTCCTGCGGTCCCTTCGTCTTCGTCCTCTGGAACGACCAGAAGCTCTCCACCGCGGCCCTGTCCAGCCGTTTCTTCGAACGGCTCTCGGAGCAGGACTTCCTGTGCACCGCTCCCTTCCTCTCCTCCGGGGGGGGCGAGCCGGTCCCGACCCTCCTGGCCCCGGCCTTCGAGGGCGCCGGCCTGCGGATCCTTTCCTTGACTCCCCAGAAGGACGGGGACAAGACCCTCTTCCCCTTCGACGGCTGCGGGATCTATTCCCGGGAGAGGTTCGTCCGCCTGGGAGGATACGACGGAACCCTGCCGGATCCCTGGTGGCAGAAGATGGATTTCGGATTCCGCGCCTGGCTCTGGGGGGAGGAGATCCGCATGGCCCAGGCCCTGCGGATGGGCTACGAGGGCGTTCCACCTACGGAGGACACGACCCCCGGGCCGTCCTACGGCCGCTTCCACCTCAAGAACCTCGCTGTCCGGGTCCGGGAGGACGGCGGCATGCTCCCCCTGGGGGCCTTCCCGGCCTACCTGTTCCGTGCCTCCCGGGACCCCTTCCGGGCCGCGGGGGAGTTCCGGGCGGCCCGGGAATGGGTTCGGATCAACCGGTACCGCTTCCGGTGGGATGCCCGGAGCGTGGTCGATCTCTGGGAACCCCTGGCCCCATGACCGGCGTCATCCTCCAGGCCCGCCTGGGTTCCACCCGGCTTCCCCGCAAGGCCCTCCTTCCCTTCGGGGACGGAACCCTCCTGGAATCTTGCCTGCGCCGCCTCTCCCGGGTGCCCGCGGACCTCCGCGTCCTGGCCACGGAGCCCGGGAGCGCCCCGGAGCTGGGGCCCCGGGCGGAAGCCCTGGGATGGAAGGTCTTCGTGGGGTCCGAGGAGGACGTCCTGGCCCGGTACTGCGGGGCGATCCGGGAGTACCGGATTTCCAGGGTGATCCGTGCCACCGGGGACAACCCCTTCGTCAGCCCCGAGGCCGCCGAGTCCCTCCTTTCGGATCCCCGTACCGCCGCCTCCGACTACGCGGCCTATCAAGGCCTGCCCCTGGGCTTCGGGGTCGAGGTGGTACGGGCTTCCGCCCTGGTGGAAGCGGAGGCGGAGTCCTCGGACCCCTACGAGCGGGAGCATGTCTGTCCCTTCCTCTACCGCCGGCCCGGGCGTTTTTCGATCTACCGGCCCGAGGCGCCGGGATCCCTCCGCGCCCCCGAAGCCCGGGTGACCGTGGATACCCGGGAGGATTACGAGGCTGCGCGGGCCCTCGCCGAGGAATGCGGCTTCGACCCTACCTCGGCCGCCTTGGTTCGCCGGCTCCTCGGCCTCGGCGGGAAGGCCTAGCCGCCGTGTCCCGTTTCCTCTTCGTGCCCTCCGTCGCCCGGGGCAACGGCTCGGGCCACCTGGTCCGCTGCCTGACCCTGGCCCGGGAGCTCTCGGACCTGCCGGGATCCTCCGCCGCGGTCTTCCTGGACGAGGACCCGGGACCCGGGTCCCGGGGAGCCCGGGAGATCGAGGCCGCCTTCCCCGAAAGGGTGCGGGGCCTGAGCCTGGTCCGGTCCCGAGCGGCGGCGGAAACGGGGACCTGGGCCTTCGTGGTCCTGGATCTGCGGAACGCTTCCCGGGAGGAGGAGCTGGCCTGGCGCGCCCTGGCTCCCACGGTCGCCCTGGACGAGGGCGGGCCGGCCGCCCTCGGGGCTTCCTTCCGGATCGACGCGCTGCCCCGGACGGGCCGGGAGGCCCTCCTCGGCGATGCCAACCTGGAATCCCGGGGCTTCCTTCATCTCCCGGGCCGGCGCCGGGACTCCCCCCCGGACCGCTTCGGGAACATCCTCCTGGCCTTCGGGGGGGAGGATCCCCGGGGGCTCGGTCCCGCCACGGCCCGAGCCCTGGTGGCCGGCGGGTTCTTCCGTCCCGAGTCGCTGACCCTCCTGACCGGCCCCCTGGGGGACGCGTCCCGCCGGGTGCCCCGGGGGGTGCGTATCGCGGGACCCGTCCCGGACCTCAAGGAGACCCTGGCTTCCTGGGACCTCGTGTTCACACAGTTCGGCCTGACCGCCTTCGAGGCGGCCTGGGCGGGCTGCGCGGTCATCCTGGTCGACCCCGGCCGGTACCACGCCCGGCTTTCCCGGAGCGCGGGTTTCCCGGCCGCGGGGATCGGCCGTCCGGAGCCCCGGGCCCTCGCCCGTCTCCTTTCGGACCCGGCGGCCCTGGCCGCGTCGACCGCGGCGGCCGCCCCGAAATGCGCCGAATCCTTGGCCGGTCGCCTGGCGGCCCTCCGGCCCGGGGCCTCCGGGTCCTGCCCGGTTTGCGGCGCCCGGGAACGCGCGGTCCTGGAGCGGTATCCCCGGAAGAGCTATTTCCGCTGTGCCGGGTGCGGGATGGTCTACCGGGAGCTCTTCGAGGGCGGGGACACTCCCTACGTGGAGTCCTATTTTTTCGAGGAGTACCGGAGACAGTACGGCCGGACCTATCTGGAGGACTTCCCGGCCCTGACGGCCTTCGCGGCGGGGCGGTTGGAGATCCTGGAGCGGCTCCTTCCGCGCGAGGCCGGGGGCCGCCGCCCCGTGATCCTGGACGTGGGCTGCGCGTACGGGGCCTTCCTGGCGGAGGCCGCCCGGAGGGGCTGGGACGCCCGGGGCCTGGACATCGCCCCGTCCGCGGCGGCCTACGTGAGGGACACCCTGGGCCTCCCCGCCCGGGCGGGGGATTTCCTGGATCCCGGTACGCGCTCCGACCTGGGCGGCCCCGTGGACTGCCTTTCGATGTGGTTCGTGATCGAGCACTTCGAGGACCTCGCCCGGGCCCTCCGGGCGGCGGCGGACCTGGTTCGCCCCGGCGGGATCTTCGCCTTCTCGACCCCCTCGGGCGGGGGGATCTCGGCCCGCTCCGATCCCGGGCGCTTCTTCGATCGCAGCCCCGACGACCACGCCACGGTCTGGGAGCCCCGCCGGGCCGCGGGGATTCTCGGACCCTTCGGTTTCCGGGTAGAACGTATCCGGGTCACCGGCCACCATCCGGAGCGCTTCCCGGGAGCCCTGGGAAAGCCCGGAGCCGCCCGGATGGCCGGGGCCGCGTCGCGGCTATTCGGATTGGGGGACACCTTCGAATGCTACGCCCGGCGGGTCCGGGATTCCGAACGGGAGGATTAAGTGCGGACGATCTTCATTTTAGGCGCCGGAGTCATGCAGATCCCCGCCCTCAGGATCGCGAAGGAGCGGGGCTGGCGGGTCGTGGCCGCGGACGGGAGCGACAAGGCCGTGGGCATCCCCTTCGCCGACGAGTTCCTGCACATCGATCTCAAGGACCGGCCCGCCCTGGAGGAGGCCGCCCGGCGGCTCCGGGAGAACGGTGGCCTGGACGGGGTGATGACCGCGGGCACGGACTTTTCCGCCTCCGTGGCCTGGGTGGCGGAAAAGCTGGGTCTGCCCGGGATTCCCTTCGAGACCGCCCTGAACGCCAGCGACAAGTCCCGGATGCGCGCGGTCTTCTCCGCCGCGGGGGTGCCCAGTCCCCGCTTTTCCGTCCTCTCGCGCTCGGATTCCCCCGCCGCCCTGCCGGATTTCCTGGCCTTCCCCCTGGTGGTCAAGCCCGTGGACAACATGGGCGCCCGGGGCTGCCGGCTGGTCCGGGACGGGACCGAGCTGGCCGAGGCCCTGGCGGACGCCCACGGGCATTCCCGGTCGGGAAGGGCCATCGTGGAGGAATACCTTGAGGGGCCGGAGTTCAGCCTGGACGCCCTGGTCCACGAGGGAAGGGTCCGCCTCTGCGGGATCGCGGACCGGCACATCACCTTCGCCCCCTACTTCGTGGAGATGGGGCATACCATGCCCACGGCCTTCCCGGAGCGGGACGTGGCCGAGGTGGTCCGGGTCTTCGAGGCGGGGATCCGGGCCCTGGGAATCCGGAACGGGGCGGCCAAGGGGGACATCAAGCTGACCGCCCGGGGGGCCTATGTGGGCGAGATCGCGGCCCGGCTTTCGGGGGGCTACATGTCCGGCTGGACCTATCCCTACGCCTCCGGGGTGGATCCCGCGGCAGGGGCCCTGGACATCGCCGTGGGCCGGGAACCCCGGGACACGGAGCCGAAGCGGAACTGGGTCTCCGCGGAACGCGCCTTCATCAGCATCCCGGGGATCGTCGCCTCGGTCTCCGGGGAACGGGCCGCCCGGGCCGAACCCTACGTCAAGGAGGTCTTCTTCCGGGTGGCCGCCGGGGACCGGGTAGTCTTCCCGGCCAACAACGTGGAGAAGTGCGGCAACGTGATCTCCCAGGCCCCGGACCGGGAGTCCGCGGTCGCCGCGGCGGAAGGGGCCGCCCGGGCGGTACGGATCCGCCTGGCTCCCCGGAACCCGGACACCGACGCCTTCCTCTCGGGCGGGGGCATCCCCAATCCCGACGGCACGACCTGGCCGGCCTCGGCGTTCCGGGTATCGCCTGCCCTGGCGGCGGCCGCGGCCTTTCTCCCGGACCGGGGAATCCCTCCCCGGTCCGGGTCGGCGCCCTCCCCCCGGCCCCGGGTCGCCTACGCGGCCCTGCCCGGCGCGGAGGCGGATACGGCCCGGGACTGGCAGGGCCGCTCCATCGCCGAGTCCCTGAAGGTCGTTCAAGATTGGACCGGCGCCGCCCTAGACGACGGCCGGGCGGAGCTCGTGCTGGGCGCCTCGTTCTGGAAGGCCCTGTTCCGGGGTGGAGCCCAGGGAGCCGCCTACGTGATCGATTCCCTGTTCCGGAAGGACTGAGGGAGGCGGGGTGAGGAGTCTGGCGGCCGCGGTCCTGCTGACCCTGCTGGCGACGGCGCGCGTTGCGGGTCAGGGCACGGCCGGGACGGGAGCCCCTCCCGCCCCGGGGCCTACCGCCCCGGCCGCGCCCGCCGCTCCGTCGCCGTCCGCCTCGCCGCGGCCCCTGGCCTCCGCGGCCGCGGACCTGGGCGCCCGGCTCACCTGGGACCCTCTCACGGCAACGGGGTACCTGGAGAGGGCAGGGCACCGGGCCGCCTTCAAGCTCGGGGCGCCCCAGTGGGTCCTGGACGGAACGGAGCTGGCCCGGATCGATCCCGTGACGCTACGGGACGGGGTTCCCGTGCTTTCGGGCGCGGCGGCCGCGGCGCTTGGAACCTGGTTCACCCGGAAGGAGGAGGAGAGGGCCTCCCAATTCCATGTGGCCGCGATCCTGATCGATCCGGGCCACGGGGGCAAGGACCCCGGTGCCCTGGCCGACCATACCCTGGGAGGGGTCAAGAAGCGGATCGTGGAAAAGGACATCGCCCTGACCGTAGCCCTTCGGGTCCGGGACCGCCTCAAGGAACGCTGGCCCGCCCGGACCATCCTCATGACCCGGGATTCCGACGTCTTTCCGACCTTGGAAGAACGGGTCGAGATCGCTAATTCCCTGGAGCTCGGACGGAACGACGCGATCATCTACGTGTCGATCCACGCCAACGCCTCGTTCAACAAGAACGCCCGGGGCTTCGAAGTCTGGTACCTGAACCCGGATTACCGTCGGAAACTCGTGGACGGATCCACCCTCCCGGCCACGGACAAGGACATAGCCCCCATCCTGAACGCCATGCTGGAGGAGGAGTTCACCACCGAGAGCGTCCTTCTGGCCAAGCGCATCCTGGACGGGATGGGTACGGTCATCCGGGACGCGTCCCCCAACCGGGGCCTCCGGGCGGAGGAGTGGTTCGTGGTCCGGAACGCCAAGATGCCCAGCGTCCTGGTGGAGGTGGGGTTCCTGACGAATCCCCAGGACGCCGCCCTCCTGGCGGACGCCGCTTACTTGCGCTCCCTCGGGGACGGCATATATACTGGGATCGTCGACTTCGTCGACTACTTCGAACGACGCAAAGGACCCGCTTCCCCATGATTCCAGACCTCCGGAACAGGCTTACGGCCATCCTGGAACGCCTCCTCGCTCCCCGGATCCTGTGGCCCGGGCTGCTTTTCCTCTCGCTTCTGCTCTCGGTCGCCGGCTGGTTCCTGCGTCCCCTGCCCACCCGGTCCGCGGTCCTTTTTTTCCCCCGGGCCGAGGATCTCCGGCTCTCGGGAGAGACTCGGCAGATCCTGCCCGGAGGGCCGGGTCTGGAGGAAGGGGCCCGGGAAGTCGTGGAGGAGTTCCTGCTGGGCCCCGGGGATTCCCGGATGATCGCGGCCCTTCCCCGGGGTACCCGCCTCCGGGAGGTCCTGTACAGGCGAGGCAGGCTCTACGTGGACCTTTCCGAGGACGCGATCTTCGGCCTTGAACCGTCCCTGGACCTGGGGCTCCGGGCGATCCGCAAGACCTTGAGGTACAACTTCCCGACCCTGGGGACCGTAATCGTCACCGTGGGGGGCCGCGAGCCGGGAGTCCAGTACCTCGGCGCGGACCGGGAGCCTAAAAAAAAGTAAAAATAATTGACAAAGCACTTGCGGCGACTATAATTCCAGGTAATTCCTTGATTCTGAGCATGCTTTATGAAAGGAGCACGTTAATGAGAAGGCAGTTCCTCATCGTGGCCGCGGCTCTTCTCTTGGTTGGTGCCGTCGGCGTCTTCGCGGACGAAGCTGTCCTCATCGATTTCTCCCTCCTGAAGGCCGATATCATCGAGGATCCGGTGCAGCAGGGTAAGCTGACCCAGAACCGCGCTACGATGATAGATTTCTCTTCCACCGCGGGGGCGAGTTACACTGAGGATCAGAAGAAGATGATGCGCACCTCCCTGGCCATCCCCAATTGGTCCGTGGTGCTGGCATCCTCCTCCCGCTCCGCCGTGACGGTTCCCAATTCCTATGCCCGGGAAGCCCCGGTCAACCAGGAAGCCAAGCAGTTCGCCGGCCAGACCGTCATGGGCGTCCGGGTGAGCTTCCCCCTGGAGCCCTTCAACTCCTGGGCCCGGGTCACCCCGCCCTTCGAGATCCCCTCCTTCGAGCCGAAGGCGGACGTCGCGGACGACGGGACCATCACCCCGAAGGCCGCGGGCTCCGGCGGTGATCCGGTCAACAACCGGCTGACCCGCTTCGAGGGCACCTACAACGCGGACACCAAGGTCCAGACCGCCCTGGGCGTCGTCAAGAACGTGGGGGTCATCAAGTCCGTGGCCGTCATGGTCAAGGGCCTCAACTTCCCGCACGGCCTGTCCCTGATCCTCAAGGACCAGGACGCCAACGAGAAGGTCATCTTCATGGGGTACCTCAACTTCGACGGCTGGCGGGAGCTGCGCTGGGACAATCCCCAGTACATCCGGGACGTCCGCAACCGGGAACTCCGGATCTACCCGCTCTACCCGAAGACCAGCCCCTTCGTGAAGCTCGGGGGGATCCTGTTCTCCCGCGACGCGGCCCATGAGGGCGGGGATTTCGTGGCCTACATCAAGGACGTGAAGATCCTCTACGACAAGGCCATCCTGGACCCCGTCACGGACATCGACGACGAGGCCGTGTGGGGCATCGTGGGCGTGAAGGAAGCCGAGCGCAAGAGGATCGAGAGCCAGCGCTTCGGGAACTCCCAGGTCCTGCGCTACATCGAGAGCCTCAAGCAGGAGCAGAAGTCCGAGTTCACTCCCTCCAAGTAAGGAGTGCCGGAATCGGAAGGGGCCGCCCTCGGGCGGCCCTTTTCTTTTGCCTTTTCGGGCCGCTCCGGGTATCATAGCTTCGATGAACGAGTTCGAAACCCTGAACCGCGCGGAGCTGGAGGAACGATACGAGCGGCTCCTCCCCGTTTACCAGGCCGTGTTGGCCGATATGTCCGTCCGGGTATCCAAGTGTCTCCAGGAAGCGGGCATCCACCCCACCCTGAAGTCCCGGGTGAAGTCCTTCCCCAGCTGGTTCCGCAAGCGGATCCTGCTTATCCAGGAGGCGCGGGCCGCCGGACGGAAATCCGTCAAGCCCATAGCCGACGTCCTGGCGCTCCGGGTCATCTGTCCCTTCATGGGGGACCTCCAGAAGGTCGAGGCCGAGATCGGGCGCTGCTTCCGGGTAGTGGAGGTGGAACGGAAGGGGGCGGACCGGTCCTTCCGGGAATTCGGCTACGAGTCCACCCATATCCTGGTGGAGATCCCCGTGGACCTCCGGAGGGCGTCCAAGGGCCTGGACCTCGGTGTCTGCGAGATCCAGGTGCGCACCATCCTGCAGGACGCCTGGGCCGAGGTGGAGCACGAACTGGTCTACAAATCGGAGTTCAACCCCTTCGACGAGCCCATGAAGCGGAAGCTCGCCGCCCTGAACGCCAACCTCTCCCTCTCGGACATCATCTTCCAGGAACTAAGGGACTACCAGCACCGCCTGGTGAACGAGCTGGACCGGCGGCGTACCAACTTTTTCCGCAAGATCGAAAAGTCCATCGACGAGCCCTTCTTCCCCGAGCGTGCGGACGACCTTACCCTGGGCGCCCAGGCCCCCACCGCGGCGGAATACTCGGGCTGCGAATCCAGCATCGACGAGATGCTGGTCTTCGCGCTTAACGCCCACAACCGGGACGATTACGCCGCGGCGATCGAGACGTATTCCTGCATACTGTCGCGGGAACCGAAGGACGAGATCGCCGCCCTCATCCACAAGCACCGGGGGATGGCGTACTTCGCCGAGTCGAGGTACGAGGAGGCGATCGCTGACTTTTCCCGGACCCTGGACCTGGATCCCCGCTGCTACAAGGCGGTCTACTACCGGGGAGTCGTCCATTCGGTCCTGGCCGACTATTCCGCCGCGGTCCGGGATTTCGAGCTGGCCCTGGAGATCCACCCCTTCCATTTCTACTCCCTGTACCGGAGGAGCCAGGCCTACTTCCATCTCGGGGACTACCCGAAAGCCCTGTCGGACTGCGAGGCCGCCCTGCGTCTGGATCCGGAGAACGAGCAGGCCGCCAAGATGAAGGCCCTGATCCTGGACCGCCTCCGGATGTGATCCTTCGGGATCCTCCCTTCCCTTGACAGGGAAGGCCGTTTTTCTGTAAGGTGTGGCTCCGGCGCGCAGCGCCGGAGAGCGTTTGTCCCCTTCGTCTAGTGGTTAGGACAGCGGGTTTTCATCCCGCCAACAGGGGTTCGACTCCCCTAGGGGATGGAGAGATAAGCCGGCCGAAAGGCCGGTTTTTTCATGCGTGCGACTTAGGGGAGTCGAACCCGACGCGCCGTTCCGGAATCGCGCGATCCTTTGAGCGCGATGCCGGAGGAGCCGCAAGGATGCCGTCGTGCGCGATAGCGCACACGACAATCGTTTCCGCTCGGCAAGCGGAGCGGAGCGACGCGTGCGGCGACAGGCGCGGAGGCGGGTTCCGGGGCCGCGACACGATGTCGCGGCCCCGGAACTCGACTCCCCTAGGGGATGGAGAGATAAGCCGGCCGAAAGGCCGGTTTTGTTTTCCGCTTCTTTGCATCCATCCGGATTCGCGGTATATTGTCTCGAAAGCACCCTAACGGAGGTCGTGATGAAAAAGGTTCTTGGTATCGCAGCCGCCCTGGTCCTGCTGGCGGGAATTCCCGCCTTCGCCGCGGGTCCCGCGGGACTGACGGGATTCGGAGTGTACGGAAGCGTGGGAAGCGCCAGCGGTTCCCTGAGCGGCGGCGTGGGCCTCTCCTTCAAGTGGGCCAGTTTCCCGGTTGTGGGGCTCAAGTACGACTTCACCGGGGAGCGTTTCGGGGCCTCCGTGGATTACTACGTGATCGACGCGGAGGGTCTGGGCTCCGGCCTGAGCTACTTCCTCGGCGCGGGCCTCTACGCGGGCATCGCGGGAGGGGAATTTGATTTCGGCCTCCGCATTCCCTTCGGTCTCCAGTTCTGGCCGGTCAAGAAGTTCGAGCTCTATCTTTCCCCGGTGCTTTCGATCCCCCTCATTCCCGCACCGTCCGTGGGTATCGGCGCGGAGTTCGGCGCCCGGATTCGCTTCTAGATCCCGTTCGTTCATCGAAGGGACCGCCTCGGCGGTCCCTTTTTTTCGGGCGGCCCTTGTCGAAACATATGAAAAACACTATATTAAGTATGTCCACAAGTTCAAACGAAGGCGCAAGGAGACACGGATGCCCGAAAAACTGACTACGGAAGACTTCAAAAAGAAGGTATTCGATTACGAGTCCAAGAAAGAATGGGAATACGCCGGGGACCTCCCCGCGATCATCGACTTCTACGCGGATTGGTGCGGGCCCTGCAAGATGATCGCCCCGGTACTGGAAAAGGTCGCCAAGAAGTACGAGGGCAAGATCCACGTCTACAAGGTGGACACCGAGGCGGAGCAGGAGCTGGCCGGAGTCTTCGGGATCCAGAGCATCCCCACCCTCTACTTCGTCCCCAAGGAGGGGAATCCCAGCTACGCCATGGGAGCACTGCCCCAGGGGCAGATCGAGCGCGCCGTCTCCGAGGTCCTCAAGGTGGAGGCCTGATCCTCAGGCCGACAGGCTTCTAGACGGAAAACGGGACGGGCAGGGTTTCCCGGGTCCGGACGGCCTCTTCGATCAGGCGGTCCAAACCCAGGGACTCGTAGATCGGCCCTTCCCGGTCCGGCCGGGACCTCAGGATGGGGTGTTCCGGGGAGAAGAGCACACAGCAATCCTCGTAGGGCAGGATCGAGATCTCGTAGCTTCCGATCTCCCGGGCCATCCGCATGGTATCCTCCTTGTCCACCCCGATGAGGGGCCGGAAGATCGGAAGGTCCGTCCGGGCCTGGGAGAATCGGATGTTCTCCGCGGTCTGGCTGGCCACCTGTCCTAGGCTCTCCCCGGTCACCAGGGAGTTGGCTCCGATCTCCGCGGCCAGCAGGTGGGCGGCCCTGACCATGGCCGCCCGGAGGAAGAGGGTGGAGCACTCCACGGGAGCCCCTCGCTTGATCTCCATCTGGATATCCGTGAACGAGAGGGTGTGCAGGACCAGGTTGCCCGCGTACCTGGCCACGATGCCGGCCAGGTCTCGGACCTTCTCCCAGGCTTCCCGGGATGTGTAGGGATAGGCGTTGAAATAGACCGCCTCCAGGGAAAGTCCCCGCTTGGCCATGAGATAGCCCGCCACGGGGGAGTCGATGCCCCCCGATAACAGAAGCAGTCCCTTCCCCGCGGAGCCCGAGGGAAGCCCCTTCTGGCCCTTCCGGATGGCGCCGTGCACGTAGGCCCGCTCCCGGACCTCCACGAAAACCGTGAACTCCGGTTTCTTCACATCCACCGAAAGCCCGGGTACGTTCTCCAGGATGAGCCCTCCCAGTTCCCGGGCCAGGCCGTAGGAATCCAGGGGGAAGCCCTTGTCCGCCCTGCGGGCTTCGACCTTGAAGGTGGAGTGACCGGCCTCCCGGCCTTCCCGGGCTACCCGGAGGGCCAGCTCCCCGATCTCCGGCATGGTCTTGCCGCAGGTCAGGGCCCGGGCGTACCCCACGATCCCGGGCACCCGGGAAAGCACGCGTTCCGCTCGCTCCTCGAGCCCCTCGGGCACGCGCAGGAAGAACCGACCCGGCCGGATGTCCACTCGGGCCCGGCCCTCCAGCCTCCGCTCGATGTCCTTGCGGAGACGGGACTCGAATTCCCGGAGGTTGCCCGTCTTGAGCTCCAGCTCCCCGGGCTTGATCAGGTACAAGGTATCCATGTTGTTCCTTAGGTCCGGTACCGCAGGTACGCGTCCCGGAGGGCTTCGGCGAAGCCGTCGATCTCGGATTCCGTGGTAGTCGGGCCCAGGGAAACCCGGATGGCGCAGAACGCCAGGGCTTCCGGGACTCCCATGGCCTCCAGCACCCTGCGCTTCCGGCGGGAGGAGGAGCAGGCGCTGCCGGTGGATACGTCGTATCCCGCGTCCGAAAGGATCCGCACGGCGGTCTCCCCGGCCAGGCCGGGCAGGGAAAGGCCCAGGATCCAGGGGGAGTACCGTTCGTCCCCCGCTTTCCTGCATTCGGGCACGGGCCGGACGTCCGGGATGGCCCGGATGTGATCCAGTAGCCGGTCCGAGAGCACCCGGGCCCGACGGCGGTTTTCCCCCAGGTCCCGGATCGCGGCGGCGGCAGCCCGCTCGAAGGCCAGGATGCCCGCCAGGTTCTCCGTGCCCGAGCGGATGCCGCCTTCCTGGCCGCCCCCCGCGGCCAGGGGCTCGATCGGCGTCCGCAGGTAGAGGGCCCCCACGCCGCGGGGCCCGCGAATCTTGTGGGCGCTCAGGGCCGCGGAGTCCGCGCCGAGGGACTCGGGTTCGAAAGGGACCTTCCCGAAGGCCTGGACGGCGTCCGTATGGAACCGGATCCGACGCCCTCCGCGGGAGGCCTCGTCCAGGGCCAACCGGATTTCGGACAGGGGTTGGACGGCCCCGGTCTCGTTGTTCACAGCCATGACCGCCGCCAGGACCGTGTCGGGCCCGCAGGCGTCCACCACCGCGCCGGGAGCGACCCTCCCGTCGGGTCCGGGATCCACCCGGCGGACCTTCCATCCCAGGCGTTCTAAAACCGCGGCCTGCTCGAACACCGCGGGATGCTCGATGGAGGAGATCACCACGGATCCGGGAGACGGCCGGCGGAGCAGGGCGAGCAGGGGCAGGCCGTCCGCCTCGGTGCCTCCGGAGGTGAAGACGACCCGCCCGGGACGGCATCCCAGGAGTCCGGCCAGGCGCGCCCGGGCGTCCTCCAAGGCCGTACGGGCGGCCGAACCCTCCGCGTGCAGGCTGGACGGATTTCCGGGGTACTCCCGGGCGGCCCGGAGGTATTCCTCCAGGGCTTCCGGGGACGGGGGGGCCGTGGCGGCCCAATCCAGATAGGTGCGGGACATCGGGTTCCGGATACTGGGTCCGGCCCTAGCCGGAACTCCGGCGGTCGGGAATGCCCTGGACCTCCCGGCCCGCCGCGGCGAAGTCCGGCCTGAGGAACAGGGCGCAGAAGCAGTGGCCGTGCTCCGCCACGTCCGCCCGGGCGTAGCGGCAGGGACAGAGGACCGAGGCGTCCGCCTCCCGGCTCCCCTCGGTATCCCGGCAGGGGCACAGATAGTAGCCGTAGCGGTTCCAGTTCGTGGTGAGACCTTCCACCAGGGTGCCCGTGAATTCCGCGTCCGGGTTCACCGTCCAGCCCTGCTTTGCGGCCACCATGTCCGCGAAGCGTCGCGTATCCTCCAGGGTCTTAGGAGCGGGCATCTAGACCTCCAGGGTCCGCTTCCAGTCCGCCTCGATGAAGCCGACCAGGGACTCCCGGTCGTCCACGACCGCGAAGGGGAAGGCCACGTCCTGCTTGTACCGGTCCTTCAGGATCTTCTTGGCCTCGGTCTTCGTCTCCAGGGGGACCTTGTCCATATAGATGTAGGAGTATTCGAACTTGTGGGTATCCAGGAAGGCCATGGCCCGCTTGCAGAAGCCGCAGGTGGAAAGGGCGTACACGGTCACCCTGTGCTGCTTGTTCTCCCCCTCGACCTTCGTATACTCCAGGGTATCGAGCATAGATTCCTCCATCGGCCTACTATAGCGTTCCGAAGCCCGCTTGTGAAGGCGAAAAGCCCCCCGGAACCGTCGGCCCGTCCCAGTTCCGCTCAGGCCCAGGCCTTCGCATAGACGTCGGCGTCGAACTTCCGCCGGAGGCCCGCGGCGTTCATGTACCGCACGGTGCCGAATACGGCGCGTCCGGCCCAGGGCCGGTCGTGGCGGCCGAAGCACCAGGCCACGCCGGCGTACCCGTTGGGGTCCCGGCCGTCCAGGGCGTAGCGGTCGTTCAGGTACAGGGCGGTCCCGTAGGCCTCCCGGGGATCCGCGGACCACTCCAGTATTTTCTTTCCCCAGTACATGCGCATGTAGTTGTGGATCGAGCCCGAGCGGACCAGCTGATTCTGGGCGGCGTTCCAGTAGGGGTCGTGGGTACGGGCCGCCTCGAAATCCGACCGGGAATAGAGATAGTCCCGCTTGTCCCCCGCGGCGTCCCGGAGGGTGCGGCGGGCCCAGTCGGGCAGGCCCTCCCAGCGGTCGTAGGCGTCGGGAAGAAAGCGGACCAGGTTCAGGGAGAGCTCCCGCCGGACCGTGAGCTGTTCGATGAAGGACGCGGCTCCGGCCCCGCCGCGCTCCAGGACCTTTCGGGCCAGGAGCACCGGGGAGACCTGCCCGAAGTGCAGGTAGGGGCTCATCCCGCTGGTACCGTCCAGGGTCGGGTCGTTCCGGTCCGCGTCGTACCGGTCCAGCCCCGTATTCAGGAAGGTGTCGAACCGTGTCCGGGCGGCCTCCTCTCCCGGTGGGGGCAGGGCCGTCTGCTCCGGGACTCGATCCCCGGGATATTCGGGCCGAAGCGGGCCGCCCTCGGTCCTAAGGAGCTCGGCGCCGCCGTCCAGGTCCAGGCCCCGGGCGTCCCGCCGAAGCTCCACGACGGGCGGGATCCGGGCCGCGTAGGCGGGAACCGCGCCCTCGATCTTCCGGCGAAGGGTAAAGGCGGACCATTCCAGCTTGTCGCTGGCGGCTTCCACGGGAACCACGGCATCCCCGTCCACCCGGATCACCGGGCAGGCGGACCGTTCCGCGAACTCCCGCCTCCAGGCCAGCTCCGGCCGGGTCCAACCCGCGTCGCAGACCGCCAGGGCCGCCCGCCGGGAGAGCTCGGCGGCTACCTTCGGGGATTCCCCCCGGCGCAGGATGAAGCGGGCCCCCCGGGCCTCCAGGGCCCGGGCGGTTTCGGCCAAGCCCCCGAGGAGGAACCGGTAGTGTACGGCCGTGGCGGAGGGATAGGGGGCCAGGACGAAGAGCACCGCCAAGGGCAGACGGAGCCGCGCCGCCTCGGAGGCGGCGTACTCCAGGGCGGGATTTTCCCGGGCCCGCTGGGCGTGCTGCATCCAGTAGAGGACGAAGTCCCCCCGCCCGGGCGGTCCGGGCTTGAGCACCGACAGGCGCTCGGGTTCCACGATCATAGGGCCAGTATACCTGCGGGGCGGGGCCGCGGCATAGGGCCGCCGGTCCCGGGCGGACCCCGGCGCCGCCAACCGGAGCGGTCCCCCGGAGCGGGGGCGCGGTACCCGGCGGGCGACATGAGCTTGAAGGAATCGCCGGTTTCCTATAGAGTGCGCCCATGCGAGACCCGAACCATATCCGGAATTTCTGCATCATCGCCCACATCGACCACGGGAAATCCACCCTGGCGGACCGCTTCATCCAGATGGCCCACATCGTGGACGACCGGAAGTTCCAGAACCAGATGCTGGACAACATGGATATCGAACGGGAACGCGGCATCACCATCAAGAGCCAGGCGGTCTCCATCCCGTACACCGCCTCGGACGGGATCACCTACACCCTGAACCTGGTGGACACCCCCGGCCACGTGGACTTCTCCTACGAGGTCAGCCGGGCCATCTCCTCCTGCGAGGGGGCCATCCTCCTCATCGACGCCTCCCAGGGGGTGGAGGCCCAGACCCTGTCCAACATGTACATGGCCCTGGAGCACGACCTGGAGATCCTGCCGGTGATCAACAAGATCGACATGCCCGCCGCGGACGTGCCGGGGGTCCGGGACCAGATCTCCCACGACCTCGGGCTGGACGGGGACGAGGCCCTTCCCGTGTCCGCCAAGCTGGGCACCGGCCTGCCCGACCTCTTCGAAGCCATCGTCCGGCGATTCCCGCCCCCCCGGGGATCCGCGGACAAGCCCGCCCGGGCCCTGATCTTCGACTCCCGGTACGATCCCTTCCGGGGGGTCCTGGTGCATATCCGCGTGGTGGACGGCCGGATCCAGCCCGGGGACCGGATCCTCCTCATGAACACCGGGGCGGTCCATGAGGTGGAGGAAGTCGGGTTCTTCCGGATCGAGCTTTCCAAGACCGAGGAACTGTCAGCCGGGGACGTGGGCTACGTGGTGGCGGGGATCAAGACGGTTTCGGACGTCCGGGTGGGGGACACGATCACGAACGCCGACGTCCCGGCCTCGGAACCCCTGCCGGGTTTCCGGGAGGTGAAGCCCGTGGTCTTTTCCTCCATCTACCCCATGGACACGAACGACTACGACGAGCTCAAGATCGCCATGGAGAAGCTCAAGCTGAACGACGCCTCCCTGGTCTACGACAAGGACAACTCCGTGGCCCTTGGCTTCGGGTTCCGCTGCGGCTTCCTGGGGCTCCTGCACCTGGAGGTGGTCCAGGAACGGCTGGAGCGCGAGTTCGACCAATCCATAATCATGACCGCCCCCAGCGTTCGGTACAAGATACTCCTCAAGAACGGCCAGGAGCTCTTCGTGGACAACCCCTCGGAGTACCCGGATCCCGGCCGCATCGAGACCGCCGAGGAGCCCTTCATCAAGGCCCAGATCATCACCCCCGTGGCCTACGTGGGCAACCTCATCTCCCTGTGTGTCCAGAAGCGGGGGGTCCAGACCTCCTTCACCCACCTGGACGAGAAGCGGGTGGAGATGATCTTCGAGATGCCCCTGGCGGAGGTCCTCTTCGACTTCTACGACAAGCTCAAGAGCACCAGTCGGGGCTACGCCTCCTTCGACTACGACGTGATCGGCTACCATCCCTCGGAACTCGTCAAGCTGGACATCCTGATCAACGGCAAGCCCGTGGACGCCCTGTCCCAGCTGGTCTTCAAGCCCGGCGCCTACGAGCGGGCCCGGAAGGTCTGTGAGCGCCTCCAGGGGGCCATCTCCCGCCAGCAGTTCAAGATCGCCATCCAGGGGGCCATCGGGGGGACCATCATCGCCCGGGAGACCGTGAACCCTGTGCGCAAGGACGTCCTGGCCAAGTGCTACGGCGGCGACATCACCCGGAAGCGCAAGCTCCTGGAGAAGCAGAAGGAAGGCAAGAAGCGGATGAAGTCCGTGGGGGACGTGGACCTGCCCCAGGAGGCCTTCCTGGCCGTGCTCCGGACGAACGAGGACGAGGACTGATCATCCCAGGGTGACCCTGCGCCCGGTCGCTGAGGAGACCTTAGCGGCCTCCATCAGGCGGAGGGTTTCCAGGGCTCCGGCGGTCTCGACCGGAAGGGGCCCCCGGCCGGCCAGGGCGGCGGCCAGGCCCCGGTAGAACTCCCGCCAGTCCCCGCCGGCGAGGTCCATCCTCTCCTCGGAACCGTCCGGGCGGGAGAGCAGGCCCGCCCCGGGCATCGTGCCCCAACCGGGAGAGCCGGGCAGGTCTCCCGCCCGAAGCACGGCCTCCTGACCGTCCTCCCCGAAGGTCCGGAAGGTCGCCTTCGCCCCGTGGACCCGATAGTGGAACCCCGTATCCGGGGCCAGGCAACCCGCGTGCAGGATGATCCTGCGCTTCCCCGAGCCGAGCACTGCGTGGAACCAGTCGTCCACCCGGGTACCGGGTCTCTGGGCCGCCACGTCCGCCATCACCCAGTCGAAGGGCCCGAAGAGCCGGCACGCCTGGTCGAAGAGGTGGGGACCCAGGTCCCACAGGAGACCGGAGCCCGGTCCGGGTCGTTCCTTCCAGCGGTCCTGGACGGACGGGCGGAACCGCTCCCAGCGGAACTCGGCCTCGGAGACCTCCCCCAGGACGTCCCGGTCCAGGAGCCCGCTCAGGCTCCGAAAATCCGCGTCCCAGCGGCGGTTGTGGAAGACCGCCAGGGGCAGTCCGGCGGCTTCGGATGCCCGGATCAGGGTCTCCGCCTCCCGGACGGTCGAGGCGAAGGGCTTTTCCAGGACCACCGCCAGGCCGGCCTCCAGGGCCGCCCGGGCATGGGCCGCGTGGAGACCGCTCGGGGACGCGATCACGGCGAGGTCCAGGCCGGGGAGTCGGAAGAGTTCCTCCGCGGTCCGGACGATCCTGGCTTCCGGAAGCTCGCGTGCGGCCTCCTCGAACCGTCTCCCCGCGGCCACGGCGGATACCTCGAAGTCCTCCGGCAGGGACCGGATCAGGGGCAGATGGAAGGTCCTTCCGGAAAGTCCGTAGCCGACTATACCCGCCTTGCGGCTCATGATCCCTCCAGTCCGGTCCGGGCTTCCCGGATCCTGCGTTTCCAATCCAAAGCTTCCGCCAGCAGGCGGTTGCGGACGTCCGGGCCCAGCTCTCGTACTCGTTCCCCGTCGGGAAACCAGGAATGGATCCAGTCGAATTCCGATACCCGGGCCGCGAGGTCACCGCGACCGCCCAGGGCGGACAGCAGACCTTCCAGCCTGTCCGCCTCTACTTCCAGGAAGGATTCCGCGGCGGACCGCAGATCCTCCCGGGGAACGGATCGGCCCAGGGGGAGCGGACCGGAAGCCGCCGCGCCGATCCGAGGGTCGTCCAGGAGGGCGGAAGCTTCCTTCAAGGGTATCCGATCCAGGCCGAGGGGCAGGCCGGAGTCCCGGATGTCGAAGACTCTCGAATCCCCCCGGACTTCCTCGGCCAGGAGCGCCGCGTAGGTTTCCATGATAATTCCGGCTCCCCCGGCGGCGCGGGATCCCCCCGTCGGCCAGGAGGCGCTCCATTGGCCCCGGGCCTTGTGGAACCGGTCTTCCCGGAGGAGGTCGGCCCGGGGGGCTGGGGCCCCCTTGGCGTGGGTGGTCCCCGCGGGAAAGGAAAAATCCAGGCCGGTCAGGAAGACGGGGCCGTCCGTCAGACGCCGGGCCAGGTGTACGGCCAGCACACCCACGGACCCCAGGGGCGGAACCGGGAGTGCGGGGAGGGGAAGGCGTTCCAAGCGGTCGAGAAGTCCCAGGTCCTCGAACCGGGTAAGGGTCAGGATCTTGGGGCCCGGGACCGCGTGGAAGACGGAGGGATGGGAGGAAAGATCCACGAACACCGGGATCTCCATCTTTCCGGCGGGGAGAAAGTCCTTCAGGTTGTGGATCTGGCCCTCCAGGCAGACGACCGCGTCGGGCCGGATCCCCCTCAGTACCAGGGGTCCCAGGGCGGTGTCGCAGGCCAAGATACGGAGCCGACCCCTCTCGGACCGCAGCCAGTCGCAGGCCCCGTCCAGGCTCGGCCCCGCGCCGCAGACCGCCACGGGACCCGTCCAGTCGGCGGGTTCCCGCAGCCCGGCGGCCGGAAGGCGGGCCAGGTTGCGAAAGATGTTCCGGATCCAGAGTCGTCCCATCCGCACCAGGGTCATCCGGTTCCGCCAGTATCGGTTCAGTTCCGCGTCCACCGTCCGGAGCGCTGCGTCATACGCCTCCGGATGCAGGGCCCGGCCCGCAGACAACCGGACCTCCGAAGCCCTCCGGAAACCGCCCGGGAAACCGAGGGATCCGTCGGCCGGGAACGGGCAGGCGAGGAACCGGAATCTCGGGTGCCCCGTCACCTCGGGGGGAAGTCTCGAACGGGAGAAGGCTGCCAGGACCGGATCCGCCTCCAAGGCCAGGACTGCGCTCGACTCGGGTATCTTGTCCAGCAGGGAGGGAAGGCCGTAGCCGAGAAGGGGGGAGGGGACGACGTAGAGGGTTTCGGGGAGAGGTTCCAGGTCCCGGACGATCCGTTCGGGGCCTTCCCGGGGCGCCACGCGGGAATACAGGCAGCGCCCCCGGTATTCCACGGAAAAGCCTCCCCGGGCCGCTTCCGCGACGCGGGGAGGCGATTCCTCGGGCATCACTCCGTCCGGAAGATCTGGAAGAAGGCGGTCGAGAAGTTGTCCTTCAGTTCCGGACTGGCCAGGAACCTGTCGTAGAGCTCCATCTCCCGGGCCTGGGCGAAGAGGTAGGGGTAGTAGAACTCGATCAGCTGTACTCCCGTGTCCTCCGCCGGCCGGATCTCCTTGACCCGGAGCACCACGGCGGCGTTCTGCAAGAGAAGGGGCTCCGACACGGCCCCGGCGGGCAGGGAGAAGGCCGCGGTCAGGAACTTCTCGTTGGTCGAGGCTCCCTCCAGCCCCTCGCCGGCGATCTTCCGGAACAGGCTCGTGGAGCCGCTGGAGAAGGCGTCCCCGTACGCGAGGGGGAAGGGCGTCGATTCCCGGACGGTCAGGCCGTACGAACCGGCGGCGGAGACGAAGCCCCGGGCCGCGGCGTCCACGGCGAGGTCTTTGCCCCGCAGGACCGCCGCGTCCTCGATCCGGCCGCGTTCCCACTTGTTCATGTAGTCCCAAACGGCCTTCAAGGTATCCGGGGAGTCGAAGTCGGGTTCCGAGGCCGGGCTTTCGGCCCGGAAGAAGGCCCAGGATCCCGAGGCGGTCTTGATCGCCGGGGAGATCTCCCCGGCTTTCAAGGAAAGGAGGGTCTGGGCGTCCTGGGCCGCGGCCAACTCGGATTCCAGCTCATACCCCCAACGCGGGCCCGAAGCCCCGCCCTGCTCGGCCCACGCGTCCTTGGAATCGGCCTTGGCGGCCTCCTCGAAGGTCTGGGTCCCCGCCTTGACCTTGGCCAGGACGGAGCCGGCCGTCTTCTCGTCGTTCAGGGTGATCCGGGAGAGATTGATCTTGCGGAACTTGGAGGGATTCTCCCGACCGAAGGCGGCCTTCCGCTCATCCGGGAAGTCGGAGAAGGGCAGGAGCACGTACTCGACGACCCGTTCCTCCCGGGCCATGGCCTGGATGAAGTCGATCTCCCGGGAACTGGGCCGCAGGGACAGGGCGTCCTCCAGGACATGGTTCTTGAGCAGGGACTCCTGCAGGGAGGTGCGGATGGCCAGCTTCCTGGATTCCGAGGCCTCGCGATACCGTTCCAGGGAGAACTTGCCGTTATCCAGGAACTCGGGGGCTTCCAGGACGGCTTCGTTCAGGCGGTCCTCGGAGACGGTGATCCCCGCCTTCCGGGCTTCATGCAGGAGGGCCGTATGGATCACGGTCTGGTCGAACGCTCCCTTCCAGACCTGGAAGGCGAAGAACTGGTTGCCCGCCTGGTCGTAGCCGTAGGACTTGAGCTGGTCGTTGATGGCTTGGACCCGGCCGGCCATGTACCCGCCCTGTTCGTACCGGATGGGGGTGCCCGCGTAACTGCCGAAATCCGGCAGCCTGCCGTCCGCGGAGGGGCCGCCGAAGGACGGCACGAACACGAAGGCGACCACCACGATCACCAGGATGACGATGGTTCCGATGTAGACGAAGGTGTTGCGGTTCGAGGCGGGTTTTTCCTTGGCCGGTTTGCGGCCTTCCGCGGCGGTCGGTTCTTTCTGCTTGGGAGACGACATGGCTTCCTTCCCTAGATGTGATCGTGGATCGTTTCCCGCGGCGCCTTGAAACGGAGGAAGGGTATGGGAGATCCATCCCGGAGATGGAGGCCGCAGCGGGGCCGAAGCAAAATACCACGTCCCCCGGGCCTCGTCAATACGCGGCGATCCGGGGCTCCGTCCCTACCGCGAATAGAACGCGTAACCCTTTTTGGAAGAGTGCTTTATCGTGTACATGGCGGAGTCCGCGCAGTGGACCAGGGCCTCCAGGGAGTCCCCGTCGTCCGGGAACATGGCGATGCCCATGGACGCCCCGATCCTGCAGGATTCCCCCAGGAATTCCAGGGGCGCGTCGCAGACCTCCAGGACCTTCCGGGCGGCGGACTCCACGTCCCCCTTGCCGCGGACATGGTTCAGGACAGCCACGAACTCGTCCCCGCCCACCCGGGCCACGGTGTCCGAGGCCCGCAGCACGGACTGCAGGCGCTCGGAAATCTCCACCAGGGCCCGGTCGCCCGCCAAGTGTCCGAACTTGTCGTTGATGGGCTTGAAGTCGTCCAGGTCCACGTAGATGATCCCCACCTTGGAGCCTGACCGCCGGGCCAGGTCAAAGCTCTTCCGCAACAGTTCGAAGAGGAGCCGGCGGTTCGGCAGCCCCGTGAGGCTGTCGTGGTTGGCCAGGTAGCTGATTTGGTGGGTGGCCCGTTCCAGCTGCTCCTTTTCCCCCTGGAGTTCACGGTTCAGTTCCTCCACCCGGACATGGATGAGGGCGTTCTCCACCGCGATGGCGGCGAAGGGCGCCAAGGCCGTCAGGAACCGCAGATGCTGGTCCGTGTAGGATTCCTTGGAATAGCTCTGGACCGTCAGCACCCCGATGACCTTCTTTTCGATCGAAAGGGGGAGGTAGAGGAAGGAAAGTCCCGGCTTGCCCAGGAAGAACATCGGCTCCCCCTGCAGATACTTCCGGTATTCCGCGTTCAGGTCCCGGATGAAGACGGGCTGGTCGTGCCGGATGCACCAGGCCGCGAAGCTCCGCTTGGGATCCAGGGGGACGGGGTCCCGTGGAATCCGCCGGCCGTCCTGGATGTAGGCCACGTAGCGGAGGCACTCCGAAGGCTTGTCGTACAGGGCGATGCCGAAGAGGTCCGTCACCAGGAGCGCGCGGAGGCTTTCGTAGAGGGTGGATACCACGGTTTCCATGTCCAGACTGGAGGTGATCCGCTGGCCGATCTCGGAGATCGTCAGGATCTGCCGGTTCATCTCCTCCAGGCTTTCCGTCTTCTCCTTCAGCTCTATGTTGCGGAGCCGATAGATCTCGGCCTCCCGCTGGGTCCGTTCCACCTCGTACTGGATCTGGACGTCCTTGATCTTCCGGGTTGTGTCCTCGTTCAGGATTTCCCGTTCGTACCGGACGAACCGGCGGAAGTAGTCCAGAGCGGTCCGGTGGTCTCCCTTCCGCTCGTGGGTTTCCGCGAGACGCTCGTAGGCGGCGTAGTACAGGGCCTTGGCGTGGATCTCCTCGCTGGTCCGGGCCGCCCGCTCCAGGACCTCCTGGGCCTCCTCGAGGCTTCCCCGGTCGACGAGGAGGGAGCCGAGATCCAGGAGGGCCTCGATGATCTCCCTCCGGCTTTTGGACCCCTCCGCCAGGGCGATGGCCTTGCGGAACCGCTCCTCCGCCGCCGAGGGATTGCCCAGGCCCCGGGAGATCCTACCCAGCACGTCCCAGGCGGAGGCGATGATCACCCGTTCGCTCTCGGGTTCCGCCAGGGCCAGGGCCTTGCGGACGAACTCCTCCGCCAGGTCGTAATTCTCCAACCGGGTGAAGGACTTCCCGATGTTGAGCAGGATGCCGGCCTTGAGCTCGGAGCCCTTCTCCTCGGGCACGATGTCGTAGGCCTTCAGGAAGTAGTCCAGGGCTTCCTTGTAGTTGCCCAGGTCGGCGCAGACCTCCCCGATGTTGTTCAGGGTCGTGGCCTCTCGGTCGCGGAACCCGTGCCGACGGGCCTCGTCCAGGCTCTGGGTGTAGTAGTCCAAGGCGCGCTCGTACCGGGACATGTTGTGGTACAGCACACCCAAGCCGTTCAAGGCCTTTGAGCGGCCCGCGGGGTCGTCGAGGCTGCGGTACAGCTCCAGGGCGCGCTCGAAGGCGGCCCGGGCTTCCTCGTTGCCGCCCAGGTAGGAGTGGCACCATCCGATGTTCAGCTGGGCGTAGGCCATGCCCTCCGGGTAGCCGATCTTATCCGACTCCCCGAGGGCCTCCCGGGCCTGGACCAGGGCGGCGTCGAAGTTCTCGAACATACCGTTCCAGGCCGACTCGTTGAGGCCGTCGATCCGGGCGCGGTCCGATTCCGGTATCCGCCGATCCGTCTCGGCGGTCGGTCCCTTTCCCGACTTCACGCGGCCCCCCGGAGGATGTCCCGGAGAGTCCGCTCCAGGGGGATCCATGCGCCCTCCCGGGCGATCTCGGCGGGCTCGAAGTTGGCCTTGTAGTCCATCACACGGGAACCGGGCACCCAGAAACCCAGGTAGTACCAGCGCTTGCCGAGGTTCCGACAGAGCTCGATCTCCCGGAGGACGGAATAAATGCCCAGCGATAGCCGGTGTACCCGGGCGTCCCAGGCGAAATAGACGGAGGAAAGCCCGTCGGGAAGCACGTCCAGGTATCCGTTCCCCGCCAGGCTCCGGCCTTCCCCGTCGGGCGTCGAGTACTCCGTCACGGCCACGGATCCCAGGGGCGAGTCGACCAGGAAGGCGAAATAGGACAGGGCGGAGTCCTCGGCCGCATGGGTCTTGCCGTGGCGGTCCCGGCAGTACGCCTCGTACAGCCGGAACCGGTCTTCCCGGAAGCCGCCGCCCGCGCCGTCGAAGGCGAATCCGGTCCGGGAGTTCAGCCGTGCCACCCTGCGCTGGGACTTTGTGGGCGTGAACCGCTCGACGTCGATCCGGATGGGGATGCAGCGATCGCAGCCCTCGCAGATCGTCCGATAGAAGGACGTGCCCGAGCGCCGGAAACCCCGGACCAGGAGGTTCTCATACACCGCCGGCGGAAGTTCCCGGACGGAGAACTCGGCCACCTTCCAGGATGGAGCCTGGGCCAGGTAGGGACAGGGCCCGTAGGTAAGTTCCCGGAGGGGAATGGACATGGTCACCTTAGATGTCCAGGTCCTGGGTTTCCGGTCCGTAATCGGGGGCGTTCTCCGCGAGGTACTCCAAAGCGTCCTGGGCGATGCGCTGGGCGTGCTCGTACCAGATGGTATAGAGCTCCTTCGTCACCGTCTTGGGAAACGGAGCCCCCTGGAGCTCGCTGGCCAGGGACTTGAGCACGTTGAAACCTTCGTCGCGCATTTCGCGCATCTCCTCAGAGTTGGAGTTGGCGTACGGAAAATGCCGGATTCTCCCGTTTCAACGATTCTATATCATCCTCGTGGGAAATCAATACCTCGGTTCGGTCCTCCCAACCCGAAAGGATGCGGCCGGCGGCGGCCCGCAGATCCTCCCGGTCCAGAGCCAGGAGCTCCGCACGCTTCCGTCGGCGCATCTCGTCGGTCACCCCGAAGAGTTCCCGCTTGAAGTCGATGAAGCCCTTCTCCTCGGGCATCATGGGCCGGAGGTCCCGTCCCGCCGCCCCCACGACGGCCCGTTCCAGGACATCCCGGGCCAGGCCGTCTCCGGCGACGGATTCCAGGGCCCCGCGGTAGGCGGCCCGGGTGGCGGCCGGGGCGGGATCCCGGTAGGAGGAGAAGCTGAAGGTGGATTCCGACCCGTCGGTCCACGCGGAGGCTCCGTAGGCCCCTCCCTTCACGCGGACCTCGTCCCAGAGGTAGCCCGTGGACAGGAGGTGACCCAGGGCCTGCTCGTGGGCGAACCCCGGAGTCCCGATCGGGGAGGCCCGGAGGCAGGCCGCGCTGAACCCGACCTGGGCGGGGAGGGACCAGGCCTCGAACCGGGCCGGCGGGGCCGTCCACGGGGCGGGGGCCTCCGCGAGGGGAGGGGCCGCCGCCCCGGCGGGCCGGACGGGCAGGCGGGAAAGGGCCGACTCCAGGGCGGAGCGGGCGGATTCCAGGGTTTCCGGATCCGCGGTCAGGTTGACCCGCAGGGCTTCCCGGCCGACCGTGGACCGGAGCAGGTCGGAGAGCCGGCCGGCCAGGGTTTCCGTCTTCGTATCCGCCCGGAGGTCCGAGAGGAAAAGGAACTGGGACAAGCCCCGCCAGAGCTCCTCGATCCCCTGGGCCCGGGAGAAGGAGGCCGCTGCCCGGGCTGCGGCGAAGGAGCTCCCGGAGGGGATGATGGCGGAGGTCATGTCGTTGGCCAGCTCCGAAAGGAGGTCGGAAAGCCGCTTGAGGTCCGAGAAATCCGGCTCCGTCATGAGGGGCAGGACCAGGTCCAGGGCGGCGGGGAGCTTGCCCGCCAGGGCCTTGAGACGGAAGACCATCCAGACGGAGGGGATGTCGGCGGGATTCCCCGCGGGGGTGGCGGCCTGTAGCAGGACATGGAATCCGCCCGCCGTCCGGGCCAGGTCCCGGGAGACCTCGGCATAGGACCGGCCCCGAAGCCCCGCCCCGGACACGAAACGGGCCAGGAGGGGAAGGAGGCAGAGCCGGGATTCCGGCAGACCCGAGAGCGGAACGGCGAAATCCGCGTAGACGATCCCGTTGGTGAAGACCGGATGGAGGGAGGCTGCCGCCCCGGCTATCTTGGTGGACTCCCGGGGGATGATCTCGATTTCCTGGGGTATGTCCGAGCGCCGGAGGAGAGGGATCGTTTCCCGGGTGCCGGCCCCGTCTTCCGCGTCCTGGGATTCCCGAAGGGCTTCCGCGGTCTTCCGGATGTCCGATTTCTCCGCCTCGGAAAGGCCCCGCTCCAGGGCATCCAGGGAAGCCCGTCGTTCCCTGCGCCGGGCCTCCGCCAAGGCCGGGTCGGGGTAGACCGTGACCGTGGCGCGGTGGGGATTGTCCAGGATCCATTCCCGGAGCTTTTCCTCGAGATACCGGGGATCGGCTTCCATGCGTCGCCTGAGTTCCGCCAGGGGAGTCTCGAAGGAGAGGGTCCGATCCGGGGTCTTGCCGTGCAGCCAGCCCCGGAGGGACCGGGACAGGAGCCGGAGTCCGTAGGTTCCCCCTCCACGGCGGATCTCCCGGGAGGAGAACTCGATGGAATGGAAGGCCGCGTCCAGGAGGTCCCGGGGGATCCCGTCCCGTACCAGGTCGCCCACGGTCCGGAGGACGAGGTCCTCGATCTCGGATTCCCGGCCGCGCTCGACGCCGCGGAGACCCGCGGAAAAGAGGGCCTGGCGCAGGCCCGTGTCCAGGCCGCTGTGGGGGGACAGGTCCTCCCCGAGCCCGGATTCCGTGAGGGCGTGGGCCAAGGGGGCCCCGTCGGACCCCATGAGTACCTCCCCCAGGACCTCGAGGGTCAGGTTGTCCACGCTCTCCTCGGGCGCTGCGGTCAGCCAAGTGACCAGGGTCGTCGTGCGGGCCTCGGTGCCCTCCTCGGCGGGGAAGGGGAAGGATGCCCGGACCGGTCCGGAGAACCGGGGCTGGAGGGGGATTTCCGTGTCCGGCTCCCTCCGGGAATACCCGGAGAGGAACCGTTCCTCCAGGAAGGCCAGCTGGCGCTCCGTCGGGATCGAACCGTGCAGGAAGATCCGGCAGTTGGAGGGATGGTAGTTCCGTTCCCAGAAGGAACGGAAGGCCTCGTAGCTGAGGTTCGGGATCCGGTCGGGGTCTCCGCCGGAGTCCGCGTGGTAGGGGTGGCCCGGGGAAAAGACGGTTTCGTAGGTCCGGGTCGCGATCAGGCTGTCCGGGCTGGAATAGTCGCCCCGCATCTCGTTGTAGACCACACCCTTGCGGTCCAGCTTTCCGTCGGATCCGTACTCCAGGTGGTGGGCCTCCTGGAGGAATGTGTCCGGGGTGATCCGGGGGTGGAAGACCGCGTCCCCGTACACGTCCATCAGGTTGAAGTAGTCCGCCTCCACCGTGGACGCCGCGGGGTACACGGTCTTGTCCGGATAGGTCAGGGCGTTCAGGAAGGTGGCCAGACTGCCCCGGGCCAGGGAGATGAAGGCGTCCTTGACGGGAAAGCGCTCGGAGCCGCAGAGCACGGAGTGCTCCACGATATGGGCCACCCCGGTGCCGTCGAGACTGGGGGTGCGGAAGCAGAACGCGAAGGTGTTCTCCTCGTCCTCGGACCGCAGGTGGAAGACCTCGCAGCCGGTCGCGCGGTGCCGCAGGTGGATCCCGAAGGCGCGGTATTCGGGCACGGGAAACTCGGAGAGGGTCTCGAAGGCGGAGTGGTAGGTGGTCATGGGTACAAGATCTCCGCCGGACGGTAGAGAGTCAAGACATGAATTTCAGGAATGAACCACGGAGCTCACGGAGGTCACGGAGAAAGAACAGGGGAAAGAGAATTCAAGATCTCTCCTTTCTCCTCCGTGGTCTCCGTGTCCTCCGTGGTGAGCTCCTGATATGTCTGCTATTTATTATTTACGTAGATGATTCTATCTTCCCCGGCTTCCTCCCAGCGGGCCAGGACGAAGAGGAGGTCGGACAGGCGGTTCACGTACTTCCGAAGGGCCGGTGAGACCTCGGAGTCCCGGGCCAGGGTGACGATGCGGCGTTCCGCCCTGCGGGCTACGGTGCGGGCTATGTCGAGCTTGGCGGACTGCACGGTGGACCCGGGCACGACGAAGCCCTTGAGGCCCAGTTCGCCCTCGAACCGTTCCACGTAGGCGAACAGGCGTTCCTCGTCCCGGGGAAGGACGGGGTCCGTGAAGGGTGTCCCCCGGGAAGCCAGTTCCCCGGCGGCGCGGAAGAGGTCCCTCTGGATCTCCTCGAGGATGGCCAGGGTCTCCGGCCGCTTGACCCAGTGCTTGGACTCCCCCAGGAAGCTCGACAGCTCGTCCACGGTCCCGTAGGCCTCCACGCGGGCGTCGTCCTTACGGACGCGCTCCCCGGACCACAGGTCCGTGAGTCCCCCGTCGCCGGTCTTGGTCGAGATGGTGCTCATGGCCTAGTCCACCAGGTCCTCGTCCCCTTCCAGGGAGAGCTCTCCGTCGTCCCAGCGCTGCTTGAACCAGGCCAAAAAATCCCGGGTCCCTCGCTCCACGTCCTCCCGGCGCTGGGCCCCCAGGATCTCGTACTCCTCCTGGATGATGAGCCTGCGGGTCTGGGATACGTTTTGGAAGAGTTTGTCCCGCAGGGCCGCGCTCTTGCCCTTGAGGACCAGGGCGATCTCCCGCTCCGAGAGGTCCCGCAGGCGTTTCTGCACCTCCCGGTCCGGCACCCGCAGTATGTCGTCCAGGGTGAAGAGCCGTTCCCGGATGGAGTCGGACAGGTCACGGTTGTCCTCCTCCAGGCTGCCCAGGATGCTCTCCTCCAGGTCCGTGTCCACATGCCTCAGGATGTTGGCCAGGGCCGAGCGGCCGTCCACCTCCTCGGTGGCGGAATGTCCGATGCGCCGTATCTTCTCCTTGATGCCCTCCTCCATGCGGCGGAGGACCTCGGGATCCACCTTCTCCAGCCGGGCGATGCGTCGGACCACCTCGGTGCGCACGGGATCCGCCAGGCTCACGATCACCGCGCTGGCCAGCCGGGGCTCCAGGTAGGGCAGGAGGACGCTCATCACCTCCGGGGACTCGTTCCGCAGGAGGGCCACGAGTTCCTTGGGGTCGAAGTCGTTCAGGAACTGGAAGGGTTTGGCGGACTCGGGGACCGCCTTGCGCAGGAGCTCCCGGGCCTTGTCGTCCCCGAAGGCGGCCGCCAGCATGCGCTGGGCCGTCTCGGCGCCCCCCTCGATGGAGGCCCCCTGGGTCTTCACCAGCCAGCCGAATTCCGTGAGGATCTCGTTGGCCTCGATGGTGTCGATCCGGTCGATCCCGGCGATGGCCCGGGAGACCCGCTCGATCTCGTCGGGTTTCATGTGGCGGATGACCTTGGCGGCTTCCTCCTGGCCCAGGAGCAGCAGGAACTTGGCGGCCTTCTCGATGCCGGGCACCCCGGTCTTGAGGAGGGCCTCGGTCTTTTCCACCCCGAAGTCCGCGGGCGGCCGGGTAGGGGAGACGGTCCCGCCCTTCGAGGCGGGTTTGCCCTTCGCGGCACCGGGTTTGGGCTTGTCGGGGGCGCCCGGACCTCGGGGAGCAGGGGAAGAAGGATCCTTCTTCCCGCCGTACGCCTTTTCCAGCCTGTCTTTCATGTTCATATCGAGGTCTATACTATCCGGGGCTTTACGGGCGGTCAATGCGAAGCTTCAAGGGAGAGCCGTGAGCGCAGTTCCTCCGACATCGCCTCGGCCAGGGGAAAGGGATCCTGGAACCGGGGCCGGGCCGGCCGTCCCTCGGCATCCCCGACGTTCAGGGTGCCGTTCCCCGCGGCGTCCGCCAGGCCCTGCGGCACGGACCGGTTCCGGATGCCTTCCAGGACGAGCCTGAGCAGGCCCGCAGCCTCGGTTTCCGCGGCCGCGCAGAGATCGAAGAAGCTATCCCGGCGCACAGGCTCCCCCCGGCAGGGGTGGACCCAGGTCCGTCCCCGCTCCGAGGCCCAGTCCACGCCCCGGTCGAAGGTTTCCGGGTAGAGCACGGAGACGATCCTCCTTCCGTGGGGGCCCCGGAGGTGCCGCAGGGATTCCGGGTCGTGGCCGGAACCCTCCGCCCTCCGGGAAGTCTCCGCGGGATTCGTGAGCAACAGGAAGCGCCGGGTGTCGGCCAGGGCGTTAGCAAACCGGGCGGTCAGGCGGGGATCCCCGGCCGTCTCCGAGGGGTAGGCGCGGCGGAAGGCCGAGGTCAGGCGGGCCGGGAATTCCGGAGGAAACTCCCCCGCGGGCAGGAGGCGGACCCGGACGTCGAAGCCGGACACCGGGGTCCCCGTCCGCCCTTCCCAGAGCAGGATGTCCAGGATCCGTTCCAGGAAGGCATGGCAGCCCCGGAACCGTTCCGTTTCGGGCTTCCCGGGCTCGGTCCAGCCGGAGCCGTGGACTATGTAGGGGTGGGCAGCCCGGTCCAGGGCGCCGTGGGTCGCGAAGCCCAGGAGGAAGGCGGCCCAGGAGGAGGCGGGATCCCCGTCCTCCCGGATCCAGGTTTCCAGCATGCCCTCCACGAGCCGGCCGAAACCCCTCCGGTGGGCCAGTACTCCGTAGTGGAGGGCCAGGGGACGGGTCCTCTGGCTGTGATAGAATATGTCCGGGCCCTGGCAGCCCAGGCGGAAACAGGGACCGAGGGCTCCGGCGGCGATTCTCCGGGCCTCGTCGGGATCCGTCCGGGCCAGGGCCGCTTCCGCGACCAGGGCGTGGGCGATCTGGGAGGGCATATACCTTGAAAATACTCCGGGATCCGCCTTCCTTGGAAGCGGCTTCGTTGGCTTTTTTCCGGAAAACAAGTATCATGAAATGGCAAGGAGATGCGTATGAGGCTCTATTCCCGCGGACAGGTGCTGTTGTTCTCGGTCTGTTCCTTCGCCGTAGCCTTGCTTGCGGCCTTCGGCCTCGGATTCATACGCCTGCCGGCCGCCGCGGCGGCCTCGGAGGGCGCCGCCCCCGCGGCCCTGGAGCGGTTCGACGCCGGAGCCCCGGCCCCGTCGCTGGAGCCCGGGGTCATCTCTTCCCCCCACCTTCTGACCGCCGATACCTCCCAGGACTATTCCCAGGACGAGCGGGAGAACATCAGCGTCTACGAGCGCCTTAACTCCGGGGTGGTCAACATCACCACCGAAGTCGTCTCCATCAACTACTTCCTGGAGCCCGTGCCCAGCGCGGGAGGCTCGGGTTCCGGGTCCATCATCGATCCCGCGGGCTACGTCCTGACCAACTACCACGTGGTCAAGGACGCCTTCAAGGTCTACGTGAACCTTTCCGACGGCAGCCGCTTCGAGGGCAAGGTCCAGGGCACCGACGAGGAGAATGACCTGGCGGTCCTCAAGTTCGATCCCCCCAGGGACCGGCGGCTGACGGTCATCCCCTACGGGGACTCCTCGGGGCTCCGGGTCGGGCAGAAGGTCCTGGCCATCGGCAACCCCTTCGGCCTGGAGCGCACGCTGACCCGGGGTATCGTCTCCGGGATCGGTCGCCCGGTCCAGCAGGACCAGAAGACCATCATCCGGGACATGATCCAGACGGACGCCTCCATCAACCCCGGCAACTCCGGCGGTCCCCTCCTCAACTCCCGGGGGGAGATGATCGGCATCAACACCATGATCTATTCCCCCTCCGGCGGGTCCGTGGGGGTCGGGTTCGCCGTCCCCGTGAACACCGCCAAGCGGGTCGTGCCGGACCTGATCCGGTTCGGAATGGTCAAGCGGGGCTGGATCGACATAACCGCGGTCCAGCTCTTCCCCGCCCTGGTGGAGTTCATGAAGGAACGGGGGTATCCCGTGCCCGTGGAGCAGGGACTCCTGGTTTCCCAGGCGCGAAGGAACGGGAACGCGGATCGGGCCGGCATCCGGGGCGGTTCCACACCCGCCCGCTACTACTCCAGCGTCTTCTACGTGGGCGGGGACATCATCACCGCCATCGCGGGAAAGAAGGTCGCCAGCATCGCGGATCTCTACTCGGCCCTGGAGGACACCAAGCCCGGGCAGGAGGTCGACGTGGAGTACTACCGCTCCGGACGGAAGCTGACCGTCAAGCTGGACCTCTCGGACCGCGCCGAGTACCGGAAGCAGGAATAGGCCGCGAGGCGTACATTCCAGGACTCACCACGGAGCTCACGGAGAGCACGGAGTGGGACGATAAACCTTGGACGGGACAGGATGGACAGGATCGGGAAAGGATGAAAAGGATGATCTTGGATCGTACTCTCGTTTTTAGATCTTGTTCATCTTGTACATCATGATCATCCTGCTTCGCTTTTTTCGGGAAATGGATTGGATTAACGTTCCAGACCTCGTTCAATCGGGCACGGTGATCGGAGAGCCTAATACATGAAACCGTTCAAAGTAGTGGCACCATATGGGCCTGCAGGCGTATCGCACGCCGCGGAAGCGGCGCCGTACAATCCGATTCCCCGCGATCCGACCGCGGGGCCGTGTGAGAGGATCCATGAGACCGTTTAAGGTAGTCGCGCCCTACGGCCCCGCGGGCGATCAGGGCCAGGCTATCGAGGCCCTGGCCAAGGGAGTCCGGGCCGGACAGCGCTACCAGACCCTGAAGGGGGTGACGGGCTCCGGCAAGACTTTCACCATGGCCAAGGTCATCGAGGAGGTCCAGCTTCCCACCCTGGTCATCTCCCACAACAAGACTTTATCGGCCCAGCTCTACCGGGAGTTCAAGGACTTCTTCCCGGACAACGCGGTGGAATACTTCGTCTCCTACTACGACTACTACCAGCCCGAGGCCTACGTTCCCACCCGCGACCTCTACATCGAGAAGGACGCGGACATCAACCAGGAGATCGACCGCCTCCGCCTGGCGGCGACGGCGGCCCTCATGGAGCGCCGGGACGTGATCATCGTGGCCACGGTCTCCTGCATCTACGGCCTGGGGAGTCCGGACCTCTACCGGGCCATGCGGGTCTACATCGACCGGGGCTCCGAGATCGACCTGGACGACGTGAAGCGCCGACTCGTGTCCCTCCAGTACGAACGGAACGACGCTGTCCTGGAGCGGGGACGGTTCCGGGTCCGGGGGGACACCCTGGAGATCCACCCGGCCTACGCCAACGAGGCCTACCGCATCGAACTGGACTTCGACCGGGTGGCCCGGATCCGCAAGTTCGATCCGATCTCCGGGGCCGTCGTCGCGGACGACCTGGAGGAGGCCGTCGTCTATCCGGCCAAGCACTTCGTCATGCCCGAGGACCAGGTCCACAAGGCGGTGGACATCCTGCGCGCGGAGCTGGACGAGCAGTACGCCCGCTTCATGAACGAAAACAAGCTGCTGGAGGCCCAGCGGCTCAAGACCCGGACGGAGTACGACATCGAGCTGCTGACCGAGATGGGTTACTGTCCGGGGATCGAGAACTACTCCGCCCCCCTGGCGGGCCGGGGCCGGGGTGAGCGCCCCGGGGTCCTTCTGGACTACTTCCCCAAGGACTTCCTGACCTTCATCGACGAGTCCCACGTCTCGGTCCCCCAGATCGGGGCCATGTACGCCGGGGACCGGAGCAGGAAGACCACCCTCGTGGACTACGGCTTCCGCCTCCCCTGCGCCCTGGACAACCGGCCCCTCAAGTTCGAGGAGTTCGAGTCCATCACGGACAGGGTCGTCTACGTATCCGCCACCCCGGGGCCCTTCGAACTCGGACGGAGCGCCACGGTGGCGGAACAGCTCATCCGCCCCACGGGCCTCGTGGATCCCGAGCTCTCGGTGCGGCCCAGCGAAGGGCAGATGGAGGACATCTATGCCGAGATCCGCAAGCGCAACGAGCGGGGGGAGCGCAGCCTCATCCTCACCCTGACCAAGCGCATGGCCGAGGAGCTCACGGAGTACCTGTCCGGCCTGTCCCTCAAGGTGCGGTACATCCACAGCGAGGTGGAGACCATCGAGCGTGTGGAGATCCTCAAGGCCCTGCGCCTCGGGGAGTACGACGTCCTGGTCGGCATCAACCTCCTGCGGGAGGGCATCGACCTGCCCGAGGTCTCCTTCATAGCGATCCTGGACGCCGACAAGATCGGCTTCCTCCGCAGCGCCACGAGCCTCATCCAGATCATCGGCCGGGCTGCGCGGAACGCCGCGGGAATGGTGGCCCTGTACGCGGACCGCATGTCCGACGCCATGCGGATCGCCATCGACGAGACGAACCGCAGGAGGGCCGCCCAGACGGCCTACAACGAGGCCCACGGGATCACCCCGGTCACCATCAAGAAGGCGGTCCACGACATCCTGCTGCGCCACCAGGAGGAGAAGGAGCAGGTCGTGGAGACCGAGATCGGGACCCTGAAGGGAGCCTTCAACCTCCTGGTACCGGAACAGAAGAAGGCCCTGATCCGGGCCCTGGAGACCCAGATGCTCGGGCACGCCAAGAACCTGGAGTTCGAGGAGGCGGCTATCCTCCGGGACGAGATCGAGAGGATCAAGAGCGGGGAAGGCTGAGCGAAAGTCCGGGCCGCCCGGAGTCCCGGGCCGGACCGTTCAAGTTGTCGATGCCGGGAGGCGGACCATGGCGGGAGCTCAGGAGCGGGTGGGGGGGATGTCGTCGCGGTTCGGATCCTGGTACGGGGACCCGAAGGAGCTCGAGCGGGGCCGTATGAGCGTCCGGCTCCATCCCTACGACAGCCTGTTTTCCCCGGTCCGGGTGAACCGGATCGAGATCAAGAACCGGATCGTCCTGGCCCCCATGGGCAACTTCAGCATGGCCGAGGAGACGGGCCGGCCCTCGACCCGCATGGCGGAGTACTTCGCGGCCCGGGCGGCGGGGGGCGCGGGTCTCCTGACCTCGGGCCTGGTCCCGGTGAGCCACGGCATCGACCCCGCGGTGACGGAGCCCGAGGGACTTTCCTACTTCCCCCGGATCGACCGCAGCCGGACGAACTTCGCGGGCTGGCGGGAGATCGCCTCCCGCTGCCGAGAGCACGGAGCCCGGTTTTTCATCCAGCTGACCCCGGGACTGGGCCGGGTCGGCTCCCCGGAATGCCTGGTGACCAAGCGCCGCCTTCCCGTCTCGGCATCCTGGAACCCCAACTTCTACATGCCCCTGGTGCCCTGCCGGCCCCTCACGGACGGGGAGCTCCGAAGGATCGTCCGGCGCACCGGCCAGGCGGCCGCGGACGCCAAGGCCGCGGGAATCGACGGGGTCTACCTCCACGGTCACGAGGGCTACCTCCTGGAACAGATGTCCAACAGGGCTTTCAACCGCAGGAGGCTCGGAGCCTTCGCGGACTGGAAGGCCTTCGGCACGGCCCTGGTCCGGGAGATCCGGGCGCGGACCGGGGACGACTACCCGATCATGTACCGGATCGACCTGTCCCTGGCCCTGGCGGAGACCTACGGCGATCGCATGCGGACGGTCCCCCGGCTCCGGCGCTTCGCCCAGGAGCGGAGCGCCGAGGAGACCCTCGACTACCTGGAGGCCCTGGTCGCCGCGGGGGTGGACCTGGTGGACGTGGACTTGGGCTGCTACGACAACTGGTGGCTGCCGCATCCGCCCGGACCCATGCCCCCGACATGCTACCTGGACGCCGCCCGGATCGTGAAGGAGCGCTTTTCCGAGCGTAAGGTTCGCTCCAACGCCGGCCTGCCGGTCCCCGTGGTCGCCGTCGGAAAGCTCGGTTTCCCGGACCTGGCGGAGGCGGCCCTCCGGGACGGCTCCTGCGACATGGTCATGCTGGGCCGCCCCCTCCTGGCGGACCCGGAATGGCCGAACAAGGCCTTCGCGGGGCAGGTGGACCGGATCCGCCCCTGCATCGGGGACCAGGAGGGCTGCCTCGGGGAGCTCGTGGAAGGCGGCCGGCCCGGCTGCGCCGTCAATCCCCGGACGGGCTTCGAGGACCGCCTGGACGGGTCGGAGCTGGCCCCGGCCCGGAATCCGGGCCGGGTGGCCGTCGTGGGCGCGGGACCCGCGGGGATCACCGCGGCCCTGGCCGCGGCCCGGCGGGGCCACCGGGTCACCCTGTTTGAAGCCCGCACGGAGATCGGGGGTATGTTGGTGCCCGGATCCCGACCGGCGATCAAGTTCGAGGTGGCGAACTACCTGGAATGGCTTCGCGGGGAGGTCGAGCGGGCCCGGGCCGGGGGGAACCTCTCCCTCGAGCTGGGCCGGGCGCCGACGGCTATGGAACTCAAGGCGGCCCGGTTCGACGCGGTCGTGACGGCCACGGGGTCCCGGCAGGTCCGGCCCGGGGTCCCAGGGATCGAGACGGCCGGGGTGGTCGCGGCGGTGGAGCTCCTGCGCGATCCGGGCAGGGCGGCCGGTGCCCGGCGGGCCGTCGTCGTCGGGGGCGGGACCGTGGGCTGCGAGACGGCCCTCTGGCTTTCCCGGGAGTTGGGACTGGCCGAGGTTTCCCTCGTGGAGATGCTCCCCTGGCTTATGAAGGGGGTCTGCACGGCCAACCGGGGCTGGCTGATCCACCACCTGGAGGAGGCGGGGGTCCGGCTCTGGAACTGCGCCCGTCTTGCGGAGGTCCGGACCGGGGAGGTACGGGTGATACGGAACGTGTCCCGGACCGTGCCGGATCCCCGGGTGACCTGGGAGCCCCTCCTGCCGGAGAACGTGCCCAATCCCTTCGCCCGGGAGATCCGTGTCGAGGTGCGGGAGGAGTCCCTGGGGGCGGACCTCGTGGTCCTGGCCGCGGGGGCCAAGGCGGACGACGGGCTGTATCGGGAATGTCTCGGGACCTGCGCCGCTCCGGCCGTGCGGAACGTCGGGGACTCCCACATCCCCGGCCGGGTATTGGAGGCGGTCCGGTCCGGATACGCGGCGGGGATCTCCATCTAGGGGATCGGCGCGGCTTCGCCCGATCGGCCCCCTAGGCCTTGCCCGACCGGACCATCTCCAGGTTTTTCCGGTACGTCGGGGACTCGGGGGCCAGGAGGACCGCGGTCTCCAGGAGCCGCTCCGCCCGTTCCCGGTCGCCCAGGCGGAAGCTGGCCAGGCCGAGCATGTTCAGGACCCGAGGATCCTCGGGCCTCTGGGCCCGGATCTCCTCCAGGACGATCGAGGCGGACCGGGCGTCCCCGGACTTGAGCAGGCGTCCGGCCCGGTCGAACCGGGCGGCCCAGTCGCCGGTCTGGGCGATCGCCGCGGTCGCCTCCGACCGGTACCCGTTGAACTGCGCATACAGGGCGGCCCGGTCGTCCGATCGGGCGGCTCCGCGGCTGAACGCGTCCACGTCGTCCAGGAGCCCCTGGATGAACTCCTCCGGCTTGGCGTCCCGGTTTCCCCGGACGTACTCCATGAGCCTGCCGTACTCGTAGAAGTCCCCGTCGGGGTCCCGGGCCTCCACGATGCCGTCGGTGAACATCAACAGGAAGTCGCCCGGGGCCATCCGGGTGCGGCCTTCCTCGAAGGCGAAATCCCCGCTGATCCCCAGGAGCTGTCCTCCGGCCACGTCCAGCTTTTCGATCGTCCGGTCCTTCCGGACCAGGAGCACCGGGGGATGGCCGGCGTTGGAATAGGTCAGGGTGCCGTCCACCACGTCCAGGACCAGGTAGAAGGCGGAGAGGTAGTAGGTCTCCCCGCCGATGATCTCGTGGATCTCCTGGTTGACCGCCCGGCAGACTTCCGCGGGGCCGAGGCCGATGCCGGCCTGGGTCCGGAATGCGACCTTGGCCATGGCGGCCACCAGGGCGGCGGCCATGCCGTGTCCCGAGACGTCCGCGATGAGCAGGGCGTAGCGGCGTCCGTCGATGGGCAGGACGTCGTAGAGGTCCCCCCCCACGGCCTGCATGGCCACGTACCGGGCGCCGAACCGGAGCTCCGGCGCGGCGGGCAGATCCACGGTCTGGGGGATGGTCTTCCGCTGGACCACCTCCGCCATCTGCATCTCCTTCTCCATCTGGACGTTCCGGGCGGTCAGTTCCTTGTTGGCGTGGTCCAGCTGCCGGGTCCTCTCCTCGACCATTTTCTCAAGGTTCTTCGAGTAGTCCTCGATCTCCTGTCTCTGCCCCTCGATACGCGAGATGTTCTCCTTGAGGGAAGCCGAAACCTGGTTGAAGAAATCCCCGAGCTCCCCGAACTCGTCCCGGCTCTTGATCTGCACGTTCCAGGAGAGGTTGCCCTTGGCCATTTCCAGGGCGCCCCGCTTGAGCTGCTCGATGGGAGCCGAGATGGCCCGGGCCTCCGCGAGAGCGAACAGTACCGCCATCAGGATGGCTGCGCCCATGATCCCCAGCAGGGTTCCGTAAAATTCCACCACCGGCCGGGCGATGTCGGAGTACTTGCCGTAGGTGACGACGGTCCAGCTGGTCCGGGGGATGCGCCGGGCCGCCCAGTAGAGATTCTTGCTCCGATTGCGGCTCCAGGTCTCCGGGGTTCCCAGGATGGCCTCGTTCATGGCTGCCAGGGGGGTGCCCGGGGAGAACAGGTTGCCCGCCGGGTCGTCCAGCTTTAGGACCAGGGATTTGTCCTCGTGGGTGATGAAGGATCCCTTGGCGTCGATCAGGTAGGTCTTGGAGGAGGGAGTGTACTTCTGGACGGACACCACTTCCGTCAACCTCGAGATGTACATATCCAGGGCGATCACCCCCAGGAGCCTGCCGCCCTCGTCCCGTACCGAACGGGACAGGGAGACCACGATCTCCTTGGTGTTGGCGTCGATGTAGGGGTCGCTCATGACGGCCTGGTTTTCGTCCCGGGCCCGGACGAACCAGGGGCGGGAGGGCCAGATGAAATCGGGGTCCGGGTTCCACTCGTCCGCGTCCACGTAAAAGCCCCCGTTGGCCGTCCGGGTCACACCGTCCTTGACGGGGGTGAACCGGGGGTCGAAGGTCTCGGTTCCGTAGTATATCCAGGCGATGTCCGGCTCTTCCCGGGTCTTGGCGATCAGGATGTCCAGGAGGGCTTCCGGATCGTTTCGGTTCTGGAGCACCGAGTGTTTCAAGGTTTCCAGGATCTGGTACTTCTCCGCCAGCCAGGTCTCGAAGTCCTTGGCCAGCAGGCTCGTATCCCGGCCGATGTTTCCCACCACGGCCCGCTCCACGGTGCCGACCAGGGTGAAGGAAACCAGGATACCGATGCCCACGGTGATGACCGCGAACAGGATCACGAGGGTGAGGAAGATTCTGGTGCCGATGGGAACTCGGACGGCCATGGCGGACTCCCTGTGGGAAGCTGGTATTGGGGAGGATTATAGCATACTGTGGGAGACAGTGGTCAGGAGTCAGGAGCCGGGAGACCTGTATGACGACCGACGAATTATTGGAATCCACTGTCGTCTATCTTGTCACTGGGTCCTGAGTCCTGTCGCCTCAAGGAGCCCCCATGCCGTTCCCTCCCTTCTCCCGCCGTATTCCCGCCCCCCGGGAGCCCAACGCACTGGGACGGGCCTTAGCCGAAGCCCAGGCCTCGGGCCGGAGGGTGATCAACCTGGCGGAAAGCAATCCCACTCGGGTCGGCGCCGCCCTGCCCGCGGAGAAGGTGCTCCGGGCCCTCGCCCGGACCGAGAGCCTCTCCTACGAGCCGGACCCCCGGGGCCTGCCCGCGGCCCGATCCGCCGTGGCTTCCTGGTACGCCTCCCGAGGAACGTCGGTCGATCCCTCCGATATCTTCCTGGCGGCCAGCACCTCCGAGGCCTACGGCTGGCTCTTCAAACTTCTCGCGGACCCGGGGGACTCCGTCCTGGTGCCTAAGCCCGGCTACCCCCTGTTCGAGTACCTGTCGGGACTGGAGGGCGTGGAGGCGGTCCCGTATCCCCTGGAATACCGCCACCCCGCGGGCTGGAGCGCCGACCTGGATTCCCTGGAAGCCGCCCTGAAGTCGAGGAGGCCGAAGGCCGTCATCCTCATCCACCCGAACAACCCGACGGGGTCCTTCGTCGGCCGTCGGGAGCGGCGCCGAATCCTGGACCTCTGCGGGGAGGCCGGGACGGCGGTCATCGCGGACGAGGTCTTCCTGCCGTATCCCCTGGAGGATCCGGCGGAGCCGAGTTTCGCGCGGGAAACGGAGGTGCCCTGCTTCGTCCTGAACGGCTTGTCCAAACTCCTGGGGCTTCCCCAAATGAAGCTGGGGTGGATCGTACTGGCCGGTCCCGCCTCGTACCGGGCGGACGCGGCCGGGCGCCTGGAGATCATCGCGGACACCTACCTCTCGACGGGGGCTCCCATCCTGAACGCCGCCGGGGAACTGCTCCCCCTGGCCGCCGGCTTCACGGAGGAGCTCCGGGAACGGCTCCTCTCCAACCTCGGCTGCCTCCGGGAAGCCCTGGAAGGGGAGGGCAGTCCCTACCGGGTTCTCCGCTGTTCCGGAGGCTGGACCGCGGTCCTGGAGCTTCCGAGGGTCCTGCCTGAGGAGGATCTGGCCCTCGGGCTCCTGCGGGAGGAGGGGGTCTTCGCGCATCCCGGATACTTCTTCGACTTCCCGCGGGAAGCCTTCCTGGCCCTTAGCCTCCTTCCGAGGCCGGAAGATTTCCGGGAAGGAACCGGGCGGCTCCGGGCCTTCCTGGACAGGCTCCTGGCATAGACCGGAAGCCGCGCCGTCCTCCGGACCCGGGCCCTCCGCTTGCCCGGACGGGCCCGCGTAGGTACTATACGTCCAGGGGACCCGGCCTCCCGCATGCCCGCGCCGCCGTCCCCGGGGAGGTTCCATGGCAGCTTCGATCATCGACGGAAAGGCCCTGGCCGCGGATATCCGGGAGGACGTGAAAAGGAGGGCCTCCGCCCTCGCGGCCCGGGGGGTGGTCCCCGGATTGGCCGTCATCCTGGTCGGGGAGGACCCCGCCAGCGTCTCCTACGTCACCTCCAAGGAAAAGGCCTGCGAGGAGGCGGGGATGCGGAGCTTCGAGCGCCGCCTGCCGGCCTCGACCCCCCAGCCGGAGCTCGTCGCCCTGGTGGAAACCTTCAACCGGGATCCCGCGGTCCACGGCATCCTGGTCCAGCTGCCCCTCCCGGACCACATCGACGAGGATGCCGTCATAGCCGCCATATCCCCGGACAAGGACGTGGACGGCTTCACCCCCGTCAACGTCGGACGGATGATCCTGGGACAGCCCTGCTTTCTCCCCTGCACCCCCCACGGGATCCTCAAGCTGGTCGAACGGGCCGGGGTGCCCACCAAGGGCGCCCACGTGGTCGTCGTGGGACGGTCCAACATCGTGGGCAAGCCCCTGGCCAACCTCTTTGTCCGCAAGGAGCTCAACTCCACGGTGACCGTCTGCCACACCGGCACGAGGGATCTCGCGGAGCATACCCGCCGGGCGGACATCCTGATCGCCTGCGCCGGCCGGCCCCGGCTGATCACGGGGGACATGATCCGGCCCGGGGCCTGCGTCATCGACGTGGGGGTCAACCGGGTGGAGGACCTCTCCGCGGCCAAGGGCTACCGCCTGGTCGGGGACGTGGACTTCCAGTCCGCCCTGCCGGTCGCGGGTTCCATCACCCCCGTCCCCGGGGGCGTCGGTCCCATGACCATCGCCATGCTCCTGTCCAACACCGTGGAATCCGCGGAGCGGACCGTCCGGGCATGATCGACATCCAGTCCATGCGGGACGAGCGCCGCATCCCCATCCAGAAGGTCGGCGTCAAGGGCCTCCGGTACCCCATCATGCTCCGGGACAAGGAGCGCGGCACCCAGTGGACCACCGCGGTCGCCAACCTCTACGCGGACCTCCCCCACGACTTCAAGGGCACCCACATGAGCCGCTTCATCGAGGTCTTCAACGCCCACCGGGAAGACCTGTCCATGCCGAGGTTCCTGGGGATGCTGGGGGAGATCCGGCAGGCCCTGGACGCCGAGACCGCCTACTCGGACATACATTTCCCGTACTTCATCGAGAAGGCGGCCCCGGTCTCCGGCGCCAAGAGCGTGATGAGCTACGACTGCGTCTATTCCGGCCGGGTTTCCGACCAGGTACGGCAGTTCCGGGTCTCCGTGTCCGTCCCCGTGCAGACCGTGTGCCCTTGCTCGAAGGCCATCAGCGCCCACGGGGCCCACAACCAGAGGGGCGTGGTCACCGCGACGGTGGAGGTCGGCCCCTTCTTCTGGCTCGAGGACCTCATCGCCGTGATCGAGTCCGCGGCCTCCTGCGACGTCTACACCCTCCTCAAGCGGGACGACGAGAAGTACGTGACCGAGAAGGCCTTCGACAACCCGCGCTTCGTGGAGGACGTGGTGCGGGACGCCCTTCGCGGCATCGACGGGATGGGGATCTTCAAGGGCTTTTCCGTGGAGGCGGAGAACTTCGAGAGCATCCACAACCACAGCGCGTACGCGTATGTGGAGTACGGGTAAAAGGAGTCCGGCGTCAGGATTCGGAATGGTTTCCAGGCGGCGGTTGACGGTTTCAATCCGCAGTCGTCTTGCCGATACCTGAGTCCTGGTCCCTGAGTCCTTACAGGAGCCTCCCATGCCCTTCAACCATGTCTCCCGGATCGACGACCGGGTGCCCGTTCGCAACGCGATCGTGTCGGTCTACGACAAGATCGGCCTTCCGGATCTGGCCCGGGGCCTGGTCGAGTCCTGCCCCGGAATCCGTATCTATTCCACCGGAGGGACCCTGTCGGCCCTCCGGACCATTCTCGGGCCCGCGGCCGAGAGGATTCTTGTCTCCATGGAGGACTATACCGGACAGCCCGAGATGAAGGGCGGGCTGGTCAAGACCCTGGACTGGCGGATCTACCTGGGACTGCTCTCGGAACCCTACGACCCGGAGCACGCCGCGGACCGCGCCCGGTCGGGGGCCGTGGCCTTCGATCTGGTGGTGGGCAACCTCTATCCCTTCGGCTCCGTCTCCTCGGCCTCGGGTCCCTTCGAGGCTGCCCGGCAGAACATCGACATCGGGGGCCCCTGCATGCTCCGGGCGGCGGCCAAGAACTTCCTGCGTGTCGCGGGGGTCTGCGATCCCGGCGACTACGCCGCCGTTCTCGGCGAACTCCGCGAGACGGGAGGGATGCTCGGGCTCGCCACCCGTGCGCGCCTGGCCCGCAAGGTCTTCGATACCACTTCCCGCTACGACGCGGCCATCGCGGCCTTCCTGGGCTCCCGGGCGGAGGCGGGGCTCGGGGGGGAGTACGAGGTGGGATGAGCGGGTCCTGAGTCCTGTTGCCTGAGTACCGGCACCGGACTATACTCCGCCCATGGAACGCAAACCCCTTTCCGACGCCTACCGCGAGATCCTCCGGGATCCCTTCCCGCCCCGCATGGAAGTCTCCTTCTACGACGACGCGGGAGCCCGGACCTCCCTTTCGTTCGTGAAGGTCGAGTGGACCGTGGACGGCGAGAGCCGGGGCCTGCGCTACGGGGACAATCCCGACCAGCCCGCGGCCCTGTATCGGCCGGTCGGCGCGAACCTGGCCCTCGCGGGGGTCGAGGAGCTCCGTCCGGACGGCGGATTGATCTGCTCCGCCGAGCTCCTCCAGTTCGGCAAGCACCCCGGCAAGACCAACCTGACCGACGTTGATTCCGCCCTGGCCATCCTCCGGTACCTGACGGAAACCCCCGCCTGCGCGGTGATGAAGCACAACAACCCCTCCGGGGCCGCCCGGGCGGACACGGTGGAGGAGGCCTATCGGAAGGCCTTCGAGGCGGACCGCCTGGCCGCCTTCGGGGGGGCCGTGGTCCTGAACCGCCCCGCGGATCCCCGGACCGCCCGGGCTATCGCGGACTCCTTCTGCGAGGTCGTGGCGGCACCGGACTTCGAGCCCGGAGCCTTCGACCTGCTGGCGGGCCGGAAGAACCTGCGCATCCTCCGGATCCCCGGGCTCGACCGGCTGAGCCGCTACGCCCCGGCCCGGAACCTGGATTTCCGGACCCTCCTGGACGGGGGCTGCGTCGTCCAGCTCTCCTTCGTATCCCGGATCCGGTCCGCCGCGGACCTCCTGCCCGCGGAGTGCGAGCACAGGGGCCGCTCCCACTCCGTGGCCCGACGGCCCACGGAACGGGAGGTCGAGGACATGCTCTTCGGCTGGGCCGTGGAGACCGGGGTGACCAGCAACTCGGTCATCTACGTCAAGGACGGCGTCACCATCGGGATCGGCACGGGGGAACAGGACCGGGTGGGGGTGGCCGAGATCGCCCGGGACAAGGCCTATCGCAAGCTCGAGGACCTTCTGGCCTGGCGCAGGACCAGCAAGCCCTGGAACGAACTGGACGACCCGGCGCTCCGGGAGGAGATCCGCCGGGAGGTGGAGGTCGCCCGCGGGGGGCTGGCCGGATCCGTCATGGTCTCCGACGCATTCTTCCCCTTCCGGGACGGGATCGAGGTGGGACTCCGGGAGGGGGTATCCGCGGTCCTCCAGCCCGGGGGCTCCCTGCGGGACTACGAGAGCATCGAGGCCTGCAACGAGTACGGGGCGGCCATGATGTTCACCGGCCAGCGCTGCTTCCGGCATTGACGGGGTGTGCAATGGTCGGTCACGTATCGGACAGCCCCGCGTTTTTGCGTCCCCGCGGGTCCGGAAGGCTTTACCCCGCCGGTCCGTTTCGATATCTTAATCTCATGTCGAGCCGGAAGACGCCTCGGTACGCCACGCCATCGGGGTGACGGCCGCCGTCCGCCGGCGGCGAAGGAGGAGAAAGAAGATGAGCGATCAGTATCCCGCGGACCCCACGGAACTCCGGAACCAGGGCACCCGGGGAGTCATCTCGACCGGGGCGGGTCTGGGCCTGTGGGTCGTGAACGGACTTTTGCGCATTCCCTTCGTGGGGGCCGCCCTGGGCGGCGTTCTCGTGGTCCTGGGCATCCTCGGACTCGTCGGCCGGAATCGGACCGACCGGACCACCGGTGTCGTACTCATGGCCGCCGGCGGAGCCGGTCTGGCCTCCCTGATCCTTCCCGGGCTCAGCTCCTTCCTGTTCGGGGTCGGCGGTCTGGCCCTGGTGGGCTTCGGCCTCTTCAACCTGTACAAATTCCTGAGGGGACTCAAGTCCCGGTCTTGACGGGCCTGAGCGGCCGCCGTAGGAAACCCGACTCCCCATGAAGTACTACATCGAAACCTACGGCTGCCAGATGAACAAGGCCGAGTCCTCCGCCCTGGAGAACCTCTTCCGCGAGCGCGGGTGGGCTCCGGGGGAGGAGGACGAGTCGGACCTGGTCCTCATCAACACCTGCTCCGTCCGGATCACCGCCGAGGACCGGGCCTGGGGCCGTATAGCCCATCATGCCGCCCGGAAACGGACACGTCCCTTCACCCTGGTCGTCACGGGCTGCATGGCGGAGCGCCTCCGGGAGGAGATGCGGACCGCCCAGCCCGCCGTCGACTACGTAATCGGCAACTTCCAGAAACAGGCCTTTTCGGACCTCATCGACGCCGCGGGCTCGGGCGGACGGCTCGAGGACGTGCCGGAGATCCCGGCCTTTTCCTTCGCCCCCGATCACGGGACCCCCGGTGACTTCCGGGCCTTCGTGCCCATCATGCACGGCTGCGACAATTTCTGCAGCTACTGCATCGTTCCCTACGTGCGGGGCCGGGAGGTGTCCCGGCCGCCCGGGGAGATCCTGGCTGAGATCGACCGCCTGGAGGACTCCGGCATCCGGGAGATCACCCTCCTGGGGCAGAACGTGAATTCCTACAAATGGACGGACGGGGAGGGCGGTGCCCTCGATTTTCCGGGCCTCCTGCGGGGAATCTCCGCCCGGCTCTCGGAGCGCGGCCGCGGGGGGATCCGCTGGATCCGGTTCTTGTCCAGCCACCCTAAGGACCTCTCCGACGAGGCCCTGGACGCCATGACCGCGGACGAACGGTACTGCCGTCACATCCACCTCTGCCTCCAGCACGGCTCGGATTCCATCCTTGCCGCCATGAACCGCCGGTATACGGCCGCTTCCTACCTGGCCCTGGTCGACCGGATACGGTCCCGGATGCCGGACATAAGTCTGTCCACGGACATCCTCGTAGGGTTCCCGGGGGAGACGGAGGAGGACCTGGAGGCGACCCTGACGGTGATGCGGAAGGTGGGATACTCCTATTCCTTCATGTACCACTTCAATCCCCGGGAGGGAACCCCCGCCGCCCGCATGGAAAACCGGGTCCCGGACCGGGTGAAGAAGGCCCGTCTGGCCCGGGTCATCGCCCTGCAGAAGGACCTGACCCGGTCCCGGATGGAGGAGCGCCTGGGTTCCGTCACGGAAGTCCTGGTGGAGTCCGTGTCCCGCAAGCGCAGGACCGAGCTACTCGGACGGTCCGCGGGGGACATGATGGTCGTGTTCCCGGGCAGTCCCGAAAGGGTGGGCACCTTCGCCCGGGTTCTGCTAGAATCTATCCAGGGGAACACGTTCCGCGCCAAGGAGGTACCCTGATGCCCTTCCGCCTCTTTTTCCTGGCCGTAGTCATCGTCCTTCTCGTGGTCTTCATCGGATTCAACATCGAGAACCGATGCAATGTCTCCTTCGTCTTCCATACCTTGGAGGATGTCCCGGTGGTGGTCACCATCCTCTCCTCCTTCGCCCTGGGTCTGGTCGCCGCCCTTCCCTTCGCCCTGCGCCGACGGAACCGCTCGGTCGTACCCAAGACCCCGCGGGGGCGCAGGGGCAAGGCCGGTACCGCGGGCGGGGAGGCTCCCCGGGACGAACGGTTCCCGGACGGAGGCGCGGGGGTTCCGTGATCCCGGACGCGGTTGCCCGGGTATATTCGGATCGAGCCGTCCAGGGGCGTCGCCGGGGCCCCGTGGTTCCTTCCGCCGCCGCCCTCATCCTCGCCCTGGCCGCTGCCTTCCATGCGGTGCCCGGGGCGGTCGCGCAGCAGCCCGGCTCGCTCCGCGCCGAGCTCGCCGGCCAGACATCCCTCCAGGATTTTCCCGCGCGCCTCGCCGCGGCCGCCGACCGGGCCTCCGGGCTTACCGAGCTTCTGGCCCTGCTGGAGGAGTTCCTGCCCAAGGTGAAGGAGGGGCCGGAGCGCCGGGCCCTGTTCCTGCGTTGGGCCGCGGTCCTGGAGCTCGCGGGCCGCTGGGAGGAAGCGGCGGCCCGGTACGAGGAGGCCGCCTTCGCGGCCCCCGGGCAGCGGGATACGGAAAGCCTCTTGTGGGCGGCCCGGGCCTGGCTGGCCGCGGGGGAGACGGAGAAGGCCCTGTCCATCCTCCGGGTCCTGGGGGCCGCCTCGCCGGAGGCGGCGGTCCGGACCCGTTCCACCGTCCTGGAGGGCTGGGCGCGGTTGATCGAAGGATCCGCCGCGGAGGCCCGAACCCTGGCCGCCCGGGCCGCAGCCTCGCCCCCGGACCGCGAAACCTTGCTGTCCGCCCTGACCCTCCTGTGGGCCGCCTCGGAGGGGCCCTCCCGGGGAGAGGCCGCCGCGCGGATCCGCAGGGAATTCCCCGGCACTCCGGAAGCCGTCATGGTCGAGAGCGGAGCCGTTCCCCCTGCCTCCCATTGGCTCCTGACCCCCGCGGGCGGCGGAGCCCGGCCTTCCGAGGCTCCGGCCCCGGGCAGTCCCGCCGCGGCCCCGCCCGCGGCGACGGGATCGGCTCCCGCTAAGGTCTTGCCCCCCGCTCCGGCTTCATCCCCCGCCGCCGCGTCCGACCCCGGCCCGGCCGCCGTCCGGCACTCGGATTCGTCCCGGATCGCGTCGTTCCAGACGGGAGCGTTCTCCGAGGAACGGAACGCCGACGCCCTGGTCAAGGAACTTTCGGGCAAGGGTTTCGCCGCGGTCGTCGAGCGGAGGGAGCGGGGAGGCAAGCCCCTCTGGGTCGTCCTGGTGCCCGCGGGAGCGGATTCCCAGGCGACCCTCCTGCGTCTGAAGGACGCGGGCTACGAGGCGTATCCGGTCTTCTAAGTTCAGGGATTCGGAAGGCGCTCGAGGATCAGGGGGGACCCTTCCACGAATTCGATCCCGTCGATGGCCACCCGCACGGGTGTCAGGTTCAGGATCTCCACGGTTTCCCCGTTCTCCTTCCGCTGGGATCGGTCTACCCGGTAGGAGACTCTCTTGCCGACGACGCCCGTCTCGGTCAGGTACTTCATCTCCAGGATTTCCGCGCCCTTGAGGGTGAAGACCGAGAACCCCCCGGCCTCGGAGCGGCCGTCCCGGGCTGCCGTGAACCGGGGCGGGTCGAAGGACAGGGTGGAGCCGTCCAGGCCCCGGTACCTACCCGAAAGGGGGGCGGAGCGGGGCTGGGTTACGGGGGTCACCTTGCGGAAGGAGGAGGCCAGCTCGGAATTCATCTTCCGGTAGGTCCCGTTCCATTGCTCCGTCACGTCCGCCTTGAGGCGGATGTCCTGGAAAATCCTGAGGGAAACGGCTTCATGGCCCGTGAGCTCCACGTCGATCAGCCGACGCAGGGTCTTGACCGCGGAGCTCCGGCTTCCGATGAAGATCCCGTAGCGGGTGGGGTGGCTGTCCTCCCACTGGTAGGGTTCCATCACATTGTCGCTGAAGAACGAGAGGGTCTTCTCCCGGGGGTCGAAGATGACGAACTGGGAACCCGGAGCCCGGGGATCCGCGGAAGCCCGGTACCAGATGCCCTCCAGGTACCGCTGGAAGGTCTCCACGGTGCCGTCCAGGATCCGGGTGACCAGCTGTCGTTCGATCTGGGCGCCCGGGATCCGCTCCACCAGGACCCGCTCGTAGGCTTTCCGGGTGAAGTTCCATTCCCAGGTTTCCCGGATTTGGTCCAGGAAATTCTCGGATTCCGGATCCCGGTGGTGGACCGTGACGGGCCAGGTTTCCGCGTTCGTCTGTCCGAGCTTGTAGCTTTCCGGACGCTCCGTTTCCTCGATGGTCACGGAATCCCCGGAAACCTCGCAGATCTTGGTGTAGAAGAGGGGGGATCGGTATTCCCGGGAGGGCGGGGTCCGCCAGAAGATCGAGACGGCCTGCTCTCCCCGGTCGTTCATGCCCACGGCGATGATGTTGGGGATGTGGTCCCCCACCACGTCCTTGACGAGGATCTGGAGGGTCCTAACCTTGGTGACCGCGGTGGAACCCTCCCAGGCCCGTACCCAGGAACGGCCGCCGGGCAGATAGTCCGCGACGATCAGCCGGAGCAGGCCCGAGGGATCGTCGGTGCGTCGGACCACCAGGATCTGCTCGTCCTCCTGGTCGGAATCCAGGTTGAAGGAATAGACGTCCAACAGGATCTCGTTGGAGGCTGTCGGGATCTCGCTGACCGTCCGGGCCCGCTCCTCCGAAGCGCCTTCGGCCCCTCCCTCCTCGGTGCGGGGCTCCGCGGCCACGCTCCGGGCGAGCATCGGCTTGTCGTCCCGCTGGGATCGGCTGCTCCGGGCGTCGACGGCCAGGAAGACGATATACCCCGCCGCGGCTATCGAACAGAGAAGGAAGAGTATCTGGGTGGCTCGCTTCATCCGGCCTTCGGTTTCCTAGGGAAGAGCATCCTGAAGCTTGTCTAGCACGGATTTCCGGGCCTGTTCAAGGGGAAGGGAGCATTTGAACCCCGCGGCGGTGCGGTGGCCGCCTCCCCCGAAGCCCTGGGCTATGTGGGCCACGTTCACGGATCCCTTGGATCGCAGGGAACACCGCAGGATTCCGGTCTTGTTCTCCTTGAAGAACACGGAAACCTGGACGGTCTCGCTCCGGAGGGGGACGTTGATCAGGTCCTCGGAGTCCTCGTAGACCGCCCCGGAGTCGTCCAGATGGACTGCCCGCATGATCTGGACGGCGATTCGGTTGTCCGCATGGAGCTCCAGGGTCGAAAGGACCAGCTTGCGCAGGAGCAGGGAGGCGACGGAGGAGCTTTCGTACAGCAGGTTGTGCACCGAATAGGGCTTCACCCCGGCCCGGACCAGTTCCAGGGCGCAGGCGAAGGTGTTCTCTCCGGTCTTGGGATAGCCGAAGGAACCGGTATCGTACACGATGCCCGTGAACAGGGCCACGGCCATGTCCGGGTCCAGGGAAACCCCAAGCTTGCGGATCAGCCCGAAGGTGATCTCGCAGGTGGAGGATGCGTCGGAGTCCAGGAAGTGCCCCGAGGAGTCCAGGCCCCGGGATTCGTGGTGGTCGATCAGGACGTGGCCGCGGACGACGTCCAGGAGGGTATCCGCGATGCGGCCGGCGTAATGCGCGTCGTTCGTGTCCAGGATAAGAAGTAGGCTGGAAGCCGGGTCCAGGTCCGCCGCAGGAGGCGTCTCGGCCACCCGGAACACTCCCCGCTCGTCCAGGAACCTGTATTTCGGGGGCAGGGGTTCCGAGAGCAGGGCCGCGGCCTTCTTGCCGAGTTTTTCCAGGGCCCTGCAGAGGGCGTACATCGCGCCCAGCCCGTCCCCGTCGGGGGATTCGTGGGACGTCAGGATGTAGGAATCCCCCGTCCGAAGCAGGGAGGCCAGGTCGTCGAGCTTCATGCCCCCGGTTCCTCGGGCTTTTTCTTGCGTTCTTCCTTGCCCGCCCGCGCCCGCACGACCAGAACGAGGATCGCCAGCGCGGCAACCCCGGCACCCAGTCCGGCCAGGATCCAGGGGATACCGCCCGCCGAAGCGGCGTTCCGGGCGTCCGGACCGGCGCCCGGAGCCCCGGAGGCGTCGGGATCCGCCCCGGAACCGGGGGCCGCGGCGCCTTGCCCGGGTCCGGAACCCGCGGCTCCGGACTCCGGCGAACCGGGAAGGGGCCGGTCCGTCCGCTCCGGAGGGTTCCGGAGGAAGGAGGCCAGGGACTCCGCGGTCGCGGCGATACGGTCATCCAGCCCTAAACCTATGGTAATGGCCCGGAAAGGCCCGAAATCCCGGCGGTTGACGTAGGTCAGATAGCGGTGGGCGATCGTGTAGTCCCCTGATTGGTATCGGGAATCCGGCGGGGCTTCCTGCCGCTCGTCCGTGAGGAGCAGGATGTACTTCAGGCGATCCGCGGCGTCCAGTTCCGTCAATACGGGGTCCAGGAAGTCCAGCGCTCGGCCGATGTCCGTGTAGCGGCCGTCCGGGGCAAGCCGGTGAAGCGAGCGGATCAGGTCTGCCTTGTCCGCCTCGACCCCGATCCGTCCCTGCCAAATCCGCTCCACCTTGCCGTAAAAGGCAAGGAGGGTCACGGAATCCCCGGGCACCACCAGGGGGCCTATGACATCCCCCGCCAGGTACCGCTTGACCTCCTCCAGGACCGGTTTCATGGACAGGGAACGGTCCACGAGGAAGATGAAATCCACCGGAAGCGTCCGCTCATCCCCCGGGAACGCGGCCGCTGCGGCGAACAAGGCTAAAACCAGGGCCAGACGACATCGTTTCATCGGATTGTCCAATCGTACGGCTTGTATAAATGCTCCTATCAGCATCCGAGATACCCGGTGAAAATGCAAGGTCCGACGGAAAAAATGGCACGTTTCCACCCCTCCGGCGACCCAGTGCGATTCTACCATATAAATTCGATCGGGATGGACACTTTTTTCCCCATCCCGCTTTACATTTTTCCATCATCGGCTACTATGTTGTAAGAACGGAATTCACCGCATAAAGGAGTTAGACATGGGTGCCATAGATCTGCCGAAAAGCCCGAACGTATTCCATCCCGAGAAGCCCAGCGCCGTCGGATCCAGGAACTCCCTGGCCCAGGAAGGCCGGGATCAGCAGAAGGAAGTAAACCAGCTCCTCGAGGAAGAGACCAACAAGGTCATGCACCACCTCCGCGCCCGGCTTCCCAAGGAGGTCCTGGAGCGCCTGGACGTGATGGGCGGGGTCAAGGAGAAGCTGTACAACTACTTCAACCAGAACTACCAGAACATGTTCAACCGCTATATCGTCACCACGGAAGACGAGATGGTGAAGAAGGTCCGGAACTTCATCGACAAGGAAGAGATGAAGTCCCTGGCCCGGTACACCCCCAAGGAGATCGCGGAACTCCTGGACCAGGTGGGCGGAGCGGACAAGTTCAATACCGGCGAGGTCGAGAAGTCCATCGTCAACATGTACGGCCACCTGCAGGGCCACATCCAGCGCGGCGTGAACGAGCTGGAGAACCTGACCAACTCCCTCCTGCGCCAGAAGACCGACGTGGGCGCCTTCATCCGGGGCGAGAACGCCTATTCCGTGGTGAAGTGCTCCTTCAAGGACAACATCTACAAGCCCAAGACCGTGGCGGACGTCAAGCTTTCCGTCAACATCCTGGACTCCGAGCTCATCTCCCCGATCTTCCACTACCAGGTGACGGTCGAGTACCTCATCAAGGACCTGATCGCCAAGCACATCCTGGACCAGATCGACAAGGAAATCGACAAGCTCAAGGACCAGCTCGTCGAGGAAGGGAAGGAAGAGATCACCGACACCGAGATCATCTTCGAGAAGATGAAGAAGGTGAAGGAATACACGGACGACGACGTCGACAATCCCAAGTCCAAGCGCTACACCATCATAGCCAAGGACCTGATGGACCGGATCAACAACCTCCGGGCCGAAATCGATCCCACCACCTTCGACCAGCTCAATATCCGCGAAAACCTCAAAAAGATCGTGGATATCGAGAACATCCGGAACCGCGGCTTCAACACCGCCGTCAACTCCCTGACCTCCATCCTGGATACCTCCAAGATGGGCTATCAGTACATCGAGAACCTCAAGAACGCCCGGGAGCTCATCATCCGGGAGTACGAGGATACCGACTACGCCCACCTGCCCGACGAGCGCTACAAGATCCGCCTGCAGTACTACGACAACGCCCAGCTCCTGGAGGAGCGCAAGGCCTACGACGTCCAGGTGAAGAGCTTCGAGACCGAGATCGAGCACATCTGGGATGTCCTGGAGATGCGGTACGTGGACAACAAGTTCCTCAAGCGCATCACGGATTTCGACGACCTGGCCAAGATCTACCGCCGCAAGATCAAGAGGAAGATCAAGGACCAGAAGGGCGAGCCCTCGTACGAGGACATCGCGAAGGTCTGGGACGAGATCGCCTTCGTGAAGCCCGCGGAGACCGACGTCGAGAAGATGAACCGGACCTACCTCTTCGAGAAGGACAAGCTCCGGTCCAAGCTGATCATGATGAAGGACAAGCTCAAGACCATGTACTCCTACCAGTACCCGATCGAGCGCCGGGTCATGGAGGAGCGTCTGGCCTTCCTGGAGAAGGAGTTCTTCCGCTTCGACTACATGATCAATCCCTACCACATCCAGCCGGGCATCCTGCTGGACGTCGACATCTGCTCCATCAAGCGCAAGAAGGCCACCCTGGACGGCATGGCCAACGTGCTCAACGAGTTCCTCCACGGCGTTTCCAAGGGCTTCCAGGACGCGGCCTTCGCGGCCTTCAGCCGCCGCCGGTCCACGGTCCGGGAGGACATCGCCCAGAGCTTCGGCCCGGTGGAGGATCCCCATGCCCATCCGGCCAACGATTACCTTTCCATGCTGAACGCGGATTCCGCCCCGGCCCTCGAGGCCCCCGCGCCCGCGCCCGTCACGGTCAAGGCCGCTCCGGCCCGGACCCGCGGCCGCCCTTCCAAGGGCGTCGTGGATACCGGCAGGAAGAAGGCCGCTCCGAAGGCCAAGGCTTCCGGCCGCGGCCGGCCGAAGGGTCGTGAAGGCGGGATCAGGGAGCTTTAAGCACGATTCGCCGCGACAGGCCCCCCGATTTCCTCGGGGGGCCTTTTTCTTTCCCGGATCGCGGCAGGGAACGGGGGAACGACCCGCCGCGGACTTGAAAAATCGGGCGGCAGGCGCGAAACTCGAAAGTTATAAGGATGAAAGGAGCGCATAGATGGGCTGTCAATTCGAGAACCTGGCGAACCGGGATGGCTTCAACGCCTCGGTACGGCAAATAAAATCCACCCTGGGCGTCGTGGAACGGGTGGGGGCCAAGGAAAACCTCGCGGACCTGATCGCGGAGCTCCTGGAGGACAAATCCATCACCCAGGAATCCGTGCCTCCCCTGGTTTCCATGGTCCTCGTGGACAAGTTCGGTTACGTGAGCCTGTCCGAGAACCTTCCCTCCGAGGGGGACATAGGGAGCGTGGCCTCGGCGGTCGCCGGCTGGAACGCCGTGGACCTCGTGGCCGTGTATTACCACCCGGACCTGGGTCCGATCGCGGTCAATCCCAAGAATCCGGCCCACCTGGCACGTCTGGAGCACCTCAACAAGTACGAGCTTTTGGTGGTGTACGCGGGAGCCTTCGGCCGGAAGGCGGATCCCATGCTCTTCGGGACCGCGGCACGGTTCCTGATCGACCTGTTCGCGGGAAAGGCCGTGAAGCCCCCCGCCGCCCTGCTCAAGGGAGAGTGTTCCTACAAAGCCCGGCCCTCGGCCGCTACCAAGGCCGCACCCGCGGCCAAGCCCGTCGCCAAGCTCGCCGCCGCCAAGAAGGGCGCCGGGGCGGGTAAGAAAACGTCGGCCAAGGCCGTGCCCGTTCCGCCTCCGGTGCCCAAGAAGGCGGCCGCGGTCGCCGAGGAATCCGCCGCGGCGGCCCCGGCCCTCCGGCCCGGGGTCCGCATGACCCCCATGTATTCCGTGCTGGTGACGAACGAGCTGTTCCACAACGGAAACGTGGAAGCCTGGAAACGGATCATCGAGAGCTACCGGACCAAGCACCCGGACCTGGACGTCATCGTCTACTACGATCGGGAACGGATCACCAACCTGAATGCCCTGTTCAAGTGGGGCAAGGTCAAGCGGGGCACTACGATCCAATTCGCCGTCGTCGGCGAACAGATCGGGGACGTGGCCAAGCTCCTGCGATACCTCCAGCAGGGAGCCAGCCACTTGTTCGAGGCCTTCCTGAAGGGGCCCGTGAACAGCGTATTGCCGCTGTTCTAATCGACGATAACCAGGAGCCGTCATGAAAGCGAACATACATTATTTCAGCCAGAAGGATACGATCAAGAAAACGGTGGATCCCGAGAAGCTCGGCCAGCGGGGCCGGCAGGCCAACGAGTTCGCCGAGCTCGGGCTGCCCATCCTGCCGGGCTTCATCGTGGACGCGGAGGTGGCCGGACACCTGGCCAAGGAGGACGTGGCCGCCGCGGTACGGCCGGTGATCAAGAAGATCGAGGACGTGGTCGGGAAGAAGTACGCGGATCCCAAGAACCCCCTCCTCTTCAAGATGGTGATTTCCCCCAACCTGGCCGTCTCGGATTACCCGACCCTCCACAACTTCGGCCTGGTCCGGGGCAACGTGGCGGGCTTCAACACCTGGGTCGGGGCGCGGTTCGGGGCCCACGAGGTCCTCTTCCTGATCCGGGGCATGCTCAAGGTTGAGGAGCGGGTCGCGGACATGGAGGGCCGGGCCAAGGACCTGGACAAGATCCGGGCGGCCCTGGCGAAGGCGGAAAAGGCCCTGGACGTGGAGAAGTTCTCCGATTCCTCGGAGGCGGTGATCCAGGCCTACGAGGCCCTCCTGCCCAAGGGCTTCTTCGACGATCCCTGGGTCCAGCTCGACCTGGCCATGAAGCGGGTCTCCCGCCTGCTGGAACTGGACGAGCAGGACGCGGATGACACGGCCATCCTAGTCCAGCCCATGGTCTACGGAAACTACGGCAAGGACTCCGCCTCGGGGGCATATTTCACCCGGAACGTCGTCACCGGGGAGAAGAAGCTCCAGGGCGACTTCTACCAGGAGCGGTTCAACGAGATCGGAGCCCAGGGCCAGGACGTCAACAAGATCGCCCCGGCCTACCTCAAGGACCTGGAGGCGGTGGCCCGGAAGCTGGAGGACCACCTGCGGGAGATCCGCCAGATCCGGTTCACCATCGAGAACAAGAAGCTGTGGCTGATCGAGCAGCGCCAGGTGGTGGCCAAGAGCACCCAGGCGGACATCCAGCTCCTTCTGGACCTCAACAAGCGCAGGATCGTGGACGATGCCTTCGTGGTCAACTCCATCAAGCCGGGCCGCCTGAACGAGATCCTCCATCCCATCGTGGACCTCGCTTCCGTGAAGAAGCTGAAGGGCGTTACCGGGGGCATCGCGGGAGCTCCGGGAGCGGCGATCGGGCGGGTCTATTTCACCACCGAGGCCTTGCTGGACGCCCACCGGGTGGCCCAGCAGAAGGGTCAGGACAAGCGGATGATCCTCTGCATGCCCGCCACTTTCGCGGACGACGTCAAGGCCATCGAGGTGGCCACGGGAGTCCTGTCCACCGAGGGCGGGTACTCGGCCCACGCCTCCGTCGTGGCCCGGCAGTATGGAAAGGTCTCCCTGGTCAAGCCGGATCTCCGTATACGGGGCAAGAAGGCCACCCTGGGGGATATGACCATCTCCGAGGGCGACTACCTGACCATCAACATCCCCTTCTACGGGGAACCCATGGTATGGTTCGGCAAGGCGGACCTGATCGAGCCCAAACCCGACGAGTCCGGCCTCCTCGAGTTCATCGCCTTGGCCAAGAAGTCCATGAAGGACTTCCACGTCCGGGCCAACTCGGACAGCCCCCGGGACGCGGCCCTGGCCCTCTCGTTCGGGGCGGAGGGCATCGGACTTTGCCGCACGGAACACATGTTCTTCAACGAGAAGCGGATCAACACCTTCCGGGAGATGATCCTGGCGGACAGCAAGAAGGACCGCCTCAAGGCCTTGGCCAAGCTCCAGGGCATGCAGAGGGAGGACTTCTACGGCCTGTTCAAGACCATGGCGGGCAAGGAAGTCACCATCCGTCTCCTGGACGCCCCCTTGCACGAGTTCCTGCCCCACAACGAGAACGAGATGGAGATCTTCCTCAAGTACATGGGGGCGGGCAAGGGGGGCACGAGCCTCTCCAAGTCCGAGATCCGGGCGCGCTTCGACGCCCTGGCGGAGTTCAACCCCATGCTGGGCCACCGGGGCTGCCGCATCGCGGTGAGCTATCCCGAGATCTACGAGATGCAGGTCCGGGCCATCTTCGAGGCCGCCTACAAGCTCAAGTCCGAGAAGGTCGATGTCCGGCCGGAGATCATGATTCCCATCATCATGAATTCCTCGGAGCTCAAGCTGATCGTGTACGGCAAGAAGATCGAGGGCAAGACCTACGCGGGTCTCGTGGAGATCGAGGAGCAGGTGCGCAAGGAGCTCAAGGCCAAGGCCCTGCCCTACAAGATAGGAACCATGATCGAGCTTCCCGCCGCTGCGCTCTCCTCCGGGGAGATCGCCCGGTATTCGGAGTTCTTCAGCTTCGGGACCAACGACCTGACCCAGACGACCCTCGGGATCTCCCGGGACGACTTCAACGGGTTCATGCCCGACTACTCCCAGTTCGACCTGATCGACGGAAACCCCTTCTCGGTGCTCACCACGCCGGTCAAGGAGCTCATCGGCATGGCCGTGCGGCGCGGCAAGATGACCCGTCCCAACCTGGTGGCGGGCCTCTGCGGTGAGCACGGGGCCAACCCGGACAACATCCGCTTCTGCATGGAGGCGGGGCTGGACTACGTATCCTGCTCCCCCTACCAGGTGCCCCTGGCTCTCCTGGCCATCGCCCAGGCGGAACTGGAGGCTTCCAAGCAGGCCAAGTCCGTCTAGGGTTCCGCCGCGAATCGGTCGGGATTCCCGAAACGCGAACGGCCGGCTCCCGAGAGGGGGCCGGCCGTTTTATCCCGGAAGGTCGACTCTGCCCTAGGAAGTGAACTCCACGGCCAGGGCCTGCTTGGCGGTCTCGACCACCGCCGCGGCCACCTTCTTGGCGTCCGCCAGGGGGACCCCGGCTTCCTTGTTGAAGGTCTTCTCGAAGAATATGCGCATGGAATCGAACATATCGGGAAGATAGTAGAAACAGAAGGAGAAGTTGATGCCCGTGGGCTTAAGGATGGTGAAGGCGCCGTAGGACAGGACGGCCTTCTTGCCGTAATAGACGCGGGTCTGGTTCTTGGCGGTGTGGCAGTGTAGCTCGCTGAAGCGGAGGGGGATCTGTTCCGTGCTGGATCGGACGTAGGGTTCCTCGCTCTTCTTCGCGTAGTTCTGGGGTTCCACCAGGATGAACAGCTTCTTGCCGTCCGTCTGGAAGGTGAGCCCCTCGCCGGAGGGGTAGATGGATTTCACGTTGTTGTACGAGACCACCTCGTACCGGGAGTAGGCGGAGTTCGGGCTGAAAAAGGACGACACGATGAAGCCGTGGTCCTTGGGGAGCTGGCTTTTCGCGTAGGCGTCGAAGAGGTCCATGGCTTTTAGGGACATACATTCCTCCTAACGGTTCGAGTATAGACTATCTGCCCGGTTTGGCAAGGGATTCCGGGGTCTTTGAGCTTCTCTCCGCCGCAGCGGCTCGGGCCTTGTATTTCTTCGCCAGGTCCGCAAGGCCGGTCTTCTCGTAGATCCGGGCCAGGTTGCGAAGGGGCTTGGGATCCCGCGGGTCGAGATCCGCGGCCTTCCGGAAGGCTTCCAGGGCCCGCTCGACCCGGCCCCTGCGGGCATACAGGATCCCCAGGGCGGACCAGGGGCCGGACGTTCCGACGTAGGGCGCTCCCTTCTCCAGGAGCTCGACGGCGGTGGCGCCGGAGCCCGATTTGTCCAGGCACAGGGCCAGGCCCAGAAGGAAATCCTCGTTCTTCGGGGAGGCCCGCAGGAGGGAGCGATAGAGGGTCCCGGCCTCCCGGTACCGGCCGATGTTGCGGTAACAGGCCGCCAAGGCGGCGTGGTCTCGGTTTCCCGGCGGCTCGTAGGGGATCCCCGCCTCGATCCCGGCGGCCGCGTCGGCGAAGCGCCGGGCGGCCATCAGGGCCCCGACGTATTCCCGCCGGATCTCCGAGTTGTCCGGCCACCGCTCCAGGTAGTCCGCGTACGCCTCGAAGGCTCCTTCCCGGTCGCCCAGGGATTCCCGGCTGGATATCCGGTAGAGGGCGGCCATCTCGTGCATCGGATCCGCCTGGAAGGTCCTGTCGAACCAGTTCCGGGCCAGGTCCGGCCGGCCGTCCTTATAGAGGGCTTCCCCGAGGGCGAACATGAGCGGGGGGTCCGCAGGACGGAGCCGCAGCATCTTCTGGAGGGACTCCAGGACCGAGGGACCTCCCTGCCCGAGTCGGCAGCGGCACAGGACGGACCAGTACTCCACCGCGTCCGCGTCCGCCCCCGCCCTGCGGGCCCTGCCGAAATCCGCAAGGGCTTCCTGGAACTCCGAGAGCCGCCATCGGCAGACGGCCCGCTCGAAGAGGAGGTCGGGGTTCCCGGGATCCAACTCCAGGGCCCGCGTAAGGTGTTCCACGGCGCGGTCGAAGCGTCCCAGTTCGCGGCAGGCCTCCGCGGCCAGTGCCCGCATGCCCGCGTCGGGACCCTCCCTGCGTAGGATCCCCACCGCGGCCCGCAGGGCGCCCGCGTGATCGCCGTCCCTCAGCAGGGCAACGGCGCGATAACGCTCCAGGGAATCCTCGGTCCAGGCGACCCCGTCCATGTCGGGCCACAGGGACCGGAGGCGGGTCGATGCCGCGGCCGCGTCCTCGGGACTGCCGTCGGCCAGGAGCAGGAGGGCCTCCAGGGTCAGGAGCCCCGGGTCCTTGGGGTTCTCCGAAAGGGCCGCCCGGCAGTCCGCCAGGGCCTCGGGGATGCGGCGGAGCTCCCGGTAGGCTCGGCTGCGCCAGAGCCTCTGGGGGACCCCGTCCAGGCCGTTGGCGATCACGAAGGAGAGCATCTGCCGGGCCATGTCCGGGTCGCCGCGGTTCAGGGTCCGCACGGCGTGGACGAAGAGGGCGTTCAGGTAGCCCCGGAACACCCGGGGATTGCCGGGGGCCATCGTGACCGCCCGCTCCAGGGCCTCCACGGAAGCCTTGCTCTTGCGCAGGCGAAGGGCCGCCAAGCCCAGGAGAGACCAGGTTTCCGCGCCGTCCGCCCCGAGCTCCAAGGCCTTGCGCAGGCAGCGGGCGGACTCCAGGGGGCGGGAGACGGCGAGGTAGGTCCGGCCCAGGAAAAACCAGCCTTCCGGCTTGGCGCTCGTGTCACGGAGGTAGAGCCGGAAGGCCCCGATGGCCTTTCCGAAATCGCCCAGGGAGTGGAGGCTCCGGCCCAGGTAGAGGAGCGCCTCGGGGAACTCGTCCGTCTCGGAGACGATGCGGGTGAGGATGTCCGCCGCGGACTCGTAGTCCCTCCGGGATCCGGCCTCCAGGGCTTTTCGGAGCAGGTCGGATCCCTCGGCGTTCGTCATGGAACGATTCTACCCGGCTCCGCCGGGAGGGGCAATACGAAGGACGGAAAAACGGCGCGGCGCCTTCCTGCCCCGTCCTGAGCGGGATATACTGGGATGCCATGAAGCGCATTCGGACCGTGATCTTCACCTTCGGAACCGCGGCTGCCGCCCTGTGCATCGTGTTCCTGGTCTGGGCCTTTGTGCTCCGGGAGAGGTCCACACGGAGGCTCTACGCGGAGTACGAGGTCTACCGCGCCCTGACGGCCCTGACGGACATGTACCGGGACCCTGGAGCCGTCATGCCCCCGGACGACAGGATTCTCGGCTTCGGGCTGTATCGGTCGGACGGGACCCGGCTCTACCAGCACGGCCGGACCCCGGATCGCCTGGCCCCGGAGATACTCCAGGACCCGGCCTCCGCCCGGAGGTTCACCGACTCGTCCTTCATCCTGGTCCGGCCCTTCGGAATGGATCCCCTGCGCAGGCCCGTCCCCGGCAGGCCGGACCGCCCGGGAAGCGGCATGATGATGCCCATGGGAGGGGCCGCGAGGTTCGCCTACATCGAATACGGCCTCGGGTCCTTCCGGAGGGAACAGCGGGCCCTGAGCGCCGGCGCACTGGCGATCACCGCGGCCCTGGGGGCCGCCTACGCGCTCCTTGTGCACCTGTACCGCAGGAACCTCGACCTAAGGGACCGGGAATACCGGAACCGGGAGCTGGTACAACTCGGGGAAGCCGCCCGGACCCTGGCCCACGAGATCAAGAACCCCCTGGGGGTCATCCGGGTCCAGACAGCCCTCCTGGCCCGGACCCTGGGGGGCGGATCCGAGGAGGGCTTTCGCATCATCGACGAGGAGGTCCGCCGGCTGGGAGGCCTGGTGGACCGGATCCGGGATTTCCTCCGGAGCGGGGAGGGCCGGCCCGAGACCGTGGACCTGGGGGAATTCCTGGAGGGCTGGGCGAAGCGGCACGGAGGGGGCGTCCGTCTGGAGGGCGCCGTTACGGAGGGGGCGGCGGTCCGCATCGACCGGGGTAGGCTCACGGACATCCTGGACAACCTGGCCCGGAACGCCCGGGAGAGCATGGAAGGAAGGACCGACCTGCCCGTGGAGCTGGCCTGCGGTGTCAAGAGGGGCCAGGCCGTCGTGTCCGTCCTGGACCGGGGGCCCGGGGTGGATCCCGAGGAGGAAGCCCGGCTCTTCGAGCCCTTCCACACGACCAAGGAAAAGGGTTCGGGGATCGGACTGGCTCTGTCCGCGAAGTGGGCCCGGACCGCGGGCGGAACTCTGTCCTACCGGCCCCGGGAAGGCGGGGGCTCCGTGTTCGAGCTGCGCCTGCCCGTGGCGAAATAAAAACGGCCGTCCGGGAAGCTACGCGCGCCTCCCGGACGGCCCCCTGTGGACTCAGGCTCGAAGCCGAAGCTTACAAAACCCTGCCCCGTCGCTCAGCTCTCCGTCAGATCTTCTCCAGGACGGACCGGATGATGGCGATGGCCTCCCGAAGCTCCTTCTCGTTGATCACGAGAGGTGGGGCGAAGCGGATGATGTTGCCGTGGGTCTGCTTGGCCAGAAGGCCGGCATCCCGGAGGGCCAGGCAGACGTTCCAGGCCTCGAAGCCCTTCTCGAAGACGATGGCGTTCAGAAGACCCTTGCCACGGACCAGGACCATCTTCTTGCAGGGGATCTTGGCGACCTCGTCCCGGAAGATCCTGCCCAGGCGCTCGGCGTTCTCCTCGAGCTTGCCTTCCTCCAGCACCTCCAGGGAGGCGATGCCTACGGCGCCCGCCAGGGGGTTGCCGCCGAAGGTGGAGCCGTGGGTACCGGGAGTGAAGACCTTCATGACCCCGTGGTCCGCCACGATGGCGGAGATCGGCATGACACCGCCGCCCAAGGCCTTGCCCAGGCACATGATATCCGGCCGGGCGTTCTCGTGCTCCCAGGCGAAGCGCTTGCCGGTCCGGCAGAACCCGGTCTGCACCTCGTCGGCGATGAACAGCATCTTGTTCTTGTCGCAGAGGGCGCGGACGGCCTTCAGGTATCCCTCCGGCGGAACGACCACACCCGCCTCGCCCTGGATGGGTTCCAGGATCACCGCCACGGTGTTCGGGGTGACGGCTTTTTCGATGGCCTTGATGTCCTGATAGGGAACCCGGATGAAGCCCGGGGCGTAGGGACCGTAGTTGACCGTGGAATCGGGATCGCTGGACATGGAGATGGCGGCCAGGGTCCGGCCGTGGAAGTTGTCCTCCATGCAGATGATCTCCTGCTTGCCGTTCTGGACGCCCTTGACCTCCACGCCCCAGCGGCGGGCGGCCTTGATGGCGGTCTCCACGGCCTCGGCCCCGGTGTTCATGGGAAGGGCCATCTCGTAGCCCGTGAACTCGCAGAGCTTCTTCAGGAACATGCCCATCTTGTCGTTGTGGAAGGCCCGGCTGGTCAGGGTGACCCGGTCGAGCTGGTCGCGAACGGCCTTGACGATCTTGGGGTGCAGATGCCCCTGGTTGACCGCGGAATAGGCGGACAGGAAATCGAAGTACTCCTTGCCCTCCGGGTCGATCACCTTCACGCCCTTGGCCTTGGAGAGGACGACGGGGAGGGGATGGTAGTTGTGGGCCCCGTATTTCTCGTCCAGATCGATGTATTCCTGCGTCTTCATGGATTCCTCCTCGGTTCCTGTGGAACCAGGTCGCCAGTATAGCATCCCGAGCGGGATCCCGCCAAGAGGCCTTTTGCTAATTTCTTATAATATAGATATTTATAGAAGAGACCGTGCATCTTTATGCGCCCGGGTTCCCCGGGACCCGCTCCCGGCGGGCGGCGGGTCCCGCCGGCCCCGGGGATACGAGTCCGAAAGCCGGGAATCCGGGGCTATCGGGTGTACCGGATCCCGTCCCTCTCCCGCTTGCGCTCGATCCCGAGCCGGGCCAACAGATCCAGGAGCTCCGGGTACGGCAGTCCCCCGGCCTCGCACATCTTGGGGAACATGGAGATGTGGGTGAAGCCCGGGATGGTGTTCGCCTCGTTCAGGTAAACCGATCCGTCCTTCCTGTCCAGGAAAAAATCGATCCGGGCCATCCCGGACAGGGCGGCCAGCTTGTAGGCTCGGACCGCGATGTCCATGACGAGCCGGGAGATCTCCGCCGGCACCGGGGCCGGGATGAGAAGGCGGGCACCGTCGGGGTCCACGTACTTGGCCTCGTAGTCGTAGAACTCGTGGGAGCTCACGATCTCCCCGGGGGGATAGGCCGTCGGCTCCCCGTTGCCCACCACCGAGCATTCGAGCTCCCGGGCTTGCAGGAAGGGTTCCACCAAGGCCTTGGAGCCCCACTCCAGGGCGGACCGGAGAGCCGGCAGGAGTCCGGCGGAGTTATCGATCTTGGAGGTGCCCACGCTGGAGCCGGCGCAGGCGGGCTTGGCGAACATCGGGTACCCGAAGGAAGCCTCCAGGTCCGAGCGCAGGACCTCGAACCGGGCGGGCTCGAGATCGGCGGCACGGACCGTGCGGAAGGGCGGGACGGGTAGGCCGGCCCGGGCCCAGAGGGCCTTGGAGACCTCCTTGTCCATGGCCACGGCGCTTCCCAGGACGTCCGCTCCCGCGTAGGCCAGACCCGCGGTCTCCAGTAGACCCTGGACGGTGCCGTCCTCCCCGAAGGTCCCGTGCAGGACCGGCAGGACCACGTCCGCGGGGATGGGGTCGCCGGAGAGGAGGGCCAAGCCCCGGCCCGGCACGGCCGCCGCGACCCGGGACTCGTCCTTCAGGATCTCCAGGGGGCCGGATCCGCCCCGGGCCTTTTCGACGGCCCGGGGCGGCTGAAGGTACCAGACGCCGTCCCGGTCGATCCCGATCAGGGTCGGTTCGTGGGACGGGGGAAGGTGGCGGAGGACGCTGGCGGCGGAGGCCAGGGAGACCTCGTGCTCTCCGGAGCGGCCTCCGTACAGGATCACGGTGTTCATGGGGAGGACCTTTCGTAGTCAAGCTCGGCCAGGGCGGCTTCGGCCTCGGCTATCTCGTCCCAGGGGATGGTCCCCCGGGCGTAGATGATGGAGTTCTCATGTCCCTTGCCCAGGAGAAGGACGAGGTCTCCGGGCCCGGCCAGGGAGAAGGCCCTGCGGATGGCGGCCCGCCGATCCGGGATGAGGAAGAGCCGTTCCCCCCGGACTAGGCCGGGGCAGCCCGCGGCGATGTCCTCCAGGAGGGCCATGGGATCCTCCCCCCGGGGGTCCTCGTCCGAGAGGATCACGACATCGCAGTATTCCGCCGCTATGCGGCCTTGGAGGGGACGCTTTTCCGTGTCCCGTTCCCCCCCGGAGCCGAAGACGCAGATCACCCGGCCCCGGACCCGGCTCCGCAGGGGAGGCAGGATCGCCTGGAACGAGGACGGGGTGTGGGCGTAGTCCACGATCACCTCGAAGGGTTGGCCCCGGTCCACGACGGTCATCCGGCCGCGTACGGGCCTCAGCTTCGGGAGAAACGGCAGGAGTTCCGAGGCCGGGATCCCCCTCAGGCGGGAGACGGTCAGCAGGGCCGCCAGGGCGTTGCGTACGTTGAACTCCCCGGGCAATTCGATACGGGCCGGATAGGACGAGCCTTCCTCGACATACTCGAAGGAGGAGCCTCCGGCGTCGGAGGCCACGGCTCGGGCGAAGGCGTCCGCCGGCGCGTCCGCGGCGCCGAAGGAGTATACGGGCTTTCCGCAGGCCCGGCGGAACAGGTCCGACACGGGGTCGTCGGCGTTCACCACCCCGAAGGAGGGGACCTCCACGGAGCGTCCGGCGATCACTTTCCGGTGTCCGACCCGGTCCAGGGCGCGGAAAAGGTTGGCCTTGTCGTGGCGGTATTGCTCCACGGTCCCGTGGAACTCCAGGTGCTCGTGGGTCACGTTGGTCATGACCCCCGCGTCGAAGGCCACGTCCCCCAGGCGATTGGTGCGGGGCGACAGGCCGTGGGAGGAAGCCTCCACCACCGCGTACTCGTATCCCGCATCCCGCATGTCCGCCAGCATCCGGTGGACGGCGTTGGCCTCCGGGGTAGTCTGGTGCTCCGGGTTCGGCAGTTCCCCGGATCCCGTGTCGGACATGACCGTGGAGAAGAAGCCCGCCCGGGCTCCTGAAAGGTTCAGGAGCTGCCAGATCAGGTAGACCGTGGTGCTCTTGCCCTCGGTTCCCGTCACTCCTACGACCCCGAGGCTCCGGGAGGGATGCCCGTAGAATGCGTCCGCCGCGGGGGACAGGGCGAAGCGGGAGTCGGGCACCCGCACGTAGGCGATGCCTTGCCGGAAAGGCCCGGGATCCCGGGAGTGGACGATCGCGGAAGCCCCGGCGTCCAGGGCCCTGTCGATGAAATCGTGGCCGTCCGCGTGGAGGCCCGGCAGGGCGAAGAAGAGGTATCCGGGTCTCACGTCCCGGGAATCGTAGGCCATGCCGGTTACCGGTACATCCGCGGGGCCCGCGAGTTCATGGGCGGGCAGGAAGGGGAGGAGGTCCGAGAGACGGCTCGTCATGCGGCCTATGGTAGCGCCGCTCGCGGCCTTGTTCAAGGCGGCCTGCCCGGAACCGGGTCCCGGGCAGGCTTCACCACGGCGGACTCAGAGGGGGAAACTGAACTTGATAGTGCCGTAGGCGATGAAGGGGAACACGCCCTGGCTTCCCTCCAGGCTCAGCGCGGTCATGACCCCTCCCCCGAGCCGGAGGGTCTGACGTTTCCCGAGCTTGAACATCACGGAGAGGTCGGGGACGATGAAATTCTCCGTGAGGAACTCGTTCACGAGCCCGAACACGAGGAATCCCCCTCCCCAGGCGCTAAGGTTCACCACGAGGGGATCGAAATCCATCTCCACGTACGCCATGGGGGAGAGGATGTTCAGGAGTATGAAGGAATACACCTTCGCCCCGACTCCCAGGGATATGAGTCCAAGATCGAACTGGTAGCTGAGCGCGGCGTTCGGGAAGGGGATGAAATACGGGATGTTCCCCCCCGTGGCGTCGCCGACGATCGAATCCGTGATGCCCGCGTAGAAGGGCATGTCCGCTCCGATATCCACGCGCCACTGCGCGAAGGCCGGGACGGCCAGCATGGCGGCCAGGGCCGCCAGGATGATCGCTTTCTTCAAGGTTGCCTCCTTGTTCGAGGTTCGGCGTGCCTCGGCGGCGGTACCCGCCGCCGAGGCACGCCCGTACACTCGATAGTATATCCCCGATTCGGGGATAAAACATCCGTTGATTTGGCCAGCCTGCGCCGGTTGACGCGGCGGCGGCCATCCGTCATGCTCCGGGCATGGATACCCGGAAAGCCTACGCGGAGCTCCGACGGCACCTCGACACCCTCCCCGTCGGTTTCCCCCGGAGCCGGGCGGGGGGCCGCATCCTCCGCAGGCTCTTCACTCCCGCGGAGGCCCGGGTCGCCCTGGGTCTTTCCTGGAAATTCCGGAGCCCCGCGGAGGTCGAGACGGCGTTGAAAGCCCGGGGTCTCGATCCGCGCGAGCTTGCCCGGGAGGCCGGGGCCGAAGCGGAGCCCTCCGGCGCCCCGGACGGCTCCGGCCTCGCCTCGCTTCTCGGCGCCCTGGCTTCGAAGGGCAGCATCCTCCGGAAGGCGACGGACGGTACCTACGCCCTCCTGCCCTTCGTGGTGGGCATGTACGAGATGCAGATAGCCCGACTCTCCCGGGACCTGGTCCGGGATACGGTGGATTTCCTGCACCAGGGATTCGGGCTGGAGCTTCTGACCACCGGGGAGCCCCAGACCCGGGTGATCCCGATAGACGCGGCCATACGGCCCGAGCACAGGATCGCGGAGTACGACGAGTGCCGATTCCTGATCCGGAACGCCGGAGGCCGGATCGCGGTCCTGGACTGCATCTGCCGTCGTGCGACGGACCTGGCCGGGAAGCCCTGCAAATCCACGGACCGGCGGGAGCTGTGCATGGTATTCCGGGATTTCGCGGATACGGTGATCCGGGAGGGGTGGGGCCGTGCGGTCGGGGAGGCCGAGGCACTGGAATTGGCGGACCTCAACCAGAGGGAAGGACTGGTGATGAGGCCTTCCAACGAGAGGGAGCCCCAGTTCCTCTGCGCCTGCTGCGGGGACTGCTGCGGACTCCTTTCCGTCGTGAAGGCGATGAAGCGCCCCGCGGACTTCGTGGCCACGAACCACCGCGCCGTCGTGCTGCCGGGGAACTGCGTGTCCTGCGGGGCCTGCGCGCGGATCTGCCCCATGGAGGCGATCGTCCTGGACGGCCCCGCCGCGAAAACCGGAGGACGGAGCGGCGCCCGAATCTTGGAAAGCCGGTGCATCGGCTGCGGGGTTTGCACGGCGGCCTGCAAGTTCGAAGCCCTACGGCTGGAGCCCCTCACGCCCGCGCGGGTGCCTCCGAAAAACACCGAGGAACTCCTGGACCGTCTGGCCGCGTCCCGTCCCGGGACGCTCCGGAAGCTGAGGCTGGGAATCGCGGGTATCCTGGGTCTGAAGACCCATCCCCACGGCCGCCGCGGGCGGTCCTAGGTCCGGATCTTTTCCTGCAGGAAGCGCGCGAGCTCCGGCATGCCCATTCCGGTACGGGCGGAAACGGTGAAGAGCCGGGAATCCGGTCGTATCCCTTCCACACGCCGGCGAACCGCCTCCACGTCGAAGTCCTCGCGGTCCAGGTAGTCCGTCTTGGTCACCACGACCGCGTCCGCCTTGGCGAACATCACGGGGTATTTCAAGGGCTTGTCGTCCCCCTCGGGAACGGACAGGAGGGCCAGGTTCAGGTGCGCCCCCGTATCCACCTGGGCGGTGCAGATCAGGTTGCCCACGTTCTCGAGGAAGACGATGTCGAAGGGCGAGTCCGGACCGGCATCATTCGGAACACCGGGGATGCCGTCCTCCGGCGGCAGGACGCCCAACTCCGCGAGGCCCCTGCGTGCCATGAAGGCGTCCAGGTGACAGAATCCCCCTGTGCGGAGCTGGACAGCCTTCCAACCCCGGGCTTCCAGGGCGTCCGCGTCCACCCGGGAATCCAGGTCCGCCTCAAGGACGGCGGGTCGGAGGGGCGGGGAGAGCAGGGGGAGCAGGGCGGCCAGCAGGCTGGTCTTGCCGGACCCCGGGGAGCCCATCAGGTTGACCAGGAAGACCCCTCGGCCCGAAAGGGATCGGCGCAGAGCCTCCGAATTTTTTCCGTTGTCCTCCAGGATCGAGGCCCGCACGTCGATGATACGGGAGGTTCCGCTCACGGCACAGCTCCTACGGGGGCGTCCCGAATCTCGATGGATTCCAGGACGTACCCGAAGGCGGAGTCCGGGTCGCGGACCGCGTCCTCCGTCGAGCCCGCGGGCACCCGGCGGACCGCCAGCTCGGCGTCCCGGGCGGGGGTGCCCCGGGCCGCGATGCGGAAATACCGCTGGAGCCAGAGGGGTTCGGCGTCGCAGAGGCTGCCGACCCGGAGTTTGATGCGGCAGATCTCCGAGCCCTCGGGCGCGGCCGCGAGCGACAACTCGAGGACTCGTGTTATAATCGGCAATTCGTGCACGGTTCGACTATAGGCCGGGATTCCCGCGCGGACAAGGGCCGCTAGGGGAACGGAGGCGTGCCATGGGCTTCGATAGAAACGAGAGAATCGGGATACTCGGCGCCGGGGCCGCGGGGCTTTCCCTGGCACTGCGCCTAGCGGACTCGGGTTTCCGGTCCGTGACGGTCCTGGAGCGGGAATCCGAGCCGGGCGGCAAGTGCCGGACCTTCCGCGCCGAGGGCGGCAACTGGGAACTGGGCGCGGTGATGGGCACCACGGACTACCGGGATACCCTGGACCTGATGCGCCGGGTCGGCCTGGATCCCTGGCGCTCCTATGCCCCGGACCGGACCCCCGAGGACGCCTTCGTCGGGCGCGGGTTCTGGCCCTGCGAGAAGCTCTTCCCGGGTTGGATCGGGATCGGGGAACTCCCCGAGGGCATCCTCGAGATCCTCCGCTACCATATCCTCGCGCCCCGCTATCGGGCGGCCTTCGGGCCGAACCACCTGGGCACTCCCGGGGAGTTGGCGGATTCCTTCCAGGCCTGGGTGGACCGTCACCGCATGGGCGTCCTGGCCAAGGCGATCTCCATTCCCTACACGACCTTCGGATACGGCTACTACGACGAGTCCCCGGCGGCCTACGTGCTCAAGTTCTTCGAACCCGGGATCGTCCGCGCCCTGGCCCTCCAGTTCAAGTTCTTCAAGTGGAGGGAGGGCGTCCAGACCCTCTGGGAGCGCCTGGCCGAGAGTCTGGACGTCCGGTACTCCCTGGACGTCCGGGAGATCCGTCGGGGCGGGACCGTCGCCGTCTCGGGCCGGGAACGGAGCTCGGGCGAGCCCTTCCGGTTCGAGTTCGACCGTCTGGTCCTGGCCTGCCCCCTGGACGATTCCCTGGGATTCCTGGACGCTACGACGGAGGAACGGGAGCTTTACACGAAAATTCGTCACAAGGACTATCGGGTCTACCTCAAACGGGCCCGAGGCTTCCGGGTCCCCGCGGGCTTCGCCCCGGCGCGGTTCGACCGCTCCGGAATCGGCCGGGCCATGATCTGGGACGACCGGGTTCCCGGCAGCGGGATCCATACATTCTACGTCCTGGGGGACGGAAAACAGTCCGACGCTGAGATCGAGGCCGGCCTGGACGAGGACATCCGGACCCTGGGAGGGGAGCCCGGGGAAACCGTCTCCCGGGTCCGCTGGAAGTACTACCCCCACGTAACCTGCGAGGACTACCGGGCCGGTTGGTACGATCGGTTCGAGGCCCTGCAGGGCAGGATCCGGACCTACGCCTGCGGGGAGATCGCGTCCTTCTCCACCGTGGAGAGGGTGATCCGCTACTCCCGGGACCTGTCGCGGAGGTTCTTCGAGTAGACGGCCGGCGCCCGCCCCTGCGCCTGACCGGACGCAATTCTCCCGGCCGGCCTTGACGGCCCGGAGATTTCCGGGCATCCTGTCCCGCGACGAGCGAGGGATCCGTGGAACGCGGTGCAAGGCCGCGGCGGTCCCGCCACTGTAACCGGGGAGAATGCCGACATGGGTTCGGGTCCACAGGAATGCGGACCCGAACGCGGCCATTGGGCGATGAAGCCCGAGAAGGCGTCGGCGTACATCGACGATCCGGAAGCCAGGATACCGGCCCTCCGCTCCCCCGCGATCCGGGCGCCCTCGGGCTGTCCGGGCGGGGAACCTTCGCGGATCGAGGAGTCGTCGTGCACCCCCTCCCTGGAAGCCGCCCCGGGCGGCGCGCAGTCTCGGCAGACCCGTCGTCTCCCTGCTTGCCCTAGGATCGGTCCACGCCTTCCGGTCCGCCGCTCCCTCAGGAAGGAGCGGAAAGGAGCGGAACATGCGCAAGGCGGCATGTTTCATCCTCGTCGCGGCCCTCGCGGTTTTGGGACCCGGCGCGCAGGTACGGGACCTCGGAGAGGTCTCCGTCACGGCCGAAAGCTGGAGCCCCGCGGCCCTGGCCCCGGGCGGCTCCGTCGTCGTGGTGACGGCGGAGCAGATCGAGGCCTCCGGGGCCAAGAACGCCGCGGAAGCCCTGGCCTCGGTCCCGGGCTTCCATTCCCTGGACTACGGGAACCCCGGGAGCGTCCGGGCGCCCTCCTTGCGGGGGGCCTCGAGCGGCCAGGTCCTGGTGATCCTGGACGGGGCGCGGCTCAACGACGCCCGGCAAGGGAACGTGGACCTGGGGCAGATTCCCGCCGAGTCCATCGAGCGGATCGAAGTTCTCAAGGGCGGGGCGTCCTCCCTGTACGGCGCCGACGCCGTGGGCGGGGTCATCGTGATCACCACCAAGCGGGGAGGGGACCCGCGGCTGACCGTGACCGCGGAGAACAAGGTCTATCCCGCGGCCCTGGGCGCGGATCTCGAGTATCTAGCCGCGGCCCAGCGCCTGGGAGCCTCCCTGGACACCCGGATCGGGGCGGCGGGCTTGTCCGCCTCCGGCTCCTTCGAGCGGGCGGGAGACTCCTTCCCGGCCGCCCAGGCCGGAGGCGCCGTTCTGGAACGGGGAAACGCGGGGTTCCTGGGGGGCTCCGGATCCCTGGGGCTCGAGGTTCCGGTCCTGGGCGGCATCCTCTCGGCGGCCCTTTCGGGGCGCTACGAGGACTTCGGGGTGCCGGGCATCCTGACATGGCTGACGCCGAACGCCGAACAGCGGAACCGGGACTTCCGGGGAACCGCCGCCTGGTCCAGCGACGCCCTGATGAGAGGACGGCTGTCCCTGGATGTCTCGGCCTTCGGAGCCTGGTCCCGCATGGAGTACGAGGATCCGGACGAGCCAGCGGATGACCGACACGACACCTTCTCCTCGGGCGCGGATTTCCGGTTCCGGTATCTGGCCTCGGATGCCGTGGAACTCCCCGCGGGCCTGGAGTTCCGGTACGACGGGGCGGAGAGCACCAAGGTCGGCAATCCCAGGCGGTACCACGCGGGGGCGTACGCGGCACCCGTCCTTGCCGTAGGTCGTGGGGTCAAGGTCTCCCCAGCCGTCCGTCTCGACTGGTACGACGACTACCCGGCGGGGCTCACGTACTCCCTGGGCGCCTCGGCCGCGGTATCCGAGGTCGTGACCCTGAAGGCCACGGCCGGACGGTCCTACCGGGCCCCGGCCTTCAACGACCTGTACTGGCCTGCGGATCCCTGGACGGAGGGCAATCCCGATCTTTTGACGGAAACCTCCTGGTACGGGGAGATCGGATTGGAAACCCTGGGGAGCCGAATCGAGACAGCGGTGAACCTCTTCGCCCGCTACTCGGACGATCTCATCCGATGGGGGGATCCGGACGGCGATTTCGTCTGGCGTCCGGAAAACCTGGCCGCCGCGGCCTTCATCGGCGCTGACGCGGCGGTTGCCGTACACGCCGGGCCGGTATCAGTCAGCGCCTCGTACGGCCTGTTACTAACCTACGATTTGGCGGACGGAAGGACCTTGGCGAACGACGTCCGGATCGCCAATTACCCCGTACATACCGTGAAGCTCGAACCCGTCTATTCCGACGGCTTCGGGAAGGTCTCGCTGAGGGGCTCCTGGCGGAGCGAACGCTACCAGTCCCCGACGATCACCCTGGATCCCGTCCTTCTCCTGGGTGCCCGGGTGGAACTTCGGGTGGCCGAGAACGCCGACGTCTACCTGGACGGTGAAAACCTCCTGAACCGGGCCTACGCCGAGATGGACGGCTACCCCATGCCCGGCATCACCCTCAAGGCCGGGCTGCGCATCCTCCTGGACTGAGGGGGTTGAACGGGTATCGTTTCTCTAGCTTCGGGACAACAGGGCGGCGGTTCCTACGGGGCCGCCGCTTTTTTCAGGGTGAACCGAACCGCAAGCTCGAAGGCCAGGGGTATCCCCGAGGGATTCGGCACTGGGAGGCAGGCTGCGACCGTCTCCCGGGCGGCCTTGTCCAAAAGCGAACTGCCCGAGGAGCGCGTGATCTTCAAGTCCGCGAGGGCGCCCGAACCGTCCAGGAGAATCCGCAGTCCCACGACCCCCTCGGTGCCCCGGCGACGGGCTGCTTCGGGGTATACCAGGGCTGCCTCCACCCGGGCCAGGAGCAGGGCGGCCGCCCGGTCGGAGGGGGAAGGATAGCCGGCCCCGCCGGATCCAGCGGCAGAACCCGCCGCAGGGGCGCCGGGGGCGGACGGCGATACCGCCGAGTCCGGGGCGCCCGGCTCCTCACCGCCGGCAGGTTCCGCCTCCCCGGGCCGGGGAAGGGAATCCTCGGGAGCGTCGGAAGCGGAGCCGTCCGGGGCGCCCGGGGAAGGAGCCGCCGGGGCGGCGCCTTCCCCGGATGGTACGGACCCCGCCGCTTCCCGCGCGGCGGCGCCCGTACCGAGGATCAGGTTCACCCGTACCGTGGATGCCGCCGCGCCCCGCCCTCCGGTGCCCGGGACGGGAAAAAGTGCCAGGACCAGGGCGTGCAGTGCGAGGGAGACGGCCAGGCAGACGTCGAGGCGTAAGCGGCCTCGGGAATCCCTCGGCCCGCTCCGTCCAGGAAAGGCGATCTCCGGCTCCGGGATCTCTCCCATGAGGCTTCCGACCTGTCCCAGGGGCTCGAGAAGGTGCCGCCCGGCTTCCGATTCCGCGTTCTCCGACACGCCGTGGTTCTCCGGTCGGAAGAGTACCCTGAGGCGCGGTGGACGGTAAACAGCGCACGGTGGACGGTGTACAGGGAAGATCGGGGGCGATGGAATCCGGCGCCAAGGCTTGCGCTCGGAATCCGCCGGGGGTACAGTGGACTCAAGATGTCCCGGGAAAATCTCCGATCCGTCCTGGACTACATCCTCAACAAGGCCGACCGGGACGAGTTCGAGGCCATCGTCAAGGCCTGCGAGCGCAGGCGCAGGGACCTGTCCCTCTTCGCGAGCATCGGAGGGGTCAACCCGGAACGGGCGGCCCGGAACACCGCTCAGGCGGTGGAGGGCTCCATGGGGGCCAGCCTGGACGGGATTCGGTCGATGATCCGGGACTTCGTGGCGGACATCATCCGGAAAAACGCCCCGGAGGTCACGGAGGAACAGCTCGAAGAACTGCTCGCCTCCTACGTACCGGATCCGGGGGCACGCGGACCCGCCGAGGTCTCTCCCCTGCCTCCGGACGCCCTGGCGAAGATGGTCAAGGACTTCACGGATTATTCCCTGGGCTTGATGCCTCCCAGCGCCCAGCAGGCCCTGTGGGAGCGCATGCCCCGTTGGCAGGAGGAGTACTGGACCGCCTTCCCGGCGGAGCTCAAGGCCTTCGTGAAGGCTTTCCTCGAAGGGCGCATGGATGCCGACACTTTCTGGAGCGCCGTGTACAGCTTCCTGGGACTGTAGCCGCCGCCTACACGCGGCGCGGGACTTTTTCCGGCCCTCGTTGTACAATGCCGTCCGGAGACGCCATGTACACAGTCAGAGTCGAGGCGGACTTTTCGGCCGCCCATTTCCTTTCGGGCTATCGGGGCAAGTGCGAGAACCTCCACGGCCACAACTACCGGGTCCGGGCCTTTGCCCGGGGAAGCGACCTGGACGAATCCGGGATGCTCTTGGATTTCGGGGTGTTCAAGAAAGCCCTCCGGGAGGTCTGCGAGGGGCTGGACCACCGGCTCCTGAACGAGAACCCGGCCTTCCTGGACTCGCCGAGCGCCGAGCGGATAGCCCGGTACATCTTCGATTCCCTGGCCGCGAGACTCCCGGGAACGCCCCTGCAGGCCGTGGAGGTCTTCGAGAGCGCCACGAGCATGGCCCGGTATGAACCGTGAGGCGGTTCCGCGGGAGCGGGAGTATGTCACGGGACAGCTCATTCCGTATCTGGGGAACAAGAGGTCCCTGACCCGGCATCTGGGCTCCCTGTTCCGTTCCCTGACCGAGGGCCGGAACCACCCCGTCTTCCTGGATCCCTTCGCGGGATCCGGCTCGGTGTCCCGTCTGGCCCGGACCCTGGGGATGCGGGTCAAGGCGAACGACTGGGAACCTTATGCCTACGCCCTGAATCGCGCCTGGCTGGTCCTTCGGGCCTCGGATCTCCCGGACCTCTGGGCGGAGGAGGGTGGGTTGAAAGCCTGGCTGGACCGCCTGAACTCCTTCCACCCCGCCCGGGACAATCTGTCCCCCGATCCGGAGCCGGAGCCCTACATGGCCCGGTGGTACGCCCCCCGGGACACCTCCCGGGCGGATTGGAGGGTGGAACGACTCTTCTACACCCGGGAGAACGCGGTCTTCCTGGACCGGGTCCGGGAACACATCGAACGCGCGTATCCCTCGGGCGAGTCCGGTTTCCCCGACTCCCCGGCCTCCCGCCGGCGGGACCTCCTTTTAGCCCTGCTGGTCCTGGAGGCGGCGGTGCACGCGAACACCTCCGGGGTATTCAAGGCCTTCCACAAGGGCTTCGGAGGCCACGGCCGGGACGCACTGCCCCGTATCCTGGGGGCCATGGAGCTGGAGCACCCCCTGTTGCCCGAGGCGGAGCCGGCGGAGGTTTTCCGCGAGGACGCGGCCGTCTTCGTCCGTCGCTGGACCGCGGACCTGGCGTACCTGGATCCTCCCTACAATCAGCACCAGTACGGCTCGAATTACCATATCCTGAACACCCTCGTGCGCTGGGATCGCGATCCCGTTCCCCTGGAAACCGGGCCGGACGGACGGCTCCTCCGAAAGGCGGGCATACCACCGGCCTGGAAGGAGACCCGCTCCCCCTTCTGCGGACGTTCCACGGCCCGGGCGGCCCTGGCCGGGCTGATCGACGCCCTGGATGCCCGAACCCTGGTCCTGAGCTACAACACCGAGGGCCTGGTCTCCCCGGAGGAACTCTATGAGCTGCTGTCCGGGCGCTGGGAGGTCCGACCGGAGGTCCTGGACTACGTGCGCTACCGGGGCGGGCGCCAGAGCGGTACCCGCAGGGTGCGGAACCATGAACTGGTGTACGTATGCCGGGCCCGGAGCGGTGCCCGGGGATCCGTCTCCGGGCTTGCCCGTCTCCGGGCGGAGCTGAAGCTCCGGCGCCTGTTCTCCTCCCGCTTCGACCCCCGGAAAATTCCGGAAACCTTCGAGCCCTCCCCGGGGGAGCCGGGCATCGCCACCCCCCTGGGCAATCTGAGGATGTGGCGGTTCCACCGCTTCGAGGACCCCCTTCCGGACCTCGGGGCCGTCGGGGTCGAGGATCTGACGGAATTCGGGGGGCGTCTGGAAGCCTGCGAAGTGACGGACCACGCCCGGACGGTGGAGGTGCTGGCGGCCGTCGCCCGGGACTGCGGAGGCCGCGGACCCCCGCTCGCCCCTTCCCGGGACCTCGCGGACGCCCGTCGGGCCGCCGCGGAAGCCCTGGGGTCCCTGCGGAAGCTGGCCCATCCCCGGTACGTGCGGGAGTACGAGAGGGCCGAGGAAATCCTGACGGAACTCGGCGAGGACTTGCCGGTCCTGGGGGAGAGGCTGCTGTCGGGACTGGAACGACTTCGGGTCCAGCGCGCGGAACGGCTCCGGAACGGGTAGGGCTCGACCCTAGCCGGATCTTTTCCGGCGGCCGTCCCTCCGTCCGTCGGGACGGGATTTGCCGGGTCCGGCTGGACCGGACGCGCCGGGGGCGCCGCGTCTTCCCTGGGAAGGCCGGTGCCCCCGGCCCGGGCCCGTTTCCGCGGCGCCGGACGGTCCGTCCGGCCTTCGGGTTTCCTGCCGGAGCGCCGGGGAGCCCGCGCGGGGTTTCCGGGACCGCGCCCCCGCCGGTACGCCTCCCGAGGGAGACAGGCGCCCCCGGGGGCGGCGGCCTTCCATGTCGGAAAACCTCTTGGCCTCCAGGGGCGGCTTGACGGCGCGGTCGGCCTCCTCCTCCTCCGCCAGGGCGAAGAAGTTCTCGGGATCGATCTCGTGGACCTCCCCGCCCTCCAGGATGCGGCACTGGAAGGAAAAACCGTAGCGAACCGCCACCTTGGAAGCCCGCTTGAGCTCCACGATGTCGGCCACCAGGACGGAGACCCCCCGCTCCCCGGCGCGCCCGGTCCTGCCCGCGCGGTGCATGTAGACCGTGGGCTCCTCCGGGAGGTCCATGCAGAGCACGTAGTCGATGCCTTTCACGTCCATGCCCCGGGCTCCCAGGTCGCTGGTCACCAGGTATCGGACGCGGCCCTCCCGGAAGTCGTCCAGGGCCTGCTTCCTCCACTCCTTGTCCCCCTGGGCCCGGAGCTCCGCGGTCGGGAATTCCAGGTACTCCAGCTTTCGCAGGATGTTGAAGATCTGGGCGTTGGAGGAGGCGAAGACCAGACAGCGCTTCGGACGCACCGCGGACTCGAAGCGTCGGAGGAAGTCGATCTTCCTTCGGGACGAGGAGTGGAAAACCCAGTGGTCGATGTTCTCCCGTAGGACCTCCGAGTTGTCCAGGACCAGGGCCTCGGGAGCGCGGAACCACGGGGCGGCCTTGTCCCGCACCCGGTCCGGGAGGGTGGCGGACACCAGGACGCGGCAGCAGGCCTCGGGCAGGGCATCCAGGATGTCCGCGGTCTCCGCCAGGGCCTCCTTCTCGAAGAGGCGGTCCGCCTCGTCCAGGACCAGGAAGGAGAGCTCCGAGAGGTCGAGTTCCCGGGCCGCAAGGAGGTCCCGTACGCGGCCGGGGGTGCCGATGACGAAGGAACCGCCTTTCCGGAGCCGCTCCGCCTGCCTGCGAGCCTGGGCGGACCCGATGAGGAGGACCGTGTCCGCCCGGATCCCCGCGGCGGCGGCCAGGCGGTCCAGCTCCTTCTCCACCTGAACCGCCAGCTCGTGGGTCGGGGCCACGACCAGGGCGAAGGGCTTCCGGGTCTCCCCGGGGGCCAGCTGCAGCAGGGGGACCAGGTATCCGAAGGTCTTGCCCGTGCCGGTGGAGGAGCTGACGAAGGCGTCCGACCGGTCCAGGAGGGCGGGCACGGTCCTTCGCTGGATCTCCGTGGGACCCTCGAAGCCGAAGGACGCTAGGGCCCGGGCCAGGTCTTCCCGGATTCCGAGACTCTGAAATTCAACCATATCTGCCGATTGTGGCATGAAAAGGGTCGCCCGCACAAGCTCGGCCGTCCTTGCCTAGGGACGGACTTGTCGGTATAGTAAGCCCTCCATGAATCTGGAAGCCTTCATCCTGGGTACCGGGGGCATGATGCCCCTGCCCCATCGGCATCTGACCAGCGTCCTGTTGCGCCGGGAGGGCGACCTCTTCCTCTTCGACGCGGGGGAGGGAACCCAGGTCTCCCTGCGCCGCCTGAACCTCCGGTGGAAGAAGATCAACGCGATCTTCATATCCCATACCCACGCGGACCATGTCACGGGCCTGCCGGGCATCCTCATGCTCTCCAGCCAGGTGGACCGGAACGAACCTTTGTACATCTACGGCCCTCCACGGATCGCGGAATACGTGGAGTCCAGCCGCAGGGTTCTGGACATGTACATCAACTACGAGATCGTGGTCCGGGAGATCGAAGCCCCCTGCCTCTGCCACGAGGGGGAGGGCTTCCGGATCCGGGCCTTTCCCCTCCGGCACACCAAGCCCTGCGTAGGCTACGTCCTGGAGGAGGATCCGCGGCCGGGGGCCTTCTTTCCGGAAAAGGCGGAAGCCTCCGGCGTGCCCCGGGGCCCCCTGTGGTCCGTGCTCCAGGGGGGCAGCCCCGTGGACCTTCCGGACGGAAGGGTAGTCCGGCCGGAAGAGGTGATGGGAGCGCCCCGGTCGGGCCGGAAATTCGGCTATGTCACGGATACCCTGTATTTCCCGGAGATAGCCCCCAACGTGTCCGGCTCGGACCTCCTGGTCTGCGAGGGGATGTTCGAGCGGGAACTCCTGGCCAGCGCCCAGGAAAAGCGGCACATGACCGCCGAGCAGGCGGCCCGGATCGCCCTGGACGCGGGGGGGGTCAAGAAGCTCGCCCTGATCCACTACAGCCCCCGCTACACCGAACAGAACCTCAAGCGGCTCCTGGAAGAAGCCCGGGAGATCTTCCCGGATACCGTCCTGTCCCGGGACCGGATGTGCATCCCCATCGAGTACCTGGACTAGGGGCGCCGGATGATCGAGGTTCGGGACCTGCGGAAAAGCTACGGCGAGTTCGAGGCGGTCCGGGGCGTCTCCTTCGACGCGGGACCGGGCGGGGTGGTCGGCATCCTGGGGCCCAACGGGGCCGGGAAGACCACGATCCTCCGCATCCTCGCCGGCTACCACGGTCCCACCTCGGGCACGGCCCGGGTCGCGGGGATCGACGCCGCCGAGGATTCCCGGGAACTCAAGCGGCGTGTCGGATACCTTCCGGAAAACGCCCCCCTCTATCCGGAATTGACGGCGGAGGAGCACCTGGCTTTCGCGGCCGAAGCCCGGGGACTGCGCGGGCCGGCCAAGGCCCGGGCGATCCGGGAGGCCGCGGAGCGCGCCGGGGCCGCGGAGGCCCGGGCCATCCCGGCGGAACGCCTGTCCAAGGGCTGGAGACAGCGCGTGGGGCTCGCCCTGGCACTGCTGGGGGATCCGCCCGTCCTCGTCCTGGACGAACCGACCGCGGGACTCGACCCCAACCAGATCCGACAGACCCGCCAGCTCATCCGGGACCTCGGCCGGGACCGGACCGTCCTGCTATCCACCCATATCCTGGGGGAGGCGGAGGCCCTCTGCTCGGAGATCCTGGTCCTGTTCCGGGGGGCCCTGGCCGGGAAGGGGAGTCCCCGGGAGATCTCCGAGGGCTTGGCGAGCCGGGATCGCCTGGAGGCGGTTATCAAGGCTCCCGGCGCCCCGGAGGTGGAGGCCGCCCTGGCCCGCCTCGCAGGGGCGGGCCTCGAGGGGCCGCCGAGTCCGGAGGGGGTCGGCGCCTGGCGGGTGCGGCTCGGTTTCCCGGCCGGGGCCGCGGACCCGGCGGAATCGGTTTCGGACTGGGCCGCCTCGGAGGGGTTCAAGCTCCTTGAGTTGAAAAAGGAGCGGCTCTCCATGGAAGAGGCCTTCGCCCGGCTGACCGGGGAGGAGGGGGAATGAGCCCCGTCCTGGCCGTCTTCCGCCGGGAGCTTCGCTCCTTCCGGAACACCGCCCCGGCCTACATCTTCGCGGCCTTCTTCCTGGCCGTGTCCGCGGCCTGGCTTTTCCTGGTCCGGGGGTTCTTCGTCCGCGGGGAGGCTTCCCTCCGGCCCTACTTCGAGGTCATGCCGGCGCTCTTCGCGGTACTCCTTCCCGCCCTGACCCTGCGGTCCTGGGCCGAGGAGCGCAGGACGGGGACGTACGAGATCCTGGTCACCCTGCCGCTCCGCCCCGGGGACCTAGTGGTCGGCAAGCACCTGGCGGTGATGGCGGTGGTCGGAGCCGTCCTGGGCTTGAGCCTCTCGGTGCCCCTCACGCTTTCCCGGTACGGGGATTTCGATGCGGGTGTCCTGGTCACGGAATACCTGGGAGCCCTGGCCCTGGCGTCCGCCTGCGCCGCCCTGGGGCAGTACGTTTCCTCCCGGTCCCGGAGTCCCGCAGGGGCCTACCTGGCCACCTCTGCCCTGCTTTTAGCCCTGTCCGCGGTCCACCGGGTGCCCGCCTTCCTGACCCTGCCGGGCTTCCTTGCCCGGGTCCTCGTCTGGATCTCCCCGGCCTCCCACTTCGAGTCCTTCGTCCGGGGGGTCCTGGACAGTAAGGACCTCGTCTACTTCGGGATCCTGACCTCCGGGGCGCTCTACCTGTCGGCCAAGGCCCTGGTCCGGGAGGCCTGGCGATGAAGACCTCCGATACCGCGGCCCGGAGGCTGCGGGAGGAAGGGATCCTGAAGGGCCTTACTCTCCTGGTGCTCGCCCTCGGGGCCGCGGCGGGGAGCCTGTACCGGATCCGGATCGACCTGACCGAGGATAGGGCCTTCACCCTCTCGCCGGCGTCCCGTTCCCTGGCCGCCCGGATCCCGGACACCGTGAACCTCACCTACTACCGGTCCGCGGCCCTGGCGGACCTGCACCCGGGGATCCGGATGGCCCAGGATCTTCTTTCGGAGATGGAATCCGTGAGCCAAGGCCGTATCCGGGTATCCGTCCGGGACGCCTCCGAGGATCCCGGGAGGCTGGAGTCCCTGGGAATCCTTCCCCGGCAGCTCCAGGTGGAGGGCGGGGGGGAGGCCCGGATCGCGACGGTCTACGCGGGAGTCGTGGCGGAATACCTGGACGACATCCGCGTCCTGCCCTCCGTCCTGGGGCCCGAACGCCTGGAGTACGAGGTCGTCAAGGCCGTCCTGGGACTCGTGGGCGGGACCGTTCCCGTGGCCGCCCTCCGGGAGGGGGACGGGAACCGGGATCCCGAGGAGGACTTCCGTCTCCTGCGGGCGGCCCTCGCCCGGGCGGGCTACGAGGTCCGCCTTTCGCCCCCCGGCTCGGAGGTGGAACCGGACGTCTCCGTCCTCCTCGTGCTGGGAAACGCCGCCCTGGACGAGCGGGACGCGTACTCCATCGACCGCTACCTCGCCGGAGGCGGCCGGGTCCTCGCCGCCGTCCGGGGGGTCCGCGTGGATCCCGACCGGAACCTGGAAGCCCGGGCCCTGGGGGCCGATCCCGTCCTGGATCTCCTGGCGGCCTACGGCGTCCGGGTCCGGCGCGAGCTGGTCCTCGACGCTTCCAGCCTCTCCGTGCCCTTCCAGGTCCAGGGCTCCGGCGGGGAAACCACCTACCGATACCTGCGGTACCCCCACTGGGTGGCCGTGGAGCGGGAGAATGTGACCGTCTCGCATCCCGCGGCCGCCGGGTTCTCCGGCCTCGACCTATACTGGCCCAGCCCCCTGGAGCTCTCGGACCGTCCGGGCCTTTCCAGCGAAGCCCTGGTGAAGTCCTCGACCCGTGCCTGGAAACAGACCCGAGCCTTCGCCGCGGCCCCCGGGGAGGAATCCCTCTATCGGGAGGAGGAGGACGCCACCCGGGGACAGTATGTACTGGCCGCGGCCCTGTCCGGCACCTTCCCACGGCTGTACGGGGATGCCGTGCCCGGCTTGGCCGGGCGGCCCGGCCCGGACGGGCGGCTCGCTCCGGCACCCGCCCCGACTTCCCCGAACGCAGGGCGCCCGGGCCGCCTGGTGGTGGCGGGTTCCTCGGATTTCCTCACGGACCTCGCGGGGATGAGCGGCAGCGAGTCCAATATCCTGTTCGCGGTTTCGGCGGCGGACTGGCTTTCCGCGGGGGACGACCTTCCCCTGCCGTCCGCGGCCCGGGGCCCCCGGCGGCTCCGCCTGCCCGAGGAGGAAGAGGTCCGAAGGCGGGCCGTCGGAGCGGCCTACGCGGTCAACATCCTCGTGGTCCCCGCCCTGGTGGGACTCGCGGCCTTCCTGAGGGCTTCCCGCCGGACCCGGCGGGAGCGGGAGGGGAGAGCGGCATGACGGCTTTCCGGAGGAAGGCGGCGGTCCTGTCCGCGGTCGCCGGGTTCCTGGCCCTCCTGGTCGCCGCGGGTGTCGCGTTTTCGCCGGGGGCCCGGAACGCCCGGGCTTCCCGGATTCGGCTCCTGGTCCCGGATCCCGCGGAGATCCATGCCGTGGAGGTATCCGGGCCCGACGGTTCCCTCGTCTTCCGGCGGTTCGGCGCCGCCTGGACCCTGGAGGAGGACGGCCTTCCCCTTCCGGCCCGGACCGAGAGGATCGAGGCCTACCTGGAGACCCTACATTCCGTTCGTTCCCTGGTCGAAGTGTCCCGGAGGGAAGCCTCCTGGGACGAGCTCGGGCTGGACGAGGGATCCTCCCGGCGGATTCGGCTTCTCCTTCGGGACGGAGCGTCAGCGGCGGATTTCCGCGTGGGAAGGTACGCCCCGGACGGGTCGAGGGTCTTCCTGCGGAAGAGCGGGGAGACTCGGGCTTACGCGGCCCCGGCCGCGACAGCCTCCCGGCTTCCGGCGGGACGGATGGCCTGGCTGGACCTTCGGGTTTTTGGCGAGCCGGTTCCCCGGGAGGACGTCCAGCGCCTCCGGGTATCCGGCTCCGTAAGATTCCCGGACGGGACCGTTCGCCGGGCGGATTATGTCCTGGAGCGCGGCCTGTCCGGAGCCTGGACGAGCCCCCAGATTCCGGACCTGGATACCGCCGCGGCCGGACGCCTCGTCCGGTCCTGGATGGGGGCGGAGGCGGAGGATTTCAGCCTCCGGATGCCCGAAGACCGGGAAGGCCTGCGGGTTGACCTGGAATTGGGCGGCGGATCCCTCCGCAGCCTTCGGATCTCCGGGACTCCGGATCCGGAGGGCGGGTATACAGCGGCCCTGACCGGCTCGGGGCAGTACCTGATCCTGGACGCCCGGATTCTTCGGGACCTGCTGATGACTCCCGGGGAGCTGTCCGCCGGCTCGCGGCCCTAGGAGTTTGTCGGGCTTGCCCACTTTATATAATAGAAAAATCGCATTTATGCGATTTTTCTACTTTGCAAACTCCAAAGGAGCCGAATAATCGGGATATATAGCGCCTATCGGCGCTATATATCCACAAGTCCGACAGGCTCCTAGCCGGCCCGGCTGGGGGAAGGGACCGGCAGCGCCCCGCCGCTCCGGGAGTCGGCCGGGACCGCCGGCGGACTTTAGGGCCGGGCGGCGATATAATCCCGGTACTTGTTCGGGTCCGCCTTGAAGGCGACGATCCGGGAATCCCCTTCCTCGCGCGCCCGGGTCAGGGCCGCGCGGGCTTCCGTGATGACCCGTTCCGAGTCCACGAGCCGTCCGGAGCGGGAGGACAGCCCTATGAAGATCTTCCGGTAATCCGAGGACGCACCCTCCTCCCGGAGAATGGAAGTAACCTTCTTCAGGAACTCCTCCGCCATGCGCAGGGCGTGTTCGGCGTCGATGTTCGGAAGGATGACGGCCAAACCGGCCGGGTCCTGCTCGAAGGCCAGGTCCCGGAAGCTGAAGAACTCCAGCAGGATCCGGATGATGACCCGATAGGCCGGGGAGCCCCGGGATATGCCTTCGTGGGAGAGTTCCATGAGCACCAGGTCCTGCTCGAAGGACGCGGCCCGGGAAAGTTCGGCTCCCAGCCGTTCCGGCAGGTACTCGGGCCAGCCGAGTCCGGAATCCGGGGAATAAAGTCCCCGGGGGTGTCCGGAAGGTTCCCGGGGTGGGGGGGATTCCCGGGACGGCGCGGAAGGCCCGGATTCCCCGCGGTCCGCCGCACCGTCCGGATTCGGGGGGATCTCCGGCAGCTGAAAGTCCTCGTCCGGGAGGACCGGTCCGGGAACGACGGGCCCGGGAGCGGGTCCCCCGGAAACGGAGGCGGGGACCGCAGCCGGGGTGCGGCTTCCGGACCGGAGGGTCGCGGCCGTGGCGGACAGCAGACAGAGGGCGGTCCAGGCTGCGGCGAGGATCAGTCCGAGCCGGGCCGCCTCGTAGACGTCCCGCTGGCGCGCCAGGGAATACAGGAGTTCCAGGGTGACGGGCGAACCGGCGGCGGAACCGACGACGGCGGAGAGCCGGGAGACGGTCTGGGGGGGATAATAGAGCTCCGGGGGGACGGGGGCGGTCTGGGGGGACCCGTCCAGGTAGGGAGCGGACTTGGGCATCATGTGGAGTATCCCGGTCCCGGGGGCATGAAGGACGACCAGGAGGACCGAGTCGTCGTTCCTGTACACGGTACGGACCAGGGTTCTCCAAGCCTCGTCCTGGGGCCCGGTCTGCGCGAGTGTCCGGGACGCGGCGGAACTAAGGGTTTCGAAGACGGACTGGGACTTTCGCAGGTTCTCCGAGTACCGGAGGGCCAGCCGGACGGAGGAGACGCCCAGGGCGGCCAGGAACACGGCCAAGCTGGCCACGAGAAACAGCGTACGTTTTGATCCATCCATGATGGATTCCGAGTATACTGTAAGAAACCGGAAAACGGAACCGCTCAAGCGGAAAAGGGGGCGGACATGCGGATTCGGAACAGGTCCCTGGAGGGCGGCTGGTACCCGGGCGACGAGGAAGGAGTCCGGGCCGCGGTGGACGAGTGGGAGAGGACCCTGGAGGCGGACCCTGACCGGACCGCGGGCGCAGGAGTCGCCCCCCACGCGGGCTGGTACTTTTCCGGGCGCCTGGCCTGGGACACCCTTCGCAGGGCGCGGACCGACGCGGAGACGGTCATCGTGGCGGGAGGCCATAGGCCCCCCGGATCCGCCCCCCTCGCGGCCGAGGAGGAGGCCTTCCGGACTCCCCTGGGACTCGTCCCCGCGGACCGGGAATTGGCGGAAGCCCTGGGGGCCTACGCCCCCCTGGAGGCCGACCGCTGGGCGGACAACACCGTGGAAGTCCTCCTTCCCCTCGTCCGGCTTCGATTCCCCGAGGCCCGGGTCCTCTGGCTAAGGGTTCCCAACGACGATTCCGCGGAGAACCTGGGAGCCGCCGCGGCCCGGGCGGCCGCGAACCTGGGTCGCAAGACCTTCTTCCTGGCCTCCACGGACCTGACCCACTACGGGCCCAGCTACAGCTTCTGTCCCAAAGGCCGGGGACCCGAGGCCCAGGAATGGGTCCGGGACGTGAACGACCGCGGTTTTCTGGACGCCCTTCTGGCCTTGGATTCGCGGGACGTTATACGCCGGGGCAACGAAGATCGCGCCGCCTGTTCCCCGGGAGCGGCTGCCGCGGCCATCGGATTCGCCCGAGCCCTGGGTTTCACGAATCCCAAGCTGTGCGGCTATTACACGAGCCGGGACGTCCAGGCTTCGGAGAGCTTCGTGGGGTACGGCTCCGTCGTGTTCGAGTGAATCCCGGAGGGCCGCCTCAGAGAAACCGTGCGGATCCCTCCACCTCGAATCCCGCCTCCCGGAGGGCTCGGACGGCCTCCCCGGCCCTGTCCTTCTTCCACAGGATGTAGTCCGTATCGAAGGTGGAGACCGCGAAGACGCTGACTCCCGCGGCGGCCAGGGGTCCGGTGATCGAGCTGAGGACGCCCAATAGCCCGAAGTCCAGGGGCCCCTGGACCATCCAGAGGGTCCAGCCCGCCTCTTCCCGGGGAGCGCCCCGGAGGGCCCCGGTCCGGGCGACCACCGAGAGCTCCTGGTCAGTCCGGGTAACGCTCCGGAAGCCCGAGCCTGCCAAGAGGCTCCCGGGAATGTCCCGGTCCGGATCGAAACGATAGACGGAGTAATCCCCCTCCAGCGCGAGGATCCTCATTCGGACCCGCGGTTTTCGGTCACCGGGACTCCGGCGATCCGGGCCGCGCACTCCTTGAATTTCCTTCCCCGGTCGAACTCGTTCCGGAACATTCCGAAGGAGGTGCAGCCCGGGGACAGGAGGACCGTGTCGCCCGGGATGGTTTTCGCGGCGGCCGCCCGGACGGCCTTCTCCAGGTCGTCGTAGGGTCCTTCGTAGGAGGTTCCGTCCTGGTCCAGGAGGGTGCGGAGTTTTTCGGAACCCGTCCCGGCCAGCAGCACGATGGCCTTGGCCCTGCGGTAGGCTGCTCGGACGGGGGAAAAGTCCAGGTTCTTGTCCGTTCCCCCGGTGATGAGCACCGTCGGCGTGTCGAAGGCGTGCAGGGCGGCTTCCACGGCCTGGGGGACCGTGGCGGCGGAGTCGTTGCAGTACCGAACTCCCCCGGCGTCCAGGAACATCTCCAGCCGGTGCTCCACCCCGGGGAACTCCCCCAGGGCACGGAGGATCGTCCCGGCCGGGGCGCCCATCAGGCGGGCTCCCAGGGCCGCGGCCAGGAGGTTGCGGCGGGCGTGGGGACCGGGCACCCGGAGACGCTCCGGTAGTATCTCCTCCGTGCGGCCGTCCGGATCCCGGTATAGGCCGACGGGACCTTCGAACCAGGCTCCGGAAAGCCCCGCCTCCAGGGTGTCGGCGTACCACCGGGCGGTCCCGGGGGTTTCGGTCCCGAAGGAGCGTCCGTAGGGGTCGTCCCGGTCGCAGACGGTATAGCAGGAAGGATCCTGGTCGGCGTAGATGAGGCGCTTGTCCGCGACGTAGGCCTCCATGGACGGGTAGCGGTCGAGGTGGTCCGGCACGATCCGGGTGAGGACGGCCACCCGGGGCCGGAGGAGCCCGCGTCCCTTCAGGTCGCCCAGTTGCCAACTGGAGAGCTCCAGGACCACCGGAGTGTCCACTCGGACCTGATCCAGGAAGGTGAGGGGGGAGACCGTGATGTTCCCCCCGAGGAAAGCGGTGCCCGCCGCGGAAAGGGCGTGGGCCAGGGCGCTCGCGGTGGTGGATTTGCCCTTGGAGCCCGTCACGGCCGCGACGGGACCCGGACAGTAGCGGAGGAAGGTCGAGATGTCCGTCTCCACGGCCCGGGCTGCGGACAGGAAGGGCGAATCGGCCCGGACCGCGGGATTCTTGATGACCAGGTCCGCCCCGGAAAAGTCCTCCAGCTCGTGGTGCCCCAGGACGTATCGGATGGGAAGCCCTTCCAGGGCGGCCAGGGATTCCGCCAGGGCCGTTTCATCCTTCATGTCCGTGACGGTCACGGACGCGCCCCGGAGGGCGAAGAACCGGGCGGAGGCCAGACCGCCCCCGTTGAGCCCCAGGCCCATGACGGTGACGCGCCGGCCCGATAGGTCTCGGGCCTCAGGATCGCGGATACTCAAGCTCGTACTCCTTCATGTCCCGGGGGTTCAGGTACGGGCGGACCGAGACCTCCCGGTACAGGTCTTTCCAGGATGGGGGGATGCGGGCACGGAGCGCCAGGAATCTCTCGTCGGATTCCGAGAAGGTCGAGCCCTTAAGAATTCCCTGGATCCGCTCCATCTCCGGTTCCAGGAATCCCAGGGCCCGGTGCAGGACCGGAAGGGCCCGTTTCCGGGAGGTCCCCTCCGGCACGGGCACGAAGGAGCATACGGTCTTGTACTTGCAGAAGAAGGGCAGGAAGGGATAGACCCGTTTCCCCTCGGGCAGGAACAGCTTGGAGAAGAACTTGGACAGGTCGGCGTCCATCCAGATTCCCCGCACCTGGTACCCCTTGCCGGATTCGCCGATCCAGGTGTTCGAGACCATCTGCCTTACCCGGAACGCGCGGATCGTCCCTTCCTCACGTTCGATCCCGGTCAGGGGGATGAGCTCGCTTTCCAGATAGAGCCGTCGGGTGCGGTAGGCGGGGGTCGTCTCGTTCGTGCCCGCTTCCACCAGGTCCGTCTCCAGGGGGCGGTTCAGGAGGTCGATGCGCAGGACGTAGAGGTAGACGGATTCCTGGACCTTGTAGAGGTGGAAGAACGCGGGCTTCAGGGTTTCGGCGGGTTCGAACAGATGAACCAGGTCCCGGAAGGTGGCGGGAAGGAGGGAGACGAGCTGGCGCAGGGTGGCCCTCAGCGCCTGCAGGTAGGTCTCCGAAGGTTCGCGAAGGCGGACGTCGTGATGGATGGGAAAGTGGGGGATCTCGATATCCCGGGCGAGCTCCAGGAAGTATTCCTCGCTCTGGCCGAACCGCATCGAGTACAGGGAATCCCGAGCCTCCGCCGGCGCCGAGGCGGCCAGGTTGTTGATCTGGGGATCCGAAAACGCTAGGCGGATCTCGTTGAGGATGGATTCCATCGGAGGGAAGTATAGCCCGGCCCCCGGTCCGATGCAATCCGAGGCGTCGTGGCGGTCGGGCCAGGTTCATGCTATACTGTGGATATGAAGCGGAAATGTATTCTGACGGCCGTGCTGCTGGCTGCGGCCTTCGCTGCGTGGGGGCAGGGGGCCTCGGCCTGGGCCGAGGTGGAATTCGCGGTCGGCACGGATGTCACGATCCTCCGGGACAACAAACCCCTGCCCGCAGACGAGCTTCTGGGTTTCCGCCTGGAGCAGGGAGACCAGGTGCAGACCGGGAAGGGCACCTTCCTGGAACTGCGGCTCAAGCCTTCGGGAGGGGTGCTCAAGCTCTCGGAGAACACGGTCTTCGTTCTCACCACCCTCTCCGAGTCCCCGGAACGGGGCTTCAAGCTGGTGTACGGCCGGGTCCGGGCCAAGGTGGACAAGCTGGCCCGCGGTTCCTCCTTCAACATCGCCAGCGACTCCGCGGCCGCGGGGGTCCGGGGCACGGATTTCGGGTACGACGTCCTGACCGCCCGGACCGACGGGACCGGAGACATGATTCCGGTCACCCGGATCTACTGCTTCGAGGGTTCCGTGGTCGTGACCGTCCTTCCCGCCCCCGACGTCCCTCCGGAGGAGCTCAAGGTCAAGGCCGGCAGCATGGTGACGGTGGAACGGTCCGAGGGGAAGTGGGTGCCGTCCCTGGTGCCCGTATCCTCGGACATACGGGCGTTCTGGACCCAGAACGACTTCGCCCAGGCGGCCAAGCCTTCGGGGGTGATCGACCTGCCCACCTACGCCCGGGTCCAGGCGAACCTGAAGGTGAAGAACGCCGCGATCTTCGGGGGGGTCGTCCTGGTGGGGTTGGGCTCTGTGCTCCAGGGGGTCGGGGCCTACGCCTATTCCTCCGGGGATCCCGTGCTCGGCCTTAACGCCGTGGCCGGGGGCGCCTTCCTGAGCATCCTCTCCCTGCCGGTCCTCGTGTTCGGCCTGTCCACGAACCCCGTCCTGGCGGGGGATTAAGCGAAAGCCGCTCCTAGAGCCCGAAGAGGGTCCAGGCCAGGAGCGGTATCGTGACCAGGGAGACCGCGGTGGACACGAACACGAGGGCGCTGGCGGTCTCGGAATCCCCGCCGTAGGCGTCCGAGAGGATGGACGCGTTCGCCGCCACGGGCATGGTCGCCAGCACCACCGGGACAGCCAGGGACTGGCCGCGCATCCCCAGGGCCGACAGGACCAGCCAGACGGCCAGGGGATGAAGGACCAGCCGATAGACCGATGTAAGGTACACACGGAGGTTTCCCAGGACGCCCCGGACGTCCATCCGCGACAGGATAGCCCCGATCACGGCCATGGACAGGGGGGTGGTCATGTCTCCCAGGATGGTGAGTCCGGACAGCAGGGGGCCGGAGATCTTGACGGACCCCAGGAAGAAGACGAATCCCAGGGTGGTGGACAGGATGGCGGGATTGATCCACTGCCGGAGGGTGAGCCGGGGGGCGCCGGACGTTCCCCTGGTCAGCATGATCACCCCCACGGAAAACGCCAGCAGCTGGAAGGGCATGTTGTAGATCGATACGTCGAAGAGGATGTCCTTCCCGAAGTACGCCCCCATGATGGGAAAGCCCATGAAGGCCACGTTGGCGAAGGTCCCCCCGAACTCGTGCACCCCCCTCTCCAGTCCCCGAGCCCGGATCGCGCGGGCCCACAGCACGGCCAGGGGGAGGGCGGACAGGTAGATCGCGAAGGAAATGCCCAACATCCGGAAGGCCTCGTCCCGGAGCTCGGGGGAAAAGGGTTTCTGCATGGAGACCAGTACCAGGGCGGGCAGGGTGAAGTCCACGATGAACCGCGACATCCCCCGGACCGTCTCCGGACCCAGGACCTTGAGCTTTCCGGCGCCGAATCCCGACGCGAGGAGTATGAACAGGACGATGCTCTGGAACACGGACTGGGGCATCGGGCCTCCGAAGGCCTCGGGGTTTCCGGGCCGGTCTCTAATCTACCGAGTTTCGGGATTCGTTTCTATCCGCCGGAGCCCGGGGATCCGGACTCCGGGGAGAGTCGTTCGGACAGGGGGATGAGAGCCGCCACGGCGTCCGCGAACACGTAGTACAACCGGTCGTACTCCCCGCGAAGCCGCGGGTCCGGCTCGAATCGGGACTCCACCCGGACCAGCCGGGCGGCGGCCTCCTTCAGGTCCGCGCTGTCCCCCAGGGCCGCGGCGCAGGCGGCGGCGTCGCCTGATAGCTCGCAGTCCGGCAGTTCGGGAACCTCCACCGGCAGTCCCAGGATGTCGGCCTTGAGCCGGGTCAAAAAGGCGTTCCGGGCCGGGTTCCCGCTGACCCGCACCAGCCGGGCGACATGCCCGCGCTCCGCCAGGCCCTGGGACGTAAGGCGTAGGCCGAAGCCGATGGATTCCGCCACCGCCCGGGCGAGGTCCCCGGGTCCGTGGTCCACGGAGAGCCCCAGGAAGGCTCCCCGGAGATCCCGGCGCCACAGGGGGGCGCGCTCCCCCGCCAGGAAGGGCAGGAAGAGGAGGTTCCGCGCCCCCGGCACGGACGTCTCCGCCGCGCGGAAGACCTTGCGGGCCGGGGGCTCCTCGTCCGCGGGGAAACCCGCGGCGCGGGCGTACCACTCCAGGGCCTTCCCGCTGGTGGACAGCCCTCCGGAGATGTTCCAGAGCCCCGGGACGGCGTGGGGCAGGGAGAGGAAGCTCCAGTCCGCGCAGGGGGCGTCGGAGCAGAGGTTGAAGGCTTCGCTGGTGCCCGCCCGATCGCAGGCGATCCCGGGTTCCACGGCCCCGGAGCCCAGGAGGGACGCCAGGAAGTCCGGGAAGGCGGTGACGACGGGGGTGCCCTCGGGGATTCCCGTGTCCCGGGCGGCCTCCGGGAGCACCTTCCCCAGCACGCGGCCGGGAGCGGCGTAGGGCGGGAACCGGGACGCGTCCAGGCCGAGTTCTGAGGCGGCCGGGCCTCCCCAGGTGTAACGTTCGTAGTAGGGATCCGCCAGGTAGGTGCAGGCCTCCCCGCAGAGCCGGAAGGCGGCCCACTCCGGGCAGGAGAAGAACCGGGCGGTCCGGCGGAACTCCGCCTCGCGGTGTTCCAGGAACCAGAGGGCCTTGGGCAGGTAGAAGGAGGGATCCAGGGGAAATCCCAGGACGGCGGAGATCCGGTCCGCCTGATCCCGGGCCCGCCGATCCATCCAGGAGATCGCCCGGCCCACGGGATTTCCGCTCGAATCCGCGGGTACCAGGGTGGGACCGTTCCCGCTGACCGCGACGGCCCGGATCGGGCCTTCGTTCCGTCGTACCAGCCGGAGGGAGCACTCGGCCAGGGCCTTCCACCACTCCGAGGGCTCCGCCTCCCAGGCGGACTCGCCCTCCCCGCGGTACAGCCCCACCGGTGCCCGTTCCACCCGGGACGCCCGGCCGTCCTCCCCGACCAGGGCTCCCTTGACGGAGGAGGTTCCGATATCGAAGGTCAGGTACACGGGGGCTAGGCCCCTTCCCGGGTCAGGAGGGACCGGACGTCGCAGCGGCCCGCCCAGCGGCAGGACGCGCAGGACGCGCCCGGACACTCGAAGAAGTCCGGGGTGCGTTCCAGCTGCTCGATATGCCAGGAAAGGTCCTCGATGTACTTGTCCAGGGCTTCCTTGCGGCGCAGGGCGTCCTCCAGGCGTTCCCGGTACTTGCCCGCCAATCCCCGGCGGGCGGATTCCCCGCTCCGGTCCTTGCGGGCCAGGTCGAAGAGTTCCGAGATCTCCGCCAGGGTGAGTCCGTAATCCTTGAGCTGCTGGACCCGCTTGAGCCGGATCACGTTGCGGTCCGAGTAGCGCCGATGCTCCCCCTCGTCCCGGTTTTCCGGCTCGATGAGCCCGAGCTCCTCGTAGTACCGGACGGTGCGGGCGGTGATGCCGAACATGCGGGCGAGGTCGCCGATTCGAAACGAGTGGTCGGAAGACATGAATCGCACCCTTAACGTAAACTTGGCGGCGCGTCAGGATCGGGATCCTGTACCCCCGCCGCGGGACCTCAGTATACTCCCCCCGACAGCGTGTGAAAAGCCGGCCGGCTTTTTCGTTCCGGTCCGGCAGCAGCTGTGTCAGGAGAGTACGATGAACCCAGTCCGCAGATCCTGGATCGCCGCCGCCGCGGTCCTTGCCCTTTTCGCGTCCTGCGCCAAGGGGCCGGACGATTCCTCCTCCCGGCCCGCGGTCCCGGCGGCCTTCAAGGGTGTCGCCGTGTTCGTGCCCGGGGTGGTCTCCGGAAGCCCCATCTACGAGATGCTGGCCGCGGGGGCCCGCCGGGCCGCCGAGTCGGTCCCGGGCACGACCTTCCGGGTCGTGGAGGCCGGCTTCAACCAGGCCGAGTGGCTGGACAAGCTGGCCGCCCTGGCGGCCTCCGGCGAGTTCGACCTGATCGTCACCTCGAACCCGGCCCTGCCGGAGCTCTGCGCCAAGGTCGCGGAATCGTATCCCGCGATGCGGTTCTTCGTGGCCGACGCCTATCTTCCGGGGAATCCGGCGATCCACACGGTGCTCTACAACCAGCTCGAGCAGGGATACATCGTCGGGTACCTCGCGGGACTGATCACCACCTCGGGCCTCCCCGGTGCCAACCGGGCCAAGAAGGCCGGGATGGTCATCGCCCAGACCTATCCGACCCTGGACAAGCTGATCCGCCCCGGGTTCGAGGCGGGACTCAAGGCCGTGGATCCCGGGATCAGCCTGGAGGTCCGGGTGGTCGGGAACTGGTACGACGCCAACCGGAGCGCGGAACTGACGTCCTCCCTGATCGACGGCGGGGTGGACGTGATCCTGCCCATCGCGGGCGGGGCCGGACAGGGGGTCCTCTCGGCCTCCAAGGAGAGGGGAACCTACGCGGTCTGGTTCGAGGGCAAGGGGTACGGCCTGGCCCCGGGGACGATCCTGGGCTGCGCCGTCCTGGACCAGGAGCGCCTAGTCCGGGAGCGGGTGGGCGCCCTCCTTTCCGGGGACAAGTCCCTCTTCGGCAAGGCCGACGTCGTCGGGGCGTCGGAGGGGTACATCGGGTTCGACCCGGAGGGAGACGCCTACAAGGCCCTGCCGTCGGAGCTCCGGTCCCGGTTCGAGAAGGCCCTGACGGACCTGCGAACGGGATCCCCCGCCTTCCGGATCGACAGCCTGTAGTCCATGGCGGCGGAACCCGTCCTCGAAGTCCGGGACCTTTCCAAGACCTTCCCCTCGACGGGCACGGTGGCCCTGTCGGGCGTATCCCTGTCCCTGTCGGCCGGGGAGATCCACGCCGTGGTGGGGGAGAACGGGGCGGGAAAGAGCACCCTGGCCCGGATCCTCGCGGGGCTGGACCGGCCCGACTCAGGCCGCATCCTGGTCCGGGGTCGGGAGGTGCGGTTCCGCCGTCCCCGGGACGCCGAGCGGCTCGGCATCGGCATGGTCCCCCAGCAGTCCCTCCTGGCCCCCGGTCTTTCGGTGGCGGAGAACGTGGTCCTGGGGCACGAGCCCCGGCTCCTGGGGATCCTCCTGGATCGTCGCAGGGCCTACTACGAGACCGCCCTGGCCTCGGCGAATTTCTCCTTTCCCCTCGATCCGGGCTCCCGGATCTCCCGCCTCTCCCCCCCGGAGCGGAGGGAGGCGGAGATCGTGCGGGCCCTGGCTCGGGGCGGGGACGTCCTCATCCTGGACGAGCCCACCAGCATACTCACGGAGTCCGAGGCGGAGACCCTCTACGGCCTCCTCAAGCGCCTGAGGGACGCGGGAGCCTCGGTGATCCTGATCAGCCACCGGGTCCGGGAGGTCCTGTCCGCGGCGGACCGCATCACCATCCTGCGGAACGGTTCCGTCGTGGATACGATCCTCCCGGCGGAAACCGACGACTGCGACCTCGCCCTCCGCATGGCCTCCTCCGCCTCTTGCTTCACCGCGGACGGTCCCGCGGAATCCGGCGGGCAGGCGGTCTTCCGGTTCCTCGGGGCGAACTTCCGGGATTCCGAGCGGGTGACCCTCCGGGACCTGGGCTTCACGGTCCGCCGGGGGGAGATCTACGGGATCGCGGCCCTGGCCGGCAACGGCTTAGGCGCCCTGGAGGACCTTGCCTGCGGGGAACGGATCTGCGATTCCGGAGCGGTGGAGCTCCTGGGACGGAACCTGGTGGACTGGCCCCGGGACGAGCTCCGGGCTTCGGCCCTGTCCTACCTTCCCACGGATCGGGACGGCAGGGGTCTCTGCCTGGGAGCCACGATCCTGGAAAACCTGGCGGCCCGGATCGGGTCCCCGGGGGATTGGAGCCGCCGGGGCCGGGCCGCCCGGCGAGCCGAGGCGTTCCGGCTGCTCGAGGACGCGGGTGGCCGGGCGCCGCCGGACGCGCCCATCGACATGCTCTCCGGGGGCAACCGCCAGCGGGTCCTCTGCGTCCGCGAGCTCGGGACCTTCACCCCCGCGGTGCTTGCGGCCAACCCCACCCAGGGCCTGGATCCCCGGGCCCAGGAGGAGACCTGGAACCGCCTGCGGTCCCGGGCCCGGGAAGGCGCGGGGATCCTCCTGCTCACGTCCAGCGTGGACGAGCTCTTTTCCGTGGCCGACCGGGTGGCGGTCCTCTACCGGGGCCGCCTGACCGAACTGGGGATCCGGACCGGCTCCGTCACCGCGGAGGCCGTCACGAGGCTCCTCACGGGGGCCGCCGCGTGAAACCCGGGAAGGAAGGCCGGAGGCCGGGCTTCCCCGGATCCGGGACGGCCCTGGCCCTGGGGGCGGCCCTGGGCGCCGCCGCCCTCTACATCCTCGCCGCCGCGGAGGAACCCGGGGCCGCCTTCCGGGCCTTTTTCCTCTCGCCCTTCGCCCGTCCGACGGTCCTGGCCAACCTGATCGAGCAGGCCGCGGCGCCCTGCCTCTGCGCCCTCGGGACGGCTCTGGTCTTCCGCTCCGGGGACTTCAACCTGGGCGGCGAGGGACAGGCCTACGCCGGGGGCGCCCTGTCCGTGCTGGCGCTCTTGGCCGCGCCGTCCCTTCCCGGGCCCGCGGGCCTGGCGGGAGGGCTGGCCGCGGGCGCCTTCGCGGGGGCCTTCGTGGCCCTGCCGTCCGCCCTGAGCCGCCGGAACCTGGGCGCGGACGTACTGCTTTCCACCTTCCTGGTGTCCCAGGCGGTGGTCCTGGTCCTGGACTGGGCCATCGCGGGTCCGCTTCGCGACCCGGCCAGCAACCTGATCGCCACCCCCGTGGTGGAGGCCGCGTACCGCCTCCCGCGGCTTGCTCCCCCGTCCTGGCTGAGCTTCGCCCCGGTCCTGGCCGCAGCCGCCGCCGTCGCCCTGGATCGCTTCCTGAGGTCGTCCCGCCGGGGCCTGGAACTCACCCTGTTCGGGCGCAATCCGGACTTCGCGGTCTCCATGGGATTCCGGGTCCGTGCATATGCCTTCTGGCCCCTTTTAGCCTCGGGCGCCCTGAACGGCCTGGCGGGGGCCCTGCTGGCCCTGGGAGCCAACGGAAGGGCGGTCCGGGGTATGACCGGGGGTATCGGCTGGAACGGGATCTCCATCGCCCTTCTGGCCGGAAACGATCCCCGGTTGATCCTTCCCGCGGCCCTCTTCTTTTCCTGGCTGGAGACGGGTTCCCGGCAGGCTTCCATCCTTGCGGGCATCTCCGTGGACGTGGGCACCGTGGCCAAGGCCCTGGTCCTCCTGTTCGCTACCGCGAGGTTCCTGGGTACGGCCCGGAGGAAGGGAACCGCATGAACCCGATGGAAACCTTGGCCGCGGAAGCCCTGGCCATCGCCCTGCCCATCCTGCTGGCCGCCCTGGGAGGCCTGTTCACCGAGGCCGCGGGCATCCTGAACGTAGCCCTGGAGGGCCTGATCGTGGCCGGCGCCTTCGCCTTCGCGGTCGCCGCGGAAGGGACGGGAAGCCTGGTCCTCGGGGTGGCCGCCGCCCTGGCCTGTTCCGCCGCCCTGGCCCTTCTAGCCGCGGCGGCCGCGGACCGGCTGTCCGCGAACCCCTTCGTGGCCGCCCTGGCCGTCAACCTCCTGGTCGCCGGAGCCGTGGGCCTGGCCTCGGAGCACGTGTTCGGCACCAAGGGGGTCGTCCCCCTGGACGGCCTGCTCTCGCCCCGGGTGGAACTCGGGTTCCTGTCCGGGATTCCCTTCCTGGGGCCCGTCCTCTTCCGGCAGCGGGGGATCTCGTATCTCCTGGCCGCGGCCTGCGCGATCGCGGCGGTCGCGTACTCCGCGACACCCTTCGGGCTCCGGCTCCGGGCCCTGGGCATGAAGGAAGGATCCCTCCGGATCGCGGGCGTGGATCCCCGGGCGGTGCGGTACTGGGCCTACGCGGCGTCCGGAGCCGCCTGCGCCCTGGCCGGGATCGCCCTGGCCCGCTCCATCGGGGCCTGGGTCCCCAACATCGCCTCGGGCCGAGGCTGGATCGCCCTGGTGGTCGTCTACCTGGGCCGTAAACGGCCCGCGGGCCTCCTGGCGGCGGCCCTGGGCTTCGGGCTGCTGTTCGCCCTGTCCAACGCCGCCCAATCCGTGCTTTCCGTACCGCCGGAACTGGTCCTGGCCCTGCCGTACGCGGCGACCGCCGCGGCGGCCTTGTCGGGAGGGGCGAGAACCCGCGGGCGGACCGACCGGGGGTGAGGGGATGGGCGTCGGCCTCGTCACCCGCACCGCCCGGGCCCTGGGCGAGAGGATCGTGCCGGTCCGGGTCCTGCTCGCCCGGACCACGGACTTCCTGGGCAGGACCAGCCTATTCTCCCAGTACGAGGGCAGGCTCCGGGAGTTGAACACCCGGCTCTCGGGCTCCCGGGGGGACGACTCGACGGCGGACGAGGTGCGCAGGGAGCTCATCGAGATCCGCAAGGGCCTGCGCCAGGCGGGCTACGACCTCTCCCTGGGAAACCTGGACCTGGCCCTGCAGGGCTTCCGCGGCGACGCGGCCCAGGGGGAAGGCTTCCGAAGGGCCGTCCTTTTCCTGGGGGACCGGACCCTCTGGTGCCTGGCCGGGGAGGCGAACCACCTGGAGCTCCACGACCGCCTGGAGAGACTGATCCATTCCACCCGCTCCGCGCCGATCCGGGGTAAGCACTACGTCTGGTTCCGCTGGGACCGGGACCTCCTGGTGGTCTCCGGCGCGGCCACCGAGACGGCTTCGGACTGGGAGGCCTTCAAGGTCTGGTGCGAAGGCAAGGAGCGCCGCCTGTCCCTGCTCTCCCGGATGCGCAGGATTCCCGGATAGGGCCGCATCTGTCGATCACGGTCCGCGGGTTCCCTCCCGGTGCATGTCGGGTAGTTGACGAGCCATCGCAGGCTGAGGACCGCTTGACGGAGAGAGAGTTCCTGGATATAATCCTATTATCCCGATAGGAAAAAGAGGTTTACTTGTTCTCCGTCTCCGCACGAACCCAGTACGGTATCCGAGCCTTGGCCTACCTGGCCCGCACACCCGGGTGGGAGGCCATCGGGGCCCAGATCGCGGAGGCGGAGGGTATATCCCCCAAGTACCTGGAGGGCATCCTGACCCGGCTGGCCACGGCGGGCCTGGTCCGGAGCGAGCGCGGCAAGAACGGGGGATACCGCCTGGCCAAACCGCCGGGGGGGATCGTCATGGCAGAGGTCGTGGCCGCCCTGGACGGGGAGGTCCGACCCGTGGACTGCGTGGACTCCCTGGGGATCTGCGACCACGACTCCTCCTGCCGATCCCGGAGGTTCTGGATCGGCCTAAAATTCGCCATCGACGAATACCTGGGCAACCGGACCTTGGCGGACATCATCGAGGAAGGCGCGGACCCGGTGTCCACGCGGTAGGAGAGAGGAACCGAATGGACAGGCATTTCGTATACATGGACTACAACGCCACGACCCCCCTGCATCCGGAGGTCAAGGCCCGGATGATCGAGGACATGGAGGTGTACGCGAACGCCTCCAGCCTCCACGAGGCGGGCAGGGGCGCCCATGCCCGAGTCGAGGAGGCCCGGGGCGCGGTCGCCCGCCTGATCCGCGCCAAGGACCCCTCATCCGTCATCTTCACCAGCGGAGGGTCGGAGTCGAACAACACCGTCTTCGCGACCATGTTCCACCTGGGCCGCAAGGGCCCCCGGAAGGGCGTCGTAACCACCGCCATCGAGCACCCCTGCGTCCTCAACGCGGCCAAGTGGCTGGCGGAGGAGGGGTTCCCGGTCCGTTTCCTGGGAGTGGACTCCAAGGGCCGCGTGGACCTGGAGGAGCTTCGGTCCTCCGTCGGACCCGACACCCTGCTCGTGTCGATCATGGCGGCCAACAACGAGATCGGCACGATCGAGGACGTGGCCTCCGCCTCGCGCATCGCCAAGTCCGCGGGCGCCTTCTTCCACACCGACGCCACCCAGTGCGCGGGAAAGATCCCCGTGGACGTCGAGGCCTGGGGGGCGGATTACCTGACCCTGTCCTGTCACAAGATCTACGGCCCCAAGGGGATCGGCGCCCTCTACGTCCGCAAGGGAGCCCCCCTGGTTCCCCTCATCCGGGGAGGCCACCAGGAGCACGGTCACCGGGCGGGAACCTACAACAACCTCGGCATCCTGGGCTTCGGGGCTGCCGCGGACCTTGCCCTCCGGGAGCTCCCGGAGTACTCCGCCCGGGTCCGACGCCTGCGCGAGCGCCTGCGGGACGGGCTCACCTCCCGGCTGCCCTACGCCCACGTCAACGGCCACGAGACCGAGGTCCTGCCCAACACCCTGAACCTCTCCTTCCCCGGGGCGGAGGGGGAGAGCATCCTGCTGTACCTGGACCTGGAGGGCATCCAGGTCTCCACGGGCTCCGCCTGCGCCTCCGGGAGCCTGGATCCCAGCCACGTCCTTTTGGCCACGGGCCTGGGGCCGGAGTTGGCCCACGGGTCCATCCGGTTCAGCCTGGGCCGGGACTCCACGGAGGCGGACGTGGACTACGTCGTCCAGAAGCTGCCCCCCATCATCGAGCGCCTCCGGCGCATGTCCACCGTAGCCTGAGCGACGGACAAGGAGAGAACATGGACGCCTTCACCTGGCTGTATTCCGATATCGTCAAGGACCACTTCATGAACCCCCGGAACGTCTTCGACCCGGACGAGAAGTTCGAGGCCGACGCGGACGGCATCGTGGGGAACGTGAAGTGCGGGGACCAGATGCAGTTCTTCCTCCAGGTGGACGAGAAGGACGTGATCCGGGACGTCCGGTGGAAGACCTACGGCTGCGCCAGCGCGATCGCGTCGACCTCGATGCTCAGCGAGATCGTGAAGGGCCTGCCCATCCTGGAGGCCTACCAGCTCAAGCCCGAGGACGTGTCCAGGCGCCTCGGGGGCCTGCCGGACAACAAGATCCACTGCTCCGTCCTGGGCGACAAGGCCCTGCGGGCGGCCATCGACTCCTGGCTGGCCAAGACGGGTCGGGAGGGAGCCTTCAAGGACGTGGGCTCCACGGTGATATGCACCTGCCTCAACATCACGGACCGGGACATCGAGCAGGCCGTGAAGGACGGGGCCCGGACCTGGGAGGAGCTCCAGGAGCGCACCAAGATCGGCACGGTCTGCGGGGGCTGCAAGGGCCGGGCGGAGGACCTCCTGGTCGAGTACGTCCATGTCTTCGGACACGACGAGTAGGATTCCCGGGCCGCCGATTCCGGTCAGCCTCCCCTTGATCCTTTCGGAGGCCGGGGCGAAAGAATTCCGCGCCGGGGTCTACCGGCACTTCCGGGAGGAGGGCCGGGACTTCCCCTGGCGCCGGACCCGGGATCCATGGCTCGTCCTGACCTCGGAGGTCATGCTCCAGCAGACCCGCACCGAGGCCGTGGCGGCCAGGTGGGACGCCTGGACCTCCGCCTATCCGTCCCCGGCCTCCCTGGCCGAGTCGCCCCTGGCCGAGGTGCTGGGACTCTGGAAGGGCCTCGGGTACAATCGCCGCGCCCTGGCCCTGCGGAATGCGGCGGCCCGGATCGTCCACGAGCACGGAGGAGCGGTCCCGAGCGGCGAAGCGGAACTGAGGTCCCTGCCCGGGGTGGGTCTCTACACGGCCCGGGCGGTTAGGGCATTCGCCTTCGGACTTCCGGGTGTGGTGATCGAGACGAACATCCGGACGGTCTACCTGTTCTACTTCTACCCGGACCGGGAGAAGGTCACGGATCGGGAGCTCGAACCCCTGGTCGAGGCCACCCAGGACCGGGAGGATCCGCGGACCTGGTACTACGCCCTGATGGACTACGGGGCGGCCCTGAAGAAGCGGGAGCCCAATCCCGGCCGACGATCTGCCGCCTACTGCCGGCAGTCGCCCTTCGAGGGGTCCCACCGACAGGTGCGGTCCGCGATCCTCCATGCCCTCTCCGCCCGGGGCCCCTTGGCTGCGGCCGCACTGGGCGAGACCGCGGCGGAGCGGGTCGGGCCCCCCGCCCGGGAACCCGGGTTCCCGGAGAGGCTCGCCCGGGCTACGGAGGAACTGGCCGCGGAGGGCTTCCTGGAGGTCCGGGACGGGACGATCCGGCTGAGGGACTGAGCCGGCCTTGCGCGGGAGGCGGAAATGTGTAGAGTTTCATGGTATATCGCGGGTCCCGAAGTCCTCACCTGCCGAGGCCGGAGTCGAATGTGGAAAGCAAGCGGACGATCCTGGTAGTCGAGGACGAGGCCCTCATCGCCCTGGCCGAGCGGCGGGCCCTGGAGTCCTTCGGATACGCCGTCTTGACCGTCCCGGACGGGGAGAAGGCCGTGGAAACGGCCCTGGGGAATCCGGACGTGGACCTGGTGCTCATGGACATCGACCTGGGCAGGGGCATGGACGGCACCGAGGCCGCCCGCCGGATCCTGGAGCGCCGGGACATACCCGTCGTCTTCCTGTCGAGCCACACGGAGCCGGACATCGTCGACCGGACCGAGCGGATCACCTCCTACGGGTACGTGGTGAAGGATTCGGGCTCGACCGTCCTGAACGCCTCCATCCGAATGGCGTTCCGTCTCTTCGAAACCCGCCGCCGGGAGGCCGAGAAGGAGGAGAGGCTTCTCAAGTCGGAACGCACCTACGCCGACATCGTCCGGCGCATCCCCTCCGGGTTCTTCGTCTACCGCCTGGTCGCCCCGGGCCGCCTGGCCCTGGAGGAGGCCAATCCCGAGGCCGAGCGTCTGACGGGCATCCGCCTGGCGGAGTGGAGGGGGCGGGATTTCGACGAGATTTGGCCCCGCGCCCGGGAGGCGGGAATCACCGACCGCTACCTGGAAGCCCTGCGGACCGGGACCGCCTACGAGGTCGAGGACCTGCAGTACTCGGACGACAAGATAGCGGGAGCCTTCCGGGTGCGCGCCTTCGCGCTCCCGGACCGGCGGCTCGCGGTCTCGTTCGAGGATATCACGGAGCGGAAGGCCGCAGCGGACGCCCTCCGCCGGGGCCGGGACCTCCTGGACGCCTCCCAATCCGTGGCGCACGTGGGAAGCTGGCTCTACGAGCCGTCCCCGGGAAGGCTCACCTGGTCCGACGAGACCTACCGGCTCTTCGGCCTGGAACCCGCGTCCTGGACGCCGACCTACGAGGGTTTTCTCGAGATGGTCCATCCGGAAGACCGGGGAGCCGTGGACGCTGCCTATTCCCGGTCCCTGGCGGACGGAAGCCCGGGCTACGAGCTGGAGCACAGGATCCTGCGGAAGGGCACGGGGGAGACGCGCTGCGTCCTGGAGAAATGCATCCACGAGCGGGACCCGGAGGGCCGCGTTCTCCGGTCCGTGGGCATGGTCCAGGACATCACCGACCGGAAACGGCTGGAGACCGAGCTTCGGAAGAGCGAGGAGCGGTACCGGTCCCTCTTCCTGCTCTCACCTCTGCCTTACGTGGTGACCCAGGACGACAGGACCGTGATGGTCAATCCGTCCGCGGTGCGCTTCTTCGGGGCGGACCGGGAGGAGGACCTGATCGGCCGGGATCCCCGGGAATGGCTGCACCCGGACTCCCGCGCGCTGTCCCTGGAGCGGCGCCGCAGGATCCTGGAGACGGGAGGGGTCGCGGAGCCCGCGGAGCTGAAATTCATCCTCCGGGACGGAAGGGAAGCCTACGTCCTGGCCAATCTCGTGCGGATCGAGTATAGGGGGGCTCCGGCCCTGCTGTCGGTCTTCCAGGACATCACTGCCTTCAAGTCGTCGGGGCAGGGCGGATCAGGCCCGGGCCGGACGCCGGCCGAACAAGCCCCGGAAGAATAGGGCGATCCCGTCCCGGAACCGTATCCAGACATTGCCCAGGGGATGTTCCTCCGGGGACACGAGATCCACGGTATGGAGTTCCCGGCCCTCCGCCTCGAAGACGACGCGGCCGATCCGCCCGCCCGCCGGGACCGGTCCGACCAGCTCCTCCGGCAGTTCCACCCGGGCCCGGACCCGGGGCGCGTCCCCGGACCGCACCGTGAAGGCGAAGTCGGATGCCGGCACGGGCGTGAGGGACCTGTCCGCGGTTTTCCAGAGGCGCACGGCCGGCAGGTGTTCGACTCGCGGCCGGACCGTGACGAAGTTCCGGAATGCCCAGTCCAGGAGCTCCCGGCCGTCCCGTTCCCGCACGTCCCCGCCTACCCGGGAGGAGGAGCCCGTCCCGCCCAGGGTCACGATCAGGAACCGGGTGCCGCCGCGCTCGGCGGTGGCCACCAGGTTGAAGCCGCTTTCCCGGATGAATCCCGTCTTGAGGCCGTCCGCGCCCTCGTAGCTGCGGACCAATTTATTGTTGTTGTACTGGACCATGCGGCCCTTGGGAGGAGGAACGCCGGGCGGCATGTACTCCGCGACGGGGAACTCGATCCACCGCAGGGAGTGGAGCTCCGTCAGGGATTCGGGGTTGTCCTTGAGGTAGCGGAAGGCGAAGAGGGCCATCTCCCGGGCGGTTGTGAGGTTGTACTCCGATAGCCCCGAGGGTTCCACGAAGCGGGTAGTCTCCAGGCCCAGCGCCGCGGCTTCCTCGTTCATCCTGCCCGCGAAGGCCTCGATGCTCCCGGCCGCGGCCCGGGCCAGGGCGCGGGCCGCGTCGTTTCCGGACACCACCGCCAGCCCCTGCATGAGCACTCGTACCGGCAGCTTCATGTAGGGCTGTAGGTACATGAGGCTGGAGTTGTAGGGAAGGGCGCAGTCCTCCGGCAGGACCGTCACGAGGTCGTCCGGGGACATGCGTCCGGAGGCGAATTCCTTGTACAGGACCCGCAGGGTCATGAGCTTGGTGAGGCTTGCGGGAGGGATGGGGATGTCCGCGTCCCGCTCGTACAGGATCCGGCCCCGGGCCGCCTCCAGGACCACCACGGAGCGGGCGTTTACGACGGGAGGCTCCGGGACTCCCGGGAACAATCGTATATCCTGGGCCGCGGCCGCCGACGCGAAGGCGGCCAGGACAAGAGCCGCGGAGACCGAACGGAACGGAACGGCCGGACGTCCCCGGCGGCGGAAGGTCGGGACCATGCCCTAGAAGTCCGCCTGGTGCACGGCCCGGGGGAAGGGGATCACGTCCCGGATGTTCTGCATGCCGGTGATGTACATGAGGAGCCGCTCGAATCCCAGACCGAACCCGCAGTGGGGCACGGTGCCGAAGCGCCGGAGGTCCATATACCAGGAGTAGGCTTCCTCGGGAAGCCCGAGTTCCCGGATCCGGGATAGAAGCACGTCGTGGCGATACTCGCGCTCGGACCCGCCGATGATCTCCCCCAGCCGGGGGACCAGGACGTCCATGGCCCGTACGGTCTTCCCGTCGGGGTTGAGGCGCATGTAGAAGGCCTTGATCTCCTTGGGGTAGTCCGTGACCGCCACGGGGCCGCCGACCACCTTCTCGGTCAGGTACTTCTCGTGCTCGCTCTGGAGGTCGCAGCCCCAGTAGGGCTTGAACTCGAACTCGGTGGCGTGCTTCTCCAGCTCTATCACGGCCTCGGTGTAGGTCATCCGGGCGAACTTGGACTTCACCACCGCCGAAAGGGTGTCGACGATGCCCGCCTGGACCCGCTTGTCGAAGAAGGCCAGGTCCTCGGCGCACTTGTCCAGGGCCCAGGAGAAGAGGTGCTTAAGGAAGTCCTCCGCCAGGGCGATGTCGTCCTCCAGCTCCGCGAAGGCGAGTTCCGGTTCGATCATCCAGAACTCCGCCAGGTGGCGGGTGGTGTTGGAGTTCTCCGCCCGGAAGGTCGGCCCGAAGGTGTAGACCTTGCTCAGGGCCATGCAGTAGGTCTCCACGTTGAGCTGGCCGGACACGGTCAGGTAGGCCTTCTTGTCGAAGAAGTCCTTGGAGTAGTCCACGGGCTTGCCGGCCTTGGCCAGGGCGTCCAGGTCCAGGGTGGTCACCTGGAACATGGCCCCCGCCCCCTCGCAGTCGCTGGCGGTGATGAGGGGGGTGTGGACCCACTGGAAGCCCCGCTCCTGGAAGAAGGTGTGGATGGCGAAGGCCATCTGGTTGCGCATCCGCGCCACGGCGCCGAAGGTGTTCGTCCGGGCCCGGAGGTGGGCTATCTCCCGGAGGAACTCCAGGGAGTGGTTTTTCTTCTGAAGGGGATAGGTCTCCGCGGGGGACTCCCCGATGACCTCGAGGCCCTCGGCCTTGAGCTCCACCGCCTGCCCCGCCGCGGGGCTGGGCACGAGGACGCCCGTGACGGCCGCGGAGGCTCCGGTGCCGCAGCGGCCCAGTTCGGTCCGGAGGGATTCGGGGAAGCCTCCGGAGGCGTCGAAGACGCACTGGAGGTTGGCCATGCAGGACCCGTCGTTGAGCTCCAGGAACACGGCGTTCTTGGCCTCGCGCTTGGTGCGGATCCAGCCCTTAACGGTCAGGGTCTTGCCGTCGGGGGAGCTGGATAGAAGGTCCCGGATACTCTTCATGGCGTACTCCTCGGAGGTCCGTGATAGCATGATCGGAGGGGGAGAGTAAATACTGGGGCGGTGGTCCGTGGACTGTGGACAGTGGTCCACTGTTTACCGTCCGCCGTCCTCTGTGGTACATTCTCCCCATTCCTATATCGGGAGCTTGAAATGTACTACAGCGTTCCCGTCGCGTACCTCCTGTGGTTTATCGGCGGGCTCGGCGCCCTGGGATTGCACAGGTTCTACCTTCGCAAGATCGGCACTGGCTTCGTCTGGTTCCTGACCGGCGGCTTGGCGATGTTCGGCTCGGTGTACGATTTCCTGACCCTGCCCCGGCAGGTCACCGAGGCGAACATCCGGGCGGGCATGCGGGAAGCCCTGGAGATGCGGGCCCGGGAACCCCTGCGGGAGAGCATGCGCCAGGTGGGCGCGGGTACCGCCGCGGGGCCGCGGGAGACCATCGAGAAGACCATCCTGCGCACCGCCCGCAAGAACGGCGGCTACGTGACCCCCGGCGAGGTGGCCATCGAGGGGGACGTCACCGTGGACCAGGCCCGGACGGCCCTGGACAAGCTGGCCGGCAAGGGCTACGCCCAGATGCGGGTCCGGACCAGCGGCGTCATCGTCTACGCCTTCCCGGAGTTCTTCCAGGACGGGAGGACCGAGTTCGAGGAAGGTATATAGATCCTCCGTGGGGCTTTTCTGAATCGGCCCTCGGGAACTGGCAAGCGCCCGATCCGGATTCCGCCGGTATAGGACGGAGGTACACATGGACAACGAGGATTTCCGCTTCGAGATCGTCCGACCCGTGGGAGTGATCGGCGAAGGCGGTCGGGGCTGGCGCACCGAGGTGAACCTGGTTTCCTGGAACGGACGGGAGCCCAAGATCGACCTGCGGGCCTGGAGCCCGGACCATCAGAAGATGGGAAAAGGCATCGGCCTGACCCGGGAGGAAGCCCTCCGGCTCGTCGAGATCCTGAAGGCCTACCTGGCGGAGTAGCATGTCGCAGGACGAATCGGTTTCCGTGGTCGCGGCCCTGGCGGAGAGGGGCGGGCGGGTCTTCCTGGCCCGCCGTGCGGAGCACAAGGGTTCCCCCGGACTTTGGGAACTCCCCGGTGGGAAGCTGGAGGTCGGGGAAGCCCCCGACGCGGCCCTGGCCCGGGAACTCCGGGAGGAGTTGGGTATAGAGGCCCGTGTGGAAAAGATTGCGTTCGACCGCAGCGACCTGAGGATCGACTCCCGGGCCTTCCGGTTCCTGGTGTTCCGGGCCTCCTGGGACCGCGACCCCGCATCCTCCACGGATCATGATTCCTGGGGATACTTCGGTCCCCGGGATATACCCTTCGAGACCCTCGCGCCCCTGGACGGGACGGTCCTTCGGCGCTGGGCCGGGGAGAAGGCTGAAGCCGGGGATCGCGGGGGGCTGCGGGAGAGGGAGTCATGAGAACGAACACTCCACCCGGAATCGTACGACTCGCCTCGGCGATCCTGGCCGTCCTGGCGGCCTTGGCCGTATCGTCCTGCGGGGCCCGTCTGCCGAAAAGCCTTCCCATGGACCAGAATCCCGTCTTCTCGGGCGGGATCGGCTGGGTCGTGGTGTCCCAGGCCTACGCCCGGGTCAAGGCGGAACCCCGGACGGACGCGCCCGACGTCGGGCACCTGCGGGGAGGGGACATCCTGGCCGTGGAAGGACGGGAGCGGGATCCCCGCTCGGCCCTGTCCTGGTACAGGATCGGCATGGGCGGAACCGCGGGATGGCTCACCGGGGACCAGGCCGTCTTCTTCGAGAGCCGGGCCGCCGCGGAACGGGCCGCCGGCCGGTACCGATGATCGACCGGATCCTGCGTTGGCTCCTGCCCGCCCTGGTGGGCGGGGTCATCGGCTACGTGACCAACTGGCTGGCCATCAAGATGCTCTTCCGTCCCCTCACGGAAAAGAAGGTGTTCGGAATCCGGATCCCCTTCACCCCCGGCATCCTGCCCCGGGAACGGCACGCCCTGGCCCTGAGCCTGGGGGACGTCGTTTCCCGCGACCTTCTCACCGAGGACGTCCTGACAGCCCGGTTCGAGTCCGAGGAACTGAGGGACAGCGTGACCCGGGCGGTCCGGTCCCTGCTGGACGATGCCCTGGACCGCCGGGTGTCCGAGGTTCGGTCCGCCGCGTCCTCCGCGGAACCCTTGCTGGCGGAGGCGGCGGGACGGGCCTACGGGGCCGTCTCCTCCTCCGAAGCCTTCCGCCGGGCAGCGGCTTCGGCCGTGCGGGAGGGGCTCGGGGCGGCGCGGGGCCTGCGTCTGAAGGACATCCTCTCCCCGGGCGGCCGATCCCTGGTTTCGGAATGGTTCCGCGTCCCCGGCCGGGCGGAGTTCACGGCGGAGAAGGCCCGGGAGGCCGTCCGGATGCGGCTGGAAGCCGCGGCCTCGGAAGGCAAGTCCCTGGGCGACCTGCTGCCCCTGTCCAACCTGGCAAGGGCCGCCGGAGCGGCCTTCGATTCCGCGTATCCGAGCTTCGTATCCGCCGCCCGGGCCTTCCTGGCCCGTCCGGACGTCCGGAAGGAGTTGGAGCGCTACGGCGGGGCGGTGGTGCGCAAGGCTCTGGGCCGCCTGTCGCCCCTGCAGCGGCTGTTCGTGGGCGCGGCCCAGTACGACAAGGCGGTCCTGGAGTCCCTCCCGGCCACGGTGGCGGACCTGGCGGAAGCCGCGGAATCCTTCTTGGCGGACGAGCGAAACCGGGAACGCTTCAAGTCCATCCTGCTGGACCGGATCCAGCGTAGTGTGGAGGATCCCCTGGCTTCCCGCCCGCGGGAGCACCCCCTGTCCCCCGTGAGCATCTCGGATCTGGCCTTCCGGTCCGTACGGGCCCTGGGGGAGCGGGGAGCCGCGGGGCTCGGCGGGACCGACCTGCTGGGAGCCGGCACGCTGGGGGATCTCCTGGAGTCCCTGGGACCCGAGGCTCGCGAAGGCCTGTTCGAGGCCGTAGGATCCTGGATCGCGGGCTTCTTTGCCTCCGGAAGCGGCGGGACGACCGTCGGGACCTTCGCCCGCGCCTTCGCGGACACCCTTATGGACGGGCTCGGGGACGCGTCCCTGGGCGCGGCCCTCGGCTGGGACGGGGAGTTCCGGGACCGGCTGGCCCGATACCTGGCGGAAAAGGGCACGGCGATCGCGGCCCGGGAATCCCGGCGGATCCTCGCGAGCATCGACCTGCGCAGGATGGTGGTCGAGAAGGTCGACGCCCTGGACATGCTGGTGATCGAGGGCATCATGCTCCGGGTCATGTCCAAGGAATTCAAGGGCATCACGGTCCTGGGCGGCATCCTGGGCGCCTTGATCGGCGCCCTCCAGCCCCTCCTGGAACTCCTGCGGCCCTGAGGGCTCGGCGGCCCACAGCCGGGGTGCCCGCCGCTAGGGCGTCCGTTCCCGGAACGCGGCCAGGGCCGCGGCACAGAGGTAGAAGGACCCCGTGACCAAAAGGGGGATGCCGGCCGCCCGGGCCCGTTCCATCCCGATGCCCAGGGCCTCCTCCGTATCGGGCACCAGGTCCACCTCGAACCCCGCGGCCCGGAAGGCCTCGGCCGCCGTTTCCGGCTCGCTCTTCTTGAAGGTTCCCGGCCGTGTGACGATCACGGACCGGAACTGCCCCGCGAGGACCCGGGCCATCTCCGCCGGGCGCTTGTCCTCGGCGCAGGCGAAGACCAGGACGGCGGGCCCCGGGAAGATCCGACGGAACGCGTCCGCCGTGTAGGCCATGCTCGCGGGGGTGTGGGCCCCGTCCAGGACCACCGGAGGTTCCCCGGCCAGGATCTGGAAGCGGGCGGGCAGGGAGGCCCGGGCGATCCCCTCCAGGACCGCCTCGGGGGAAGGCCGGAACGAGGAGAGACGGGCCGTCAGGGCTGCAAGGGCCGCGTTCTCCGCCTGGGCATCCCCGATAAGGGGGGTGCGGATGAGCACGGGCTCCGGGAAGACCTCCCGGTCCCGGAACGCGACCACCGCCTCGGTTCCCGCCCGGGTCAACCGGACATCCCGGATCGAGCACTCCTCCGCGAGGATATGTAGGGCGGAGCCTCGTTCCCCGGCCGTCCTGCGGAACACCTCCAGGGCTTCGGGGTCCCGGGAGCCCGTGAACGCGGGCACACCGGGCTTTATGATCCCGGCCTTCTCCCCCGCGATCGCGGGGATCGTGGTTCCCAGGTACTCGGTGTGCTCCAGTTCGATCACCGTGATGACCGAGGCCTCGGGGGTCACGATGTTCGTGGAATCCAGGCGGCCTCCCAGGCCGACCTCGTAGACCGAGGCGTCGCAGCCTTCCCCGCGGTAAACGAGGAAGGCCAGGAGGGTGGCCAGCTCGAAGAAGGTGGGGAGTTCGTTTCCGGCGAACCGGTCGGGGCCCGCCCCCGCTATGAGGGGTTTCAGTTCCCGCATCGCGGCCAGATAGGAGGAGTCCGGGAAGAAGTCCCCCGCCCGGGTGATCCGCTCCCGGAAATCCAGGAGATGGGGCGAGGTATACAGGCCCGTCTTCCGGCCCGAGGCCTCCAGGATGCGCGCCAGCATCGTGGAGACCGAGCCTTTTCCCTTGGATCCGGCCACATGGAGGCAGGGCGCGACGGCCTGGGGATCCCCCAGTCGGCGGGCAAGGTCCCGCATACGGTCTAGCTTGAACTCGACCGCCTGGCCCTTCTCGGCGTTCACGAAGGTCAGGAGGTACTCGTAGATATCCTGCACGGATCGGATGCTGGGCATGGCTAATATTCTTGACCCCGGGCGGGCGTGTCAAGTTCGGGGCGGAACTGTGATATAGGCCACGGTGAAGGGCCAGGGCACGGGGCGGCCCAGGACCGAGCGGTCGAGGGCTTCCCGAAGGACCCGGATCTCGTCTTCGTTGAAATCCGACGCCAAGGCCCGGCCGTAGGCCGAAGCGGGTGAGAGCCAGGAATCCAGCTCCCGCTGGGTGAATACGCGTCCGTAATCCCCGCGCTCCGTCTCAACCCGGCCCTTTTCGAGCCCCGCGTCCCGTATCCAGCCTTCGGCGTCCGCGGACTTCCAGGACAGCTCCGGTCGATCGGTGCCGGCGTAGAACCCTTCCTCGAAACCCTCGAACCGCGCCGCCAGATCCTTGTCAGCGGCCTCCTTTAAAGCCGGAATCCTGGAAAGCCGGCCCCCCTCGGAAGCCGGGGACTCGGCCAGGGCGATCCGGGCGGCCGGGAAGGCCGCCGCCCAGGCCGCCAGGAGGGCGGCCTTGTCCGGTGCGGGGGACAACAGGTCCCGGCTTACCAGGAGGTCGAACACGGGAAGCCCGGAATCCGCGATTGCGGCAACATCAGGTTCGCGGCGGGGATGGAGGACGACGGAGGGTCGGCAGATCTCCTCCAGGCCCGCGACGTAGCCCTCGATCAGGATCCGCTCCCGGTCCGTCCGCACCAGGGCGCACACCGCCCCCTCCGGAACCCTGCGCAGGGCCTCCCAGACCAGGAAGCCTTCCCGGGCGTCGGCCACCAGGGTCCGCTCGTGGCGCCGCGGGGCCGCCCGGGCGAAGATCCCGTCCCGGATCGCGGCCAGGCGCTCCGTCGCCCGGGCTTCGGACCGGGACAGCCACTCGGCCCGGCGGTCCGCGGCCTCGGAGTAGGTGAGGTTTTCCCCGGCGGACGCGCCCGATCCGATCCCGGACCCGGCGGCGTCCAGGGCCGCCGCCACCTGGGCCTCCCGTCGGCGGAGGACCTCCTCCCGGATCCGGCCCTCGTACCCCGTCTCGGCGGGCTTGTAGAAAATTCTACCCGCCAGGGTGTCCGGAAGGTAGGCCTGGGCCACCCAGTGGTCCCGGTAGGCGTGGGGATAGAGGTAGCCTTCGCCGTGGCCGAAGCCCGGGCCGTCCCGGCTGGCATCCTTGAGGTGGGAGGGGACCTCGGCCCGCTCCTTCTCGATTTCCCCCCGGGCGTCGAAGTACCCCAGGGCGCTGTTGGACTTGGGGGCTGTGGCCAGGTAGAGGGCGGCTTGGGCCAGGTGGAACTGCCCCTCCGGGAGGCCCACCCGGTCGAAGGCCCGGGCGCAGGCTTCCACGACCCCCAGGGCAGAGGGATCCGCCAGGCCCACATCCTCGGAGGCGGAAATGAGCATCCGGCGGAGGAGGAAGGCCGGGTCTTCCCCGGCGTAGATCATCCGGGCCAGCCAGTAGAGGGCCGCGTCGGGATCGCTCCCCCGGAGGCTCTTGATGAAGGCCGAGATGGAGTCGTAGTGGTAGTCCCCGTCCTTGTCGTAGAGGACCGCACGCCGCTGGATGCTCTCCTGGGCGGCCTCCCGGGTCACCCGGATCTTCGAGCCCTCCGGGGGAGGCCAGGACTCGCCCCCGGTCTCCACCGCCAGTTCCAGGGCGTTGAGGAGGCTCCGGGCGTCCCCGTCCGCGGTGTCCACCAGGTGCTCCAGGGCCCCGTCCTCGAAGGAGACCTTCCAGCGGCCGTAGCCCCGCTCCGGGTCGGAAAGGGCGCGCCGGGCCGCCTCGCTCAAGTCCGCCTGGGTCAGGGCGGTAAGCTGGAAGACCCGGGACCGGGAGACCAGGGCCCGGTTCACCTCGAAAAAAGGATTTTCGGTGGTGGCCCCGATCAGGATGAGGGTGCCGTTCTCCACCCAGGGCAGAAGGGCGTCCTGCTGTGCCTTGTTCCAGCGGTGGACCTCGTCCACGAAGAGGATGGTGCGGCGGCCGTAGAGGTCCCGGTTCTTGGCGGCCTCCTCCACAGCGGCCCGCACCGAAGCCACCCCGTCCAGGACGGCGTTCAGGGTGACGAAGCGGCTGGCGGTGGTGTTGGCGATGACCCGGGCCAGGGTGGTCTTGCCCGTGCCCGGGGGACCCGAGAATATGACGCTGGCCAGCTGGTCCTTCTGGATGGCCCTGCGAAGGAGGCGGCCCGGTCCCACGATGTGGTCCTGGCCCACGAACTCGTCCAGGGTCCGGGGCCGCATCCGGGCGGCCAGGGGTTCCCGCCCGCCCCCCGATCCCGCGAAGAGCGGGGAGTCGAAACTCACCTCACTCGCGGTCCCAGCCGCTCCAGACCCCGCCGCTGTAGGTATTGGACCAGAGACCGCCCTTCACGGTCCGGGCAAACAGGACCTGTCCGACGCTGTCGAAGTAGAAGCCCTCGATGGACAGGTCGTCCAGGGTGGTGACGTAGTTGGAATTGTCCGAAACCATGTCGTAGGCGGTGCTGGGGACGACGCTGGAGAACAGCCCCGCGTTGAGCGCGGCGTCGTACTCGTAGTACCCCGTGTACTCGTCGGAGGCCCAGGACTTCACGCCGACCAGGGTGGCGTTTCCGCCGCCGTTCTTGGGCACCACGATTACCGAGGACAGGCGGCGCTCGGCGCTGCCGAAGGTGCCGGACTTAGCGTAGGCGGCGGATGCGTTGAACAGATAACCGGTTCCGGAAATCAGAACTCTTACCCCGTCGTAAAACGCTCCGAAGGCGGGCTTGGTTGCGCTTATGTCCGCGGGAATCGCATCCTCAGCCAGGGAGTTCTCGACTCCCGTGAACACCTTGTTCCCTGCGACGATCCAGTAGTCTGAGCCATCTGTGGCGACAGAATTGGGCCGGCCGCTCGCGACATCCGTCACAGCCGCCCCGGAGGATGCGAAGGTTCCGGCGGTGTCGTAGAATATCGAGTACTCCGTGGAATAATCGCTAGACGAGGTCCCGGTGGACGCCTGGGTAACCGCGAACATCTGGCCGTTTGAGGCCATCAACAGAGATTGGACCGGATCCCCCGTGGAGAGGTTGTCGTAGGTGGCGTCCCAGGTGGTGCCGTCGAAGTGGAAAATAGTGTCCGCCGCGGGTGCATACGAGATATAAAGATCGGTTCCGAAAGATACCCCGGAGGAGATGATGGATCCCGCCGGCGCTCCCGGCACCGATACCGTTTCCCACGTCGTACCCGCTACGTCCCTGCGCAGGAGCGTAGCCCCTACGGCTGCATAGTAATAATCCGGGGCGCCGTTCACCCTCGTTACGAACGCCGCAGTGTTCGCGTTGAAGGCCGCGGTCCCCTTGTCCAGCGGCTCCTCCTCCTCCAGCAGGGCGAAGAGCCCCGCGGGCCCGGGCTCGCAGGAAACCAGGACGGCGGCGGCCAGGAGGATGGCGGCGGCGATATTCAGGATTCTTTTCATGGCTCGGCTCCTAGAGGTGGTAGACCGCGGTCAGGCGGGTGTCCAGGAAGATCCCCAGGCGGTTGTCCTGGGGGATGTCCCCGTAGAACTGCCAGACCGTCCAGGCCTGGGCGTCCAGGCCGAAGCTCCAGGAGGAGCTCTGGCGCCAGAGGAAGGCGGCCCCGCCCTTCAGGATCGGGTTGAAGTTCGTGTATCCCTCGTAGCGGACGATCGCCAGGCCCGCGGAAACGGAGGGCACAATCTCGAAGGGCATCTTCACGAAGTACCAGGAAGCCTTGGCGGTGAAGGGCACCATGAAGAACGAGGATTCCGCGGTGGTGCCGCAGGTGGCTCCCTCGATCTCCCCGCCCACGGAAAAGCCCGGGGCCACCACATAGCTGTAGGAGATGCCGAAGCCCGCCCCGATCTTGAGGTTCGTGTCCGCGGTTCCCCCGGCGTAGAGGTTTACGAAGGTGATCGGGAAGAAGGTTCCCAGGCTGAAGGAGAGGGTCTGCTCGCCCCGGACATAGGGATTGGCGTTGAAGTCCGCAGCGGGCAGGTCCGAGGCGGGAGGCTCGGTCTGGGCGAAGGCGCCCGTCGTAAGGGTGGCTGTCAGCAGTACCGCGAGGATGAATCGAGGCGTTCGCATTGTTCCTCCGATTGCGGGATAGTATCACAGGAGCCGTTCCGTGAAAAGCCGAGGGTACGTATCGAAACCCCTCGATAAAACACCCGGCCGGGCCCGGGGGATACGCGGGCCGCGACCGCGGCAGGACGCCGGGCCTCGAATCCCGAAGCGTTCCGGCCGCCGGCGAGGTTTCCAAAGGCGGGGATTCATGATAGTATCGAGGTCAAGAAGCGAGACAAGGAAGGGAAGATGCGCCGGAAAGTGGAGCGCCTGGCGGATACTCTGGTTTCCGCGATCAAGGGATGGGAAGGTGTAGAGGCGGTGGTCCTGGGGGAGGCCTCGGAGCAGGAGATCCTGGATCCGTACTTCGCCCTGGTGGTGGACGTCTACTACAAGGGAGATATCCCCGCATCCCAGGAGCGATGCGCGGCCTTCGGGGACCCCGGCGCCTTCGAGACCGCGGATTCCCAGAATAAGGACCGGTTCTTCCTGGAGGAGCTGCCCGTCCGGGTGGAATACAAGAGCCTGGATTTCCTGGAGGATATCCTCCGGCGGAAGTACGACCTTCTGTGGGTCTTCAAGGGCTCCGGCACGTACATGTTCTACCGCCTGGAGCGCGGAAAGGTGCTGTACGACAAGTCCGGCTGGATCGAGGACGTCCGGAGGCGGATCCGCGAATTCCCGGACACCTTCTGGCAGGGGCTCCGGGCGACCTTCCAGTCCAAGATGGAACACTACCTCTCCGACCTGGGTGCGGCGGCCCTCCGGGAGGACGGATTCTTCTACACCATATCCCTGGGCGGCTTCATGAAGTACGCGGCGGCCGCCCTGTTCATGATCAACCACCGCTTCGAGCCCTCCCACAGGAGCATCGCGGAACAGCTCCGCGACCTTCCCCTGTTGCCGGAGGACTTCTGGGGCCGGTGGGAATCCCTTCTCAGGGTCGACGGGGAGATGTCCCCCTCCCGCAAGTTCCAGATCGCCCAGCTTCTGACCCTGAGCATCTTTTCCCTGGACCGATGATCCGGCCCGCGATCCGGGCGTCCGGCGCCCTCCTGCTGTGCGCCCTGACCGCCTCCTGCGCTCCGATCCCTCCCGCTCCCTTCGCCCTGCGGGGCGAGGACGGGGCCGTACACCCCTTGACGCCGGATTCCCGGTTTCCGGAAGGACTCGAGGGGACGATCGGCGGGGACGGCCGGACCTCGGCCCGGTACGCCCTGAAGGATCCGGTGCGGGTCCGGGGAGCCCGCACGGCCCTGGAGATCCGCTACGAGCTGGCGGGCGCCGCCCGACTGGAGATCTTTCCGGAGGGCCGGGGCGCCCCGCCCCTGGTGTCCTCGGAACTCCCGGTAGGAGCGGGCAGGATTCGCTGGCTCCTTCCCCTTCCCGCGGGCACCGAGCTTTCGTCCTTCCGGTTCACGGCCCTGCCGGCCGGACCGGAATCCAAGGCCGCGGCTTCGACCCTTAGGATCGAAGCTCTCGCTCTGGTGCCGGCTTTCTTCGGGTTCGAGAGCCTGCCCGAGGGGGCGCGGTTCTCCCGGGGTTCGAGCCTTGCGCGGAGCGCCTCAGGGTCGGAGACCGTCCGGATCGAGCACCCCTTCGGGCCCGGGGAGGATCCCGTGATCCGGATCGACTCGGCGGCCCGGCCCCTTCGGATCCGGGCCGAGGGCGGCCGATCCGCGGTGCTGGACGCCGGCCGCCCGGACGGCGTCTTTCTGCCGCTGAGCGCCCTGGGAGGATCCGGGGCAGTGACCGTGGAGGCCTCCGGTACCGAGCCGATCCGGGCGGCCTCCGTCCTGCCCTCCCGGGACCTTCCCGGCCCCCTGCCGCTGGACCTGGCCGTCGTGCTGGCCCTGCCGCCTCCCGCGGATTCCCGGTTTCCCTATCAGCTGTACCGGTGGAGTGCCTTTCCGGAATGCCTGGTCTTCGATTTCCGGGATTACGCGGCCCAGGACACCTATCTCAAGCGTCTGGCTTTTTTCGTGGAGAAGGAGGGCTTCCGCGGACGCCTGGCCCCGGATTCGGAGATCGCCCGTCTGCACGGCTGGAACGCCCACGATTACCGGTCCGAGGACCTGGCCGCCTTCTTCGACAAGGCCGGACGTACCGCCTTCCCCCTCTCCCCCGAGGAGGTCGAGCTCCGGGGCATCCTGGAACGGGAAGGCATCCTGGTACGGGAGGGGAACCGGTTCAAACCCGGCACAGGCGTGATCATCTCGATATCCCGGGAATCGACGACCTATCTAAGGGACCTGTTCCTCACCCATGAGGCCGCCCACGCCCTCTTCTTCCTGGACGACGCCTACCGGAACCTGGCGCGTTCCCTATGGACGGCCCAGGGACCGGAGGAGCGGAGGTTCTGGAACGTCTTCCTGTCCAACCGGGACTACGACCCCTCGGACGCCTATCTCTCCTACAACGAGCTCCAGGCCTACCTGGTCCAGCAGATCCCCTCCCGTCTCGAATCCTGGCTGAAGGACGTCGCCTACGCCCGGCTGGCCAAGTCCTACCCCGACCGGGCGGCGGCTATCCTGGCGGACCTGGAGGCGGCCCTTCCGGGCTTCAAGGCCAAGGCGGAAGCCCTGGACGCCTACCTGCGGAAGACCTACGGCTTTCGGGGAGGGTCCTTCCGGAGGCTCAGGTTCGAGTGAGGTTCAAAGTCCGGCCTCCAGCTCCGCGGAGACGATCTCCAGAGCCCAAACTCGGGTACGTTCCATGAGCTCCGGCTGAAGGATCCGCTCATCCCCCAGCCCTTTGCGCAGGGCTGCGGCCGCGGGCAGGAGGGTCGTCCACAGGTCCTGCTTCTCCGGCGGAAGATTCCGCAGGCTGAGAATGGAAGGAGCCGACAACTCCGGAAGGCTTGCGAGCCCGTCCCGGTAGGATTCCAGGAATTCCCGGGCCGTACAGGTCGCCCGGCCCGGGGCGAACAGCGACAGCCTGCGGGACGAGTCGACGGGACCGGCGGCGATCCGGGGTACGCGGATTTCCACCCCGCTTCCCCGGACCGGGATCAGCTCCCCGGAGAGGGTGGCCGCGAAGGCCTCCAGCCTCTGCCGGTAGGCCTGGAGGGGCTTGGTCACGTACCGGAATGTCCCGTCCGGATCGGATTCCCGGTCCACCTGGAGATTCCGGTACAGGAAGGACGCGAAGAGCCCCTCCTGGGGAGACTTCCTCCCGGCCCTGAGCCGGAAATACCGATGGATATAGGTTCCCCGGGCGTAGCTGGCACCCCGGGGATACGAGAAATCGGCGCCGTACAGGAAAATTCTCCGCGCTCCCAGGGTGTCGGCCAGGGAGACCGCCGCGTGGGTAACGTTCCCCCCGGAGGTGTCCAGGGACGGGAAGGGCCGGAAGTGGGCGGACACGAAGCGGCAGAAAGGGTGGCCGGAGGAAAAGAAATGCACCCGCCGTGCCCGCCGGGACACCGAGGGAGGGGATGCCAGGTCCAGGACCAGGGGCACCCCATCGGGCACGGGGTTTAGGAAGTGGTAGTAGGAAATGTGCTGGCAGTCTATGGAGACCACGGCGTCCGGGACGATCCCCCGGGCTAGGAGGGCCCCCATGCTGGTGTCCGTGGCGATCAGGTACCGGCCTTTCCGGGCCTTATCCAGTTCCGGGGCAAGGCCGTCCAGGGACGGCCCCGCTGCGGTCACGATCGCTTCCTGCACGGGTGCCAGGGGCCGTACCGAGGTCTCCGCGGCGTACAAGTTGCGGACGGTGTTGGAGAACCAGCGGCGGCCGAAGAAGGCCTGGACGCTGTAGTCGTCAGATACCCGGGAGATGACCCGCCGCACGGCGTCCACGGCTTCCGAAAAATTCCCCGGATCCGAGTCCACCCGGGCCCGAAGGGGGACCGCCGCCAAGTCTCCGGTCAGGATGGGTATGTAGGCCTCGAAGATCGCCCGCTCCAGGGTCGGTTCATCCGGATCCGCCAAAAGGCGGACCCTCCGGTCCGACAGGACCGGGGCCAGGTCGAACTCCTCCAGGATCGCCCGCAGGAGCCCCAGGGAGTACTCGACCACGAGGACTCCCCCCGTGGTGGGACGGTCCAGGAAGGGTCGGATCCCGTACCCCGCGCCCAGGCCCAGGAACACGATGAAGCCGCCGGCGGGGTATGCCGCGGCCAGTCGCTCCGCCTCCCGAATCGGATCCACCCGGGAATGCAGGGCCAGGTCCCCGGAGGGCCCCCGTAGCAGGGGGATGGGGTCGCCGCTGCGGGCGGTTTCCCGGTGGACGCACGGGTCCCGGGCGGCCTTGGATATGCGGCCCGCCAGTTCCGGGTCCGTGGTGGAGATGGCCAGGAGGTTGCGCTGAAGGGTGCCGTTCATGCCGTACGCTCCCGGAGTCCCGCCAGGGAACCTTCGACGGCCGTCCTCGCGCGGCGGGCGAGGGCCTCCTCACGGATTCCCCGGGCCGTCTCCGCCAGGAAGGCGGCCGCCTCGGGACCTCCCAGGGCGTAGAGGAGCCGGCGGGTTCGGGCGGGCAGGGGAGGACCGATCCGACCGGAAAGGGCCGCCTCCGCCTCGGCTTCCCAGGCGTCCATAGCCGCCCTCGCGATGGAGGTGCGGCGCGGACGGTCGGGGGCTTCGTATTCCTCCACCTGCCGGTCCGGATCGACCGTATCCCCGGCGAGGACGGAATCCAGGTCCTCCGGAGCCAGGGGAAGGGTCCCCGCTACGTCGACGGGGGACGGAAGTAGGCGCAGGATTCCCTTGCCCGGGGCGGGGAAGAGTCCTCCCGCGTAGAGGTCGAAGGCGCGCCCCCGTCTCCAGATGCCCAACCGCTCCGGGAAGGCGGGGATTTCCCGGTCCCAGATCAAGGTCAGGCCCGGGCGGAGCCTCCGTTCCGGCCTCAGGACTTGGTTGTCGAAGCCGTAGGGTCTGCAGTGGGACCGGAGGTCTCGGGAAGCCAGGTCGAGCCCCGCGGCGATGACGGCTCCTCGGGAGACTGACACGGCCAGGGCCAGGGCGTCGGCCGCGGAGGTTCCCCGGGAAGGACCCGGAACGGAGAGAAGCCCCGCGGCCCTCGACAGGTCGTTTTCAGGAGCGTCCGCCGGGGAAAGCAGGGCCAGGGAACAGAGACCGAGGGCCGCGGGCGAAATCCGGGCGGTGAGGTGCGCGGCCAGGGGAATCCGGCGGGAGGGTCGGGTTCGGAGCATCGAGTCGAAATGACGGTCCGCCCAGAATCCCGGGTCCGTGCTCACCTGAAGCTCCGGCGTCCAGCCCCTCCGGGCGCAGGCCGCCGCGGCCGAAGTCAGGGCCCACAGGCGGAGCCGCCCTCGATGGGGTTCCAGGGCATCCAGGGCCGACTCCAGGCTCGGACCCGCCGCGGCCACCACGATCGGAAAAGGTCCGGGCTTGGGCCGGCAATACCGGTCGGCGGCCAGGAAATTGCGCAGGCCGTTGGCCATCCAGCGCCGGGACCAATAGCGGACCGTGGCGGCGTCCGAGGTGAGGTCCTCCAGGGCGAGCCGGAGCTCCCGGAACACGGTCCCGGTTGCGTCCGGGAAGGCTCGTTCGGAGGGCTTCCAGGAAACCACGGCGACGCCTCCGTCCAGACGACCGGGTACGGAACGGGCGAGAAACGGGCCCAGGGCGATCGGGTCGTCCGGGTACCACCGGAGGTCTGCGCCCAGGCGTTCGCGGCCGCGGAAACGGGGGTCCAGTTGGATCGAGATCACCAGGGAGCCGGGCAGCCTGGCCCGGGCGGCCTCCGAGAGCCAGTCCTCGCCGCCGCCCAGGACGAGCAGGCAGGACGGGCGGCGGCCTCCCAGGGATTCCTCGAGGTACCGTGCCGCCTCCCCCGCGGGATCGAACCGGGAATGCAGGCGCGGGGAGACGATCGGATCGGCCATCGTACCGGGGATCAGCCTGGGTTCACGCGCCGGGTCCGTCGGAGCACTCGGCAAGGAAGGATTCCATTTCACCGGTCATGGGAGATTCGAAGGTCCGGGACCTGCGTACGCGTATGGGAACCTCTACGGCCGGAGAGATGAATTTCCGCACATACTTGCCCAGTTGACTCTGGAGCAATCCCGTGTCCACGGGGCGGGATCCGCAGCAAAGAGCCGCCAGTTCCCCGGAATCGCAGAGGAACAGACCCCCCGACGACTCGAAGTAGGCGGCCAGGCAGCGGGCCAGATCCTCCGCGAGGCACTCGGGATTGAGCTGGGGGAAGGACTCCGCCGCGGAATCAAGGAAGGGCCTGGGATCCAGGACGCAGAGGGTGGCGCTCGCCGCCTGGGAATCCGCGAATCGAGTGGAAGCCGCCGCGGCAAGTTCCGAAGGGGGTCGTTCCGGCGGAAGGTCGTGGCGGAGACAGGGCGGTCGGGAGGCTTTCAGGGGAGCGGCCAGGGAAGCGCCCAGGAGGGAGAGCATCCGCTCCGCCCCGGTGACTCCGAGTACCTCAAGGCGGTAATGAGGGCCCAGGAGACAGCTCGAACCGGCGGAATCCTCACCTGCGGCGTCATAGCCGGCGGAGTGTTCGCCGGAGTCCAGGATGGACGCGAAAACCCTCGAACCGGCTTCCGAGCCTTCTTCCAGGGTGATCCTTAAGTCGGGGAACCCCCCGCGGTCCCGGAGAATCCGGAGGATCCGGGCGGGAAGAAAGTAATCCGCCGGGGCCTCGAGACATTCCGACAGGATGGCGCCCAGAGCCTCGTCGGCATCAAGGCTGCTTAGTTTTTTTTTTCTCCCCCGGGGACGGTGCGCGTCCGGGATGCCCTCTCAAGAAGCCCGCCGCCGCGGGCCGGGGCGGGCCGGGAAAACCCGCGGGATGCCTTGTCCAGTAGACCCATACCTTACACCAACCCCAGCTCTTCGAAGAGCCTCTTGTACGTCTCGTAGTGTTCGGACTGGGCGAACTCCTCGATCTTCTCCTCCGGGAGGGCTTCCAGAAGCTTGTCCAGGTACGTGAGCACGCTGCGAACCTCGTCCTTGATCCGATTCGGGATCTGCTCCGGCTTGGGGGTATCCCCGGGCTCCAGGTCCTCGACCAGCAGGGCCTCGGGCTCCGCGATCCCGGGGCTGCCCGCGGATACCGGCACGGGGGATTCCTCGTGGTGCAGGGCGATCTCCCCGAGTCCGGCGGAGTCTTCCTCGGAGGCCAGTTCCTCCACGAACTCCGGAGCGGACTCCATGGATCCGGGCTCCGTTTCCTCGATTTCCGGTATCGGCAGTTCGATGTTCTCCGGAGATTCCAGGACGATGGAGGAGGGTTCGCTGTCCAGGTCGAGGGTGAGCTCCTCCAGCTCCTCCGATTCCTCTTCGAGGTCCGCGGCTTCCTCCAGACCCTCGGCGGACTCGAATTCCGCCAACGGTAGTTCCTCGGCCTCCTCGAATCCCTCTTCCACGAGTTCGTCGATGTTCAGCTCTTCCGGGGACGGCTCCAGCAGGGGGGCCTCCGGGAGATCCTCGTCGCCTGCGAGCTCCAGTTCCTCGGCATCCTCAAGATAGGAGGTATCCTCGGGGGGAGCGGTGAGGGGAGCCACTCCCTCCTCAGCCAACGTGGATATGCCCTCGTCCGCCGGTATCGGGGCCTCTTCGCCCTCGAGATCGTCGGAGAGGCGGAGCTCCTCGATGCCGGAAGAATCGGAGTCGACGGAGGCCGGTTTGGAAGCGTAGTCCCCCGTCTCCGGAAGCAGGTCTTCCAGGGCTTCGACCGTCTCGGGAACCTCCTGGAGAGGGGCTGGCTCCGCGCTTTCCTCGGAGAATTCGGCGGTATTCAGGATATTGTCCAACTCGTCCCCGGTCAGGGCTATCGTCTCGTCCTCTTCCTCGTCGAAGAATCCACCGGCCTTGCCCGACTCGGCTTTCGCCGCTTCCTCGATCCCCTCAGCCGGAGCCGGGGAGGCCGATTTCATGGCGGCGATTTGGGACTTGAGGGAAACGAGCTCTTCCTTGATCGAGGAGAGTTCGCCCGCGATCTTGAGGAGAATGTCCGAGGACGAGTCTTCGGCGGCCTGCGCGCGCACGGACGGGCGACCCGGGCCGGTCGCGAGATCCCGTTCGAGCTCCGCCAAGTCGTCTACGGGCTGTCCGCCCGGAATTTCCGGGATGTCCTCCAGGCTGAAATCGTCCGATTCCGCGGGATGCTTGTGTTCGAAGGAGGCACGCGCGGGGGGCGACAAGGGTTCCGCGGTTTCCGCGGGGCCGGCATCCGACCCGGAAAGGAAGTCGTCGAAATCCGTGACCGTCTCGAACCCGTCGGCGCCCGAAGGCTGGGGGCGGTCTATCTTGGCCCCCTGGGCGGCGGGGCTCGGCGGCAGGGTGTCGTCGAATTTGAGGTCGATATCGATGGATTCGAAATCCGTTTCCGTACCCGCTTCCAGCACGGGCTCGGCCTCTTCCAGACCGAAATCGGAGACATCCTGGATTTCCTCGAGTTCGGGGCCCCGAGGGGAAGGTTTCCGGGTTTCGTCGGGGGTGAACTCCTCAATCGGCACCCCTAGATCCTCCAGGGACTCGAATTCGGCCATATCGGGGATCCGGGGAAGATCCTCCGGGAGCTCCGCGGGCGATTCATCCAGGGAGGGGATGGAGAGCTCCTCCTCGTGCAGGGACGGAGTCTCCGAGGTCGACAGGAAGACATCCGCGTCCTCCGCCCGGGGCCGTCCGGCCGGTCGGTCGCCGGCACCCAGGAAGACCTCCTCCTCATCCGTCAGGAAGGATTCATCCAGGACCGCGGCCTCCTCCGGAGCCTCGGAAAGCAGGGAAGCGTCCTCGATGTCCGGTTCTTCCAGGACATCCTGCGGCTCCGCCTTAACCCATATTCCGTACTGCTCGAGGTCCCGATCCTTGGCGTCGGGGTCGATTCCCTTAAGGTTCCGTCCTTCGTGCCGCTCAAAGGTCGCCATGGTCGCTCCGTTTTACGAGGGTCGTTCTGATACTGTATCGGCAGGGATCATCTCCGAATAAACGACCGTTTTTAAGTCTAATCGGGGCCTATCTCGTTGTCAATGTAGGACGATACCGCGTTTGCGGGATTCTTCGGCGCAGGCGGTAAACACGTAAAGACGGGGCCCGTTCCGTCCGTAAATGAATCGATGGGTATTCGACTGGCCGTCAGCGCCTACATCGGACTTGCCGTGTACTGCCTCCTGTCCCTCCTGCTCGGGCCCATGGGGATGGCCGCCTATGACGACCTGGAAACCCGGGTCCGGGGGATGCGGGAGAACCTCGCGCGGTTGGAATCCTTGAATTCCGAGGCCCGGGCCCGCAAAGATTCCGCCCTGTCCGACCCGGAAGCCCTGGCCCTGGAGGCCCGGACCCTGGGATATGTGGGCCCGGGACAGGTCGTCGTCCGGCTGGGTTTCCCGGAAGCATCGCCGGATCCCGGCGACCTGGGAACCCTGGTTCCCTTCGATCCGCCCCGGGGCATGGAGGACGCCGAGCTGAAGGCCGCGTCCCTGGCGGCCGCCCTGGTCGCGGCTTTCGCGGGTTTCCTGATTCGATCGGACAGGCGGGGATCTCGGCAGCGACGGGGTCCGGAAGGGCGCGTCAGTCCCGCCGGAACAGCCTCCGCACGAGGGCTTTGAGGGCTTCCCAAATCCTGCGAAATATATTCGGACGCCGCATGCGCTCCAGCCGCGCGTATCCCTCCTCCAGTTCGAGGTAGGACAGGGCGGAGCGCTGGACGTTTTCCTCCAGTTCCAGTTCCAGGCGGTCGGCCTTGTCGTCCGCGTCGACGATCAGGGCGTTGATGGTTTTCCAGCCCAGCCGCTTGGCCGCAGCCAGCCTCCTGCCCCCGGCGATCAGCCGGTTGCCGCGATCCAGGACGATGGGATGCAGCAGTCCGTGGACATTCATGCTGGCGGCCAGGGCGTCTATGTCCCCGGGTTCCTTGCGGACCCTGCGTCGGACCTTGATGCGATCGATGGGGACCTGCACGCTGCCCTCCGCTCCTTTTCTATACCGATAAGTTTAGCTCGGCTTACCCGGCTATTCAAGGACGGGAGGGGTCGTGTATTCCGCGGGAGGAGGGGGCGGAGTGCCGGGGGCCGGCTGGGTTCCCGGAGCGGGCGCGGACGGCGTCTGCGGGGCGGGGTTCCGGAGCAGCTGCTCCAGGTCCGGCAGATCGATGGTCAGGGTCGTATCTATGTCCACATCTCCGAACACGGACCCCTGACGGCTCAGGGTCTGCATGCCCCGATCCGCGGCCTGGGACGAGAACTGGTGCAGGTCGCAGTACTGGTGGGGCTGGGTGCCCTCGTAATACAGGAGGCCCACCAGTCCCTCGTCGCAGTAATCCGTGGGCAGGAGACCCGATTTCGCGCAGACCTTGACGTCCACGAGGCCGGCCTGGGGACGGATGAAGTCCTTGAAGGGCAGACCCCGGTGGATGGCTTCCATGTAGTTGGCCCAGAGCACGCCGGCTATGGCGGCTCCCGATTGGGTGACTCCCAGGGAGTTGCCGGGACGGTCGAATCCGAACCAGACCGCCGTGGTCATGTACGGCGTGAAGCCGACGGTCCAGGCGTCCGCCCAGTTCTGGGTGGTGCCCGTCTTTCCCGCGGAGGGTATCGTGTACTTCTTGCCTTCCTCGTCCTTGTAGGTGAAGAGCTTGCCGCCCGCGGTGGGATAGTTCAGGGTCCCGTCCGTTACGGTCCTACGGAGCATGTCCGTCATGACGTAGGCGTTCAGGGGGGAGATCACCTGGATGGCGGAACCCTTCTTCTTCTGCTGGGTCCGGAGCTCCTTCTCCGGTTCCAGGAAGATCCGGCCCTGCCGATCCTCCACGGAACGTATCGCTATGGGGGTCACCTCCCGACCATGGTTCGCGAAGATGGAGTAGGCCCGGGCCATCTTCAGGGGGGATACCCCGATGACTCCCAGGGCCAGGGGGTAGAGGCGCGGGAAGGTCCTGCGGATCTCCGCGGGGTCCGTGACATCCAGGAGGGCGGCGGCGCGGTTGATCGCCGCGTCGAAGCCGATGGCGTCCAATACCTTGACGGAGGGGACGTTCATGGACCGGGCCAGGGCAAGCCAGGTCAGGACGGGGCCCTTCCATTCGCCCCGGTAGTTCAAGGGGATGTACGGAGTGCCGTCGTCGTTGTAGAAGACCACGGGAGTGTCGTAGATCAGGCTTCCTTCCGTGAACTTCCGGGTGTCGATGGCCGCGGAGTAGTAGAGGGGCTTGAAGGCGCTGCCCGGCATCAACAGGGACTGGGTGGCCCGGATCAGCTGGTTGGACTGGTCGTACTTCGATCCGCCCACGACGGCCTTGACGTGCCCCGTCTCGTTCTCGATGGTGATCAGGGCGCCTTCCACGGTCGCCTTCTCCATCTGGAGGCGTACCTGGTCGTAGCTGGCCTTCGTGGCGGTGCGCAGGTCCCCGATGCCGAAGAGCAGGGCCAGGGAGTCGATCGCCGGATTCAGGGTGTTCCGGTAGTACTCCTGGGAACGGTTCTGGACCTTGGAATCCGAGACGAAGAGGGGCTCCAGGTTGAAGGCCAGACCCAGCATCTCCACGATGGGGACGTAGGTGGACTCGGCCTCCTTCAGGCGCAGGCCGCTGGAGGCCAGGTACTCTTTGTTGGCCTGTTCGATGCCCCGGGCCATGAACCGGTCCGCGAAGGCCTGGTAGTCCAAGTCCAGGGTGGTGTGTACGGTGAAACCGTCCTTGTAGATGTCCAGGGACCCGTAGAGCATCCCCTCCAGCTGGCGCCGGACGTATTCGCTGAACCAGGGGGCTTTGTCGTCCCGCATGTAGAAGGCGCTGGTCGCGGTGCGGGTGTAGTCGAAGTTTTCCCAGTACGAGGCGAATGCGTCGTCGGCCGTTTCCTTCTCGATGTAATCCAGGGAGATCATCTGGTCCAGGATCTCCCGGCTTCGCTCCCGGGCCAGGGTGGGGTTTCGGAAGGGGTTGTAACGGGTGGGACTGGAGAGCTGGATGACCAGGATGGCAGCCTCCGCGACGGAGACCTCCCGGGCCGAGTGTCCGAAGAAGAACTTGCTGGCCGCCTCGACCCCGTAGACCCCCGGACCCATGATCATGCGGTTCAGGTACATCTCCAGGATTTCCTGCTTGGAGAACCGGCGCTCCAGCTGGAGGGCCCACCAGAGTTCCACGATCTTCCGCCGGAGGCTTATGTCCGTGCGGTCCGCGTACAGGGTCCCGGCCAGCTGCTGGGTGATCGTGGAGCCGCCGCCCAGGTTGCGCCGGGTGATGACCCCGAAGGCGGCGCGGAAGATCCCCCGAAGGCTGAACCCGTGGTGCTTCCAGAAATCCTGGTCCTCCCGGACGATGAAGGCGTCGATCAGGTGCTGGGGGAGCTCCTTGATGGCCACGATCTCCCGCTTCTCCTCCGAGAAGAATTCCGTGATCAGGCGTCCCTTGATATCCAGGAGCCGGGTCGGGAGGGCGGGATTGAAGTCCGTGAAATCCTCTACGTTGGCGATGTTGCGGGTGGACGCGATGGCGACCCCGATGCCGATGCCCAGGAGGAGGGCGGAACCGAGGGCCGCGATCAGGGTCGCTTTCAGGAGGGTGCCCGGACGGAGAGGACGAGCCATGCCCGTAGGGTATCCGAAGCCTCGGGACCCGGTCAAGGCGAGGACAGCGGGGAAGGAGGCCTTGTAGGGATGGAACATCTCTAATAATTGGAAAAGTATATATTTAAACATATAGATATAAAAGAAATTTATACTTGACAGGATCGCTTGGATGCTTTTAATCTGGCCCTGGCGGGGATCCAGAAGATACCCGCCCCGATCTTTTCCATCCGCCTCCGAACCTTGGGATCTAAACGCCTCCTCCGTGCGGCGCAGGATCCCGGGTCCCTAGGGAACGGCGTCGCCGCTCCCTTGAGGGTGCGCGGGGAAATCCGCGCGCCTCCCGCCGCAACGGCATCGGAAAGGAGACGACGCGCCGAAACCCGCCCCGGGCCCTGCGGACCCGCGGGCAAGGAGTGAGCGATGAGCGAAAGCAAGGAGAAAGAGGAAGGCTTGCTGGGCTCCACGTCGTCCCGCCGCGATTTCCTGAGAATCGCGGGTACCGGTATCGCCGGGGCCTTCGTAACCCTGACCCTCGGGTGCGCCACCATGGTCCGCACCCAGGACGGCAAGAACCTGAAGGTCTGGGCCACCCCCTCGGGGGCCATGGTCCAGGATCCCAACCTCTGCGTCGGCTGCCGGCGCTGCGAGTCCGCCTGCACGATCCGGAACGACGGCAAGGCCTCCGCCTACGTGGCCCGGGTCAAGGTTTCCCGGAACCTGAACTACGGCGTCGAAGGGGTCTCCTCCGCCTACGCCCTGGCGAACGGCCAGCACGGCAACTTCCGCATCGTGGCCGAAACCTGCCGCCAGTGCGGCCAGCCCAAGTGCGGCGACGCCTGCCCCGCGGTGGCCATCAAGGTCGACAAGAAGACCGGGGCGCGGGTCGTGGACTCCCGCCGCTGCGTCGGCTGCGGGGCCTGCCAGGACGCCTGTCCCTGGCACATCGCCACCCTGGATCCCGAAACCCGGATTTCCACCAAGTGCAGCCTCTGCGACGGCGACCCCACCTGCGCCAAGGCCTGCCCCACCGGGTCCATCAAGTTCTACACCTGGGAAGAGGCCGAGAAGCTTCTCTGGGGAGCGGACGCGACCAGCGGCGCCAGCGCCGTAAGCGGCGCCACCGCCTAACGCAAGGAGGTCAAGGATGTCTCAGATATTCGGTTGGACCGGCAAGATACTCCGCGTCGACCTCTCGACCGGGAAGACCTCGATCGACGACACCATGAAGTACAAGGACTTCATCGGCGGCGAGGGCATCGGCTATAAGATCCTGTGGGACGAGGTGCCCGCGGGAACCCACCCCTACGACCCCGCGAACAAGCTCATCCTGGGCGCGGGCCCCCTCTGCGGCTCCGGCGTGCCCTGCTCCGGCCGCACGACCATCGTCAGCCTCCTTCCCACCAGCCCCTTCCACGGCCCCGGCAGCTCCCACATGGGCGGCTACTTCTCCGTGGAGATGAAGTACGCTGGCTGGGACGCCATCGTCCTGGAGGGCAAGGCCCCCAAGCCGGTCTGGATCCGCATCGAGGACAACAAGGTCAAGATCGAGGACGCCCGCTGGATGTGGGGCAAGGGGATCTTCGACACCATGGCCATGATTTCTAGCCAGATGGGCAAGGAAGCCCAGGTGGCGGCCATCGGGCCCGCGGGCGAGAACCAGCTCAACATGGCCGTCATCCGCACCGGGACCTCCCATTCCGCGGGCGGGCACGGGGGCATCCTGGGTGCCAAGAACGTGAAGGCCGTGGCCGTGAAGGGCACGGGTTCCGTGAAGATCGCGGCGGAAAAGGCTAAGGTCCAAGAGCTCGACAAGTTCATGATGAGCATCATCGGGGCCAACAACCAGATGGTCGTCCCGTCCCATCCCCAGCCCTGGGCGGAATTCAATTCTCCCGGTTCTCGCTGGACGGGCCGGCCGGGCCTCTTCTGGGGCGCCGCGAATCCCCCCGTGGAGACGGGCGTCTGCGATCCCAAGGACATGCAGTCCGTGGGATTCCGGACCCAGAAGGCGGTCTTCGACCTGGGCGCCGGGGCCGAGAAGTACACGGTCCGCATGGGCGGCTGCGCCCACTGCCCGATTCGCTGCCACTCCCAGCTCAAGGTTCCCCAGCTCGAAAAGTACGGGATGGATCCCTACGTGTCCAACACCTGCGTCGGCTGGTCGGGTCCCCGAGGGGTCATGGCCGCGGGCGGGGGTATCAAGGAGTTCGACGGCAACGGCGCCGACTCCTCCGTCGTGGGCAACGGCATCGGCACCACGATGGTGGACGACCTGGGGGTCTGGTGCAACTACGGACAGATCGGCCGGGACGTAAAGTGGTTCCACGAGAAGGGCGTCTTCAAGCGCGTCCTGCCCGCGGAGGAATACGCGTCCATCCCCTGGGACCTGCTGCTCAAGGGAGATCCGAGGTTCCTCATCGACTTCTACGACCGGGTGGCCCACAAGAAGGGCGAGCTCTGGCACATCGCGGACGGATCCGCCTGGATCGCCCAGCGCTGGGGCCTCGGGGACGACTACTGGGACCACAAGGACAACAAGCTCTGGACCCGGGGCGGCTACCCCGTGCACCACTCCAACGAGTCCGCGGGCCAGGTCGGGGCGCTCATCTCCTGCTTCACGAACCGGGACGCCCAGAACCATACCCACCAGAACTTCATCGGCTCCCAACTGCCCATCGCGATCCAGAAGGAGATCGCCGGGGAGATCTTCGGTAGCCCGGATGCCCTGGATCCGCCCCAGAATTACACCCGGATGAACGAGTTCAAGGCCCGCTTCGTCAAGTGGGCCTTGGTCCGCGGCCGGCTCCACGACTCCCTGACCCTGTGCAACTGGATGTGGCCCATGGCGGTGAGCCCCCTCAAGGAGCGGAAGTACCGCGGCGACACCTCCCTGGAGGCCCAGTTCTTCTCCGCGGTCACGGGCGTAACCAAGACCGAGGCGGAGCTGGACAAGGACGCCGAGCGGGTGGTGACCCTCTTCCGGGCCCTGACCGTCCGGGCCATGGGCACGGTGGACATGCGGGGCAAGCACGACGCCATGAACAAGTGGATCTACACCCCGGACAAGAAGGACGGCAAGGAGATACCCCAGTTCACCAAGGGCACGATCCAGATGGAGAAGGACGACCTGGATAAGGGACTGGGCATGGTGTACAAGCAGTTCGGCTGGGACGAGAAGACCGGAGCCCCGACCAAGGCGGGCCTGGAGGCGATCGGCCTCAAGGACGTCGCCGACGAGCTGGGATCCAAGGGCCTGCTGCCCGCGTAACCGCGATTCGGCGGGGGTGTCCAGTACGCGACCGGCGTATTGGACACCCCGGGCCGTTTCCGCCCGTCGACGAACGCCGCCGATTCCTATATCCTGAAATCAAGGATCCCGATGGAAACCTCCGATGTAACGGCGAGCGATGCGCCGTCCGCGGTCGGAACCGTCCGGCGCGACAGCGCCGCGGGCCGGCTGACCCTGCTTTCCGCACTGCGCGCCGATGCCGCGCGAAACGCCTCGCTCCCTCCGGCCGCTGCCGAGATCGGGCAGGACGCCCCCTCGTCCGCGGTTCCCGCGGATCCCCTGGACGAGATCGGGGGTTCCGGGGCCGAGGACCTGAAGAGGATGGACGGCCGGGCGGAGACCTATTTCTTCAGCGACCTGTACATGACCCGGGCGTACGCGTCCTACCTCTACCGCCTGGCGGAGAAGGATCTCGTCGGGCTGGTCGTGGAGACGGTCCGGGAGGATTCCCGGCTGTATCCCCGGCCCACCCCCCTGGACTTCTTCCGGGGTCCGCCCTTCACGCTCGCCCAGGATCAGCTGGACGATATCCTGACCCGGATCCGGGAGCGCGAAGACTGCCGGGATATCCGGGAATGCCGGGCTTCCAACGGCGCCCGCTACCTCTACTCGACCCTGCACCTGACCGTCGCCCACGCGGAGGCCCTCACGGAATGGAATGAAGTGGGCCAGGCGGAGAACCCGTGAGCGACGCACGACCCGACCTGCCCCTGGCCCCGGAGTACCCCGTGGAATTGACCGTGAACGGCACCCGGCTGGCCACCTTCCTCTGCACACCGGAGCACCTGGACGACCTGGCCGCGGGCAACCTTTTCACCCGGGGATCCCTGGTAGACCCGGGCCAGATCCGGACCCTGGGGGCCTGTCCCGACCTCCGGATCGTGGCGGTGACCACCAGGACCCCCCTGGGGGAGGAGAGCCTGGGTCTGTCCCGGGTGATCGCCTCGGGCTGCGGGGCAGGGCTGGAGTTCTCGGAGGATTTCAAGAACGCCCCGGCCCTGCCGGAGGGATTCTCCGTGGAGCTCTCCAGCCTGCGTGCCCGGGCTCGGGCCATGTTCGAGGCCGCGGTCCAGTACCGCCGGACCGGGGGCATGCACTGCGCCAGCCTCGCCGGCCGGGACGGCCGGACCTGCGTCCGGGAGGACGTGGGACGGCACAACGCCGTGGACAAGGTCATCGGCCGGGGCTTCCTGGATCGGTGGGACTTCCCGACCTGCTGTCTCCTGACCAGCGGCCGGATCGCAGCGGACATGATCCTGAAGGCCGCCGCCGCGAAAATCCCCGTCGTGGTCTCCCGGAGCATCCCGACCACCACGGCCTACGAGATCGCCCGTCTACGGGGCATCACGGTCGTGGGCCGTATCGAATCTAAGGACCCTATACTCTACACCCGCCCGGAGCGTATCATCCGGTGAGGGAAGCGCGGAAACGAGGAGGTATCGAATGTTCGGACGCATCGGCCCTATGGAGCTCATACTCATCCTGGTCATCGCCCTGGTGATCTTCGGGCCCAAGAAGCTGCCGGAGATCGGCAAGGCCATCGGCACGGCCATCAAGGAATTCAAGAAGCACACCAGCAACGTGTCGGAGAGCATCGAGGAGGCGGTCAACGCACCGGACGAGGCGCCCAAGATCCAGGACGCCGCCAAGGGCAAGGAACCCGATTCCAAGAAGAAAGGGTAGGGGTTTGCCCGGTCGGCGGAGCCCCTCCGCCCCCGATCCCCGGAGAGCGCTATGAGCGACGCACCCATGCCCTTCCTGGCCCACGTGGCCGAACTCCGGAAGCGCCTCCTCCTGGCCTTCGCGGCCCTGGCGGCCGCGACGGTCGCGAGCTTCTCCTTCACGGAAGCCCTCGCGGAATACCTCATGCATCCCGTGGCGGGCCTGTCCTTCGTCTACCTCTCCCCGCCGGAGCTCTTCCTGGCCTACGTCCGCATCGCGGTCCTGGCGGGGCTCGTGATCTCCTCGCCGGTGATCCTCTTCCAGGTCTGGCTTTTCGTACGCCCCGGCCTGCTGAAACGGGAGCGCCGGGCCATCCTGGCGGGCCTCTTCTTCGGGGCGGTCTTCTTCGCGGCCGGAGCGGCCTTCTCGTTCTTCGTGATCCTGCCCTTCACCCTGCGGTTTTTCCTGCAGTACGCCACCGAGAGGATCGAGGCGGTCTTCTCCTTCGGGGAGTACGTCGGCTTCGTGACCTCCCTGGTCCTGTCCTTCGGCGCGGCCTTCGAGCTTCCCGTGGTCACCGCCATCCTGGCCGCCCTGGGAGTAGTCAAGGGCAGTGCCCTGGCCGGGGCCCGGCGCTACGCCGTCCTCCTGGTCTTCATCGTCGCGGCGATCCTGACGCCCCCGGACGTCGTGTCCCAGGTCCTCCTGGCCCTGCCCATGCTCTTCCTCTTCGAGCTTTCGGTGATCGTCGCTCGGAGGATCGAGCGGAAGGCGGAACGAAGGCGGGAACGGGACGGCGAGGGGGACACGGCGGCTCAGGAGGCCTGATCCGCACGGCCCCGGGGCGGCCGGCCGGGTCGGACAGACGGGGTCGGCCCTCAGCCGTGGCCCTCGCCGGAAGCCATGCGGATCCCGTGCTCCAGGAGGGGGGCCAGGACCGAGGCGCACAGGCGCACGGCCTTGACGGAACCCGGAAAGTTGACCACGTACTGCCGGCCCCGCATGCCCGCGATTCCCCGGGAAAACACCGCGTTCCGGGTCTCCCGGTAGGATTCCGCGCGCAGAGCCTCCGCGACGCCCGGAAGCTCCCGGTCGATCCATCGGCGGGTGGCCTCGGGGGTGACGTCCCGGGGGGCCGGGCCGGTGCCGCCGGTGGTCAGGATCCAGTCGGCGCCCTCGGAGGCTCGGAAGGCCCCCAGGATGGCCTCCTCCTCGTCGGGGACCACCCGGCGCTCGACCTCGGCGCCGGGCACCGTTTCCCGCAGGATCCGCTCGATCTCGGGACCCGAGAGGTCCTCGTACTCCCCCCGGCTGGCCCTATCCGATACGGTAACGACCGACACTCTCACGGTCTATCCTCCCCCCCTTGAGCACCCGGGCGAATATGCCCTTCCGGGGCATGACGCAGTCCCCCACGGCCTGGTAGATCGCGCAGCCGTGGTGGCATTCCTTCCCGATCTGGGTGACCTCCAGCTCCGCCTCGCCGATCCGGAGGCGGGTCCCCACGGGCAGGGATCCGAGGTCCACGCCCCGGGTGGTGATGTTCTCCGCGAAGTCCCCGAAATCCAGGTCCACGCCCTTGCCCCGCATGGTCTCGATGTCCTCGTCCGCCAGGAGGGAGACCTGGCGGTGCCAGTCCCCGGCGTGGGCGTCCCCCTCGATCCCGTGGGCGGGCTTCAGGACCGCGAAGTCCACGGGCTCCTTCTGGACCCCCGTCTCCCGGGAGACGTTGATCGACAGGACCCGGAATTCCCCGGCGCGTTCCATCACAGGGCCTCCTTCGTCTTCTCCAGGAGGCGCACCCCCTCGATCCGCATCCCCTTGTCCACGGCCTTGCACATGTCGTAGACCGTCAGGGCCGCCACCGATACGGCGGTCAGGGCCTCCATCTCGATGCCGGTCTTGTCCGTACAGGCCGCCGAGGCCTCGATGCGGATCCGGTCGTCCAGGACCTCCAGGCGGACCTCGACGTGCTCGATCTCGATGTTGTGGCACAGGGGGATGAGGTCCGAGGTGCGCTTGGCCGCCAGGATCCCCGCCAGACGGGCCGCCGCCAGGACGTCCCCCTTGGCCAGGGCGTTCTCCCGGACCAGCCTCACGGTCCCGGGGGCCAGGAACACGAAGCCTTCCGCCCGGGCCGTGCGCCGTACCCGGGGCTTGCCCGAGACGTCCACCATCCGTGCCTGTCCCGACCCGTCCACGTGGGTCAGCCGATCCGATTCCGCCATCCTATCCTCCGATCTGGCCCACGGCCAGGGTCGTGCAGGCCGCGCCCCGGCCCGGCTTTGCCCGCACGCACGCGCGCAGGCTTCCCTCGATGTCCGAGAAATCCACGGGAACGGAGAGGTCCGAGTGCAGGCAGGGCTTAAGGGATCCGTCCGCCAGGAGCCGGATCCGGTTGCAGTCCCCACAGCGGGGGGGACGCTCGTAGTCGTCCTGGTCGAACTTCTGTCCCGCCAGGTCGTAGCGCCGGATGCGCTGGTGCCGCAGTCCCCGTTCCGCGCAGAAGTCGGCCACCCGCCCCAGGTCGCCCTCGGGGTCCCCGTCGAACGCCACGGTGTTGATCTTGACTGGGATGCCCGCCCGGACCGCGGCGTCGATCCCCGCGAGGGCGTCCGCGAGGCGGCCGCCCCGGGTCAGGGCCGAGAAGCGGCCGGGATCCAGGGTGTCCAGGGAGACGTTAACGGAATCCAGGCCCCGGGCGCGGAGCTCCTCGGCCACGGGAGCCAGGAGGGTCCCGTTGGTGGTCATCCCCAGGATCTCCAAGCCCGGAAGGGACCGCAGGAGGGAGACCAGGTCCAGGATGCCCTTGCGGACCAGGGGTTCCCCCCCGGTCAGGCGGATCTTCCGGATCCCCAGGCCTACGGCCGCCTCCGCGATCCGGACGATCTCCTCGAGGCTCAGGATGTCCTCGTGCCGGAGGAGGGGCACCCCCTCGGCGGGCATGCAGTACACGCAGCGCAGGTTGCATCGGTCCGTGACCGAGACCCGCAGGTAGTCGATGGTGCGGTCAAAGGAGTCGAGCATCGATCTGGGCTCCCCGTTCCAGGATTTTCTGTCCGATTTCCAGCCGCAGGAGGGCGTTCGCTTCGGCCAGGACGCCCAGCATGGAGGACCCCGAGTACCGGAGGGCCCGGATCTCCCCCCCGGAAAGCCGGGCGGGCAGGAACTCGACCCGTTCGGAGTCCCGGCGGGAGACTTCCTCGGCCAGGCGGGCGGACGCGATCGCGGGTTCCCAGGGCAGTCCGCGGAGTCGGGCCAGCACGGCCTTGGCCAGGATCTCGAAGTTCACGAAGGTGGAGACCGGATTCCCGGGAAGGCCCAGGACGAAGACGTTCTCCCGCCTTCCCAGGTACGTGGGTTTCCCGGGCTTCATGGCCAGGTTGTGGAAGATCCTCTCCACGCCGTTCCGGGCCAGGACCTCGGGAACGTAGTCGAAGTCCCCCATGGATACCCCCCCGGACAGGAGGACCAGGTCGCATTCCGACAGGGCCGCTTTCACGGCGGTCTCCAGGGCCACCGGGAGGTCCGGGAAGCGGCCGTAGGAGCGGACCTCGCAGCCCTCCGCCGCGGCCTGGGCCGCCAGCTGGGGTCCGTTGGAGTCGTAGATGGCCCCCGGCACCAGAGGCTCGCCGGGGGTCCGGAGCTCGTCCCCCGTGGAGAGGATCCCCACGACGGGCCTGCGTTGAACGGGGACGGACTCGTACCCGGAGGACGCCAGGATGCCGATATCCGCGGGCCGAAGGATACGTCGCCCCAGGAGGAGGTCCCCGGACTTCTGGTTCTCTCCACGCCGGATGACGTTGTCCGAGGATTCCCGGCGGGTGAACCGGACCCGACCGTCCGCCTCCTCGGTCCACTCCACCCGCTGGACCCTGTCCGCCCCGGGCGGAAGGGGGGCTCCGGTCATGATCCGGACGCAGTCCCCGGGGGCGAGGGGATGGTCCGCCACCCGGCCGGCGGCGAGGGTCCCGAGGACCCGGAAGGAATCCGAGAGGGTTCCGCCCCAGGCGAATCCGTCCATGGCGGACTTGTCGAAGGGGGGCTGGTCGACCGTCGCGGGAAGGTCCCGGGCGAGGACCCTCCCCAGGGCCCGTGACAAGGGTACCGCCTCCGGTTCCTCGGGCAGGATGGAGACTTCCTGCCGGGCGACGAGGGCCAGGGCTTCGTCGGGGTGCGTCATACGGGAGACTCCGGAGCTTGGGATGGTAAATCGGCCGCGTACCGCCGCCGGCCGGGTTCGATGCGCACGAGGCGGCCCTCCTCCAGGAAGGCCGCCCGATCGGCCAGGGCTTCCGCGAAGGCCGCATCGTGGGAGGAAAAGACGATGGTTGTCCCGCCCCGGGTCGCGAGATCCGCCAGGACCGTCCGGATGCGCTCCCCCGAGGCCCGGTCCGTCTGGGCCGTGGGCTCGTCCAGGAGGAGCAGTTCCGGTTCCAGGGCCAGGGCCCGGGCTAGGGCGATCCGCTGGGTCTCGCCCCCGGACAAGCGCTTGGCGTCCCTGCGCTTGAAACCGGCCAAGCCCAGGAGGTCCAGGGATGCCTCCACCCGGCGGCGGATCTCCGGTTCCGGTACCCGGCGCACCCGAAGGCCGTAGGCCACGTTCCGGTACACGGTGCCCGCCAGGAGGAAGGGGGACTGGTGGACGTAGACGGACCGGAGGCGGAGTCCCGGATCCCCCGCCGCGGGCCTGCCCTCGAAGAGGATCGAGCCCGAGGAGGGCCGGATCAGGTCGTTCAGGAGCTTGAGGAGGGTGGTCTTCCCGGACCCGTTCGGTCCCACCAGGGCCAGGGTTTCCCCGGCCCGCACGTCCAGCTCCGGGATCGAGAGGATCTCCCGGGTTCCGTAGGAGAACCCGAGGTCGCGGACCGAGAGGATCGCCTCACTCCTCATGCTTCACCGCCGCGTGCACCAGGGCGTTGATCGCCAGGGCGATCGCCAGAAGGAGGATGCCCAGGGAGAGGGCGCGCTCGAATTCGCCCTTGCTCGTGTCCAGGGCTATCGTCGTGGTCATGGTACGGGTGTACCACCGGATGTTCCCCCCCAGCATCATGGACACTCCGACCTCCCCGGTGACCCGTCCGAAGGCGTTCAGCAGGGCGGAGGCCAGGACGTACTTGGCCTCGAAGAGGGTGGAGGCCAAGCGTCGGAGACGGCCGGCTCCCAGGGTGACCAGGGTTTCCGTGAACCGGGCGTCCAGCTTGGAGAGCCCCGTATAGACCAGACTGACCACGATCGGCAGGGCCAGGAGGGTCTGGCCGAGAACGACCCCCGGGGGGGCGAAGAGCCATCCCAGGCTCCCCAGGGGACCGGACCGGGAGATGAAGGAGTACACGAAAAGGCCGATCACCACGGTGGGCAGGGCCGTCAGGCTCGACACCACCGCGGCTACGGCCCTGCGGCCCGGGAACCGGTAGTTCGCCAGGAGGATTCCCAGGGCCAGCCCCGGAAGCGTGGAGAAGGCGGTGGACCAGAAGGAGAAGTGCAACGTCGTGCCCGCGATCAGGAAGACCTCTCGGTCTCCCGAAACGATCAACTCCAGGGCTCCCAGGAACGGATTCATCTACTTGTACGTGAAGAAGAGCTGCTCGCCGTTCAGTTTGAAGGATTCGATGGCCTTGAGACCTTCCTTGCTCATGATCCAGGCGATGAGGGCCTTGGCGCCCTCGTTGTTGGCGGAGGGCCACTTGGCCGGGTTGACGGCGATGATCCCGTAGGGATTGAACAGGCCCTTGTCGCCCTGGTAGCAGATCTTGAGGGACGTCTTGTCCTTGACCGCCAGCCAGGTACCCCGGTCCGCTAGGGTATACCCGGGCATGCCGTTGGCCATGAGGATGACCTGCTCCATGCCCTGGCCGGCTTCCTTGTACCAGGTTCCCGCGGGGGCGATCCCGGCGGCCTTCCAGATGTCCAGCTCCTTCACGTGGGTTCCGGACTTGTCCCCCCGGGACACGAAGGTGGCGCCGGCGGAGGCGATCCTGGAGAACGCCTCGGTAGAGGACTTCGCGGAGCCGATGCCCGCGGGATCCGAGGCGGGGCCCAGGATGATGAAGTCGTTGTACATGACGTCCCGGCGGTCCACTCCGTGACCGGCGGCCACGAAGGCGTCCTCCTGGGCCCGGGCGTGTACCAGGACCACGTCGGCGTCCCCGTTCTCCCCGAGTTTGAGGGCCGCCCCGGTGCCCACGGCCACGACGTCGACCTTGTAGCCTGTCTTGGCCTCGAAGATGGGCAGGATGTACCCCAGGAGGCCGGAGTTCTCGGTGCTGGTGGTGGTGGCCAACTTGATGCGGGGATTGGCCGGGGCGGCGGCTTCCTTGCCGCCCATCGCGAAGGCGGAAGCCGCGCAGAGGGCGGCCAGGGCGAGGACCAGGGCTTTTCGGTTCACGGGTTGCCTCCTCGAAGAACGATGTTGTCCGAGAGGCCCGGAAGAGGGATATCCGGTGCTTTTCTGTAAGGAATCAGGAGATGGAGCATGGGGAAGTTCTCCTTTCCAAACGGGAGGCTCGGGAATTTCTCCCCGGACCCTCGGCCGGGCGGTCGGCGCGCCCCGGGTCGGGAACGCGGATCCAGCCGTCCGGCACCGCCCGCTCGCCCTGGATCCCGGTACGGGAAGGTTAGGCGAAGACGGGTCGGAGACGTTGTCCGCCCACGGCGGACGGGGCCAGAATAAAACAGGACCGTCGGATTGTCAACGAAACCCGGGACGCCGGGAGGGTTTCGATCCGGCCCGGGAGCGAGAACTTCCCGCTAGACCCCCGCGGCCCGGTTCCGGTAAGATAGGATATTCCGTGATCGCCCGCCGACGAGTCCGACAATCCGAGCGCCTTCACGCAATCTCGACCCGCGCGCCATCCGCGTTTCCGCCCGCCGTGCTTCGCCGCGGGTCTCCGAGGCGCTTCCGCGCGCCCGAATAGGATCGCCATGGAAACCGTGACCTTCGAATCCCTGGGCCTCGAGCCCGAGATCCTGGAAGCCCTGGACCGCAAGGGCTTCGAGGAGCCCACCCCCATCCAGGCCCTCGCCATACCCCGGCTCCTGTCCGGCGGGGCCAATCTCGTGGCCCGGGCCCGCACCGGTACCGGGAAGACCGCGGCCTTCGGCCTGCCCCTGATCCAGAATCTCCGGGTTCCCACCGGGGCCGTGCGCGCCCTGGTCCTGGTTCCCACCCGGGAACTGGCCCTCCAGGTCTCCGGGGAGGTTTCCTCCCTGCGGCCCCACGGGGACTACCCCCGGGTCGCGCCGATCTACGGGGGCGCCTCCTACGGGGAGCAGTTCCGCCGCCTCTCCCGGGGCGTGGAGATCGTCGTGGGGACGCCGGGGAGGGTGAAAGACCACATCGAGCGGGGAAGCCTTTCCCTGGAGGCCCTGGAGTACTTCGTCCTGGACGAGGCGGACGAAATGCTGGACATGGGCTTCCTGGAGGACATCGAGTGGATCTTCGAGAAGGCCCCCGCGGATCGCCGGGTTCTGCTCTTCTCCGCCACCATGCCCAAGGAGATCCTCCGGATCGCCAAGACCCGGCTGGGGGAGTACGAGATCGTGGCGGACGACTCCGGCCCCGTGGAGACCGCCCTGACCGACCAGATCTGGATCGAAGTCCGGGAGGCGGACAAGCTGGAGGTCCTGTGCCGCCTGGTGGACAAGGAGGACGAGTTCTACGGGATCGTCTTCTGCGCCACCAAGGTGGACACGGACGCCCTGGCCAAGAGCCTGGGCGAGCGGGGCTACGGCGCCGAGGCCCTGCACGGGGACCTATCCCAGGTGGAGCGGGAAAAGGTGCTCCGTCGCTTCCGGACCAAGAGGACCACGATCCTGACCGCCACGGACGTGGCCGCCCGCGGGATCGACATCGATCGCCTGACTCACGTCGTGAACTTCTCCCTGCCCCATGACCCGGATTCCTATACCCACCGGATCGGGCGCACGGGCCGGGCAGGGAACACCGGGACCGCGGTCACCCTGGTCACCCCCGACGAATACCGGAGGATCTTTTTCCTGCGGAAGACCGCGGGCGCGGCCCTGAAGAAAGGCGCGGTGCCGGAGGTGGACGAGGTCCTGGAGGCCAAGCGTCAGCGGATCCGGGGCCGAGTGCTTTCGGCCGCCGCGGATCTGGGGATCCTTTCTGAGGAAACGGAGGGAAGCGCGGGACAGGCTCCCGGGGAGGCAGGGGACGCCTCGGCGGAGCCCGGCAAGACCGGTGAGAAGGCCGGGACGCCGCAGCACTCCGAGGAAGCCCGGGAGCGCTGGCGGATCCTCGCCCGGGAGATCTCCGAAGGCCTGGATCCCCTGGACGCCTTGGCCGCGGCCTTGGCGGCGGGCTACTCCTCGGAGCTGGACCCCGGGCGCTACGGCGACGTCCGCACGGATTTCCTGGACAAGGAAGCCACGACCCGGCTCTTCATCGGGGCGGGCCGCCGGGACGGGGCGGACCGAAAGGCCATCGCGGTCCTGGTCAAGGACCTGGCCGGCCTTCCGGACCGCCTGGTCGGAGGGGTGGAGGTCTACGACGCCTTCTCCTTCGTGACCGTCCCCTTCGAGGCCGCGGAGCGCATCATCGCGGAGGCACGGAAGTCGGGAAAGGGTCCCGTCGTGAAGATGGCCTTCCCGAAGGATGGCGCCCCGGCACGACGGGGACCGCCGGCGTACCGGAAATTCAACCCCGGGGACCGAGGCCCCCGGGATCGGGACGGCTTCAGTCCTCCAGGTCGAACTCGCGGACGTCGAACCAATACCCGGTCCGGCTGACCAGGTCCAGCTGGGCCCGCACGATGCTGGTGTGGCCGTCCTCGATCTCCACGAAGCGGTGGAAGACGGCCCGGGACTCCTCCGGAAGGGCGGCGACCAGGGAACGGTAGAAGGCGCTCGTCTCCTCCTCCGCGGCAAGGGCCCGGGTCAGGGCGGCCCGTTCCCCGCCCTCGTCCAGGCCGGTCCGGGCCGGGGACAGGGAGGAGGCGGCCCGTTTCATCGCCTCCTCCAGGCGGTCCCGGGGAGGCAGGACGGTCTCGGGTCCCCGGGTGTCCAGGACGCCCGTCTTTCGCCAGCGTTCCCGGATGTGGTTCAGGTAGTCGATGTGGGACTGCTCGTCCCTGCCCAGGACTTCGTAGAGGGCCCGGGCCTCGGTTTCCCGGGTGCCGGCCGCGGATTCCGCGTAGATGTCCCGCACCTTGGTCTCGTACTTCAGGGCCCCGGCAAAGGCTTCCTCGACAGTCATGGCGCCTCCCTCCAAGAATGATGAGCGCGGCCGTTAGCCGCGGTCGAACAGTACTACGCGGTTTCCAGCCGCCGGTTCACCTCGTCCTGGAGGACCCGACGGATATAGAATCGTGTCTTTTCCCGTTTTTCGTCCGTCAGGGATCCCGGCTCGAACATGACCACCTGCACGGGAGGTCCATCCCCTCCCGAACGTTTTCCCACGACGATGCCGTTCAGCAGGATCCGTGCCCCCCGGAGGGTCAGCTGGAGGTCCCTGAGGCGGGTTCCTACGGGCAGTTCCGCCGCGGACTCGAACCACGCGGCCATGCCGACCGTCGACAGGTCCTGGACGGTCCCGCGAAGGACCGCGTCCCCCAGGGGGACCGAGAACTCGGCGGTTCCCGCGGGGCAGGCTGCACGCACGTATTTCCTTCTACCTCGGGCCTCGTTGGCCTCCAGGGTTTTCAGGAGGATATCCGCCGTCTTGGACGCGCCGATCTTAAGGGTCACGAACCCGCAGGAAATCCCGACATCCATGAGGTACTTCCGGGAGATCTCCGGATCCCCCAGGAGGGTGACCACCCCGATTCCGACGGAAGCCGTCCCCGGATCGCCCTGCAGGCCGCGGATCCAGGCCTCCCATTCCGGTTCGCTCATACCCTCGTCGATGTTGACGAAGACCAGGGCGTGGGGTTCCTTCTTGAGGAACCGCGCCAGGTTTCGGTGATTGTGTACCAGGTACACTTCGAACTCATGCGCGCTCAGGGTGGAGGCGACGTCGGAGAGGACGCCCGGGGGATTCAGAAAGAAGACCTTCTTCCCGAACTGAAAATCTGGATCCGACATGGTTTTAATCTACCACAAACGGTCCTTGAGAAAAAGCGAATCCGCGATATAGAATGCCGCGGCGCCGTCGGCCCGGCTGACGCGCCGATCATCGCGTAGGGGTTAGCCATGGCAGAAACCAAGATCGTCGAATGTGTGCCGAATTTTTCCGAGGGTCGCGACCGGGGGGTGATCGACGCGATCGCCCAGGCCATATCCGGAGTCGCGGGGGTGAAGGTCTTGGACGTGGATCCCGGGGCGGACACCAACCGGACGGTCTATACCTTCGCGGGCCCGCCCGCCCCGGTCGCCCTTGCGGCCCTGGCCGCCGCGCGGACCGCGCGGAACCTGATCGACATGCGGAACCATTCCGGCGCCCATCCCCGGATGGGCGCCCTGGACGTCTGCCCCTTCGTGCCTGTGTCGGGGGTCACTATGGAGGAATGCGCCGACATCGCCCGGGACGTGGGGCGGCGTCTGGCCGAGGAACTCGGGGTCCCGGTCTACCTCTACGAGGCCGCCGCCTCCCGGCCCGAGCGACGCAGCCTGGCGGACATCCGCGCCGGGGAGTACGAGGCCCTGCCGGACAAGCTCAAGAAGCCCGAGTGGACGCCGGACTTCGGACCCGCGGCCTTCGATCCCCGCTGGGGGGCCACGGTCGTGGGCGCCCGGGAATTCCTGATCGCCTACAACGTGAACCTGAACACCCGGGACCGGAAGCTGGCCCACGAGATCGCCCTGAACATCCGGGAAGGCGGCCGGGCTGCCAAGGGGCCCGACGGAGCGTCCCTCCGGGACGCCCAGGGCAACCTGATCAAGACACCCGGGCGGCTCAACCACGTCCGGGCCATCGGGTGGTACATCGATACCTACCGACGGGCCCAGGTCTCCATCAACCTCACGGACTACCACGCCACACCCCTGCACGTCGTCTACGAGACCGTCCGGGAGGAGGCGGAAAAGCTGGGTCTCCTGGTGACGGGGAGCGAGATCGTGGGGCTGCTTCCCCTGGAACCCCTCGCCGAGGCCGGGCGCTTCTACCTGCGCCGCGCGGGAAAGAGCGGGGGGGCTCCGGAGGCGGAGCTCCTGGAGACGGCCGTCCAGTCCCTGGGCCTGGATTCCGTGGCACCCTTCGACGCGAACAAGAAGGTCGTCGAGTACGCGGTGCGCTCTCCGTCACCCCTGGTTTCCCGGACCGTGGCCTCCTTCGCGGACGAGGTGTCCGCCGATTCGCCTGCCCCCGGCGGCGGCTCCGTGGCGGCCCTGGCGGGGAGCCTGGGAGCGGCCCTGGCCGCCATGGTCGCCAACCTGACGGTGGGCAAGAAGGGCTACGAGGCGGCCTGGAAGGACCTGGACGCCCTGGCCCTGCGGGCCCAGGACGTGAAGGTCCGGCTCCTGGCCGCGGTGGACGACGACACGAACGCCTTCAACGACGTGCTGGCGGCCCAGAAGCTCCCGAAGGGCACGGAGGAGGAGAAAACGGCGAGGGCCGCCGCGATCCAGGCGGGCTATCGCAGCGCCACCCTGGTGCCCCTGTCCACGGCCCAGGCCTGCCTCGAGGCCGCCCGGGTTTCCGAATCCGCGGCGGTCCTGGGCAACAGGGCGTCCGTGACGGACGCCGGAGTGGGCGCCTTGCTGGCCGCGGCCGGCGCCGAGGGGGCGGTGCTCAACGTGCTGATCAACCTGGGCTCCATCGAGGATCCGGAATGGGCGGCCAAGGTCCGTGCGGAGGCGGAAGCCCTGGCTGCGGAAGCCCGAGCCGTACGGGACCGGACCCTGGTCAAGGTCCGGGAGGTGATGGGCGGCTGACGCCCTCCGGAAAGCGGCATCGCCGGGGAACGGACCGATCCGGGCCTCAGTCCGGGGCCCGGAGGGTCTCCCCGAGCTGGCCGCAGGCGCCGAGCACCCCGCGGCCCCGCCGCATGCGGCGGGTGACGGGTATTCCCGCGGATTCCAGCAGGGTCACCGCCTCCTCCACGGCCCGTCGTGAGGGCTCCCGGTAGGGAAGGTCGGGCACGGGATTCCAAGGGATCAAGTTGACCTGGACCTTGAGCGGGCGGGACCATTCCACGATGGCCTCCATGTCCTGGCGCCGGTCGTTCACTCCCCCGATCAGGACCGCCTCCAGGGTGATCCGGTCGCCCGTCTTCGCCTGGTAATAGGCCAGGGCGTCCCGGAGCTCCGAAAGCCCCTGGGACCGGTTCACGGGCATGAGCCCGCTGCGGACCTCGTCGACCGCGGAGGTCAGGGAGACGGCCAGACGGACGTGGGGGCCCGAGTCCGCGAGGTCCCGGATCCCCTCGGGAAGGCCGCAGGTGGAGATCGTGATCTTCCGGAGGGAAAGCCCCATGCCTTCCGGGTGGGACAGGATCTCGACGCTCCTGCGGACTTCCGGCAGGTTCAGCAAAGGCTCCCCCATGCCCATGAACACGAGGTTCGAGGGCCGGCCGAACATCCGGGTCAGGTGCAGGTACTGCTCCACGATCTCGAAGGCCTCGAGGTTGCGCAGGAAGCCCAGGGTCCCGGTCTTGCAGAAGGCGCAGGCCATGGGGCAGCCGACCTGGGTGGAGATGCAGGCGGTCTTCCTCCCCTCGATGTCCGTCAAGAGCACGGTCTCCACCGCGGCGCCGTCCGGGAGGCGGAGCCTCAGCTTGACGGTGCCGTCCTCGTCCCGGAACCGGCCGTCCACGGCCGTGCCCAGGAGCGAGGGGTGGAGCAGGGTCAGGCGTTCCCTCTCCGGTCCCGGGAGGTTCGTCATGTCCTGGAAAGAGAGGGCCCCCCCGGAAAGCCACTTGAAGACCTGGATTCCCCGGAACGGCCGGTCGAATCCGCAATCCTCGGCGATTTCATGGGGCAAAAGGCCCGCAAGGCGTCGGGGCACGGCTAGGAGCGCTGTATCCTCGCGACGAGGTCCTGGATGTACGGGTTTCGTATCCCAAGACGCTGAAAGTCCGCGAGGGTGTCCATGGCTTTCTGCCGGTCCCCCTTGGCCAGGTAGCATTGGCCCAGTTCGAGGTAGAGGCGGTAGTTTTTCGGGTCGTTCCCGATGAGCTTCCGGAGGGACTCGATGGCGTCGTCGGTCTTCCCCTGGAGTCGGGCTATGACCGCCAGGCCGAGCACGGCGTACACGTCGAACTCGATGTTCAGGGCCCGCTCGTAATAATCCGTGGCCCGGGGGTAATCCCCGAGAGCCCGGTAGGCGTCCCCCGCCCGGGTCAGGATGACCTTGTTCCGGGGATCCTGGTTCAGGATCCGATCCCAGTGCTCCAGGCTCTTGGCGGAGTCGCCGGTCCCCCGGAAGCAGTCCGCAAGCCCGAAGAGGGCGTAGAAGTTCCCGGGCTCCTTGTCCAGAGCCTGCTCGAAATAGGGGATCCCCCGGTCGAACTGCTTGAGCTTGCGGTAGCAGTTCCCGATGGAGGTCAGGACCCGGATGTCCACCGCCGGTCCCTGCAGATCCACCATGCGCTGCCAGTACTGGAGGGCGTCCTTGTATTCCTTGAAGTCGTAGTGAAGGTGCCCGAGCCCGATCAGGGCGTAGGGATTGTCCGTTTCCATCTCCAGAACCCGCAGGTAGATGGCCTTGGATTTCCGGAAATCCCGGACTTTCCGGTAGGCGTCCGCCACGCGGGTCAGGACGGTGATGTTCTTGTTGTCGTGGAGGAGGTACTGTTCCCAGATCTCGATGGCCATCTGGTACTGGTTCAAGGCCTTGTAGCAGTCCGCCAGGCCGAAGAGGGCGTAGTTGTTGCCCGGGTGGTACACCAGGCACTTCTTGTAGGAATCCACGGCTTCCCGGTAGATGCCCCGCTTCCGGGCCGCGTCGCCGATGCCTACCAGGGCGTAGTTGTTCTCCGGCTCCGTTTCCAGGATCTTGCGGAAGCATTCCTCCGCGTCCCGGACGCGGTTTTCCTTGAGGTACTGGTACCCCTTCTTCGACAGCTCGGATATCTCGACAAGCTCGGGCGGCTGGGAACCGGACGGGGTCTCGGCGGGATCGGCTCCCGGGATCCGATCATCGGATTGATTCGTCATCTTGGTCCTCTTCATGGAGTAGGTTTTGAACTACCAAGGCCATTCTCTCGATCAGGGCTCCGCTTCGCTCGTCGTCATGGGCCAGCTTGTACATCTTCAGGGCTTCGACGGGCTTGTGATGCTCCCGGTACCAGTCGCCGACCCGGATCAGCCCGTCCGAGTATCCCGTGGTCTGGAACAACCGCCTCGCCTGCTCGATCTGTCCCGCGTTGAACAGTTCGTTTCCACGGCGGTTGAGCTGGGCCTTGCTGGCGGTTTCCAGGTCCCCCCGGGGCCCGTCCGTGGTCTTGATGAGGCCTTCACCGGAGAACTTGTCGGACTCGTTTTTTACCATAGTCATTCCCGACTATACTAAAAAAAAACCTAGGAATCAACATCGCACCGTTGATGTCCAATTTATCCAGAAATTCCGAAACGACCGTGGTATGGTTCTCTATCGAGAGCCTGCCTCCCTGGAGGAACCGATGATGGAAGAACCGGATCGCGGCGCGGAAACCTTGAAGCTGGTCGAAGATTCCATCGTGCCGGGGTTCACCGGAGAGTACGTATTCCCACCGGTCCCCGGGCCGGTTTCGGGCAGGCTCCACGGCGACGGCCCGTCCCCGGATGCCCGGGGCCGGCGTCTGCGATCCTATCTCCGTCGATTGGATCGGTAAACGTCGTCCGGTCAGGGGGCGTTTTCGTCCCGGCGGGTGTAGAACCGGACCCGCGATCGGCCGTATTTCCGCTCGTCCGTGGTTTCCAGGCTGCCGCAGCGATCCGGGGGTTCGTCCTCCTCGGGGTAATGGAGCAGGACGAGACCGCCGGGATCCAGGATTCCCCTATCGGAAATCGTCGTCAGAAGTTCCGCCCGGTGGCCGTAGGGGAAGGGCGGATCCAGGAATATCACCGAAAACCGGTCCTTGGTCCGCTTCAGGTACAGTTCCGCGGCTATCCGGTGGCAGGCGATGCGCCGTTCCGAAAGGGCCACGTTCCGGAGGAGCAGGGGGAATTTCTCCCGGTCCTTCTCCACGCACTCGACCGGGAACGCCCCGCGGCTGGCGGCTTCCAGGGCCAGGATGCCGGAGCCCGAGAACAGGTCCAGGAAGGATCGGCCGGTCAGGTCTCCCAGGACCGCGAAGACCGATTCCCGCATCCGGTCCATGGCGGGCCGGATCTCCAGGTTCCCCTTGGGCACGGAAATCGTTCTTCCCCGCAGGTATCCCCCGGTTATCCGCACGAAGCCCTCCCGGGGCCGACACGGAGGAGGCTCACCGGTTCCGCTCCCGGAGTTCCCGCCGGGTATCCCGTTCCACGTCTCGGTCCTTGATTGCGGCCCGCTTGTCCGCGGCCTTCTTTCCCTTGCACAGCCCCAGGCTGACCTTCACACGGCCGTTCTTGAAGTAGAAGGACAGGGGCACCAGGGTATAGCCCCGCTCGTCCACCTTGCGCTTGAGGCGCTTGATCTCCTGCTTGTGCAGGAGGAGCTTTCGCTTCCGGTCCGGGTCGTGGTTGAAGATGGAGGAAAAGACGTATTCCGCCACGTGGAGGTTGCGGATCCAGACCTCGCCGTCCTCGATCACCGCGAAGGCGTCGGGAAAGGAGATCTTACCCATACGGAAGGACTTCACCTCGCTGCCCACGAGTTCGATGCCGCACTCAAGGTCCTCCTCGACCTCGTAGTTGAACCGGGCCTTGCGGTTGACGGCGATCAGTTTCGTGCCGGATCCGTCCATATCAGGCTCCAGGTCCCGGGGCGCAGCGGCGCGGTCCGGGTTCGCGGGTCGGGCCGAGACGGGACGGCGGGGAGACGGCGGCGGGTCCTTTTTCGGCTTCTCGGTTGAGTCTCGGCATGGTGGTGGATTATAGGAAGCCGCCGGAAGCCTTGTCAACGCGGGCCAAAGATGCTACCGTTCCGCCCGGGTATCCAGTTCATCCATCGGCCCCCGGACCGGCCCCGGGGCGATACGGCAGGGAGTGCATGCGTAGAAGGTCCCCGTATTCGGAGCTGCGGATCAAGCGCCTTACGGTGAAGCGACGCCTGGGCATCCTTGCGCTCCTGTACCTCGTCTACGAGGTCACCACTAGCGTGTTCCTGGCTCCGTACCGGGTGGGATCCCTGTCCATGTCGCCGACCCTATCACCCGGGGACCTCGTCCTGGCCTTTCCCCTGGCCTTCGGTCCCCGGTCGGCCCTGTTCCGCAAACCCTTGGGGGGTATCTCGGATCCCCGACGCGGGGACTTAGTGCTCCTGGAGGCTCCCTTCCACGAGCGCGATCCCTGGTATCAAGAAGCGGCGGACTCCATCGTGCGATTTTTCACCTTCCAGCAAGTCTCCCTGTCCAAGTCCCGGGATCGATTGAACAGCCTGTCCATCAAGCGCGTCGTGGGCATACCGGGGGATTCCCTGTACATGAAGGGCAGCGAGGTCTATGTGAAGGTTTCCGGCAATCCCCACTACCTGACGGAGTACGAGGTTTCCGGACGGGTCTACGAAGCCGCCGGCGAAGGCATGCCGGAGGGCTGGCCCGAATCCCTGCCCCTCTCGGGCGCCTTCCCGGAGATCACCCTGGGGGAGGGGCAGTATTTCGTCCTGGGGGACAACCGTACCGGCGCCCTGGATTCCCGGGCTTACGGCCCCGTGGACCGGAGCCGGTTCCGGGCCCGGATCATCCTGCGGTACTGGCCCTTCGGATCCTTCGGAATCCCTTGAATTCCGCGGAAATCCTGCCGGACCTGCCCGGTCTCTACGTGCACGTCCCCTACTGCGCGGGGAAATGCGGGTACTGTTCTTTCCATTCGAGGCCCCTGAAAGCCTGTCCCGACAACGAACCGGAGAGGATGACGGCGGCCTTGCTGGACCGGGCGCGGGACCTGGCGGATCGGTTCGGCGTTTCGGGCTTCGCCACGGCCTACGTGGGGGGCGGGACTCCGACCGCCCTGGGCCCCGACGCCCTGGGCACGCTGCTGGAGGGGATCGCCGGGCTGGGCGGGGGAACTCCCTTCCGGGAGTGGACCGTGGAGGCCAATCCCGAGAGCCTCACCGCCGAGACGCTCCGGGTGCTTCGGGACGCGGGGGTGGACCGGCTCAGCCTGGGCTTCCAGAGCGGCCAGGCGGAGGTCCTGCGGGCCGCGGGCCGGAGCGCCGGTACCTCCGAGGGGATGAGCGCCCTGGAGCTTGCGTCGTCCTGGAGGGGGCGCCTCTCCGTGGACCTGATGATCGGACTTCCGGGCCAGGACCCCGAGGGGGTCCGGACGGACATCGGGCGGGCGGCCGCGGCGGGGGCGGAGCACCTTTCGATCTACGAGCTCACGGTGGAGGAGGGGACCCCCCTGGAGACGGCGGTCGAAAGCGGCACCGTCCGGCTGCCTCCCGAAGCTATGGAGGCGGAGCTCTGGTCCGCGGTCGCGGAGACCTGCGCCTCCGCGGGATACCGGCGCTACGAGGTCTCGAATTGGGCGCGCCCCGGTGCCGAGTGCCTGCACAACCGGAACTACTGGAGGGGCGGCGCGTGGATCGGGACGGGTCCCTCCGCGGTGTCCTCGATTCCCCTGCCGGACGGCGGCACCCTGCGGATCCAGGAGACCCGGGACCATGAAGACTTCCTCTCGGACGCCGGGGCTTTCGCGCGGGAGGAGATCGTCCCTCCCGCGACCGCTGCCTTCGAGGCGGTCATGACGGGTTTCCGGACCCGGGAGGGCCTGGATTCCGAAGCCTTCCGCGCCCGCTTCGGGTGGGCGCCGGAGGACCTGCTGCGGGGAAGCTTCTCCAAGTGGAAGTCCCTACTGGAGAAGGGACCCCGGGGACCCGCCCCTTCGGACAGGCTGCTGGATATTCTGAATCCCTTCCTCCTGGATTGCATGGCGGAGATGGAGGGAAGGTTCGAGGGGCGGGCGCTCCGCCCGGGAGGTCCGGCTTGAGCATACTTTCCATTCAGTCCCACGTGGCCTACGGATGCGCGGGGAACCGGGCTGCGGTCTTTCCCCTCCAGCGCCTGGGATTCGACGTCTGGCCCATCAACACCGTGCAGTTCTCCAACCACATGGGGTACGGCGGCTGGGAGGGGGACGTTTTCCCCGCGGACCATATCGCCCGGGTTTTCCGGGGGATCGAGGAGCGGGGAGTCCTGCCGGAATGCTCCGCCGTCCTCTCCGGGTTCCTGGGGGATCCCGATATCGGGGGGATCATCCTGGAAGCCGCCCGGTCCGTGAAGAAGGCCAACCCGAAGGCCTTGTACTGCTGCGATCCGGTGATGGGAGACTATGATCGGGGGGCGACGGTCCATCCAGGCATCCCGGAGTTCCTTCGGACCCGGGCCGTGGGGACCGCGGACATCGTCACCCCGAACCAGTTCGAGGCGGAAATCCTCTCGGGAGTCGAGATTCGGAGCGTCGGGGACGCGAGACGGGCCGCGGATGCCCTCCATGCGGAGGGACCCCGGCTGGTCCTGATCACGAGCTTCAAGCCGGACCCGTCGGAGGAAGGGTCCATCTCCCTCTTCCTGAGCGGCCCCGGGGGCCCCTGGGTTCTGACGACCCCGGAGCTACCCCTGCACCCGCCCCTGGTGGGGGCAGGGGACCTGACCGCCGCCCTCTTCCTGGGGCATTACCTCCGGACCGGCGACCCCCGGGACGCGCTGGAACGGATGGCGGACACGGTTTTCGCCGTCCTGGAACGCACAGTCCGGGACGGGTACCGGGAGCTCCGGCTGGTTCAATGCCAGGACCGTATAGCGGATCCCGGCAGGAGGTTCCCCTCGGTCCCGGCTTGACGGGATCGGCTTCCCGAAGCCCGCCCTTCCGCGGGCCGGCCGGAGGCTCCGACCGGCCCCGGGGCGGCTACTTCTTCCGGGGGATCACGGGGTTGAAGCCCTGGGGATCCGGGACTCCGAATCCGCCCAGTTCGGTATTCGAGGCGCGCATCCAGGTCTGGTTCCGGCCCAGGAAGCCCAGGCCCTTCAGCTGGCCCCGCACGATGAGCTTGTCCCCTTCCTTCCAGAGACGGCAATCGTATTCGTCCCCGGATTCGGGGTCCATGATCTGGCCGCGCCATTCCTTGCCCCTGTCTTCCAGGCGGTACACGAAGTCGAGGCCCGCGTAGAAGGGATCCCCCGCCAGCTTTTCGGCCTTCTCCTTCCGGTTGTCCAGGGTGTCCTTGATGGTTCCCGTCTCCTTGTCGATGGTCGCCACCATCCGTCCGAAAAGCTTTCCGTCGAATTGGTACAGGAGGACGTAGCCCCGGGGCTTTCCGGTCTTGTCGTCGATGATCTTCCACAGGCCGCGGACGTCATCCGCGGCGAAAGCGGGGGCGGCGAGGGCCAGGGCGAACGCGGCCGCGGCCAAGGCCAGGATCCAGCGGGAGCTGCGCATGGGATTCTCCTTCGATGACATAAAGGTCCGAAATGTCGGCCTTTACGGGTTGCGGCCGAGTATAGGACCCGGGAAGCTAAAAGTAAAGCTGGAACTACGGTTCCGGGACTCAGACGAAGAGCTCGTAGCGGTCCGAAAGGAGGTCCGCCGCAGCCTCCTCGGCCATGCCCAGGTTATAGAGACGCTCGGCCCCCACGGTGCTGGGCGGCCCGTGTCCGGGCAGGATGAGGCAGTCCTCGGATTGTGACAGGATCCGCCGGTCGATGCCCTCCCGGAGCAGGGCGTTGCCGTATCGGCTCAGGGTATGGCCGATCATACCGGCCTCCAGGGCGTCCCCGGTGAACAGGAGCTTGTCCACCTTGTAGACGATGGAATCCGAGGAATGGCCGGGGACGGATAGGGCTTCCACCCGCATGCCGCACAGGTCGATCACGTCGCCGTCGTGGAGGACCGTGCAGGGCATGTCGCGGACCTCGGCGTTGCTGGAAAACACCCGGGCGTCGTAGATCCGGAGCAGGGTGGAAAGTCCCCGGACATGGTGGATGTGGTTGTGGGTCACCAGAACGGCGCGGACGTAGTACCCGTTGGACTCGATGAAGTTGAGGAGATTTTCCGTGAACTCCGCGGGATCCACGAGCAGGGCGTCCCCGCCGGGTTCGTTCCCCACGAGGTAGACGTTGGAGAATCCGTACAGGGAGTAGTGGAAGAATACTTTCACGATTCCTCCTCCAATTCGATGTCGAACACCGCCTCCTGGGTGTTGGAGAACTTGAAGGAGACGTCGCTCTCCTTGGTCCGGAGGAAATAGGCTTTCTTCATGTTGCAATCCACGAAGTCCGTGGATTCGAACTCGGAGCGGATGAACCGGGAATTGTAGAGGTTGCTGAAATTGAAGGTGCATTCACGGGTCCGGGCCCCGTTGAAGTTGTTGTGGACGAACTCCGAGTTTTCGAAGGACGAATTGGACACCCGACAGCCCGCGAAGGAACAGAACTGGATGTCGGATCCCGAAAAATCGCAGGAATCCAGGACGGCGAAATCGAAGAAGCACATACGGAACACCGCCCCGGTGAAGAGCACGTTCCGGATCGTGGCCCGGGAAAAGTTGCATCCGTAGAAATGGCGCTTTCCGAAGTCCTGCCCCTCGAAGGAAAGCCCGGCCAGGTTGAGATCCTTGATGGTGTCTCCCGAGCTTATCCTGCCCGCCAGGTCCGCGGCGCAGGCCGCTGGATCGGGAACGTGGGCGGCGCAGGCGCCCTGTCCGGTCAAGGCCGGGAAACCGCAGCCGGGGGTTCCGCAGCGTTCGAAGGAATACATGCCGGAAGGGTATACCGAAGCGGCGGCATTGCCAAGCCTCGGGAATCCGGGTTAGCATGCGTCCATGTGCTACGCCTGCGGGACGAAGCTGCCTGCCCGGGAACGGCTCGGATTCCGGGATTTCTGCCCGGACTGCGGCCGGGCCGTCCACGTCTGCCGGAACTGCCGCTTCTACAAACCCGGCGCCCATTGGGACTGCGCGGAGACCGTTAGCGAGCTTGTCACGGACAAGGAGAAGGCCAACTTCTGCGAGTGGTTCTCCCCTTCGCCGGAAGCCGGAGCGGGGCTCTCCAAGTCCTCGGACGCGGCCGGGAAGGCCCGCTCCTCCTTCGACGACCTCTTCAAGACCTGACATGCCGTCCAATCGGGTTTTCGTGTTCGATTCGGGAGTCGGAGGGCTTCCGTATCTTGAAGCCCTCCGACTCCGGATTCCCGGGGCCCCCTGCCATTTCGCTGCGGACCGGGAGGGATTCCCCTACGGGCGCAAGACCCGGGAGGAGGTCCGTGCCCTGGTGATCGACCGGGTGGGGCGGATCGCCGACCGGTTCTCCCCCCGCCTGATCGTCCTGGCCTGCAACACCGCCAGCCAGGCGGCCCTGGAAGCCGTTCGGGAGCGCTTCCCGGAGATAGCCTTCGTGGGCACGGTGCCCGCGGTCAAGCCCGCGGCCCAGTCCTCCCTGACCGGAACCATCGCCGTCCTGTCCACAGACCGTGCCGCCGTGGATCCCTACCTCGATTCCCTGGTGGACCGCTGGGCCCGGGGAATCCGGGTCCTGCGGGTGGGGGCGCAGGGACTCGTGGAATTCGTGGAGAGGGAGTATCTGGACGCCTCCGAGGAGGAGCGGTTGGCGGCCTGCCGGTCCGCCCTGGAGCCGATCCGCGGGGAGGGAGCGGACCGGGTCGTCCTGGCCTGCACCCATTTCCTACACGTCGCGGACTACATCGCCCGGGCGGCGGGGCCCGAGGTCCGGGTCGTGGATTCCCGGGCGGGGGTCACCCGGAGGGCGGCGGAGCTGTACCTGGAGGCCGGGGCCTCGATCGACGGGGCGCCGGCGGACGGGACCTCCGGGCCCCGTCGGGGCGGATTCTACGCCACCGGAGATCCCGGATCCTGGACCGGGCTGAAACCCTTCGCGGAGCGCTACGGACTTACCTTCGAGGGAGCCCTGTGACGGACCTGGTCGGCGTCGTCGTCACCGGATCGAACAACTCCTTCCTGGTGGAGACCCCGGACGGAGCCCTGCGGCGCTGCGCCATCAAGGGAAAGATCCTCCGCGGCCTGGAGGGGTACTACAATTCCCTGGCCCCCGGGGACCGGGTCCGCCTGGAACCCGACGCCTTCCGGCCGGACCAGGGGTCCATCACGGGCATGGAGGCCCGGCGCAACCTGTTCTGGCGCTGGAACGAGAAGGGAAAGTCGGTGCAGGCCATCGCGGCCAACCTGGACCTGGTCGCCTGCGTGGCCTCCGTCCGGCTGCCGCCCTTCCGGCCCCGCTTCGTGGACCGGGTGGCCGTGACCGCGGAACTCGAGAACCTGCCGCTCCTGATCGTGCTGAACAAATCCGACCTGGGGATGGACCCGGAGACCGAAGCCCGGACGGAGGATTACCGCCGCATAGGCTACGAGGTCTTGGTCTGCTCGGCCCGGGACGGACGGGGTGTCGAAGAGCTCCGGTCCAGGATCCGCGGCAGGACCACGGCCTTCGTGGGGCAGTCGGGGGCCGGAAAGAGCTCGCTCCTGAACGCCCTGGAGCCGGGCCTGGACGAGAGGGTCGGGGAGGTCTCCGAGAAGTACGAGCGCGGCCGGCATACCACGACCCGGTCCGTGATGGTCACCCTGGGGGACGGAGAGACCCGCGTCGTGGACACCCCGGGTTTCCGTCGGCTGGCGATCCGCGGTATCCCCCGGGACTCCCTGGTGGCCTGTTTCCCGGAGATGCGGCCCCTGGCCGAGGCCTGCGGGTACGGCCTGGCCTGCGGGCATCTGGACGAGCCGGGCTGCCGGGTCCGCGGCGGGGTGGAGGAGGGCCGGGTCCATCCGGACCGCTACGAGAGTTATCTCCGGGTGCGGGCGGAGCTGGACCAGACCGTGGAATACGCGAAGAAACCGGGAAAACCCCGGAGGGTCTACCTTGATGACGATGAATGAGCGCACCCTGGATCTCCTCGACTTCCGCCGCGTCCGGGACGACGTGGCGGGCTATTGCCGTTCCGACGAGGGACGGGCTTCCGTCCTCGGGTCCCTGCCCGGACCGGACCCGGGCCGCGTGGAGGATGCCAAGGCCCGCTCCCGGGCGATCGGCGCCCTTTTCGAGGAGGGCCTTCCCCTGCCGGGCGGCACCTTCCCCCCGATCGCGGGCTTCCTGCCGGTACTGTCCAAGGAAGGAACCTGCCTGGAGCAGGAGGAGCTCTACGCCCTGGCCCTCTGGTCCGAGGCCTACGGGGAGCTGAAGAACTTCCTCGCGAAGGCGGAACACCCCGTCCTGGCCGGCGAGGCCGAGGCGGCCCCGGACCTGGGGGAGGTGCCCCGGATCGTCTTCCGCGTGCTGGCCCGGGACGGCACCCTGGCGGACCTGCCGGAGCTCCGGGATGCCCAGGCCCGGATACGCAGGGTCAATTCCGAGATCGAGCGGATCACCTCCTCCTTCTTCCAGGACGGGGACTTGCGGTCCATGCTCCAGTCGGACCTTCCCACCCAACGGGACGGGCGCACCGTCCTGGCGGTTCGGGCCAACTTCAAGGCCAAGATCCGCGGCATCGTCCACGAGGTGTCCGACACGGGCCGCACGGTCTTCATCGAGCCCGAGGCCCTGGTCCGCAAGAACAACGAGCTCGTGGAGGCCGAGGCAAAGTACCGCCAGGAGGTCTTCCGGATCCTGAAGGAGACGACCGCGAAGGTCGCGGTCCGGTTGGAGGATATCGAGGCCGCGAGGGCGGCCTGCGCGGCCTTCGACGACCTCTGGGCCCGGGCCCGGTACTCCCATCTCTCCCGGGGGACCTTCGCCCTGCCGGGATCCGCGGGTCTGGCCCTGAGGAAGGCCCGGCATCCCATGCTGGGCTCCAAGGCGGTGCCCATCGACCTGGAGATACCCGAGGAGGTCCGGACCCTGGTGATCACGGGCCCCAATACCGGGGGCAAGACGGTCAGCCTCAAGACCGTGGGGCTCCTGTGCATGATGAACCAGTTCGGCCTGGCGGTTCCGGCCCAGGAGGGTACCCGCCTGCCCGTCCTGGACGGGGTGCACGCGGACATCGGGGACGAGCAGTCCATCGACCAGTCCCTGTCCACCTTCTCGGGGCACATGAAGGCGGTATCCGGGATCGTCCGGGACGCGACGGCCCGGGGCCTGGTGCTCCTGGACGAGCTGGGAAGCGGCACGGATCCCGAGGAAGGCTGCGCCATCGCCATGTCCCTGTTGGACCACTTCATCGAGACCGGCTGCCTGACCATCGTGACCACCCACCACGGGATCCTCAAGAACTACGGCTATACCCGGCCCGGGGTCCTGAACGCCTCCGCGGAATTCGACAAGAACACCCTGTCCCCGACTTACCGGATCATCATGGGCATCCCCGGGGAGAGCCGCGCTCTGGACGTGGCCGCCCGGAACGGCCTGCCCCCGGCCATCGTCTCCGGTGCCCGGAAGTACCTGGCCGAGGAGCGGACCGACGTGGCCGCCATGATCCAGGGCCTGTCGGAAAAGCGGAGGGAGCTGGAGGGTCTGGAGGAGGAGCAGAGGCGGCGGATCCGGGCGGCCAAGGAGGAGCAGAGGAAGGCGGACCTACGGGCCCTCCAGCTCCGCCAGAGGGAGGCGGAGCTCCGGGAGCAGGGCATCGGGGAGCTCAAGCGCCTCCTGGCCGAGAGCCGCCGGGGGCTGGAAAACCTGGTGCGGGAGATCCGGGAGGGGGAGCTGACCACCGAGAAGACGAAGGCGGTCAAGGAATTCCTGGGGGGTCTGGAGGCGGAAGTCCTGGCCCAGGAGGAGCGCTACGAGGAGGGCCGCAGGAAGGCGGCCCGGGAGACCTCCGGCATCCCGGAAGCTCCGGAAGCCGCGCTGAGGGAAGGCTCTCCGGTCCTGGTCGGCGCTGCCCGCCAGCGCGGCCGGCTCATCCGCAGGGCCAAGAAGGGATACTGGCTGACCGAGGTGGGCTCTTTACGCCTGACCGTCCCGGAGGAGGATCTGACCGCGTGCCGGGAGGAGGCGGCTCCCCCGCCCAAGGTGCTGCTGGATCCCGGGGTGGGCAGGGGCTCCAAGGCCGTGTTCGAGCTGGATCTCCGGGGGTTCCGCCTGGCCGAGGCCCTGAAGGCCGTGGAGAACCAGGTGGAGGCCGCGAGCCTGGCATCCCTGAACCTGTTCTCCATCATCCACGGCACCGGGGAGGGGATCCTGGGCCGGGGCATCCACGAGCTCCTGAAGGCGCACCCCGCGGTGAGGGACTACTACTTCGCCCGCCCCGAGGAGGGAGGCTTCGGCAAGACGGTGGTGCACCTCAAATAGAAGGAATCAGGAGAAAAGCGACAGACGAGAGGGGGAAAGAGATATAAACCTGCGAGCACCGATTCGTTGTGCGTGCGATTTGTCAGCCCCCTGACTCCTGGCTCCTGGCTCCTGGCTCCTGTCCACCCACATCCCCCCACTCGATCCCTTCCCCGTCCGGAACGTCCCGGGCGGCCCGGCGGCCCAGCACGACGTCGAACAGCGCCGGGTCAAGGCCGGGTCGCAGGATTTTTTCCGTCCTGAGGGCGGCCACGTTTTCCCGGGTGAAGGTCTCGCCCCGGGGGATAGGCCGCAGGGCGTGGAGGCTCCGGTTCGTCCGGCCGTAGTTGGCCCGCTCGCTGGGGGCCAGCCGTTTCCGGCCGTCCCCGAGGACCGCTTCCACCCTGCCCGGTCCATACTCCCGTTCCAGGGCTTCCCGGGCGGACCGCGGGTCCGCCGCGGCGGACCGGACCGCGTCGCTCATCCGGCGGAAGTCGGAGGGGGGAAGGGCGATGGGGTCGTCGAGGCCCGGGTCCGATCGGGACAGGCAGATGTGCTTTTCCACGATCGAGGCCCCGGCGCAGACCGCCAGGGCCGGGACCAGGACGGGATCCCGGGAGTGATCGGAGACGCCCACGGCAAGGCCCAGGAGCCGCGAAAGGGATTCCAGGACCCGAAGGTTGTAGTCCTCCTCGGGCGCGGGGTAGGCGGTCACGCAGTGGAGGAGGGCCGGGGACGGTCCGTCCCCGGCTGCATGCCGGATCCGGTCCACGGCCCGCTCGATGTCCCCCAGGGTGGAAACCCCGGAGGACAGGATGGCGGGGAGGGCCATGCGGGCGACCTCGTCCAGGAGCTCCCCGTGGTTGAGCTCGGGGCTGGCGACCTTGACGGCCCGGACCCCGAGCTCCGCGAGTTCCCGGGCGCTTCGCACCCCGAAGGGAGTGCAAAGGAACAACAGTCCCAGGGATTCCGCCTGCTCCTTCAGGTCCGCGAAGAAGTCCGGGCCGGTTTCCAGGGACCGGAACCGGTCGAAGAGGGGAACCGGTCCGCCCGGAAGGGGGACGGCTCCGGTCCTGGGGTGGATGATCTCCCGGGCGTAGACGTGCTGGAACTTCGCGCATCCGGCGCCGGATTCCCGGGCGGCGTGGAGCAGTTCCGAGGCCTTCGTCCGATCCCCCCCGTGGCCGGTCCCGATTTCCGCGATCACGAGCGGGTTCCCGGGATGATAGGCAACTCCCTCAACGACGAAGCTGTAGGATACCACCGGCTCCCCCTTGCTTTTTTCCATCCACACTCGACAACCGCCACGCTATCATATAAACTGTTTCCCTGAAAGCCGGGACGCCTTCAGGCGCCGGAATCTCTTGGCATGCGGAGTCCGCCGAGCGCGGACCCGGGGTGTATACAAGGAGATGCAAGGATGGAACACATCTACTGCGACGTTTGCAAGAAGGAAGTCCACAATCCCGTTCCCGAATTCTCTTTTTTCGATTTCGCCCACATCAGCGTCTGCGAGTCTTGCCGGGACGACCTGAACACGGCGTTGAAGTTCACGGTTCGTGAGAAGTCCCCCTTCGACTTCACCTGGTACGACGACCTCCGGATGCAGCTGCTCAAGCAGGGCGTCCAGAAGGGCCGGATCGAGATCAAGCGCGCCCGATAGGCCCGTATTCACCGGAATTTCGAGGGGCGCGGGCATGATGCCGAGACGGGGAGATCACGAAGGTTCCCATCGACATGACCCCGCGCCCGTACGGGTCTGCGTTCCGGGACGGCGGGTAAGCCTCTGAGTATCCTGCACGGCATGGGAGCGTACGATACCGCTCGTTCTGGCCGGATATGTCGAACTTCTCCATTTCTTGACATCGTTCCTCATTATATGATATGGTTTTACCGGAGACTTCACCCTCCGCCGCTCCCGCGATAGCCGAACAACCGCAGGTTTGCCCGGGAGCCCGTCGGGTACCCGTCCAATTCGGCCCGGCCGCATAGTTCCGGCCGGAATCGGCTGAAATTCCATTCGTATAAGGAGCCAATATGTCCGGCCATAGCAAATGGGCGACGATCAAGCACAAGAAGGGAGCCGCGGACGCGAAGCGCGGCCAGATGTTCACCAAGCTCATCAAGGAAATCTCCATCGCGGCCCGCATGGGCGGCGGCGATCCCGAGGGCAACCCCCGTCTCCGCACCGCGGTGCTCAAGGCCCGTGCCGCCAACATGCCCAAAGACAACATCGACCGGGCCATCAAGAAGGGCACCGGCGAACTCGAGGGAGTCAACTACGAGGAACTCGTGTACGAGGCCTACGCCCCCGGCGGAGTCGCCATCCTGATCGAGGTCCTCACGGACAACAAGAACCGGGCCGCCGCGGAAGTACGCAACATCCTGACCCGGGCGGGAGGATCCCTGGCCACTTCCAACGCGGTCCTCCGCCTGTTCAACCGCAAGGGCGTGATCTCCCTGGACGGCGAGAAGTACACCGAGGACGCGGTCATGGAGGTCGCCCTGGAGGCCGGAGCGGACGACATCCAGAACGAGGGCGGGGAGCTGGTGATCTACACCACCCCGGAAGCCTTCGAGGCCGTGTACAACGCCGTGACCGCCAAGCAGATGGAGACCGACGGCGCCGAAGTTTCCATGATTCCCGAAAGCTACATCGACGTGGACAAGGACGCGGGCGGTAAGATCAACAAGCTCGTCGAGAAGCTCGAGGAGTGCGACGACGTCCAGAACGTCTACCACAACGCGAACATCCCCGAAGACGCCGAGGAGTGATCCCGGCGCGGCGGTCCGATCCCTCCCTCCGGTCCCGGCCGAGGGAGGGAGGGTCCGCATCCTGGGCTTGGACCCGGGACTGGCTTCCACCGGCTGGGGCGTCCTGGACGCGAATCCCGGCCATATCCAGTACGTAGCCCACGGCTGTATCGCTACCTCCGCCTCCACCCCCCTGGAGGACCGGCTCCTGGACATCCACGAGAGGATCCGCGGGATCCTGGACCTCTACGGACCCGCGGAGGTGGCCATGGAGGCCCTCTACTTCGCGAAGAACGTGACCAGCGCCCTGTCCGTCTCCGAGGCCAAGGGGGTCCTGCGCCTGACCTGCCGCCAGGCGGGACTGGCGGTCGTGGAGTACGGCCCCGGTGCCATCAAGCAGTCCCTGGTGGGGCGGGGCCGGGCAGAAAAAGCCCAGGTCCAGGAATTCGTCCGGATGTTCCTCGGGCTCTCGGAAATTCCCCGGCCCGATCACGCCGCGGACGCCCTGGCCGCCGCCGTGTGCCATGCCCACAACCGCTGGTTCGCCGATCGGATTCCAAAAACCGGGCCAGGTTGAAGCGCCCGGCCCGCCGGGGTATACTCCCGGCATGTTCAATTCCCTCCTCGGGACGATCACGGAAAAACGGTTCGACATCCTCCGGGTCGACAACAACGGCCTTGAATGGGAATTCTCGGTGCCCGCCCGATCCATCGACGAGTTCGGAACCCTCGGCGGACGGACCAAGGTCTACATCCACCTCCTGCACCGGGAGGACCAGATGCGCCTCTTCGGCTTTCCCTCGGAACGGGAACGGGCGCTCTTCCTGGAGCTCCTCAAGGTCGAGGGGATCGGGCCCCGGCAGGCGGTGAAGATCCTGTCCGGGATCTCCCCGGAGGACCTGGAATCCGCCCTGGACACGGAGAACCTAGCCCGGCTCCAGCAGGTCCCGGGACTCGGGGCCAAGACCGCCCAGAAGCTGGTATTCTCCCTGAAGGGGAAACTGCCCGGCTCCGCGCCCCAGACCGTCCGGGGACCCTGGGCCGACGTGGTCCAGGCCCTGGCGGACATGGGCTATGACCGCAAGCGGGCGGCCGAGGCGGTGGCCCGGTTGTCCGGGGAGCTCGGGGCCGCCGGCGGTCCCGAGGCTGAGCAGGAGCTCTTCCGCAGGGCCATCCGGGAGCTGTCCGCGTGAGCCCCGAGGCGGAGCGCGATCCCCGGGGCATCCTGGATCCCGGGCTGCGGGGCGCGGAGGACGACAAGGAAGGGGTGCTTCGGCCCCAGCGCCTTTCGGAGTTCCTGGGCCAGGAACGCCTCAAGGAAAACCTGTCCGTCTTCATACGGGCCGCCCGGGAACGGGGGGAGGCCCTGGACCATGTCTTCCTGCTGGGGCCTCCCGGCCTCGGGAAAACGACCCTGGCCGGGATCGTGAGCCGGGAGCTGGGTGTGGATTTCAAGGTGACCAGCGCTCCGGCCCTGGACAAGCCCAAGGACCTGGCCGGGATCCTGACCACCGTCACGGAACGGACGGTCTTTTTCATAGACGAGATCCACCGCCTGAAGCCCGCCATCGAGGAGATGCTCTACATCGCCATGGAGGATTTCGAGCTGGACTGGATCATAGGCCAGGGACCCTCCGCCCGCACGGTGCGGATTCCCCTGCCGCCCTTCACCCTGGTCGGGGCGACCACCAAGGCGGGAATGGTTTCCAGTCCCCTGGTCAGCCGCTTCGGGATCTCCCTGCGCTTCGGCTTCTACGAGCCCCGGGAGATCATCCTGATACTGAACCGCTCCGCCGCCATCCTGGGGATGGAGCTGGACCCGGGTGCCGCGGACCTGCTGGCCGCCTCCAGCCGGGGTACCCCCCGGGTCGCCAACCGCCTGCTCCGGCGGATGCGCGACTTCGCCCAGGTTTTCGGGGAGGGACGGGTGACCGAGGGTGTGGTCAAGGAAGGGCTCGCGCGCCTGGAGGTGGACCGGTACGGCCTGGAGCGCCACGACCGGGACATACTCCGCTCGGTGATCGAGAAGTACGGCGGGGGGCCCGTGGGCGCCGAGACCCTCGCGATCTCCGTGGGGGAATCCGTGGAGACCCTGGAGGACTACTGCGAGCCCTACCTGATCCAGGCGGGGTTCCTCCAGAGGACTCCCCGGGGCCGGGTGGCCGCCCCCCTGGCCTACGAGCACCTGGGATACCGGAACGGGCATGCGGACGAAAGACTTCTCTTTTGACCTTCCCGAAGACCTGATCGCCCAGAGGCCGAGCGGCGAGCGTGGGGCATCCCGGCTTTTCGTCCTGGACCGGGGTACGGGGACCTTCACGCACTCCGCCGTCTCGGACCTCGCCCGGCACCTCCCCCCGGGATCCCTGCTGGTGTTCAACGACTCCAAGGTACGGAAGGCCCGGATCTACGCCGAGTCCGGTACCGGCGGCCGGGTGGAATTCCTCCTGCTCCGCCGCCGGGGGGACCGGGAATGGCTGGCCATGACGACCAAGGCCCGGAAACAGGTTCCCGGAAAGCGGTACGCGTTCCCGGGCGGGATCGAGGGGCGCATCGTCGGCACCGAGGAGGATCTGCGAATCCTGGAGCTGGACCGGCCGATCGACGACGAGTACCTGGATCGGTGGGGGCACATGCCCCTCCCTCCCTATATCCGCAGGCAGGACGACGGTTTCGACGCGGAACGGTACCAGACCGTGTATTCCCGGACCATCGGGTCCGTGGCGGCCCCCACGGCGGGCCTACATTTCACGGACGGGCTCCTGGCCTCCCTCCGGACCGCGGGGATGGAAACCGCCCAGGTGACCCTGCACGTGGGCCTGGGTACCTTCCTGCCCGTCCGGGCGGAGCGGATCGAGGACCACGTGATGCACGAGGAGGAGTACAGCGTGCCGGAGGCGACAGCCGAGGCCGTGAACCGGGCCCGCCGGGAGGGGCGGCCCGTGGTGGCCGTCGGGACGACCAGCGTGCGCACCCTGGAGAGCGCATGGTTGGACGGATCCCTGCGGGCCGGTTCCAGCTCGACCCGGATCTTCCTGTACCCGGGCCGGAGCTTCCAGGTCGTGGACGCCCTGTTCACCAACTTCCACACCCCCGAATCCACCCTCCTGATGCTGGTCTCCGCCTTCGCGGGCAGGGAATTGATCCTGAAGGCCTACGAGGAGGCTGTCCGCCTGCGGTACCGGTTCTTCAGCTACGGGGATGCGATGTTAATCCTGTAGGGGACCGTCCGGGAAGGGGGGCAGACCTAGACGGCCGATTTCGGAATCCGGGCTCCCAGCTTCGCCTCGAGGTAGTACATTTCCAGGAGATCCACCAGCTCCGGGGAGAACTCGAGCTCCACGGTCCCTTTCTGGACGCCCGTGGGTAGGCGGATCGATTCCGTGATCCGGCCGGCCACGTTGAATTGGTACTTCTGGAAGAAGAGGCGAAGGGTCGCGGTCTGCCCCGGCTGGAGATCCGGGGTCTGCATGGGAGCCAGGAAGACCAGACGATCCGCCCCGAGGGTGAAGAGGGCCAGCTTGGTCACGATGGAGCCGGAGTTCAGGGTGGCGTAGTTGTTGAAACCCAGGATCTTCGCGGTTTCCGGATTGACGGGGACGGTCTTGCCGGACAGGTCCCGGTAGTCCGCCCGGAGGCGGTCCATCAGCATCACATATCCGCCGATGAGGTTCTCCAGGTCCGGGGGGCAGGGGCGGAATTCCACGGAGATGAGGCCGACGGATTCCCTGCCTTTCATGGGGGCGAACTGGGCCAGGGAACAGCGGCAAAAAACCTTGCGGGGCGCGGGGGAATCCCCGGGTTGCAGGACGAGATTGAGACCCGCCAGGGATCCCTTGAACCTTTGGAAGAAGACGATCTCGTCCCGGGAAAAGGACCCCAGGAGTACGGCCCCCTTCATGGAAAGCCGGTACGGTATGCACACCAGGTTGTAGGTATCCACCTTGAGGAGGGTCTGGTTGGATATGATACCCAGTTTCTTCAAGGCGAAGGGGCTGAGGGAGACCACGGATTCCGCGTACGTTTCGCTGACGTTCACCTTGTCGGTTTTTACCATACCTCGTCCATTGTACCGGAAGCCGTGCCCGCGTCAAGCACCCGGATTTTTCCGGGTTCGGCGGCGGGCTGTCTGTCCGGTTCGAGGAGATCCGTGTCGATCGGCCGATGGCCGGGCCGCTTGTCGCGCCGCCGAGCCGGATCTCGGCCCTTCCCGTTTAACGGCGGCCTCGCCGGAAGGTCGGCCCGTCAAGGCGCCGGGAACCGCCTTCGGGGCCAGGAGGAATACGGCGGGCTCCTTTTCCAGGTGGATCCCCGCGGCGCGCCAGCGGTGGATCTCCATCGAGCGGACGAGTTCGGAGGCCCCCCCCAGGGATATCGCGACACAGAACCGGGTGCCCGGTTCCAGGACGGCCAGGGCGTCATCCAGCAAGGCCTGGTTGCGGTAGGGGGTTTCGATGAAAATCCGCGTGGACCCGTCCCGGGAAGCTTCCCGCTCCACGCGCTTCAGGGCCTGCCTGCGATCCTCTCCCCTGGGCGGCAGGTATCCGAGGAACTCGAACCTCTGGCCGGAAAACCCGGACGCCATCAGGGCCTGAAGAATGGAAGACGGACCGGGCAGGGGTACGACCCGGATGCCGAGCCGATGGGCTTCAGCCACCAGGTCGGCTCCCGGATCCGCGACGCAAGGGCAGCCCGCCTCCGAGAGAATTCCCAGATCCCGTCCCTCCAGGGCCGGTTCCAGGAGGCCCGGTATGGCTTTTGGATCCGTATGCTCGCTCAGGGTATTCAACGCGGTCTCCTGGAGGGATTCGGGTGTCAGGATCCGGGAGAGGAGGCGGCCTGCGGTCCTCTCCGATTCGACCACGAAGTGCCGCAGGCTCCGGTATATCTCGATGACCTCCGGAGAGAGGGTTGCCAGGGGATCGCCGTCCCCGATCGGGGCGGGCAGGAGGAAGAGGCGGCCCGGGGCCTTCATGCCGTCACCCCCTCGTTGAGCTGGTTGAAAGCCCTGCGCACCAAGGTCAGGAATCGGGCGGCCGAGGATTCCCGGATGCCCGCGTGGGAACAATAGTCCGCGTAGGCACCGACGGCGGATTCTATATCCCGGGGCAAGAGGGGGATCTTCTTCCCGGCGAGGGAAGATTCGATTTCCCGGCTTCTCAGGGCCCGGTCGCAGGCGTAGAGGATGCGTATGTCGGAAAGGGCCCGTTTGTCCGTGCGGGCCAGGGCTACGAAAAGGCTGGACTTTCGGGAGTTGATCCTCGGGAACCCGAGCTTGTGGGCGATCCCGAGGTCCCATCCTCCCAGGGGAATCCGGATTCTCGTGAGGATCTCCCCCCGGGGCATTTCCGGGGTCCCCCGGGGACCGATCAGGCGGTTCAGGTTCACCCAGCGCGAAGCGGTTCCCTGCCGGTATTCCGCGAGGGCGTCCATGCAAGCCAGGATCGGAAAGCAGTCCCGGAACCGATCCGTGACCGACAGGTTGCCCCCGAGGGTGGCGAGGTTCCGCACCGCGAAGGTTCCTATCCCGTGTACCACGGACCGGAGGGTTTCCGGCACGAAGCCTTCCTTCAACGCGAGAAGCTCCGCCAGGGTGGTCATGGATCCGACCTCGACGTAGAGGTCCGTGCGGGAGACATGCCGGAGTTCCTGAATCCCATGGAGGGAAATCAGCGTCCGATTACGGTCGGCCGGTCCGGCCGGTCCTTCGGAAAAGAGCTCCGTGCCCCCCGCGCAGAGAACGGCATCGGGGTTCCTCTTGAGCGCCGAGAGGGCTTCGCTCAAGGTGGCCGGAACGATCACCTCATCGATTCGCACGGAAATACATCCTCCGGGCCCGCAGTTCCGCGGCGGTCTGGACTCCCCGAACCAGGGCCGAGGGGTCGTGACATCGGCAGAACACCGCGGACAGGTGCTCCAGGATCTCGGTGGCCTCTGGACGCGGACGCTCATCCAGCAGGGCGGCGGCGGACAAGAAGACGGCTCCCCGGCAGAATTCGCAGGGCTCCGCCCCGGCCTTACGGAATCCGTCCCGGAGATCCGCGTAGTCGTCGGTCAGTTCGAATCCCTCGATCGTGACGACCTCGGCTCCCCGGACCCGGAAGGCCGGGACCAGGCAGGAGGGGACCGCCCGGCCGTTCAGGCTTACCATGCACAGGCCGCAATGGCCGGACCGGCAATCCTCCTTCGCCCCGAGAAGGGAAAACCGCTCCCGCAGGATGTAGGCCAGCCGGTCCCCCGCCTCCGCCTGGCAGGAGACGTCCTCCCCGTTCAGGATGAAATCCAGCTTCATACGGCTTCCATCCCGGCAAGGTACTCCGCGCCGTCGAAGGGAAGGCTTTCCCCGCCCAGGTCGGAAGCCTGGGCGGCCGCGGAGGCGAATGCCGCGGGGATGCAGAGGAAGGGCAGTTCCCCGATTCCCTTCAAGGGATCCGTATCGCTCCACGGAAGGAACTCGATCTCGATGGGCGGGGCTTCCGCCAGGGACAGAAGCCCGTATTCCCGGTACCCGTTCTCGGCCACACGCCCCTCCTCGAAGGGCAGGCGTTCCCGGAAACACTGGCCCAGGGCCGCCAGGGTGGACGAGGACAGGGTGCCCCGGGCGAATCGCTCGGAGGCGATCCGTCCGCCGTCCACGCAGAGCCAGACCCCCAGGATGCGGGGTTCCATGCTCCAGGTATCCAATTCCAGTTCCACCACCGCCCCGCAGCAGGAAAGGGACTCGAAGGGATAACCCCGGACCGCATCCTCCTCCCAGCGCAGCGGATTCCTGGGGCGATGCACGGCCCGGGAGGCGATGGGCAGGGGAGACCGGAACCTTCGGCTTCGAATGGCGATACAGCTCCGTTCGATCAGGCGATTCACGACCGAGATGTTGCGGGAAAGCATGGACGGGCCGGAATCGGGCACCGAGGCGGTATCCACCTCGGAGATGGATACCCTGCCCAGGGGAACGCCCAGGATGCCGGCGGCGGTGGAGCGCCAGATGGATCGGATACCCTCGTCGCCCGCTATCGCGCTGGTGGAGATCACCAGGGAAAGGTCCTTGTTCAGGGTGGTCTCCACCGTGAAGGTGCCGGAGGCCAGGGCGGCGTAGGACGCGCCGTTGGCCTGGTACCCGAACGCGATCCCGATACCCCGGGGGGCTTCCTCGCTTCGGGAGGCGGATCGCCGCTTGCGGATGAGTTCGTTGCTGCCGTGTTTACGGGCGAAATCGCTGGAGGCCTTGAGCCGGGAGCCTATCTCCTCGAAGGTGGTCCTGTCCCGAAGCCGTTCCCCGGTCAGCAGGGGGGATCCCTTCCGGAGGAAGTGGCGGGCCCTCCATTCCAGGGGATCCTCCTCCCGGTCCCGGGCTATCCGGCTGGCCAGGCTCTCCGCGGCGAAGAGCGAATGGGCGGCTCCCATCCCGGAAAACGCGCCAAGGGGGGGGGTGTTGGTCCGTACGGCGTAGCCCTGGACTCGAAGGTTCGGTATGGAAAGGGATCCCGTGATCTGAAGGCAGGCCTGTTCCAGAAGCTCCGAGGCGAGGGGAGCGTACGCCCCGGTGTTCAGGACGACTACGGCCTCCAGGACCGTCAGGGTGCCCGAGGGGTCGAGACCCGCGCGCAGGGTAACGAGGGAGCGGGCTTTCTTCGGGGTGAACCGGAAATCCTCGTCCCGGGACAGGAGGATGCGGGCGGGCTTCCGGCACAGGACGGCGGCCAGGGCGGCGTGGCAGGCCAGGACCGAAGGGTACCAGAGCCTTCCCTCCATGGGGATCCCCAGGGGGGTCGGGCGGACGATGACCTCCTGGGGCTTGACCCCCAGGACGGACCGCACGCAGTCCCGAACGTGGAAGGGCCACTGGGTGGCGCAGCGGATGACGAGCTTGTCGTAGTCGAAGACCGCCAGGGCTCCCTGGGGCTCCGGGTAGAGGTGCTCCTGGGAATCCGTCCGGTACCGGGCTTCCAGGACCTCCGCCGCGGCTTCGAAGGCCTTCTCGGGGTTCCCCAGCACGGCGCTCCGCCGCTGGATCACCTGCTCCGGGGAGAAGGACTCCCACTCGAGGACGGGCTCCTCCTCCTGGACGGATACCCGGACCGTGCTCCGCAAGTCTTCGAGGACGGCCGGGTCCGGTCCCGCCAGGAGCAGGACGGGCTCTCCGGCGTAGGCGACCCGATCCCGGGCCAGGATGGGAATGTCGAAGCCCAGGATGGCCAGGCGGTTCTCTCCAGGGATATCCTCGGCCCTGATGGCCCGGTATCCCCGGGGCAGGCGGGGGACCTCGATGTCCGTGATGCGTCCCCGACAGACCGGGGCGCGGACGGTGACGACCCGGATCATCCCCTCGTCGCGAAGATCGGACAGGGGGATATCGGCGCTCAGCGATTCGTTCCGGTCCCGCGGCATGCTGCTCCTAGCCCGACAGCCCGGCGCCCGTCTCTGCTACGGCCCGTGCCACCCTGCGGGCGCGGTCCTCGCCCATGCCCTGCCAGATGGGCAGGGAGACGGTCCGTTGGAAGGAGGAAAGAGCTTCCGGGAACCTGTCCGGGGTAAGCCCGTATCGCTCCGCCCAATAGGGCATGGTATGGAGGGGGATGAAGTGCACCGAGGTCCCGATCCCCGCCTCTCGGAGCCGATCCACGAATTCGTCCCGGGACGCCTGCAGGCTCCCCGGCCTGAGGCGGAGGGAATACAGGTGCCAGGCGTGGCCGGGGCCCTCCGGAGGAAGCTCCGCGAAGGGTAGGCCGCGGAAGCTTTCGCCGTAGATCCCGGCGATCCGGCGCCTCTCCTCCAGGAACCGGTCGGCCTTCTTGAGCTGTTCCCGGCCAATGGCCGCCAGGAGGTCCGGGAGGTTGTACTTGAACCCCGCCTCGACGACGGAATAGCTCCAGGACGCGGTCTTCGAGGTGTAGCGGTCCCAGACGGGCTTGTCGATTCCGTGCATGCGCATGACGGACATCCGCTTGGCCAGGCGGGAATCAGAGGTCACGACCATGCCGCCCTCTCCGGTGGTGATGGTCTTGGTGGCGTAGAACGAGAAGACCCCGATATCCCCCAGGGTCCCCGCGAAGCCGCCCGGAAGGCGGGAGGGGAAGGAATGGGCGGCGTCCTCGACAACCGCGCATCCGTACCTGCGGGCCAGGTCCAGGATTTCCGGCATGGAACAGGGCAGTCCGCCGACGTGGACCGGCACTACGGCCTTCACGTTCCGGGTGGACGCGAGCACCTCCTCGAGCCGCCGGGGGTCCATGTTGTAGCCCCCGGGGACCACGTCGCAGAAGACCACCTCCGCGCCCAGGTGCCGGGCTACCGCGGCCGTGGAGGCGAAGGTATAGGGGCTCGTGACCACGGTGTCCCCGGGGCCGACGCCCAGGGCTTCCAGGGCCAGGTGCAGGCCGCTGGTCGCCGAGTTCACCGCCAGGGCGTGCTCCGCCCCGACGAAGGAGGCGAACTCCCTCTCGAACTGGAGGGCCACGGATCCCGTGGTCAGCCATCCGGAACGGAGAACCGCAAGGACGGCCTCCTCCTCCTCCGGTCCCAGGGAGGGCAGGGCGAAGGGGACGAAATCAGTACTCGGGTTCATGGGCCGGGGCCTCCACGGTCGGTATGTAGGTCCTCAGGATCTGGCGTAGCCTGCGCCGGTTCCGGTACTCCCCCTCCCGACCTTCCAGGGGCGCGCAGACGGGCCGGAGTTCCTCCAGGAGTCGGTCCACCGGAAGGTCCGTATCGGAGTCCGGCACCAGGCGATTCACCCTCGGGAAGGTCGTGGGGATGAGGGTTTCCCGTTCGCTGTGCAGCCTCTCGACCGTCCGTTCCCCAGGCCGCAGTCCGATGTACCGGATGGGGATGTCACGCTCGGGCTCGAAGCCGTAGAACCGGATCAGCTGCTCCGCCAGGTCCTTGATCCGGACGGGTTCCCCCATGTCCAGGAGGTAGGATTCCCCGCCCTCGCCCACGCCCCCCGTCTTGAGCACCAGGGAGCAGGCTTCGGGGATGGTCATGAAATAGCGGCTGGCTTCCGGATCCGTGACCGTTACGGGGCCTCCCGTCTCGATCTGCCGCTGGAACAGGGGAAGGATGGAACCCCGGGATCCCAGGACGTTCCCGAACCGGACCACCATGAATTTCCGTCCTGCACCGACCTTCTTCTGGGCCTCCCGGACGATCCGTTCGGAGATCAGCTTGGAGGCCCCGTACACGCAGACGGGATCCACGGCCTTGTCCGTGGAGATCAGCACGAAGCGCTGGGTTCCGGCTTCCCGGGCGGCCTCCGCCAGGTTCCAGGTCCCGAAGACGTTGTTCTCCACCGCGGCGACCGGATTCTCCTCCATCATGGGAACGTGCTTGTAGGCCGCCGTGTGGAAGATCACATCCGCCTTGAGACGTTTCAGGATATGGGTCGTGTAGGCCCGGTCCTTGAGCTCCCCGATGACGGGAACGATGTCCGTCCGGACCCCGACCCCGCCAGCCTGGAGCAGGCGGAGTTCCTTATCGATCTGGTAGATGGAGTTCTCCCCGTGGCCGAAGAGGTAGAGCCTCTGGACCCGGGCGGAAAGGAGCTGGCGGGCCAGTTCGGAGCCGATGGAGCCCCCGGCCCCGGTGACCAGGACCCGCTTTTCCTTGAGGTAGGAAAGGCTCTCCGCCAGGCCGATGACCACGGGACCCCGGCCCAGGAGGTCCTGGGGATCGATCTCCCGGGCCTGGATGAGGTGGGCGTCCCCCTCCACGATCTGGGCTATGCCGGGAAGGATGCGGATGCGGGAAAACCCCGCGGCCTTCAACAATCCGTACAGCTCCCGGAGGTAATCCCGGGAAGCGCTGGGCATGGCGATGATGGCCTCGTCCGCGGGGGTGCGCCGCAGGAGATTCACCACGTCCCGGATCGGTCCCAGGACCGGCACGTTTTCCAGGCGCCGTCCGATCTTCTCGGGATCGTCGTCCAGGAAGGCGACGACCCGGCCCAGTATCCCCCGGGCCTTGATTTCCCGGGCGATGGATTGACCGGCGAAGCCCGCGCCGATCACGTAGATCCTAGGTTCCTCGCGATTCTCCATGGGGTTCCGTTTGTCCTTTCCCCGCGCGGTCCACGACGGAAAAGGCCAGGTCGATCAGGAAGGAGTTCCGGCACATGTCCAGCCGGACCTTGGCCCGGCCTTTCCGGCGGTCCACCTTCACGATCAGGCCTTCCAGGCCTTTCAGGGGGCCTTCCAGCACGACGATTCGGTCGTTCTCGTCGAAGGCTACCTTTGAGGTATCGGCACGTTCCCCGAAGGAAATGAAGTGCGTGAGCAGGTCCAGGTCCCGCCCGCCCAGGGGAACGGGATCCTGATTGGAAGGCAGGAATCGGTAGAAATCCGGAGTCCTGCGGACGAGCCAGCGGAGTTCCGGGTTCACCGCCTCGTCGAGCCCCAGGAAGACGTAGCCCGGGAATACGGGGGCCGTTCCCCGCCGCTTGATACCGCCCTTGCGAAGGATCACCGTGCGCTTCGGGAGGAGGATCTCCGCCCCGGAAACGGCGGGATTCGACCTGAGCCTGCGGACATACTCGTCCTCGCATCGGGATTTCACTTGAACCGCGTAGTACTGCATCCCTCCGGCTCCCTGGAGCGCACAATACCACGGCGGACGATCCGGTTCAACGTGGAAAAAAGGGTAAGCGCGGCACGCCGGAACGCCGATATTGGAAGGCGGAGAGGAGTATCCGTGAAGCGAACCGTATCGGCTTGCGTACTTGCCGTCCTCTGCCTGGCCGCGCCCCTGTCGGGACAGACCTTCTCGGTCGCGCTGCTCGAGGACTCGGGGGGACCGGAAGCCCCGGACCTGTCCGACGCCCTATTGGGCGGCTGCCTGGACCATCTCTTCGCGGCCGGATTCATCGCCACCAACGAGACGATCGGACGGATCGGCCGGGCGGACTTCCAGTCGAGCGTCCTGGGTCTGAAGTCGGCCCGGGAAGGGTATGTGGACTATGTCGCCCTCGTCTGGATACGCTATGCGGATACACCTTCGGACCCGCCGGTGCGGTTCCCGGAATCCCTCGCCTGGAGGCTCATGAGGGTCCGGGACGGCAGTGCCCTGGCCGAGGGGTCCGAGAAGCCGGAACGGTTCGATTCCGGGACGGTCGAGGAACGCCGGGAACGCCTTTCCCAGCTGGGGAAAACCTTGGCGGCGGTGTGGGCGAGGACCTTGAGGAAGGAACGCGGGTGATATCCGCGGGAGAGACAATATGAAACGATGGATGCCGGTGCTTTGTATCGCCCTTCTCGCGACGTCCTTGTTGGGCGCATCCGCCTGGGAAGGAAGCGCCATGATGAGCGCGTATGGGGAGTTCCCGGATTCCGGATACTACGCGGCCTGCAATTCCTTCCCCAGGAACACGGCCGTGGAGGTAGTGAACCTGGAGAACGGCAAGTCCGTGACCGTGATCGTCACCAAGGGCTTGGAAAACCCCGGGATCTTCCTGCTTCTCTCTCCCGAAGCGGCGAAAGCCCTCTCCATGGAACCGGGCTCCCTGTCCCGGGTACGGGTATCCGCCCCCCGCAACATCGCCGAGACTCCGCCTGCGGGCTCGGGGCCCGGCGTTGATCCGGACTTCAATCCCAGCCTCCTGGCCTCCCGGGCCGGGGTATCCACTCCTACCGAGGAGCCACGATCTACGATCCCCGTTGAGGTGCCCGCGGTTGCGGCCGAGCCGGGGGCCGCAGGAACCGCGTCGGAGGAACCGGCGATCCCGGAACCGGTGCCCTCGAACCTCGCTCCGCCCCCGTCCGCGGTGGTCAACGCCGAGGTATCGCCGAAAGCCCCGACCGAGCCCCCGGAGGTTTCCGCCCCATCCGAGGCGCCGGAACCCTCTCTTCCCCCCGCCCCGGTCCCCGAAAGCCCCAGCGCCAAGGAAGTTCCCGTGGTCCGGCCCGAATTGATCGCCCGCCCGGGGGTCGTCCCCTTGGAGTCCGGACCCGTCACCGCGGTCCTTCCGGCTCCCGAAACGGCCGCGGTCCGCGAGGTCCCCGAGGACAAGGCCGTGGTCCACGGACTGAATCGGCCCGCTCCCGCGGCTCTCCCCGTGGAGGCCGCCCTGGCGGACCCGGTGCTGGTACCGGACGAGCTTCCGGAGACTGCCCTGACCCGGAAGGCCTGGCCGGCGGATCCGGCGCCGAGCGTGGCGCTGGCGGACCTGGAAATACGCATGGATGACTCCGGAAAGCCGGAAGCCCTGTCGCGGAGCCAGACCGGCTCTCCCGATTCGGATCGAGCGCCGGAAGTCGGCCTCGCGGAACCGATCGCGGTGGCCAAAACGGAACCTGAGAAGCAGCCCGAGCCCTCGCCGGTCGTACCGCCCGCGGATTCCGTGCCGGCCGAACCGGCGGATGTCGTCGTCACGATGGAACCCGCGGCTCCCAAGCCCCCGGAGGCTCCGACCAAGCCGGCCGCGGCCCCCGCGGCCCCGGTCGCCGCCGCCCCGGTTCCCGTGAAACCGTCGTCTCCTCCGAAGGAGCCTGCCGCCGCCCCGGACTCCACGAGCCTCATTCCGGGGAGACATTACATACAGGTAGGGGCCTTCAAGACGACGGCCGCCGTAGAAACCGCCGCGGCGCGGCTTCGAGGGGCCTTCCCCGTAACGATCGATACGGTCACGACCGGCCCCGGTCCCCTGTACAGGCTGTTCGTAGGTCCCCTGGGGAGGGACGAAACCGGAGTGGCCTTGCTGCAGGTCCGGTCCTTGGGATTCAAGGAAGCCTTCCTGAAGAACTGAAAATAGCCCGGCCATTAGGATGACGGGGTGTCCCATTTCCGGGATGCCCCGTTTCTTTTTCCTCAGGGCCGGGGGGAAACCGGGATTTCTCTGTAGGTGGGTTCACTATCCTGCGATCCGGCGGATGGATGCTGCCCGGATAGTACGATCAGTAGGTGAACTGCATCGATTCGAAGGCTTTCCTCACCCTGGATACCCGGGCCAGTTCATCCGCGATGATATCCGAGTAGTCCAGGTCTCCGCTGACGATGCGCTGGGCCTGGTCTTCCCAGGCCTGGACTTCGGGCAAGCGGACGAACCGGAGGCCCTCGGCCTTCCGGGCCCATTCCACGGCCGCGGGCCAGTAGGCCAGGGCGGCCTTGTAGGCGGTTTCCGCGATTTTGAGGCTTTCCAGGTTCTGGTCCTTCCAGGGGGCGTTGTAAAAATAAGCAACCCGCTTGTCGAACTTGGATCCCAGGGCCAGGTGCTGCTCGATCAGCTTGAGCTCCAGATGCATGTTCATGAGGTAGCGGTACCGCTCCCACTGGCGTTCGTTCTCGATCTTGGCCAAGGCGTACAGGGGATTGCAGAAATCTGCGTCCCGTGCCCGTTCCAGCCAATAGATGTTCTCGATAGCGTCGTCCGGATACTGGATGTAGTGGGTATGGAAGAGCCTGTAATACTGTTCCTTGAAGTATACGGGATAGGCGGTCAGCCCGGCCGCGGCCGCAATAAGGAGGATGGCGAACAGAACGGAGCGCTTCATACCGATCATAGTATCGGAAGATTCGCCAGAATCCGTTATCGGCTCGAGCGCGGAAGGAAACCTTCCTGGGCCGGGGTTGTTTATCCTTCGATCGCGGAGAGGACGGCCCGTTGAATGTCGTCCGCCACTTCCGGTATCGTCCGGGATCCGTCGATCCGGATCACCCTCAAGCCCTGGTCTGCGCACCGGTTGAGGATGTCCTCATATGCCCGGGAGACCTGGGAGAGGAAATCGCCGCGTTCGAAGATATCCGGGACGCCCCGTCCGGAAATCCTGGAGAGGGCGCGATCCGGGGACAGCTCGAAATAGACCAGGAGGGACGGAAGGGGGAATCCCTGATTGAGTCGTTCCGGGAGCTCAGGCCCGCAGGCGCTGCCCTGGTACGCGAGGGATGAGAAGAAATACCGGTCGCAAACGACGACCTCCCCGGCGTCCAGGTGCTCCCGGATACCCCCTTCGCCGAAGATGTGCTCGTTTCGGTCGGTGGCGTACAGGTAGGCGAGGGTTTCCGGCCGGACGCGGACGTCGCCCGCCAGGATCTTCCGGATCAACCGGCCTATCTCGGAATCCGTGGGCTCCGCGGTAGAATGGAAGGGAATGGACCGGGTCCTGAGCGTCTCGGACAGGAGGTTTCTCTGGGTTGTCGTCCCGGTTCCGTCGATTCCCTCGAACACGATGAAGCGGTCCCAGACCTCCCGGGAGGCCGTCGCCTGGTATTTCATGACTCCAGGATACCCGGGCGACGGGACCTCATCAAGCGCCCGCATGACCGCCGCGCTATGTTTATGCTAAGGTGTCGAGGGTGAAAAATCGAGGGAAATCCCGCCTTCCGCGGGGAGCGGGGGCGGTCGTCGCCGTCCTGCTGGGCGCAGCGCTCGCGGCCTTGCCCTTGGACCGCGCCGGATCCGCTTGGGCTCGGTCCGTCCTGGCGCGCGCCGCGTTCGCGGCGGAAGACGCCTCGGGATTATCCATATCCTACGACCGCGCTTCCCCGTCCATATTCGGGGCCTTGAGGCTGTCCTACCTCGGCCTGACGGATGCCGGGGGGAGGAACCTGCTCCGCGCGGATCGGCTGGAGGCCGAATACGACCTGGCGGCCGCAGCGGCCGCGTTGGTCGGAAAAGCCGCCGCGGGGCGGTCCCTGGATCGGATCACCCTTCGGAACGTAGAGATCGATCTGGACCTGTCCAAGGACGCCGACTTGATCGCCAAGCTGCGGAGCACCCTGGGCGGGGGATCCGGGTCCGGCGACCCTCTTGGGCGTCTGGCGATCTCTGCCCGAAGGCTGCGGCTGTCCTTGAAGGACCCCGAGCGGAAAGCTTCCTGGACCGCGGAGATCCGTTCCCTGGATCTCCTCTTGACGGAACGGGAACTCGTGGTCGCCCTGGACGGTACGTTCTCCGGATCCTTCCGGGATCCCCGGTTCCCGTTCGAGAGGGTGACGGTCTCGATCAGCGTCCGGGGGAGTTCCAGCCGGGACCTGACGGCGGCCCGCTACAGCATCGCCCTTTCCGCAAGATCGGACGCGGGCATCCTGGAGCGTCAGGAGTTTTCGGTCCTTCTCCGGGACGGCGTCCTGGAAGCCCGGAAGGTCCGGGACGACGCCCCCTTCGATCTCCTTGCCCGGTACGACACCCGGGCCGGAACCCTGGATGCCGATCTGCGGTTTGAATCCCTGTACCTCTCCAGGCTGGGACACCCGACGGGAAGCCGGGAAAAGGCCTGGGCACCGTGGTTCCGGAGGCCGTATTCCGGTAACATCCGGTTGCGATATCCCGAGGCCTGGAAAAATCCGAGGATCAGCGCCGAGCTGTCCGGGTTCCTTCCCCCAGGTTTCCTGGGGGATGACTTCGAGTTCCGGCTGGACGCGTCCGGGGGTCTGGACGGTATCGACCTCAAGACTTTGGAAGCCCGGTCACCGAACGGGACGGCCCGGGTCCGGGGTACCTTGCGGCCCGATCTGTCCTCCCTCGCGCTGACTGCGGATCTCGATTACCGGGCCCGGGAAGGCAGCTTCCCCTTGAAGACGAGCTTGCGAGCCGTCGGGGAAGGCCGGGAGCTGTTCCTGTTCTCCGACACGGCCGAATTGGGGGGGGTGGAGTTCGCCAAACTGGCCGTTTTCGCGGAACGCGCGCCGGGAACCCTTGATTTCCGGGGCAGCCTGGATTTACCTTCCCGGGAATCCGACGGGAGTCTCGGAATCTCCGGTGCGGTGGAGGATGCCGGGCCCCGGCGCATCTCCTGGGAAGGTTCCCTTTCGCTGGGAGCCCGACCTTTCGTGGAAACGGCCCTCGTGCTGGATCCCTACGACCTCGCGCCCCTGGAGCCCCTGCTGTCGGCCCTCCTGGAGCCCAAGGCCGCGGATTTCCTGTCCGGTCTTTCCCTGGGGGGGGGGCTCACCCTCAGTTCGGATTTTTCCCGGTTTTCATACTCCGCAGCGGATTTCCGTATCGCCCCGGCCGGGGCCGCGGGTGAGGATACCTACGCGGTCCTGAACCTGGCCGGGACTTCCGCCGAGATCTCCATCTCCCGCCTATCCGCCTCCCTCGGCGGTTTTCCGATCGAGGGACGGGTCGACGCCGAATTCGACCTACCCCGGGCGGGATTCCGCGCCGACCTCACCCTCCGGGACATCCCGTTCGCATTCCAAGGGGACTACGACGGGGGACGGGTTTTCCTTACCGGAGATTACGGGTTTTCCATGGTCGCGACCGTATCGGGTCCCGAGACGAGAGGAGTCGTCGCCTTCAAGGCCCTTCCCCTGCCTCTCCGGGAGGGCACCATCCTGGCCACCGGGGACGCCGTCGGGGAGTTCCGTTCCCCCCGGGATTGGGGGCTCCGCATCTCCTCCCTGGCCTTGGAGCCGGAGGGCGCACTCAAGGGACGGCTCCCGATCGTTCGATTGGCCGGGGCCGTGGGGCCGGAGGGGGGTGTGTTCCCGGACATCGCCGTGGAGGACGGCCGATCCCGGCTCTCCGGATCGGCCCGGTATGCGGGCGGTGCGGAACTCTCCGGAATCCGGGAGGTCGAGCTGAATCTCGCAGGGGAGGGGGGGGAGGCGCTACGGGCCGTCGGGAATTTCAGGGACCGCACGGTCGCCGGACGGGTCGACCTTCAATCCTTTTCCCTTTCCCGGATTTTCGGAAGCGCACTGACAGGCAGGCTGGACGGAGGAATCACCGCTTCCGGGACCCTGGAGGACCCGAAGGTCGATTTTTCCCTGGCTCTTCGGGAAGGATCCCTTCGCGGTCGCTCCTTGGCGGCCGCCGCGGAAGGCGGCCTGGATAGGGAAGGACTGCAAATCCGGGACGGTTCGGGCCGCTACGGGATTCATCAAGTGGAAAGCACCCGGATCGACCTGGGATTCAGGACCGGTTCCCTGTCGGCGTCCGGCGCTTACACCGGGTTCCTGGCCGGAGACGTGGCCCGGTTCCGCTTCGAGACGGCGGGAGACCTGGAAGCCGCCGCCTACGGCGCGAGCGGATTTCCGAACCTCTCGGACATCGCGAAGTCCCTGACCCTGCGGGGGACGATCCTGGATTTCTCCATGGCCAAGAATTATTCGGCACGGTGGCCGTTCACCCTGGAACGGACCGGGCGGGATCTCGTGTTCCAGGGAGGCAGCGGCTCGGAGGTACAGGTGCGGGTCCTGGACGACGGAAGCTTCCTGGCCCGGGCGATGCCTCCCTTCCCCCTGGCGGCGGTGGTCGTCGGGAAGGTCGCGGATCGGCAGATCGCGATGGACCTCTCGGACATTCGCGTGGAGATGACCTCCCTCTGGCCGATCCTGCCCCTTCCGGAGGTCCGGTTCCTGTCCGGAATAGCGACGGGCTCTCTCTCGGTACGGGGAAAGGCGTCGGATCCCGAGATCTACGGGAGCCTCCGGTTCCAGGACGCCCTGCTGGAAGTGCCGAATTACGTCAACGCCCCGATCGGTCCGGTTACGGCCCCCCTGGAGGCGAACGGACGGCAGGTAACCCTGGTTCAGCCGGTGGTCGGCATCGGGCAGACCGCCAAGGCTGCGGTCAGCATGTCCTTCGAGATGTCCCAGTGGATCCCGAGGAGCTTTTCCCTGCGCGCCCGCTCCGTGGAATCCACCCAGGTTCCCCTGAAGACCCGGTTCCTGGGCATGAACATCGCCGGAACCGCGGATGCGGACATCCTCCTGGCCGCCGCGGACGGGAAGTTAGAGCTGACCGGCGCCCTGACGATCCCACGGGCCGAGATCGTCATCGACCCTTCCATCATGCAGGCGGGGGCGGAGGGGGACGGCCGGGTCCCCAACGTGGACACGAAGATCGACCTGGCCGTCCGCATCGGAAAGGGGGTCATGGTCTATTTCCCCTCCAAGGAATTCCCCGTGATCAGCGGCCAGGCGGATCCCGCGAGCCGCCTTTCCGTCTCCTACGACGACAAGCAGCAGTCCTACGCGCTAAAGGGGAACGCGGTCCTTCGGGGCGGCAACCTCTTCTACATCCAGAGGAACTTCTTCCTCAAGACCGGCAGGATGGTGTTCAATGAGAACCAGTACTCCTTCGATCCCCGGGTCACCCTAGAGGCGGAACTCCGGACCCGGAGGGGTCAAGAGACCGTCAAGATTGTTTTGAAGGCGGAGAACGCAAGCCTCTTCAACTTCCAGCCCACCCTCGAATCGACTCCGTCCCTGAGCCAGACGGAGATAGCGGCCCTGTTGGGAAGCGACCTGCTCGCCTCGGACGACGGATCCGACGTGGACATCCGCAGGACCCTGATCGCCTCCACGGACATCCTTCCCCAGTTGAACTTCATTAACGTGTTCGAGCGGAACACCCGCCGGCTCCTGGGCCTGGACCTGTTCTACCTGAGGACCGAGCTGGTCCAGCGTTGGCTCCTGGACGTAGCCCGTCTGGACGCGGACGTGGAGGGCGGAGTCACCCTGGCGGACTACCTGGACAACACCTCCGTCTTCGCGGGCAAGTATCTCCGGGACGACGTGTTCCTGAGGGGCTCCCTCCGTCTTCAGCAGGACCAGCCTCTTGTAAACCGGAGCTCGTTAAGGCTAGACTCCGAAATCGGTTTCGAGTTGACGACTCCGTTCTTCCTGTTCGATTGGAGCCTGTCGTTCCTGCATCCCGAGGATCTTTTCATCAGCGATAATTCCTTCCGTTTCACATGGAAACTGACCTACTGAGAAGGGTGAATCATGAAGCGTAGCATCGGCGCCGTACTGTTCCTGGCTATCCTCGCATCCGGCATCGCCGCCCAGCCGGCCGCGGACTGGTACCTGGGCAAGACCATCAAGGAGATTGAGTTCTCCGGCATCAAGCGGGTGGACCGGAACGAACTGGACTCCGTGGTGCAGGCGTACAAGGGGAAGGCCTTCTCGGAATCCCTCTGGATGGATCTGCAGGCCTCGGTCTACGAACTGGACTACTTCGACGAGATCAGCCCCATCGCCCTGCCCGGGGACGCCGAATACTCGACGGTGATCATCAAATTCACGGTGACCGAGAAGCCCTGGATCGAGACCGTACGGGTGGACGGCGCCCGGGGACTCCGCCCCGGTGAGATCCTGGGCGCGGCCCTGCTCAAGTCCGGGGACATCTACAACCAGGCCAAGGCCCGGGCGGACGAGCGGGCCGTCCGGAAGCTCTATATCGAAAAAGGGTATGCCGACGCCACGGTGACGAGCTTCACGGAGCCCGGCCGGGGGGAGAACTCTCTGATCCTGGTATTCCAGGTGTCCGAGGGCAGCCAGCTGGCGATCCAGGAGCTGCGGTTCGAGGGCAACGCGGCCCTGGCCGCCTCCTCCCTGAAATCCAAGCTGAGCCTCAAGGAACAGGGACTCTTCCAGCCCGGACTCTTCCAGGAGCAGAAGCTGGAGGCGGACAGGATCCAGATAGAGAACCTCTACCAGAGCCGGGGCTACGTGGACGCACGGGTGGTGGACATTCTCCGGGAGCTTAGCCGGGACGAGGGAGCCCAGAAGACACGGCTGATCCTGACCTTCGTCATCTCGGAGGGGGAGCAGTACAGCTTCGGGGGGCTCCAGTTCTCCGGAAACCGAATTTTCCCCACGGAAAAACTCTCGGCCCTGGTCCGTTCCAAGGAGGGGATGATCCTGAATTATCCGACCCTCCTGGCGGACAAGCAGAGGATCGAGGACCTCTACTACGAGAACGGCTACATCTTCAACCGGATCGAGATGAACGAGCGGCGAGATCCCGATCGCCGGGTCATCGGGTACACCCTGGAGATCGTGGAACGTGACCGGGCCCATATCGAGAACGTCATCGTCAAGGGCAACAAGAAGACCAAGGATCACGTCATCTATCGGGAGCTGCCCTTCGAAGTCGGGGACATATTCTCCAAGACAAAGGTCATCACGGGCCTGCGTAACCTCTACAACCTGCAGTACTTCTCCGCCCTGACTCCGGAGATGATCCCCGGCAGCGCCGAGAACCTCATGGACATCATCATCACCGTGGAGGAGCAGAGCTCCGCGGACATCCAGTTCGGGCTCACCCTTTCGGGCATAGGGGCCTCCACCCCGGAATTCCCGATCTCCGGGTTGATCAAGTGGAATGACCGGAACTTCCTGGGCAACGGCCAGAGCATCTCCGTGGGGATCACGGCCTCCCCGGACACCCAGGAGGTGACCCTCGGGTTCTCCGATCCCTGGATCCTCGGGAAGCGGATGACCGGCTCCGTCGAGCTCTCCTTCGTCCATAAGGGGATGCAGGCCCTGCAGGACACCCTCGGACCCGTATTCGCGTACGGAAGCCCCGGGGCGGTCCCGGATCCCTACACCTCCTGGGCGGAGTACGAGGCCGCGGGTTACGTGGTCCCGGACGAGTACTACATGGACTACGAGTACTGGAACATCAACCTGACCTTCTCCCTGGGCTACCGCTTCGTCTTCCCCGTCGGCACCCTCGGGCTTTCGGGGGGAGTGCGGCTGGGGCTGACGAACCAGTCCTACGACCAGGGTCTCTTCCGTCCCTTCAGCGAGGACCTGGCGTCCTCGGCGGGACAGTGGATCAACGCGAACAGCCTGATCTTCCGGACCTACATGAACGCCCTGGACCTCTGGTACGATCCCTCCAAGGGGTACTTCGCCAGCCAGAAGTTTACCTGGGCCGGGTTGTTCGACTTCGAGCAGGACCAGTTCCTCCGGACCGACACCAAGCTGGAAGGCTACGTGACCCTCTTCGACATACCCATCGGGGAGGATTGGTCCCTCAAGTGGGTCCTGGGCGGGCACACGGGACTCTCCCTCCTCCTGCCCAAGCCGGGCTCCTCCCTCTCGGTAACGGACAATTCCAAGCTGTATATCGACGGCTTCTTCGTGGGCCGGGGCTGGCGGGACCTGACCGAGGAGACCTTCGGGGGGACCATCCTCTGGGAGAACTGGGTGGAGATCCGGATGCCCCTGGTCGAGCAGTTCCTGTCCTTCGACATGTTCCTGGACGCGGCCACGGTGCGGACGGACCAGGGGCTCCTCAGCTTTAAGACCGGGGCGTCCGGGGGACTGGACTCCACCAAGACCTCCCTGTTCGACCTTGGTTTCGAAAATCTGGCCTTCAGCCTGGGAGCGGGCTTCCGCTTCACGATCCCCCAGTTCCCCTTCCGCTTCTACTTCGCCAAGCGGTTCTTCATGAACGGGGCCGGCAAATTCGAATGGGCGACCGAAGGCATGGAGTTCGTCATCAGCATAACCCAGACCACCCTCTGACGAGGAGAATCGCATGAGTTTCAAGCGAACCGTACTGGTTTCGATCCTGGCCCTGTCCTTCCTGGCCGGCGTCTCGGCCCAGCAGATCACCCGTGTGGCGGTGGTGGACCTCGCAAAGGTGTACCTCACCTATTCCCGGGATTCCGCCGCCGTCCGCAAGCTGGAAGAGGACAAGCTGAAGGTGCAGGCGGAGATCGATAGGATGTCCAACGAGATCAAACAGCTCCAGGTACGCAGGGCCGAGGCGATCGCCCGGTCCGACCAGGCCGAAGTGCTGCGGATGGACCAGGAACTGTACCGCCGGGCTCAGTACCTCTCGGAGTATTACAAGGCCAAGCAGGCGGAGCTGGAGGACCGGTCCCGCAGGCTCATGGAGAGCTCGGACTTCTCCCAGCTTGTGTACAGGACCATCCAGGGGATCGCGGAGGCGGACGGGTACTCGGTGATCCTGAGCAGCCACTCCACCGGGTCCGTCACGAGCGCCATCATCTGGTACAGCCCGGCGGTGGACGTGACCGACAAGGTCATACAGGCCCTGATCGGAAAAGCCCAATAGCGCCACGGCGCGAAGCGCCGTGGCGGCGCTGAAGCTCTATCGAGCTTCAGCGAGTTTCACACGCGCCTTGATGTTACGGTTCTTCCTCGGGCTGGTTGATCTGGCTTTTAAGGACCGAATACAGTGTGGAAAACCTGCTCCGGTTTTCGTCGGAAAGGTCCATGAGATTCTCGTGGACATCCAGCAGGAATTCGGCGGTGGCCTTCTCCGCCGTCACGATGGCCTCCATGGAATCCGGGAAGGGGACGGACTCCTCCTGAACCTTGACCAGCCGCAGGATCCCGATCGTGCGCAGGAGTTCCGTGCAGGGCGGGGTGGGGCGGACCACGGTCAGGGGGCGTTCCGAGAACCGGAGAAACCGTTTATTGATGCCCACCAGGAGACCCAGGAAGGTGGAATCCATGTAGTCGCAGGAGGAGAGGTCCACGTAGACGTTCTCGACCGGGGGCTTGGCCTCCAGGCGCTCGAAGATACGGCCCTTGAGGTCGGAACACAGCGCCGCCGTCACGTGCCCCTGGGCGCGGATATAGATCGTCTGGGCGGTTTCCTTCACGTACAGGGCTTCTTCCACGGGCTCCCTCGCTGAAAGGCGGATCGGGCCGGGGGGACCGGCACCCTCAGCATTGTATCCTACCTGAGTTCCCGCCTATAATGCAACCGCCATGTCCGAAACCACGCCCCTGATGGACCAGTACCGTCGGATCAAGAGCGCCCACCGGGACGAGATCCTGTTCTTCCGCCTCGGAGATTTCTACGAGATGTTCGAACGGGACGCCCTGGAAGTCAGCTCCCTGCTCAACCTGACCCTGACCAAGCGTCAGGACGCGCCCATGTGCGGGATCCCGTACCACGCCGCCCATTCCTACATCTCCCGTCTCCTCAAGGCGGGCAAGAAGATCGCCATCTGCGAACAGACCGCGGTCGCAGGGGTTTCCCGGGGGCTCATGGATCGGGAGGTGGTCGAGATCATCACCCCGGGCACCACCGTGGAGGAAGACTACCTGGACAGCAGGTCCAACAACTACCTCGTGTCCATCGGCCGCGTTCGGGACGCGCTGGGGATCGCTTACGTGGACGTATCCACCGGGGAATTCTGCGCCTTCTCCGCGAAGCAGGACGCCCCGGCCAGGCTCCGCAAGGAGCTGTACCGCCTGGCCCCTCGGGAAGCCCTGGTCCAACAGACCCTGCTGGACGACCCGGATATCGCCCAGATACTCCAGGAAAGGGAGGGGCTCATCCTGAACCGTTTCCCGGACTGGAGCTACGACCAGGCCCAGGCGTCGGAGATCCTGACAAAGCGGTTCGGGACGGCTTCCCTCAAGGGCTTCGGTTTTTCCGACGACGATCCGGCCCTGGCGCCGGCGGGCGTCCTGGTACGGTACCTGGAGGACGCCTTCCGGGGTGCCGTTCCCCACCTGGAGGGTCTGCGGCCCCGGAGGGAGGAGGCTTTCGCGGACATCGACGAATCCGCCCAGAGGAACCTGGAGATCGATCGGAACCTCCAGGACGGCGGCCGGGCGTTCACCCTCCTGGACGTCCTGGACGCCACCCGGACCGCCATGGGGGCCCGGCTCCTCAAGCACTGGCTTCTCCGGCCCCTGAGGGATCCTGCCGCGATCCGGTCCCGGCTGGACGCCGTGGAACGGCTGTATCGGAACCAGCGCACCCTGGAGCGGCTCCGGTCCTGTCTGGGCAACTGTATGGACCTGGAACGCCTCGCTTCCCGGGTGGCCATGGACAAGGCCCATGCCAAGGATCTCCTCGGAATCAAGGGTTCCCTGGACACGATCCGGGAAGCCGCCGCCCTCCTGGAGCCCGAGACCGGGGCCGCGCCGGAGCTCGGACTGGACTTGGGACCCGAGGTCGAGGAGGAGCTCCGGTCCGTGTCGGACCTGGTCGGCCGCGCCATCCTGGAGGATCCCTCGGTCCTGTTGAACGAGGGGAACCTGATACGGCCGGGCTTCGATCCGGAGCTGGACGCCCTGCGGGACCTCCGGGATTCCTCCCGATCCGTCCTGGAGTCGTACCTGGAGGAGGAACGGACCGCCACGGGCATCCAGAACCTCAGGATCCGGTACAACCGCATCCTGGGCTATTACCTGGAAGTCACCAAGGGCGCCCTTCCCCAGGTGCCCTCCCACTTCATACGCCGGCAGTCCCTCTCCACCGGGGAGCGGTACACCACGGACCGCCTGGCAGAGCTGGAATCCCGCATCAACGGGGCCCAGGAGCGGATCGTGGAACGGGAGCGGGAGAGGTTCCTGGAGGTGCGGACCGAGGTCAAGGCCGCCGTGCCGCGGTTGCTGGAAGCCGCCCGAGCCTGCGCCCGGGTCGACTGCCTGGCCTCCTTCGCGTACACCGCCACAGCCCGGGGCTACACCCGTCCCGAGGTCGACGATACCGGGACCTTGGGCATTCTGGAAGGCCGCCATCCCGTGGTGGAAGCCCATCGGGCGGGCGGGGACTTCGTGCCCAACGACGTGCGGCTGGACTCCGGGGAGGTCTCCTTCGCCCTGATCACGGGTCCCAACATGGCCGGCAAGTCCACCTACCTCCGGCAGACCGCCCTGATCGTCCTGCTGGCCCAAGCCGGTTCCTTCGTGCCCGCCGGTGAGGCCAGGATCGGGGTGGTGGACCGGATATTCTGCCGGGTCGGCGCCCAGGACAACCTGGCCCGGGGAGAGAGCACCTTCCTGGTGGAGATGCACGAGACCGCCTACATCCTTAACAATGCCGGACCCCGCAGCCTGGTCATCATGGACGAGGTGGGGAGGGGGACCGGGACCCTGGACGGGTTGGCCATCGCCTGGGCGGCCGCCGAACACCTGCTGGACGCCGTGGGATGCCGGACCCTCTTCGCCACCCATTACCACGAGCTGACGGCCCTGGAGCATCCCAAGCTGGTCAACCGCTCCCTCGCGGTCCGGGAGAGCGCGGGGGAGGTGGTATTCCTGAAAAGGGTGGTCGAGGGGCCCGCCGCGGGTTCCTACGGTCTTCACGTGGCGGGTCTCGCGGGGATACCCGCCCCGGTCCTGGCCCGGGCCCGCCAGGTGCGGGAAAACCTGGCCCGGAAGGAGCGGGACCTGCCCGCCGCCGTGGCGTCCCCGAGGCAACCCGCCCAGGCCGCCCTCTTTTCCAACGAGGAACTGGTTCTGGAGGAGCTCCGCTCCCTGGATCCCGACCGCATCACCCCCCTGGAGGCCCTCTCCCGTCTGGCCCGGCTCAAGAAACTGCTATAGCCTCGCAAGCGGGGGAGGGCTCGGCGGACGGTATTCCGTCATGGACTGTTCGCCTTCCCTTTTGAGCAGGGCTCTGGAGATCCTGTTTCCCCGGTGCTGTGTCCTTTGCGGCCGCGGGCTCCTCGAGGAAGCCGACCGGGCGTATCCCCTGTGCGGCGAATGCGAGGAGGACCTCCCCCGGATCCGGGGAGAACGATGTCCGATATGCGGCAAGCCCCTCGTTTCCGAGCGGGGGCTCTGCATGCGCTGCCGGGACCGCAGCTTCGCCTTCGATTCGGCGTACCCCCTCTGGGAGTATGCGGGGCGGATCAAGGATCTCCTCATCTCCTACAAGATACGGGGAGTGCGGCCCCTGGCCCGCTTCCTGGCCTCCCGGGTATACGACCGCCTTCGGGAAGGGTATCCGGGGACCGTCCTGGTTCCCGTCCCGTTCCGGAAGGGCAAGATCCGCAAAACCGGATGGGACCAGGTCGAGGACCTGGCCCGGAGCCTGGAACGAAGGGGGGTGCCCGTGATGCGCTGCCTGGAGAGGGCGGAAGGAGCCTCCCAGAAAACCCTGGATTACTCCGCCCGGATGTCCAACCTGACGGGAAAGATCCGCGTCCGAAAGGGAGCAAAGGCGCCGGCGCGGGTCGTGCTCCTGGACGACGTGCTGACCACGGGCGCGACCCTCTCCGAGTGCGCCCGGGTGCTCAAGGCAGCGGGGACACGTCGGGTGGATGCCCTGGTCCTGGCGGCGGATTGACTCCTTTCCGGCCCCCCGGATCGGCCGAGCCGTCGGGGTCCCCGGACCCGCGGCGCCCGCGGGGACGGTGCCGTCCCCGCGGCTTGACGAAGGGGAGCGGCTTCTTATACTATACCTTCCGTAGAGAGCTTATTCTTAGGGATAAGAAGAGTCGTTCCCACGACTCTTTTTTTGTAGGTATGGTGGAAAGCGACAGATACAGGAAGGATCTGGAGGAACTCCTCTCGGGCGCCGGACTGGGCCTCGTGGACCTGTCCGTCAGCCGTCATCGCGGCTCCGTGCAGGTCCGGGCGGTAATCTACGCCCCCGGCGGTACGGGGATCGACGAGTGTTCCCGGGCCCACAGGCTCATCCAGCCCAGGCTGCAGGTCCTGCTTTCCGAGCAGGACTTCCACCTTGAGGTCGCCTCCCCCGGGGTGGATCGATGGATCCGTTCCGATCGGGAGTACGCCATATTCACCGGCCGGGGCATTCGGATCCTCCTCAAGGAGGGGGACGAGTGGCTCGCCGGCCGCATAGCCCAGGCAGGCCCGTCCGCGATGACGATCCGGGGAGCCTGGGGCGAACGGACCGTTGAATACGCATCCATAGCAAAAGCGCGGCTCGATTACGCACAGGAGGGAGCTTAACGCCATGTCTTCAGAAATGGCCGAGGCGATACGCCAGCTAATCTACGAGAAGGGCATATCCGAGGATCTCGTGATTAAGACGATCGAAGACTCTCTCCTCGCGGCGTACAAGAAACGCTACGGTACCTCGGAAAACGCGGTCGTGCGTTTCCGGGAAAACTACGAGGGAGTGGACATCTTCGCGAAGAAGACCATCGTCGAGGAACTCGACGATCCGGTCCTGGAGATCACCCTGGACGAGGCCCGGGCCTACAGCGAGGAAGCCGAAATCGGGGACATCCTGGAGCTTCCCGTGGATCCCCGGGAGTTCGACCTCCAATCCGTCATGCTGGCCAAGCAGACCACGCGGCAGAACCTCCGGGAGATCTCCCGGGACACCCTCTACGCGGAGTACAAGTCCAAGGTCGGCGAGATCATCATCGGATACTACCAGCGCGACCGGAACGGCAACATCTACGTGGACCTGGGCAGGGTGGAAGGGGTGCTTCCCAAGAAGTACCAGTCCCCCCGGGAGACCTACCATCCCAACGACCGGATCAAGGCCTACATCGTAGAGGTCAACAAGACCAAGACGGGTCCCCAGATCGTCCTGTCCCGCACCCACGCGGAGTTCGTCCGCAAGATCCTGGAGCTCGAGGTGCCGGAGATCTACGACAACATCGTCGAGGTCTTCAAGATCGTCCGGGAACCCGGATACCGCACCAAGATCTCCGTCTTCTCCAAGCGGGAGGACGTGGACCCCGTGGGAGCGTGCGTAGGACTCAAGGGCATCCGCATCCAGTCCATCATCCGAGAGCTGGAGGGGGAGAAGATCGACGTCCTCAAGTACGACATCGATCCCAAACGGTTCATCAAGAACGCCCTGTCCCCGGCGGATGTAAAGGAAGTCTTCATCCTGGACGAGCCCAAGCGCATGGCCCTTGCGGTCGTCCCGGACAACCAGCTGTCCGTCGCCATCGGAAAGCAGGGCCTGAACGTACGGCTGGCCAACCGGCTGTGCGACTGGAACATCGACGTAAAGACCGAGGAGCAGTTCTACCAGATGGACCGCTCCGTGGACTTAAAACGCGCGGTCTCCGAACTCTTCACCGAGGAGGAGGAGGAGATCACGCGGCTCTCCGAGCTGCCGGGAGTGCCCGAAAGCGCCGTGGCCGCCCTGAAGGCCGGCGGGATCGAGCTCATCGAGGATTTCATCTCCCTCTCGGAGGAGCAGCAGGCCGCCCTGGGTGGTATCTCCGCCGAGGAGCTTCAGGCCATCCGCGGGATCATCGACGAGAACGTCGAGGTGGTCGAGGAAGAGGCGGCGGCCGAAGAGGGTATCCCCGAGGAAGGGACCGGGGAAGAAGAGGAAGCCTATGAATGTCCGGATTGCGGCGCTCGGGTGACGCCTGAGATGACCCACTGCCCGAGCTGCGGCGTCGAGCTCAGCTTCGAATACGAAGACGACCAGGAATCGTAAAGGGAGACTATGTCCGATACCAACGAGAACCCTAAATCGAAGGCGACCCTCATAAAGCAGCCCAAGCCGCGGCCCGCGGAGGAGCAGCAGGAGACGGTTTCCGGAGAGAAACGCAAGGTCGTCGTCAAAAAGAAAGTCGTCGTGAAGAAACCCCAGGTCCGGGTGGTGGCCCGTCATGAAGAGGAGGCCAAGGCCTCCGACGCCGAGCATCGGGCGGCTGTGCCCGCGGCCTCGGAGACCCCGGCGGCCCCCGCCCGGCCCGTGGAAAAGCCGGCCCCCCGGCCCGAAGCCCCTTCCGCGGCTCCGGTTGCCGCTTCCGAACCGAAACCCAGACCCGCTGCTCCGGAGCGACGGGAGGACGGTTCACCCGCGCCTCGTCCGTATACTCCGCCCGCCGGCAGGACCGGCGGATATCAGGGAAGCCCTTCGGGCACCGGGGGCTACCAGGGCCGGCCGGGAGGCTACCAGGGTCGCCCCGGCGGGTACCAGGGCGGTCCCGGCCAGGGATCCGGAGGCTACCAGGGACAGTCGGGAGGCTACCAAGGCCGACCGGGAGGCTACCAGGGCCGTCCCGGCGGGTACCAGGGTGGTCCCGGCCAAGGATCGGGCGGGTACCAGGGTGGTCCCGGCCAGGGATCCGGAGGCTACCAGGGACAGTCGGGAGGCTATCAGGGCCGACCGGGAGGCTATCAGGGCCGTCCCGGCGGGTACCAGGGCGGTCCCGGCCAGGGATCCGGAGGCTACCAGGGACAGTCGGGCGGCTACCAGGGCCGGCCGGGAGGCTATCAGGGCCGCCCCGGAGGGTACCAGGGCGGTCCCGGACAGGGCACCGGCGGCTACCAGGGCCGGCCGGGCGGCTATCAGGGCCGTCCGGGAGGCTATCAGGGCGGTCCCGGTCGGGGACCCGGGGGCCCGGGGCGCGGACCCGGCGCCGGCACTTCCCCGACCATCGACAAGAGGCCCCAGGGTCCCAAGCGCTTCATCAAGTCCAAGAAACCCACCTATAACAAGAAGGATCGGGAAGAGGAATTTTCCCAGAAGCTCAACCTGTCCAAGAAGAAGCAGGGAGCTGTCGCGAACCCCATCCCGACCAAGATAGACATCCTCGAGACCATCTCCGTTTCGGAACTCGCACGGAAGATGAACCTGAAGCCCAGCGAGCTCATCCAGAAGCTCATGAAGCTGGGATTCATGGCCACCATCAACCAGCAGATCGACTCGGATACCGCGACCATCCTGGCCGGCGAGTACGGTTGCGAGGTCCGGGTGGTCTCCCTCTACGACGAGACCGTCATCGAGAAGCAGAAGGACAATCCCGAGGATCTGGTCCACCGGCCGCCCATCGTTACGGTCATGGGCCACGTCGACCACGGCAAGACCAAGCTCCTGGACGCCATCCGGAAGACGGACGTGGTAGCCGGGGAGTTCGGCGGCATCACCCAGCACATCGGCGCCTACCAGGTGGACACGGGCAAGGGAAAGATCACCTTCCTGGACACCCCGGGCCACGAGGCCTTCACCATGATGCGCGCCCGGGGATCCCAGGTCACGGACATCGTGGTCCTGGTCGTGGCGGCCACGGAAGGCGTCATGCCCCAGACCCTGGAAGCCCTGGATCATGCCAAGGCGGCCGGGGTGCCCATCATCGTGGCGGTCAACAAGATCGACCTGCCCGACGCCAATCCCGACCGCGTGAAGACCCAGCTTTCCGACAAAGGCCTGGTGGCCGAGGACTGGGGCGGGACCACCATGTTCTGCCCGATCAGCGCCCTCAAGAAGCAGGGCATTTCGGAACTGCTGGACGCCATCCTCCTGCAGGCCGAGGTGCTTGAACTGACCGCGAACTACGATTGCCGCGCGGAAGGCAAGGTCCTGGAGTCCAAGATCGACCACGGGCGGGGCATCGTTTCCACGGTCATCATCGAGCGCGGAACCCTGCGGGTCGGCGACTCCTTCGTGGCGGGCATCTACCCCGGAAAGGTCCGGGCCCTGTACGACGACCACGGGGTCAAGGTGGACGAGGCTCCTCCCTCCTTCCCGGTGGAGGTCATCGGGTTCGAGGGCATGCCCAACGCCGGGGATCCCTTCGAGGCGGTGGAGGACGAGAAGTTCGCCCGCCAGATCTCCGACAAGCGCCAGGAGCTCAAGCGGTACGAGGAGGCCAAGACCGTCAAGAAGGTCACCCTGGACAACCTCTACGACACCATCCACGAAGGCACGGTCCAGGAGCTCAAGGTTGTCATCAAGGGCGACGTCCACGGTTCCGTGGAAGCCCTGAAGTCCTCCCTGGAGAAGCTGTCCACCAAGGAAGTGCGCCTCAACGTGATCCACGCCAGCGCGGGGGCCATCCACGAGAGCGACATCATGCTGGCCAGCGCCTCCAACGCCCTGATCATCGGCTTCAACGTCCGCCCGACCCCCAAGGCCAAGCTCCTTGCGGACCAGGAGAAGGTGGACATCCGGAAGTACAACGTCATCTACAAAGCCGTCGAGGAGATCGAGAAGGCCATGGAGGGCATGCTGGCTCCGGAGTACAAGGAGCAGGACATCGCCCAGGCGGAGGTCCGGGAAACCTTCCACGTCCCGAAGATCGGCGTGGTGGCGGGCTGCATGGTCACCGAAGGCACGGTCAAGCGGAACGCCGGCGTGCGCGTCATCCGGGAGGGCATCGAGATCTTCAGCGGAAAGATCACCTCCCTCAAGCGCTTCAAGGACGACGCCAAGGAAGTGGCCGCGGGCTTCGAGTGCGGCATCGGCGTGGAGAACTGCAACGACATCAAGGTGGGCGACATCCTCGAGATCTTCGAGCAGGTGCAGGTTACGCGCAAGTTGAGCTGAGGCTATGGACGACATACGGAGAAAGAGGGTGGAGGAGGAGCTCCGGTCGGAGATCGCCTCCCTGATCCTCTCCGGGGAGATCAAGGATCCCCGAATAAACGCCTTCCTTTCGATCACCCGGGTGGAAGTGTCCCGGGACGCCAGCGCCGCCCGGGTCCACGTCTCCACCTTCGAGGAGGGTGAGGCCCTGACCCGGGGGGTGGAGGGCCTGAACAACGCCGCCGGATTCATCCAGGCGGCGGTCGGCCGGAAGATACGCCTCCGGCTGACCCCCAAGCTCAAGTTCCTGGCCGACGATGGCATCCGCAAGGGCTTCGAGATGGGCGAGAAGATCAAGGACCTGTTTTCGTGAGGAAACGCTCCTCGGATTCCAACGGCTTCCTGGTACTGGACAAGCCCTCCGGGATCACCTCCTTCGAGGCCCTGGGGTCGGTCAAGCGCGCCTTCGACACCGGCCGGGTCGGGCACACGGGAACCTTGGACCGCTTCGCCCGGGGCGTCCTGGTCGCCCTGGTGGGCCGATACGCCCGCCTCTCCGAATACTTCACGGCTTCCGACAAGGTCTACCTGGCGGGAATCCGCTTCGGGACGGAAACGGACACCCTGGACCCGGAGGGAACCATCATCGCCCGGGGGCCCCTGCCGGACCGCGCCGCCCTGGAAGCCGTCCTTCCTACCTTCCGGGGGGACATCCTCCAGGCCCCTCCCGCCTTTTCCGCCGTCCACATCGAGGGCAGGCGCGCCTACGAGAGGGCCCTGGCGGGCGAGGACGTCCGTCCCGAGCCCCGCCCGGTGACCATCCTCGGCCTGGATCTCCTGGACTATTCGGACGGGCTGGCCCGTATGCGGGTCCGGTGTTCCAAGGGCACCTACATCCGGTCCCTAGCCCGGGACATCGCGGAGGCCTGCGGGACACGGGCACACCTGGAGACCCTGGTCCGGGAAGCTTCCGGCCCCTTCCGGATCGAAGACGGGATACCGCCGGAGGCAGCGGACTCCTCGTCGCTGCGGGTCCTGGATCCGGAACTCTGCGAAACCCTGGGACTCCCGCCGGTACGGCTCGCTCCGGGGCAGGAGGCCTTCTTCCTACGCGGCGGTCCTCTCACCAAGGGGCGCTTCGCCAAACCACCGGAGGGTGTGGGATTCCGGGGAGTCTTCTCCGCGGAGGGGACCTTCCTAGGCGTCCTGGAAATCCGGGACGGTACGTATTCCTACCGGGTGGTCCTCGGGACATCGGCATGAGAATCCTGGACTGGGGTTCCTGGACTGAAGGAGCGGGAGGGTCCGCAAGGCCTTCCGCGGTCACCATCGGTGTCTTCGACGGAGTCCACGCGGGCCACCGGGTGCTGATCGGACGTATCCTGGCCCGGGCGGAGAACCTGGAGCCCACGGTCGTCACCTTCCGGCAGAATCCCAAGGAACTCCTGCATCCCGAGACCTTCCACGGGGCCGTACTCACCCTCCGGCAGAAGCTGGAAAGCCTTGAGGAGTCAGGAATAGGGACTTGCGTCCTGATTGACTTTTCCGGAAATTTCAGTAAACTGACGGGGACCGAGTTTCTAAGCGCCCTCGCGGACAAGGGGCAAGCCCGGTACCTGGCGGTGGGATCGGATTTCCGCTGCGGGCACCGGCTTTCCACGGACGCCGAGAGCGTTCGACGCATCGGCTCTTCGTTGAATGTGGATACCGAGATCGTGGATCCCGTCCTGTACCACGGCCGTGCCGTGAGTTCCAGCCGGATTCGGCGGGCCGTACTGGAGGGGAGGATGCCGGACGCCTTCGCCATGCTCGACCGGCCCTATGTCCTGGATCTTCGGGAGTTCGTTCCTTCGAAGGAGGGCGACGCCCTGAGGTACGACGGGATCCGGCAGGTTCTGCCCCCTCCCGGCATATACCCGGCGGAAGCGTCGACGGCGGATGGTTGGAGAAAAACCGGCCTGGGCGTGCTTTCCGGAGAAAGCGCGCTCGTCGAGGCGGCGGGGGGGGATCCTCCCGGGTTCCTGCGATTTTCGATACACGGCTAGCAATGCAGAGGCAAGGAGTATAGGTATGGCAATGACCAAAGAGGACAAGGCTCGCGTGGTCCTCGAGTACGGCGCCGGCGAGAAGAATACCGGGGCCACGGAGGTGCAGATCGCCCTCATCACGGAGCGGATCAAGTATCTAACGGAGCACTTCAAGGCGAACAAGAAGGACACCAATTCCCGGCGGGGCCTCTTGCAGCTGGTCGGCCAGCGCCGCCGCCTCCTGAAATACCTGCAGGCCGAGAACCTACAGAGTTATCGGTCCCTCATCGAAAAACTGGGTATCCGCAAGTAGGCGGACCTGACGTGAAGGCCCGAACGAACGGTTGTTCGGGCCCTTTTATTTACCGGACAATGGAGAAAGAACCTACGATGAAACATTCCGTCGCGTACGATGTGAACGGCGACAAACTGATCCTCGAGACCGGCCACATGGCCAAGCAGGCCAACGGCGCCGTGTTCGCGAAATTCGGCGGCTCCGCGGTGATCGCCACCGCCTGCTGCGCCTCCTCCGCCACCGAGGGCCTGGACTTCGTCCCCCTCACCGTGGAATACAACGAGAAGTACTACGCCGCCGGCAAGATTCCCGGCGGCTTCATCAAGCGAGAGACCCGTCCGAAGGACAAGGAGATCCTGGTCTCCCGCCTCATCGACCGGCCCATGCGCCCCCTCTTCGACAAGGCCTTCGGCCGAGAGATCCAGGTCGTACCGACCTGCATCTCCACGGACCAGGTCAATCCTCCGGACATCGTCGGGATCAACGCGGCCAGCGCCGCGGTCCACATCTCGGACATCCCCTTCGCGGGTCCCATCGCGGCGGTGCGGGTCTGCCACGTGGACGGCCAGTTCGTCATCAATCCCACCTTCGACCAGATCGGCCGCAGCCAGCTCGAGATCATCGTGGCCGGGACCAAGGACGGAATCACCATGGTGGAGGGGGATGCCTCCGAGGTCGCCGAAACCCTGATGATCGAGGCCATCGAGCGCGCCCGGGGACCCATCTCGGACATCTGCGCCATGATCGAGAAGCTCCGGTCCGAGGCGGGCAAGCCCAAGCTGCCCCTCGCGCCCATGTCCGTGCAGCTGGCCCGGAAGGACGAGATCGCGGCGATGGCCCGGGAGAAGCTCTCCAAGGCCCTGTTCACCAAGGTCAAGCAGGAGCGCGGAGCCGCCGTCTCCGCGGCCATCAAGGAGACCCTGGCCGCCTTCCCCCAGGTCTCGGAGGATGACGTCCAGAAGAAGCTCTTCAACGCCCTCATGGAGGACCTCCAGTACGAGATCCTCCGCTCCGGCATCCTGGACCGCGGGACCCGGGTGGACGGCCGCGGCCTGGAGGATATCCGGCCCATCACCTGCGAGATCGACATCCTGCCCCGAACCCACGGATCGGCCCTCTTCACCCGAGGGGAAACCCAGGCCCTGGCGGTCACCACCCTGGGCACCGTCTTCGACGAGCAGATCCTGGACGACATCGAGGGTGACCGGCGGGACCGGTTCATGCTCCACTACAACTTCCCCCCCTTCTCGGTCGGTGAGGTGGGACGGCTCGGCACCGGCCGGCGGGAGATCGGGCACGGGAACCTCGCCCGCCGCTCCCTGGAAAAGGTCCTTCCCCCGAAGGAAAAATTCCCCTACACCGTCCGCGTGGTCTCCGAGATCCTGGAATCCAACGGCTCCTCCTCCATGGCCTCGGTGTGCGGCGGCTCCCTTTCCATGATGGCCGCCGGGGTGCCCCTCAAGAAACCCGTGGCGGGCATCGCCATGGGCCTCATCACCGAGGGCAGCCGCTTTGCCGTGCTTTCGGACATCCTGGGCGACGAGGATCACCTGGGCGACATGGACTTCAAGGTGGCCGGGACGGAGAACGGGATCACGGGCTTCCAGATGGACATCAAGATTTCCGGGGTTTCCACGGAGATCCTGACCAAGGCCCTGGACCAGGCGCGGCGCGGCCGGATGCATATCCTGGGCATCATGAACCAGGCCCTCCCCGCGCCGGCCTCGGACATCTCCGAGTATGCCCCGAAGATCGTCTCCCTCCACGTCAATCCCGAGAAGATCGGCGCCATCATCGGCCCCGGCGGCAAGAACATCAAGGCCCTCTGCGAGATGTACTCCGTGGAGATCAACATCGAGGACGACGGATCCTGCACGGTCTACGGCAAGCAGCAGAAGAACGCCTACGAGGCCCGGGACGCCATCCTGGCCATCGTGGAGGATCCCGAGGTCGGGAAGATCTACCACGGTACCGTGAAGAAGATCATGGATTTCGGGGCCTTCATCGAGATCATGCCCGGCAAGGAAGGCCTGTGCCACATCTCCCGTCTTGCCCGCCACCGGGTCAACGCCGTCACGGACGTGCTCAAGGAAGGCCAGAAGGTGGACGTCAAGCTCCTCGAGGTGGACAAGATGGGCCGCCTGAACCTCTCGTACATCGACGCCCTGGAGGATTCGGGCGCCTCGAAGGGCGAGGGTCCCGCTCCTTCCGCGCCCCCGCACCGCCCGTAAGCGGAAAATAACCAGGCGGCCGGGGCGATCCCGGCCGCCTCTTTGTCATCGAGGCCGTGCATGGAAATCCGTCAATCCCGAAGACCGAGCGGCGCGGCCGCAGTGCTCGAGCCCGTACCCGCGTCCCACTCCGTGACCATCGGGTTCTGGTTCCCCCTGGGTTCCGGGATGGAGATGGATTCCGAGCGCGGCTACACCCACTTCGTCGAGCACATGCTCTTCAAGGGCACCGGCACGAGGGATGCACGGACCCTGGCGCGGCAAGCCGAGCGGGCCGGGGGCTATCTCAACGCATTCACCGAAAAGAACACCCTCTGCGTCCACTGCACCCTGCCCGCGGACCGATGGGCCGACGCGGTAGAACTCCTGGCCGACATGGCCTTCCGTTCCGTCTTCGACCCCGCGGAATTCCTGCGCGAGCGGGACGTGATCCGTTCCGAGGTCCTGGCGGCCCGGGACGATCCCGAGGAGGACGCTGCGGACGAGTTCCATGCCCGGGTCTGGTCGGGACACCCCCTTGCACGGCGGGTGGCCGGTGAGCCCGCGGACGTGGACAGGGTCGACCGGGACGGATTGTTCCGCTTCTACCGGGACTACCTCGTTCCCGGCAACCTGACCGTCTCCGCCGCGGGCAACTTCGATCCTGAGCGGCTGGCATCGGCCCTGGATGCCGCCCTCGAGGGTGTCCCGGCCGGCCGGCCGGTCCCGGCCACCTCGGGACCGGAATTCCATCCCGGTTCCTGGTGCCGTTCCGCCCCCGCGGGCCAAGTCTACCTGGTCTCGGGCTTCGAACTGCCCCCCGGTCTTGCAAGGGAGGAGCTGGCGGCCCTGGACGCCCTCAACTGCGCCTTCGGGGAGTCCTCCAGTTCCCGGCTTTTCCAGAACATCCGGGAAGCCCGGGGGTTGTGCTACTCCATCGGATCCTCCTACGCGAGCGCCCGGGAATACGGTATGTTCTACGTCACCGCGGTCAGCGCTCCCTCCAATTTTCCCCGATTGTGGGATATGATACGGAGCGAGCTCGACGGCCTTCACATGTCCGGGCTCACGGAGGAGGAGGTCGCCGAGGCGGTGGCCCACATCCACGGTCAGGATATGGTGGCCGCGGACGACACGGAAACCCGGATGCGGACCTTGGCCCGTCAATGGATGCGGTTCGGCCGGGCGGAACCGTACGAAACCTTCTGCCGCGGGATATTGGGGGTCGATCCGGAGCGGGTCCGGGCCGTCCGGGACCTGATCTTCCGGGGTTCTTCGGGTGCCCTGGCCTACGGCCGGATCGGCGCCCGGATCCGGAACTCCCTCGGCGCGGACGAAAACGGAGGATGAGGATGGAAGTCCTGTCCGTGCGCATCACCTCGGAGGACGGAGCCCGGCTGCCGGAATACAAGTCGGACGGGGCCTCCGGTGCGGATCTGCGCGCCCATCTAGCCGAACCCCTCGTCCTTGAGCCCGGAGGACGGACCGCGGTCCCCACGGGGCTCCGCATGGAGTTTCCGGAGGGGTGGGAAGCCCAGGTGCGGCCCCGATCCGGGCTGGCCCTGGAACACGGCATCACCTGCCTGAACTCCCCGGGCACCGTCGACTCGGACTACCGGGGCGAGATCCGGGTCATCCTGGCCAACCTCGGAACGGAGCCTTTCACCGTCCGGCCCGGGGACCGGATCGCCCAGCTCGTCTTCGCCCCCGTCGTACGGGCTTCCTTCACAAGGGTTGAGTCACTCACAGATAGCGGCCGGGGCGGGGGCGGATTCGGCTCCACGGGGCGGGCCTGAGATTCCCGATGAAGCGGCGGGGCCCGGGACGACACGCTACCCTGGAGAGGTACATCCTGGGGGAATTCCTCCTGGCCTTCTCCGTTTCCTTCGCCTTCTTCTTCCTGGTCTTCTTCGCCAACCAGATGCTCCTCATGGCGGAGGACATCCTGGCCAAGCGGGCTCCGGTCTGGGACGTGGCGAAATTGATCTTCTACGCCACCCCGGCGGTCCTGGCCCTGGCCTTTCCCTTCGCCTCCCTGACGGGGGCCTTGATGGCCGCGGGCCGCCTTTCCGCGGATTCCGAACTCCTGGTGCTCCAGTCCGCGGGGGTCTCCCCCCGGCGTATTTTCCTGCCCTTCCTGGTATTGGGGGCCCTTTTCTCGGCCGGCTCCTTCGTGATGAACGACGCGCTCCTTCCTCTGGGTACCGTGAATTTCAGCCGGCTGTACCGCAGGATCCTGGCCGTGTCTCCCGCCCTGGAGCTGACCCCGCATTCGGCCTGCAGGTGGGAGGGCCTGACCATCGTGTCCGGGGACTCCCGGGACGGAGTCGTGCGGGATCTCCTGATCCTGGACACCCCCCAGGGAGGGAAGAAGCGGATCATCTCGGCGGGCTCCGGAACCCTCTCCGAGGGGGAACCCGGGGTCCTGACCCTGTCCCTGCAGGATGTCTTCAGCCAGTCGAACGATCCCGCGCGGCCGGGCCGGTTCGAGTGGTCGAAGGCGGAATCCCTGCAGTACAACCTCCTTCTGCGGGACATTTCCGACATGAGCCTGGGCGTGAGCCCCCGGGAGATGAGCTCCCGGGACCTGGGAGCCCTGATCCGGGAGCGGCAGAAGGCCGCGGAAGCCCGGTCCGTCCGGCGTTCCGAGGAGGCCCGGGACGCCCGGGAACAGGCGGCGGACGCGTACCTGAAGGCCCTGGTCCGCAGGACACCCGCCGGCCAGGCGGTCTCGGAGCTGAGGCCCCTGCTGGAGCGGGTAGCCGGACTCTCGGTCCCCGCCGCGGAGGAGCGCACCCTCAGGATCTATCGCTTGGAGTACTACAAGAAGTTCTCGATACCCGCGGGAGCCTTCTGCTTCGTGATCCTGGCCTTTCCTCTGGCCACCCTCACCCGCCGGGGCGGCCGGGCCGCGGGGTTCGGCATCGGGCTTCTGGTGGCCGTGATCTACTGGGCCATGCTGGCGGGGGGGCAGACCCTGGGCAACCGCATCGAGGGCATCTCACCCTTCTGGGCCATGTGGGCGCCGAACGTCTTCGTCCTGGCCGCCGGCGGAGCCGCCTTCGCGACCAAGCGGGTGATGGGGTAGGCGCGTGAAGACCGGGTGGACCCTCCAGGCCTATGTCCTGGCCAACGTCGTTCCGGCCTTCCTGGCAGCGGTGGCGTTTTTCTCCCTGCTCTTCGAACTGATCGACCTCTTCGCCAACCTCGTGAAGTACATCCAGAACGAGGCGTCGTCGGCCCAGGTCTTCCGCGTGATGGCCCTGTACCTCCCGCGGTGCGTGTCGCTGTCGATCGCCCCGGCCATGCTCTTCGGGGCCGCCTACGGTTTCGGCGCTCTCAAGACGTCGAACGAACTCATCGTGATCCACGGGTCCGGGATTTCCCTGGCCTCCTTCGCGATCCCGGTGCTGATTTTTGCGGGATTCGCGTCCGCCTTCGGATTCTGGTTCGAGGATTCCGTCGCCCTTCCCGTCCTGCGCCTAAAGAAGGAGGCTTCCCGGTCCCTGATGGGACAGACCGTCACCTTGAACAATGCGGAAATCGCACTGTTCAACCGGAAGTCCGGAGTCGTCTGGACGGCGGATTACTTCGACGACTCGGGCGCGTCCCTCTCCGGGGTCACCGCCGTCCGAAGGGACGAGCGCGGTGTCTTCCTGGAACGGGTGGACGCCCGCCGGGCCCGGTGGGACGGGAGCCGATGGGATTTCCTGGACGTCCGGATCTGGTCGCTCGGTCCCGACGGGGCGTACACGGAGACCTTCGCTCCTTCCTGGTCGTCTCCCGGGTACGCGGAACCCCCGGCGTCCTTCCGAAAAGGCCGCAAGGACCTGGAGGAGCTCAGCACGGCGGAAGCCCTGGAGTACGTGCGCTTCCTCCGGGCCGCGGGATTGCCCTTCCGGGGTGCCCTGGCGGAGGCCTACGAGCGGTTCACCTTCGCGGCGACCCCCCTGGTCGTGGCCCTGCTTTCGATCGGAGCGGGAGGCCGACTCCGCAAGAACATCCTCCTTTCAAGCCTGCTCATAAGCCTTGCCGCCTCCACGGGCTATTACGTCATCCGGATGGTCTCCCTGCTCCTGGCCCGTCTGGATCTCATCACCCCGGCCGCCGGAGCCGCCGCGCCGGTGGTCTTCTTCCTGGCCCTGGGGATTCTCCTGTTTAGGACGGCCCATACCTGAGTCGAGGAGTCGCGATGGACGGAACGGAAATCTTCACGATCCATGCCCGGGACGGGCGGACCAAGGCCAGGACCGGAGTCCTGGAACTTCCCCACGGGAGGGTGCGCACCCCGGCCTTCATGCCCGTGGGAACCAACGCTACCGTCAAGGCGGTTCCCAAGGAGTACCTCGAGGAGATGGGTTTCGAGATCATCCTGGCGAACACCTACCACCTGTACCTTCGCCCCGGGCATGGTCTGATCCGCGAGGCCGGGGGCCTGCACGGGTTCACCGGCTGGAAGGGTAACTTTTTGACCGATTCCGGAGGTTTCCAAGTCTTTTCTCTGGCACAGTTCCGGAAGATCACCCAGGAGGGCGTTAGGTTCCAGTCCCACATCGACGGTTCCCGGCACGTACTACGGCCGGAGGACGCGGTCGATATCCAGACCGCCCTGGCCAGCGACATCTTCATGCAGTTGGACGTCTGTACCCCCTACGGGGCACCGGAGCGTGAAGCCCTGGAAGCCCTGAAGATGACCTCGGACTGGGCCCGGCGTTCCAAGGAACGGTGGCTGGCCACCCGCGGGGATTTCCGCGGCAGTCTATTCGGGATCGTACAAGGTAATTTCTATCCTGCTCTTCGGGCCCGGAGCGCCGAGGAGATCCTGGCCCTGGACCTGCCCGGAGTGGCCCTGGGGGGACTTTCCGTGGGGGAACCCTTCGAGGTCTTCGAGGAGACCCTGGCGTACTCCGCGGACCTCCTGCCGGAATCCAAGCCCCGCTATGTCATGGGCATAGGGACGCCGGAATACATCCTGGCGGCCGTGGAGAACGGCATCGACATGTTCGACTGCGTCCTGCCCACCCGGACCGCCCGGAACGGTCTTCTGTTCACCTTCTCCGGGAAGCTGGTCATCAAGAACGCCCAGTACGAGCGCGACTTCGGCCCGCCCGACGAGGAATGCGGATGCCGAGTCTGCCGGCAATACTCCCGGGCCTATCTCCGCCACCTCTACAAGAACGGCGAGATCCTCTGGTCCATACTGGCGTCCTATCACAATCTCTACTTCCTCAGGGACCTGGTCTCTCGAATCCGATATAGTATAGAGAGCGGATCCTTCGGGGAGTACAAGAAGGCCTTCTACGCGAAGTACCTCGGTTGATCCGGCCGGCGCCGCGCACGGGCCTTCCGGACCGGCCGCGGCGGCGTGACCGGAAGGAACCGGAGAGAAAGGATGGTGGGCGTGAAGAGGTTCCAGTATCTACCGGCGTTCCTCCTTGCCGCGGCCCTGCTGGGGGCCCAGGGGTCTGCCTCCCCGGAGAAGCGGCGCGACGTGATCCGGTACGGCATCGAGTCCGAGCTCCTGGAACTCGTCACGGCCCTCCAGAACGAAAAGGACGACACCTTCAATCCCGACCTTCTCGTCCTCCTCGGGGAAACCCGGAGTCCCCGCCTCCGGGAAGCATTGCTGAGGTTCTTCACCGTCCGGGAATGGCCCGGGGCGGTTCCCGCCGCGGTCTCCCTTTTGGACGGACGGGACCAGGAATCCGCCCAGTCCGTGAACGCGGCGCTGGGCTACCTATCCGCGGTCAAGGCCCGGGAGGGGATCCCCGAGGCCCGGGAGATCGTGGAATCCCGGGAATCCAAGTACCTTTCCCCGGCCATACGCCTCCTCGGCCGGGCCGGGGGCGCCCCGGAGACGGACCTGCTCCTCGGCCTGTACGAATCCGAGGAGTCCTCCGATTCCCTGCGTCAGGACGTCATCCTGGCCTTGGGGGAGATCGGGGCCCAGGCGGCGGTCGAGAGCCTCATGAGGACCTTGGACGACACGGCGGGCAAGAAGGGGACACGGATGTTCGCCGCGGAGGCCCTGGGGAAGATCAAGGACGCCCGGGCGGTCCCCTCCCTGGTACGGGCGGCCAACGGGGAGGATCCCCAGGTTCGGGGAGCCGCGATGACCGCCCTGGGGAATTTCCCCGGTTCCGAGGCGGACGCCGCCATCGTCCAGGGATTGAGGGACAGCGTCCCCGCGGTTCGGTTGGCGGCGGTCAAGGCTTCCGCCTCGCGCTCGATCCGGGAGGCGGAGCCCTTCATCCGGTTCCGGGCGAGGAACGATCCGGACCGGAAGATCAAGGATGAAGCCATCAAGGCCTTGGCCGGGATGGGGGGACGGGAGAACCTTGAGTTCCTGCGGGAACTTCTGCAGGACAAGAAAGTGGATGTACCGTCCCGGGCGGGGGCCTTCTCCGCCCTCCTGGAACGGGACGCGGACGGATCCCGGGCCGACTTGGAGAAGGCCCTGGCGGCGGAGGCCGCTTCCAAGGATCCCTCCCTGCTCAAGGCCTTCCAGCGGGCCCTGGTCCAGGGGACCGACAAGGCCGCCGCTCCCCTGGTGCAGACCTACCTGCTGAACAGTCCGGACTTCGGGACCCGGATCGCCGGAATCGACTGGGTGCGCCGGAACAAGGTCCAGTCCCTGAGATCCGCGATCGCGGTGATGGCGGAATCGGACAAGGTCGAGTCCGTGCGGACACGCGCCGCGGCGGCCCTGGCCGAACTGTAGACTAGGAGCCTCTTAATAGGGAATTTTTAGCGCCCATCGGTGCTAAAAATCCACAAGTCCGACAGGCTCCTAGGCCGTACCGCTCCCGGCCGTATCGTCCCCGTTCAAGGCCGGTATCCCCGGCGACTCCAGACAGCGCAGGATCTTGTTGAGCCTGTCCGCGGGCGGCACGTACCGGTCGAAGGTTAGGGTCAGCACCTTCCCGAACCGGTTGACCATCCGTATCGGAGTGCCCAGGCAGCCCGGGATGGGTCCCGTGTAGTCCGGGAAGAGTTCGGGGCGCAGGGGTACGACGGTCAGGTCCTCGCCGTCGAAGTACACCTCCGCGGCCCGGGGGGGAACGGGGACCAGGAAGACCAGGAAGTCGCTGCGCTTGCCCCCGATGGTTTTCTTGCCGCCGGACTGCAGGGTCCGGACGTTCCGGAGGCCGATGTTGGGATTCTGGTCCTCCACCCGGAATTCTACTCTGAGAGAGCCCGTGCGCTTCACGACGGGGGTGAACTCGGCGGGACGGCCCGTGGAGGCCGCCGGTGCCGGCCGGTTCGGGGAGGACGCGGCCGCGTAGGCGGCCAGGGCGTCGGCGGCGTCCCGGGCCGATGTGTCCCGGTATCGGGAGGCTTCCTCCTCCGTGAGAGACCGGCCCGCTGCGTAGGCCCGCGCCTCGTCCTGGGTGATGTCCTTCCGGGCGGGCTTGAAGACCCGGGCCTCCTCCTCCGTGACGTGCTGGGCCCGGAGGGAGTCCTCGAAGATC
>JAKLDN010000008.1 GCA_022703505.1 Spirochaetota bacterium | reverse complement strand
AATAACCGGCGAAACCCATTCTACTTAGCGCACGGATACTGCCGTTGGCCGCGAGCAGTGTCTATGCATGTCCCGACCACTACTAAAGTACGCACCCCGCTACATTCTTGCTATTTATAATTAACCAAACTTCCTGCCCACGAGGTTCCCATGAGATCCATCTGTTTCTCCTCAATCAAGGGCGGCACCGGCAAGAGCTCGCTCTGCATCCTCGTCGCCAACTATGCCGCCGCCGCTGGTTACAGAGTCCTCGTTGCCGACCTGGACATCCAGAACAGCGCCTCATCCTACTACCTCGACTCCCCCGATGAGGCCGACAGCAAGAACATCGCCGCTGTCCTGCACACCGAACGCCTCGCGGAGAATGTCCTTCACTCGGTCTATCCAGGGATCGACCTCCTCGCCTCGTCGCTGGACCTCGTCAAGCTCCGAGCAATAGGCGACCGCACGTTCCGGCGCATTCTCACATCCTCGGACCTCCCCTACGACTTCCTCTTCATCGATACCGCCCCCACGTATGACAACCTCGTCCTTAACGCCCTGAACGCCGCCGATCTCATCTTATCGCCAGTATCCTTCAGCCAGTTTGACTACAAGGGCGCCCTCTTCTACGAGGCCCAGCTCCGGCGCGAGACCGACAAGCTCTCTGCCTGGCGTATTCTCTTCAACTTCCATCGCGCCGCGAGGACTGACAACCCGGATGCCCTCCGCAACCAATACGAAGCCCTCTTCCGTGACTCCTTCGGAGACATCATAGCGCCGGTCACCATCCCCGACACCGCCCTCATCCGTCGCTCGATCGACACCGGGGAGCGCATCACTCCCTCGCAGGCCAAGGCTCCGCTCCACGCCGCCATCGCCTCCCTCGCCGCCTACTGTGGCGTCGAACGCACTACCGAGAGGTTCTAGCCATGCCCAAGCTCACCATGACCACCCACCCCGACAAAGCAGCCGTCAACAACTCCGGGGAGAAGGCCGTCGGCATCGAGCTCTACCTTGACCAGCTCACCAAGGCCGAGCCCTTCTCCTCGCTCTTCGCGATCAAGCCCGAGGTCTTCGAGGCCATCAAGGCTGACATGGCCGTCAACGGCTTCGACCCCTCCAAGCCGGTCAACGTCTGGCGCAAGCCCGACGGCACCCGCGTCCTCATCGACGGCTACACGCGCGTCCGTGCCGCCGAGGAGCTCGGCCTCCTGCGGGTCACCGCCTACGAGAAGACCTTCGCCTCCGAAGCCGAGGCCCTGGCCTACGCCATCCATACCCAGAAGGACCGCCGTAACCTCTCGGATGCTGAACTTCTCCGGCTCATCGAGCTTGTTGACCGGCCTCAGACTGGCTTCAATACCCGGGTAGCCTCAATCGAGGCTACCGACAGCAAGCCGCGCAAGACAGCCGAAGTTACTGCCGACACCATCGGGACTTCTCGGGCCAAAGTGGAGCGCGCACGGGCAGTGCTTTCCGACCCCGAGGAAGCCGCCTCAGTCCGTCGCGGCGAGAAGACCATCCACCAGGCAGCGGAGGCAGCCAAGGCCAAGCGTGTCGTCCCGCAAGCTCCTGCCAAGAGGCGCAGTCAAAGCCCTGAAGCGCAGCACATCAACGACGTTGCGGTCGCCGACGGGCTCCGAATCGTCGAGCTCCTCCATGAGCTCGTCCAGCGTGATCCCTCCAGTGCGAGAAGGAAGGCGATCCGTTCCGCTATTCGAATTCTACAGGGAGCGCTGAGGTAGCGCGCGCTTAGAGCTGCCTCCATATATTCACCGTTAGCGTCGTTTAAGGCCGCCTTCGAGGGCGGCCACTTTTCGTTGTATCCGCCTAGTAGAGTCAGGCATTGAGCTTGCTCATGATGCGGAACCTTGCCTTCTGGCGATCATCATCGATCGGTCTGAACTCGACCCCCATGGCGGCCATCTTATCTTCAAGGCTGATTAGGTAGTCGTAGAAGCCAGCGATATCGAGCATCAACAGAGCACTCAGAGCCTCGCGGTCGTTGGTTGTTAGGCCAATAACGGCACTTGATCCTTCGCGAAGGCTCGAGACCAAGAGGCCGCGAACTGACATGAGGCTGTCCAGCTTCTTCGTATCGGTATGGAGGGCCAGCCTTGCGGAATAAGGCTCATCTTCGTCCGCATGAACCGGCTCTTGGACGGTTTCGGATGCCGAGAAGAAGGCGTTCAGGGCATCGAGTAGAACGGTCCTCTCCTTGTCGGTAAAGACGAGCCACTTGATCAGGTCAGAAGCGTAGTGAAGCATCGGTAAGACTCCTTCGCAGTAATATACCTGTATGATACTAGTGAGAAGCCCCTCCCAACAGTATAGAAATCACTATATAGCGCTTGCATGTACTTATAATTAATTATCAGGTATAGAAATAGTTGCTATTGTCAGAATAGTCACCAAGGATATGTTCAACACACAATCTGCCCCTAAGCCCACCCTTTTCCGCTGCGGACTCCTTCAGGAATATTACGTGGTAGCCCCTATCTGAGTGTGTTGTCCACACCGAGTAGTCGTGTCTGACTTTACATTTCTCCCAGCTCTGCTATCATGGTTCCATCGTTTTCCATGTGTTATCGAGAGCCGAGGATAATTATGTCAATAACGTCTTCCTGCTACCCGCTTCATCACAACCAAGGCTCTCGAGCCGGGACACTCTCAATTCAAGAGCTTACTATCGGTATTGCACAATACCGATAATGAAAGTATATTGAATGGGAGGTTCATTCGCGGCTCAGCTGTTCCTCATCCGCCTCAGGCCACTCCTCGCGGCTAGAAAGCTTGCTTGGAAGCCTCGCAATAGGCGTAAGACCATGGAATTCATGCTGGATGAAGGACTCAGCGAAGAGGACGCGTACGAGATCATCGCCGACCTGAGGCCTGAACACTATGCCAAGGGGCCTGAGCCCGATGATGATGGGTCGCCTGGAGACGTCATGGTGTTTCATCAACCCTACACGCGCCAGGCCCCGGCTGGAGACATGATTCTGTTGTACATCAAGCTGAAGATCTGGACCGACACCAATGGGGATGCCGGTATCGTGATGTCTTTTCATGATGAGGGCAATTATGAGCAATAGACTGCCGTGCTCCCGCTGCGGGGTAACCCGAGATATCGAGATCATCGAGCGGGTTGAACAGGTGACAATCAAGGGCAGGGAGGTCTCCTATAAAGCCCACTACTCGCGCTGCCTCACCTGCGGAGACGAGTTCGAGGCCCCAGGCCAACTCGACACCAATCTAGACGCCGCGCGTGAGGCGTATGCCCGTCTCTATGAGGCACCGTCGCCCGAAGCCCTCGTTTCCCTGCGCGCTTGCTACAATGCCAGCCAGAAGGCCTTTGGCGCGATCCTCGGTTTCGGCGAGCTCACCATGAACGGTTATGAGAGCGGGGGTACGCCCGACTCGACCAATCGTCTCCTCCTCAAACTCGCCGCCGATCCCTGCACCTTCAAGGCGATGTACGACATCAACTCGGGGAAGATCGGGATGACGCAACGTCGCAGGATCGAGGAGTCCCCTGGATACAAGGCTGCTTCTTCCTGGGAAGGACTCGAAGCCTTGAGCCGTGAACTCACCGAGCTTCAACGGGTCAAGGTGGAGGAGTGCGCCACGCGCGCTGGTCGCACTGTCCCCGAACAAGTCGCCCGCTATGTCGGTGACTCCTCATTCAGGGATTACTCCCGCCTCATGGAAGGCATCAGCTGGTCTACCGGCGTTGCCCAGGTCATTGATATGAAGTCTGAGGCTCCGGCGCCTCTCTCGGTAGCCTCATGAGCGAAACGATCAACGAGCGGCTCACGCGGCTCCTCAAGTCGATGAGCCTGCAAGACATCAAGCCGATGTCTTTTCACTCCGATCTGCTCGGGGAGATGCCTGCGCCTAATAGCGAGATCAACCTCGGATGGAACCAGGTTTTCGCTGATGGCGATCCTGTCCTGGTCAACGGCGAAACCCGTATTTTCCGCCCGCGATACGAGATCACCGTGAGCTTCCAGGGAGCCCCTATCTTCCGTCAGGTCTCCGTGTTCTTCATCGTCTTTCATCTCACGGATGTTCCCACCTTCGAGGAACTCTGGAAGGATGAAGAAGTGCGCAAGGTCTTCCATGAGAACCAGATCCAGAAGACCATGTGGCCTTTTCTCCGTCAGCACGTGCACGACGGCATGAGCCGCCTCGGAATCACCGCTCTACCGCTCCCTTGGATTCTATAATGAAACCAGCTCGCGAGCTCTTTGACAAGGACAGCCTATGCCTACGCTAACTTGGACAGGTAAAGAAGACGCCCTCCGCGCCGCATCCCTTGTTCCCTTCCGCCTCCTCGAGCCTCACACCGCAGCCAAAGGCGGCATTGTCGGCGACCCGAAGGCCGCGCAGGACAACCTCCTCATCCAGGGCGACAACCTCGAGGCTCTCAAAGCCTTGCTTCCCTACTACGCTGGGCGCGTGAAGTGCATCTACATCGACCCGCCCTACAACACCGGGTCTGCCTTCGAGCACTACGACGACAACCTTGAGCACTCAACGTGGCTTTCGATGATGTACCCGAGGCTGGAGTTGTTGAGAGAATTTATGACTGACGATGCAAGTCTTTGGGTCAACATTGATGACCAAGAATGCCAGTACCTGAAGGTTATCCTCGATGAGCTTCTTGGCCGCGGTAATTTTATCGCTGACATATTCTGGCAGAAGAACCCGACGAGAGAGAACCGGACGGATTTCTCTTCCGTCCACGATCATGTACTCCTTTACGCAAAGGACCGCGAGCAGTGGAAGCAAGTTCGACACATGCTCCCTGCTTCGGAGAGCCAGCTCGAACGCTTCACCAATCCAGACAACGATCCAAGAGGTGTTTGGGCTTCGCTACCTGCACATGCAAAAGCAGAGAAGGGGCGGCGCAAGGAGCAGTTCTATACTATCACTACTCCGAGCGGGCGAACCATTGATCCCCCGCCTGGGCGGTGTTGGCTCTATACTCAACCTCGCTTTGAAGAGATGCGGGTTGATGGACGCATTTGGTTTGGCCAAGATGGAGGCAATGCACCTCGGGTCAAGAAGTTTCTTTCGGAGGTGCAAGCTGGACTTGTGCCATCAACGCTTTGGCTATACCAAGAAGTCGGATCCAATGGACAGGCCAAGCTTGAGATTACGAAGCTTTTTCCTGACTTGATTCCGTTTTCTACACCCAAGCCTGAAAGGCTACTTCACCGAATTATCCACATCGCCACTAACCCTGGTGATATTGTCCTCGACTCCTTCCTTGGCTCCGGCACAACCGCAGCCGTCGCCCACAAGATGGGCCGTCGCTGGATCGGAGTTGAGATGGGCGACCATGCGGTAACGCACTGCCTACCCCGTCTTCAGAAGGTCATTGACGGAGAGCAGGGTGGCATCTCTGAAGTTGTTAGCTGGAAGGGTGGTGGCGGCTTCCGCTTCGTCAAGCTCGGCGAGACTCTCTTTGATGCCTTCGGTCGCCTCAACCCCAAGGTCAAGTTTATCGACCTCGCTGCCTTCGTCTGGTGGCGCGAGACCAAGGCACCAGCCATAGGCGGCTCGATCAAGCCGGCATCGCCATTCCTCGGCATTCACGAGGGACGAGGCCTCTATCTCCTGTACAACGGGATACTCGGGGACAAGCGCCCCAAGGGCGGCAATGTCCTCACGCCAGCCGTTCTGGCCTCGCTCCCCAAGCATGATGGTCCTCGCATTGTTTACGCCGAGGCGACGACCTATTCGCCCTCATCACTCGCTCGCATCAATATCTCCTTCAAGCAGATACCATATGACCTCGGGTCCATGCCGCTCCTCGCGGAAGGCGCGCTCGAATACGCGGCAGGGCTCATGCCCGAAGCTCCTCAAACCCTCGCTACACGCGCCGCTAGCGCTGGAGAGGAGGGCGATCATGTTTGAGCCCAAGATCTACCAGGCAAAGGCCCTCGAATCCCTGAAGGACTACCTCGAGCGAGCCAAGCGCCTTGGCGATCCCAAGGCTGCCTTCATTGAATCCTGGAGCGTGCGTGGCCGTCCCTCGGTTACTCGCTGGCACCAGGCTCCGGGTGTGGGCGATATACCCTATGTCTGTATTCGCATCCCGACCGGAGGCGGCAAGACCTGGCTCGCTGCGCGTTCCCTGCGCATCGTGCGCGACAGCTATACCTACAGTCAATCACTTCATGTGCTGTGGCTCGTCCCATCGCAGGCTATTCTCGAACAGACACTCACAGCTCTTTCAACTGCCGGGCATCCATATCGGGAGGAGCTCGTCGAGGCCTGGGGCCGTCCTCTTGTGGTCACGAGAGATGGACTCGAAGCGGTAAGTCCCCAGGACTTTTCTACACGACTTGTCGTCGTGGTTTCGACTATCCAGGGCTTCAAAGCGGAAGACACGAAAACCCGAACCATCTATGCTCATTCCGAACGATGGGAGCGTCACTTCGCGGCCCTCAATGGCATAGCGGGGCTCGAGCTCGGTAAGGAAGGAGCCAACCGGGGAAAGCCCGTCCATTCCTTCGTCAACCTCTGCCATGTCTTTAAGCCGCTCATCATCATCGACGAAGCGCACAACGCCCGGTCGAAGCTCTCCTTCGATACGCTCGCCCGCCTTTCTCCCCTCGGTATCATCGAGTTTACCGCCACACCCGACACGAGCAGTGCCAGCGGCTCAAATGTCCTCCACGAGGCCACGGCCACCGAGCTCAAGGCCGAAAAGATGATCAAGCTGCCGATAGTCCTTGCCGAGCACGCCAGCTGGGCCACGACCGTCGCCGCGGCCATCAGCACCCGAAACTCCCTAGAAGAAGCCGCCAAGGCCTCCGGGGATTCAGTGCGGCCCATCACCCTCTACCAGGCTCAAGCCAAGGACAAAGATGATCCGACGGTCATCACCGCCGACAGGCTTCGCGAACACCTCATCCAGAATGAGGGCATCGATCCCGCCCATATCGCCGTGGCGACCGGAGACGAGCGCGGCATCGAAGGCGTCAACCTCTTCGCGCCGGATTGTTCCATCCGGCACATCATCACCGTGCAAGCCCTCAAGGAAGGCTGGGATTGCTCCTTCGCCTATGTCTTCTGCTCTATCCAGGAACTGAAATCCGCGCGTGCTGTAGAGCAACTTCTCGGCCGTGTCTTGCGGATGCCCTACGCGGAGGAGCGTCCCTCGGCATTGCTGAACAAGGCCTATGCCCATGTTTCCTCACGCGACTTCGCCGAGACGGCTTCCGCGCTCAAGGATTGCCTCGTCGACAAGATGGGCTTCGAGCGCATAGAAGCGGACGCATGGACCGAGGTGGCGGATTTCTTTCCAGGTGAAGGCTCTGGCACCATAGTCGGTCTCGCGCCTGATGGTCGGTCCATTGCAATACCCGCGTATGCTGCTCTCGATTTTGGCCTCTTCGCCGCCGAGTCTGGCCTTGTTGTCGAGACTGCGGGTACTCGTTCAGACGGTGTCCCTCTCGTCAGGGTTTCTGGCTCGATCACCGAGGCTACGATCGCCAAGCTCGCGGAGACCCTCGGGGCGGATGCCGGTGGCGAGCGCACGCGCGATATCGCGCGCAACCTTGGCAACTATCGCCTTCTTCAAGCCTCCCGGCATCGCGTCCTTCCTGCTGGCCCCGATGTCTTCACGGTGGGCTCTCTCTTCTCCCGCGATGAGGTCTCAGGCGAGCTCATTCCCATTGACGAGGGCTGGTTTGCCAACCGTGGACGTCTCGACCTTTCGGATGCGTCGCGCTTCCCCGCTCGCCTCACACTGGAGGAGTTCTCCGTACCTGCCGAGCGGAAGGTCACGGAGCTTGATGTCGTTGCCGAGAAAGTCATCACCCGGAACACCCGCTACGACCGAGAGCTCTTCACCGCCGAGGTCGCAGGCGAGTACTACCTAAACGGCCTCGTGTTCTGGCTCGATCGCCGCCTCGCGCGGAGCGACGTGTCCCAGCTGGTCCTCCAGGACTTCTTGTCCCGCCTCATACACCAGCTCATCGACGAGCGAAAGCTCCGCCTTGGGGACCTCATCCTCCAAAAGTACCTTCTCGAGGATAAGATCAGGGCGAAGCTCGACTCGTACCGCCTCAGCGCCGCGTCCTTAGGACTTGAGTCGCTTCTTGACCTTCCCGAGCTCGATGGCAGCCTCGTCTGGGAAGGCGACTTCTCCTTCTCGAAAGACCGCTGTCCCTACCCACGGGCAGAGCCTGCTTCCTCCTATGGATTCTCCAAACACTTCTTCTCCGTCGTCGACAACCTGAAGCGCGACGGCGAGGAATACGCCTGCGCCAAGGAGATCGACGCTCTCGACGAAGTCGAGACTTGGGTACGCAACGTCCCACCCCGACATCAGTGGTGCTTCCGCCTTCCTACCTCGAGAGACGACTTCTATCCAGACTTCATTGCCAGGCTCAAGGATGGCCGCGTCCTCGTCGTCGAGTACAAGGGTGCCCACATCGCAGCCGATCCCTCAGAACGCGAGAAGCGCCGAGTAGGCGAGCTCTGGGCCCGCGCGTCGAAAGGCAAAGCACTCTTCGTCTGGGCGATGAAGAGGGATGAGGCGGGTAGGGATTTGAGGGGGCAGCTTAAGGTAGCTCTGAGTATTTATTAGAAAGGCGTTATCCGGTCGAAGAGGTCAACATGTAACTCATGCTCGGTATGATCTTGCCCTCGCTGGGGCTATTAGATATTTTAAGTATCGCTTAGGATCGATACAACATCATTCACTCAATGGGAGGTATAGTATGCCCGACGCTGAAAGAGCCAACTTGGTAGAAGTCTATGTAAACTCAAGGCCGAAGGAAGTTCCGCACGGACGGATTAGCTATGAGGATCTTCTTAAGCTTGCTTTTCCAGGGGAGACATTACCTCCAACCGCCAACATTACAATAACTTTCCTCATTCCGGAGAATGGAAAGACCGGTATCCTGGTTCCGGGAGAGTCGACAGCGGTTCACAAGGGGATGTCCTTTAATGTCAAACGAACCGACAAGTCCTGATGCTGAGCTCCTTGAGCTACTCAGCGAAGGCTATAATGCCGAGATACTAGATTCTCTTCTGATTCTTCGAGACTTCCCATACCTCAAAGCTGATGGGAGCATCGGTCTAAGTGTTCTCGCCTGCAAGGTTGTCACCCGGGATGGCAAGCTTACTGCGGAAGACCATACGTTCTATTTCATGGGTGAGAAGCCCCATAGTTCTGCGGACATCCCCATCAATATACTCGCCAACGAGAACGCCGGTTTTGCAATCCCGACATGCGGTGTCGCTGGTTTTCATCTATCGTCGAAACCACCCGAAGGAGTCTACGCAACTCTTCTGGACAAAGTTCACCGTTATGAGGAGCTTATAGCTTATCCAGCGAAGCGTGTCGATGATACGATGACGCCTCGAACATTTAAGGCGGAACGTACTGTTCGTGAACCTACACCATTTGTCTATGAGGACACCGCGACTGCAAGGGCTGGACTTTCGGATCTGTCTCATCTTTTCAAAGGGATGCGAGTCGGGATCATCGGCCTCGGTGGAACCGGTTCTTATATCCTCGACCTTGTAGCGAAGACTCCGGTTGAAGAGATACACCTATTTGACTATGACCACTTCCACCAACATAACGCCTTCCGAACGCCTGGCGCTGCATCCCTCGAAACTTTTAAGGGAAGCCTTACTACGAAGGCACAATACCTTTCTGCTACATATAGTCGGATACATCGTGGAATCAAGGCTCATGAGCTCAAGGTCGATGGTTCGCACCGTGATCTTCTTTCTAGCCTAGCGTTTGTTTTCGTTGCTGTCGATGCCGGGTCTGTCCGCAATGAGATTTCCAGTCTGCTCTTCAGTCTTGAGCTCCCCTTCATTGATGTTGGAATGGGCCTTGAGGCAGTCGACAATGATGGTGGGAAGAGTAGAACTATTTCTGGTATTTGCAGAGTGTCAACCGGGACCAAGGAAGCAGAAAGTTTCTTCAACATGACCGCTCCATTTGGCGAAGATGGAGATGAGCTATACAGATCCAACATCCAAGTCGCGGACCTTAATGCGCTCAATGCGGCCTTAGCTGTCATTAGGTGGAAGAAACATATTGGGTATTATCAAGATGCTACTCATGAATGCCTTAGTGCCTACACTCTTGAGTGGAATGATATCGCAAAGAAGTCTTCATGAGCGAGAGAACCGTCTCCCTACGCATCGAACGAGTAGATATTATCCCAGACACTCTTGAACCAGGTGTACTTTACGTGTCAGACAGATTTTCAACAGCAATACATTTGTGTCCTTGTGGTTGCGGTAATGAAGTTGTGACGCCATTAGGTCCTGGAGAATGGCGTTTAGTGATTAAAGATGATGTCCCAACACTTTTCCCTTCAGTCGGAAACTGGGAACTTGCCTGCGAGTCACATTACTGGATCCGCCAAGGGCATGTCATTTGGTCTAGCAAGATGACTCGAAAGCAGATAGAACGCATACGAAGACTCCAGAATGATGTAGCCGAGAAGCTGTTTGCCCCTAAGACTACGATGGCTAGAAGGCTTATTAAGAGCATCATCACTGTCTGGCACCAATTCAGGAGGAAATAGTAGCAGTGCTGAACTGCCTAGAGTTCCACACTAACCGAATCCTGCGAGAGAAGGGTAGATCACGGGCCTGCGCGTCGAAGGTCAAAGGGCACTTCGTCTGGGCGATGAAGTGGGATGCGGCGGGTTGGGATGTACGGGAACAGCTTTGGGCGATTTTCATGACAATGTGAGGTGAATGATGGCTATGTCTGCAAGGATGCAGCTTGCGAAGAGGCTTGCCTCATCTCTTGATTCTGCTCGAAGAAGCTTGGATGAGTCAGGGATGGCTACGGTACGGGCGGACGTGATATCTAGCGATCTTGTCTGGCAAGTCAACCAGTTCACCGTGAAGCTGCTTCTCGGCCACATACGGGAACATACCAGGGAACTGAGACTCGCGACCAAGAATAAGGATTTGGCTGAGATTGAGCGCTTAACTGTGGGTTCGAAGGGTGTTCTCCAGCTTCAAAGGCTAGCTACGACGGCTCTGATGTCGAGTTCGAAGGAGAATCCTGGAGACATTGTGTTCTAAGCGCTTAAGATATTGAGGGGAACCTGGAAGGTCGAGATGGAGTATGCAATAAAGATATCGCCAGATGGAGAGGGATACATCGGTCGAGAGTGCCCTCAATGCGAGAAGTACTTCAAGATCAAATTCGGGACCGGTCTTCCGGGAGAAGTGCCCTGTCATTGCCCATACTGCAACTATACCGGTCCTCAATCTGAATTCTGGACGAAGCAACAAATCAAGTATGCTCAGTCTATCGCGTTGCATGAGTTGTCAAGCCAATTACTCTCACAACTCAAGAGGATGGAGAGGAAGCCCGACCCTCATGCCATGTTATCCATTGGGATTACGGTGAAGGGGAGTCCTACACCAATTGCGTACTACTCAGAGGAGACCCTGGAACATAGAGCGACCTGTTCTGCATGCACCCTCGAGTATGCGATCTATGGAGCATTCGGCTATTGCCCTGATTGTGGGACTCATAACTCTCTCCAGATACTTCGCGATAACTTCAGGATTGTTACCACGATGCTTACCTTGGCAGATACTTCAAGCAGCGACATCGCAAAGAAGCTTACCGAGAATGCTCTAGAGGATGCGGTAGCCTCATTCGATGGCTTTGGTAGAGAGCTCTGTCGCAAGCACGATCCTAAGATATCTTTCCAGAATCTCTCAGGCGCTAACGATCGAATATCCAGACTTTTCGGTAGGGGCTTCCCTTCGTGCATCGGCCAAGGCGAGTGGAGCTTTATCCAGGTGCAGTTTCAGAACCGCCACCTGTTAGCTCACACGATGGGAGTGATAGACGAGGATTATATCAGGAAGACCGGGGGGAAGGGCGGCGATCTCGGTCGATCTATCATGATCACGAAGGATGAGGTGGTGAAGAGCATAGCCGTTCTTGAGCAGATGGCTGACTTCCTGTTCAGCATTGTGCCTTAGACATGATGCTTGATTGTAGGTTTTGGTTTTCCGCCATATTCCCTGCGCTGATAAATCCCTCTCTATACTGTAGGAGATCCCGTCCAATAGTATAATGCTATCATGTCTAAGGATGGCATTAACAAACCTAGCCCGAGGAGGAGAAAGTGCCTTCTATCTTTCGAAAGCTAGAAGCGACATCAGGACTTCTTCTTTAGGTTAATATTTGTTTCACCACAATCACAGCGAAGCGATTCAGCCGTCTCTCTGTCTGGCGATACCCGAAGGTACTCTCCACATCCCGAGCAGGTAAAGCCACCTAGCAATTCTCGGTATGCATTAGCGACCGGAGCGAAATCATTCTTGCCAAGGCTATCCCAAGAATTATAGTGTACTGCTGTATTCACTTGCCATGCATCGGAATTAGTGGCCTTCACCAAATCCGCGAACCTTACTTCGCGCGCTGACAATGCCCCAAGAGCCTCTCTTTGATCCCATGAACTTGCAGCTTCTTTAGCGCGCTTGATAAGCGTTCTCATTTGAGTAATTGCAGGTGGGAGTAGTTCCCCTAGCTGATATTGAGCATCGCCTCGATACTCTACTGATGCCCGAAGTCGTTGGCACAGTTCGGCCGACACATACTCGAGGTAATGCCTTAGTAGGGCAGCAGCCGCTCGGATGTCATTTAATTCGAGGTGTCCATCGATCTCACTCCAGACATCCTCCTCCTCCCATTGAGAGGGCCCCGCGTCTACGCACCAGTTTCTGAATAGCACTGATGAGCGGCTTGCAAGAAGTCCCTCAGTCTTCATATGTCGAAGCCAGATTGGATCGTGCGTTGTCAGGACGAACTGAGTGTCAGGAAATTCTGTCTTTAGAAGCGTGCACACTTCCCGGCGATGACCAGCGTCAACCGACATGAGCACGTCGTCAAGCACCGCGAATGTAAATCCTACTCCCTGGATGTGTCGCATTAGTGCTAGGTACAGGCAAAGTCCCATGCTGTCCTGATGGCCCTCACTATGATAAGCGCCGGGCGGGAAGAACCCACGCCCATAGAAGTCTACATCGAATCCAAGCTTCCCCATGGAAGGCACCATCTTCGCATTGAACTTGTCCTCATCGTCTCGATTGGCGAAGCGGTACAGACTCGAGAAGTCCCTTTCAACAGCCGCATACAGTCCAACAAGTTTCTTGTCACTCGCCGATACATACGTGTCATATACCCTTCGAGCGCTCTTGGCTCGTTCCTTCAGGAGTTCATGCAGTCGAACCGATTCCCTCCATACCTGAAGACGCTCTTGTGCAATGGTGAGCCATTCTCGGGCCCCTTCCTGTTTAGTGGGCTCAGGAAGACCTGAGACTAGTGTTTCAAGCGATGTGATCGCATTAATCGTACCATCGGGGACAGCGGACAAATCCATGAGTTGCTTGATGGTATCCGCGAGAGGTAGTATCGTAGTCAATTTGCTCGATGCTTCTCTGCAATATACGCTGTAGCCGCTTACGCTTGCCATCACATCCGGTGCCTTCACAAGCTGCGCTTGACTAATCAATGAGTCCAGGTTGCTAGCTAGTTTCCTAAGAAGCGAGATCAAGGGGATAAGCTTATCCTCAATGACTCTGCGCCTAAGTGCTACTTGCTTGAGGTGATCAAGCTTCCCCTGGACATGAAGCCTCAGTTCGTCCAAATCCCACTCATCATCACAGAATGGGCATGAACCCCTGTCGATGAAGCCCATTCCCATTGCGTAGAATGATTCTAGCTTCACACTTGCTTCTAAAGCCGAGTCACCAGTCAAGGCGCCGAGGTCCGCTACAACACCACTTATTAGTGCTTTAGTCGAGTCGTTTCCAAGCTCTACCAATGATTCGCGGGTTACTTGGATGTCCGCCAGAGTTTGCGCCTTAGGAACACCAGAAGATTGAGCTGCTTCGGACTGTGACATCCCATCTTTTAATGAAGCGGATTCAGTTAGCTCGGTGAGTGCTATCAACCCAAGCATAACTCGCCGTTTGTTTGCTGCCTCGAGAATGGTTGCACTCGTAAGCTCTGTTACTTCCAGCGCTCGCATTAGGTTATCGCGGGCGTATATAGCGGCGCTTGCCTGCGGAGCTACCTGCTTATCACAGGCATTAGCGATCTTGAGAAGCGTGCCACGAACCTCCTCAACTCGATCCAAATGGAGCAATGCTTGTACTTCCTGCGCGCGATCACCAGGAGTTGCTAACACGTAGTTAATCAGCTCTCGACGAGAGAGTACGATTTCGGGGTGACTCGTGACGTGTTGAAGAACTGCGAGCACGTCTGGCTCATTGGGAGTTATTACAGGAGATGCAGGTGCCTTTACACTTCGTTCGATTGTGACTGACTTATTCAAGCTAGGGATAGTTAGTATCACGGTTACTCGAGCCTTGTCAGGGGCATTTCTTTGATCAACATGGGGACCATGGGCTTTGAGGGATACTTCACCTTTCCCTCTGCCAGAGAGGCGGGAGACGTTACCAGTCAGCGCGAACTCCAAGGCATCCACTACGCCACTTTTTCCAGTCCCATTAGGACCGCAGACCGCATAGTTCTTGCCTTTTAGATTGAGCGTCAGATCACGTATTCCGCGGAACTCTTTGATCGTAATGGAGTCTACGCGGATCATAGCGACGTCTCCTCACCTAGAACGGCGGTCTTTAGAGCGCCTTCTGTGAAGATGTGATCCTCGAGCAACGTCTTGCGAAGTCTTTCGATCATCTCGCTCGATGCTCCGGTGCTCTTCAGCTCCGAAAGGAAGCTTTCGAAGACTTGCGTTGGGATGTCTGTCGTTCCATTGAATCCTGACGTAGATACATCTGCCATCGTTTTTACCTCCAGTTAAGTATCTTATGGACAGTACACCGCGCCAATTGTGCTGTCAATGAACATCCAGCTTGGGCTTCGGTTGGGACATTTCTACTTCCTGGTCGTATATGGCGATACTACTGATATTGGAGATCCATCCCCTAGGAGGTCTCCCATGTCCACAGTATCACCGTTCCCCACCCAGCCTCGCGAGGGGCCGCCCCTTCCTACCAACGAGGTCCAGAAGCAGACCCTGCTCGACTACCTCACCGCCTTCGGCCTCGCGACCCAGCTCACCCAGGAGGAGAAGCTCCAATTCATCGAGGTCGCTCAGGCCTTCCACCTCAACCCGTTTAAAAGAGAGATCCACGTGGCGGTCTACGGCGAAGGCGAGTACCGGCGCATGTCAATCGTTGTAGGCTACCAGACTTACCTTGACCGCGCCGAGCGCACCAGCCAGCTCGACGGCTGGCGAGCCTGGGTCGAAGGCCAGGGCGAGGATATGAAGGCTCTTGTCGAGATCCACCGCAAGGACTGGCACTCACCCTTCGTACATGAGGTCTACTGGAAGGAAGCAGTCCAGCGGAAGCGCGATGGCCAACCCACGTCTTTCTGGACCAAGATGCCCAAGTTTCAGTTAAAGAAGGTCGCGATTTCCCAAGGCTTCCGCCTGGCTTTTCCCTCGGAGCTCGGCGGCATGCCCTACGATCCGGCCGAACTCCCCGATGCAGAAAGCGTTGGTATCCAGGATAAGCCGGTCACTCCTGTACCTCTTCCGACCATGTCGGAACGGCCTGCGATGAATACTACCACTGTTGAGGACCACCCAAAGCCCTTCATGCCAGCGACCAAGCCTCTACCCGAGGTAGAGCCCGAGCCAGAACCCGAAGACGAGATCACCAAGATGAATCGTCTCCAGGGCGAACTCCGTTCGATCCTCGAGGACAACGAGGATGCCTTCACGCCTAAGCATCAGGACTGGATTCTGGCCAAGGCCCGTCAGTCGAACAGCGCCGATGGCGTGGAACGCATGGTCGCCTACGCGCGGAAGGTGCTCAAGAACGTTGCCAGCATGACCGCTACGGCGTAGGGGAGGACTTTATCGTGAATTACCTCTCCGTCGCCAAGAAGATGCAGTTGGAGTGGAAGCTGACCAGCAAGGCTCTCCCGCGCGAGGCCAGGGCTCCGGGCTTATACCGGAGCCGTATGTACCCATTCTGCTTCCCGCTTGAGCTCGCCGCCTACAACTTGTTCCATGAGATCCGGGACGATGCCCTGGCTACCTTCGAGCGCCTTGGCATCGTCTGGCATGGAGCCGCGCTTCCTGGCTTGCCAACCAACCATACCTGTTCCAGCCAGATATTCTGCGTCAACACGCTCTTCCCGTTCCGCAATCGCCCGGATGCTCTGGCTGACTTCCTTCGTCCGCAATTCCCCGAGATCAAACGAATGCTCCCTGTGGAGGAGGATGCGTTCATCGCCTTCGAGTGGCAGGGCGACATCAACTACCTAGGGGAGGAATCTCATGTCGGTACCGACCGGATTCGCGGTGCTGGCTCAACCTCCATCGACGCTGCGATGTGCTTTGAGACCATGGATGATCGCAAGGTCTTCATGCTGTGCGAGGTTAAGTTTACCGAGAGTTATTCGTCCCAGTACAAGAGGTTTAGGACCGATGGCTCGGATCGCGTGGATACCTACCGCGAGATCTTCTATGGTCCCTTTACACCGTTCAATCTGGAGGTTGTACCGCGAATCGAATACCTGCTCTATGAGCCGATGTATCAGCTTGCCCGGCATCAACTCCTGGCATCCCGCATCCTGGAGGTCGGCATCCCCGAGGTCGATAACGTCATCGTGGTCCACATTGCCGTCGGAGCTAATCGTGAACTTCGGTCCATCACTTCGCCGCATTACCGTAAGTTCTTCCGCGACCTCTACGAGCTGTGGCCGACACTGCTCCTCATGCCCGACGAGTTCAGGTACATCCCGACTGAACAGCTCTTCCGGTATGTCCCGACTGACCGGCACCCGGAGCTGGAACCCTGGGCGCGCTACATGAAGTCCCGTTATAGCTTCCTGGAATGACCCTTGGCCCGCTCCCTTATGGGGCGGGCTTTTTAGTCTTAACCCACAGGCTGTTTCAGGGCAACGCGATATGGGGGAGAGACATTCTGTACCTGCTAGTACTCGCTCGAGCGCGTCAAACCGCTTTATCGAGTTTCCTCTTTCATATCCTTCCCTCTTCTAGACGAGAGTCTCTCACAGAGCTATATTCATTCTAAGTACCCTATTAGATAGGGTGGTCTGGTATACTGGATGACGAGAACCTTTGTAGAGACCAAGGAGTTCCAATCCCGATGGAAGGCCCTCGGGATGACGGAGGATGACCTCCGCGAGCTCCAGAACTACCTCCTCGAGCATCCGGAGATCGCTCCGGTCATCCAGGGAACAGGTGGTGTGCGTAAGCTGCGCTGGGCGCGCGAAGGTAGGGGGAATCCGGGAGCCTGCGGACGATCTATCTCGATATGCGGGCGTCCGGCCTGATCTATCTCATCACTGTTTTCGGTAAGGATGAGAAGGACAACCTGAGCTCCGAAGAGAAGCAGGCGATCAAGACGTACGTAAAGGGACTGTTAGGAGACTGATATGGGCGAAGCGTTCGAGAGCATCATGCGTGGCCTCTCTGAGGTCAAGGCTCATCAAGAGGGCAAGCTTAAGCTCAAGACTACAGCGATCAAGATAGCACCGCTTCCCACCTATGATGCCCATGCGGTTAAGGCACTCCGGCTCGCTCTTGGGCTTTCCCAGACTGTTTTCGCCCAAGTTCTTGGAGTCGCTAAGAAGACCGTTGAGGCCTGGGAAGCTGGTCGGAACGTCCCGAATGGCGCTGCTTGCCGTTTTCTGGAAGTCCTCCGGAAGGACCATGGCTTCATTCAGCGTGAACGGATTATGACCTATGCTACTCAACCCTCCAGTGCTCGTGGAGTTTCTAAGTCCCGGGGCTCCGCCTCGCGGATTGCAGCTAAGACGACTAGCAAGGTTAAGGACGGGAAGACGCCTATCGTTCAATAGCCTTTCTTACCATTTACCCATCAAGGTATAAACCATGGAGATACCTTCTAGGGTATGGTCAATGAAGTGGCCGTGTCAGGAACATCAAAGTAGTCCGATTCTCGACATTTTGTAAGAACCACCTTTGCATGTGAGTTGTGTTATTCAGTTTTACGTCGTAATAATTTGACAGATATACCTTTTATGCCTATTATATTATACGTTATGCCTAAGAAACTCCCGGTCCTATTGCCCAGTGTCCAACGTAGCCTCGAAACGCTCGGCGAGAATATCCGACTGGCGCGGCTCCGACGCGATCTCAGCGCCGAGATGGTTGCCGAACGGGCGGGCATCAGCCGACAGACCCTGAGCGCCCTCGAGAATGGCTCCGGCTCGGTATCGATGGCTACTTGGATACAGGTCTTGTTCGTGCTGGGACTCGAGAAGGACCTCGAGGCTGTCGCGCTCGATGACGAGCTCGGACGCGCTCTCCAGGACGCCAAGCTTCCTAGCCGACGGCGTGCCCGAAAGTCGCCGAAGAAGGATGAATCATGAGCGACGCCGGGCGCACTATCGAAGTGTATGCCGATTGGCTCGGCCTTGGATCCGTTGCCCATCTCGGCACGTTGTCCGTCCAAGCGCCGCGCGGCAAGGAAGTCTTCTCCTTCGAGTACGACGCGGCATGGCTTCGCCGCGACGACAACCGAACGCTCGACCCTGATCTGCGATTCTATAAGGGACCCCAGTATGCCGGGGTGGGTAAGCCAAATTTCGGCCTGTTCCTGGATTCCTCTCCCGATCGTTGGGGCCGCGTCCTCATGAGGCGGCGCGAGGCCATCTTGGCAAGGAAGGAAGGGCGGACGCCGCGAAGGCTCGGAGAAGCGGAGTACCTCCTCGGCGTTCATGATAAGAATCGTTTGGGCGCCTTGCGGTTTAAGATACCAGGCAACGAAGCCTATCAGAGCTTGGATACGGCTATGGCAGCCCCGCCGTGGTCAACGCTACGCGATCTCGAGTATGCGAGTTTCCTCGCGGAACATGAAGAGGATGACGACAAGCTCGACCCCTGGCTCGCCATGTTGATTGCGCCCGGCTCCTCGCTCGGAGGCGCTAGGCCCAAGGCTAGCGTAGTGGACGAGAAGGGCGAACTCTGGATAGCCAAGTTCCCGGGCAAGGATGATGAACGCGACTCAGGCGCTTGGGAGATGCTCGTCGCCGACCTCGCCTGCGCAGCTGGCATCGAGATGAGCGAATGCAGGCTAGACTCCTTCTCGAAGCGAGGCTCCACCTTCATGACGAAGCGCTTCGATCGCCAAGGAGAGGGACGTATCCATTTCGCCTCCGCCATGACCTTGCTCGGCCGCAAGGACGGCGATGACGCCGAGGCCGGCGCAAGCTACCTCGAGCTCGCGGAGTTCATCATGCGCTCCGGATCCCGGCCCGACGCCGATCTGCGGGAGCTCTGGAAACGCATCGTGTTTTCCATCGCCGTTTCCAACACCGACGACCATCTTCGGAATCATGGCTTCCTCCTCGATGCGAAGGGCTGGTGGCTTTCTCCCGCCTACGACATCAATCCCTCGCCTGATTCGGCGGGCCTCTCCCTCGCCATCGACGAGCATGACAATTCGTTGGATTTCGACTTGGCCCTATCGGTCGCGCAGTACTTCAGGCTCTCAAAGCCCGAGGCACTCTCGATCATGGAGGCGATACGCGGGGTGGTCTCGAGGTGGCAGGTGCGGGCGAAGGCTCTGGGCATCCGTAGGCCTGAAATTGAGCGGATGCAGGGAGCTTTTAAAAGAGCTTGATAAGGAGGTGAAGCATGTACATACTGAGGACGAAGGCTATAAAAATGCTTGGTGAGCTTCCTCTTCTATTGCATAGTTAGCAATAAATAACTGGGCGCAAATTGGGCGCAAAAATCTAAAAAAACCATAAAAACGCTTGCTAACGCATACTATTGAAAACTAAGCAAATACTTGCTATAATTATAAATAGTGACAGGCGGTGATAATCCAAAGTAATAGAAAGTTCGCCTGTTAACCACTGGGTCCGGTGTTCGAGTCACCGCGGGGGAGCTTGAAAAAACGACGGCGTACCGTAGGGTACGCCGTCGTTTTTTCAAGGCAACGAAGCGCTTCGCGCTTCGTCGATCCGCCGGATATGCTTGGCGCCGAAGGGCATCGCCCTTCGGCGATTTCCAGTAGTTTGAAGGCAACGAAGCGCTTCGCGCTTCGTCGATCCGCCGGATATGCTCGACGCCGAAGGGCATCGCCCTTCGGCGATTTCCAGTAGTTTGTAAGGTAACGAGGCGCCGCGTGCTTCGTCGACCCTCAGGATGCACTGGACAGCGAACGGCCGGGCCGAACCCGGGAAGGAGGCGACATGCGGGATACCGGCGGAGAGGCGGCGAGGGATCTTCCCGATTCCCGGGCATCGATCGCCGTCCGCGTCTCGGGGGAGTCCTTGTTCCGCCGGGCCTGGCTTGCCATGGGCCTGCGTTGCTTCGTGCCCTTCGCCCTTCTCCTGGCTGCCGCCGGGATGCTCGCGGCCCGGGGCGTCGTCGATCCCTTCGGACGGGCGTCGGCCGGGTGGCTCTGGTACCTGAGCGCGGCCAACGCGGCCTCCCTCGGATTCCTGGCCGCCGCGGCCCGTCGGGAGGGCCTCCGGATGCGGGATCTGTATTGCGCCCGGGGATCGACCTGGAAGGGCGACTTGGCCTGGCTGGCCGGTTTCATGGTGGTCTCCGGGGTGCTCTCGATGGTTCCGGGCTTCCTGCTCGCCGAGGCGTTCTGGGGCGGCTCCTCGATCCCGAACAACCTGCTCTTCGGTCCCCTTCCGGAAGCCGCGGTCTATCCCCTGTTCCTGCTCGTGCCCGCGGGCCAGGGCCTCGCGGAGCTCCCTCTGTACTGGGGGTACGCGGCGCCCCGGCTGCGGGCCTCCGGATGGGGCCGATGGAGGACGATCCTGGCCGTGGGGGCCGTCCTCTCCCTCCAGCACCTCTTCCTGTCCTTCCGTCCCGACCCGCTGTACGCCTTATGGCTCGCCTTCCGATTCCTGCCCTTCGCCCTCTGGACGGGCTGGGTGATCGACCGGCGGCCCACGGTCCTCCCGTACCTGATGGGAGCCCACGCCCTGCTGGACGCGCCCCTGGCCGTCCTGGCCCTGATGGTCTCCCGGGGCGCCGTCCTGTAGGGGGCTCCCTCCTACGCCGGGTAGTCCACCTCGAAGCGCTCCTCCACCTCCCGCATCTCCACGGGGCGGCCCAGGCGGACGGACTCTTCCGCGGCCCAGGCGGTCATCACGCTGGAAAGGCCCGCACGGAGGTCCGCGTCCGGGGTTCCGCACGTTCGAATGCACCGGACCAAGTCCCGCAGGGAGGGGACGATCTCGTCGTCGTGGCCCACGAGGTCGACCCGCTCGTGCCGGTACGACTCCACACCGGGGCGCCCCCGGTCCCAGACGGACAGTTCGTCGCCCCTCAGCTCCATCCGCCCCGAGTCGCCCAGGAGGCCGAAGTCCAGGGTGGACAGGCCCGGCCGTCCCTCCGCGGGGGGGGCGAACATGCACAGGGACAGGTTCGCCCGCGTCCCGTTCTCGTACTCCACGGTCGCGAAGGCGTTGTCCAGGACGTCCGTGTGGGCGTACTGGACCTCGTGGTCCCCGACGGCGTACACGGAAGCCGGGCGGGCCCCGGCGAAGTCGTTGAAGAGGTCGAAGTGGTGGCAGCACTTCTCTATGAGGGTTCCGCCGGAGTACTCCCGGCGGACGATCCAGTCGGGCACGCTCCCGGGCTTGGCCAGGAAGGGGTGGCGGAACTCGTGGCACCAGAGCATTTTGAGCCGCCCCAGGACCTCCCGCCGCTCCCGCATCCGGCCCACCAGCTCCGCGTAGCGGAGCTCGAGGCCTATCTGGACGACGGTTCCCGCCTTTTCGGCCGCCTCGATCACCCGGGCACAGCCTCCGGGGTCCAGGGCCATGGGCTTCTCCAGGCGCAGGTGTCTCCCCGCCCGCAGGCAGGCCGTCGCCATCTCCTCGTGCAGGAAGTCCGGGGTGACCACCGCGGCCAGGTCGAAGTCGCACTCGTCCAGCATGCGCCGGTAATCCGGGAAGTACCGGACGTCCGGACCGAAGAGCTCCCGGGCGGCGGCCAGGTGGGGAGTGTGGTCGTCGCAGACCGCGGCCAGGCGGAAATCGTCGGCCAGGGCGCCGAAGCAGCCGAGGGCCTGCATGCGGCCCATCATCCCGAAGCCGATGATCCCGACGCGGATGGGTTCCACGGCCGGTTCCTAGCGCAACCGGCCCAGGGGGGGCTCGGCGACGGTCCGGGTGATGGTCAGCTTCGCGTCCGGGTGCAGGGCCAGGAGGGAGGCGGGGACCCGGGGCGTGATCCCCCCGTGGAGGAGCTTCCGGACGATGCCCTTCTGCCACTCCCGATTCATGTAGAACCGGAGGCGGCGGGCCCCCAGGATCTCCTTCATGCCCACGGTGACGCAGCGCCGGGGGATGCGGTCGATGCAGCCTCCCGCGGCGGTGACGGAGTTGATGGTCCGGGACTCCCGGGTAAGGGAGAGACACCGCGTGGGAAGGGCGGCGAACTCCTCGACCGTGGGATCCTCGCCGGGCTCGGGGGGCTCGTTGAAGGCGATGTGGCCGTTGATCCCCACGCCCCCGTAGGAGGTGTCCACCCCGCCCAGGCGCTCGACGAGTCGCGCGACCTCGCCCTCCCGGCCGGGCTCCGGGAAGACCCGGTTCTCCGGCGGCGGGGCGAGGGCCGGGTCCAATAGGCCGTAGAACTCCCGGTCCATGAAGCCCCGGAACGAGAGGGGGTCGTCCAGCCCGATGAAGCGGTCCCGGTCGTCCAGGTACTCGTCCATGTTGAGGAGGTGGACGTGCCGCAGGTCCATGCGCTCCCGGTTGCACAGGGAGGCCAGGCGGCGGTACTGCCCCACGGGCCCCACGGGCACGATGAACAGGCAGGGCCGGTCCTCCCGGGCCGCGGCCCGTATCCGCTCGGCCATGTCGAAGGCGATCTCCCAGTAGAGGTCGAACTCGTTCTCCACGATCTCCACCCGGATCGGGCTACCTTCTCCCAGGCGCTCCGGGGAGATTTCCATCCAGTTCATGTCGCTTGTCCTCCCAGGAAGGTCCGGAGCACGGACCCGTCCTCCGCGAGCAGGTTGATGTCCGCCAGCAGGCCTTCGGCGATGCGGCCCCGGTCGGAAAGGCCGGCCAACCGGGCCGGAACCGCGGACGCCATGTGGACGGCGTCCTCCAGGGAGGCGGCGCCCCCCGCGACGAGCCTGCGTACCATGGCGCCCAGGGGCATCACGCTGCCCGCGTAGACCCCCAGGTCCGGCACGGAGGCTTCGTCCCCCTCCTTGCGGACCCGGACCTCCGTGCCCGGGTCCCCCAGGCGGTACTCTCCGTCGGGCATCCCCGCGACCCGGATGCTGTCGGATACCAGGCAGATCGAGTCCCGGCCCTTGGCGCGCAGGATCAGGCGGAAGAGGGCGTCCGGGACGTGGCGGCCGTCCGCTATGACCTCCACGGCCAGGCGGGGATCCGCCATGCCGAGCTCCGTGAGCCCCAGGTGCTTCCGGGGGCCCGTCCTCCGGGAGATGGTGGAGGAACAGCAGTAGATGTGGGTCACGCAGGAAAGGCCCGTCTCGATCGCCGCCTCGATTTCGTCGTCCACGGACGCGTCGTGCCCCGCGGACACGCCGATGCCCCGGGCGGCGCATTCCGCGATCAAGTCGAGTGCGCCCGGAAGCTCCGGGGCGAGCGTGACGCGTCGGAGGATGTCCGCGTTGTCCGCAACGAAACGCAGGGCTTCGGTGTCCGGCGCCCGGAGGAACCGTTTTTCCTGGGCCCCCGCGTTGGCCGGGGAGAGGAAGGGACCTTCCAGGTGGACCCCCGCGATCCGGGCTCCTCCGCCCCGGTAGGCGCGGACCGTGTCCAGGGCCGCCCGGATCCGGTCCAGGGGTGCCGTGAGGGTCGTGGCCAGGAAGGTCGTGGTGCCGTTGGAGAGGTGGAAGCGGGCGATGCGCCCGAGGCCCTCGGAGTCCGCGTCCATGACGTCCGCCCCGGCCCCGCCGTGGGTGTGGATGTCCACGTAGCCCGAGGCCGCCCGGGCGCCTTCCGCGTCGATGACTACACCCTCCGGTGGCGTCCGGCCCGCCGGGGAGATGCGGAGGATCCGGCCCTCTCCCAGAAGGAGATCCCGGAGGCCCTCGGGACCGTCCGCGGCCCCGGGCGCTCCGCCTCGGCCGGATTCGCCGGCCGGCCCGCCGGGGTCGTTTCCTTCGAGGATTCGGGCGTTGACGATCGTGGTCCTGGTCATGGAGCTTGGCCTCGGAAGACTCCGAGCGCCCCTCCGTTCCGGCCGGGGCGCTCGGGGTTCAATGCGGATGAATCGATGTTCCCGAGACCGCGGCCGGAGCCGCGGGTCGGGATTCCGGGATCAGCGGTCGATCTTCTTCTCCACCAGGGCGCAGAACTGCTCGGGGGTGATCTTGTCCAGGACCAGGGCCCCCAGCTGCTGGGCGAACTCGAGGGTGGCCTCGGCGCCGTAGGCGGCCTGGAGGTGGTGGGACGTGATCTTCGACTTGGCGGCCAGGTCGTAGAACTGCTTCTGGAAGGGATCCAGGGGGATGAAGCCCGAGTCGATGGCGAACATGGCCCCGGAGGTGGACTGCAGGAGGGCGATGCTCTCCCGGCTGGTCAGGTGCTTGAGGAAGGCGAGGATGGCCTCCCGGCGGGCGGCGTCCTTGGTCTCCCCGGCGGCGATGTTGGACTGGAGGATGCTGATCATCATGTTGCGGTTGGGTCCGATCACGGGGGCGGGAGCCACGACGATGCTGTTGAAGAAGGGGGTGGCCCGTAGGTCCGCCCGGCCCGCGTACCAGGGTCCGTTGGAGAAGACCGCGGTGCGGCCGGCCAGGAAATGGCCGCCCGAGACGCCCGCGCCGGCGCCCACGGCGTCCGGGGTCGAGTACTCGACGAACATCCGCTTGAGGATCTTGGCGGACTCCACGAAGACCTTGTCCGTGAAGGGCTTGTCCCAGACGTTGGGACCCCCCTGGGACACGACCAGGTGGGAGAACCAGAGCATGGAGGTCCAGGCGTTGATGTCGCCGCTCATCTGGCTCATGGGGGTGACCCCGGAGGCTTTGAGCTTGTCCATGGCGGCCCAGAACTCGGGAAGGGTTCCGGGGATGCTGGTGACGCCGGCCTTCTTGAGGAGGTCCGTGTTGTACCAGATGGGCAGGATGGCGGTCTCGTAGGGCAGGGACTTGAGCTTCTTGTTCACCGTGGACTGGGCCACGGCGCCCGCGTCGAAGGAGGCCTTCCATTCCCCGGTCAGGTGCTTGGAGAAGTCCATGAGCAGGGGGGAGTCGTAGAACTCCCGGGTCGTGGCGTTCAGGTTGAAGGTGAAGATGTCACCCGGCACCTGCTTGGCCGCCAGGGAGGTCCGGACCTTCTGCTCGTAGGCGTTGTAGTCCGGCTGGGGCTCGACCTCCACCCGGATCTTGCCCGCGTTGGCCTTGTTGAAGCTCTCCACGATCTGGGCGATCGCGGGGGCCTTGGAATCCTTGCCCACCCAAATGGAAGGCCATTTGAGGACGATCTCCTTGCCCTGGGCGGAAACCGCCAGGGGAAGGACCATAAGGATCATGAGCGCAAGGGCTGTGACACGGAAAGACTTTCTGGAAATCATGCCTTCCTCCTGCGGGCCGCGCCGCTTCCGGCGTGCCCGGCGTCGTCGTCTCGGGTCCTTTCAAGGTTCTTCGGGGCCCGGTGGAAATCCTCTCGGGTTCCGGCCTCTCGTACATTCAAGAGAACAACGGCGGAACGCGAAGATTACTTTCATCCTGAAAGTAAGGCACGGGGAAGGAGCTGTCAAGGTTCGAGATGGCAGGGGGGCGTGGGGGATTCGGTGGAGGGGGGGTCAGGACTCGAGCAAGGCGAAACGGCGGCCCCTTCCGGCGACCGCCGTTTCCGCGAGGAATGCTCCGTTTGAGTGAGGGCTCACGATTCAGGTCCCGCTCAGAACGGCGCCACGGCCCAGGACTGCACCCACGTTTCCCGGGGGAAGCCCAGGGAAACCCGCTCGTTCGCCTCCTTGCGGGTGACGTTCAGGCTCGAAGCCCGGGCGGTGTCGTCCATGTCCCGGTAGAGGGCAGGGACGGGTGCTGCAAGGTGGTTCCGGAACGCGGCCGAATCCATCGTGTTCAAAAGGTCCATACATACCTCCTAAAGTGTGTAGTTACCTGATTACGTAATTACAATACAAAAACAGAAACACGTTGTCAAGGGGGGAAATCGAAAATTCGTTCAGATCCGCGGGATTTCGTGCGCGGGCTGGGAGGGTCGGGTCAGGAGGATTCGCCGAAGAGGAAGCGGCGGGTCTCGTCCAGGAGCTGCTCGACCCCGGCGCGGTCCAGCCGGACAATCTTGACGTTCTGGGCGTCCGCGGGCTCCTCGATCACGAGCCCCGCCTTCTTGAGCTGGTCCAGGTGCCGGGATACCGTGGCGGTGGTCAGTCCGAGCCGGGAGGAGATCTCCTTGCCGTAGCTGGGCGCCGTGGACAGGAGGCGAAGCACTTCCATCCGGCTTCTGTCCGAGAGGGCGCGGAGCTTTTCCGCTATCCGGATTCCGGCGGCGTCGCCGGGGGGCGGGGGGACTATGGTGAAGAGGAGCATGTACTGTTCCTCGTCGTGGCAGGAGATGTTCATGTATCCCTCGAAATGGGAGGGGAGGAACACGTACCGGAGGGATTCGCTGCGGTAGGGGGGGTGTTTCTTGATGTCCTGGATCACCTGGAGCGGGGATTCCGCGGCCAGGCGCGTCTGCATGGCCGCGATGCGACCCGCGTAGACCGGCGCCAGGTCCCGGATGCGCGCCTCGAAGCCCTCGGTGCGGTTGGCCGCCACGAAGCCGATCAGGTCCTCCCGGAAGGCCTGGGGATCCGTGAAGATGGACACGAGGTCGCTTTCCGGCATCCGGGAGAAGAAGGAGAGCTTGGATACATGGTAGGCTGCCTTTCGGGGCTCCGCCAGGCACTCGTCCAGGTCCGGGTCCGAAAGATCCTCGTTCAGGAGGATCGACAGGAAGCGCCGGACGGGGAGTCTGCGAACCTCGGCGAAGAGCCGCTCGGGATCGTCGAACTCCCGGGTCCGGGCCACGAAGTCGATGAACGAGAGGGTGGGGCAGGAGAAGCCCCGGGTTTTCTCCAGGAACCGGAGGGCGGCCGGCGGAAGGGCGGCCGTCTGGGCTTTCTGCCAGGCCTCGTCGAAGCCTGTGATTGAGGCGGGGCGTCCCGTTACGAGCATGGACGCCAGGACGAGTTCGGCGGTGTAGGAGAAACGGACTTCCACGGCGGGAATCTGGGCGGATTCCGGTGTGATCGGCATGCATCCATAATAGCGTAATTGTCCAATATGACAACTACCAAAATGAAAAACCCAAAAACCTTTAATGAACCGGCGTCCTGCCAGCTGGCGAGGGGACCACGGCGACCATCGAGCTTCCGAGGGCGGGGTAGGCCGAAGCGGGGATCCGGGAACGCCTCCGCCCCGTGCTATACTCTTCCTGGCAGGGTGCTGACAAAGGCGCCATCGCCTTTGTCAGCACCCTGTGAATATGGAACCCAAGGAAAACGATGGAAAATCCTGGAGCCCCTTCATGACTCCATCCCCGGAACGACGGACGGACCCAACCGGCAAGCTCGGCCTGACAGCCCAACCCTTGAAGGACCGAGTGCCCGGTACGCCGGAGGGCACCCTGCTCGTGGAGGTCGACGGCAAGTTTGATCGAGGGAATGATGGTTGGGCCGTTGACCTGCTTCTGCGGTATATGAAGGATCTGGACACGCACGGTGTCGTGTTCGATACCTGGAGGGTCGAGTCCTGCGGCGATCACGCGATCCATCTGTTTACGGCTGCTCTGAAGGCGGTCCATCCCCGGGGCGGAACTGTGGTCGTCCTGCCTTCGCCCTGCATCCGGGAAAGCCTCCGGATTTCCAGGCTCGAGACGCTTTTCCCTCCAGCCCGGGATCCTACGGAAGCCGCCGCGATCCTAGCGGCCGCGGCCGCGGACCGCTCGCCCGGCGCTCCGGCGCCGGACCTTCCCCGGGAAGAGGAGGACGGCAACGGTAACAAGGCCGTCTTCGAACCTCTGTCCGACCTCCCCGGCGGCCTGGTCATTCGGTACTCGGGCTACCTGGACCGGCAGGCCGGGACTTGGTTTTACGGCCTGGTCCTGCGGCGCGTGGAGGCCGAGTTCATCCGTCTGGCCCTGGACTTCTCCGGGCTTCAATGGCCAGGGTCGGGAATCGGGCACCTGACCGGTATCCTGAAGACGGTCAAGCTCCGGGACGGCCGCCTGGTCCTCTTCGGAATCCCCCCGAAGATCGATGAAGTATTTCTGCTTCTGGGATTATTCCACCAGTACTTCGAGATCGTCGATACCGAGGCGGAAGCCATGGCGCTCCTGAAAAGGAGTTCGGACGGACTGGAGGAGCCTGAGTTCCCGAAGATCTTCAAGTGCCCCATCTGCGGGGCCCGAACCCGGTCGGCCCGGCCCATGCGGGGGCGCTGCAAGTCCTGCAAGACGCTCCTGAAGGTGACCGACGAAGGGGAGGTGTTCCTTGGCTGAGCTTCCTCCCCTCCCGCGAAGACGGCGACGGCCGCTACCCCTGATCCTGGACACGGACTTGAACGAGGACGTGGACGACGCGGGGGCCCTGGCGGTGCTCCACGCCCTTGCGGATCGAGGCCTGGCGGAGATCCTTGGGATGACCTACTGCACCTCCGCACGCTGGGGCGTCCCCGCAATCCGGGCGGTCAACCGCTGGTACGGCCGACCGGACATACCCGTCGGCGCCTTCGGCCGGCCGGGCTTCCTGGACGAGCACGCGGACCTCTCGTACATCCGCTTCCTGGCGGAGGCCTACGGACCCGGGGAGGGCGTCGCGGCCCCGGGCGGTCCGGAACCGGCCGCCGTGTCCGCGCAGGCTGAAGCCGTGCCCGGTAACAATCCTGAGGCGGCCGCCGCGCCCGCGCAGGCCGGAACAGCGCACGAAGCGGACCCGGAGGCGGTCGGCCTTATCCGGCGGCTCCTGGCGGGCCGCGATCGGGCGGACGCGGTACTCGTGGGCATCGGCCCGATGCTCAACCTGGCGGCCCTCCTCGACTCGGGCCCCGACGGAACCAGCCCCCTGTCCGGGCCGGACCTGGTCCGCCGTTCGGTGCGGAAGCTCGTCCTCATGTGCGGCCGGATCCCCGAGGGGATCGAGTACAATCTCCGGCAGGATCCCGGGGCCGCCCGGCGCGTCCTAGCCGGATGGCCGACCCCCGTCGTGATCTGCGACGGCGAACTCGGGGGCTCCCTCCAGGCGGGCGCCCGGTTCTGCCGCGAGGCGCCCCGGGGGAACCCCGTGCGCACCGCCTACCGCCTCCACACGGTGGGCCTGGACTGGGCCTGCTACGACCAGGCCGCTGTCCTGGCCGCCGTGACGGGGACCCGGTATTTCCGGCTCTCCGCGCCGGGCCGGCTCGAGGTGGACAGGGAAGGCTCCGGGCGCTGGACGGCGGATCCCTCCGGAAACCACCGGTACCTGGAGGCCCGGTTCGACCCCGCGGACCTCTCCCGGCTGGTCGAGGACCTCATGCTCGCCCCGCCCCGGTCCGGGGCGCCCGCGCCCTTCCTCCCCTCGGCCTCGGACGAGGAACTCCTGGAGCGCCGGAAGGCCGCCCTGGCCGCCCATTTCCGCGCGGTCCTGGACGAGGGCCTCGAGGAACTGGAGGGGGCGGAATGAGGCTCCTCTTCTCCTCGGATCTCCACGCCCTCATGCCGGCGTACCGTCTCTTCGCCCGGACATTGGCGGAGGGTCCCTGGGACGCGGGGGTCCTGGCGGGGGACCTCCTGGACGACATCCGCCTGCCCGACGAGTTCCTGGTCCGGGAACTGGGGGCGGACCCGGACGACCTTCTGGAGGACCTGGCGGATCCCGAGGACCCGTCGCCCTGGCAAACCGTAGGCCGGCGCTTCAACGAGATTAACCTGAGGGGGCTGTCCATCCTGGAAGGCCGGTTCCGGGAGGTCCTGGGCGGGGCCGGAAAGCCCGTCTTCCTGGTGCCCGGGAACCACGACGACACCCCCTGGGCGGATGGAGGAGGGATCGTGAACCTGCACGGACGGAGGATCGAGTTCGGGACCTGGAACTTCGTCGGGTACCGGTGGACCGTCGACCACCGGAGCGAGGCGGACCTGGACCGGGAGGTCCGGGCCCTGGCGCCCCGGGTGGACCGGAAATCGATCCTGGTCACCCATTCCCCGCCCGCGGGGATCCTGGACGGCCGGGCGGAGCTGATCCACGGCATCCCCGCCCTCCGGGACCTGGTCCGGGACCGGGAGCCCCGGCTACATCTCTTCGGCCACATCCACAACCGGCCCGGCCGGCGGGGGCGCTTCGTGAACGGGGCGTATCCCCACGCCCGGGTCTTCTGGGACATCGAGGTCGAAACCCGAAAGGTCCGGCGGATCCCCGCAGCCGTCCCGGTTCCGAACCCGAGGTGGGCATGACCTTGCCGATTCTCGTCTTCGGGGAGGAGGAGCTGGCGGACCTGGTGAGGGTCGGCGTCCCCCTGCCGGACCACCTGGTGTCCATCGGGAATCCCCGCGTCCCCTGGGCGGAGCGGGAGCCGGGCACCCGGGTGCGCCCCGAGTTCCGACCGCGCTTCCGCAGCATCCTGCGCCTGTCCTTCCAGGACGCCACCGAGCGGTCCCATCTCCGGCATCCCTTCCTGGCCCGGATCCCCGAGGTCCGGGACGCCCGCAGGGTCGTGGCCTTCTGGCGCCGCACCCGCCGGGAGGCGTCCGGCTACGTGGTGCACTGCTGGGCGGGGGTGTCCCGGTCCACCGCGGCGGCCCTGGCGCTCCTCTACCTGGAGACCGGCAGCGAGGCCGAGGCGGTCCGGAGGCTTCGGGAGGTCCGGCCCCAGGCCCTGCCCAACCTCCGCTTCGTGCGCTGCTTCGACCGGATCCTGGGCTCCCGCCTGGAGGCCGAGGCCAAAGTGATGCAGGACTCGAGGATCGCGGACTTCGCCCGGGAGCTGGCGTCCCTGATGGAGGAACTGCCGGTGGTCCAGGACGCGGAGCCCGTGGAGGAGGAATCGTGAACGACGGCCGCCGAATCCTCGCCCGCCTGTCCCTGCTGGGGCTCTCCGCGGGGGATGCGTACGGGGAAGCCTGTTTCTCCCGGGACCCCGTGGAGGTCGCGGCCCGGATCGAGGCCGGACAGGTTCCGCCGGGGTCCCTGCGCTGGACCGACGACACGGCCATGGCGGTCTCCGTCGTGGAGACCCTGGAGGCCCGGGGACGGATCGACCCGGACGACCTGGCCCGGCGTTTCGCCCTCCGCTACGCCGAGGACCCCGCCCGGGGCTACTGGGGAGGGGCCCACGCGATCCTGTCCGAGATAGCCCGGGGAAAGGACTGGCGCGCGGTTTCCCGGGCGGCCTTCGGGGGAACCGGTTCCTGGGGCAACGGGGGAGCCATGCGGGCCGCGCCGATCGGGGCCTGGTACGCGGGGGACCCCGCCCGGGCCGCCTCGGAGGGCGCGACAAGCGCGGAGCCTACCCATGCCCATCCCGAAGGCATCGACGGGGCGGCCGCCGTAGCCGCGGCCGCCGCCTTAGCGGCCGCGTCCGGCCGGGAGGGGACGGGGTCCTTCGACCGGGACGCATTCTTTACCGCCGTGCTCGACGTGCTCGGGTCCGGCCGGGTGCGGGAGGGGATCGGGAAGGCCCGGGTCCTGGGGGACGTGCCGGCCGAGAGGGCCGCCTGGAGCCTCGGCTCCGGCATGGCCGTGGCGGCCTTCGACACCGTCCCCTTCTGCCTCTGGGTCGCCGCCCGTCGGCCCTCCGACTACGCCGCGGCCCTCCGGGACGCCGCCTGCGGCATCGACCGGGACACCACCTGCGCCATCGTCGGGGGCATCGTGGCCCTCTCGGCCCCCGGCGGCGTGCCCGCGGCCTGGGCCCGGGCTGCGGAGCCGTTGCCGGAATCGAACAAGGAGGCACCATGAACGTGGAACTGCGCCCCGTGGACAAGGACAATTTCGAGGAGATCGTGGCCATGCCCAAGCAGGACCACGTGGCCGCGAATATCCGGAGCTTGGCTCAGGCCTGGCTCTACCCGTCCCTTCGGCCCCGGGCGATCTACGCGGACGGCAAGCTCGCGGGATTCTGCATGAGCGGCGTCGACGACGACGCGGACGATCCGGCGGACCGGGGCATCCCCTGGATCGTTCGGATGTACGTCCTGCCGGACCTGCACGGCCGGGGGATCGGGAGCGCCGCGGTCCGGCTCCTGGTGGCGGAGATCCGCCGGGACTACCCCGCGGCCGCCCGCGTGCGGCTGTCCACCCACCCGGAGAACGCCCACGCCATCAAGGTCTACCTCAAGGCGGGCTTCCGGGACACGGGTATCCTGGACGACGGGGAGGAGGTCTTCGAACTCGCCCTTTGAGGGGCCCGGCGCCCGGGCCCCGCCCCTCGGTTCCTTCCGAACCCGGCCCGCCGCTCCCTCCCCGGTCAGGCCCCGGGGGCCGCGTCCTTTCCCCCGCCCAGGAGTCCCTTGAGGTCCAGGCCCTTCAGGGCCGCGGCCACCTCCGTCAGCACCCGGGTGACCGGCGTGACCTGGCCCGAGCCCGAATCCAGGACGGTGTAGTTGTCGATCTGGAGGGCCGCGAACAGGGAGGGCAGGCGCTGGATGAATTCGCTGGCCAGGGCCTGGTCGGAGAAGACCTGGGAAACCTCCCGCTGGAGGCGCTGGAGCTCCAGCTGGCGCTCCCCGATCTTCGCCCGCAGGTCCTCCACCGAGGACTCTTCCTTGAGGAGCCGGAGTTCCGCGGCGGCCAGTTCCGTCTTCAGTGTCCGTTCCAGGAGTGCCAGGGCATGGCCCTCCTTCTCCTTCTCGGTGCGGAAGGACTGCTCTTCCCGGAAGGTCGCGCGGTCTATCTCGATCTTCTGGAGGGCCAGGCGGTGGGCCTCCGCCGCCTGGGCCTCCTGGACCCGGGCCTTCTGCTCCACCTCGGAGAGTTCGAGTTTCTGGTTGGTCAGGATGGTCTCCAGCCCCGTGCCCTCCCGCATGGCGTTCTGCTCCGCCGCGATCTGGCGGTCCGTGGCGATCCGCTTGCGCTCCACCTCCAACCGGAGCCCGTCCCGGAACTGGGCCTGGAGCTGCTCGAACAGGCGGTCCGACATGATGCGGACCTTCTCGATCCCCACCTGGTCGAAGAGGATGCCCCACTTCCGCTCGATCCCCTTGAGCTGGCGGGAGAGGTTCTCCGCGATCTCGTCCTTCTTCTTGAGGGCGTCGTCGATGCTCATGTTGGAGATCACGTGGCGGACCGCCTCCACGCAGATCGTCCGGAGCTCGGCGTTGGTGCGAGCCATGGGGTCGTCCTCGTCGAAGAAGTCCAGGGTGCGGACCGCGACCTCGGGATGCTCCGGGTCCACCCGCCAGGAGGCGTAGCCGTCCACACCGATCCCCTGGTAGTCCACGTTGGCGTTGTCCGTGGTGAAGACCAGGGTCTGGACCGAGGCGGGGATGCGCAGGAACTTACGGAAGAGCCGGAATCGCCGGCCCCCCAGGCGGGGTCGGACGTCCTTGCGCCCCACCTCCACCAGGTACTCGTTGGGCAGGGCGGTCTCGAAGAAAAGGCCCGAAAGCTTGCGGCGCCGCTTGATGTATTCTTTGGTGCCGTAGGTCTGTGGGCTCGAGCCCGGGTCCCTGAGTTCTTCCATGGGTTTCTCCTTTGTGTGCTTCCTGCCGCTGGTCGGTGTTTCATGCCGTGCCGCGTCGCTCTTGGCCTGCCGGATCCTCTCCAGTTCCGCCTGGAGGATCCGCATCTCCGCCTCGAATCCCCGCCGGATCGATTCGTCGGCCGGCACGCCCGGAGGGCCCAGGGAAGCCTCGGGGGACGCGAAGTCCGGAAGTTCGGAGTACAGCGGTACCGCCTCCGAGTCCTGGGGGACCGGCTCCGCGTCCTCGACCGACTCGAGCTCTTCGACTGACTCGTCTTCCTCGACAGCCTCGAGTTCCTCGAGCTCCTCGGAGTCCCGCGGACGCCGCTTCACGGGGACCTCCCGGACGGTTCCATTCCGGACCCTCCGTACCTCAGACCTCGAATCGCTGGCCCAGCTTGACGAAGCCCGCGAACCCGTCTCTCTTCGCCTCCGCGGCCCAGTCGACCTCGTTGCCGAAGTGGTCCTTGCCGATGAGGACGTAGTCCTGGTAGTGGGAGAGCCACATCTTGGCCTTGACCTGGGGATCCAGCTTGATGGAGTTGGCGCTCTCGTAGCCCGCCAGCTGGGCGTAGTTGGCGTGGACCCCCGAGGAGAACTTGTACCGGGACCATTTCACGGGCTCGATCCCCCGGGCCAGGAGGTCCAGGGCCTCCATCTCGTCCTCGGGCCAGGCCTTCGGGACCCCGTCCTGGACGTAGGTCTTGGCGCCCTCGGGGAAGCGAAGGTCCATGCCCGTGCACTCGCAGTCCTGGAAGATCAGGTCCGCGCGCTTGTAGTACTCCTCGATCTGCCGGGGCGAGCAGTGCTGGCTGTCCGTCACGAAGTACACGGACTTGCGGCCCGTCCTGCTGAAGAGGATGCCGAAGGAGGGCATGATCACCGAGCCCGACATGATGTGGATCTGCTGGATCAGGTCCACGGTCCAGCCCTGCCACTCGAAGCGCTTGTTCGGCTCGACGGGGACCGGCTCGAAGAAGGTCTCCAGGTTCGAGACGAAACCCTCCATGGATTCCAGGCCGCCCCGGAGGGTCTTGTCCCAGAGGTCCCGGAGGAGCTGGACGTTGCCGATCAGCCGGGGGGCGTAGGTCCCCTCCGACCAGGACCGGGGATGCTTGGCCCAGTCGTACCGGGCGAAAGCGAAGTACTCCAGGCCCCCGACGTGGTCCGCGTGGAGGTGGCTCACGTAGATGTCGTGGATGTCCTGGGGCTTGTACCGGGCCGTGACCAGGGCCTGGGGGGTCTGCATGCCGCAGTCGATGAGCATGCGCCGCCCGGCTTCCTCGATCACGAAGGACTGGTTGAAGGACTCGCTGGAAAAGGCGTTGCCGCAGCCGATGACGTGGATCTTCATGAAGGGACGCTCCTTTGTAATGATTCTCTATCCTTCAGTCTATCACGGTTCCGGGAATCCATCCTGATTATCGAGGGGGCTCGGAATTCCGAATCACCCCGCCACCCGCAGGAAGACCGCGGACACGAAGCCCAGGATGGTGGCCATACCGGTGACGGAACCGCCGTGCTCGTAGGCCTCGGGCATCATGGTCTCCGCCAGCATGGCCAGCATGGAGCCCGCGGCCAGGCTCTCGAAGAGGGCCACCAGCTCCCCGGGGGCCGAGCGGAAGGCCAGGTTGCCGATCCCCGCGCCCACCGCGGTCAGGGCCACGATGGAGCCCCAGAGGGCGGTGATCTTCCACACCGACATGCCCATCTTCCGCATCCCCACGGCGCTGGACAGGGCCTCGGGGTAGTTGGCGATGAAGAGTCCCAGGATCAGGGCCAGGCTGGCCTTCTCGGCCCCGATCATGCTGGCACCGATGACCGCGGACTCGGGGACGCCGTCCAGGAGGATGCCCAGCCAGATACCCATGGGGGCCCCGCCCTTCTTCTTTCCCCCAGCCTGGGCGAAGGCCTCGTCCAGCTCCAGGGAGCTGGGCTTCCAGTCCCCGGTCCCGGCCTTCCGGGCCCAGGCCGCAGGGTCCACCGTGGCGGCCGCCTTCTCCAGGGCCTCCCGCCGCTGGCCGGACAGTCTCTCCACCGCCTCCCGGAGCCGGGGGTTCGCGGCCAGGAGTCGGTCGAAGGCTTCCTTGCGCAGGGTGAGCAGGACCGCCGCTTCCAGGGTCGTCACGTCCGCGGTGCGGGTCTCCCCGGTGAGCAGGGCCATCTCCCCGACCATGTCCCCGGGCCCGAGGACCGCCAGGCTTGCGCCCCCCCGGGATACCTCCAGGCGGCCGGACTCGACCAGGTAGAGCTCGGCCCCGGGCTCCCCGGTGCGGATGACCGGGGTGCCGGCGTCGCAGCGCACCCGGGTCACCTGGTCCGCCAGGCTGCGGACCTCCTCGGGGGGCAGGCTGGCGAAGAGGGGGACCTTGGCCAGACTCTCCAGGAGGAGCCGGACGTCCTTCCTCCGGTCCGCTCGGAGGCGCCGGGACAGGGTGGAGCGCTTGCGGAGGAAGCCTCCCGCGCCGTTCACCAGGTGGTCCAGGGTGACGAAGAGCAGGCCCCCGGCCACGCAGCCCAGTCCGATGGGCCAGAAGTTCCCGTGGAGGCGCTCCACCGCCTCGCCGATCAGTTCCAGGGACAGGGCCGCGAAGAGGGCCCCCGCGCCGAAGGCCATGACCGCGGCGGAGACCCGGGGCGGCGGCTTCAGGAATATTCCGGTCCAGGCGCCCAGGAGGAGACTCCCCGCGGACAGGGCCCCGAAGACCAGGGCCGAGAGGGCCTGGGATATCGCCAGGGGATCCATGGAACCTCCAGTCCGGCCGCGCCGAAGGGAGCGAGTGTCCGGGCGGCGGCCGCCTCGGTTCAAGTATCGGGCATGGCCGGGCCGGGCGCCAGAGGGAGGGTGCGGGCTCACGAAGCATGAGGCGGTCGGCTTCGTCCTCCCGACGCGCGCGCAAACTTTTTTACATGGTTTTCAATGGTGTTTACATCGTTTTCCATCTTTTTTGATTCGGCGCCGATTCTCGTCACGTCACGATCGCCTCCGGAGCCACGCGGCTTCCAAGGTCCTTCAGGAGTTCGGGCTCCCGGAGGTCCGGGCGCTTCAGCCTTCTCATCCCGGAGATCCGACGACCGTCACGTTGTCCACGGCCCGCAGGACCAGGCGCTGCTCCAGGACCAGGTCCTCCCAGGCGCGGACCCCCGGGGGCGGCAGATATCCGCAGGTCTCCGGGTCGTAGCGGCCCCGGAAGCCCGAAAGGGCGAACATCGCGTCCGTGGCCGCGGCCTTGACCCCGTCGTCGGTGGCCCGGGCCCCGGCCCAGTAGTCGTTCCCGGGCCAGGAGACGGGGTCCCAGGCGACGACGCTGAAGAGGTCGCAGTCCGAGAAGTCGTCCCCGGGCTCCTGGTAGTCCCGGGGCGGGCGGAGCTGGGGCAGGCCGAGCCCCGTGCCCTTCCGTTCGTTCACCGCCAGGGGGCGGACCCGGAAGGCGATCCGTCCGATGCGCCGGTCCTCGTTCCCGCATTCGTCGTAGGGATCGAGGCGGACGGCCCGGATGCCCGGCAGGATCTTCGCGTTCCGTTTCAGGATCCCCGCCAGGGCGTCCCTCAGGTACGGTCCCAGGCGGCCCCGGAAAGGTCCGGCGAACTGGCCGCAGCCCAGGCCCGGCACGGTGACCAGGGCCTTCCGGCCCGCCGCCGAGGAGACGGCGCTCGCGTACTGGAGGAGGGGGAGGAGCCGCCCCTCGTAGAGGGCCCCGTACCGGACCGGGTCGATGTGGCCGCCGGGGGCTACGTGCCCGTCCGCGGGGGATCCCCGCCTCCCTGCCAACAGGGCCCCGGGGGCGAAGAGCAGGGTGGCCCCGAAGGGCGTCGAGTGTACCCGGGGGGCGGAGTGGCGGCCGTCGTCGAAGACCGTGACGGGCACCGCGAAGCCGATGTCCCCCAAAAGCCCGAGCTCCTCCCGGGTCCAGTCCGAGCCGTCCCCGGCCACCTCGCTCTCCGCGAAGATCCGGGGCTTCTTGGTGGCCAGGAGGGAGACGAGGAGCCAGGCCGCGTCAAACCTGGGGACAGCCAGGTCCGCCAGGGCCGCCTGGAGCCGCGCCCCCGCGAGACCTGGGTCCGCGGAAAGGCGCCGTGCGTAGTCGGCGATCCGGGCCCGGGTCGAGCCGGCCAGGACCACCCGGTAGCCCGGGGCGGGGGCCAGGGGGTGCCGGGTGTCGGGGTCCCTGCCCGGGTCTCCGGCATGCGCCGCTCCGCGGCGCTTCCGGTCGCCCGGGGCGGGGCCGGCTCCGCCGGCCTTCCGGTTCCCGCCCGCCCCCGGTACTCCCCGGGGCAGACCGCGGGCCGCGGTCTCGGCGGCCACGGCCGCGGCCCGGTCGGCGGGCAGGAAGCGGCGCGCGAAGTCCGAGAGGGTCGAAAGGAGGCCGGCCTCCAGCCGGGGCAGGACCCAGGCCAGGACCCGGGGCGGAACCCCGCCGTAGAAGGCCTCGGCGATCGCCCCGGCGATGCAGGCCTGGGTGTCCGCGTCGCCCCCCAGGGAGACGGCGTTCCGCACCGCGTCCTCCCAATCCCGGGAATCCAGGAAGGCGACGATCGCCTCCGGGACCGAGGCCTGGCAGCTGACCTCGAAGGGGTAGCCCGGCCGGATCGAGTCCACGGTCCGGCCCAGGTCGTAGCCGAAGCGGCGGGAGAGCTCCGAGCGGATTTCCTCCTTCGAGGATCCCGTCCGGGCCCGGAGGACCGCCAGGGCGACGGCCTGGGCTCCTTTGATGCCCTCCGGGTGGCCGTGGGTCGGGGCGGCCGAGAGTTCCGCCTGGGTCAGGACGGTTTCCGCGTCCCCGAAGGCCCAGCCCACGGCGGAGGCCCGCATGGCCGAGCCGTTCCCGAAGCTTTCGTAGGGCTTGCCTACGGGATCGTTCACCCAGGCCCGGAAGGAGCCCCCGTAGCCCGCGTCGGGGTAGCGGCGGCCGAAGGCCCGGAGTTCCCGCTCGTAGTCCCCGGCTTCCGGCAACCGGCCCTCGGCGTCGGCGTCCAGGATCGCCTTGGCCACCGCCAGGGAGAGGACGGAGTCGTCGGTGGGCCGGTCCAGCTCGTGGAAGAGCCGGAAGTTCTTGTCCTTGATCGACCAGGCCTCGTACAACGAGCCCAGGACGTCCCCTGAAATCGCGCCCAGCATGAGGCCTCCTTATACCAGGAACCGGCTGCCTTCCTCCCGGAACGTTTCGTAGCGGTCCCGGCGGAAGGTATAGAGCTGTGCGGCCCGGTGGGCCACGTCCACCTCGTACTCCTCGAGCTCCTCAAGCAGGCCGTAGGAAAGGACCTTCTTTCGGAAGTTGCGCTTGTCCAACGGCCGGCCCAGGACGGTCTCGTAGAAGCGCTGGAGCTGGGTCAGGGTGAACTTCCGGGGCAGGAACTCGAAGGCCAGGGGTTCCCGGCGCAGGGTTTCCCGCACGCGGGCCAGCGCCGCGTCCAGGATGACCGGATGGTCGAAGGCCAGGGCGGGAAGCTCCTCCACGGGGAACCAGGCGGCGTTCCGGGCGTCCGTGGAGGCCTTCACCTCGTGCTCGTAGAGGTTGACCACCGCCCACCAGGCCACGGTGACCACCCGCTCCCGGGGATCCCGGCCGGGGGTCCCGAAGGCCCCGAGCTGCTCGATGTACAGCTTCTTGACCCCCGTCTCCTCCTCCAGTTCCCGCCGGGCGGCAGCCTCCAGGTCCTCGTCCATGCGGATGAAGCCCCCGGGCAAGGCCCATTTTCCGGCGAAGGGGTCCAGGTCCCGCTGGATAAGGAGGACCTTGAGTTCCCCCTCGTCCAGGCCGAAGACGACGCAGTCCACGGTGACCGCGGGGTGGGGGTACGGGTAAGTGTACATAGGTCTCGGATCCTCCTTCGACGGGTTAATAGGCGGGCCCGGCTTTCAGGGAAGCTGGCCCCAGATCAGTTCGGCTGCCGGACCGTCCGGACAGACGAAGGTCACCCGCCGCGGCGCCGGGTTCGAGAACAGGAACTGGGCCGCGGCACTCAGCCCAAGGGAAACTGCGGCATCTACGGGGAATCCTCTGCCCCCCGCGCCCAGGACCGGGAAGGCCACGTGGCCGAAGCCCCGCTCCTTCGCGACGAGGAGGCAGGCCGCGTAGCACTCCGATAGAGCTCCGAACTCGGAGGCATTCCCACCCCGCCAGTCCGGGACCCGCACGTGGATGACCGACTTGACGGGCAGGTCTCCGCCGCCCGTGACGGCCGCGGCACCTGCGCCCAGCCTGCCGATCGCCTCGCAGGCGGCCCGGAAGGCGGGGCCCCCCGCGGCCCGGAGAGCCTCGTCCAGCCCCGAGGCGGGCTCGTCGGACCGGGAGTTCACGATCGCGTCGCAGGGGAAGCCGGCCAGGCTGCCGATGTGCAGGTCCAGCCTGTCCCGGACCAGGAACAGGAGCTTCCGGGAATAATGTCCGAAGAGCCGGGCCTCGTCCATGGCGTGGCCCCGGGCGTAGGACTCGTAGTGCACGTTCTTGCGGAACTTGCCCATTTTCCGGAGCCGGAAGTCCTCCTCCAGGGAGGCCAGGGAGATCTTCTCCCGCTCCGTCCGTTCGGTGGGAGGCGTTCCCGCCAGGATGGCCCGGATATGGTCCATCGCGAGGGCGATTCCCGCTTCGTCCCCCCGGTCCACGGCGTTCAGAGCCTCCCGCTTGGCCCGGGCCGTCCGGAGCAGGGCCAGGGTCTCCACTGCGGCGGGATCCGCGGGCAGGGCCTCGAAATCCCGATCCTCGACCGCCCGGACGCGGGCGGCCTGCCGCATTTCCCGGCGCTCCCCGGTCTCCGGATCGGTCCATTCCAGCCGGACCGCCAGGAGCTCCGTCTCCTCCCCGGGCCGGGCGGTCAGGCCCGGCAGGGCCCGCACGGTAAGCCCAATCTCCTGCCGGCCCCCTGCGACCAGGTTGGGCAGGACCAGGGAACCCGTGTTCGAGGACGGAAGGTCGTTCAGGACCGAGACGATCTGGATCCCCGGTCCCGGGGCCAGGCCGAGCCGGACTTCCCGGCCCGCCAGGTTCGCGAATCCCGCGAGTTCGGCTTCGAAGAAGGCGGGCAGCTGGTCCGGGGATTCCACGAAGGTGTAGGAGCCGTCCCCGGCCCGGGCCACGGCCTCCAGGAGTTCCTCGTTGAAGTCCTCCCCGATGCCCAGGGCGCTGGTGGCGATGCCCCGGCGGGCCGCCTCGGCCACCTTCGCGGCGATGGTCCCGGGGTCGGTCACCCCGTGGTTGGCCAGGCCGTCGGTCAACAGGACGACCCGCCGGGCGCCGCGTCCGGGTTCTCCGTCCCCCAGGCTGTCCGCTCCCGCGGCCCAGCCCCCGTGGAGATCGGTGTTGCCCCGGGGCTCGATGCCCGCGATGGCGGCCTGGAGGGCACCGGCCCGGCCCGCCGGGGTCAGGGGCTGGAGGAGGTCCACCCGGTCGTCGAACTGCACCAGGCTGGCCTGGTCTTCCGGCCCCAGGAGGCCCACGGCGGCGGCCGCCCCCTGCCGGGCGTAGATGATCTTGCGGCCCTGCATGGATCCGGAGCGGTCCAGGACCAGGGCCAGGTCCGCGGGCTTGCGTGCGCCCTCGGAGGTACGGGCCGGGGTCTCCACCCGGAGCACGAGATCCAGGTCCCGGCCGGCGGCCAGGCCCTTTTTCAGGAACATGAAACTCAAGTCCGTTTTCTCCATGATTCTTCTCCTCGCGTTCGTGCCAGAATTCCCGCTACTCCCGGGCTTCCGGGAGATCCTCCAGTACCTCGGGCCGGTACCCGTCCAGCTCCTCCTCGTCCAGGCCCTCCCCGAAGAGCCGGGGCAGGATCCGTTCCGCGGGCCCGATGTACTCCTCCCGGAACCAGGTGGCGGCCACGGGATCCCGATCCCGGAAGGACTCCACGTTCACGAACACCGTCCGGGCGTTCCGCTTCCAGGCCCATTCCACGAAGCGGGTCGCGGGGTATACCGAGGCCGAGGTGCCGACGGCTACGAAGAGGTCGCAGTCCGCCAGGGCCTCCATGGCCGCGGCGCCCCGGACGGAGGGGATGATCTCCCCGAAGAAGACCACGTCCGGCCGGAGGGGGGCGCCGCAGACCGAGCAGAGGGGCACGGAATCCGCGTGCAGGAGGGGATCCTCGAAGGCCGGAAAGTCGCAGCGGTGGTTGGAGCACCGGGTCCGGGTCACGGAGCCGTGGAACTCGATCACGTGGGAGCTCCCGGCCCGGCGGTGGAGGCCGTCGATGTTCTGGGTGATGACCGTCAGGGACTGCTCCGCCTCCAGCCGTACCTCCAGCTCCGCCAGGGCGAGGTGGGCGGGGTTGGGCCGGGCGGCGGCGGAGATCCTCCGGGTCTCGCTCATGAAGCGCCAGACCGCTAGGGGATCCTTCCGGAAAGTCTCGAGGTCCGAGAACTTGACCAGGGTCTCGTCGTTCCACAGGCCCCCGGGTCCCCGATAGGGGCGGATCCCCGAGGCCACGGATATCCCCGCCCCGGTCAGGAAGACGATGGACCTGTAGTCCGAAGGATCGATTCGATGCCGTTTTGCCATGGTTTCCTCCTCGAAGCCGGTCACGAGGATCGGCCGCGGGTCATCTAATAGTGTATATACTACACTATGTACGCGACGTCAATGAAAAATCAGAAAAATCGTTTGCGGCCGGTTAAAGACTCGTGTGGGCGGATTCGGACCCGAAATATTGACCCCGGCGGGATATAGCAGTATGATGTCCATATGCGCACTACGATCGATATTTCGGACATATTGATGCGCGAGCTACAGGACCGGGCGGCCCGGGACTCGACGACCCTCAAGGACGAGGTGAACCGTACCCTGGCAAAGGGCCTGGGGCGCGACCCGGTCGGCCGATCCCCGTGGAAGCCCGTTTCCTACCGGATGGGGACTCCCGCCGCGGACCTCGACAAGGCCTGGGAGGTCGCGGATAGCCTGGAGGCCGACGCCGCGATCGCCAAGCGGGACCTGCGCAAGTGATCATCCCGGACCTGAACGTCCTGCTGTACGCCGTCGACGCGGGCTCGGCCCGCCACGAGCGGGCGGAGGCGTGGCTGAAGGAGGAGGTGAACGGGGGAACGGAGGAGATCGGACTTCCCTGGGCCGTGATCCTCGGGTTCCTCCGGCTCACGACCTCGAGCCGTGTCTTCCCGCGGCCTTTATCCATTGAACAGGCCCTGGAGTGGATCCGGGACCTGGCGGCCCGGCCGTCGGTCCGTATCCTGGATCCCGGAAAGGCCCATCTCGGGATACTGGGGCACCTCCTGCTCGCCTCGGGTACGGGGGGCAACCTCACGACGGACGCCCACCTGGCCGCCCTGTGTCTGGAACAGGACGCGGTGATCGTCACGGGAGATCGGGATTTCCAACGGTTTCCGGGCCTCCGGGTCGAACTGCTTTACTGAGCTCCCCGGGCCTAGCCCTCTTTCGGCGTTATCCGGTGGACGTCCGCTTCGTCTCGGCCCAGTACGTCGTGCTCCTGGGCATGGCCGCCTGGGGCTTGTGGAAGTGGGCGCGTTCCAAGGTCTAGATTTTCATAAAAGTCGTTTTACAAGCGAGGCGAGCGGGTCTAGAATCTTGGTATGAAAAGCTCAAAAACACTCCCTTTAATAGTTCTCGTAGCCCTGTCCGCCTTTCCCGCCGTATCCCAGACCCAGGACGCCCCCTTCACCGACTGGGAACTCGCACGATTTATCCACGACTGGTACCCCGTAATGGAGTGGATTCATCTTGGAGGAGGAAAGTTCGATTACGAGAACCCGGAGCGCTCCGCTGCGGAATTGTTCCAGGGATCCGAGTTCGAGGCTCGACTCAAGCGGCGATTCTACTGGACTTCGGAGCGGTTCCGGTACATGGCGGGTTCGGTCTTCCGGTTATGCCTCCTTGTGGAAGCGGACGATCCGGGAGGAGCCCGGGATCCACAGGAGTACGAGCTCGTGAAGACGCGCCTGGGCGAGATCGCGGAAGCCCGCAGGAAGGCGGGGGATTAGATACACTCCCGTGGACTGCCGGAGCCATCGGTCCGCGTCCTGCCTTCCGTCCTTGACGGAGCGTGCTATACTTTCTCCCATGAAAGCAATCAACCGGCTTGTCGCCGCCCTCCTCCTCGCCCTGTCCCTCTGCGCCCCCGTCCTGGCGCAGTCCGCCGACGCCCCCTTCACGGACCGGGAGCTGGCCAAGCTCATCGCCGACTGGCCCTCGGTGGTCCAGTGGATGGAGGCCAAGGGCCGCCAGCTGGACGCCGCCGAGTCCGCGGGGCCCGGCGCCTTCGCCGCGATGATGGCGGGGGCGGACCTGGAAGCCTTCCTGAAGGGCAAGGGCTGGACCCTGGCGCGGTTCAGCTACGTTGCGGGCACGGCCTTCATGCTGGCCGCCTACGTCACCTTCGAGCGTCAGAATCCGGATATGATCAAGCAGTTCGACGAGGCCATAGCCCAGATCCGGGCGAATCCGTCCCTGTCCCCCGCGGACAAGGCCCAGGCGATCCAGGGTCTCGAGGAAGCCAAGAAGAGCGTCCTGGCCCTGCCTGAGGAGGCGAAAGTGAACGAGGCCGAGCTGAAGCTGGTCCGGGCCCGGTATGACGCCCTCTACAAGGTGATGGACGAGTCGAACTAGGCCCGGGGCGAAGGCGCCGGAGGTTCCATGAAAGACCTAGTCCACGACACGATCGAGCTTGAATTCCGGTTCGACGCCGCACCGGAGCGGGTCTTCGAGGCCCTCACCCGGGGCATCGGCGCCTGGTGGTCCCACGCCTTCCGGGAGGGCTCCAAAGTCGGCCTGGATCCGCGCCCGGGCGGCGCCTTCGGGGAGTCCTGGTCCGGCGGGGGCGCCGTCTACGCCGTGGTCCGCCACCTCGATCCGCCGGAGACCCTGATCCTGGACGGCCCCATGGGCATGGACGGGGCGGTCGCCGCCTCCATGGAGTACACCCTGGATCCCGACGGAACCGGCACCCGGCTCCGCCTGGTCCACGACATCCTGGGCCGGATCGATCCGGACACGATTGCCGACTACCGTGCGGGCTGGGAAGCCGTGCTGGGGATCAGCCTTCGGGATTATCTGGCGGGGAAGTAGGGTAGGCGGAGAATCCTCCTACCCCAGCGCCCGATCCACCGCGGCCCGGGCGTGGAGGACCGTGGTGTCGTAGAGCGGCACCCGGGGGTGCTCCCGGATCAGGAGGCCGATCTCCGTACAGCCCAGCACGATCCCCCGGGCCCCCCGGTCGGCCAGGCGGTCGATGACCTCGGCGTAGCGAGTCCGGGACTCCTCCCGGATCTCACCCCGGACGAGCTCCCCGTAGATGACGTCGTTCACCGCTGCCCGGTCCTCCGCCTCCGGTACCAGGACCGTAAGGCCGAAGCGGTCCCGGAGCCGGTCCGCGTAGAAGCCTCCCTCCATGGTGAACTTCGTGCCCAGGAGGCCGACCGTGCCCGGGCCGTCCGCGGCCAGGGCCTCCCCTGCGGCGTCCACGATGTGCAGGTAGGGGATGCCCGCGGCGGCCTCGAAACCCTCCATGACCTTGTGCATCGTGTTCGTGCACAGGACCGCGAAGTCCGCCCCAGCGGCCGCGAGGCCCCTGCCCGCCTGGAACATGCGCTTGCGCAGGGCCTCCCAGTCCCCGGCGTACTGGAGCTCCTCGATCTCCTGGAAGTCGAAGGACCACATCACGCAGGACGCGGAATGGCTTTTTCCCAGCCGCCGCCGCACCTCCCGGTTGATCAGGGTGTAGTAGACCCCCGAGGATTCCCAGCTCATGCCTCCGATCAGTCCGATGGTCTTCATGCCGTCCCTCCAAGCGATCTTGGTCGGCCTCCGGGGTTCCCGGCGCTTGCGAATCCGGCGGGCCGGCACTATGCTTGAATCGCCGGTGCCCCCGAACCGTTCGGCGTCCGGAACCTTCCCCGGCATCGACTCGGCCGCCGCCCGATAGTGTACCACCCAAACGACATCCTAGCGACGATGGACCGCCGAACCGCTACCCGGCTTCGGCGGCGGGTTCGCTGTATCGGCGCGGCCGCACGCGCCGCGCCGGGGAGGAAATCATGAGTGGAACGTTTCCCCGCTGGGGGGCAGTCTGCGCTGTCCTCCTGTCCCTGCTGGTCCTGGGATGCGCCCAGGTCGTGGAACCCAAGGCGTCCCCGGAGGAGTCCGCGGTTTCCGTGGACGAGCTCCTTGCCGATCTCGACGCCCTGGGGGCCGTACAAAGCAAGGCGCTGTTCGGCGCCTCGTCCATACCCAAACCGACGGGCGGGTATTTCACCGCCGACGAGTTGTCGGGGTACCTCTCGGGCATCAAGGACGCCCTGGCTTCCTGTGCGGCCGCGGCCGCCTCGAACAGTCCGTACCTGGTGATGCCCGTCAAGTTGAAAACCGGGGGACAGAGCGGGCTCATGTGGGTGCCCGTCAGCCTGGGCAGGACCCTCTCGGTCCCGATCATCGCCTACCAGCACGGGACGCGGGTGTACTGGGAGAACGCCCCGTCCCGGTTCAACTCGAACCCCCTGTCCGTCCTCTCGAGTCGGGACGTCTCGGGGGCTTTCCAGAACTACGTGGAGTGCGTGGCCGGCGCCCTGATGGCCTCGGCGGGGTACATCGTGGTGATGCCCGATTATCCGGGATTCGGCGACAGCCGGGCTCCGCACCCCTATGTCCACCTTTCCCTGGGCGAGTCCGTCCGCGTCCTGGTCGGCCGGGCCCGGACGGTGCTCGCCACCCTCTGGGGAGCGGCCCGCGCCAACAACCGGTTGTATCTCATCGGCTATTCCGAGGGCGGATTCGCCACGATGGCCGCGGCCAAGCGCATGCAGGAAACGGGCATGCACGTGACCGCCGCGGTGCCCTGCGCGGGCTCCTACGACCTTTCGGGTACGATGGTCCGGGAAGTCCTCTCCGGGGAGGAGGCGCCGGTTCCCTACTACATCCCCTATACGGTCTTCGGCTACGCCTCGGTCTACCGGAACGTGGAGCCCGCAGCCTGGGATTACGCCGCCCTATTGAAGCCGCCCCTCCCGGGAATCCTGGACACCCTGTTCGGCGGCGCGTACTCCGGGGCGGAGGTGTCCGCGGCGATGCCCTCCAAAGTGCTACGGGAACTCATCACGGACACCCTGGCGGCTGAACTCGCGGCCGGCACCGGCACCGTATTCGGGCGGCTGCTTAAAAACACGGCGTTCCGGACGGGATGGATTCCCGGCATGATCCTGCAGATGATCCATTCCCCCGAGGACGGCATCGTGCCCGTGGAGAACACCCTGGCGGCGTACGAGGCCTTCAAGTTCCTGCCGAACGTGCTTCCGCCTATTTTCGTGCCTCCCGTGCCCCTGCCGGAGGCTTTGGTGAATCTCGCGGACGTGCACCTCTTCGCGTACCCGACGGCCCTGCTTGCAGGGTTCACCTTCATCGACGGAGTGGAGAGCCGCTTCTGATCGAACCCCCCCGGGGAGGGGCGCGGGCGCCGCCCCTCCCCGAGGTTCGGATCCCGAACAGTCTTCCGTTTTGATTCCCTCCCGTGCATACTGATGCGGGGAGGATGACTATGCGTAATACGAGGGCGAAGGCCGCGCTGGAACTGACGGGAAAGCTCATCGAACGCTTCGGGCCGCGGCTGGCCGGGAGCGAGGCGTCCCTGGGCTGTGCGGACGCCCTCCTGGCGGAGGCGCGGGGCGCGGCCGACAAGGCCTGGGCCGAGGACTTCCGGGTCCACCCGGGGGCCTTCCTGGGCTTCATCCGGGTGCTCGTGGTCCTGTACCTGGTCTCCGCCCCGGCCCTCTTCTTCGCCCCCGCCCTCTCGGCGGTCCTCATGACAGCGGGCATCGGCATCCTGATCTTCGGGTTCTTCCTGTACCGGGAAGTGCTGGACCCCTTCTTCCCGGGCCGCACGGGGCGGAACGTGACCGCGGTGCTGGAGCCCGCCGGGCCCGCGAAGCGCCAGCTCATCGTGAGCGGCCACCACGACTCCGCCCGGGTCTTCAACTTTTACATCGACAAGCCCGAGAAGTACTCCCTGCGCGTATACGGCGGCATCGGCTCCTTCGCGGTGCTCTGGATCGTCTCCCTGGCCGTCGCGGTCCTGGCACCGGGACCCTGGGTGAGGGCGGCGGTGACGATATCCTTCTGCCTCGACTTCCTCCTGGTGGCTCCCCTGTGGAACTTCGCGGGCTCCGAGGGCACTCCCGGGGCGGGGGACAACCTGGCGGCCTCCGCGATCGCCCTGGAGCTCCTGCGGGAGTTCCGGACCCGCCGGGACGCGGGCCGGGGCCTGGTCGGTACCCGCCTTCTGTTCGTCAGCTTCGACGCCGAGGAGGCGGGGCTCCGGGGGGCCCGGGCCTGGGCCAAAGCCCATGCCGCCGAGATCGCGGGGCTTCCGACCTGGCACTACAACATGGACTGCGTCTACAAGGCCGCGGACGCCCGCTTCCTGACCAGCGACATCAACGGCTCCGTGAAGCTATCGGTTCCTCTGGCGGAAGCCTGCGCGGCCGCTGCCCGGGAGGCTGGGGTGCCGGCCGCGGTGGAGCCCATCGCCTTCCTGACGGGTGGGACGGACGCCGCGGAGACCGCCAAGGCGGGGGCCCGGGCCACCACCCTGATCGCCATGAAGTGGTCCAACGAGGAGCGCTCCGGGGGCTACCACACCCCCAAGGACGACCTGTCCGCGGTGGAACCCGCCGCCGTTGAGTTGGCCCTGGCGGTGGGCGTCCGCCTGGCGGATCGCCTGGACGCGGGGGACTTGGACTAGGCGGACCGGTTCCGGCGCGGGCAGCGGGCCGGCGCCGACTCGCCGCGGCCACGCCGTCCGAAGTCGGGCTACGGTTTGAACAGCTCCTTGAAGGCGTCCTCCAGGTTGCCCGCGGCCTTCTCGATCCCCTTGCCCAGGTTCGAGGCAAGGCGGGTCAGGGGATCCTCGGAATCCTCCATGTCCCGCTTGTAGAAGTCGAACCCCGCCTTGATGTCCTCCTCGGGGGTCTCGGCGGAGAATCCCCGCTTCAGGTAGTTGCCGTCCAGGATGGCCTTGAAGGCCCCGGAGGCGGACCAGGTGCGCAGCTCCTGGATCCGCTCCACCGGGAAGGGGTGGGATTGCCAGAGCTGGTTCAGCAGCTTGTGTACCGAGTCCAGGAGGGATTTCTGCTCGTCGAACTCCCGGGCCTGCAGGAAGAACTCGTTGATGTCCACCTCGGACAGGTCCTCCCCGCCCGCCATGCGCATCAAGGCGTTCAGGGAAGGGCCGTCGTCCTGGAGGGCCAGGACCTCCGCCCGGTCCGCGGTCAGCTCGCTCTTGCGGTCCCATTCGTACAGGGCCGCGAAGATCGGGATGAGCACGATCTTGGGCAGGCCGAGCAGGTAGGGGGAGATGCGGGCCAGCATCCAGATGAGGGTCTTGTACGGGGCGTGGCCGCTCATGATGTGGCCCAGCTCGTGGGCCAGGATGGCCTTGACCTCGGTCTCGTCGAAGTTTCGAAGGAGGTAGGAGTTCAGGACGACGAAGGGTTCCTTGGCCCCCAGGACTCCCGCGTTGTACTCCACGCTCTGCTTGACGAACACGGTCGGCGTGTACGGCCAGTCGAAGGTGTCCGTCACCTCGGCCGTCAGGCGGAAGATCCGGGGGTACTGGCGCTCGGTGACCTTGATCGCGGAGGCCAGGTGCATGAGGCGCAGGGATTTCTCCGTCGTGACGGACAGGATCGTGGAGACGAGTTCGTCCAGACCCTTCAGGGACCGCAGGGCCGCCAGGGCCGCCTTATCCGCGGGATGCTCCCAGGACCGGGGATCGATGTCGTAGAGTTTCTTGATCTTCGGAACCAGCATGATGCCTCCCGGCGCGGCCTCGCGGCCCCGCGCGCCGGGCCCATTGTCCGATGTTTTGGACGGTTCCGCAAGGAGTATCACGCATCCTTGTCTTCCCCAGGAGCGGCCGGGGCCTTTTTCAGGAGGTCTTCGGTCCTCTCGAGTTCCGCCCGGAGAAAGCCGCGTCGTTCTTCCAGCACGCTCTTGACGTTAGTCGCCGGCCCCCCGCCGGCCTGTCCGTACCCTACGGAGAACCATCCCATCCTTCGACCCGACCCCCTGCCGAATCCCGATCCAAAACCCGGACCCCGGCCCGGTTCGAATCCACGGCAGATTCCTCTGCCCAAACCCGGGCCGTATCCCCATCCCGCTCCGCGGCCGCCCGCGCAGGCCCCGAGGCCCCTGCCCGTCACCGGACCGGTGCCGGCCGGTCCCGTTCCATCCATACAAGGCATATCCGCCTCCTCGTGATTGGTGGAGTATCCGCGCCTACGGCGCGGAGAAAAAGGCAAAGCTCAAAATCTTTCTAGGGATATTATAGGCATATGCTTATAATACGTCAAGCCTACCAGAGCACGGAGACCGCGGATCGCCGAATGCTCAGTTGTACGCGTCCCGGGTCGCGAGGTCCGAGAGGGTGGGCTGGATCCGGGGTTTCCATTCCGGGGCGTTCCAGGTGCCCAGCTTGGTGTGCATGTCCAGGTACTTGGTGGGTATCGGGTGGGTGCCTACGACGACCTCGACCTTGTACCGTTCCCGGAGGAACTTGGCGAAATAATCGATGTTCGGGCAGGGGGGATAGCCGACGACCAGGCCGGTGGCCAGGTGGATGACCGTGGCCCCGTTCTTGACCATCTCCTCGCCGGCGTACTCGATGTTGCCGCCGGGACAGCCACCGCAGCTCGTGTATCCGACCAGTTCGGCCTCCCGGTCCTTGTAGCGGGAGAAGGCTCCCTCCCGGTTCCTCAGGGAGCGAAAGCACTTGCCCCCCGCGCAGCTGCGGTACCGGTCGCAGATGATGATACCGATCCTGGTCTTGCCTTCCATATCGCCCCCCTCTCGAATTTCCAGGATAAACCTGAACAGGGTTACTGTCAAATGCCCGATTCCAGAGCGTCGATCATCCGGTCCGCCCCGGGCCGGCGTCCCCGGAAGGGGATATTCCTATTCCCGGCGGTAATCCTTCGGATCCAAGCCAAGCTTCTTCAGTCGGCTCTGGAGGGTGCTGGGGGGCAAGCCCAGGGCGGCCGCCGCCCCGTCGGGGCCGTAGATCCTGCCCCGGACGCGGGCTAGAGCCGTCCGGATGTGTTCCCGTTCCGCCTCCCGGAGCGTCGGGACCCGGAAGGGCGCTTCCGGGAAAGACCGTGAATCCGAGCAGACCCCGGGGACGGGAAGCCCCGGCGGTGTGACGGCCCTGCCCTGGGCCCAGTCGCCGGCGCAGAGTTCCTGGGCTCCGATGATCCCGCCCTTGGCCAGGATGGCCGCCCTTTCCACGGCGTTCCGCAATTCCCGGACGTTCCCCGGCCAGTCCCTGCGGGCGATCAGGTCCAGGGCCTCCGCGCTGAAGGCCAGGTCCTGCCAGCCCGGGCGGCTCCGGAGGCGCGCCGCGAAGAGTTCGGCAATCAGGATCGAGTCCTGTCCTCTCTCCCGGAGGGGGGGCATGCGGATGGGGAAGACCGCTACCCGGTAGAAGAGGTCCTCCCGGAAGGTGCCCGCTTCCACGGCCGCCCCCAGGTCCACGTGGGTGGCTGCCACGATCCGGACGTCCACGGACACCGGGGACTCTCCCCCGACCCGTTCGAAGCGGCCCTCCTGGAGGGCTCGCAGTATCTTGGGTTGGATCTCCAGGGGAAGGTCCCCGATCTCGTCCAGGAAGAGGGTGCCCCCGTGGGCCAGTTCGAAGCGGCCCTTCCGCAGGGCCTGGGCTCCCGTGAAGGAACCCTTTTCGTGGCCGAAGAGCTCGCTTTCCGCCAGGGAGGCCGGGAGGGCCGAGCAGTTCACCGCCACGAAGGGTCCCGCGGCCCGGGCGGAAAGCTTGTGGATGGCCCGGGCGGCCTCTTCCTTGCCCGTTCCCGTCTCCCCCAGGAGGAGGACCGGAGACTCCGTGGCCGCCACCAGCTTGATCGCGTCCAGGGCCTCCACCCAGACCGGGGAGGTCCCCGCAAGGTCCCCGAAGGCCTCGGCATCCCGGGCAAGGAGGCGGTTGCGCTCCTCCAGGAGCAGGCGGTTCCGGTCCCGGAGGTTCCGGGAAGCCTCGGACTGGGCCAGGGCCACGGCGATGAGTCGGGAGATCACTCCGATGAACCGAAGGATCTGATCTGAAAAGACGCCGCAGGAGCGGTGGTCGAAAGTCAGGAGGCCTATGGCGGTCCCCTCCACGGTCAGGGGGGCGGCCAGGCAGGAATGCCCCTCCGGGAGGTCCAGGATCTCCGCGTAGGTGTCCACGAAGCCCCGTTCCGTGGAAAGGAGGCGTGGTTCCCCGGCGGCCAGGAGGAGGGCCAGGTCCCGGCGTTCCAGGAGGGAGATGGAGAAGTCCGCCAGGCGTCGGGTGGCCAGGGGGCCCTTCATGGTCCGGACCCGGAGGGTGTCCTTGCCCTCGAAGCTCAGGATGACAGCCAGCTCGTAGTCGATCAGCTGACGCAGGGATTCCAGGACGATGTCCATGGTCCCTTCCGGGGCCAGCCAGGGCTCCTGGGCCATGCCGAGCCCGGCGACTCGGGTCCCGTTGAGCATCGATTTTTCGGTGTTCACCGACATATGGGTGAAAGTATCGCCGATTTTCCGGTGGAAGGCAAGCTTTCCCGGCTCAAAACCCGGTGGAAACCCGGTTGAACCGGGGCGGCGCGCCGAACTCTGTCTTGGCATGGATCCTGCTAAAGAGCTCATGGAGTCCGCCCAGACCTGTACGCGGCGGAAGTCTCCAAAAAATCATCCTCGGCACGATGTGCCTATCGACAAGGAGTACCTATGGAAACCAGCGACCAGACCGCTATCCAGCCCATGCCCCGCATCGGGGACAAGGCGCCGGCCTTCAAAGCCGTCACCACCCAGGGGGAGATCGACTTCCCCAAGCAGTACGAAGGCAGCTGGGTGATCCTCTTCAGCCACCCCGCGGACTTCACCCCCGTATGCACCTCGGAGTTCATGACCTTCGCCAGCCTGGAACAGAAGTTTGCGGAGCTCAACTGCAAGCTGGTGGGGCTTTCAGTGGACGGCCTTTACAGCCACATCGCCTGGCTCCGGACCATCAAGGAGAAGATCCAGTACAAGGGCATGAAGGACGTGGAAGTGAAGTTCCCCCTGATCGAGGACATCACCATGGAGGTGGCCAGGAAGTACGGGATGATACAGCCCGGAGAAGCCGCCACCAAGGCCGTGCGGGCCGTCTTCTTCATAGATCCCAAGGGCGTGATCCGGGCGGTCATCTACTATCCCCTGTCCATAGGGCGCAACTTCGACGAGCTCATCCGGGTAGTCCAGGCCCTCAAGACCGCGGACGCCTTCTCCGTGGCCTGTCCCGCGGACTGGCGCCCCGGGGACGATGTGATCGTGCCCCCCGCCGGATCCTGCGGGGTGGCCAAGGACCGAATGGACGGCAAGGAGTCCGGGGTCACCTGCCACGACTGGTTCTTCTGCACCAAGAAGATAGCCAAGGAGAACGTCCTGGCGGCTATCACCAAGAAATAGGCGCCCGGCACGGCTTCAAGGGGCCGGTTCCGGCCGGCCCCGATACGCATGGATACGTGTCCCGCGGGGAGCGCCGGGCCCCCGGGACCGGAACGGGAACCCGGCGGAAGGAGAGAACCGTGAGCGACGCGAAGACGGGCCCGGCGCACGGGCACATGGGCGGCGGCGGAACCACCAACCAGGATTGGTGGCCCGAAGCGCTGAACCTTGACCTGCTCAATCAGCACTCGTCCAGGTCCGACCCGATGGGGCCGGGCTTCGACTACCGGAAGGAATTCCTTTCCCTCGACTACGAAGGCCTCAAGCGGGACCTCCGGGAACTCATGACGAATTCCCAGGACTGGTGGCCCGCGGACTTCGGCCATTACGGGCCCTTCTTCATCCGTATGGCCTGGCACAGCGCGGGAACGTACCGCTCCGGGGACGGCCGCGGAGGCGGTGGCCGGGGCCAGCAGCGTTTCGCGCCCCTCAACAGCTGGCCGGACAACGCCAACCTCGACAAGGCCCGCCGCCTTCTCTGGCCGATCAAGAAGAAGTACGGCCGCAGGATTTCCTGGGCGGACCTCCTGATCCTGGCGGGCAACACGGCCCTCGAGTCCATGGGCTTCAAGACCTTCGGGTTCGGCGGGGGCCGCCCGGACGTCTGGGAGCCCGACAAGGACGTCTATTGGGGCTCCGAGAAGGCCTGGCTCGCGGGGGACAAGCGCCATGCCGAGGCCGGCAAGCTCGAGAATCCCCTGGCCGCGGTTCAGATGGGTCTCATCTACGTGAACCCCGAGGGTCCGGGCGGCAATCCCGACCCCCTCCTGGCTGCCAAGGACATCCGGGAGACCTTCGCCCGCATGGGCATGGACGACGAGGAGACCGTCGCCCTCATAGCGGGTGGCCACACCTTCGGCAAGACCCACGGCGCGGGGCATCCCAAGCACGTCGGGCCCGAACCCGAGGCCGCGCCCATCGAGGCCCAGGGTTTCGGCTGGAAAAGCACCTTCGGCACGGGCAAGGGAAACGACACCATCACGGGGGGCCCCGAAGTGACCTGGACCCCGACTCCCACGAAATGGACCCCCAACTTTTTCAAGGTCCTCTTCGAGACCGAATGGGAGCTCACGACGAGCCCCGCGGGCGCCAAGCAGTGGAAGCCCAAGGACGGGTCGGGTCCCCTGGTGCCGGACGCCCACGAAGCCGGGAAACGTCATCCCGCGGGCATGCTGACCACGGACCTTTCCCTGCGCTTCGACCCCGTCTACGAAAAGATCTCTCGCAGGTTCATGGAGAACCCGGACGCCTTCGCCGACGCCTTCGCCCGGGCCTGGTTCAAGCTGACCCACCGCGACATGGGTCCCAAGGCCCGTTACCTCGGCCCGGAAGTCCCGAAGGAAGACCTGATCTGGCAGGATCCCCTGCCGGCTCGGGACTACCCGCTCATCGACTCGGCTGACATCGCGGCGCTCAAGAAGAAGGTACTGGCCGCGGGTGTACCCCCCGCGGACCTCGTTTTCGTCGCCTGGGCCTCGGCCTCGACCTTCCGCGGTTCGGACAAGCGCGGCGGGGCGAACGGCGCACGAATCCGCCTGGCCCCGCAGAAGGACTGGGCTGCCAACGAGCCGGCGCGCCTTGCCAAGGTCCTCGCCGCCCTCGAGGCCGCGAAGGCCGGCTTCGACCGCCAGGCGGCGGGCGGCAAGCAGGTCTCCCTGGCCGACCTGATCGTGCTGGGGGGCTGCGCCGCGGTCGAGGAGGCCGCCCGCAAGGCCGGCTTCCCGGTGGAGGTGCCCTTCCGGCCCGGGCGGGTGGACGCCCGTCAGGATCAGACCGACCCGGTATCCTTCTCCTTCCTGGAGCCCAAGGCCGACGGCTTCCGCAACTTCCGGAAGGAGGCCTACGCGGTCCCGGACGAGGAACTCCTCCTAGACAGGGCCCAGCTTCTCACCCTCACCGCGCCGGAGATGACGGTCCTCGTGGGCGGCCTCCGGGTCCTGGGGGCCAACACGGGCGGCAGCTATCATGGTGTGCTTACGAAGCGGCCCGGCGTCCTGTCGACGGACTTCTTCGTGAATCTCCTGGACATGGGCACCGAGTGGAAGGCCGCGGGGAAGGAGCCTGGTCTCTACGAAGGCCTAGGCCGCGGGGACGGCAGGCTCCACTGGACGGCGACCCGAGCCGACCTGGTCTTCGGCGCGGATTCGCGTCTCCGGGCGCTCGCCGAGGTCTACGCCTCCGACGACGCCGGGGAGAAGTTCGTCCGGGACTTCGCCGCGGCCTGGGCCAAGGTGATGGACCTGGACCGCTTCGACCTGCTCTAGCGGGGGCGCCGCGCCTACGCGGCGGCTGTCCGGATCGGCCGAACGGCCTTCCGGGCGGCCCGCCGGAGACCGGCCCTGGACTCCGGGGCGGCCGGAGTGGTAGCGTGGTACCGAAGCGGGGAGGGGCGGATGAACGAAGGAAAGCGACGGATCTTGATGGCCGCCGGCTTCCTGGCCTTCGGCCTGGGCTGGGTTGGAATTTTCCTGCCCGGCCTCCCCACCACGATTTTCTGGATCCTTGCGGGCCTGGCCTTCCTGCGCACCAACCGGCGCATGTACGAGAAGATCGTCTCCCACAGGCGCTTCGGTCCGGGGGTCAAGCTCTTCGTGGAGGAGGGCAGGATCCGGGCCCGGGGCAAGATCATCTCCATCGCCGCGATGATGACCTTCGCGAGCCTGGGCGCCCTGGCCATACCCCCGGCTTGGGTCAAGATCCTGGTCGTGTCGGCGGCGGCCTGCGGGAGTCTCTGGGTGGCCCTGCTGCCGACACCGGAGGGCGCGGCCCGGGCGGCCGCCGAGGCGCCCGACGCGGAAGGGAAGGACGCGGAGTCGGCCTGAAGATCGAAGGCCTGCTCCGCATTCCAGGCTCGTGAAGGCTGCGGCAGGATAGCCTCATCTTCAAGGTCGAGGAGGAGCGCCATGGAAATTCTGCGGAAGAAGGAACAGCCCGCCCTGTCGATCCGGTACCGGACCGCCGCGGCCAAGCTGCCCGAGACGATGGGGCCGGTCTTCGGCCAGATCGCGGCCTACATGGCCCGGAAGGGGATCCCCTTCGCGGGGCCTCCCTTCGCGATGTACCACAACATGGACATGGAGGACCTGGACGTCGAGATCGGCTTCCCGGTCGGGAAGGCCGAGCCCGGGGAAGGCAGGATCAAGTCGGGCCGCCTGCCCGGCGGGCCGACCGCGACGGCCAAGCATACGGGTCCCTACACGACGATCGAGACGACCTACAACACCCTCATGGCCTTCGTGGCCGAGAAGGGAGTCACCCCGGAGTCCTTCATGTACGAGGAGTACCTGAACTCCCCGGAGGACACCCCTGTGGAAAAGCTGGAGACGAACATCTACTTCCCCCTCAAGGGCTGATTCCCCGGGAAATGGAAACGGCCCGCGGGCGTCGTGCCTGCGGACCGTTCATGCCTGACCCGGACGGGAATCGAACCCACGACCTAGCGCTTAGGAGGCGCTCGCTCTATCCAACTGAGCTACCGGGTCTAGCTTTGGGGACAGGTGCGATACTAGGGGCAAAACCCGGGGCTTGTCAACGTGACGGGGAATCCGCCCCGCCCTCGTTCCCGGAGCCCTCCGACTCCGGAAGGGCCTTGGCCCGGGCTTCCCGTTCCGCCGCCTGGCGCTCCAGATCCTTCCAGGGATCTTCGGCCTCCCGGGCCTCCTCGTAGCCCTTCCGGAGGTCCTCCAGGTACTTGGAGAGCTCCCCGGTGCGGGAGCGTACCTGGTCCAGGGACGCGGACTGGGCCAGGTCGGGGTTGGCCCGGTACCGGGCCATGTCCAGCTGCATCTGCTTGAGGGAATTGACCGAGGATTTCAGGCGAAGGTGGAGGACCTCCCGCTGGTCTTGGAGGTCCTGGAAGGACTTCTCCTGCCTCTCGATCTCCTCCACGGACCGGGCGTACTCGCTTTTCAAGGAGGAATTGACGCTGCCCTCGAGCTTCCCCCTGAGCTCCGCCTTGTCCTTGGCCAGGTCCTTCATGGGGATGGCGTCGATGATGGAGTCGATCTCGTTGACCGTCTGGGTGAGCAGGCGGACCTGACCCACGTACTCCTCCAGGGACGGGATGAGCTCCTTGTCGAAGGGGGAGTCCTTGCCCGCGGCCTTGACCTGGGCGACGATGGCTTCCTTGGCCGTCTCCGCCTCGGCGTACAGGGTGGCGTAGGGGCCGGAGGCCCGGGCCGCGGCCTTGCGGGTCTTTCCTATTCGGAAGAGGTCCCTCCAGCCTCCGACCCCGGCCTCCTTGAAGAGCTTGGACTCCAGGCGTCGGCGGGCGGAGGCGTAGGCGATGGCGTGGGATACCCAGCTGATCGCCATGATCCCCGAGGGTATGAGCCACCAGGGAAAGACCAGGGGCGTGGCCACGGCGTGGATGGTGAAGAGCAGGGCCGGGACGGTGAGGACGCTGGCCGTATGACGGGCCATGGAGTCCCGGACTATGTTCAGCTTCTTGTAGGTGGCCAGGGCCTCGCCCTCCAGGTCCGGGACCCGGTCGGCCTCCCGGAGCTTGGCGTTGGTCCGGGCCAGGCCCGCCAGGTTGGAGACGACCCCGGTCCCCCAGCCCGCGGTGACGATGGCCGCCCACAGGAAGGACGAGTCTCCCTGGACCTGCAGGTTGATGAACCACAAGAGGGCGTTCACCCCCAGGAAGGAAATGAGGTTTCCGGCGAATCCGCCCCTCAGCCTGCGGGCTTTTTCCGCCAGGCCCTCCCGGTAGGCCTCGAAACTGGTCGCCAGCTCTTCCCGGCCGGGCTTGAAGTAGTCCGAGTCCTTGAGCTCCTTGTCCCACTCCCCGGTCTCGGTCGTCTCCGCGTGCCGCCGGAGCTCGGCCTTGATGGCCGTCTTCTCGCTCCAGCGTCCCGCGCCCCGTTCCATGCGCTCGGCGAAGCGCTCCAGCCGGGCTTCCATGCGGTCCATCCCGCGTTCGAACCGGTCCCGGCCGTCCTCGCGGTTCCCGTCGCGGCCGACGTCGCGGGCGCTGCCGCGATCCCGGCGACGGCTCTCCTCGTACTCCCCGATCTTGTCGTCCACCAGGGCCACGATGCCCCGGACCGCCCGCTCGATGTCCCGGCCCAGGGATTCCCCGTCGAACTTCCCCGCCCCGTCGGTCCGGGAAGGGGTCCGCTTGATGAGCAGTCCCTGTTCCGCCATGCGGGCGATGACCTCGTGGGCCTCCACCCCGTAGTCCCCGTAACGCTTCAGGGCCTCGTCCACGGAGAGGCGCCGACCCTCGGTCCGGGTGTCGTCCAGGATGGCCTTGCGGATCTCCGAAAGGACGTTCGCGGAGCCTTCGGGGCTGTAGTCCCGGTCGGGGCCGCGGGGCTTCGGGGAGCCCGTGCCGGCTTCCCGGGACGTCTTCGGCGGGGCTTCCGGCAGGGTGGGCCCCAGGGTCCCGAGTTCCGCGGGCTCCGGGCCGGCGTAGGCCCCGGGCGGGAAGCCCGGCTGGGGTTTGTCCCGGTTCGGGTCGAATTCCACGTTGGCGCTGGAGATCTCGTAGGCGTGGATTTCCTTGGTGATGTTCTTGAGGGAGACCTTGCCCAGCTTGACGGCGTGGAAGTCGATCTTGTTGAGGACCTGGTTGTACACGTCCTGGGACATGCAGATAGCCCCCGGGTGGGCCAGGGACTGGAGGCGGGCGGCTATGTTGATGCCCTCCCCCAGGGCGTCGTTCTCGAAGAAATAGATGTCCCCCAGATGGATGCCGACGCGGACAAGGAGGGGCAGCTCCTTGTGCTCAAGGTTGTACTGGTAGAACTTGTCCTGGATTTCCAGGGCGGTCTGGAGGGCTTCCACGGTGTTCCGGAAGTCCACCAGGAAGGCGTCCCCGATGGTCTTGATGACCGTGCCGTGCCTCCGCTCGGCGGCCTCGGTGATGACGGCGTTGTGGAAGTGGAGGAGCCGGAGGGTTCCCGCCTCGTCGTTTTCCATCATCCGGGAGAAACCCGCGATGTCCGTGTACAGGATCGCCGCCAGGCGGTAGTCTTTTTGCTCCATTGACTTGGGAGGATACTCCCGTGGTCGGCGGCCGTCAAGGACGCGGGGTTCCACCGTTCCCCGCAGACGGGGCGGACGGACGAAACCGGCTCCTTCCCTAGGCCTCCGCGGTCTCGAACCGGGCCTCCTGGCGGGCCAGGTCCGTTCCGGTCAGGCGCAGGGAAACCGTCGCGTTGAGCTCCGTCCCCCCCAGGCGGACCCGGGTTTCCATCCCCAAGCCGGGGATGTACACCGAGGCGGGATTCCCGGTTCCGACGACGACGCCCTCCCCGGTCCAGCCGGGGCGCCTTCCCAGGAAGGCCAGGGTCCAGTGGAGCTGGCTGGCCCGTTCGGCCTGGCGGATCAGGGCAGCGGCCGCCGCGGCGCGGCCCAGGAGAGCGGAAATCTCGTCCTCTCCCAGGGGCTTGCGCCCCGCCAGGACGGCCCGGACCTGGTGGTGGGCGAGGAGGTCGGAGTACCGGCGCAGGGGGCTCGTGAACTGGGCGTAGAAGGGCACCCCCAGGCCGCGGTGGGCCCGGGGCTGGGGGCCCGCCATTCCGGCCTTCATCAGCCTGCGCTTGGCGAACTCCCCGGCCAAGCCCGCCGGCAGGGAGCCCGCGTCCTGGGGGGCTTCCTGGCTGTAGTAGGGGAAGGGCAGGGACCGGTCGAAGGCCCAGCGGGCCGCGGCCTCTCCCGCCAGGACCATCATCTCCCGGACCACGGCGCCGGAGCGGTGCTCCGGGATCGCGTCGATGCGCGGTTCCCCGGAGTCCACCCAGACCCGGACCTCCGGGATGGAGATGTCCACGGCCCCCGCGGCGGTCCGGGCTTCGGAGCGGATCGAGGCGATCCGGTCCAGCTCGGCCAGGGGGCCGGACCCCAGGAGGGGGTCGGCTCCGCCGTAGGAAAGCCGGGTGACCTTCACGAGGGTGGGAAGGATCTCCGCCTCCCGGACCGAGCCGTCCGGTTCCAGGGAGATCCGGACGGACAAGGCCCGGCTTACGCCCGACAATCCCAGTCCGAACCGCTCCAGGGCCGAGTCCGGGAGCATGGGGACGGAACCCTCGGGAAGGTAGAGGGTGGCGGCCCGGTCCGAGGCCTCCCGGTCCGCGGGGCTCCCCGGGAGCACCGCGGAGGCGGGGTCCGCCACGTGCACCCAAACGTCCCGGCCGTCGAAGGAGACCGCGTCGTCGGGATCCCGGCTCCAGGCGTTGTCGATGGCCCAAGCCTCAAGCCCCGTCAGGTCGACCCGGCCGTCGTCGTCCTCCGGTCCGAGCTCGAGGTCCGGTGCCCTGGACGCGGTCCCGAAGCGGACGGGCCAGGGGTTGACGGCGTCGGTCCAGCGGCCGGTCTTGATCAGCCAGGCATGCACGGCCTCGGGCTTGTCCGCCAGTCCCAGGTCACCCAGGATCCGGGCCTTCTGGGTGGCACCTAGGGCGAAGGCCTCGACCTCCCCCAGGAAGCGCTCGTCCCCGGGCTCGAAGAGGCCTTTCCGGGCGCGGGCCAGGAAGGCCTCCCGGTCCGCGGCCTCGGTTTCCTTCCGGGCCCTGCGTGCGGCCTCCTTTTCCCGCTCCTCCCGGGAAACCGCCCGGAATCCCGGGTGGGCCTCCTCGGTCCGGAACCGGAGGCCCTCCAGGGCCTCCAGGCGGCAGGCCAGGGCCTCCTCGGGACCCGCCCGCCCGAAGACGAGCTCGCAGAGTGCCTCCAGGCCCAGGGTTTCCCCGGCGCTCATCTCCCAGGCCGTCTCGAAGTCCCCGTCCGGGCGGGCCTCGGGGACCCTGGACAGGGGACCCGGGTGCAGGAGCTCCACGTCCTTGGGCCGGACCTTCACCTCCGGGGCGCCGGGTATCGAGAGCTCCAGCTTGTCCCCGGAATTCCGGGCCAGGGCGGGCTTTCCTTTGTAGAATACGAGGGCTCCGTTGGGGATCATACAACCGCCTGACTGGTAGATTCCGCCTGAAGACGGGAGGGCAGTATAGCAAGGAAGGGGACTCGGGAGCCAGGAGTCAGGACACGGGACTCAGGTGCCGACCGGACAACTGCGGATTCCCTCCCGTCATCAGCCGCCGGAAGGCCCCTCTGTCGCCTGGTTCCTGGCACCTGGGTCCTGTTACCTGTCGCCTGACTCCCGTATTGACGAAATGATTCTTTCGGGTATGCTTAGGTGGGCGGCGCGGACCGCCTTCCGGCCCCGCCGCAGCCCCATCGGCCGGACCGGACGAACATGAGGAGGAACATTCGATCATGGTAGCTCTCATAGTCGGTATCGTCCTGATCCTGCTGGCCGTAGTCGCCTGCGTCCCCTTCGGTCTTGCCTGGTGGCAGGACGTCGTCGTATTCCTACGGGGATCCCTCCCCGTCCTCGCGGTCCTCATCGGCCTGATCGCGGTCTTCATCGGCATCGCCGACATCAAGGACCGGATGGAGGCCAAGAAGGAGGAGGAAGAGGAAGCCAAGGAGAACGCGGGGAAATAAGGACACAGGAGTCAGGAACCAGGAGCCAGGCGCCCGATGACAGTCCACCCGACGGATGCAGAAGCCGGTTCCGCCGAAACCTGCGCGGTCGACGGACCCCTGGGTCCTGAGTCCTGTGACCTGAGTCCTGTTACCTGACTTCCGTCGCCTTACTTGACACAATCCCCCGAATATGGGAGTATCACCCGCGCTATTTTCCGCTGTATTCCAAGAACACGAAGGAATCGATACATGAAGACCGTCTTTGTGAAGCCCGAAGAGGCTCCCCGCTCCTGGTACCTCATCGACGCCGAGGGCAAGTCCCTGGGCCGCGTGGCCGCCAAGGTGGCCTACATCCTCCGCGGGAAGAACAAGCCCTTCTACACGCCCCACCAGGAAATCGGCGACTACGTCGTGGTCATCAACGCCGACAAGGTGGCCGTCACCGGCGCCAAGCGCGAAAACAAGATGTACTACCATCACACCGGGTTCCCCGGCGGCCTCAAGGGCCAGACCTACCAGGCCCTCTCGGACCGGCACCCCGGCATGCCCCTGGAGATCGCCATCCGCGGGATGCTCCCCAAGGGACCCTTGGGCCGGAAGCTCAACAAGAACGTCAAGATCTACGCCGGCTCCAGCCACCCGCACGCCGCGCAGCAGCCCATCGCCCTGGAACTGTAGGAGAATAGGATAATGGTCAGGAATCTGGGTATCGGAACCGGACGCCGCAAGACCTCCGTCGCCCGCGTCTATCTCCGGGAAGGCACCGGGAAGATCCTCGTGAACGGCCTGGAGGCGGACAAGTACTTCCGCTTCGAGGAACTGTTCAACAAGGTCCGCGGTCCCCTGGTTGTCACCGCCAACGAGAACAAGCTGGACGTCGTCATCAACGTCGTCGGCGGAGGCATGAACGGCCAGGCCGGGGCCTGCCGGCACGGCCTCGCCCGCGCCCTGGCCCAGTTCGACCCCGCGAACCACACGGCCCTGCGCACGAACGGCATGCTCTCCCGGGATCCCCGAATGGTGGAGCGGAAGAAGTACGGCCAGCGCGGAGCGCGCCGCCGGTTCCAGTTCTCCAAGCGCTGATCCGGGACCGACGCGATGCGCGTCGAATCCCTGGAAATCGGAGCCTCCGGCATCGTGCGACTGCGCACGGACGGGGGCTCCTGTTTTTTGTTCCGCCTGGAACAACTATCGCCTTCCGCGGGCCCCGTTCCCTCGATCGGGCAGGAAGCCGGGGACACGTTCCTGGCCGGCGCGAAGGAAGCCTCGGGGATCTACGCGGCCGAAACCAAGGCCCTGGAGCTCCTGGCCCGGGCCGAGCAGACCCGGTACCTCCTGACCCTGAAACTCCGCAAGCGGGGGATGGGCGACGGATCGATATCCCCGGCCCTGGACCGGCTCGAGGGGCAGGGGCTCCTGTCCGACGAGCGCTTCGCCCGCGCCTGGGCCGAGGAGAGGGCCCGCCGCCGCGGGGAGGGGCCGGCCCGGATCGCGGCGGGCCTGGCCGCCCGAGGGGTTTCCGAGGACCTGGCCCGGCGTGTCTGCGTTGAACTATACCCGGAGGAGGCCCGGGGAGAGGCCCTGCTGAGGGCGGCGCGCAGACTGCTCCGGTCCGGCCGGAAGGATCCGGAGGCCGCGGCACGGAAGCTCCGCTCCGAGGGTTGGAAACCCTCGGAAATCCGAGGTGCCCTGGAAGCGATACGCAAGGAAGGGGACTAAATGCGCGTCTTGACAATCTTTCGCATTGGATTCAATATAGAAGAAACTTAAGCCAACCTTGGGAGCTTTCCGCATGGATGACGATATCCTGACGATCGAAGAAGTCGCACGCTACCTTCGGGTATCCGAGCGGACCGTCTACGACTGGGCCCAGAAGGGGGAGATTCCCTCCGGCAAGATCGGGACCGTCTGGCGCTTCAAGAAGAGCGAGATCGAGCGCTGGGTCAACGAACGCCTCTCCTCCAACCGGAGTTCCGCGGCCTCCAATCCCGTCCTGATTCGGAACGTCCTCACCCCCGAGCGGATCATCTTCCCGAACCACCCCCACAAGCGGGACGCCCTCGTGGCCCTGGCGGAAACCCTGGCCACGGCGCCCCAGGTAAAAAGCCGCCCGGAACTGGTCTCGGAGATCCTCCGCCGGGAGGAGCTCATGAGCACGGCCATCGGCCGGGGAATCGCCATCCCCCATGTCCGGCTGTCCTCCGTGACGGACCTCGTGGTGGCCGTGGGGATCAGCAAGTGCGACATCGTGGATTTCGCGTCCTTCGACGACTCCCCGGTCCGGATCCTCTTCATGATCGCCTCGGCGTACAACCAGCACGCCTACTACCTGCAGACCCTTTCCTACTTCAGCTCCAAGCTCAAGAACGCGGAGCTGCGGGAAACCCTGCTCAAGGCCACGGAACCCCAGGCGGTCTACGACATCTTCGCCAAGTCCGACGAAGCCTGAGCCCCGCCGGACTTGCCGGAGCCCGGGGCCTATGGGTATATTTCGATCGGAAAAATCATGCCCGGTTCAGCCGATCCGGAGCGCCGGGCGCTCGGGATCGGCCCGGCGGCAAGAGGTTTGATATGCCCACCTACGAATACGAGTGTTCCTCCTGCGGCCACACCTTCGAAGCCTTCCAGAGCATGTCCGACGCCCCCCTTTCCTCCTGCCCCGAGTGCGGCAAGGCCGTCAAGCGGCTGATCTTCGGGGGCACCGGGGTCATCTTCAAGGGCTCCGGGTTCTACGTGAACGACTCCCGCAAGTCCTCCTCCGGAAGCCCGAAGGCCGGAGCCCCGGCGGCCAAGGACGGTGCCGTGAAGGACGTCCCGGCGAAAGAGGGAGCCGCCAAGGACAGCCCCGCCCCCGCCAAGGCGCAGGAGAGCGCGTGAGCCCGTCCGCGGCCGTCCGCCGGGAGGGACGGGGGTGAAACGCCCCCGATACTTCTGCGAGCACTGCGGGGCGGAGGTCGGCCGGGACGCCTCGGTCTGCCCGAAATGCGGAAGGTTCTTCTCCTCCGTGAAATGTCCCCGTTGCGGATTTTCCGGGGAACCCTTCCTGTTCCGGAACGGATGTCCCACCTGCGGTTATTCCGCGGCTTCCGGAAGCCCGGCCGCCCCGAAGTCCGGGCGCCCGACGGCCTCGGGGCCCCTGCCCGGCTGGATCTATGCCGCCGCCTTTATGGCGCTGGCGGCCGCCCTGGCCGCCGTCCTCATCGCGGCGCGCTGATCTGATCCTTGGGACCGTGCGCGGGCGGCATCATCCCCGGCCGCCCCGGAAACCCGATCGAGCCTTTCGGAAGGTTCCGTCAGCCCGTCATCTGGTCCTTGTATCCCTCCCGGATCACCCGGTGTTCCCCGGTCTTGATGTCCAGGTCGTAGATGGAGAAGTTCGTCCGGACGTCGAAACCCTTGGAGCGCACGGCGAAGTTCAGGGAGGCGGACCCGTCGGGTCCGGAGACGATCCGGTGATAGACGTTCACGGGCCAGACCAGCATGGCCGGTCCGTCGAAGATAACCTTCCCGTCCTTCAGGATCCGCTGAGGCTCCACGGTGAAGGTCTCCATCCGCCCGACCGCCCGGCTGTAGATATCCACGATCCGCTTGCCGTGCAGGACGATCAGGTTGTCCTCCTGGTGGGGGTGCACGTACCAGGGCCGTTCCACGCCCCCCACGGAACCCGGGGACAGGGCGTCCTTGGCGTGGATGACCCGGTCGATGCCGTTGATCCGGGGAAGGGCATCCATGGGGACGATATCGAAGGCCACCCCCTCGGTCCTGCGGAAGGGTTCCAGGGCGATTATTTTGTAGAATCCGGAGACTTCCTCGAAGACAAAGTTTTTCATACCGCCTCCTTCTTTCCTTAAGGATCGCGACTTCGGGTCTATAAGTAAACAGCGTCGGGGCCGGAAGGTTTCCCCTCCGGGTCCGACTCCCGGGCATCCGGAGGACGTTCCATCCGTTCGGGGTGCTGGACCAGGCGCTGGAAGAGGGCCGCGGCCCGGGCGAAATACAGGCCGTCCGCGATGCGCTCGTCCAGGGTCATCTTCACGTTGACGTAGTTCTTCTTGCGGTAGGCCCCGTCGGGCCCCCGGCTTTCTTGCTGGAAGAGCCTGCCCACCACGATGAAGAGGCTCGCGGTACCCCATTCGTACAGGTGATGGAAGGGGGTGTCCAGGCCGATGCTTCCCAGGTTGGCGAAAAAGGCGGAGGAATACAGGGGGTCCGACGCCAGCATGAAGCGGGGCGCCACGTTGAAACGGTCCAGGAGGCGGAAGAGCCGGGAGACGACGAACTTCCCGAAGGGTATGCGGTGGATGATCGAGGCCTCCCGCTCGTCCGGGGTCAGGTCCTGCCCCCGGGCGAGTTCCACGGCCCGGGAGATGATGTCCGCGGCGGAATCCACGGTGACGTCCGGGGGGAAGGTCACCTGGGCGGTGGTCTCCTTCGCGTCCTCGGTCAGACGTTTCTTGACGATGAAGGAGAACTTGATGTCCTTCCTCTCGTAGAGGGAGCGGCCGTGGACGAAGCGGTTCAGCCGGGGCTTCAGCACGAAGGTCTGGGCCGCGGCGGTCAGGATCAGCCCGAAGAGGGTGAACGTGCGCTCCCCGGATTCCGCGTTCCGCCTGTGCACGTACCGTACCGCCGAGTCCACGTCGATGTCCTTGGAATAGTAGACCGCGGACTCGTTGCGGCCCCGCATCAGGAAGGGGAGGATCGCGTGGAAGGGGCCGGGATCCCGGATCCGCCGTCCGTCGACCCGGTCGATGAACAGCATGGTCAGGGTCCGGCCGGGGCCGCGGGATCCGCCTCGCAGACCAGGTGCCAGGCGTGGCAGTCGACGCATTCCTCGATGCGGTGCCTTCGGGAGAAGGTCTCCCAGTGGACCTTCTGCTCCGGGGTCAGGATGCCCGTGCCGCGGCAGAGGGGACAGCGGTTGTCCAGGGCGGCCAGGACCGCGTGGCGGATGAACTCCGAGCGGTTCGGCACGCCTTCCAGGGCGCCCAGGAGCTCCTCGTCCGCCTTGAAGGTCACGGTCGATTCCTTGCGCGCCATGGTTCCGCCGCCTAGGCCCGTCCGCCCCGGCAGTAGTCCACGGCCGCCCGGGCCAGTACCTGCATGGGATCCAGGACCGGCACCTCGAAGTCCCCGGGCTTCAGGGCCAGGGGGATCTCCGTGCAACCGGCCACGAGGAGGTCCGCCCCCCGGGCGACCAGGCGGTTTCCGGCTTCCCGGAGGAGCCGGCGGGGTTCGTCGCCCCGGTTCCCCGCCTTGATCCCGTGCTTGCCGTAGACGGCCTCCATGACGAAGCGGGTCTGGGCCTCCTCGTCCGGGAAGTGGATACGCCAGTCCGTCAGGTGCTTCTCGTAGAGCCCGGCCCGGATGCTGCCCGTGGTGGCCAGGACGCCGATGCGCTTGGCCTGGGGGTAATCGGAGCGGATCCGGCGTCCGAGTTCCTCGAAGGCGGACAGGAAGGGGAAGGGGAGGGCGGCCCGCAGGGCGTCCATCCAGTGGTGGGCGGTCATGCAGGGTATCGCGCCCACCGTCGCCCCCGCGGCCGCGAGGCGCTTGCCCGCTTCGATCAGGGCGGGCAGGGGATCCGGACCCCGTCCCAGGATGTTCTCGGTCCGGTCCGGGATGGAGGGATCGCAGTTCACGAGGATGTGGATGTGGTCCTGATCCTTGGCCGCCGGGGTGGCGTCCACCACCTTCCGGAAGAAATCGGCCGTCGCCTCGGGGCCCATGCCGCCTAGGATGCCCAGGATCTGCCTGCCGGAATCGGACTTCGCCGTGCCGCTCACGAAAACCTCCTATATCTCGGGAATCGTCAGTATACGCCGGGTTGCGGCGGGGCGCAACGGAAATCCCGCAGATCGCGGTAAGGAACCTTTCATCCCGCCCGGACGGTCCGGTCCCGGCCGGTCCTCTTGGCCTCCAGGAGCCGCTCGTCCGCCCTCTGGACCAGGGACGAAAGGTCCTCCTCCGGCCGGAGGGTCGCCGTGCCGGCGCTGATCGTCACCGTCGGGCTCCCCGGGGCCAGCCTCTCGGCCGATACGGCCGCCCGGAGTTTTTCCGCCGCCGCGAAGGCCCCGTCGGGCCCGCTCGCGGGCAGGAGCACCAGGAATTCCTCCCCGCCCCAGCGGCACAGGAGGTCCGAGGCCCGGAGGGTGGCCGCGCAGGTCCGGACCACGGTCTTCAAGGCCTCGTCCCCGGCGGCGTGGCCGAGGGTGTCGTTCACGGCCTTGAAGTGGTCGATGTCGAAGAGAATGACCGAGAGAGGCCGGCCTTCCCGACGGGTTTCCCGGATGGCGTGGTCGGCCACGGCCTGGAAGGCCAGGCGGTTCATGGCCCCCGTCAGGGGGTCGTAGGAGGCGGTCCGTTCCAGACGGCTCTGGAAGCGGTTGACGGTGAATCCCGCGGCCAGGAGGGCTAGGACCAGGATGAGGATGTAGACGACCAGGTTGAGGTAGAGGGCCCTGCGAGCCCCGGCGATGGCCGCGTCCTCGGGGCGCTCCACGAAGAGGAACCAGCCCACCTCCGGAAGCCACCGGACGAAGAGCAGGACGTTCTCCGAGCCGCGGCGGTACCGGTAGGAGCCCGGTCCGACACGGAGATCCCGGCGGTAGATCGGCGCCAGGGCGGGGTCCTCCGTCCCCGGACCCCCGTAGGGTTCGCCGGCGACGATGCGGCCCGCCTTGTCCACGAAGTACACGTTGGTGCCGTATTCGCTCTTCAGGGTGGCCACCATCCGGGTCATGGAATCCACGGCCAGGCCGACCCCCGCGGCTCCCAGGTAGGTCCCGTCCGTGTCGATCACCCGGTAATTGATGAAGATGGTGAGCGCGTCCGCGTTGGCCAGGTCGGGGTCCACGTTGAGCTCGTAGGGTTCCGACATGGACCGGACCCGATAGTACCACTCGTCCCGGGGCTCGGAGGGAGACACGATCTTGAGGACTCCCTCGGGATAGTAATACCGGCCCGTGCGCTCGGACACGAAAAAGGCCGTGAAGGCCCCGTACCGGGCCTTGATCTCCCCCAAGTACCGGACCACGGCGCCCTGGTCCCGTTCCCCTCCGACGATCCAGTCGTGCAGGAAGGTGTCGTTGGCCATCATGGAGGAGACGAACACGGGCTCCACCAGGTCCTTCTGGAGCCGGGCGTACACGGACTCCGCCGCCACGGGGAGGTCGTTCTTCTCGATGTTGGCGCGGATGGAGTCCCGGGCGGCCAGGAACGCGAAGTAGCCGGTTCCCAGGAAACCCGCCAGCAGGAGCACCGTCAGGGCCGCAAGCAGCCTCGCCTTGTCGCCCAGCCCCGTCCGTCTCATCTCTTCCATGACCGAAAGGATCGCATATTTCCGGGAAATCGCAACCGTAAAAACGAGGTATCCGGCGAACCGGGATCAGCCCCGGGTGCCCGCCCACAGGGGCAGGATGTTCGCGATGGACAGGACGAAGGGCATGGTCCGGAGGGTGCCCGCCGCGGCCTCCACGGAGGACCGCTCGCACTCGTGGGTGAAGATCAGCAGGGTCGCGCGGCCCGCGTTGTCCAGCTCCTGGGTGACCGTGGCGATGCTGATCCCGTGGACGCCCAGCATGGTGGCGATCTGGCCCAGGACGCCGGGGAGGTCCTTGACCAGGAGACGGACGTAGTACTCCGAGGGCCGGGCCGTGGAGTCCGAGAGCTCCATCTCCCGGTCCTGCCAGATGATCTCGGATTCCGAGAGGTCCGGGAACCGGACCAGTTCGATGATGTCCGACACGACGGCGCTGCCGGTCGGCAGGTCCCCGGCCCCCTTGCCGTAGAGCATAAGCTGACCCACCGAGTCCCCCTCGATGGTAACGGCGTTGTAGGCCCCGTTGACGTTGGCCAGGGGGTGGCCCTTGGGGACCAGGCTGGGGGTCACGGACAGGTGAAGGGAGCCGTCCGCGCGCTCCGCCCCGGCCAGGAGCTTGATCCGGTACCCGAACTTGTCCGCCAGGGCTATGTCCTGGGCGGTCACCGTGGAGATGCCCTTCCGGGGGATGCGCCGGGGGTCCACGTAGCCCTCGAAGCCCAGGGAAGCCAGGATGGCCAGCTTGTACGCCGCGTCGAAGCCCTCCACGTCCGCGGAGGGATCCGCCTCGGCGTAGCCCAGGGACTGGGCCTCCCGGAGGGCGTCTTGGTATTCCATCCCCCGGTCCGTCATGGCGGACAGGATGAAGTTCGTGGTCCCGTTCAGGATGCCCGTGATGCGCTCGATGTTGTTCGCCGTCAGGCCTTCCCGCAGGGCCCGGATCACCGGGATGCCCCCCGCCACGGCCCCCTCGAAGGCGATCCTCCGGCCCGCGGCCCGGGCCGTCTCGAAGATCCGGCGGCCGTGCAGGGCCAGGGCCAGCTTGTTGGCCGTGACCACGTCCTTGCCCGCCTCCAGGGCCGCGAGGGTGTAGCCCAGGGCGGGCTCCTCGCCGCCCAGGGCCTCGACCACGATCCGGATGTCCGGGTCGGCCAGGATCTCCTCGAAGGATTCCGTGAGCACCCCCGGGGGGGTGGGGACGGCCCGTTCGCGGGACGCGTCCCGGACCAGGATCCTCTTGACGGCGATGGGGCAGGCGGCCCGGCGGGCGATGGCCTTCGCGTGCTCGTTCAGGATGCGGTAGGCTCCCGATCCCACGGTGCCGAAGCCCAGGATCGCGATCTCGACGGGTTTCATCGGGTACCTCGTTTCGACGAATGGGCCGCGGGGCAGGGACGGAATCCCTTGCCGGTCCTGTCTCCGGGCGTCTGATTCTACGGAAAGAAGCGGCCGGGATCAAGGGGAGGCCGACCGGTCTGGCGCCGCCCGGCCCGGTCCGCTATACTCCCCCCATGCCCGAGGACCAGCCCAACAACCCCCTCCACGGCCTCACCCTGGAGGCGATCCTCCGCCTCCTGGTCGAGAAGTACGGCTGGGAGGGCCTGGCGGAGCGTATCCCCGTCCGCTGCTTCTCCGTCGACCCGAGCGTGGGCTCCAGCCTGGCCTTCCTGCGGCGGACCCCCTGGGCCCGGGCCAAAGTCGAGGCCCTCTACCTCGGCCGGCTCCGGCCCCGGCGGAAGGGCCGGGGGCGGAAACCTGGGGGCGGAAACCGAGGCCGGCCCGTCGAACCGCGGGAACCTTGAGGAACGGAGCGTTTCATGGAAATCACGTTGGTGATCGTAGGCGGAGTAATCGTGATCACCCTGATCGGGGTGGTCGGGGATCTCCTGGGCAAGTCCGTCAAGTCGAGATCGGGCGCGGACCCGAAGGCCCTGCGGGACCTGTCCCGCCGCGTCGAGGACCTGGAACGCCTTTCCCTGGATCGGGAGGAGCGGATCCGCAGGTTGGAGGCCGACGTCGCCTTCGCGAACAAGCTACTGGAGGACCGCTCGGGCAAGGCCTAGGCGGCCTGTGGATCCTCACTTGGGGAGGCGGATGGGCTGGACCAAATAGATGACAAAAAGTATAATATAAGTACATCCTGATCGCGATCGGAGAGCCCCATGGCCGACGAAAGAATCACCGTTCGAACCCGGATCCGCGCCCCCGTGGCCCGGGTCTGGGACGCCTATACGACCCCGGAGGACATCACGAAGTGGAATTTCGCCAGCGACGACTGGCACTGTCCCTCCGCGCACGTCGACCTGCGGGTCGGCGGCACCTTCTCAAGCCGAATGGAGTCCAAGGACGGCAAGGCCGGCTTCGATTTCGCGGGTCGGTACCTGGATGTCCGGCGGCATTCGCGGATCGAGTACGAGATGGGGGACGGCCGGGGGGTGACGGTCGAGTTCCGGCCCCGGACGGACTCCACGGACGTCGAGGTCGCCTTCGACTCGGACGGAGTCTACTCCCGGGAGAGACAGGCGGAAGGTTGGGGGGCGATCCTGGAGAATTTCCGGAAGCATGTGGAAGGCTCCGGGGAGGCGAAATCGTGAGGCGGGGCGCCCCGGGCTCCCGCCGCGGACGTGCGGGGGGCCCTTCTTTCCGAGCGGCCCGGCTTTCGATATATTCTTCCAATGCTTGAAACCGAGTCTCCTGCCCCGGCGCCGATCCCGGGCGGCTGGAAGCGAAACGTCGCCGTCTTCCTGACCAGCCAGGCTCTGTCCCTCTTCGGTTCGGCCCTTGTGCAGTACGCCCTGATGTGGCACATCACCCTGACCACGAAGTCCGGGACCATGATGGCCCTGATGATCATCCTGGGCTTCCTTCCGACCTTCTTCCTGTCCCCCTTCGCGGGGGTCTTCGCGGACCGTCACGACCGGAAACGGATCATCATGATCGCCGATGCGGGGATCGCCCTGGCCACCCTGGGTCTGGCCCTGGTCTACGCGAGGGGGACGGAGGCGGTCGGCCTTCTCCTGGCGGTTTCGGCCCTCCGGTCCGTGGGCCAGGCCTTCCACATGCCCGCGGTGGGGGCCATCCTGCCCCAGATGGTGCCTCGGGACTCCCTCATGAGGGTGAACGCCCTGAACGGGACCGTCCAGTCCGGGCTTTCCTTCGCGGCCCCGGTCGCCGCCGGAGCCCTGCTGAGCCTGGCCCCCTTCCAGGTCATCCTCTTCGTGGACGTGGCCACCGCCTCCCTGGCGGTGGGGCTCCTGGCCCTGTTCCTGCATGTCCCGCCCCACGCCAAGGCCTCCCATGCCCAGGCCACGGGCTACTTCGAGGACCTGAAGCTGGGCTTCCGGTACGTCCGGGACCACCGGTACCTCGTCGGGCTGTTCGTGTACATGGCCCTGCTCTTCTTCCTGATCGCCCCGGCCGCCTTCCTGACCCCTCTCCAGACGGCCCGGACTTACGGGCCCGAGGTCTGGCGCCTCACCGCCCTGGAGATCGCCTTCTCCGCGGGGATGACGGTGGGAGGGGCCTTGCTGGCGGCGCTCAGCGGGTTCCGGAACCGGATGGGCACCGTGGTCGCTTCGACCCTTGTGATGGCCCTCTGCACCGCCGCCCTCGGCCTGGCCCCTCCCTTCTGGGTCTACATCGGGTTCATGGTCCTCTTCGGGCTCGCGATCCCGTATTTCAACACCCCCCTCACGACCCTGCTCCAGGAGCACGTGGAGCCGGACTACCTGGGACGGGTGTACAGCATCAATTCCATGATCTCTTCGTCCATGATGCCCGTCGGGATGCTCGCCTTCGGTCCCCTGGGGGATCTGGTCCGGATCGAGATCCTGTTGATCGCCACCGGCGCCGCCATCGCCGCTCTGGGGATCGGCGTCCGGATGAGCCGTACCCTGATGGAGATGGGAAAGCCCGTGCCGTCCTCGAAGGTGCCGATGGAAACGGCGCCCGACCCCGCCGGGGCGTGATCCGGGCGATGCCGGACCTCCGGCCGGTCGCGAAAAGGAGGAGCCTATGACCTGGGACGACCTGCTCGACGCGCTGTCCGCCCCCGCCCGGCGGGCCCTGGAGTCCGCGGGAATCCGGGATCTCCGGGACCTCGCCGCCCGATCCGAGGCGGAACTCCTGGCCCTCCACGGCCTGGGTCCCAAGTCCCTCGGGCACCTGCGGCGGGCTCTCGCGGATTCCGTGGCGTCCGCGCCCGGCGCACCGGCGGACGGCACCGCGCCGGCGGGCAAGGGCGTGAGCCCCGGCTCCGACCCGGGGACCGCGGCGGTGGACGCGTTCATCGCGGGGTATCCCCCGGAGACGAGGAAGCTGCTTTCAGAGATACGGGCCTTGATCCGGGAGAACGCCCCGGGCGCGGCCGAGAAGATCGCCTACGGCATCCCCACCTTCACCCTGAACGGCAACCTGGTCCACTTCTCCGGCTACGAGCGGCACATCGGCTTCTACCCCGGATCCGAGGGGATCGCCGCCTTCGAGGCCGAGCTCGCCGGGTACAAGCGCGCCAAGGGTTCCGTCCAGTTCCCGATCGACCGGCCCCTCCCCCGGGACTTGATCGCCCGGATCGTGCGGTTCCGGGTGGAACAGAACGGGGGGAGGAAGAAGCGCTGAGGGCTCCGGGGATGAGCGGCGTCCGCTCCGGAGCCCGTCGGCTCCTCGTCCTGGCCCTTGTATCGGTCTTCCCGGCACGGATTCCAGCCCGCCCCCCGGCGATCCCCCCCGGGATCGACCTGGCGATCCGGAACTGCATCCTCATCGACGGGACCGGCTCTCCCCCGGTCCGGGACGCCGTCCTCCTGATCGGGGAGGGCCGGGTGCTCGCGGCGGGACCGGCGGCGGCGGTCGGGATACCGCCCGGATCGCGGGTCCTCGACCTGGACGGAGCGGCCGTCCTGCCCGGGTTCGTCAACGCCCACGTCCACTACGCCCTCGACGAGGAGCGCCTGGCCCGGTGGCTCGAGTCCGGCGTGACCAGCGTCCGGGACATGTCGAGCTTCGGGATGCCCCCGGCCGAGGTCGCGCGCTGGCGCGCCCGGACCCGGGAGCGTCCGGACCTGGCCCGGCTGTACGCGGTCGGACCGATGATCACCGTTCCCGGGGGCTACGGCTCGAGCTTCGTCTCCACCCCGGCCGAGGCGCGCGCCGCCGTGGATCGAATCGCCGATGCGGGGCTGGACGCCGTGAAGGCCTCCCTGGAGGACGGGTACGCGGGGGTCTCGGGGCTGCCGCAGTTCGACGACGCGACCCTGGACGCCCTGGTCGCGGCCGCCAAGGCCCGGGGCCTCCGGGTGACGATGCACGTGACCGAGGCCCGGTTCCTCCGCCGCGCCGTCCTCGCGGGGGTGGACGAGCTGGCCCACATCGCCTGGGACCGCGTCGATCCGGACACCTGGAGGCGGGCGGTCTCCGCCGGGATCCTCCTCATCCCGACCTTCAGCGTCTTCCGCAGCTACGGCGCCCCGGTCCAGTCCTGCGTGGCGAACCTTCGGGCGTTCCGGCTTGCCGGGGGAAGGGTCGCCCTGGGGAACGACTACGGCGGCGGCCCCGGGGAGTTCGAGGGAGGCATCCCGATGTTCGAGATCGAGTGCATGCTCGCCGCGGGGATGACCCCCATGGAGGTCATCACGGCCTGTACCCGGACCTCGGCGGAGGCTTGCGCGGCGGACCGGGAAATCGGTACCCTCGAGCCCGGCAAGCTCGCCGACCTCATCGTCGTCCGCGGCGATCCCCTCTCGGACCCGGGCGTCCTTCGGGACCCGGTCCTGGTGATGAAGGAGGGCAGGATCGCTGCGGATCGGCGGTGAAGGTCGAGACCGACTCGACGGGGGATCCGCATGACCGACCTGGATCTAATCCTGGGCATCGATTCCAGCACCCAGAGCACCTCGGGGATCGTGATCGACCGGAGGGATTTCTCGATCGCGGCCCGGGCCCGGGTGGGGTACCGGGACGATCCCCGCCTGGCGTCCTACGGTTTGACCGGACCGTCGCCCGTCCTCCCCCCCCGGGAGCCCGGCGAGGCCGACCAGCCGCCCGGGCTCTTCCTGGACGCCTTGGAGTGCCTCCTGGCCGACCTGGGTCCCGCCGTCCTGGGCCGGGTCGCGGCCGTGAACGTCTCCGCCCAGCAGCACGGCCAGGCCTGGCTGGGAGCCGGGGGGGAGACCGCCGTCTCCGACCTGCGCGGAAGAGGATGCGGGGCCGAGGGGGAGCGGGGGCTCGCGGCCCGGATCGGCCCGGGATTCTCCTACGACCGGGCCCCCATCTGGATGACCTCGAGCACCGCCGAGGAGGCGGAGGAGCTCCGCTCCGCCCTGGGCGGCCGGGACGCCATGACAGCCCGGTCCGGATCGGACAGCCCCCTGCGCTTCTCGGGCGCCGTCCTCCGGCGGACGGCCCGGCGCTTCCCGGAAGCCTACGCCCGGACGACGGTGTGCCACCTCCTGTCCTCCTTTCTGTCCGCGATCCTGTCCGGCCGGCCCCGGGCTCCGGTGGACTGGGGAAACGGGGCGGGCACCTCCCTGATGGACTGGTCCGGCCGGCGCTGGGATCCGGACCTCCTGGAAGCGGCCTCGAGGGGCCTTCCGGACGGGGCGGCGGGCCTGGCGGGGCGGCTCCCCCTCCTGTCGCATCCGCTTGCCGCCGCGGGAGGGATAGCCGCCTATTTCTCGGAGCGCTTCGGGTTCGACCCGGCCTGCGTCGTGCTGGCGGGCTCCGGGGACAATCCCCAGAGCAAGGTACTGGCCCCGGGGGCCCTGCTGTCCCTGGGCACCAGCTTCGTGTTCATGACGGACGGGACGAAACCGCACCCCGCCGCCAACGCCATGTACGACGGCCTGGGAACGCCCTTCCTCTTCGGCTGTCGCACGAACGGCGCACTCTGCTGGGAATCGGTCCGGACCTTTCACGGGCTGGGCGCGAACGACTTCCGGGCCTCCGAGCGCGCCTTGGCCGTGACCGCGCCGGGCTCGGTCCTGCGCGTCCTGCAGGGCGAGAGGGAATCTTTCCCGGAATCCCGGGAGACGGATTACGGCCGGCCCGCGGGGTTCGAGGCGGACTACGCGGGCGTCGTGGACTCGTCCCTCGGGCTCATCTACTTGGCTTCCCGGCCCTTCGCGGCGGACGTGGCCGCCGTCGCGGTGACCGGGGGAGCCGCCGCCAGCGAGGGCACTCTGCGACGGATCGCCGCGATCTGGAACCGGCCGGTCGCAATCATCGGGGAGGCGGGGGCGGCCGCGGGAGCCGCGGTGGCCGCGGCCGCCGCCCTGGAGCCGGAAAGCGGCCGGGACGGGTACGTGGCGCGGGCCGCCGGCGCGGTGTCCCGGCGAGGCGGGGCGGTCGATCCCGTCCCCGCGGACGTGCGGGCGTACCACGGGGAATCCGGATACCTGTCCCGGCTGGAAGATCTCCTGGAACGCGGCGCCCTCGGGATTTAATCCGGTCCGGTTTTCCGCGGGATCCTGCCTTCGGACCCCGGGGTTCGGCGGAAGGGAGGGCTACGAATTCCCCGCCGTGACTTGCAGGCTGTAGGCCCATCCCTTGTGGCTGTTCCGAATGGCTTCGACGAGCTTCCGCGGATCCCTCGACAGGAACGCGGCGAGGATGGCCTTGTGGTCCCGCAAGGCCGTATCCGGTATGGCTCTCATGGATCGGGACACGGAGGTCTTGAAGAGCTGGTGGATCGTGGTCCCGATGCGCACGATGTAGGGATTCCCGGTGCATTCCAGCATCCGCTCATGGAAGGCCAGGTCATCCTCGGCGGTATGGATTCCCGCCCGTATCTTCCGCTCGAATTGGTCCACCGAATCCTCCAGGGCCCGGATCTGGTCCGGCCGCGCCTTGTCCATGGCGATGAGGGCGTAGGCCGGCTCGAACATCATCCGGAGCTCCAGGAGATCCTCGTTCGTGGCCTGCTCCAGGATCATCTGGAAGATCAGAGGGTTGATCGCGTCGGCCGCGGGCTTCTGGGGGATGAAGGTACCGTGTCCCTGGCGGATCTCCACGATGCCCATGGCTTCCAGCTGTTTCAGGGCTTCCCGGACGCTCGTCTTGCCGACGCCCAGCTGCCGTGTCAGCTCGCTCTCGGAGGGAAGGTAGTCGCCGGGCTTGAGCTCCTTCAGGATCATCGCTTCCTTGAGCTTGTCGATCACGAAATGGACGACCGACCGTTTCTTGATCGGGGATGCCAAGGTGCTGAGTTCCGGGGACTTCGGTTTCGGCGGCATCCGGTCTCCTTGCGAGATAGCTTAAGAGCAGATGACTGGTATTATGGTGCTTTCCCTGCCGACGTCAAGGCTGCGGGCCGGATTCCCCTTTATTTTTCCTTGACAGGTTTTCGGAAGCCGTTTATAACACAAGACAACAGATGACTTATGTTATGAGTTTTTCTTCTAGGAGGCGGAGGGAATGAGGATCCGGAGCCTGATCGACCGATTGAGCGACGCGCTGAACGGGGCGGCCTGTTTCCTGGTGGCCCTCGGCACGGCCGCGTTCGCGCTCCTCTTGTTCGCTTCCGTCGTGGCGCGGTACGTCTTCCGCCATCCCCTCATCTTCTCCGCCGAGGTGGCGAAGCTGCTCTTCATTTGGAGCACCTTCCTGGCCACCAGCGTCGCCTACAAGGAAAAGATCCACATCCGGTTCGAGTTCATCAACCGGCGGCTCGGGGACCGGGGCGTGAAGGGTACGGAGATCGCGGTCCACGCGGCCGCTCTCGTCTTCTTCGCCGTGATCATCGGCAAGCTTTGGGAGTTCACCTCGGCCATCTGGGAGACCTACTTCCCGATCATCGGCCTTTCCCAAGGTTGGTTGTACGTGAGCGTCCTCGTCGGATTCTCCCTGATGCTCGTGCACGCCCTGGCGCACTTGCTCGAGGCCGTCGAGGCGTACGGGGACTCCGTCGCCGGGGCGGGGAGGGAAGCATGATCTGGGCGGCCCTCGCGTGCTTCGTGGTCCTGGTCTTCCTCCGCTTCCACATCGCCCTGGCGATCGGGATCTCCTCCATGATCGCCATCGTGTTCTTCTCCGACCTGTCCCTCCTGGTCCTTGCCCAGCGCCTGGTGGTCGGCGTGGACAGCTACGTATTCCTGGCTATCCCGCTCTTCATCCTGGCGGGGAACCTCATGAACGCGGGCGGGATAACCGACCGGATCTTCGCCTTCGCCCGGGCCCTGATCGGGCACTTCCGCGGCGGCCTCGGGCACGCCAACGTCCTGGCCAGCATGATCTTCGCGGGCATGTCCGGATCCGCCGTGGCCGACGCGGGCGGGCTGGGGGCCATCGAGATGAAGGCCATGGACGCCCAGGGATACCCCCGGGAGTTCTCCGCCTCCATCACCGTGGCCTCCTCGGTGATAGGACCGGTCATCCCTCCGAGCATCCCGATGGTGATCTACGGGGCCATGGCGGAGGTCTCCGTCGGCAGGCTATTCCTGGGAGGGATCCTGCCGGGCATCCTCGTGGCGGTCTCCCTCATGGTGCTGGTGTACATCTTCAGCGTCCGGCACGATTTTCCCCGGGACCCGAAGGCCACCTTCGCCGTCTTCCGGACACGCTTCCTGGAGAGCTTCTTCCCGATCCTGACCCCCGCGGTCATCCTGGGCGGCATCGTGTTCGGGATCTTCACCCCCACCGAGGCGGCCGCCGTCGCCGTCGTGTATGCCTTCATCCTCTCGTTCTTCGTGTACCGTACGGTCAGGCTCCGGGACCTCCCGGGCATCCTGATCGACTCCATGAAGACCACGGCCATCACCACCTTCGTGATGGCCACGACCAGCACCTTCTCCTATATCCTGCTGCTGGGACAGTTCTCGGACTGGGTCGTGGGCTTCCTGACCTCGGTCACGATGAACAAGTTCGTCATGCTGTTCATCCTGAACCTGATCCTCCTGTTCTTCGGGTGCATCATGGAGGCGGGGGTGGCCCTCATCCTGCTGGTGCCCATCCTGGTGCCCGTCCTGAACGCGGTGGGCATCGACCTCGTACACTTCGGCGTCGTGATGGTGGTCAACCTGATGATCGGGGTGGCGACGCCCCCCGTGGGGATGTGCCTCTTCGTCGTGAGCCACGTGGCGAACATCAAACTCGAGCGGCTCATGCGGGCGATCCTGCCCTTCCTCGTTCCGCCCATCCTGGTCCTGTTCCTGATCACCTACGTCCCCCCGCTCGTGACCTGGCTGCCGAACCTGGTGTTCGGCAAATAGGCGGCCGTACGGCACGCCAACGTATTTCGGAGGAGACCGACATGAAGAGATTCCCGGTTCTGTTCGCGGTCGCGTCGCTCGTCCTGGCCCTGCCTCTGCAGGCCCAGGCGAAGCTCGTCCTGAAGCTGGGCCACGGCCACACGGCCACCCATTCCTACCAGCTGGGCATGGAGCAGGCCAAGAAGGCCCTCGAGGAGAAGACGGGGGGAAGGATCAGCATCCAGTTCTTCCCCTCCAACCAGCTCGGCGACGAGCGGCAGATGCAGGAGGCCCTGAGCGTTGGGACCCAGGACATGACCATCACCGGCCTGGCCAACCTCTACGATCCCGCCTTCGCACTGTTCGACTTTCCCTTCCAGTACGCGAACCGGGCCCAGATCAAGGCGGTGATGTATTCGCCCTTGATGGATCGGATGAACGAGGCCCTGATCCGGAAAGGCCTGCGCATCGTCGGTCTCATGGAGGTCGGGTTCCGCAACGTCACCTCCAAGAAGCCGATCCGAAGCCCCGCGGACCTGAAGGGAATGAAGATCCGGACCCCCGAGAGCCCCGCCCAGGTCGAGACCTTCAAGGCCCTCGGCGCCCTGCCCACGCCCATGCCCTTCGGCGAGCTCTACGGCGCCCTCCAGCAGGGCGTGGTGGACGGCCAGGAGAACCCCCTGGAGAACATCTACAACGGCAAGCTGTACGAGGTCCAGAAATACGTCATCGAAACCCGCCACATCTACAACTTCGCCTACGTCCTGGTCTCCGAGAAGACCTGGCAGAAGCTCTCCGCCGCGGACCAGGCCGCCCTCAAGGAAGCGGTGAAATTCGGTTCCTTCTGGCAGATCGACTGGGCGGAGGCCAACGAGGCCAAGTACGCCCAGATGCTGAAGGAGAAGGGGATGGAGTTCATCCAGGTGGACCGGGAGGCCTTCCGCAAGGGGGCCGAGGGCGCCTATTCCTCCAAGTTCGTGAAGGACCTGGAACCCCGAGCCTCCGCCATCCTGGCGGAGATCCGGTCCATCATCGCGACGGTGAAGTGATATTCCTGAACGGGGACGGGGCGGCCTTCGGGCCGTCCCCGCCCCGGCCATATTCCGAGGGAGCCGAAACCATGACGATCATCGACGCGGACTGCCACATCTCCCCCACGCCCGAGTCGGGGAACAGCATAGGCCGGGAAGAGCTCCTGGCCCGGATGGACCGGGCCGGGGTCGCGAAGGCCCTGGTCTGGCTGCAACCCCCCTACCGAAGGGACGGCATCGAGGCCAGCAACCGCTACGTGTACGAGTCGGCCTCCCTGCACCCCGACCGGTTCCTGGGCTTCGGCTGGGCGGATCCGAGCCTGGGCGTCGAGCACGCGGTCCGCGAGGCCCGGCGCTGTCTCTCGGACTACGGATTCCGGGGGGTCAAGCTGAACGGGGCCCAGAACGGATTCCCGATCGACGATCCGGAACGGGCCCTGCCCGTGATCGACGCGATCGCGGAGGCCGGCGGCGTTCTGGCCTTCCACATCGGCGCGGATTCCTACAACAACACCCATCCCTGGCGCCTGGCCAAGGTCTCGGACCGGCATCCGCGCCTGCCCATCCTGGCGGTGCACATGGGCGGCGCCTCCTTCGACGACATGAGCGACCTCGTGATCGAGGCGGCGGCTTCCCGGCCGTCCATCACCCTGATCGGCAGCGCCGTGCGGTCCATCCCGATCCTCAAGGCCGTCCGGAAGCTCGGGCCCGATCGGGTCTGCTTCGGCAGCGACACCCCCTTCGAGCTCATGCACGTGGAGGTAGCCAAGTACCTGACCCTCCTGGAAGGAGAAATTCCCCCGGAGGATATCGAGCGGGTCATGGGGGGGAACCTGGCCCGGATCCTGGGCGTGAAGGCGGGAGCGTGAGCCGTCCCCTGCATCCCCTCCTGCCGAACTCCGAGGCCGTCCGGTCGGGGGACTGGATCTTCTTCGGCGGCATCGTGGCCAAGGACGGCCGGGGGAACCCGGCGTTCCCGTACGACGTGACCGCCCAGACCGCCGCCGTAGTGGGCCGGCTGGAGTCGTACCTGCGCGCCGCGGGCCTGAGCCTCGGGCACCTCGTACGGGTGGAGGTCTACCTTCCGGACATCCGCTACTACGACGAGATGAACGAGGCCTACGCCCGGGTCATGCCCCGGCCCCTGCCTCCCCGGAAGGTCCTCGTCTCCCCGCTGACCGTCGAAGGGGCCCTGGTGGAGTTCACCGCCATCGCCTCCCGGGCTGTCCCCGTCGTGCTGGCCCCTCCGGGAGAACCGGCGTCCGGAACCGGACGGGAGGATCCCCCGTGAATCGGCCCTGGAACAAGTCCGCATAAAAGGCGATACTCCCGGCCATGCCGGAACCTCGACGCTCCACCGCCCTCGAGCCTTCTTCCCCGTCCCGCCTCCTGTCTCGTGGTAAGGCCTACCTTGCCAGCTTTCCCCGGCCCGTCTGGTACCTCATAGCGGCCACCTTCGTGGAGTCCTGCGGCCGCTTCATGGTGATCCCCTATCTCAGCCTGTACATGCGGGATGTCGGGGTGGGCCTGGGCACCCTGGGCCTGGTCCTGGGTGCGGCCCCCGTGGCCAACGTCGTATTCGGGGCCTGGGGCGGCCAGCTTTCGGACCGGTGGGGCCGCAAGCCCGTCCAGATCCTGGGGGTCGCGGCCAGCGGGCTTTCGATGTTCGGCTTCGCCTTCGCCGGTCCCCGCCCGGTGCTCCTCGCGGTGCTCAACTTCATGAACGGGATGACCCGGACCTTCTACCGGCCGGCGACCGGCGCCGCCCTCTCGGACCACTGTCCCCCGGAGAGGAGGTCCGAGGCCTTCGCCCTGAACCGCATCGCCCTGAACGCCGCCTTCGGCCTGGGGCCGGTCGCGGGGGTGGCCCTGTTCCAGGCCTCGCCGCGGACGGGCTTCATCCTGGGAGGGCTTTTAAACCTGGCGGTGGGCCTGTACATCGCCCTGGTCGTGCCCGAGTCCGCTCCCGGCCGGATCGGGCCGGCCGCGCGGGATGTTCGGTCCGACGAGCCTGCCGATGCCCGGGTCGCCCAAGGCGCGGCCGGGGACAGAGCCGGCCATTCCGGGGACGGAACTTCGGGCCGAAACGCCTGGGCGGAGATCGTCCGGGACGCGGGGTTCTGGGTCTGGACCGCGGGCATGACCCTGGTCTGGGGCGCCTACGACCTCATCCAGAGCTTCCTGCCCCTCCACTTCCGGGAGAACGGCACGGACCTATGGATCTACGGGGCGATCCTGTCCATGAACGCCTTCATCTGCGTGACCGTCCAGCTTCCCCTCTCCCGCCGGCTCCGGGTATCGCCGATCGCCCCGGCCGCGGCCTGGTCCAAGGCGGCCTTCGCGGCGGGATTCCTGGGCTTCGCCTTCCTCCGTTCCCCGGCGCTTCTCCTGGCTTCCATGCTGATCCTGAGCCTGGGGGAGGTCTGGGGTTCCGCGGTCCAGGTCCGCTACATACCCGAGCACGCCCGGCCGGCCCTCCTGGGGCGCTACATGGGCCTGTCCATGGTCAGCGAGCTCGGCCGAGGGATCGCCGCCCCGGCCGCGGGCTTCCTGATGGGAGCCGCGGGGGGCGAGGCGGTCTTCCTCATGGCTGCGGCCTTCTCCGTCGGAGGGGGAGCCCTGCTGCATGTCGCCGGGAAAGCCCAGGACGATGCGGCGCGGTTTCCCGGGCGGCCGCGGCCGAACGGATCCCGGAGAGCCGGCGGGAGTCGGACCCGAACTAGGCGGAAAACCCCGCGCGGGGTATGATCGGAGGCGCGCTTCGACGGAGCCGCAGGATGAGTGAAGAGAGCAAATCCCCCGGGCTGAACATTCTCGTCGTGGACGACGAGCCGAATATACGGAAGATGCTGTCCTTCTGCCTTGCCGGGGAAGGCCACTCCGTGACATCCGTGGGCGATCCCGGGGAAGCGGTCGAAGAGGCGCGGCGGAGACCCTACGACCTGGTGTTTCTGGACCTCCGTCTCGGGGAACGGAGCGGGATGGATCTCATCGTCCCCCTCGCATCGGACTCCCCCTGGATGAAGATCGTGGTGATCACGGCCTACGCCTCCGTGGAAAGCGTCGTGCAGGCCATGAGGCTCGGCGCGGAGGATTACCTGCCGAAGCCCTTCGATCCGGAACAGGTCAGGATCCTGGCGCGCCGGATCGGACGGCTCAGGGCGATGGAGGCCGAGGTCGCTGCCCTGCGGGAGTACGCCGGGTCCCGGGGGGCGGAGGGATCGTTCGAGAGTCGGGATCCCGCGATGCTGCGGGTGGTCGAGACGGCCCGGCGGGCCGCGGAATCCGACGCGATCGTCCTGCTGTGCGGCGAGAGCGGGACCGGCAAGTCGCTCCTGGCCCGGGCCATCCACGGTTGGAGCCCGAGGTCTGCCAAGCCGTTCATGACCGTATCCTGTCCCGCGGTTCCCCAGGAGCTCCTGGAGAGCGAGCTGTTCGGCCATGTCAAGGGCTCCTTCACGGGTGCCCTTCGCGACCACCCCGGCCGGATCGCGGCCTGCGAGGGAGGGACCTTGTTCCTCGACGAGGTCGCGGACATGGCTCCTCCCGTCCAGGCGAAGTTCCTGCGGTTCATCCAGGACAAGGAGTATGAACGCCTCGGCGAATCCCGGGCCCGGAAAGCGGATGTCCGCATCATCGCGGCCACGAACGCGGACCTCGAGGAGCGGGTCGCGCAGAGAGGTTTCCGGGAGGACCTGTTCTATAGGCTGGCCGTGATTCGGCTGACGCTTCCGCCCCTCCGGGAGAGGCCGGACGACATCGAGCCCCTCGCCTCGGGGTTCCTGACGGAGTTTTCGCGGGCCTACCACCGGACGTTCCTCGGGTTCACCGAGGAAGCCCGCGCGGCGCTGCGAAGGCGGGCCTGGCCCGGGAATATCCGGGAGCTCCGGAATTCCATCGAGAGGGCTGCGATCCTGGCCCGGGGCCCCCAGATCGACATCCGGGATCTCGGAGGGGACTTCCCTTCCGGCCCCGGTTCGCCGGCGGTCGGGGACAGGGTTCCGCTTTCGGAGATCGAGCGACTCCATATCCGCCGGGTCCTGGCCTCCGCCGGATCCCTGCGGGAAGCCGCCTCCGTTCTGGGGATCGATCCGGCGACCCTCTGGAGAAAGCGGAAGCTGTACGGGATCTAACCCGACGTCGTGCGTTTTGCAATACTCGGTGAAAGTGCTCTTGCAATTTGACTTGCCTTCAAACGCGGAAAGCCGTAATTCCTTGTAATATCAACACATTTTCTTGGCATGCTTATTGCTCCGTAGTATTCGATTCCGAGATATGGAAGCGGGGTAACCCATGACCTTGAGGCGGAAAATTCTCGCCGGATACGGGCTCGCCTGCCTGCTCCTGGCGCTCGTCGTGGCCTGGGCCATCGCGAACCTGGTAGCCCTGGGGAAGGCCACGGCGTCCATCCTGAGGGAGAACTATCGGAGCATCCTGGCCGCGGACGGAATGGCCGGTGCCCTGGATCGGCTGGACTCCGGGGCGCTCCTTGTCCTTGCGGGCGATCCCGACGGCGGGCAGGCGAGGTTTCGGGAAGGGGAGGCGCTTTTCTTCTCGTGGCTCGCCCGGGCCGAGGACAACATCACCATAGAGGGCGAGGCGGAACTCGTTCGGGCAATCCGCTCCGATTTCGAGGCGTATCGGACGGCGCTTCTCGCCTCGGTCGAGGGCGGAAGGAAGACAGAAATCCGGATGTGGACCGCCTACCGGGAAACGCTCCGCCCCCTATACCGGAAAACCCGGGAGGGATGCGGCCGTCTGAGAGTCTTGAATGAGAATGTCATGTACGCGGCCCGCGACGCTGCGGGCCTCCGGGCGCGGAAGGCGATCTGGTCCACCGCGCTGGTCGCCGCTTCCGCCCTGGTTTCGGCCTTGGTCTTCAGCTTGGTCTTCGCGGACCGCATCGCGCGCCCCCTCGGGCGGCTCATGGAGGCCTCCCGTCGGATCTCCGGCGGCGACTATACCGTCGAGGTTCCGAAGGATACCGGGGACGAGCTGGGACGCCTGGCGGGAGAGTTCAACGAGATGGCCCGGCGGCTCAGCGCCTATCGGGAGACGGACGTAGACCGGTTGATCGCGGAGAAGAACAAGAGCGAGGCGATCCTGTCCAGCATCGAGGACGGGCTTGTCGTCTTCGATCCGGAAGGCCGCGTGACGGCCCTCAATCCGACGGCCCGCAGGCTCCTCGCCCTGGAGTTCGCGGAAACCGCCACGCTGAGGCTCGAGGACGTCCTCCCCGAAGATCCGGCCCGGGACTACGTTCGGAGGACCCTGGAATCCGGGACCCGGCCCGACGTCCCGGAGGAGCGGCGGATCCTCCGTCTGCCCGCGGGGGACGGGGAGGCGATCCACTGCCTCTACTCCGTATTCGCCGTACGGGGACGGGATCGCAACCTGTCCGGGATCGTGCTCCTGCTCCGGGACGTGACCCGGCTCAAGGACCTCGAACGGCTCAAGGAGGAATTCGTGATGGCCGCCTCCCACGAACTCCGCACACCCCTCACCAGCCTGGGGATGAGCGTTGAGCTGCTCCGCGAGCGGGCCGGACCCGGTCTTCCCGACGGGGACCGGGAACTCCTCGCGACGGCCCACGAGGAGGTCCAGCGCATGAAAGCCCTGGTGAGCGACCTGCTCGACCTCTCCCGGATGGAAGCCGGAAGGATCGAGATGGAGATCGAGAGCGTCTCGGTCCGGGACATGTTCGAGCGCGTGGAGTCCGTGTTCCGGAACCAGGCGAAGATGAAGGACGTCCGGCTTCGCGTACTGGGGCCCGAAGGGGAGCTTCGGGTCCGGGCCGATCCCGGCAAGGCCGCCTGGGTGCTCACCAACCTCGTCTCCAACGCCCTGCGGTATGTCGAACCCGGCGGGCACGTGGACCTCTTCGCCCAGAGGATCGGTCCCCTGGCCTACCTGTCGGTGCGGGACGACGGGACCGGCATCCCGGTCGAGTCGCAGGCCCGGATCTTCGAGAAATTCACGAGGATCCGGGAAGGCGGGACGGGCGGCTCGGGTCTGGGGCTCGCGATCAGCAAGGAAATCGTCCGGGCCCACGGAGGGGCCATCTGGGTCGAGTCTCCCTCCGGCGGCCGCGGAAGCACGTTCACGTTCACCCTGCCCGCGGAGTGAGAAGACGGAAAGGAGCGATCGATGGAAACTATCCGGATGCTCGTCGTCGACGACGAAAAGAACATCCGCTTCACGATGTCTAAGTCCCTGGAGGGCCTGGGGGCCCAGATTCGGACGGCCGTGAACGGCGAGGAAGCCCTGGGGATGCTTCACGACGAGGAATACTCCCTGGTGTTCCTGGACCTGAAGCTGCCGGGCATGGACGGCCTGGAGGTCCTGCGGAGGATCCGGGAGGGATATCCCCGGATCCGGGTGGTCATCATCAGCGCCCACGGATCCATCGGGTCCGCGGTCGATGCCATGAAGCTCGGGGCCGTGGACTTCATCCAGAAACCCTTCAGCCCGGACGAGATCCGGGGCGTCGCTGCGGGGATCCTGGCCCGGGAGGACCTGGACGAGTCCTCGGCGGACGACTATCCCTCCCTGATCGAGCTCGCCAAGCGCCGCATCGCCGACCGGGATTTCACGGCCGCCCGGGCCGCGGCGGAGAGGGCGATCGCCCTGGACCCGGCGCGGGCGGAGGCCTACAACCTGGTGGGGGTGGTCCTGGAGATCAAGGGAGAGGGTCTGGCGGCCCAGAAATTCTACCGGGCTTCCTCCGACATCGATCCGACCTACCGTCCCGCATGGGCGAACCTGGAACGGGTCACGGGGTTATCCGGATCCGGGAGAATCGACCTGGACCACGGAGAGCAGAGGCGACGCCGGTAGCCGGCGCCCGAGGAGGACATATGCGGCGCAATCGATACGTCGTGGTCGCGGGCTGCGGCCGACTAGGCTCGGGCATAGCGGCGCGGTTGAGCGCCTCCGGGGATTCCGTGGTGATCATCGATCGGGAAGAATCCGCGTTCGCCGGATTGCCGCCGGAATTCAGCGGTTTTCGGATCGAGGGGGACGCGAGCCGCCTCTCGGTCCTGAAGGCCGCCAAGGTGGACGAGGCCGATTTCCTGATCGCGGCGACCGGCAGCGACAACGTCAACCTGATGGCGGCCCAGGTGGCCAAGCGGACCTTCGGGGTCGCACGCGTCCTTGCCCGGGTCTACGATCCGACCAAGGAAAAAATGTATTCGGGGCTCGGGATCGTCACGGTCTGTCCCACCTCCACCGCGGCGGAGATGTTTTTCCGGGTCATGACCGAGGAGCCCTCCGGACGAGGGGAAGCCTCCTTATGAAGGCGTTGATTATCGGGGGAGGCACCTCGATATATTTTCTGTGCCGCAATCTCGCGTCCCGGGGGTTCCGAGTCGCCGTGATCGACCGCGATCCCGAGGTGTGCGGACGCCTCTCCCGGTTCCTTCCCGTCGAAGTGGTGTGTGCGGACGGGAGCGACGCGGGGGTCCTGGAGGAGGCGGGCGCGAGGAAGGCGGAGCTGGTGCTCGCGGTGACCGGGAACGACGCGGACAACCTGGTGGCCTGCCAGCTCGCCTCGATGGAGTTCGGCGTGCCTAGGACGGCGGCGCTGGCCAACGACCCCGAAAACGCGGAGGCGTTCCAGGACCTGGGAGTGCCGAGTTTCTCGATCGCTGAAGTGGTGGGGAGCCTCATCGAGCAGCGGGCGTCCCTCCGGGAGATCACCAACGTCCTCCCCGCCGGCGGAGGCAAGGTCATCGTGACCGAGCTGGTGCTCCAGGAGAATTCCCCCGTCGCGGGAAAACTTCTCAAGGAGGTCGCCCTGCCGGAGAACAGCTTGGTGGCCATCCTGATCCGGGGCGAGGAGACCATCGTCCCCCGGGGAGGAAACGACTTGCGGGCCGGGGACCGCCTCGTGCTGGTGACCCTGCCGGACAACCACGGACCTGCGATCCGGGCCGTCACGGGGGAGAGATCCGGGACCGGAGGCGGCGTATGAGGGAAGTACCCTACCTGGGGCGGCGTTACGCCGCGATCGCATACTCGATAGGAGTCATCCTGGTCGTGTCCGGCGCGATACAGGCCGTGCCGATCCTCGCGGCCGTCTGGTATCCTGAGGAGACCGCCCGGATCCCGGCTTTCCTGGTTCCGGCGGGAATTCAGACGCTCCTGGGCCTAGCCCTGGGGCTGGCGTTCCGGTCGAGGCGGACCGTGGAGCTGAACGTCCGGGAGGGAGGCGTGATCATCGTCGTGGGGTGGACGATCGTCATCCTTTTTTCCGCCTGGCCGTTCACGGCCGTGCTGGGGCTGCCGTTTTCCCGGTCGGTTTTTGAATCGGTGAGCGGGTGGACCACCACGGGCCTGTCGGTCGTGGACGTCCTCGCGGCGGGACCGGCGATCCTGCTGTGGCGAAGCGTCATGCAATTGTCCGGCGGTGCGGGTTTGGCGGTGATCATGATGTCCGCCGTCATCGGACCGGCCGGCACGGGAATTTCCAGCGCGGAGGGCCGGGGGGATCAGCTGGTTCCCCAGGTTAAAAGATCCGCCCGGCTGGTCCTCACCGTGTACCTCTCCTATGCCGCGGCGGGTATCGCCGGGTACCGCCTGGCCGGAATGGGCTGGTTCGACGCGATCAACCATTCCTTCGCGGCGGTGTCCACCGGAGGCTTCTCCACCCGGGTCGAGAGCGTCGGGCACTGGGACTCCGCCGCGATCGAGGCGGTGACCCTTCCCCTCATGATCCTGGGAAACCTGAGCTTCGTCACGGCCTGGCATCTCTTCCGCGGCAGGCTCCGGACCGTGGGCAGGAACGGGGAGATCCGATTGCTCGCGGTCGTCATCCCCGCCTCCGTCACCCTCGCGTTCCTTTTCACGACTCGAGAGCTGTATCCGCGGATGGACAAGGCGTTCCGTGTCGCGGTCTTCGAGGTCGTCACGGCCATAACGACGACGGGATTTTCCACGGTGGGGTACGGGAACTGGAATTCCTTCGGGGTGTTCCTCATCGTGATCCTGATGCTCATCGGGGGAGGGACCTGTTCCACCGCGGGGGGGATCAAACAGAGCCGGGTGTATCTGCTCTGGAAGGCCCTGGTCCGGGAACTGCGGACAATGGCGGCTCCGAGGCGCGCCGTGCTGTCCGTCCCCTATTGGGAAGGGGAGAGGCGGGTCTTCCTGGACGACGGAAAGGTCCGGCAGGTGGCCGCCTTCGTAGTCCTGTACCTTGTTACCTACGCCGCGGGAACCCTGGTTCTCTGCGCCTGCGGCTTCGGTCTGACGGAATCCTTGTTTGAGTTCGCCTCGGCCCTCGGTACGGTCGGACTCTCCGTGGGCCTCACGGGCGCGAACATGCCCGATGCCGCGCTCTGGGCCGAGACCCTGGCCATGTTCCTGGGCCGGCTCGAACTGACCATCGTCTTCGTGAGCCTCGCCAAGATCGGAACCGACGCCCGGAACGCCTTCGCCCGGCATTCCCGCTGAGGAAGGCGGCTGTCGCGTCCCCTGCACACTCCCGGGGAAGGTGGATTCCAGGCGGATTCCGGGCGGCTTCTTGACGTTCCGGCAGGCACATTCGATACTTTTTTACAAACTCAGGAGGAACGCCATGTATAAACGTGCAGGCCGCGTCCTGTTCGGGTCGCTCGCCCTCATCCTCGCCTCGGCGGGACTTCTCTCCGCGCAGGCCAAACTGCCCGGAGGGGTCACAAGCCGCCTCGGGAAGATCGAGGCCTACCTCAAGAGCACCGAGGCGCGCATCCAGAACGGCTCCACCAACCGGAACGATCTGGACATGGCCATCGAGCTCATGAAGGAGATCAAGAAGTCCTATCCCGAGACCGCTTCCCATCCCGACGTACAGGCCGCGGAGAAGCGGATCGCCGAGGTGGAAGCCGCCCTGGCGGCGGCCCTGTCCGGCAAGGCCCAGGCCAAGGCCGCCTCCGCGGCGAGTGCGGCCGCGAGCGAACAGGCCCTGGTCGATTGGGCAAGGCGGCTTGCGGAATACAAGCCCGACGGGCGGCCCGGCTCGAAGGGCCTGTTCGGCGTTCCCACCGAGGATATAGACCAGCTCCTGGCCCAGAAACCGAACTACGAGAAGGCCAAGGTCGTCTATGCCGAGTTCCTGGCCTCCGGCCTGGACAAGGACGCCCACCCGGAGCTCCGGCAGGCCGAGTACGACATCAAGGTCGGCATCCTCAACTACGAACGGAGCCGGGACCGGATACCGGAGGAGGCGGCGGCCAAGGTGGACGAGGCCCTGGCATGGATGAACGCCCGGCAGGCGGAAGGAAAGGCCATAGCCCTGGAGCCGGGCGTCAAGAAACGCGTCGACATCCTGGTCGAGCAATCCGGCCTGCTCTTCCCCGGATCGAGCCGGACCCGCGCCCTCATCGCGAAGAAGGCCGAGCTGGACAAGCGCCTGGAGGAGATGGACAAGACCATCCTGGAAAAGCGCGTGATGTCGCCCGACGTATACAAGGGCAAGGACGGGGAGGCACTGCGCGATCTGGCCCGGTCGGCCGCCCTCAAGGAAGCCCCGGGAGCCTCCGTGCTCAAGGCGAACATCACCCAGGCGGAATGGCAGACCGAGAGCGTCGTGGAGTGGACCGACACCACGAAGACCGCCGTGCAGCACCGCGTCACCGACAGCATCTACGCCCAGGTCGCCCTTAAGCTCAAAAGCGACGTGTTCCTGTACACGGTCTACATCGGCAAGGACTCGATCGGCGGCAAAGCCCGGCCGATCGCCGCGCACGTGATGTACAAGGACCGCCTGCTGGAGGCGAACATCCGGTAGATCGGATCGGGTTTTTAGCCCCTAGGGGAGTCGAGTATCCGGGCTTCGCATATGTCGCTTTGCTCCGTTTGCCGAGAGGAATCGATGATCGTGCGCGCTGCCGCGCACGGCGGCATCGTGCCTCAGCCCTCCGACCCGCCTCGCCGCCTCTCGGCTCATCCTGGGCCTCGTGCTCGCCAGCTCGCGACGGCGGCTCGTGTTCGACTCCCCTAGGGCAATAAAAAACCCGACCCGGCCGGAAGGCCGGATCGGGTTTTTAGCCCCTAGGGGAGTCGAACCCCTCTTTAAAGATTGAGAATCTTTTGTCCTAACCGATAGACGAAGGGGCCTCGCGAAGCGAAAAATCTTCCAGGGAAGATTTTTCGCTTCGCGGCGCCGAGCTCACAAAGCTCGCTCGGCGAATTCCCGTCTACCGCTTTTCAAGACCGATTCGCTCGCGTGCAGATTTTGCGAGGCAAAATCTGCATACTTTCCAGCATACCCTAGAGCCTGACGATGGAACCCATCCGTACAGTCTCGATCGGTACCCGCCCGTCCCCGGAGACGCGTCCCAAGATTCGAAGGGCGCCACTCCGTATTCCCCAGGGAGGATTCGAACCCCCACAAGCAGATCCAGAGTCTGCCGTGCTACCATTACACAACCGGGGACCGCGACTTGCGTCGACGCCGGACAAGGTACCGAAAACGGGGGCGGTCTGTCAATGGGTCCCGTCCTCCCCAGTCCGCCGTACGTCCATGACCACGAGCTGGGCTTGTTCCATTCCGTTCCAGTAATTGCGGCCAACCTGGAAGACCACGTCCACCCGGTCGGTCCGGGAGAAGTCCCGCTCCACCCGCTCGGCGGCGGACCAGAAGAGGGCGGGCCAGCGATGCTTGCCGTAGTCCAGGAGCATCTTGACGTGGTTCTGCTCCTTCTTGCCCACCAGTTCCATCGAGGCGATGGGAACGTCCCGGGTCAGGAAGACCAGGGGACCGTTCTCTTCCCCGTAGGGTTCGAAGCGGTCCACCAAGTCCGTGATTTCGGGCTTCATGTAGTCGTGGGGAAGCTCCGCGTCGATGGACAGGGACTCCTCCTCGGCCTCAAGTTCCACGGCCTTGGTGAATTCCAGGACCCGGCGGGTCAGTTCATCCCACTTGTCCGCGGGGAGGGAAAAGCCGGCGGCCTCGTCGTGGCCCCCGTAGTCGATGAAGAGGTCCGAGCAGGCCTCCAGCAGGGCCTTGACGGGGTAGCCCCGGAGGGAACGCAGGGAGCCCACGATGGTGCCGCCGCCCAGAAAGGCGGCGACGATGGCGGGCACCCGGAGGGTGTTCGAGAGGCGGGCGGCGATGATCCCGGTAATGCCCCGGTTGACATCGTCCCGCCCGACCAGGACGAACTTGTTGTCGTGGGCCTCCAGGCTCTTCCGGGCGTCCGGCAGGACGGCCTCCCAGCCCTCGGCTCCCAGGCGTCGGCGATCTTGGTTCATGCCGATGACCTCCTCGGCCAGGCGGGAGCGTTCCTCCACGGTCTGGCCCAGGAAGAGGCGGACCGCGGTCTCCGGGGAGCCCATCCGGCCGGTGGCGTTGATGGCGGGGGTAAGCTGCCAGGCCAGGTCCTTGGCGGCCAGGCGCTTGCCGGTGAGGTTCAGCTTGGCCAGGAGCTCCGCCAGTCCCGCCCGGGGCTTGGCGTTGAGGGCGGCGATGCCCTTGCGCACCAGGATCCTGTTCTCGTTCCGCAGGGGCATGAGGTCCGCCAGGGTCCCGACGGCTACCAGCTGAAGGGCCTCCAGGTCCGCCTCGCCGAAGTACGAAGTCTTCTTGAGGGCGAAAGAGACGAAGAGGCTGGCGAAGACGTCGATCTCCCCGGCCGCCTTGTCCGAGTACTTGGCGATCCGGGACTGCTCCCGCAGGCGCAGGAGGCTCTTGCCCCGGACGGCGGGGATGAGGTCCCCGATGTCCTCGGCGATGTCGTAGACCTGTACGTCCGCGGCCCGTCCGAAGGCCTTGGCCAGGAGTTTCTTCTGCAAATCCCCGTCCCATACGAAAATCTGGCGGTCTTTGAGGAAGGGCACCAGGCGTGTCTTCTCGAGCTCCACCATCCCCGGGACGATGGTCTCGGAAATGCGGCCGGTCTCCACGAGGTTCGTCAGGCGCACGGCCTCCAGGGTGTAGGCGTCGTTGGCTGGACGCACGTTGAGCAGGGCCACCTGCTGCTTATAGAGGCCGCTCTCCGCGAAGGCCAGGGCCCGGGTGAACTTGTAGGCCACTCCGCAGCCCGCCAGGTCCCGGAAGGGGTAGCCGCAGGACTCGATCTTGGGGTTCACGACCGCCACGGCTCCGGGGAGCTCATCCCGACGGTGGAGGTGGTGGTCCAGGACGATGACGTCCACGCCGAGCTCCCGGGCGCGCTCGATCTCGGCGTGGTTCGAGATGCCGCAGTCCACGGTGATGATCAGGGTGCCGTAGTCCCCGGCGAACTCCTCCACGGCCTTGGCCGAGAGTCCGTAGGGATCGTCCGCCGAGGGCAGACGATACCGGACGTCCAGGCCCCGGCTTTTCAGGGCCTCGTAGACCAGGACGGTGCTGGAGATGCCGTCCGCGTCCCGGTCCCCGAACACGAGGACCTTCTCCCCCTCGTCCCGGGCCAGGAGGACCCGGTCCACGGCGTCTTCCATCTGGTCGAAGAGGAAGGGGTTGTGGAGGTAGCGGGGGTCGTCCTCCACGAAGTAGAGGAGCTCCCCGGGATCCGTGACGCCCCGGCGGGCCAGGACGGAGGCGGAAAGGAGGTCCAGGTCGAAGCGGGCGGCCAGATCCTTGACCGCCTGGGGGCTCACGTCCTTCTTGTTCCACTTCATAGGGCGGCCAGCTCCTCGAGGACGAGTTTCCGGGGGGCGGGGGCTGCGGGTCCGACGGTCAGGGCCTCCTCCACCAGGGGCCGGGCCGCGGCCAGACTCGCTTCGTCCTTCCCATACACCCGAGCCACGAGATCTCCCGCGGTCACGGAGTCGCCGACCTTCCGCTCGAAGACGAAGCCCACGTCGGGGTAAACGGGATCCGCGGTGGTGTTCCGGCCCACCCCCAGGTAGACTCCCGCGAGTCCGATCCTGTAGGCGTCGATGGCCGTGACGAAGCCGGACGCCGGGGCCCGGAGCTCGAAGGAATGGGGCGAGCGGAGCTTCCCGTACAGGGCATCCATCTTAGCCAAGTCTCCGCCCTGGGTCCGGACGTTGCGGCGGAAGAGCTCCATCGCCCGGCCCTCCGCCACGGCGGCCTCGCAGAGCCGCAGGGCCTCCTCGACGCCCTTGGCCTTGCCCGCGGCCACGAGCATCCAGGCGGCCAGGCGATAGGTGACCTCCATCAGGTCCGCGGGGCCCTTCCCGGTCAGGCAGTCCAGGCTCTCCTCGACCTCCAGGAAGTTTCCGACTTTAAGGCCCAGGGGCTCGGTCATGTCCGTGATCACCCCGACGATCCGCTTGCCCATGGCCTTGCCGGTGTCCACCAGGCTTTCCGCCAGGCGGCGTGCGTCCGGGAAGGTCTTCATAAAGGCCCCGGGGCCGCACTTGACGTCGAAGACCAGGGACTCGGCCCCCTCGGCGACCTTCTTGGACAGGATGCTGGCGGTGATGAGGGGCACGGACTCCACCGTGGCCGTCACGTCCCGGAGGGCGTAGAGCTTCTTGTCCGCGGGGACCACCCGTGCGGTTTGGCCGGTCATGGCGTAGCCGTCCGCCCGTAGGAAATCCCGGAACTCCGCGGGGGAGAGGTTCGTCCGGTACCCGGGAATGGACTCCAGCTTGTCCAGGGTCCCCCCCGTGTGGCCCAGGGCTCGGCCGCTCATCATGGGCACTTTGACCCCGCAGGCCGCCGCGATGGGCGCCAGGATCAGGGAGACCTTGTCTCCCACACCCCCTGTGGAGTGCTTGTCCACGAAGGGGCCGGGGATCCCGGAGAGGTCCATCACGTCCCCGGAACGGAGCATGAGCTCCGTGAGGTCCGCGGTCTCCCGGGGGTTCATGCCCCGGAAGAAGACGGACATGAGCCAGGCCGATACCTGGTACTCCGGGAGGCTCCCGTCCACGTAGCCGGAAACGAGGAAGGCTATCTCCTCGCGGGACAGCTCCCCGCCGTCCCGCTTCTTCATGATCAGGTCCACCGCGCGCATCGCGACTCCTTTCCGTCTTTTATAGTACCGTGGCCAGCACAGGCTCGTACCGGGCGCCCCCCGGCCCCGGGGCCGACCTGTACAGTATACACCGGGAAATCCGGCAGGGCGCTTGCGTGCACGCCCGTATTTCCTCCCAGGCTTCCCCGAGGCCCCGGGGGTCCCGGGGGAAGGGTCGGCCTCCCGCCCGGGCCAGGGTCACGTGGACCCGGAAGGGCCGTCCGTCGGGCCATTCCGGGTTGAGGGGCGGAAGCCCCGCGGCCCGTGCTGCCAGGGACAGAGCTCGATTCACCCGGCCGTGGATTTCCACGCATTCCCGGGTCCCGGCACCCGCCGAGAGGGCCAGGACCCGGGCGGGGCCCCGCACCGGCAGCAGCTCTGTCCCTGCGAAGGCCAGGTCGAAAGCCCCCGAGCCGGCGGTGGCCACCACGGCGTCCCGGGCGCAGTCGAGCTCTGTCCCCTTGATCTCCCCCAGGAAGGCCAGGGTGAGGTGGAAGGACTCCGGCCTCACCCACCGGGCTCCCGGGAAACGACCCGCCAGGATCCCGGCCGCCGCGGCCAACCGTACCTTGGCCTCGTCGGGCAGCTCCAGGGCGATGAAGCACCTCACAGGAGCTCCCCCCGTGCCAAGGTGCGCAGCTCCCCCTCGGCGGCCGACCGGACCAGGTGGAAAACCAGGGCCTTGAGGATCGGCAGGTCCTCCCCGGAAGGGCGGACGCGGAGGGCGTCCCGGAAGGGCAGAGCCTCCGAGGCGGCCAGGTAGCGCAGGGCACCCCCGCTCAGGGTAAGGTCGTCCACGGAATTCCCCGAATCTCCGGCCCGGGCGCACTGGTCGCAGAGGAAAGTTTCCTGGATGCGCGAAAACGCCGCCCTCCGGCCCTCCGGGAACGACGCGCCGCACTGTCCGCAGGTCTCCGAATCCGGACGCAGGCCCATGAGGCCCAGGAGCCTCCACCCGTACTGGAGGCAGACGTAGTCGACATCCGCCTCCCCGCCCGCGTCCAAGGCGGACAGACCCGACCGCAGAAGGTCGAAGGCCTCCCGGGACTCCCCCCCGGCGGCGTCGGTGCGCAGGACCGTCTCCGCAAAGTAGCTGGCCGCCCAGATCTTGCGCAGGTTTTCCCTCAGGGTGGGGTAGGTCTCCCGGGCGTCGAAATCCGAGAGCTTCCGCAGGTCCTTCACGGGATCCAGGTATATCCAGGCGGTACCGGTGTGGTAGGGGGCGGCGAGGGATCGGAGCCTGCTCTTCGGACCTCCGAACACGAAGGCCTCCACGAGGCCGGAATTCGCGGCCAAGAAGGTCACGATCCGGTCGCCTCCCGGGCTCTCCCGGCAGCGGAGGACCACGGCCTCGAAGGAGAGGTTCCTGTGCGGCATGGGAGGCAAGTATCCCCGCCGCCGGAGGGGGTTGTCAATACGCGAGTTTCCTCTGTCGAGCTCTGTCCCCGGGTCTGGCTTTCCTGGCTGCCCCTCCGCGTGGCATGATTAAGGCCAGCGCGGGCGACCGGGGCCGCGCGGAGGGGAGGAGGCCGTGAAGAGCTATCGGAAGGAGTTCATGATCCATACCAAGGAGCGGTACGCCATCGTTCGTATCACCGACCGGGTGGAGGAGGCGTTGAGGGAGAGCGGGATACGGGAAGGGTTGTGCCTTGTGAATCCGATGCACATCACCGCCAGTGTCTTCATCAACGACGACGAGCGCGGCCTGCACTCGGATTTCCTGGCCTGGTTGGAGAAGATTGCCCCCTACGACCGGAACGGCTACCGTCATAACACGGGGGAGGACAACGCGGACGCCCACCTCAAGCGTGCGATCATGGGACGCGAGGCGGTCGTGGCCGTGACGGATGGGCGGCTGGACTTCGGGACCTGGGAGCAGATTTTCTACGGCGAGTTCGACGGCCGCCGGGACAAGCGGGTCCTCATGAAGATCATCGGAGAGTGAGAGCGCTTTCGGCGGTACGGGAGCGTCCTGTCAGGATCGAACTCTGTCCCCGCTGGGGGGCTCCAGATTGCGGAAGGACGAGGCGGTAAGTCCGATTGCAAACCCGCCCATCACGATCCAGCTGCCGATCATGCCGATATAGATTTGCGGCGGAAAGACCAGCCCGACCAGTGTCTGAGCGACGGACTGCCCGATGACCACCGCGCCGATCAGCGTACATAGGATGAGAATAGGAATCGTCAGCAGATACCCGAGCGGTTTGCGCCGAACCAGGCAGACGCCCGCGATCACCGCCGCCGGGGTGATGACCGCCGAATCGAACCCGTGGGTGAACAGTGTGGTATAGGGTCCCATGATCTCGGGAGCGGTCCCTGCCAGCAGGGGGACGAAGATTTCGCTCAGCCAAATCAGCAGGGTGCCGATTCCTGCGATGAACAGAAATACCGCCGCGCCGCGATGCGGGAATCCGGGCTGGACTCGTTTCGCCAAGGACTCCAGGTCGAAGGCGGTCATGGAGATGATGACGGCGAACAGGCTGGCAGAAAAGAGGGCGGTATATACCAGGAAGAGCGGATTGAACGCCGCCGAGAAGGTCAGCGAAGCGCCCTTGTATAGGAAATAGAACAGGACGCCCAGCAAGGCGAGCGGTGCGTTGGTTGAACCGTGTCGGGATTTCATGTAGGTCAGTACCAGCAGGGGCAAGCCGATGAGCAGAGTGACGGCGTCGGTGCCGCGCAGGGCAGCGCCGACCAGGAGTGTGTCGTATCGGTACAATCCGCGCCCGAACATCTCGACTTCTTGTCCGCGCAGGGTTGTAAATTTATAGGGGCCATCCCCGCCGGGCAGGAAAAGGCCGGTCGCAGAAGCGGCAAGGGCCAGTACGGCTACTAGCGGAACGATCCATGTGAGCGATCTCTGCATGGTATTTCTCCCATCCGTCGATGTACGTGTTTTCCTGTTCGTGCGGTCTCATTGGAATAGAATCCAACCCGAGGCCAGCCCGAAGATCAGGCTGAAGACGATCATCTCAAATTGCAGTTTCCAAAACGCGAATTTCTTGAAGTACCGAGCTTTCAAATAGATCAGTCCTTCAAGATTATGGGGAAAGGGGATTGCGCTGGCAAAGTCAGTGTAAACGAACATCAGGCCGGTGAGGAAAAGAAAACGATGCAAATACGACAACTCTCCGAGGAATCCGATGATGGGGTACAGTACGATCGAAAGAACCAGCCCGCGCACGAGTTGAAGCGGAAGGGTCAATTTCGCCACGCTGGCATTTTCGCCCTGGTCGGACATGTCTTTCACGAAATCGAGCAGGCGATTCTCGCCCATGTAAAGGTCGCGACTGACGCGATAGGCAAGCATACCGGCAATAAAATACGCACCCGTGTGAACCAGCATGAACAGCAGGCTAAACTTTGCGTATTCCATGTATCGGACCTCCTTCGCCCGTCGCCAAAATCTGCAATATTTGCGGAATGATCCGATACGGTACGGCCCCGGCACCCGCCTCGTCGACGCTGCCGGAAAAATACAAATCCATTTCGGGGCACCAGAAAAGCCAGCAGCCGGTCGAGCCGGTATGGCCGATGACCGCCGGGAGGCGCTTCAGCGAGGTGAAGGCCCGTGGCAGCTGGAAACGCATCAGCCCCAGACCATACTCGATCGGCCAGCCGGGGGAGCGCAGGGCGGCCCGATCCATCGGGAAACCGAAGCGGTTCCAGCGGGATTGCATAAGGGCGAAAGTTTTGGGGTTTTGGAAGACCTCGCCGCAGGCTAGATGGCGCAGGAATGAGATCGTATCGCCCGCAGTACTATAGATTCCGCGGAAGGCCGTCATCAGCCGGGGAATTTCGATGATACGTCCTTCGGCACGAAGGGGAACCGGCGCGGATGTCGTTTCAAGCGGCAGGGTAGTTCCGGGGAAATAGGTATGGCGAAGCCCGAGCGGCGCGTAGAGCAGGTCCTCGTGAATACGATGGAGGGGTTGTCCGCACATCGTCTCGAGGAGGGCGATGATCAAGATGAAGTTAGTATCCGAATAGCGTATCTTGACGCGTCGAGCGGACGGATCCTGGGGAGGGAAATGCGGGCTCAACCCGCGCACCAGGTCCGCGATCTCGGCAGTGCTCATCGAACGGTCGTCTCGTTCCAGCACGTGCTCGATCAGGTTTTTACCGTTTTTCGGCGTATCTTCCAGCCAATCAGCCAGCCCGGAGGAGTGTGACAGCAGGTGCCGGATGGTGAGTGATCCGGAATAATCGATTCCATTCAGAGTGTGCAATCCCCGCGTCAGATCGACGGGCAGATAGTCGGAGATCGGATCGTCCAATCTGAGTTTGCCCCGCTCGGCCAGCATCAGCACGACGGCGGCATTGTAGAGCTTGTCGATGCTGGCGATGAAGAAGGGGGCTTCGGGATCGAGCGGCAATCCGTCAACCGATTTTCCTGCCGCGCCGGACCAGCGGAAGGAGCCGTCGCCGCTCTCCACGGCCATAATGGCTTGTTTGATAGGTTGATGGGATACGAGGGTGTCGAGCAGTGTCTGCAATCGTTCCATGTAAAGTATCCTTCAATATGGTTTGCAGGTTACACGAGAATTCGACTTATTTCGGGGGAAAATCATTTCCCCGGCCGAGCCTTCCCCTGATTCATGGCGTTCCATACCACCCGTATAGTGGAAATGGCAGATTAGCGGAGAGACCGGCTTGGGTCAAGAAAAATGGGCGTGCCTCCGCGGAGTTACCCGTTCCAGTCGGACCAACCCGTGATCCGGAACCATCATCTCGACATACGGTTCCGGACGATCCGCCACCGTACGGTATCCGTGCCGGTGCTCCCAAAGACCGCCGTACATCCATTCCCGCGGATCCCGCACCCGATGAACTGCCAGAGGATTTTGATCGATGTAGTCGAAGACGGCCAGGTATTCCCGCAGGCCGGCCAGGATCCGGGAGAAGAATCGGGATCCCCACACATGACCCCAGAGCCCATGGATCCTGTTATACGCCATCGCGAAAACGCTCAGTATCCATTGCAGGATCCTGGAAAGAGATTCTCCCGCCTCCGGGCGGATTATGAGATGGAAATGGTTTCCCATGACGCAGAAATTCTCGACCCGGAATCTGTACTTTTTCTTGGCCCTCGAGAGGGTTTTCATGAAAAGTTCCTTCATCCCTCGGCTGTCGAGAATCATCTCCTGCCGATTGGCCCGGGCCGTCACGTGGTAGAGGGCGCCGGTTTTCAATTCTCTTGGCTTGCGCATACCGCGTATACGCGGCCGGTTTCCCGATTTGCTTGCTTCGAGCTCTGTCCCTAAGAAAAATACTTACTCTGACTTTCCCAGGTGCTCCTCGATGAAGGCCCGGTACCGGCGATTTTGCAGCAGCTCTTCATGCCGGCCGAATCCGAGGGCCCGGCCCTGGTCCAAGAACAGGACCTTGTCCACGTACTGCAGGGTAGACAGGCGGTGGGAGACGATGACGAAGGACAAGTCCCCGGAAAGCTCATCGAGTCGGCGCATGAGGCGTTCCTCGTTGGCCGCGTCCAGGCTGGCGGTGATGTCGTCGAAGAGCATGAGCTCGGGCCTCCGGGCCACGGCTCGGGCGATAGCCATGCGTTGTTTCTGCCCCCCCGACAGACTCACGCCGCGCTGGCCCACCACGGTGCGCTCTCCGTCGGTGAAGGAGGCGATCTCTTCGGCCATCTGGGCCGCTTCCACGGAGGTCCGGAACATCTCGTCCGAAAGCGACTCGCCGCCGAAATCGACGTTCTCTCGCAGGGATCCGGAGAACAGTAAGGCCTCCTGGGGGACATAGCCCACCCGGGCGCGATAGGAGACAAGGTCGAGTTCCCGGAGGTCCTCACCGTTCACCCGGATCTCTCCGGAACTTGGTGGCAGGAGTCCGAGGAGACACTTGACCAGGGTGGATTTCCCGCTCCCCACGGGCCCGATGACGCCGATCCGCTCCCCTCGGCCGATAGAGAAGCAGATGTCCGTAAGAGAGTTCTCAGCTCTGTCCCCATAACGGAAGGACACGCCGTACAATTCCACGCGCTCGAGCCGGTCGACCGCACGCGGTTTCCCCGGAGCAGCGGGCTCGGGATGGCGGGCGATCTCCTCCAGCCGGTCGATGTTGACGAAGGCGCGCTTGCCGGATACGAAGAGCTGGGGAATGTCCAGGATGGGGAAGATCAGCAGGGTCAGGTAGGTGTAGAAGGCGTAGAAGGTGCCGATGCTGATCTCTCCTCGCACCGCCATGAGGCCGCCGGCGAACACGATGCCCACCTGGGCTACGTAGTCGATGTACTGGTAGATGAGGTGCAGGACGACCTCGAGCTTGGCCACCGCTAGCTCGGTGCCGAAGCGCTGCTCCAGGACGTTCCGGAAGAAACGGCGGTACTTGTCCTCGCAGGCGTAGGCCTTGATGATGCGCACCCCGGAGAAGCTCATCTCCAGCCGGGCGTTCACCGCGCTGATGGCCTCCTGGTTCTTCTGGAAGGTGTCGTAGATGCGGTCCTGGGTGACGTAGAAGATCGCGATCATCAGGGGCAGGGGGACGAGGGAGTATAAGGTGAGTTTGGGATTCAAGAGGACCATGGCGGCCAGGCAGAAGGCCACCTTGCTGATCGACTCCACCGCCCGGAAGATTCCGGAGCAGAGGAACCACGACAGCTTGGGGAAGTCGTAGAGGTCGTCGGTGAGCCGGGTTACCACGTCCCCCGTGGAGAACTTGGCGAAGAACCCGTAATCCTTGGCCAGGACCTTCCGGAAGTACTTGCTTCGGATGACGTGCTCGAACACGGAGTTGGTCATGCCCCGGATGCCGGGGAACATCGAGGCCACCAGTCCCGCAAGCCCCACGGCCAGGAACACGAGGAGGAGGCGGTCGACCTCGTCCATGGGATTCCCAAGGCCGGGCGAGGCGAGCAGGCCCTGGATGGTGTCCAGGAGCAGCTTGGACAAGTAGGGGTAGAGCACGGCCACGGCACTGGACAATAGGGTCAGGAAGAAGAGGAGGGCCACCAGGCCCTTGTGCTCGCTCCACACGGCACGGATCCAGGCCACGTGGTCGACGGTCCCGCGGGCGCTCATGCCGAAGTCTCCACCGCCGCGATCCGTTTCTCCGCGCCGCGGCCTCCGCCTTCGAGGTCGGGGAACTGCAGGCGCACCAGGTCCCCGTAGTCGGGCAGGCTGGCCAGGAGCTCCTCGTGCCGGCCCTGGGCCACGATGCGGCCGTCCTTGAAGAAGAGGATCTTGTCGGCCTTGAGGATGGACGAAAGCCGGTGGGCCACGATGATGGCCGTACGGCCCGCCAGGAGCTCGGCCATGCTCTCCTGGATCCTCCGCTCGGTCGCCACGTCCACGCTGGCCGTGGCCTCGTCCATGATGACGATCTCGGCGTCGAAGGCCACGGCACGGGCGAAGGACAGGAGCTGTTTTTCCCCCATGGAAAGGTTGGCGCCCCGTTCGTGCAGTTCCGTGCGGAGCTCGTTCGGCAGGCGGCGGACGAATTCCGCGGCGTGCACGGTCTTCAAGGCGCCGAACACGTCGAGCTCTGTCACCGTGTCGTCGTACACCCGCACGTTTTCCAGGACCGTGCCCGGGAAGAGGTAGATGTCCTGGAGCACGAGGCCGATCATCCGCCTCCAGGCCCGGAGGTCCAGGGATTCGAGGGGCCGGCCGTCCACGAGGATCCGTCCCCGGGAGTAGGGGTAGAAGCGGCACAGGAGGCTCACCGTGGTGGTCTTGCCCGAGCCGGAGGCGCCTACCAGGGCCACGGTCTGTCCCTTCTCCACGGTGAACGACACCGAGTCGAGGACCGGCTCGCCCTCCTTGTACTCGAAGCTCACCCGGTCGAAGGTGATGGACTTCCGGAAGCTCGGCGGATCGCCCCCCGCGTCCGGGGACTCCTCGGGTTCGAGGTCGAGGATCCCGAAGATGCGGCCCAGGGCGACCCGGGCCTGCTGGATGCCGCGGATGTTCTCGCCGATGGCCAGGAGGGGCTCGAAGAGCCGCATCCCGTACTCGATGAACACGAGCAGCGTCCCCACGGTGAGGGCTCCCCGGAAGATGTTCGGGGCCACGAGCCGGATGATGAGGACGACGAACACGGGCCCCGCCAGGAACCCCATCCCTCCCGTGAATCCGTACTCGAAGAGGCCGGCCCGGATCTCCACATCCCGCTTCTCCTTGCTGGCGGCGTCGAGCCTCTCCGCGGCATACCCCGTGCGGTTGAAGGCCCGGAGGATCTCGATTCCCTGGACGAACTCCGTCGCCACCGCGGTGATCTCGGCGTACTTTTTTCGGGCCTTCTCGTAGAGGGGGCGCAGGCGGCCGAACAGGAAGAGGAAGGCGGCCAGGAAGAGGGGCACGGGCAGGAGGATGAAGGAAGCCACCCGTGCGTCCATGCGGAAGAACACGGCGAACATCCCCAGGAAGTAGAGCACGTTGGTGGCCAGGAAGATGACGGTCTCGCTGAAGAGCTGCTTCACCTTTTCCGTGTCGTTCTCCACCCGGGCCATCAGCTCGCCCACCGGATGCTTGTCGAAGTAGGACACGGGCAGGGTCAGGAGATGCGAAAAGAGTTCGTCCTTGATCCGGGTCACCACCTTGAGTCCCAGGCGCACGATGAGCATGGTCTGGAAGTAGGTGAGCGCGCCCATGACCACGATGATGCCCATGTAGGCTAGGGCGTAGCGCAGCATGAGGCCGGTATCCCGTGCAGGAATGGCCTTGTCCACGAGTTCTCGCAGGATGAGCGGACCGGCGAGACGGGCGGCCGTGACCGCCAGCATGGCCGCGAATCCCGCGACGAAAAGGTTCCAATATGGGGAAAGATACGTGAAGAACCGGACAGGATTCCTCCTGCCCGAGGTTTTTTTGTCCTGTGCCATACCGTTTCGCCGCTTCGCGCCTGTGCGCCCACGCTCGCTTTTCGGTCCCGGCGGATGCGCCGCCGATCCGGCGTCCAGGGCCGCCCGTCGGCGCCGCCCCAAGACCCTTGACCGAACCATGTTTAGCCGGCGGGCAGTATAGCCGTTTATCCTTCGCGAGGGAAGCACGTCCCCCCTAGTCCACGATCCTCCAGGTTATGTCCCCGTCCCGGCCGCCCCGTCCTCTGCGGCGGGAGTCCCCGGCCTCGAAGATCCGGGCCCACAGCCACCCGGCCGCGAAGCCGCCGATGTGCGCGGCGTAGGCGACTCCGCTGCCCGCGGGACCCGCGGCGGAGGCGCTGACCAGCTGCATGAGGAACCAGATACCCAGGGCGAACCAGGCGCTCACGGGCATGGGGTAGAAGCCGAAGGTAAGGATGTAGACCCTGTTGCGGGGAAAGAGGACCAGGTACGCCCCCATGACCCCGGAGATCGCGCCGGAAGCCCCGATCATGGGGGTCAGGAGGCCTTGTCCGGTGACCATCGAGGCCAGGACCTGGGCCGCCGTCGCGGCGGCCCCCATGATCAGGTAAAAGAGCAGGAACCTCATCGGTCCCATCCGGTTCTCGACGTTGTCCCCGAAGATCCCCAGGTACAGCAGGTTGCCCAGGATGTGTCCCGTGCTCCCGTGCAGGAACATGGCGGTCAGCACCGTAAGGTAGATCCAGACCGGGGTTTCCAGCAGGCCCGGCACCCGATAGGACCGGCCCGTCGTCGGGGAACGGATCACCTGGTCCGCGGTCCGGATGTCCCGGCCCTGGATCAATTCCTGGGGCACGGCTCCCAGGGACCGGGGGATGTTCGGGTCGGTCCCGCACTGCTGGAGCAGGATGAAGGCCGCTATGTTCAAGGCCAGGAGGAGCCGTGTCACGACCGGTGTCCGGCGGTTGCGGGAGTTGTCGTCCCCTACGGGAATCATCGCCCGGACCCGCCCCTACAGCATCCAGCGGATGGCCAGACCTCCGGACCCCATGAAGCTCGTCGAGGGGATCAGGGACATGCCCGCCCCCAGCTCCAGGGCCAGCTCGATCGGGACTTCCCGGAACCGGTACCGCACTCCGAAGGGGATATGGAGCCCCAGGAGGAAGTCGGTCCCGAACCGGGCTTCGACGCCGATTCCCGCGAAGGGGGGGATGTCGTGGCCGTCGAAGACCAGGAGCCCCGGGAACCAGAGGACGTAGTTCCCCTGGAGGGTGACGTTGCCCCCCTCGTTCTGGCCGGCGGCCACGAAGTTCCAGGCGGCCTTGACCTCCAGGGCCTGGGTCGCCCCCACGTCGAGCTGGACGGTGATGCCCGTGGGCTCCCCCAGGAAAATCCCCAGGGCCCAGTTGGAGGGAGACAGGTCCACGTCCAGCTTCTTCTCCGGGGCCCCGAAGGCGGGCGCGGAGGCTAGGGCCAGGATGAAGAGGGCCGGGATACAGAATTTCGATCGGTTCATAGATTGCTCCGGTGTATGAGGATTTCTATGGAATTCGGACGATTCCAACATAACGATTCTTCGTTCAAAGGGGAAGTCCGATCACAGCTCGAAGATGTGCCGGGCCAGGTCGGAAAGGCCGTTCCGGATCCCGAGCCCCGCGATCCGCCCCTCCAACTCCCTGCGTAGTTCAGGCTTGCCGAAGATCTCCCGGGTCTTGCCCACGATGTCGGAGGGCTCCGTCAGGTACCATCCCACCTTGTTCGAGGTGACGAACTGCACGTTGCCTTTTTCCTGGTTCCGGACGTAGCAGGAGAGGATCAGGGGCTTGCGGAGGGCCAGGGTCTCCATGACCGTCGCGGGCCCCGCCTTGGTGACCACGCAGTCCGCCATGGCCATGAGGTCCGCCATGAAGTCCACGAAGCCGTAGATTTTTAGGTCCCGAGCGCCCAGCCGGGAGCGCAGGTCCCGGAGCCGGCGCCGCAGGAGCATGTTCTTGCCGCAGACCACGGCGATCTGCCCCTCGAATCCGTCCTTCAGGGCCTCCCGGACGATACGGTCCGAGCGGGGCAGCCCGTCCCCGCCCCCGGCCAGGAGCAGGAGGGGGCGGTCGGGGTCGAAGCCGTACCGCCTCTTCAGCTCCGGGATCTCCCCCGGGGGCCGGGGACGCTCGAACTCCTTCCGGAGCATCAGGGGGAAGACCCGGACCCGCTCCGGAGCGACGCCCTCGTCCAGGGCGGACCTGCGGGCCCGCTCGGAGAAGACGCAGAACTCCTGGTCCTTCACTCCGAACCAGATGGGGGGGACCGAGAAGGGGTCCATGACCACCGTGACCAGGGGCATGGCGGGGTCCACCTGCCGGATCGCGTCCCGGGCGGCCTTCTCCAGGATGAAGTGCAGGCAGACGACCTTGGTGATCCCCAGCCTTCGGATGTGGGAGGCGATATAGCCCGCGCAGGCCTGGGCCGTGGTCTCCTGGGACAGGGTGATGAGGGGACGGAGCTCCGCGAGCTTGTAGACCAAAAGGTAGCCGGGCATGAAGTGGTTGATCGCCAGGGAATAGCCCTGCTCCATCACCAGGCGGTCCAGGACCAGCCGGGGCGGGTAGCCGTGCAGGAGATGGCCCTCGGCCCGGCCGGGAAAGAGGTTCTCCATCCCCGCCTTGAGGGCCCGGGCGCCGGAGATGTGGCCGCCGCCGGTGTTCAGGTACAGATAAAGTATGCGCTGCATCCCGGTCCTCCCTGGCGGCCCATCATCCCCCGAAACCGGCGTCGGGTCAAGCTTGGGTTGTTCACGCGCCCGGTTGCATGGTATGAATCCTTCCTATGATACGGTGTCTGCTCTTCGATCTCGACAACACCCTGTATCCCTCCTCCAACCCCATGGAGTCCCAGATCGTGGGGCGCATGAACGAGTATACCGCCCGGTTCCTGAACCTCTCCGTGGAGGAAGCCCTGGACCGTAGACGGGCCGATATGCCCCGGCACGGAACCACCCTGGAGTGGCTCATGGCCGAGTACGGGTTCGACGATCCCGAGGATTACCTGGCCGCCGTCCATCCCGAGGGCGAAGAGGAGTGCATCGACCCGGACCCCTCCTTGGGGGACTTCCTGCGTTCCCTGCCGTATCCCAAGGTCGTGTTCACGAATTCCACCCGGGAGCACGCGGACCGGGTCCTCGGGCGGCTCGGCTTCCCGGACGTCTTCCAGGCGGTCTTCGACATCCGCTTCAACCATTTCAAGGGCAAGCCGCATCCGGCCGCGGGCCTCCGGGTCTGCTCCTCATTGGGGGTCAAGCCGTCGGAAACCCTGCTGGTGGACGACCTCCCCCGGTACGTCCGGGGCTACCTGGAGTGCGGGGGCAACGGGGTCCTCCTGGACGACCGGAACCGGCATCCGGACTACGACAGTCTCCGGATCGCCAGCCTCTACGACTTGGCGTCCCTCCTGTCGGACGGACGTTTCGGCTCCGTTTAGGGCGGACCTCGAGCTTGACGAATACCGCCAGGATGTCAATTCAGCCCTAGCCTATACCGCAAAACCATGGAATAATCGTAGGCGGTTCCGGATTGCGCCGCAGTCCGGAATCCACGAGCTCTGTCCCCCATACCCGCGGAGGTATCGGCATGTCCCAGGAATCCAGAGGGCAGCCCCTAGAGGCCCAGGCGGCCGCGCTCCTCAAGGAACTCCGCTCCCGGTACCGGGTGCTGGCGGACCACGTCTGGTCCCTGTCCATCGAGTCGGACCTCACCACGGACTTTTTCGAGGAGAGCCTGGCCGCGAACTCCAAGAACCTGGATTCCCTACGGGCGATCGAGGCGGACCTGGAGTCCCTGAACGGCGGGATCTCCGGCATCTCCGGGGCGGCGGGGGAGGCGGATGCCCGGCTGGAGGCCGCGGAGTCCTCGGTGGGCAGCGCCCGGGGAGCCGTGGAGGACGGGACCAAGGCCCTGGCGGATATGGATTCCCGGTTCGAGCTCTTCATATCTATGTTCCGCCGGGTCGCCGAGAGCGCGGACCGCATCGAGGAGGCCCTCCAGTCCATCGAGGAGATCGCGGAGCTGACCAACCTCCTGGCCCTGAACGCCGCGATCGAGGCCGCCCGGGCGGGAGTCCACGGCCGAGGCTTCAAGGTGGTGGCCACGGAGGTCAAGGCCCTGGCGGCCAAGAGCCGGGCCCTGACGGACACCGCAGCGGGCCTGCTCAAGGGCCTCCGGGCGGGCATGGGCTCCGCGGACGAGGGTCTTGCCGCCATGGCCCAGGGCAAGGCCGAGCTGTCCCGCCGCATGGCCCACGCCCGGGACGAGTTGGGCTCCGGGGCCTCCGCGGTCGCCGGGGCTGCCTCCAACATGCGCTCGATCCGAGGGGCCCTGGAGGGGCAGAAGGAGAGCTCCGGACGCATCGCCCGATCCATGACGGCCCTGTCCGAGGCGGCCCGCCTCCTGAACGACAACTCCGCCCTGGTTCGGGGGAACCTGGAACGGCAGAAAGCCTCTTCCGAGGCCGTGCAGTCCGCCGCGGGCGCGGTCAAGACCGAGATCAACCACATGGCCACTTCCTTCGCCGACCTCTTCGGCTCCCGGGCCTGCGGCGAGACGATCCCGATAGCCCACGACGTAAGCTATCCGCCGTGGGTCCACATCCAGGGCGGCCAGTCCGCGGGCAAGGCGATCGACACGGCCCGAAGGGCCCTGGAGGCGGCGGGCCTGGTTCCGGAGTTCCACCCCGGCCAGTTCTTCGAGGCCCTGTCGGACCTCCTGGCCGGCAAGGTCCGGGTGGTCGCCAACGTGGGTTGGCCCAACCAGGGCCTGGCGGACAAGCCGGTGATCCCGACCCGGCCCTTCGGGGTTTTCCGGCCCGCGGTCTTCGCCCACACATCCCGGACAGCCTCGTTCCGGGGCCTTCCGGACCTCTCGGGCCGGCGGGTGGCGGCCCAGGAGGGCTCCTACGTGGTGGACTGCCTGCGGGGGACAGGCTGCGAGGTCGTGACCACCGCGAACGACCTGGAAGCCTTCGCTGCGGTCATCTGGGAGCGGGCGGACTGCGCGATCACCGAGCGCCTGGTGGGCGCCTACCTGTCGGAGAATTATTTTTCCGGGACCGTAAAGGCCTGTTTCGAGACGGGCCACGAACTCTCGGTGGTCTACCTCCTGTCCCGGGGGGACGAAGCCCTCCGGGACGCCTTCGACAAAGGACTCGCCGTCCTCGGAACATCCCGGGCGGCCGAGGAGCTTGCCGGGCGGGAACGGCCGTGAGCCCCTTCTCGCCTCCCCTGGTCCTGCGCCCGAAGGCCCCGGGCCGCGTCGACCTGGCCGTGCACCCCCTGGTCCGTGCGGCCCAGGCCGCCTTCGCGGCGGCCTTCGCCCTGGGCTCCCTGGGATCCGGCGACCCCTTCTGGCTGGCCGGGACCGCGGTGTGCCTGCTGGCCGCCCTCTCCGAGGACAGCTGGATCCTGGATTCCGCGCGGCGGATCATTCGGAGGCGCTTCGGGATCCTGCCCTTTCCCCGGTCCTTCGACCTGGACTGGGAGGAGGTCGAGGCCGTGTTCGTGGAGACCGTGGACCGCCCCACCGCGGAGGATTTCGCGTCCCGGGCGGACGACCTCCGCTCCCTGTATCCTCGGCTGGTGGGCAAGGGGGGCAGGGGCTGGGCAGCCTGGGGCCTCGTCCTGGACGGACGGCGGGACCTGGCCGTGCGGGCGGACCCGCCCCGACGGGCGGAAGCGGTCCGGAACCAGGCGGGGGCCGTCGCGGAGCTCCTGGGCAGGGAGCTCCGGGAGCGGTAGGCGCCCCGAATCGGCTTGACCTCCGATCCGTTCGCGTTTACTCTGGAACGACACTACAATCATCAACGTACGCCGCGGCCGAGGCCGGGGCCGCGTTCCAGGAGGACTCCCATGCCCGAGAACAAGGTGCTCATCAACCTGTCCAACCGCCACGTCCACATGTGCCGGGAGGACGTCGAAATCCTCTTCGGCAAGGGCCACCAGCTGACCAAGATGAAGGACCTCCTACAGCCCGGGCAGTTCGCCTGCGAGGAAACGGTGACCATCAAGGGACCCAAGGGTTCCTTCGAGGGTGTCCGCATCCTGGGGCCCGAACGCAAGGAAACCCAGTGCGAGGTCATGGCCAGCGACGCCTTCCGCCTGGGTCTCCGGGAGCTGCCCTGCCGGGAGTCCGGCCAGCTGGACGGGAGCGCCGCCTTCGAGATCGTCGGACCGGCGGGCTCCGTGAGGAAGACCCAGGGACTCATCATCGCCAAGCGGCACATCCACTTCGATCCGGCCAGCGCCGAGCGTTTCGGGGTCAAGGACAAGCAAATCGTCAAGCTCCACGCCGGCGGGGACCGGGGGGCCACCTTCGACAACGTGGTGTGCCGGGTGAACGCCGCCTACGCCCTGGAGTGCCACCTGGACTTCGACGAGGGCAACGCCGTGGGGATCGGGAACGGAGCCCAAGGCGAAGTGGTCCTATGAACCGCGTCATCCTCAAGGCCCAGGACCTGGACGGTTACCTGACCGAGGGGGACCAGAAATTCCTGGGCCAGCTGGACGTCCTCTACCGGCAGGCCATGGTGAGCTTCAACATCCTCTCCCACGCCAAGGGCGCGGACGAGCGCCGGCGGGAGGAGAAGGTCCTCATCGACCTCTACAACCGGATGGGCGGGGCGATGCAGGAACTCTGCAAGGCTGAACCCCGGGCCCAGGTCTATTCCTTCGTGACCCCCTCGGAGAACCACGGGGAGGCCAGCCGGCTGATCGCCAAACTCCGGGACGCCCGGACCCAGCGCTTCGAGTTCGTCTACTACATCCAGCGGGCCTACGAGCTCTTGTTCAACCTCGCCTTCGGCGGCGCCCGGAGCGAGAACAAGAACCACCTGATCGTGTCCACGCCGGTCACGGTTCCGGTCCAGAACTACGCGGTCCACAAGATCCCGAATATCGACGACCGGATCGAAAACACCGTGATGTGCGTCATGCTGAGAGGGGCCCTCCTGCCCTCCATGATCCTGTCCAAGGAGATCCAGGAATACTCCTCCTCCGGATACGTGACCCCCTTCGCCCTGTTCAAGATCAGCCGGGACGACACCAAGGTGGAGAACAACATGGAGTACGTCCTGGACCTGGACCGCTCCTATTTCCGCACCGAGGACATGGACGGTAAGGACCTGTTGTTCGCGGACCCCATGAACGCCACGGGGGGGAGCCTGGTGACGGTCGTGAAGTACCTCCTGGACCTAGGGGTGAAGCCCCGGAGCATCAAGGTCTTCAACGTGATCTCCGCCCTGAAGGGCGCCCTGAGGGTCGTGCGGGCCATCCCCGAGGCCACGGTCTACACCCTCTGGATGGACCCGGTCCTGAACGAGATGGCCTACATCATGCCCGGCCTGGGGGACGCGGGGGACCGGGTGAACGGGGTGGACGAGCACGAGCGGCCCCGGGATATGCTCCAGCTGATCGCGGATTACGGCTCGAACATCGCGAACCTCTACCGCTCCCAGATCCGGACGATCGAGGAGATGGTGCTACGGCGATAGGGAAGGGCGGGGCCCGGGCGGCCGTACGCGCCGTGCTCGCCGCGGCCGCGGCTTTGGCCGCCCTCCTTTCCTCCTGCGCCACCGCCCAGGCGCCCCGGATCGCCCTGGAATACTACGAGATCGGGAACGCTTGGCTGGCCATGGAGAAGTGGGACAAGGCCGGGGCCGCCTACGAGAGGGCCCTGGCCTACGACCGGAGCCTGGTCGCGGCCTCCTACAACCTGGCCCGGGCCCTGGCGGAGGCGGGCGCCTATCCCCGGGCCCTGGAGGTCCTGGAGCGGCTGCGCTCCGACGACCCCGACAACGTGCGCCTCATCGCTTTCAGGGCCTATGTGCTTAACAAGTCCGGGGACGACGAGGCCGCCCTGGCCGCGTACCGGCGGGCGGCGGAGCTGAACCCCCGGGACGCGGGCACCCTCCGGAACCTGGCCCTGCTCCTGGAACGGGCGGGCCGGGACGGGGAGGCCTTGGTGATCCTGCGGGAGTTGTATGCCGTCAACCCCGCCGACGACGGAGTCCTCCGTCGGCTGGCCCTGCTGGAGGCCCGCCGCGTCTCCGGGACCCGGGGCTCCGGGGAATCCCCCGCCCCGGGGGAGGAGTCCGCGCCCGCGATCACTTCCACGGCCGCGGCCGCGGCTTCTGCCGAGGAGGACGCCCTGACCCTGCTCTCGGCCTACCTGTCCCGGAAGCCCGGGGACCGGGAAGTCCTGCGCGCCCGCGCGGAGCTTCGGGAAGCCCGGGAGCTATTCGCCCGGGCCCAGGAGGACTGGGCGGCCCTGGCCCAGGCGGACCCGGCGGACGGGGAAGCCTGGTTCCGGCTGGCCCGAATTCGGCTGGTGGTGGCCGGGGATCGGGAGGCCGGTATGGAGGCGCTGCGGAAGGCGCTAGACGCCAAGTTCTCGGATTCCAAGGCCGCGGCGGCCCTGCTGGCGGCCCTTCCGGAGGCGGAGCGCGCCAAGCCGGCGGAGCTCCTCAAGGCGGCGGGGCTGTCGGAATAAGGCGCGCATGCCGACTCGAAGCTCCCGGAGCCGCGGAACGAACCCCGCCGCAGCGCGCGCCTTCACGGCGGGCGGGGGAGCCGGGGCAGCCGCCTCGGTCCGCGCCCTCCTTCCCGCGGCCGTCCTTGCCTACGCCTTCCTGGGCGAGCCCGGGGCGGCCCTGACGGCGGCCGCGGCCTGGGCTCTGTCCCTGGCCGGGGAGGCGTGGTCCCGCGGAGCCGCCCGGCAGGCACCGGTCGCCGATTCGTCCGGCGCCCCGACGTCCGGCCCGGCCAAGGGCTCGGGCCGCCCGGCCGCGGGCTCGGGCCGCCCGGTCCCCGGGGTCTCCTCGTTCCGGCCGTTCCTGCCTGCCGGAATCGCCTTCGTGTCCTTCCAGGCGGTCTTCCTCGCCTCGGACCTCCTTCGTGGGGGCTTTCCGATCCGGTCCGCCTTCCTGGACTCGATCCAGTCGGCCCTGACCTGCACGGTTCTGCTGCTGCCCCTGGGACTGCCCGCGGCGGCCGCCTTCCTTCGGAGCCGGACCGGTCGGGATGGGTTCTCCCGGGTCGAGGCCTTCCAGTTCACCTGCTGCGCGGGGATGAGCCTGGCCGTGGCCGGCTCCGTGCTGGCGGGCTGGCTTCCCCCGCTCTCGACCGCCCAGCTGCTGTGGGCCAACGCCGTCGGAACGGTCCTGCCGACACTGTCCCTGGCCTTCGTCCGCGGGGACGCAGGGCCTACGGCGCCGACCGAAGGGGAACGTCCTTCCCGGATCATCCCGGATATCCTGGTCCCGTGGCTCCTGCTTGCCCTCCTCCTCCTGGCGGTCTATCGCCTGGGCCTGGGATACGCCGGGGTAGCGCCCCGGGCGGCAGACCGGGCCCGGAGCCTGGTCTTCCTGGCCCTCTGCCTGGTCCAGGCCGGGGAACCCCCGGGAAGGCTCCGGTCGCCCCCGGAGTCCGGGAATCCCCGAGCCCGCGCGCGGAGGATCGCCGTCCGGCTAGGCGTTTTCCTCGCGGCCTTGGTCCCGGCCGCCGCGGGCTTCCTCGTCCCGGCCGCCCGGACTTTCCTGGGCCTTTCCGTCCCGGAGCCGGCCGCGGCGGCCTCCGCCCTCGGAGCTGCGGGAATGTACGCGGTCCTGCGGTTTGCCGCGAGGCGGATCCGGAGTCCAATCCCAAGGAAGAACTGAAATTCCAGGGCGGAAGCCCCCGGAAGGCGTAGCCCCGGGACGGCCTCTTCGTATATCCTGGCCTCGAGGAACACCATGCAGGACACCCAGCCGAAGCCGGCTTACTTCGCCTTCCGCGGGCAGGAACTTCTCTGCCGTCCCGACGGCCGCGCGGAGCCCCTGGACTCCCATCCCTTTCCGGACCGGAAGCCCGGCAAGGATCCCTGGCTCCTGGACGTCTTTCCCCTGCGGATCCCGGGCCCCGCCGATCCCGCGAAGGAAGGTCCCGTACCCACGGTCCTCTCCCTGGCCCCGGAGGCCGAAGCTCCGGAGGGCCTGTCCTGGGTACCCTTCCGTTCGGTGCTGGGGAGCCTTGCCTGGGACGGGGTCCTGCCGGCCTGCCGGGCCCTGGCCTTGGCCAACTGGAGGGCCGGCTCCCGGTTCTGCGGGCGCTGCGGCTCGGCCCAGGGGGACAAGCCGGACGAGACCGCCCGGCTCTGTCCCTCCTGCGGTTCGGTGACCTACCCGCGCCTTTCGCCGGCGGTCCTGGCCCGGGTCCACCGGGACGGCCGCATCCTCCTGGCCCGGAACGCCGCCTTCAAGACCGGGATCTTCAGTGTCCTGGCGGGGTTCGTGGAGCCCGGCGAGAGCTTCGAGGACTGCGTGGTCCGGGAGGTCGCGGAGGAGGTGGGCATCCGGGTCCGGAACGTCCGGTACCTGGGATCCCAGCCCTGGCCCTTTCCGGATTCCCTGATGGTCGGCTTCGAGGCGGAGTGGGAATCCGGCGAGCTTGCCCCCGACGGGATCGAGATCGCAGAGGCGGGCTGGTACGGGCCGGACGACCATCCGCCCCTTCCCCTCCCGGGAAGCCTCTCCCGCCGTATCATCGACGCGGAGCTGTTCAAAAAGTAACCGACGTATCGGACACCCTGGGCCCCAGGGCGAGCTTGTATTTTACGAAAGGATGCATATATTATTTTCTTGATCCTGGAAGCGGGTCCCGGTTCGGATGGACGGATGCCCTGAGGAGGGGCGTTTGAATTTCATCGGGACCCGCTTGATATATTACGAACTGCGGACCCTCCGGCCCGGTTTTTCCGGTATTCGAGGCCGGATGCGGGACGAGCAGAGGCGAGAGACACGGAACAAGGAGCGAACATGGCCGACATGAAGACCAAGTACCTCGGGCTTACCCTGAAGAATCCTGTCGTGGTGGCGGCATCCAGCCTGACGGCGACTCCGACGGGCGTGAAGAAAGCCGCGGACGCGGGCGCGGGGGCCGTGGTCCTGAAGAGCCTGTTCGAGGAGCAGCTCCGGGCGGACATCCAGTCCGTGGGAGGTTCCGCGGGTGAATCCCATCCCGAGGCGGACGCCTACCTGGCGGAGATGGGCATGCATGCGGGTTCCGGGGAGTACCTCAAGCTGATCCGGGAGGCCAAGGCCGCGGCGGACATCCCCGTGATCGCCAGCGTCAACTGCATAGGCGGACCCTGGTGGACCGAGTTCGCGGAGCAGGTCGGCAAGTCCGGGGCGGACGCCCTGGAGCTCAACATCGCCTTCCTGTCCACCTCCCCGGACGAGACGGCCTCCAGCCTGGAGGACCGGGTAGTCCAGATCGTCCGGACCGCCCGGGCCGCGTCGGGCCTGCCGGTGTCCGTCAAGCTCGGTTCCCAGTACACGAACCTCCTGAACCTGGCCTCCCGGCTCAGCTCCGCGGGGGCTGGCGGGCTGGTCCTGTTCAACCGATTCTTCCGCATGGATATAGACCTTTCCACCCTGGGCCTCATGGCGGGACCGGTGCACAGCAAGCCCGAGGACTACCACGAGAGCCTCCGGTGGATCTCCCTGCTCTTCGGGCGGGTCCCCTGCGACCTGGCCGCGGGCACGGGGGTGCACGACTACGCGTCCGCGCTCAAGGTCATCCTGGCCGGTGCCCGGGCCGTGCAGGTCTGCTCGGTGGTCTACCAGAAGGGATACGGGGTCATCCGCGAGATCCTGACGGGGATGGAAACCTGGCTGGACCAGAGGAAGGCCGCCGGCCTGGATGACATCCGGGGCAAGCTTTCGCGCTTCACCAGCCGGAGCCCCGCGGACTACGAGCGGCTCCAGTACATCAAGGCGCTTACGGGAATTTATTGAAAGCCGGCCGGGCGAACCTGGGCATCGGGATCCTCCTCTTCGCGGTCGCGGCCGGATCCTTCGGCCAGGTATCGGAGGATGAGGTCCGGAGACGGATCCTGGAGGCCGCGTCCCGCTTCCGCGGGGTCCCTTACATGTACGGAGCCGAGTCCCCGGCTGCCTTCGACTGCTCCGGCTTCGTCCGGTATGTATACCGGCAGGCCGCGGGGATCGAGCTCCCCCGGTCCTCCCGGGGGATCTTCGCGGCGGGGATTCCGGTGGATCCCCGCAAGGCCCGGCCCGGGGATGTCCTGGTCTATGACACCGTGGGAGGATATCCCAGCCATGTGGCCATCTACCTGGGGGAGGGCTCGGTCATCCATGCGGTCTCCCAGGGCCCCCGCACGGGGGTGATCGTATCTCCGGCTTCGGATTCCTATTTCCCGCCCCGGCTCATCGCGGCCCGGTCCTTCCTGGGTTCCCCCGGCTCGGCCGGTGCCCTGGTCCGGCCGCCCGCAGCCGCGTCCGCACCAGCTGCCGCCGCTCCGGCCGCGGCCCCGGCGGCCCCGTCCCGGGAGGAACCCCCCGTCGCCGACATCGGCTTCACCATCCCCCGGGAGAGGGCTTCCTACGCGGATCCCATCCCCGCGGCCGCGGGGACCCGGATCTCCTTCACCCTGACGAACGGGACCGGGAAGGACGGAGCCTTCGTCGTGATATTCTACAAGGCCGATCCGCAGTTCCGGGAATCCCAGGAAATCCACCGGGAAACGGCCCGCATCCCCGCGGGGGGCCACCTGGAGCTCCCGGCCTATCTCTTCGCCGAGCCCGGGCAGTACAAGCTTATTGTCAAGGACACCTGGAACACCCAACTCCTGGAGAGGACGTTCGCGGTCAAGGGGAAATGAGGGCGGGGCTACTTTTAATCGATCCAACAAGATGAACAAGAAAAGTAAAGATACACAAGATGGGAAAGTTCGATAGTCCTATCCAACCTAGAACACTTTTCCCTAAATTGGATTCATCTTGTTCATCTTAATTGATCTTGTAGATCTTGTTGGATCTATTATTTTAAGTCTTGTTTTCTGAATAGCCTGGGCAGGACGCGCAGTTTCTCGAAGCGGTTCTCCTCGCCCCGGAGCAGCCGTCCTATATTCTTCCGGTGTGTCCAGATGATCAGGGGCGCCAGCAGGAAGGAGAAGCCCAGAAGGACGTTCGAGACCGGGAACCCGGCCGCTCGAATGGCCAGGGCCGCCGCGGGAAAGGTCACGGCCGCGGCCAGGGAGCCCACGGACACTATACCCGTGGACAGGATCCCCAGGGCGAAGGCGGCCAGGGCCGCCAGAAAGGGCAGGGGAGCGACGGCGGCCAGGGTGCCCGCCGCGGTGGCCACTCCCTTTCCGCCTCGGAAGCCCGCGAAGACCGTCCACACGTGGCCGACCGTGGCCGCGGTACCGCAGGCCAGGCGGACGGCGTCCTCGGGCAGGGGGGTGCCCGCGGCCAGGCGGGAGGCCAGGAGGGCCGCCGCGACTCCCTTGCCCACGTCGACCAGGACCACCAGGACACCGGCCTTCCACCCGAAGACCCGGAAGGTGTTCGTGCCGCCGGCGTTGCCCGAGCCCTCCGCCCGGATGTCCCGGCGGAAGAACACCTTCCCGACCACGATGCTGGTCGGGAAGGAGCCCAGGAGGTAGGAGAGGACCAGGGCCGCGGCGGGACCGATCACCGGACTCTTCCCACTGGGAGCAGGGCGGCCAGGGCCAGGGCCCCGGGGCCCGCGTGGAGGGCCAGGGCCGGGGATACCTCCACGATGTCGGGTTCCCGGGAGAGCTCGAAGGCCGCGCCCAGATCCCGTACCAGGGCCTCCGCCTCGGCGCGGCTGTCCGCGTGGCCCACCAGGATTTCCAGGGGAGCGGATCCCGTTTCCGGCGCTCCGGCACCGGAGACCGCCTTGCGGAGCATCCGGACCAGGGCGGCGCGGCCGTTCGCCGCGCCCACGTACATGCCCGCGGAATCCGCGCGGCCTTCCTCGTTCACCGTGATGACCGGCCGGAGCCCGAAAGCCCGGGCCGCCAGACCCTTCATCCCGTGGAGTCGTCCGGACCGGATCAGGCCCGAGAGGTCCGGGACGGCCACGAGGAGCCGGAGCCGGGGCTTCAGGGACTCGACGAGGGTCCCGATCTCCTCGGCGGAGGCGCCCGCGGCGGCCGCCTCGCCGGCCTTCCGGGCCAGGAGGGCGTAGCCCACGGAGATGGACCGGGAGTCGACCACCCGGATCCGGCCGGAATCCGGCCGCGCGGCAGCCGTGCGCCGCCCCGCCTCCAGAGTGCCGGACAAGGGGCCCGACAGTCCCAGGTAGACCGCCTCCCGTGCGGAGGCCAGCACGGTGTCCGCCTTGCGGCGGAAGGCCGCGTCCGAGGGCTGGCTGGTGGACAGGGCGATTCCGGGCGTGCGCTGGCGGGCGTAGAAATCCTCGGAGGAAAGGCCGTCCCGGTCCAGGTAGTTCACCCCGTCCATCACGATGGTCAGGGGAACCCGCTCCACCCGCAGGGCAAGGCGCTCCTCCTCGGGGAGGTCGCAGGCGGAGTCCACGAACACGGCGCAGCGGGGCGGATCGGCCGCCAGGCGGCGCTGGAGCTCCATGTCGTCCGCCTTCTGGCCCGTAACCGTGGCGAATCCCTCCAGGACCCGGAAGGCCCGGGCGGGGGTATCGGTGTGGAGGTGGACCTTGGCCTTCCGGGCGGATCCGGCCACGACGATCGAATCCCCCAGGCCCTCGAGGCCGCGACGGACCGCCTCGAGGTCCAGGGCCGAACCCTCCAGGAGGCACTCGGTGCAGAACCGGAAGGCCGAGGGCTCGCTGTCCGCCAGCGGGGACTCGACGTGGGATTCTTCGTAGGTCTCGGAGAATCCTTCCGGGGGGCTGTCCCGGAATTCCCGGAGCCTGCCGTGGGTGATGTAGTGGACGATGCCCTCCAGGATGTGGACCCAGCCCAGGGCGCCGGCGTCCACGACCCCGGCCTTCTTCAGTTCCGGTAGCATATCCCGGGTCCGTTCCAGGGAGGCCCGGGCGTCGTGCAGGGTGGTCTTGAGGAGTTCCAGGAAGTCGTCGGTCCGCTCGGCGACCCGGTGCACCGCGTGCCCCCAATCCTTGAGGACCGTGAGGAGGGTGCCTTCCCGGGGTTTGGACAGGGCTCCGTAGGTACGGGCCACGGCCTTGCCCACCGCGTCCGCGAAGTCCCGGGTGCTTACCCGGACCTTCCGCTCCAGCTCTTCCGCGAGGCCCTGGAAGAACTGGGCCAGGATGGCCCCGGAGTTGCCCTTGGCGCCCATCAGGGCCGAATCCGCGGCGGTCCGGGCGGTCTCGCCCAGGGAAATCGCCGGGGAGGCGTGGAGGGCCGAGGCCATGGCCTGGACGGTGCCGGCCATGTTGGTCCCCGTATCCCCGTCCGGGACCGGGAAGACGTTGATGCGGTTGAGGTGGGGGACGTTCTCGCCCAGGCGCAGGGCTCCGGCCAGGAGGGCCCGCTTGAGCCGCTTTCCGTTCATGTAGGTGATTTGCATGACACTTTCAAGGTACCATGTAAAACTCGATGAATCAAGGGATTCCGAATCGTCTTGACGTAGCGTCGGGGCTGTGCATCATCATGTAGCATGGATACGGGAGCCCGGTGCTCGATCGAGGTAGTCGGAGACGTAGCCGTCCTGCACGTGGCGGGGGCGGTCGAAATGGCGGGCGCGGATATCCTCCGGGACGAGATCCTGGCCCGGATCCAGGGCACGGGGCTTTCCAAGGTCGTCCTGGACCTGGAGAAGGTCCCCCTGGTGGACAGCTCCGGGCTCGGGCTCTTTTTGAGCCTGTCCCAGCAGCTTTCCGAATCCAAGCGGATCCGGTTCTGCAACATGGCGGGCAACGTCCGCGCCGTCTTCGAGTACATGGGCATCGCCACCTATCTCGACCTGGACCATAGCCAGGAAGAATCCCTGGCCGCCCTTTCCAAACCCGCCGCGCCGGCCAAGGCGGCCCGCAGGATCGTGGAAAAACCCCTGGACCTTCCGGGGAAGTACGTATTGAACGAGGCCGGGCAGAGGTACTGCTCCCAGCTTCGCATCCCCGTCCGGGACCTCCGGACCTTTGCCGGGGATCGGGCCGTGGGCTTCGACTGGAAGGTCTGCAAGCTGGACCTCCTGCGCAAGTTGGTGGTCCACGGCCTCATCACCACCATCGAGATCAGCCGACCCGAGTTCGTGTCCGCCCGCCACGCCCTGCTGGACCTGACCCGGACCATCCTTTCGGGCATCCTGCTCAAACGGTTCCGGCCGGAGCTCAAGCGCCGCCTGCGGCGCACCCCCGAGGCGGCCCGGATCGCCTCGGACCCCGCCTTCATCGGGCTGGTCGGCGACCGGGCCGCCATGGCCTCCGCCCTGCGCCGCCGGGCCGTCTGGGCCGCGAACCTGCGCACCTCTATCGAGGAGGAATGCGCGGCCCGCACCCGCTCCGGCTCCCCGGAGGGAACCTGCGACGAGGACACCCTGGCCCGGGTCTCCAGCCTCCTGGACGAGGTGGACGACGAGACCGCCCTGCTCCTGGCCCTGGGGGGCGCGGACCTGGTGGGGACCGCCGCGGACGTGGTCTATTCCTACGCCCGGCGCCTGGAGATCGCGGAGCACCTGTGCCTGATGCTGGCGGAATTCATCCAGCTGGCGGAAAAATCCTTCCTCACGAACCTGGCCGAGCGGGAGCTCTTCGTTCGCAGCCATCCGGAGGAGCTGGAGCGGATGCTGGCCGAGGAGGCCTTCCGGGACCGCCTCCGGGAACGGGCCGTCCAGCGCAACGAGCTCATGCTGCTGCGGATGGACTTCACCGGTATGGTCCTGGACCCCTCGGACCCCGCGGCCATCCGGCTTACCGTCCGGAACCGGGGCCTCATAGGCTACGGGTCCCGCCTGGAAAACCTGGGGCGGCGTCCCCGGACGGTCAAGGAAAACACCCTGGAGCAGATCCTCAAGGCGGACGAGGAGGGCGGAGGGCTGGGCCTCATCTACCACACCCTGCTGAGGGAGAAGTGCGCCGCGGAGGGTATGGACTTTTCGACCTCGGTGATCCGGAACGAGAAGGAGGACGAGACGGTCGCCACCCTAAACCTCACCGTGTAGACGATAGCCGCGCTCAAGAAATTCTTGACAGACCGATGGGTCGATGTCAAAATCGACGGCACGCGCGGGATCGGGCATTCCCGCGGAAAGGACCCTTCCCGATGGTGCACGAGTTTCAATACCGGGCTCCCAGGTCCCTGTCCGAGCTGCTCGCCCTGATGGCCGAGCACGGGACTTCGGCCAAGGTACTCGCCGGCGGGACCGACCTCCTGCCGAATATACGGATGGGCATCGCCAAGCCCGCCTTCGTGGTGGACTGCAAGCGCCTGCCCGACGCGGATCGATTGGTTTTTTCCCCCGCCGAGGGGCTCCGCATGGGTCACGGCGTCACCATCAGCGCCGTCCTCCGGGACCGGACGATCCGGGAGAAATTCCCCCTCCTGGCCGAGGCGGCCCACGAGTTGGCGTCCCACCAGGTCCGGAACCGGGCCACCGTGGCGGGGAACGTGGTGAACGCCTCCCCCTGCTCGGACATGGCCCTGCCCCTTCTGTGCCTGGACGCCGTGGCGGTCCTGACCTCGACTTCGGGGGAGCGCACGGTTAGCTTCCGGGAATTCTTCACGGGCCCCAAGGCCACGGTCATGAAACCCGGGGAGTTCCTGGCGGAGATCCGGGTGCCCGCCTCTTCCGCCGACCGCAAGGGCCGGTACGCCAAGCTCAAGCGCGTGAAGGGCCACGACCTCGGGATCGTGGGGGTCATGCTGGCCTCCTCGCCGGAGGGCCTCCGGGTGGCCGTGAGCTCCGCGGCGCCCACCCCGGTCCTGGTCTCCGGGATCGGGAGGGGCCTGGACGCGGAAGCGGTCGACGCCCTGGTCCAGAAGGCCATCAAGCCCATCGACGACGTGCGCTGCACCGCCGAATACCGCCGCTACATGGTCGGCGCCTACATCCGCCGCCTGCTCCCGGAGGTTTCCCGATGACCATCACCCTGACCGTGAACGGCGTCTCCTACACCCGGGACGCCCCGGAGAACAAGACCCTCCTCCACTTCCTTAGGGAGGACCTGGGACTTACGGGCACCAAGGAAGGCTGCGGCATGGGGGAGTGCGGGGCCTGCACGGTCTTCCTGAACGGCCGCACCGTGAACTCCTGCTGCGTCCTGGCCGTGGAGGCCGACGGAGCCGCGATCGAGACCATCGAGGGCGAGGCGGGGCCCGCGGGCCTGTCGGAGATCCAGAAGGCCTTCGACCGGAACCACGCGGTCCAGTGCGGATTCTGCACTCCCGGGATGATCCTCTCCGTCAAGGAACTGCTCAAGGCAGTACCTAAGCCCACGGTGGAGGAGATCAAGGAGGCCATCGAGGGCAACTTCTGCCGCTGCACCGGGTACGAGCAGATCGTGGAGGCCGTCCTGGACGTCACCGGCCAGGGCCCGAAGGGGAGGCTCGACCATGTTTGACCAAGTCCGCCCCGAGGATCTGGCCTACGTCGGAAAGGATTCCGGCCGCATCGACGCCACGGAAAAACTGACCGGGGAGGCCCTGTACGTCAGCGACATGACGGTGCCGGGGATGCTCTACGCGGCGGTCAAGCGCAGTCCCCACGCCCGGGCCCGGATCAAGCGCATCGACACCTCCAAGGCCCTCGCCCTGCCCGGGGTCCGGGCCGTGGTGACCGGGGCGGAGCTGGACTACCGACTGGGGCTCTACGTGGTGGACAAGTACATCCTGGCCAAGGGCGAGGTCCGCCACTACGGCGAGGCCGTCGCCGCCGTCGCCGCGGAGACCTACGCCCAGGCCCGCCGCGCCGCGGACGCGATCGCCGTGGAGTACGAGCCGCTGCCGCCGGTGCTGCACCACATGGAGGCCCTCAAACCCGACGCCCCCCGGGTGCACCCGGACCTCGGGAGCTACGACCACATCGCCGCGGTCTTCACCCCGAAGCCCGGCACGAACATCGCCAACCACACCCGGTTGCGCAAGGGCGACACGGAGAAGGGCTTCGCGGAGAGCGAGTGGGTCGTGGAGCGGGAGTACTCCTGCCCCTCGGTCCAGCACGTCCCCATGGAGACCCACGTGGCCATCGCCAAGTGGGCCCGGGGGGACCAGGTGGAGATCTGGACCAGCGCCCAGAGCCCCTTCACGGTGCGGAACCTCTTCTGCCACGCCTTCAAGCTCCCCCACAACAACGTCCGGGTCCACATCCCCTACGTCGGGGGAGGCTTCGGGGGCAAGGCCGGCATCGGGGTCGAGCCCCTGGCCGCGGTCCTTTCCCGGGCCGCGGGAGGCCGGGCGGTCAAGTTCCAGGCCACCCGGGAGGAGGAGTTCAGCCTCCTGCCCTGCCGGAGCGCCCTGACCTACCGCATCAAGACCGGGGTGGGGGCGGACGGGAAGATCCGAGCCCAGGAGATGACCATGTACTGGGACTCCGGGGCCTACGCGGACTACGCGGTCAACGTGACCCGTGCCTCGGGCTACTCCGCCGCGGGACCCTACGAGATCCCCAACGCCTCCATCGACGCCTACACCATCTACACGAACAAGCCCTTCGGCACCGCCTACCGGGGTTTCGGGCACGTGGAGTTCCACTGGGGCCTGGAACGGCACATGGAGCTGGTGGCCAAGGCCATCGGCATGGATCCCCTTGAGTTCCGCCGGCGGAACGCCCTCCGGCCGGGGTCGATCACCCTGACGGGGGAGAGGATCACGGACCACACCGGGGACGTGGTCAAGTGCATGGACGCCGCCGCGAAGGCCATCGGCTACGGCTCCCTGACCGCGGAAGAGAAGGAGAGGGAGCGGAAGACGGGCCGGAGGATCGGCAAGGGCGTCGCGGCCCTGCACAAGGCCCCCGCCATGCCCTCCTTCACGGCCACCGCCGTGATCATCAAGATGAACGAGGACGGGAGCGTCACGGTCAACCTGGCCCTGACCGACTACGGCCAGGGGACCTACACCTCCATCCGGCAGATCGTGGCGGAGCGTCTGGGCTTCCCCCTGGAGAAGGTGAAGGTCTCCTTCGAGTGCGACACGGACAAGGACCCCTACGACTGGCAGACCGTAGCCTCCAAGGGCCTCCTGCTTTCCGGGAATGCCGCCATCCTGGCCGCCGAAGACCTCCTTAAGAACGCCTACGAGGTCGCCGCCCAGGTCCTTAGGGCCAACGTCCGGGACCTGGCCCACGATGGAAAACGGATCTACCTGCGCCACAACCCCGCGGAGTCCGTGGACTTCGCCCGGATCGCCGTGGGCTACGCCTATCCCAACGGGAACGGCATCGGGGGGCCGATCATCGGGGTGGGCCGCTACGTGGCCCAAGGGCTCTCCAACCTGGACAAGGCGACCGGACAGGGGAATCCCGCCCTGGACTGGACCTACGGCGCCCACGGGATCGTGGCCGAGGTCGACCCGGAGACCGGGGAGTACGAGGTCCTCAAGATCGCCTCGGTCTTCGACGTGGGCAAGGCCATCAACCCCCAGATCGTCCGGGGCCAGTCCATCGGGGGCATGGTCCAGGGCCTGGGCACCGCGGTCTGCGAGGGCTACATCTACGACGAGAAGGGGATCCTCCTCAACCCCTCCTTCACGGACAACAAGATCCCGACGGCCAAGGATATCCCCGCGGTCATCGAGAGCGCCGTGGTGGAGACCCCCCAGATCGACGGTCCCTACGGGGCCCGGGGGGTGGGGGAGCACTCCATGATTTCCGTGGCCGCGGCCCTGGGCAACGCCATCCAGGAGGCCACGGGGGCCGAGATCGTCCATATGCCCCTGCGCTTCGAGGACGTCTGGAGGGCCCTGCGGGACAAGACTCCCATCGACAACTGGATCACCAAGAGCCCCCTGGGCTCCTGCCGTTCCGCCCCGGAACTCCGGAACCGGAAAAAGGACGGCTAGGGACCTCGTTCGCGAGCTTGCATGTGTCTGATTCGACCGGTGGATCTCCCGGCGCGCGCCTGCCGGGTGGGGATATGGATCGGCCGTAGGCCGAAATAGGTTCGGCCGGAAGGCCGGAGCGGGATCGGCCGTTGGGCCGAGCGGAAAGAGCGATCGAAACAAGGAGCGTTCCGTGGAAAAAAGCCTGACCGTAAAGAACACCGTGCTGGGCATCCAGCACACCTTCGTGATGTTCGGGGCCACCGTGCTGGTGCCCATCATCACCGGCCTGGACATCGGAGTCACCCTGTTCGCCGCGGGGCTGGGAACCCTGCTCTTCCACGTACTGACCGGGTTCAAGGTACCGGTTTTCCTGGGCAGTTCCTTCGCCTTCATCCCCGGCCTCCTGGCCGTGGGCAAGAGCCAGGGCCTTCCCTACGCCCTGGGCGGCATCGTCATCGCGGGCCTCCTGTACGTCGTGGTGGCCATCATCTTCAAGTTCGTGCCCTACGACACGATCCACAAGATCCTGCCGCCCCACGTCACGGGCCCCATGATCATCCTGATCGGCCTCATCCTGGCGCCGGTGGCCATCCAGAACGCCCGGGGCGACTTCTCCAAGCCCATCGTCGACGCCATCGGCGTGAACGGTTGCTGGGCCGTGGCCCTCTTCACCTTCGCGGTGGGGATCTTCGTGAAGATCTACCTGCCCAAGTTCGGCATGAAGTTCGCCTCGAACCTCCCGGTCCTCATCGCCCTGGTCGCGGGGTACGTCCTGTCCATCATCCTGGGCATCGTTGACTTCTCCGCGGTGGCCAAGGCGGACTGGATCGGCATTCCCAAGTTCACCCTGCCCAAGTTCTCCGCCGAGGGGATCAGCATCATGCTGCCCATAGCCATCGTCACGATGGTGGAGCACTTCGGGGACATCCTGGCCATCGGCAACGTGGTGGGCAAGGACTTTATCAAGGATCCGGGGATCAGCCGGACCCTGCTCGGCGACGGACTCGCGACCTCCCTGGCCGCGATGATCGGTGGACCGGCCAACACGACCTATTCCGAGAACACCGGAGCCGTGGCCCTGACGGGCGCCTACAATCCCATCATCATGCGGATCGCCGCGGTCTGCGCCATCATCCTGGCCATGATCCCGAAGTTCACCGCCATCATCGGCACCATCCCCGGCCCGGTCATCGGCGGGATCTCCATCCTCCTGTTCGGCATGATCTCCTCCATCGGGGTCAAGAACATGGTGGACGCCCGGGTCAACCTGGGGAACGCCAAGCTCCTCATCATCACCGCGGCCATGCTGGTCCTGGGCCTCGGCGGCGCCACCTTCGAACTCGGCGCCCTGAAGCTCTCCGGCCTGGGCCTGGCGGCGATCTTCGGCATCGTCCTCAACCTGATCCTCCGGCCGAAGGACATCACCTCGGCGGAGTGCGACTGATACGATGAATCCCCGGGCCCTCGCGGGGCCCCTGGTGCCCCGCGAAGCCTGGGAAGCCCGGGCCGAGGGGGTGTTCCGGGGGGCGATCGCCCTGGCGCACCCCGACGGACTCTGGGTGACGATCCTCAGGTCCCGGGAGGACATGGAACCCCGGGGCATCTGGCCCGGCCCCGAGGCGTTCGACGCCTTGGCCGGGCTTGTCGTTCCGGGGCGGCCGGTCGTATTCTCGGGGGAGGCGGACCCGTTCCTGGCGGCCCCCGGGGGAACTCTCCGGACCGGACCGCTGGAGTCCTGGGATCCCCGGCCGGAGCTGGCCGACGCCGTGGCCGCCTTCCGGGAGGCCGGTCCGTCCGCCCCCTCCGCCGCGGCGGAGCTGATGCGGGCCGCCCTCGCGACGGACGGGTATACCGAGGGCCTACACGGGGAAGGACCCTTCGGACGTCGGTTCGCGGAGCTCCGGAAGGAGCCGGGTTTTCCCTGCAACCTAGCGGGCTTCGGCCCCGGCACCACCCCGGCGGGGGACGATTTCCTGGCGGGGTGGTGCCTGGGCGGGATCCTTAGGGGGGAGGGCGAATCGGTCCTTCTCAGATTTGCCGGGATCGACGGGTCGAGGACCACGGTCCCCGGCCGGACCCTCCTGGCCGGGGCGGCGCGGGGCCTGTTCCCGGCCTACCTGGTCCGGCTGGCGTCGGCCCTGGCGGCCGCGGTATCCGGAGGCGCCGGCCCGGCCCGGGAGGGCGATCGGGACGGTCCGGACGCCCGAGGGAGACGCGAAGACATACTCGCCTCGGCCGCCCGGGCCGCCTTCTCCCACGGGGCGAGCTCCGGGCGGGATGCGATGTTGGGATTGATGGAAGGAGTTGGAGGATGAAACTTCTCAGGGTCCGCAAGGACAGCTACCACGACTCGGTGTTCCTGATGCTCGCCACCCAGGAGCTCAAGGCTTCGGGCGGGGTGCTCGATGCCGTGGTCGCCATGGGTACGGACATGAACCGGGAACTCCTGTCGGACATGGGGTTCTCGGGTCCGGACCTGGACGGGGCCGGGCCGAACGACCTCGTGGTAGCCGTGGAGGCCGGGGACGCCGCCAAGGCCGAGGCGGCCGCGGCCCGGGCCCTGGAGCTGGTGGACCGCAAGAAGTCCGCGGCCGCGGCTTCGGGCGGAACGGGATTGGCGCGCTCGGGAAGCCTGGACGCGGCCCTGGGGAGGCTTCCGGGCGCCAACCTCGCCGTGATCTCCCTTCCCGGGGCCTACGCAGCCCGGGAGGCCCGCAAGGCCCTGGACCGGGGACTCCACGTGATGCTCTTTTCGGACAACGTGCCCCTGGAAGAGGAGATCGCCCTGAAGCGACACGCCTCGGCCAAGGGCCTCCTGGTCATGGGGCCCGACTGCGGGACCGCGATCGTGAACGGCCAGCCCCTGTGCTTCGCGAACGTGGTCCGCCGGGGGACCGTGGGCGTGGCGGCCGCCTCCGGGACGGGGCTCCAGGAGGTGACCTGCCTGGTGGACCGGTACGGGGCGGGGATCTCCCAGGCCGTCGGCACGGGCGGGCGGGACCTGAAGAACGCCGCCGTGGGCGGCCGTACCATGCTCCTGGCCGTCGCGGCCCTGGCCGCGGACCCCGCCACCTCGGTCATCGTCGTGATCAGCAAGCCGCCGGCTCCCGATACGGCCTTGGCCGTGATGGAGGCCCTGAGCCGGTCGGGGAAACCCTGCGTCGTCCACCTCCTGGGACTCAAGGACCCCGCGGTCCTCGGCAAGCCGGCCGCCAACGTCCACCTCGCCTCGGACCTGGAGGACTGCGCCCGACGGGCGGCGGCCCTGGCCCGGGGCGAACCCCATCGCCCCGTCGAGTGGGACCTATCGGAGGCCGAGATCGAGCGGATCGTCGAGCGGGAGGCCTCGGGCTTCGCCCCGGCCCAGAGGCACCTCCGGGGCCTCTACACCGGCGGAACCCTGGCCGACGAGGCCCTCTTCCTCCTCCAGCCCCTCCTGGGGCCGGTCTGGTCGAACAACCAGACCGATCCCGCCCTGGTACCCCCGGATCCCCAGGTCTCCACGGGACACACCATCGTGGACCTGGGGGACGACGTCTTCACCGTCGGTCGTCCCCATCCCATGATCGACCCCTCCACCCGGACGGACCGCCTGGACAAGGAAGCCGAGGATCCCTCGGTGGCCGTGCTCCTGCTGGACCTGGTCCTGGGGTACGGCTCCCACCCGGACCCCGCGGGCGCCCTGGCGCCCCGCCTGGAAGCCGCCCGGGCCAAGGCCGCAGCCCGGGGAGGACGCCTGTCCGTCGTGGCCTCCGTCACCGGGACCCCCTCGGACTTCCAGGGCCTGGAGGACCAGAAGCGGAAGCTCGAAGCCGCGGGGGCCGTGGTCATGCCCTCCAACCGCCAGGCCGCGCGCCTGGCCGCCCGAATACTCCAGAAGGGGGCCGCCCGATGAGCGCCGAACCGATGAACGTAAAACCCGTCCTGGGGCTCTTCTCCGGGGACCTGGCGGTCGTCAACCTGGGCCTGGAAGGCTTCGCCGAGACCCTGGCCGGCCGCGGGGTGCCGACGGTCCAGGTGGACTGGAAGCCCCCCGCGGGAGGCCGGAAGGACGTGATCGAAGCCCTGGACGCGATCGCCCGGAATCCCCGGGTGGCCGAGGCCAACGCCGAAGCCCTGTCCCGGATCCTGGCGGGCAAGCCGACCCTGGTCGGTATCGGCACGGCCCTGGACACCGTCCCGGGCATGGCCCGGGACCTGATCCTCCACGCGGGCCCCCCGGTGGCCTGGAAGGACATGGCCGGCCCGCTGCGGGGCGCCGTGATCGGGGGCCTTCTGTACGAGGGACTGGCCTCGACCCCCGAGGAGGCCCAGACCCTGGCGGCATCCGGGAAGGTCCGCTTCGAGCCCTGCCACCACCATTCCGCGGTGGGACCCATGGCGGGGGTCATGACCGCGAGCATGCCCGTGTGGATCGTGGAGAACCAGGCCTTCGGCAACAGGGCCTACTGCACCCTGAACGAGGGGCTCGGGAAGGTCCTCCGGTACGGAGCCTATTCCCGGGAGGTCCTAGATCGCCTGCGCTGGATGGCCGAGCGCCTGGCCCCCGTCCTGGCCAAGGCCCTGGCCCTGCGGGGCCCGATCGACATGAAGAGCCTGATCGCCCAGGTCCTCCAGATGGGGGACGAGGGTCACAACCGCAACCGCGCGGGCACGAGCCTGGTGATCCGGGAGCTCGCCCCCCACCTGGCCCTCCTGGACGAGCCCAAGGAGGACATTTCCAAGGTCTTCTCCTTCCTGAACGGGAACGACCACTTCTTCCTGAACCTGACCATGCCGTCGGCCAAGTGCACCGTGGACGCGGCCCTGGGGATCGAGGCCTCCTCGGTCATCGCCACCATGGCCCGGAACGGCACGGAGTTCGGCATCCGGGTCTCCGGCCTCGGGGAGCGTTGGTTCACGGGCCCGGCGAGCGTCGTGGAGGGCCTGTACCTCCCGGGCTTCTCGGCGGCGGACGCGGCCCGGGACGTCGGGGACTCGGTGATCACGGAGACCTCCGGGATCGGGGGCTTTGCCATGGCCGCGGCCCCGGCGATCGTCAAGTTCGTGGGCGGGACCCCGGAGGACGCCCTCAACGTGACCCGTCGGATGTACGAGATCACCGTGGGGGAGAACGACGCCTACCGGATCCCGGCCCTGGACTTCCGGGGCACCCCCACGGGGATCGACGTGTGCAAGGTGGTGGAGACGGGGATCCTCCCGGCCATCAACACGGGCATCGCCCACAGGGAACCCGGGATCGGCATGGTCGGCGCCGGCTTGGTCAAACCTCCCGCGAACTGTTTCACGGACGCTGTCTTAGCCTTCGCGGAGAAATACGGGAACTAAAAACGCGGGAGGTTCGGCGAGCAGGGATGCGAGCCTGGAATACGCCGGAGCTTCGCTCCGGTTCGTCAAGGACGACGCAAAGCCCCCGGAAAACTGTTTCCGGGACGCCGTTTTGGCGTTTGCGGAGAAGTACGGGAGGTAGCACCGCGGAAGGTTTGCGGAACGGGCTTAGACCCGTTATAGTTCAACCGCAAGAAAAATGGCCGAACGTCCCGGTCCGAGAGGGTCCGGGACGTCCCGGCACCGGGGGCCGGCATGAAAAAAGGTGCGGGCAAGATGATACTCCTGGTCGAGGACGAGGCCCTCATCTCGGCGGCGACGTCCCGGACCCTGCAGAGGTTCGGGTTCACCGTCCGGACGGCCCCGACCGGTGAACGGGCCGTCGAGGCCGTCGATACCGATCCGGGTATCGACCTGGTGCTCATGGACATCGACCTGGGTCCCGGGATTGACGGCGCCGAGGCTGCCCGGCGCATCCTTCGCATCCGGGACCTCCCCCTGGTGTTCCACTCCGCCCACACGGAGCCCGAGGTCGTGGAGAAGACCGAGGACATCACCTCCTACGGCTACATCGTCAAGAACTCCGGGGACACGGTCCTGGGGGCTTCCATCCGCATGGCCTTCCGCCTCTGGGAGAGCGAGGCCAAGTTCCGGACCGCCTTCGAGAGCGTGGCGGTCGGCATGGTCCTCACGTCCCCGGACGGGAAGCTCCTGCGGGTGAACCAGGAATTCTGCTCCATGCTCGGGTACACTCGGGAGGAACTGGCGTCCCTGGACTTCGCCGCCCTGACCCATCCGGACGACGTGGAGACCAGTCGTGCCCGGATGACGGCCCTGCGGAACGGGGAATCCGACCGGACGCGGTTTAAGAAGCGGTACGTCCACAAGGACGGCCGGGAGATCTGGGCGGATCTGAGCGTCGTCCTTTTACGGGATTCCGCCGGCAAGCCCCTGCATTTCGTCACCCATATTCAGGACATCACGGAGGATAGACGGATCCGGGAGGAACTCGAGCGCAGCCGGTCCCGGTTCGACCTGCTACTCCGATCCGTGCCGGCTTCCATTCTCGTAGTGCAGGACGGCCGTTATGTGTTCGCGAATCCTTACGGAGCGCGCCTGCTGGGCTACGAAAGTCCGGAGAACCTGGTCGGCACCTTGCAGTTCGACTCCATAGATGTGGAGAGCCGGGAAGCCGTAAAACTTAGGATGGCCCGCATAGCTTTGGGCGAATCCAATGATCCAAGGGAGTTAATCGTACTTCGAAAGGATGGGACAAGGGTCACGACGGAATCCGCCTCCCTACCCATCGAGTACGACGGCCGTCCCGCGGCCCTTATCCTGGGCCGGGACAAGACGGAGCAGAAGGCGGTGGAGGGCCGCCTGGCCAGCATCCTGAAGGCCGTGCCCACCGGGATCGGGGTCGTGCAGGGACCGGATCGGGAGATCCGCGAGGTGAACGACAAGCTCTGCGAGATGACCGGGTATTCCCGCGAGGAGCTCGAGGGCCGGAGCATCGCCCTGTTCTACGCGGACCCGGCGGAGTACGAGCGGATCGGCCGGGAAAAGTACCGGCAGATGGAGGAACGGGGATACGGGACCGCGGAGACGGTCTGGCGGCACAAGGACGGGCGGACCCTGGATGTCTTCCTGGCCTCCGCCCCCCTGTATCCCGGAGACCTGTCCCGGGGGGTGACCTTCGCCGCCCTGGACATCACGGAGCGCAAGCGGGCGGAGGAGGCGGTCCGCAGCCTCCTTCAGGAAAAGGATCTCCTCCTCCGGGAGACCCACCACCGAGTCAAGAACAACCTGGGACTCGTCCACAGCCTTCTTTCCCTGCAGGCGGGGCGTCAGGCGGATCCGGCCGCCCGGGGCGTCCTGGGGGACGCGGCCGTCCGGGTCCAGGCCATGTCCCGGCTCTACGACCGTCTGTACCGGTCCGAGAACTTCCGGGAGATGAGCCTCAAGTCCTTCCTGCCCGGCATCGTGGACCAGGTACGGGACTTGTTCCGACTAGACGCGGAGGTACGGGCGGACCTGCGGATCGAGGACATCCCCCTTCCCGTCCGCACCCTCACTCCCCTGGGCATCATCCTGAACGAGCTGGTCACGAATTCGATGAAGTACGCCTTCCAGGGACGACCGGAGGGTCGGATCACCCTGACGGCCCTCCGGGACGGCCCGGTCGTGCGGATCACCTACGGGGACGACGGCCCGGGTCTGCCGGAGTCCTTCAATCTCGACACCCCCGCGGGCTTCGGGCTTCAGCTCTGCGGCATCCTTTCCGGACAGCTCGGAGGAACCCTGAGACTGGAACGGGACCGAGGTACCCGCTTTGTCCTGGAGTTCCCGGCGAACTAGGGGAGCGGGACCGCGCAAGGTTTCGGGAGGTCATTCGGTTTTCGGCCGTGCCTCCCTGCCGGGACCCCGTACCAGCCCCAGGAATACGACCAGGGCGGCTCCCTGCACGGCCACGGAGAAGGCGACCAAGGGAACCGCCCCGAAGCGGTCGTAGAGCAGGCCGATCACCGCGCTCCCCGCGAACCAGGCCAGTCCGAAGAGGGTGTTGAAAAGCCCGAAGGCCCGGGCCCTCCGGTCCTCGGGGACCCGGTCCCCGATGGCGGCCTTGAGTATGGACTCCTGGGTTCCCACGCTGATGCCCCAGAGGGCCATGCCGACCAGGATGGCCGCCGGGCCTCCCAGGAAGACCAGGGGGGCGGTGAAGAGCTCCGCGGCGAAGAGGACCGCCAGGACCTTGAGCCCCGCCTTGTCGTACCACCGCCCGAACACCAGGGCCGCCGCGGCGTCCACGGCCATGGCCCCGGCGTAGAGCAGGGGAATGGCCTCCTCGGGGAAGCCGGCGCCGCGTTTCAGGTGCAGGCCGATCAGGGGGAAGTCGGTTATTCCCATGGCCAGGAGGCCCGCGGCCAGGACGATGATCCAGTAGCTCCGGGAGTAGCCGGAAGTCCCGACCTCCACGGCGCTCTTCTTGAGCTCGAACCGTTCCGGATGGGGGAAGAGGAAGCGGTTGTAGACCGTGAAACCTACCGCCAGAGCCGCCGGGATGAAGAGGAGCAGGAGGCCCGTCCGGTATCCCGCCAGGGTCTTGGCGTCGGGGCCCAGGAAGAGGAGGGCCGAGAAGAGGGCGGGTCCCAGGAAGGCCCCGATCTGGTCCATGGCCTCGTGGAGCCCGAATCCGAAACCGCTGCCGGTTTGCTTGGCCGCGAAGGACACCACCGCGTCGTGGGCGGGCTTGCGGATCGCCTTTCCCACCCGCTCCAGGAAGAGGAAGACCACCGCCAGTTCCCAGCCCCGCACGAAGGCCAGCATGGGCAGGGAGCAGAGCTGGACCACGTAGCCCAGGATGATGAGGGTCCAGTATTTCCGGGTCCGGTCCGCGATGCTCCCGGACACCAGGCGCAGGGCGTAGCCCACGAACTCCCCGAGCCCCGCGGACAGCCCCAGGGCGAAGGCGCTGGTGCCCAACAGCTTGAGGTACTGGCCCACCACGCTCCGGCCCCCCTCGTAGTTCATGTCCGCGAAGAGGCTGACGATCCCGAACAGGACGATCAGGGCTACGGCGGCCTTCCGGGTGAGCTCGACGGGCTTACGGTCCATACGGCGCTCCTTGGGACGAAGTTAAGGGAGCATATATTGAGCTCCCTTCCGACGCAAGAACCGCCCCGTCGTTGGACATTCGGATCGAAAGTGTCAAGATCCCCTTGCCTATCCCCCGGATCGGTGAGAAAATCCCCTGTCCGCCCGGGTTGCGCGCGGGCGCTTTTTGTCGGATTATAGGGGGAAGCGAGCCGCGGTCCCCCGCAGGACCCTTCCAGGAGGTTTTCCATGAAGATGATCGACCTGACCATTCCCCTGGGCATCGGCACCCCGCCGTGGCCCACCTACGAGCCCCTCGAGGTCAAGTACTTCAAGCGCCTGGCGCCCAACGGGGCCAACGGCCAGCTGGTCACCCACTCCAACCACATCGGTACCCACCTGGACGGGGAGATCCACTTCTACACCCCCGGCAAGGACATCGCCAGCCTCTCCATGGACTTCCTCGTGCACGAGGGGGCGGTCGTGGACCTCTCGGACTGCGCCCAGGACTACGACGTCTACACCTCCAAGCAGGTGGAGGAGCGGGTGGAGGTCAAGGAGGGGGACATCCTGATCATCCACACGGGCTTCCACCACTACGGCTGGGACCAGCCCACGGGGGACGAGATTCGCTATATGATCAAGCATCCCGGACCGGACCGGGAGTTCGCGGAGTGGGCCAAGCGCAAGAAGCTCCGCTGGATCGGCGTGGACTGCGGCAGCGCGGACCACCCCATGAACACGAAGATCCGGGACTGGATGCCCAAGCAGGCCGCGGAGTGCGACAAGCACTTCAAGCAGAAGTACGGCAAGGGCCTGGACCAGGTCTTCTCGGACGACAAGTACCAGCTCATGCACATCGAGATGTTCAGCGAGCACGTCATCCACGCGGAGTGCGTGGGCGGGGACATCGACCTCCTGCTGAACCAGCGCTGCACCATCGGCTGCTTCCCCTGGCGCTTCGTGGACGGGGAGTCCAGCATTTCCCGTATCGTGGCCATGGTGGAGGACGACCGGTACGAGAAACTGATGGCCAAGAAGGCCAAGTGTGAGCTGACCCGCTTCGGCGACATCGCCGGGGCCAAGGCCGCTTGGCTCCACGAGGAAGCCCGCAAGCGTTGACGCGGCGCTCCGGTCCGCCCCGCGGCCTTCGGACCCGGGGCGCCCGGCGCCCGAGACATTCCGCAAGGAGGCACTATGCCCGGACCGCTGGAGGGCGTGCGCGTCCTCGACCTGACCCGCGTGCTCGCGGGTCCCTTCTGCACGATGATGCTGGCCGACCTGGGGGCCGAGGTCGTCAAGGTGGAGGTTCCCGGGATCGGGGACGACTCCCGGGGCTTCGGCCCCTTCAAGAACGGAAAGAGCCTGTACTATCTCACCGTGAACCGGGGGAAGAAGAGCGTCGCCCTGGACCTGAAGAAGGACGAGGGCAAGGACCTCCTCCTCAAACTGGCCCGGAAGTCGGACATCCTCGTGGAAAATTTCCGCCCGGGAACCATGGAAAAGCTGGGCCTCGGCTGGGAGGTGCTGAAAAAGGAGAACCCCCGGCTGATCTACGCCGCCGTCTCCGGATTCGGCCATTCCGGCCCGGACTCCCGCAAACCCGCCTACGACATCCTGGTCCAGGCCCGGGGCGGGGTCATGAGCATCACCGGCTGGCCCAACTCCCCGCCCACCCGGATCGGGATGTCCATGGGGGACATCACGGCGGCCGTCTTCGGCTCCTCCGGGATCCTGGCGGCTCTGTACCAGCGGGAAAAGACCGGGAAGGGCCAGAAGGTGGACGTGGCCATGCTGGACTGCCAGCTGGCCATACTGGAGAACGCCCTGGTCCGGTACCAGGTGGAGGGAAAGGCCCCTTCCCCCCTGGGTACCCGGCACCCGACCATCACCCCCTTCCAGGCCTTCCGGGCCTCGGACGCCTGGTTCGTGGTGGCCGTGGGCAACGATTCCCTCTGGAAGACCTTTTGCGAAACCCTGGACCGGGCGGACCTTCTGGCGGACCCCCGGTTCGCCACGAACGGGGACCGGACCAAACACATCGCCGACCTCATCCCCGAGCTCGAGAGGGTCTTCGCGCGGCGCAAGGCCCAGGAGTGGATCGACCTCCTTGAGGGGGCCGGGGTGCCGAGCGCCCCGGTCAATTCCGTGGACAAGGTGATGCAGGATCCCCAGCTCCGGGCCCGCAACATGCTCGTGACCGTGGAGGATCCGGAGGTCGGCACCGTGACGATCCCGGGCAACCCCATCAAGATGGAGAACCTTCCGGAATCCCCGACCCGGCCCCCCGCGTCCGGGATCGGCCAGGACACCGAGGAGGTCCTTTCGGGCCTGCTCGGGCTATCCCCTGCCCAGATCAGGAAGCTGCGCGAGTCGGGGGCCCTGGGTTGAACCTCTTCCGGCCCCTGGACGCCGAGGGGGACGCCCGGGCCTTCCGCTCGGGCGCCCGGGACCCCGCGGACCGGATCCGGGAGGTCTGCGACCGGATCGACCGGTCGGAACCCGAGGTCCGGGCCCTCCTGCCGGAACCGGGCCGCCGGGAACGGCTTCTGGCCGAGGCGCGGGCCCTGGCCGCCCGATATCCGGACCCCTCGGAGCGGCCCCCCCTGTACGGCCTCCTGGTGGGGGTCAAGGACATCTTCAACGCCGAGGGTTTCGAGACCCGGGCGGGCTCCCGGCTTCCTCCCGATGAGCTCGGGGGGCCGGAGTCCGAGGCCCTCAAAGCCCTCAAGGCCGCGGGCGCCCTGGTCCTGGGCAAGACCGTCACCACCGAGTTCGCCTTTTTCGCCCCCGGCCCGACCCGGAACCCCCGGGACCTCGGGCGCACCCCCGGGGGGTCCAGCTCCGGGAGCGCCGCGGGCGCCGCGGCGGGATTCTTCCACCTGGCCCTGGGCACCCAGACCATCGGCTCCATCTCCCGTCCCGCCGCGTACTGCGGGGTCGCGGGCTGGAAGCCCTCCTACGGCCGGGTCAGCGCCGCCGGGGTCTTTCCCTTCTCGCCCTCGGTGGACCACATCGGCCTTTTAGCGCCGGACGCCCGGGCCCTGGCTCTCGGCGCCGCCGCTGTCTGCGGCGGATGGAAAGGGCTTCCGGCTTCGGCATCCAGGCCCGTCCTGGCGGTGCCCGAGGGACCCTACCTCGATCAGGCCGGCCTCGAGGCCCGGGAACGCTTCGAGCGCACCGTCGCGGACCTGGCCGGGGCGGGCTGGAAGGTCCTACGCCTTCCGGCCCTCCGGGACATCGGGGAGATCAACGCCCGGCACCGCCGCATCGCCGCGGCCGAGATGGACCGCACCCATGCCCGGCTCTTCCCGAAGTACGAGGCCCTGTACGCCCCCGCCACCCGGGACCTGATCCTGGAGGGGCGGAAGGTCTCGGATACCGAGCTTGCCGCGGACCGGGAAGGGCGGACGGCCCTCCGGCGGGTGCTGGAAGAGGACTTGGCCGCAGCGGGCGCGGACCTGTGGATCTCGCCCTCCGCCCCCGGGCCCGCGCCGGAAGGCCTTGGGTCCACGGGCAGCCCCGCCCTGAACCTGCCCTGGACCCACGCGGGGCTGCCGACCCTGTCCCTCCCCGCGGGAACCTTCCTGAACGGCTTGCCCGCGGGTCTTCAGATCGCGGCCCCCTTCGGCCGGGACGAGGACCTGCTCCGATTCGGGATAGAATTGGAACCATACCTAAATTCCGATAGCTGAAGAGCGAACCCCCGAGAACGGACGGCTTAGATTAAGGGAGGAAGCATGAATTTTTCTTGGAAGATCGTCATCGACGCGGGTGCCATTTCCATGGCTCTCCTGGCCGCAACCCTCATCCGGTCCCGGGTGAAGTTTTTCCAGCGTTTCATGATCCCGAACGCCCTGACCGCGGGGTTCCTGCTGTTGCCCCTGTACAACTACGTCTTCCCGGGCCTGGGGCACGCGACGAACCGCCTCGGGGAGCTGGTCTACCACCTGCTGAACATCTCCTTCGTCGCGATGACCCTCCGCGCGGCCCCCCCCCAGATCCACAAGAAGTCCGGCGGAGTCGTGGGCACCACGACGGGCATCTTGTCCCAGTACGCGATCCAGGCCCTGACGGGCCTCCTGTTGGCGTACCTCCTGATCGTGACCGTATCCCCGAAGTTGAACCCCGCCATCGGCCTCTTCCTGCCCCTGGGATTCGCCCTGGGGCCGGGACAGGCCTTCGCCATCGGAAAGGGCTGGGAACCTATGGGATTCGAGGGGGCGGGATCCCTGGGCCTCACCTTCGCCGCCCTGGGGTACCTCTGGGCCTGCTTCGCCGGGGTCTGGCTCATCAACTACGGGGTCAAGAAGGGCTGGCTCCACAAGGAGGCCCTCCAGGCCTTCCAGGATAAGGGGATGATGACCGGCATCGTCCCGAAGGACCGGGAGCGGCCCGTGGGGGCGCGGCTCACCACGGACTCGGAGGCGGTGGATTCCTTCAGCTTCCACGCGGGTATGGTGGCGGGAACCTACTTCCTGTCCTTCCTGCTCTTCAAGGTCCTGACCTGGGGACTCTCGCTCGCGGGGAACGCGGGCCGTGAGCTGGCCGTGAACCTCTGGGGCATCAACTTCATCTTCTCCGCCCTCACCGCCCAGCTGGTCCGGTTCCTGATGATCAGGCTCAAGGTGACCCACGTGCTGGACGACTCCACCCTGTCCCGCATGTCCGGCTTCGCGGTGGATTACATGGTGGCGGGAGCCATCGCGGCCATTTCCCTGGTCTTCGTGGGACAGTACTGGATGGAGATCCTCCTCCTGTCCACGGTCTGCGGGATCCTCACCACGATCACGGTGCCCTGGATGGCCTCCCGGATGTTCAAGGATTACCGGTTCGAGCGTATGATGATGATCTACGGCTGTTCCACGGGCACCCTGTCCACGGGTCTCGCCCTCCTCCGGGTCCTGGATCCGGAGTTCCGGACCCCGGTCACCTCGGACTACATGGTCTCCGCGGGGCTCACCTTCCTCCTGGCCATCCCCTTCATCCTTGCCATCAACCTTCCCGCCAAGGCCGGCCAGACCGGGGACATGATGCCCTTCTGGATCATGGTCATTCTGAGCGGAATCTACCTGGCGGTCACCCTGGGGATGTACGTCTTCCTAGCCCGCCGCAGAACCCTGGCCCAGGCCGGAAAGATCTGGCACCCGTAGGATCGAGATCGCCATCATCCACTGCCGGGCGGAGGACCTGCGGGTGGGGAACCGGACCTGGTACACGGACCGGCCCCGGTAGAACTCCAGCAGGTTGCGCTTGAGGACGCCCTCGCCTTCCACCTCCGCAAGGGGGAAGGCGAGGGGCCTGCCCGTAAGAGGCGCAAGCTCGATCCGGTCCCGGTACATCGAGAGGGTGCCGATCCGGATCCGCCGCAGGGGGGAGAGCCTCCACCCCTTGAGCACGAGGACCCCGGGATCCGAGAAGATCGGCTTGCCGTCGTCCTTGGACACCCTCTCCTTCAGGTAATCTCGAAAGGCTTCCTCCTGCCACAGGCTCCATTCCCGTATGGTCGAGAACCGCGGCGGCCTGCCCTCCGCCGGCCGGAACCGGTAGTACCGGTCCAGGCGGCTGGCCTGTCCGCAGGACTCGCAGAGGAAGCGGTCCTCGGAGCTCCGCATCCGTCCCACCTCCCCGCAGGAGGGACACTGGAACAGGACGGTCTCCAGGTGTTCCGCCCGTTTCCTCCGGCCCGAGAAGGGGACCCCCCGGGCGGCCAGCCACTCCGCCTCGTCGTGCTCCAGGGAGGCTTCCACCCGGGACAGGATCTCGTCCGGGGACAGCCGCTTGATGTCCTCCGTGGTCAAGGCCACCTTGAACTCGATCTCCAGGGCGCCCCGGCGCCGGGTCCAGCTCCATCGGGGCAGGGAATAGAAGGCCCCCTTCAGCACCGGGGTTACCACCGGCACCTTGAGGAGCTTGAGGAGCTTGCCCGTGGCGGGAACCAGTGCCTGGGTGTGGCCGTCGAAGCTGGCCGTCCCCTCCGGGAAGATGCCCACCACCCCCTTGCGCTTACGGACGACCTCCACGATGCCGTTGATGGTCTGCAGGTCCGGGATGTGCTTGGACTTGGGGATGGTGCCCACCAGGCGCAGGAGGGCCCGCATGATCCGGGTGCGCATGTTCCCGTCGCTGGCGATCCAGTGGACCGGGACCGGGACGTTGGAGCCGACCATGAAGGGATCCACCATGCATACGTGGTTCGGAACGATCACGTAGGGCGGCCGGAGGGTCTGGAAGATATCGGCGTTGACGATCCGGATCCGGTACGTAAGGCGCAGGTAGACCCCGTAGGTCCAGTGGAGGAGGCGGTTGAACCAGCGGGGATTGCCGGGCGAATACGTCTTGTTTACGGCGGCGGGCATGGTCGGCCCCTCGGGATGTACAGGATAGGCCGTATCCACGGCGCGGTATAACGATACCTCAGGATCCCCGGCCGCGCAAGGAGGGAAAATCGGGAAAGGTTCTTAAGCTGCGCCGATCCCCCTGCGGGACCGAAGACATGGAGGCGAAGGATCACCCGGAGATTGAACCACGGAGACACAGAGTCACAGAGCGCGAGGCTGACGTACGTCAGCCTCGCGGCGACGAAGACCTTCGATCTTCGTCGATGTTGCCGGAGTTGGGATCGCCGAAGCTTGCTTCGGCGCCGACCGGCCGGCGCTGCCGGCCGGTCGCTCTCTGTGTCTCTGTGGTTTTGTTTGTATTGAGATCGCTTCATTTCTTCAAGGATTTCCCGGCTGTCTTTCGCCCGAACAGGGGGCAGGCGACCCGGACCCGCACCATGGAAGCCAGGATGACCAGGGCCGCCAGGGCCGCGGCTATCCAGACCGGGGCCGAGTAGGCCGGATCCGTCTGGAGCCGCTTGAGGACGATGCCCGCATAGGCCCAGACCACGACCAGGGGAGCAGCGACCTGGCGTTTCCAGATCGTGAAGCCCAGGGCCACGGCCAGGCCGGCCAGGATGACCCCCACGGTCCAGACCCTCGGGTCCAGCCCGAAGCCGCCCCACCCGGTCTTGACCAGGAGGGCCGTGGCGTTGGCGATGAGGGCCACGCAGATCCATCCGAGGTAGACCCGGAGGGGGGCGGTCAGGAGGAAGCGCCGCAGGCGGATCGATCCGGACTCCGTCCCGGGGCCCGGCGCAAGGACGCCTCCGGGCAGGAGCTTACGCTCCGTGTCCCGCTCCAAGTAGACGAGGGTCCCGAGGATGACCAGCATGATCACCAGGGAGGTACCGACGAGCCTCCAGTGCCACGCCAGGATCCAGGCGGTGTTCGCGGCCGCGTTCAGGATGAACAGGGCCCCGTCCCGGCCGGTCCACGCCCTTCGGACACCCTCCGCGGACCGGAAGGTTTCCCGGGCGGCTGCCGCGACATAGCCCGCCAGCAGGAGGTAGATCAGGCCCCAGATCGAGAAGGTGATTCCCGCGGGCACGAAGAGGTTGGGCAGCTCGTCGGAGAGCTGTCCCGTACTCACGCCGTTCAGGGGAAGGGAGGAGGCCAGGCCGTTGACGGCCACCATCCCGGTGAAGGCCAGGATGGCAAGGACGGCGGCCGCCCGGGCCGCCCGAGTTCCGCTTGGTTCGGAGTTCATGTCTTCCATGGTAACGGAAAGGCCCGGCCGGCGCCAGTCCGGACTCCCTTGCCGTAGAGGCCCCCAGCGGCTAGGATGGGAACACTTAGGAGGCTCCATGAACCTCGACGCATCGGAGACCCGGGACGCGGCATCCCGCGCCCAGGGGCTCCTCGCCCGTGCCCGGGAAGGCATGGCCCGGCGCCTGGTGGGCAAGTCGGAACTGGTGGACGGGATCCTGACCGCTGTGGTCGCGGACGGCCACGTCCTTTTGGAGGGCGTCCCCGGCCTGGCCAAGACCCTGGCGGTCAAGACCTTCGCGGAGCTGGCGGGCCTGACCTTCCGGCGGGTGCAGTTCACCCCGGACCTCCTGCCCGGGGACATCACGGGCAGCCTCTTCTACGACGCCCCCACGGGACGCTTCGTGCCCCGGGAGGGGCCGGTCTTCACGAACGTCCTCCTGGCGGACGAAGTGAACCGCGCCCCCGCCAAGGTCCAGTCCGCCCTCCTGGAAGCCATGGAGGAGAGGCAGGTGACCATCGGAGACCGCAGCATCCCCCTGCCCAAGCCCTTCTTCGTCCTGGCCACCCAGAATCCCATCGAGCAGGAGGGTACCTTCCGCCTTCCCGAGGCCCAGGTCGACCGCTTCCTCCTCAAGGTCCTGGCGGACTATCCGGATATGGAGGAGGAACTCGAGATCGTCCGCCGGGTCGCGGACGGAATGTCCGCAGCCCACAAGCCCCTCCTGTCCGTCGAGGACATCGAGTTCCTCCGGTCCGCCGCCCGGTCCGTGCGGGTGGAGCCGGACATCCTGGACTACGCCGTCCGGCTGGTCCGCGCCTCCCGCCCCACGGGGGACGACGGGGCACCCCAGGCCCTCCGAGAACTCCGTCGCTACATGGAATACGGGGCCTCCCCTCGAGCGTCCATCTACCTCTACCGCTGCGCCCGGGTGGGCGCCCTCTTCGCGGGCCGGGATTTCGCCCTGCCCGAGGACGTCAAGGCGGCGGCCCTGCCGGTCCTCCGTCACCGGATCATCCCCTCCTACGAGGCCGAGGCGGAGGGGATCACCTCGGACGTCGTAATCCGCCGACTCCTGTCGATCGTCCCGGTACCCTAGATGCCCGAGGAAGCGGCCCGGCGGACCCTGCGCAGGCTCCTCTTCACGGCCCCGGTGCTTTCCCGGGCCCTCCTTTCAGGCGGTTTCCGGTCCGTGTTCCGGGGCCGGGGGATCGAGTTCGACGCCCTCCGGGACTACGACGCCGAGGACGACGCCCGGCAGATCGACGGACGGGCCACGGCCCGGTTCGGGCGGGCCTTCGTGCGGACCTACCGGGAGGACCGCAACCTGACGGTGCTCCTGGTACTGGACGAGAGCCAGTCCATGTCCTACGGCACGGATCGGACCCGGCGAGAGGCCGCGGGGATCGCGGCGTCCCTGCTGGCCTATGCGGCGGCCTTGAACGGCACCTTCGTAGGCGCCCTCTTTTTCGACACCCGCGGGGTGGGTTTCGTCCCCCCCCGGGCGGGCCGGCGTCCCGCCCTGTCCCTGACCGAGCGCCTGGCCGTCGGGGAAGCCGGGGCCCGCGGACCCGCGGCGGTCCGGCCGACTGCGGGACGAAGCGCCGGGCTGGCGGGCGCCCTGGAAGCGGCACGGGCTGTCCTCAAGCGGCGGTCCCTGGTCTTCGTACTCTCCGATTTCCGGGCTGCCGCGGACGGCCCGGCCGGGTACTCGGGGCCCCTGGGCAGGCTGGCCGCCCGGCACGACGTGGTGGCCGTCCGGGTCACGGATCCCGCGGATACGGCCCCCCCCGGTTCCGGCGCGGCCTCGGAGATCTTCGACGCCGAGAGCGGCCGGCCCGTCTTCCTGGTACCGGGCTCGAAAGGCCTGCGGGAAGCATGGTCCGCCTTCCAGGGCGGAATGCGTCTGGACTGCCTCCGGGCCCTGCGGGCTTCGGGCGCCGCCTTCCTGGAGCTGGGGACCGGGGACGACCCGGGGAAGGCCCTGACGGCCTTCTTCGAACGGCGCAGGAGGGGCCGATGAGGCTCTCGGCGGCGGTCCTGCTTTGCCTTTCCCTGACGGCGGCGGGCGCCCAATCCCGGGTCCAGGTCTCCGGGACGACCGTGACCCCCGCCCGCCCCTACGTGGGGGATCTGGTCGAATGCTCCGTGACCTTCGATCCCGGGACCGCCCGGATACCCGAGGGTGTCCTGGATCTTCCCCCCCGGGCCGGAACGGCGGAGGAGACGGAGCTTAGGTCCGCGGAGGTGCGCAGGAAGGCGGGCTCCTGGGTCTACACGGCGCGCTTCGTGGCCTGGGTTCCCGGGCCTGCCCGGGTCCCGGTGCCGGCATCCGCGAATTTCCTCCTGCCCGAGATCCGGGTGGAGATCGCCTCGGCCCTGGACGACTTCGGCCGTTCGCCCCCGGCCTACAAGGACCCCTTGGAGCTTCCGGGCACCCGGCTCCTGGTCTGGGGCGCGTCCGGGGGCCTGCTGGCCGGGGCGATCCTGGCCTGGTCCGTCGCGTTCGGTCTGTTGCCCTGGATCCGGCGGCTCCGGCGGGCCTGGAAGGATGGACGGGCGGGCCGGGATTTCGGCCGCTCCCTGGACTACCTGGAGTCCGCGGCCGCCGAGTTCCGTCCCGAGGAGCTCTGGGCTCTCCTGTCCAAGTCCCTCCGGGAATACCTGGCCGCCCGGTCCCGGCTGCCCTACCAGGCGTTCACGGCCCGGGAGGCCCGGGCGGCATCCCCGGAAGCCCTGCCCCCCGAAGCGGCCGAGGAGGCCGCGGACCTGCTGGCGGAGGGGGAAGCCGTGCGCTTCGCCCGGTCGGACCGCGGCGCGGGCATCCCCCGGGCCCTGGAGCGTTCCCGGGAAATCCTTCGCTCCGTGGAGGAGGCGGCCCGTGACCTCCTTCGATAATCCCCTGGCCTTCCTCCTGGTCTTGGCCCTGCCCGGATGGCTGTTCCTGCGGGCCCGGGCCCTGCGCCGGGGCGGAAGCCTCCGGTTTCCCCTGGACGAGGCCGCGGGAAGGCGCTTCGAGGGTCCCTCGGGGTTCCGGAAGGCCGCGTCCCGGGGAGCCCTTGTCCTCGGCATCCTGGCCTGGCTGGGCCTGGTGGTGGCCGCAGCGGGCCCCCAATCCGTGGAGCGCAGGACGGTCTTTCCGAACCGGGGGGACGACGTGATGTTCGCCCTGGACCTGTCCCCCTCCATGGGCGCCCGGGACGTGGAACCCGACCGGCTCTCCGCGGCCAAGACGCTCCTGGAGCTCTTCCTCCGGGAAGACCGGGCCGATTCGGTGGGGATCGTGGGCTTCGGTCGGGAGGCAGCCCTGCTCTGTCCCCCGACCACGGATTACGCCGCCCTCCGGGAACGGCTGGCCCGGGCCAAGCCCGGGGCGCTGGGAGACGGAACGGCCCTGGGGCTGGGACTGGCCCAGGCGATCCGGCACGCGGCTCGGGCCCGGGGGACCACGGACCGGGTCATCCTGGTGACCGACGGGGAGAACAACGCCGGTTCCATCTCCCCCGAGGACGCCTGCGACCTGGCGGCCCGCCTGGGGGTGCGCTTGACTATCATCGGGGTCGGCAGCCGCGGCGACGTGCCCCTGGCCTACGAGGATCCCCGGACGGGGGAGCGGCTGGAGGGGACCTACGCGAGCGGATTCGACGAGTCGGCCCTGCGGACCCTGGCGGCACGGGCGGGAGGGGAATACCTGTCCGCCCGGGACGGACCCGCCCTGGAGCGCGCCTTCCGGGCGGTTTCGGGGCGCATGCCCGGCGCGGAGGGGGCTCGCTCCGTGACCGTCCGAAGGTCCCGGGCGGCCTCGGTCCTGGCGGTTTCCGTAGTCGCCCTGGCCTTGTCCTGGCTGCTCGGGCTCGCCGCCCGGGGGTGGCTGTCGTGACTTTCCTACGGCCGGAGGCCCTGTGGGGCCTCGTCCTCCTGGCTCCCTACGCCGTACTGGAGGCCCTCTCGGTCCTGCGGGGAGGCGCGCTGGCGGGGCGCTTCGCTCCGGGCGCGGAAGCGGGTCCGTCCCGACGGGCCTGGATACGCAGGCGCGCCGGAAAGGCCGTCGCGGGGGCCTGGGCCTGGGCGTTCGCCGTCTTCGCCCTGGCGGGCCCTTCCTGGGGATTCCGGCCGACGGCCGGCGCGCCGTCGGGGGTCGAGGCGGCCCTAGTGCTGGACGTCTCCAACTCGATGCTCTCCCCGGACCTCCCTCCCTCCCGGCTGGAGGCCGCCCGGGGCCTGGCCCGGGCCCTGGTACGGGCCCGGCCGGAGGTTCAGTATTCCGTGACCGCCTTCAAGGGGGGGGCGGTCCTCCTCTGTCCCCGGACGGACAGCGCGGACGCCCTGGACCAGGCCCTGGAATGGGCCGGTCCCTCGGTGCTCACGACCCGGGGCACCTCCGCGGGGGAAGGACTCCGGACGGCCCTGGAGGGTTTTTCCCCCGACCCCGGCCGGATCCGGTGGATCGTCCTGTTCAGCGACGGCAACGACCTTGGCGCCGCCGCCGCCCCGGCCCTCCGGGAGATCCGGGAGCGGGGGGCCCGGCTGTTCGCCGTGGGCTGCGGAGGGGTGGATCCGTCCCCCGTCTCGGACGAAACCGGGGCTCCCGTCCTGCTTCCGGACGGAAGCCCCGCCCGGACGGCCCTGAGGGCGGATACCCTGCGGGCCTGGGTCCGGGAGGGAGACGGACTGTACGTGGACCTGGCGGACCCCGGGGCCCTGAGGATCCTTTCGGACGCCCTGGATTCCCGTCCCGGATCCCCGGGAGCCCGTCCTGCCCGGCGGCCCGCGGACCGGACCGGGACGGCCGCCTTCCTGGCCCTGCTGGGAGCGGCCGCCCGGGCCCTCCTGGGCCTTCCTTTCCTTCCGGGCCGGCGCCGCGGACCCCGGACGGCCGCCGCCCTCCTCGCGCTGACGATCCTGACCGGATGTTCCGGCCCCCGGCTCCGGGTCCTGGAGGGAAACCGCCGCCTGCGGAGGGGACAGTACGAGGATGCGATCGCCGCCTACCTGGCCGCGGGCGAGAAGGCCGGCGAGGGGATCGTGGCCCTGGATCTGGCCACGGCGTACAGCCGGATGGGGGAGGGCGCCGCGGCGGATCCCCTCTTCGCCCTAGCCCAGTCCTCCCGGCTTTCGGAGGTCGCCGCGGCGGCCTACCACAACCAGGGAGTCCGGCTGTTCGAGGCCTCCCGGTTCGACGAGGCCGCGCAGGCGTTCATGAACGCCCTGCGACTGGTCCCCCAGGATCTCGAGACCAAGCGTGCCCTGGAACTGGCCCGCGCCGCGGCCGCGTCGTCCCGCCTGTCCAGGGCGTCCCGGCGGCAGGCCTCGGCGATCGGGGAGGGAGGCCGGGACGAGGCCCTGCTATCCCTGCTCGGCCGGGCCGAGTCCGGCTGGTTCCGTCCGCCCGCCTCCCCGTCCGCGGATTCCGGAGGGCTGGACCATTGAGCGGTCCGGCCCGCCGACGGATCCTGTCGGCCGTCCTCCTCGGCGTAGCCCGGATCCTGGCCGCCCAGGAGGTGACGTATTCCGTGACGATAGCCCCGGAGCCGCCGACCGCGGGAGAGGAGTTCCGGGTGTCGGTCCTGCTTCCCGGAGCCTCCGCCCGGGAGGTCCGGGCGGCCGAGCCCGCGGCCTCCGGGGACCTGGCCTTCGTTTCCCTGGCCGTATCGTCCGCGGTGATCGACTCCCCCGAGGGTTCCCGGCCGGGGGCGAGGGTGGTCTATGCCTTCCGGCCCCTGCGCTCCGGAGATCTCCGGATCCCGCGGCTCGAGGTCTCCGTCGCGGGCTCCCCGCTTCCGCTCGGGCCCCTGGCCCTGGAGGTCCGGCCCTCCGGAGCCGCCCCGCCCCCGGCGCTCTACGAGTGGAAGGCCCCCGCGGCGGTCATCCGGTGGCAAAGTTTTTCCGCCCGCCTGGAGCCGAGGGCGCCTTCGGCTCCGGCCCTCGGGGACTACGGGTTGCCCGCCACGAAGGGGCTGTCTTTGGAGCCCGCCGGCGGGTCGGCCTTCGTGGGGATCGCCCTGGAGGAGGGGGAACTCTTCCTGCCTCCGGCGGCATCCCGGGAGGGCGGCCGCGTTTCCGAGGGCGCCCGGGTCCGGTCCCTGCCGGCGCCTCGGGAGCTCGCGGCCAGCCGGGCCGTGGGGGACTTCACCCTGCGCCTGATCCGGGTCGGGGCAGGTCCGGTCCGGGCGGGACAGACCCTGACCGTCCGGGCGGAGGTTCGGGGCAGGGGCAACCTTCCGATCCTGGATCCCCCGGAGATCCGGATCCGGGCGCCCGGCGGCGGACCGATATCCCCTCCGGAGACCGTACCGATCTCGGAGATCCGGATCGCCGCCGGGGCCTACGAGGGGATGGCCGCCCGGGAGCTCCGGTTCACGCCCGAGGTTCCGGGGGACTATGTCGTGGAATCCGGGCCCTTCCCGTTCCTGAATCCCGATACGGGCGAACTGCGGACCCTCCGGGCTTCTCCCCTGAGGATCTCCGTGGATCCGCCTCCCCGGGAAGCCCGGCCGCGAACGGAGCTTCGCACCCTCCTGGACGCCCGGATCGCCGCCTTCGCCGATTCGGGCTCCCCTTGGTCGGCGGCCGCGTCCCGGGCGCGGGACGGGGACGTAGAGGCGGCCTTGCACCTCCTACCGGTGACGTCCGCCCCGGAAGCCTCGCATCTCAAGGGAATCCTCCTCATGGCGGAGGAGGACGGAGCCGCCGCCCTGGCCGCCCTGGGCGCGGCGGAACGGCGGAGCCGATGGCTGCCCGGCCTGGCGGAAACCTTGGAACTCTGCGAGACGACTTTCGGGGTGGGTCCCCGGATCCGGGACCGGTTGCCCCAGCCGCGTATCTTCGGCGCCCTCTCGGTTGTTTTTGCAGCGGCGGGACTCTCGATCCTGGGACTGTTCCGGCTGCGGGCCCGGTCCGCCGGAGGGACTCCGGGAGCGATAGGCCGAGCCCTGGTTAGCGCGGCCTTCCTCTGGCTCCTCCTCTGCGGGGCTTCCGCCCTGGAACGTCGCGTCTCCTACGCGGTCGCGGCGTCCCCGGATTCCTTCACCGTCCCCTCGGAATCGGGGACCCCGGGCGGGTCCTTCCAGGGACGGGCCGGGATCGTCGGGGCGGTTTCCTCGGATTGGACGCTCCTGCGGTTCCCGGACGGTCGGTCCGCGTGGTTCCGTACCGGCGACATACACCGTTACTGAGGAAGGACATGGCGGATTTCGGAAAGATCCTCGACGAATGGGACCGGCGATCCCGGCGCGATTTTCGCAGACCCCGCCGGCCGGACCCGGAGGAGGTCGAGGAAGGGAAAAGCCGCCGGGATCCCGCCCGGGAGGCCCTTGAGAGGGCGATGCTCGCGGGCGTGGATCCGTCCCGGAAGGGGGAGGAGGGGCGGGATCCCTCACCCCTTAGCCGGGCCGAGATCGAGGCCCTCCCGGTGGAGGCCGTCCTGGACCTCCACGGCCTTACCTCGGAGGCGGCCTGGGAAGCCCTGTCCCGGTTCTTCCGGGACGCCTCCTCCCGGGGCTTGACCAAGGTCCTGGTGATCCACGGGAAGGGAAACCACTCCGAGGGGGAGCCGGTCCTGAAAAGGACGGCGCTGCGTTTCCTGGAAACCTCGTCCCTGGCGGGACGGCACGGCACGGCCGAGCGGAGGCTGGGAGGAAGCGGGGCTGTCTGGGTTCTGGTGCGAAAGGGGGCTCAGCGTTCCCGGTAGATGATCCGTCCGCGGTTGAGGTCGTAGGGCGAAAGGGCGACCTTCACGGTGTCTCCGGGGACGATCCGAATGTAGTGCTTCCTCATCTTCCCGGACAGGTGAGCCAGTATCACGTGCCCGGTAGGCAGTTCGACCCGGAACATCGTATTCGGGAGGGACTCCTTGACCTTGCCCTCCACCTCTATCGCTTCTTCCTTCGCCACGGTTCCTCCAGGGGTCTGATTCGCCCGGACCCGGCCCGGGAAGGACGCGAGTCTTTCCCGCCTTTCTCGGCTTGCAGGGGAGGTCCGGACGGCTATAATAGTATGGGTTCCCCGGGGGGCATGTCAACGGGTTGACATTCCCGCGGTTTTCCGGCATGGTGCCGATGCTTTTTTTTATCATAGCCCAGGAGGGGACCATGGAAGTGGACTTCGTCGAGGAAATGAAGGAATCACTCCTCCGGCAGAAGCGGGAGATCCTGGACAACCTGATCGCCACGAACGCGGATTTCCGCGCCATCGTGGAGGAGATGGATCCGAAGGATTTCGCGGACGTCGCGTCCGACGACATCGACCGGAAGATGATCGAAGCCCTCGGTTCCCAGGACATCAAGCGACTTCGCGCGATCGACTCGGCCCTGGCCCGCATCCAGCTCGGAAAGTACGGGCTCTGCGTGAAATGTTCCAAGAAGATACCCCGGGAGCGGCTGGAGGCCATCCCGTATGCCGTGCTCTGCATAGAGTGCCAGAAGAGCGAGGAACGCCGAAACCGCTGACGGCGGCCGGGCGTGCATCGCGCGGGGCTGTTCAAATAGCTCGGTTAGCTTTTTGGACAGCTGGTTTCAGGGTTGCAGTTTCAAAAGGGTGTTGAAAAAGGCCTATAGCCTTTTTCAACACCCTTTTGAAACTGCAAGGGGTGTCCAATAAGTAACCGACGTATTGGACACCCCGGTTCTCATTCCAGGGGACCCGTCGTCCATCCGTTCCGGCCGAGCACGGCCAGCTCCCGGTACCCCGCCTCCCGGGCCAAGTCAAGCCCGATCCGTCTCCAATGCGGATCCAGGTGGGCGGCCGTGTGGGCGTCCGCCCCGATGACGATCGGGATCCCGCGCCGCCTCAGTTCCCGGAGGATGGGCAGGCTCGGGTAGGGCTCGGAGGTCTTGCCCCGGGCCGGACCCCCGGTGTTCACCTCCACGGCGATGCGGGTTCCCGTCAGCGCCTCCGCGACCTCGAACGCGGCGGAAAGGTACTCCCGGGAGCCTTCGTCGAACCAGCGGCCGTCCTTGTTGTGCATCTTCACGATGTCCAGATGCCCCAGGATCTGGAAGCCCCCGGTCCGGACGAGTCCGCCCAGTTCCCGGTAGTAGTCCCGGTATAGCAGGGTCCCGTCCCCGCCGTATCCCGCCCGCACTCCCTCCCGGAAGGACTCCGCCGGGCCGTCCACGGAAAAGAAGGAGTCCCCCGACAGACGGGCGAAGTGAAGGGATCCTATCCGGTAGTCGATGGGCACGGCGGCGTATCCGTCCTCGGGGGGGATGCCGAGTCCCGGAACCCACTCGATCTCCAGGCCGGTCAGGATCTCCATGCGGCCCTTGTACCGGGCCGCCGCCGCCCGGACCGCGGCCGCGTAGGGCGCCACCCGGTCGGGGCTCAGGTTGCCCGGGGACGGGACGGGGACGGGGGCGTGGGCCGAGAATCCGAGCACGCGGTATCCCGCGGCAAAGGCGGCGTCCGCCATCGCGTCCGGGGTATCCCGGCCGTCGCAGTACGTGGTGTGGGCGTGGTAGGTGGCGAGCATGGGGGGAGTATAGGCGTGAATAGGTGAATGGGTGAATAGGTGAATAGGTGAATAAGAAGGTTTCCTATCCACGATTCACGTATTCACTTATTTACTTCCATTCACCGACCCCACCGCGGCCTTCAGCTCCGCCAGGGCCTCTCGCAGGACCGGCAGTCCGGCCCTCACGTCCCCGCCCCGGCCGTCCCGGCCTGCATCCTCCACGGCCTTGGCCGCGTTCCCCAGGCGCCGGGCGCTGAGGTTCCAAGCCGCCCCCTTGATGGAGTGGGCGAGCTCCCGGGCTTTCTGCCAGTCCTCCGCGGATTCCGCCTCGGCGAGTTCTTGGAGTTGGCTCTCCGCCTTGCGGAGGAAACGACCGAGGAGATCCAGCACGGTCGGCCGGTTACCGAGGAAGGTCGCGACCGCCTCCTCCAGATCCAGGATTTCCGCGTCCGTCCCTCCGGCACCGGCTCCGGGCGCCGGGGTCCCCTCGTCGTCGGGCGCGGAGCCGTCGGGCTGGGGGGGCAGGATCCGGGCCAGGAGGGCCTCCAGGTCCGCCTTCTTGAAGGGTTTGGTGAGGATGTCGTCCATGCCCGAGGCCAGGCACTTGTCCCGCTCGCCCTTCAGGGCGCTGGCTGTCACGGCCACGATGGGGCCGCGGTACCCTTGGGCCCGCAGGGTCTGGGCGGCCTCGTAACCGTTCATCCGGGGCATGAAGATATCCATGAGAACCACGTCGAAGGATGTTCCGGTTCCCCGCTCCACGGCCTCCACGCCGTCGGAGGCCACGGTCACCCGGCAGCCCAGCCGCTCCAACAGCAGGGTGAACAGCTCCTGGTTCACCGCGTGATCCTCCGCCAAAAGCACGGACCGGCCTTCCCCGACCCTCCGTTCCTCCCGGGCCGGAGCTCCGTCCTCCACGGCCTCCAGTTCCGGGACCTCGGTGAGGGCCTTGTCCAGGACTTCGTGGAGTTCCTCGGGGTTGACGGGCTTGGACACGTCGGCCTCGAACCACTGCAGGAGCTTCATCTTGGCTTCCGCCCCGCGCCCGCCCTCGGGGATCATGAGCAGGAGCCGGACCGAGTCCAGCTCGGGGTCCGACTTGATCTCGCTGGCCAGCCGCCAGCCGTCCATCCCCGGCATCTCCTGGTCGACCAGGCAGAGGTCGAAGGGAATCCCCGTCCGGCCCGCCTCCCGGAGGATCGCCAGGGCCTCCTCCCCGGAGGCGGCCGCCCGGGTCTCCATACCGAAGGAGGCCAGGACACGGAGCAGGAAGTCCCGGGCTCGGGGATGGTCGTCCACGCAGAGCACCCGGGGGGTCGGGACGAAGGGCGGGTAGGCGAGGGGGCGGTCGTCCGCGCCGGGCTCGAGGGGGACCTCGAACCAGAACACAGATCCGCCGTCCTTGCCCGGCAGGTAGCCGATGCGGCCCCCCATGAGCTCCGAGAAATGCCGGCTGATCGCCAGGCCGAGCCCGGTGCCCCCCCGGGTCAGGGAGGAGACCGCCTGGGTGAAGGGCGTGAACAGCCGGGGGCGCACGGATTCCGGGACCCCCGTGCCGGAATCGGCCACGTCGCAGCGCAGGAAGGCCCGCCTCTCGCCGTCCCTTCGGGAAAGGGAAACCACGATCTCCCCGGACGGGGTGTGCTTGATGGCGTTCTTGAGGAGGTTGACGATGATCTGGCGGAACCGGCCCGGATCCCCCCGGAGGGTCCGGGGAAGCCGCTCCTCCGTATCCAGGATCACCTCCAGCCCCTTCTTGTGGGCGTCCAGGATCAGGAGGTCCCCCGCCTGGGAGACCACGGACCGGAGGTCGAATTCCGTCCTCTCGAGCTCCATCTTGCCGGCCTCGATCTTGGAGAAGTCCAGGATGTCGTTGATCAGGCCCAGGAGTATGTCCGCGCTGAACCGGACCGTGCGGACGTAGTCCATCTGCTCCTTGTCCAGCCTCGTATCCCCCAGGAGCTCCGTCATCCCCAGGATGGTCTGGATGGGGGTTCGGATCTCGTGGCTCATGTTGGCCAGGAATATGCTCTTGGTCTGGGTGGCCTTCTCGGCCTCCTCCTTGGCCGCCAGGAGCTGCAGCTCCCGACGCTTTCGCTCCGTGTCGTCCTCGAAGGCGGCCAGGATATAGACTCCCCCGGAACCGCCGGGAGCGTCCACCCGGGACAGGCGGATCCGGAACCAGAGCTTGCCCCGGTCCGCGGACGACACCGGGCTTTCGAGCTGGGCCGAAGCCTGCCGGCCGGCCACGAGTTCCCGTACGTAGTGGGAGACCTTGAAGCTTCCCCGGAGTTCCAGCCAGTCGAAGAGGGATCCCTCCAGGGCTTCCGGCGCCTGCCCGGCCAGGGAGCGGAATGTGTCCTCGAAGGCCCGGTTCCAGAAGACCAGTCGACCCTCTCCGTCCGTCAGCGCTGCGGATACGGGGTATTGCTCGAATGTCTCCCGGAACGGGGCACCCGGACGGGGTTCGCGCATCGGCGTCTCCCTTTTAGCAGGTTGTTGAAATACTCGAGGCATTTCAACAACCTGCTATGCAATTGCTCGAGAACCTTACGGTTCTCTGCGCAATTGCGACATTAAGGTAGTGTTGAAAAAGGCTCCATAGCCTTTTTCAACACCCTGTTAGAAGTTGGCCTTGAGGATCTCCAGGGACTTGCGCAGGATCTGCTCGGGATTCAGGGGTTTGATCAGGTAGCTCTTGACTCCCCTCTGGAAGGCCTTGAGCACGGCCTCCTTCTGCCCCAGGGCCGAGAGGATGATGACCGGCACGTCGATCCCCCCCTCCCGGAGGCCGTCCAGGACCTCGTACCCGTTCATCCCGGGCATCAGGATGTCCAGGAAGACGAGGTCGTAGCTTGCTCCGGCCCGCATGGCCTCCAGGAAGGAGCGCCCCTCGGAGTACGCGGTGACTTGGGCGGATATGGCACCGAAGCTGGTCTTGATGAGCTCCTGGATGACGAAGTCGTCGTCCACCGCCGCCACGGACAGCCCCTTGCCCGTCTCCCGCAGGGTTTCCAGGGACAGGGGTTTCCGGGCTTCCGCCTCGAACCGCATCTCCACGGATTCCTGGCTCGATTCCTTGCGGTCCGCCGACAGGATCCTTTCGGATATGATCTCTCCCCGGGTCGCCCCCGGATCCCCGCCTCCCCCGTCCGCCAGCAGCCCGTCCATGGCCTTCCTGAGGTCGTCCACGACCTCGATGTCCGCGTACGCGCTCCGGCCCTGCACGAAGGCGCGGACGAAGGAGGACCGGGTCAGGACCTTGAGATGGCGGTTCTTGGCCCGGGAGGCCGAAAGGACCGTGTCCAGGAGGGCCTCCAGGTTCGGGCCGTCCACGAAGGACAGCTCCATGTCCGAGATCATGATCAGGACCCGGGGACGGGCGATCCCGTACAGCTCCAGGAGCTCCGCGATCTTGAAGCGCAAAAGCTCGATCTTCTCCCGGTTCATCCCCTGGGCGATCTCGATGAAGAGGATGGCGTCGTTCACGTGCGCCTCGATCACGCAGGGGGTCGTGTCTATCTCGAACCGGATCCCCAGGAGTTCGGACAGGGTCTGGTAGAGGGTGTCGATCTTGATCGGCTTGATCAGGACTTTCCGAATATTGAAGGACATGAGCTCCAGCAGGCGGTTCTTGTCGATCTTCTGGGCGCTCAGGATGACGGGAATGCCGGAGGCGTTCTGGTCCCGGGCCTTTTCCTCCAGAACCTCCTTGCAGGACTTCCGGGTTAGGTGGTAATCCAGGAGGACGGCGTCGGGCAGGAGGTTCCGGATCTTCGTGACCCCGTCCAGCCCGTTGATGGCCGTCGCGACCTCCAGGTTGAACTGGGATAGACGGCTTTTCACGTAATCCCGGAAGAGGTCCGACTCGTCCACGATCAAGATCGTCTTTCGCTTCATTCTTTACTATGGTTCGGCGCGTTTCGGGCTTACCTTGACAGGTCCCTCCGGGTGCCTATAGTTTTACCCCATGCGGGAAATCGGATCGAGGCGGGGAACCCGGACATTCGGGCGCGGACTCGGGCTTCCGGGTGCCGATGCCGGAACGGTGCCGACTTGGGCGTGATCCGGGTCCTGTACGCCGCGGGGGACGAGGCGGAGCGCGCCGCCGTCGCCGCCATCCGGGATGCCGACCTGGAGATCTCCTTTCCCGCCGGAGTGCCCGAGATCGAGGCCCGCATAGCCGCGGGGACCGCGGACGTCATCGTGACGGATTTCTCGTTCGCGGCCGGAGGTTTCGCGGACTGGCTCTCCCTCTGGCCCCTGCCCGCCGTCCTCCTGGTGAATCCCGGGGCGGATCCGGCCCGGGCGGAGAGCGCCGTCCGGGACGAGTCCAGCGTGTTCCTGGTCCGGGATCCCGCGGGCGAGTGGCTTCGCTACCTTCCGGCCCAGATCCGGAAGATCCGGAACATGCGGGAGAGCATCACCCGGCACAACGCCTTCCTCTCCATCACCGAGCGCCAGTACCTGAACCTGCTCCAGGCTATCCCGGACATCGTGTACATGCTGGACGGGAACGGGAATTTCCTCTACCTGAACGAATCGATCCGGAGCCTGGGCTGGGAGCCTTCCAAGCTCATCGGCCAGCATTTCAGCCGGATCGTGCACCCCGACGACGTTCCGAACATCAGCAAGGAATTCGTCCTGGACCGGTACACGGGGACCGTGACGGGCCCGGAGCAAGCCCCCAAGCTCTTCGACGAACGGAGGTCGGGATCCCGGATGACCCGCAACCTGGAGGTGCGCCTCGTCCACGGTTTCCAATCGGCGGATCCCTTCCTGGGTTCCGTGAACGCCTACGGGGAGGTCTCCAGCACCGGCATGGAGCTCCCGGAGTACGAGAACCTCCGGGTCGGCACCGTGGGCATCATCCGGGACATCACGCACCGCAAGGAGCACCAGCGCAAGCTGGAGAGCGACCTGGAGGCCAAGGAGATCCTGCTCAAGGAGATCCACCACCGGGTCAAGAACAATCTCCAGGTGGTGTCCAGCCTCCTCAACCTCCAGGAGAATTCCGTGAACGACGATTCCGTCCGGGGGGTTTTCCTGGAGTGCCAGACCCAGATCCAGTCCATGGCCATGGTCCACGAGCAGCTCTACCGGTCCATGGACCTGGAGGGGGTCGAGATGGAACCCTACCTCGAGCGGCTGGCGGAATACCTGTCCGGGATCTACGAGGCCGCGTACCAGGGGGTGGAGTACCGGGTCCAGGCCCCGGGCGTCCGGGTCGACCTGGACACGGCCATACCCCTGGGCATCATCACCAACGAACTGGTCTCCAATTCCTTCAAGCACGCCTTCCCCGGGGGAAGGACCGGAAAGGTCTTCATTGGCATCCACGACCGGGGCACGTCCTGGGAGCTCGAGGTGTCCGACGACGGGGTGGGATTCTCCGGCTCCAAGGAACGGCCGGCCTGCGGATCCGAGCACGACCGGCGCTGCTATCCCTCGTTCTCCAGCGGGCTGGGCACGGAACTCGTAACCGCCCTGGCGTCCCAGATCAAGGGGAGCGAACGGAAGGTCGACGACGGCGGGGCCCGCACCTACATCCTCTTCCCCAAGAAACCGGTCTAGCAGGTCGTCGAGTCCCTCGAGGCAGTACAACTCCCTGCCGGTGTCCCGTCCCGGGGCCGCGCGGACTCATCGAGCCGCCCGCAGGGTCTCGAAGTCCTTGAGCAGGGTCGGGTTGCCGGGATCCAGGGCCAGACCCTCCTCCAGAACCCGGGCGGCCTCCTCGAATCGCCGGGCGTTGAAGTGCGCCGCGAACCGGTTGTGGACCTCCGCCGTCCAGTTGGATCGGAACACGCGGCGGGCGGATGTCAGGGCCCCGGAGCCCGGCACCCGGTCCAGTCCCCGCTCCAGCACGGCTATGCCGGCCAGCCAGCCGGATCGCTTCGCCTCGGCGTTGGCTTCGTTGACGTACAGGTATTCGAGGAGCTCCGCCCGGCCTCGCGCGTCCAGGATCCCCTCCGCCCGGGCATCCTCCACCGCGGGCACCGCCTCGGCGAAGGGCGCCGTCCGGACCGAGTCCCGCAGGCGGCCCTCCGCCAGGGCCCGGACCAGCCCCTGGACCCGCGGATCCGGGACGGCGGAGGGCGGAAGCCTCCGGGCGTAGTCCAGGCCGCCGCTCCAGTCACTCCGGCTTCCGAACCACGAGAGGGCGGCCTGGGCCGTGACGGCTTCGAGCTCGGCCAGCCGGGGGGACGGACCCAGGGCAGCGGCCGCGGCCGCGAGGGCGGAGAAGGCTCCGTCCCAGTCGTTCCGGGCGTGGCGGCCGGCCGTGAGGTTTGAGATTCTGTCCAGCAGGAAGGTCCGGGATTCCGGGGACCCGACCAGGGCGTCGTAGTCGAAGGCCAGGCCGACCGATTCCTCCCACCTGCCCCGGAGCTCCAGTTCCGCTATCCGGTTGGACAGGATAAGGCCGAGGAATTCCCGGTCCCCCATGCCGCGGCGGGCATCCTTGCGGCCCGGGGGGACGTAGGCGTAGCCAGTGGTCCGCCCGAAGGAATCCAGGAACTCCTTGCGGGAACCGGGATCGAACCCGTACCGGTTCGTGGTCTCCACGTCCACCGGCCGTCCCGGGAGCTCGACCACGCAGAGGGCATGGTCCGGGGTGCGGACCCCGGACACGCTCAAGCCCGCCTTCTTGGCCAGGTAGGCGTAGAGCACCGCGGAGGAGACGCAGTTGTACTCGCCCGTGAGCACGGCACGGTCGACCCGGGTCTGGCTCTCCACGTAGCGCTTCAGGATCCGGGCGTGAAGGAAGGAAAGGAGGGCTTCGGCCCGGGCTCCGGGATCCGAGGGGCCCGGCAGGGAGCCCTCCGCCGATTCCAGGGCCGCGGCCAGGGCGGCCCGGGCCCGGGCCGCCTCCTCCGGGGTGCCGCCGGAGAGCGCCAGGGCGGCCTCCAGGAAGACCTCCGCGGCCAGGGGTTCCCGCAGGGCGCCGATGTCCCTCAGTTCCGGCCGGGGGCGCATGCGCGCCGGGTCCGCCGGCTGGGCGGGCAGGGGCGCCGCCGCCCAGAGGGCCAGGGCCAGGGCCCCGGCGATCATTCCGCTTGCCCGATTCATATCCTGTCCTGTATAGTCAAAGCTGCGGGAAGCGGAATGGTTACTGATCTTTTAAGCTTAGTCCGTCCGACCGGGTACAGCGGATCCCATTCTGGATCTTTTCGTGAAAAACATATATATTAGAAAATGTATATTATCGCCTCGGAGGAGCCTATGGAACCCCAGTGGGATCTGATCGTAATCGGAGCGGGCGGCGCGGGCTTGGGCGCCGCCCAGTACGGAGCCCGGGCCAACCTGAAAACCCTGCTCCTCGAGGAGATGGCTCCGGGCGGGCAAGCCCTGGTGATCGACCGCCTGGAAAACTACCCCGGGATCGCCGAACCCGTGAGCGGATTCGACTTCGCGGACCTCATGCGCCGGCAGGCGGAGCAGTTCGGGGCCGAGATCCGGTCCTCCGGGGTCAGCGCCCTCCGCAGGGAGGGGAATCTTTTCGTCCTGGACACCTCGGACGGACCCGTATCGACCTGGGCCGTGATCCTGGCCACCGGGGCCAAGCATCGGCACCTGGAGGTTCCGGGTGAGACCGAGTTTTCCGGCCGGGGCGTGTCCTACTGCGCGACCTGCGACGGTCCCTTCTTCAAGGGCAAGCGGATCCTCGTCGTGGGAGGCGGGGACGCGGCCTGCGACGAGGCGATGTTCCTCTCCAAGCTTACGGACCGGGTGATCCTGGTCCACCGGAAGGATCGTTTCCGGGCCCAGAAGGCCCTGGCGGCGCGGGTCCTGGCGAACCCCCGGATCGAGACGAGGTTCCACCACGCGGTCAAGGAGATCCACGGCTCCAAACAGGTGGAGGCCGTGACCCTGGTGCGGACGGATACCGGAGAGGAATACCGGGAACCCGTGGACGCGGTCTTCGTCTTCGTCGGTTCCCTGCCCCAGACCTCCCTCGCGGGGGAGGCCGAGAAGGACGAGACGGGCTCCCTGATCACGAACGACCGCATGGAGACCTCCGTCCCGGGCCTCTTCGCCGCGGGCGACGTCCGGGCCACCCCCTTCCGCCAGCTCATCACCGCCGTGGCGGACGGTGCGGTGGCCGCCCACAGCGCCTCCCAGTACATCGACGAAATCCGGGGCGAGGCCTACCGGTAGGCCGGACGGGTATGCGGACGTCCGCTCGGACCCTGCTCCTGATCTCTTCGGTCGCCGTCCTCGGCGCCGCGGCCTTCCTGTCCAGCCTGTCCGCCCAGTCCATGTCCGGCCACCGGACCTCCCTGCCCCGGGATGAGAAACCGCGGGAGACCCCGGACCGGGGCCGGGATTTCTGGGCCTCCGGAGAGGATGCCGCCTCTGCGGAAGCCCTGCTGGACGGGCTGTCGGACGAGGAGGTTTTAGGCCAGATCTTTATGATGGCCTACCCGGGCACGAATCCCCCCGCCCTGCTGTACCGCTGGATCGAACGCCGCGCCCTGGGGGGCATCAAGGTCTTCGGGTGGAACGCCGAGGACACGGAAGTCCTGGCCGGCGCCGTCCGGGGGATCCAGGAGGCCGCCTCCCGCACGGATCATCGCATCCCCCCCTTCATCGCGACGGACCAGGAGGGCGGCTGGATCCGGCACGTGAAGGGCGCCACCAGCGTCACCCCGGGCAACATGGCCATCGGGGCCTCCGCCATCCCCCGGGACGCGTACCGGTCCGCGCTCTACATCGGCAAGGAACTGGCCGCCCTGGGGATCACGATGAACTTCGCGCCCACCGTGGACCTGGCCCTGAGGCCCCGCAGCGTCATCATCGGACCTAGAGCCTTCTCCTCGGACCCCTCCGTCGCGGCGGTGCTCGCGGCCGCCTACGTGCGGGGCATGGAGGACGCCGGGGTCCTGCCCACGGCCAAGCACTTTCCCGGCCACGGGGACACGGAACTGGATTCCCACGGGATCCTCCCGGTCATCCCCGTGGACGAGAGGACCCTCTGGGAACGGGATCTCCTCCCGTACCGCATGCTCGTGGCGGAGGGCCTGCCCGGGATCATGAGCGGCCACCTGGCCTTCCCGCGGATCACCGGAGACCGCACCCCCGCCTCCCTCTCCCGGTACTTCATCACCGGGATACTCCGGGACCGGATGGGCTTCGACGGACTGGTGGTGACCGACGACCTGTTCATGACCGCGGCCGCCGTGCCCGGCGGATTCCCGGAGATCTGCGTCCGGGCCGTGATGGCCGGGAATGACATCCTCATGATCTCCCGGATCCTGGAGTTCTCCGAGGAAGCTTGGATGCGCCTGCTTCGGGAGTATCGGACCGATCCGGAGTTCAAAGCCCGGGTCCGGCAGTCCGCCCTCCGCATCCTGCGGGCCAAGCAGGCCTACCTCAAACCGAAGGGCCCCGCCGGGGTCGCGCCCCGGTCGGAACGCGCGTCGCTCCTGCAGAGCCGGGACGCCCGGATCTTCTTCACGGATCAGGCCTACCGCAGCGCCACCGTCCTGGAGGGAGCCGGGCTCCCCCTGGCCCCCGGCGCGGGACGGGTCCTGCTGGCCGGCAGTTTTTCCGACTTCTTCGCCGAGGGGACCGCGAGGTACCCCGGGGCGGACTCCTTCCGGTTCACCTACCAGCCCGGTCCGGAGGTGCTGGACGCCGAACTGGAATCCTTCCGGAGCCGGGCCCGGGGAGCCGGGGCCGTCGTGGTGGGCGTGGCGAACTCCACGGGGGCGGCCTTCGCGCGCGCCGCCTCCCGGATGGGGGTCCCGGTCTACCTGGTCTCCGTCCTGTCCCCCGTGTTCGCCCTGGACGCGGGTCCCATCGCCGGGGGGGTGGCGGTCTACAACGGTTCCCGGGAGTCCTACGCGGCGGCGTTTGCGGTCCTGTCCGGCGCCGTGGAAGGCTGCGGGATCCTGCCCATACCCCGGAATCCATGATCCCCGGATCCGACGGGGCCGGATGGCGACGCCTCGGGCCCGAGGACGCCCCGGCGCTCCGGGAGTTCCTGGTCCCCCGGGAGGACTACGCGGCGGGCTTCACGGGCCGGCTCCTCCGATCCGGGGGGCTGCGGATCCCGGGCCCGCTGGAGGGGGGCGTGTTCGGGTGCTTCGCCCCCGAAGGCCTCCGGGACGCGGTGCTCTGGACCCGGGGCGGGACCGTGTTCCCCGCGTTCAAGGATGCCTCGGACATTCCGGAAGGCGAGCGTCTGGGGCGGTTCTTCAAGGGAGGGGCGATCGCGTCCTTCCTGGGAGCCGGGCCGGATGTCGAAGCCCTGGAGGGCATCCTGGGGCTCGAGCCCCGGGTCGCCACACCCTATCGCTCCCTGTACCTGGACCCGATCCCCCCGGATCCCTCCCGCCCGCCGCCGGACCCGCGAGCGGCCGTGCGAACCGCCGGACCCCGGGACGCGGCGGCCCTCTTCCCCCTGCATTCCGCCTACGAGCGGGAGGAGGTCGTCACGGAGATCCACCGCTTCGACGCCCGGGCTTCCCGGGCCGCCCTGGAGGGAATCCTGGCCTCCGAGATCGTGGCGGTGGCGGAACTGGACGGCCGGGCGGCGGCCACGGCCCGTACCAACGCCCGGGGATTCCGGACCTGGCAGATAGGCGGGGTCTATGTGATCCCCGAACTGCGGGGCCGGGGTTGGGGGCGGTACGTGGTGTCCCACTTGGTCGGATTGATTTCCCGGGCGGGCAAGGCCGCGGGACTGTTCGTGAAGGAGGGCAACCCGGCCGCCCGGAGCCTGTACCTTTCCATGGGTTTCCTGGACGCGGGGCCCTTCCGGGTGGACTACCTCTAGTCCTTGGTCCATCCCATGCTGTGGGAGATCCCCTCCGCCGCCCGCAGGACCTGGGTGGCGACCTTGTCGGGGCTCAAGTCGGGCCGGCTGTCCAGGTACCAAGCCGTGCTCACCGAGGAGATGACCTCGCCGCGGTAATCCCGGATGGGGGCGGCCACGCAGTTGACCCCCGGTTCCGCCTCCTCGTTGTCCCGGGTCCACCCGCGCCCCCTGCAGGCGTGAAGATCCGCGAGGAGGTCCTCCACCCCCGTGTGGGTGTTGGGACCGAATTTCTCGAAGGATTCCCCCGCAAGGAGGGCACGGATCTCGTCGTCCGGCATGTCCAGGATCAGGGCCTTCCCCAGGGAGGTACAGTACAGAGGCTTCTGCTGGCCGATGATGGAGTATTTCCGGAGGCTCGTATACTGGTCCTGCTTGTCGATGTAGACCATGCGGTTCCCCTGCCTCCGGGCCAGGAAGACGATGGTCCCCAGGGCGGCGGCCAGCTCGCTCATGTAGGGGGCGGATTCGGTCTTGAGCTCTAGGCTGTTCAGGTAGCGGCTGGACAGCTCCAGGAAAGCCGGGCCCAGGCGATACAGGTTGGTATCGGGGTTTTTCCGCACGTACTCGTGCCGGGCCAGGACCGCCAGCAGCCGGAACGCGGTGCTCTTGGGAAGATCCTCGCCCTCCGCGATCGCGGCCAGGGTCAGGCCGTTGGGATCCTTGGCCAGCATCTGGAGGATGCCGAAGGTGCGGTCGAGGGATTGGACTTTCATATCCGCCATGGGACCTCCCGGGGAATCGATACGGACCATCGCCAGTTTAGTCTTGACTTTCTAAATATGCAAGTTACAATATGGAATATAGTTCCACAATACGAAACGTACGAATATAAGATATGGTCGAGAGGGTTTCTCGACGCCAAGGAGATTGAAATGGATATCCGTGAAAACGTCAATTCCGAGTACGCCAAGACCCTGGACACCGAGGGCCTGCGTTCCCGGTTCCTGGTCTCCGGGCTCTTCAAACCCGGGGAGATTTCCCTGACCTACAGCCACGTGGACCGGATGATCGCCGGGGGCGTCACCCCCGTGCCCGGGCCCCTGGCCCTGGCCGCCACCAAGGACCTGGGCACGGAGTACTTCCTGGAACGTCGGGAGATGGGGGTGATCAACATCGGGGGACCCGGAGCCGTGACGGTCGACGGGACCCGGTACGAGATGAAAAGCCGGGACGGCCTCTACGTCTCCATGGGCTCCAAGGAAGTGTCCTTCGAGAGCGCCGATCCGGCCCGGCCCGCCAAGTTCTACCTGAACAGCGCCCCGGCACATCGGACCTGCCCGACCCGGCTCGTGACCATGGCCCAGGCCAAGCGGGTCGAGATGGGGAGCGCCGCCGAATGCAACCAGCGGGTGATCAACCAGTTCATCCATCCCGCGGTTCTGGAGTCCTGCCAGCTGGTCATGGGCATGACCACCTTCTCCGAAGGCAGCGTCTGGAACACCATGCCCGTGCACACCCACGAGCGCCGCATGGAGGTGTACCTGTATTTCGACATGCCCGCGGACCGCGTGGTCTTCCACTTCCTGGGAAAACCGGAGGAGACGCGCCACCTGGTGGTGCGCAACGAGGAGGCCGTCATCAGCCCTTCCTGGTCCATCCACTCCGGGGTGGGCACGGGGCCGTACACCTTCATCTGGGGCATGGCGGGGGAAAACCAGACCTTCACGGACATGGACGCGGTGCCCATGTCGGTCCTAAGATAACGGAAGGAGAGGACGAACATGATCCTGGACGCTTTCAAGCTGGACGGCAAGGTGGCCGTCGTGACGGGCAGTTCCACCGGGCTGGGGCAGGGCATCGCCGTGGCCCTGGCCGAGGCGGGGGCGGACGTAGCGGGGGTGGACTACGTGGCCTCCCCGGAGACGAAACGGACGGTCGAGGCCCTGGGCCGTCGTTTCCTGGAGATCGTGGCGGACCTCTCGTCCATCGCGCCGGCGGTCGGTATCGTCGAGGACACCGTGCGGACCCTGGGCCGCCTGGACATCCTGGTCAACAACGCGGGGATCATCCGCAGGCAGGACGCCGTCGATTTCACCGAAAAAGACTGGGACGACGTCATGAACATCAACGCCAAGACGGTCTTCTTCCTGAGCCAGGCGGCGGCCCGGCGCTACATCGCCCAGGGCTCGGGGGGCAAGATCGTCAACATCGCCTCCATGCTTTCGTTCCAAGGCGGCATCCGGGTTCCCTCCTACACGGCCTCGAAGAGCGCCGTCATGGGGGTGACCCGGCTCATGGCCAACGAGTGGGCCAAGCACGGGATCAACGCCAACGCCATCGCCCCGGGCTACATGGCCACCAACAACACCGCCGCCCTCCGGGCGGACGAGGAGCGGAGCAAGGCCATCCTGGACCGCATCCCCGCGGGGCGCTGGGGCACCCCGGCGGACGTGCAGGGGGCGGCGGTCTTCCTGGCCTCCCGGGCCTCGGACTACGTGAACGGCTACACCCTGGCCGTGGACGGCGGCTGGCTGGCCCGGTAGGAGGAGACATGATCGCGACACCCCTGGAGAACCTGGGCAGGTACAAGACCCTGAGCCCGAGCCTGGCCAAGGCCATCGACTGGCTGGAGGCGGGCGGATGGGAGTCCCTCCCGGAAGGCCGGCACGAGATCGCGGGAACCGAGGTCTACGCCCTGGTTTCGCGCTATACCTCCAAGGCCCCGCAGGAAGCACGCTACGAGACCCATAGGGACTACATCGACATACAGCTGCTCGTCTCCGGCCGGGAGACCGTGGAGGCCCGGAGCGCCGTGGGCCTTTCGGTCTCGGTGCCCTACAAGCCGGACATCGAGCTCTACGACTTCCCGGAGCCGGGGACCTGCCACGAGTTCCTCCTGGCCCCGGGTACGGCCCTGGTCTTCTTCCCTGAGGACGCCCACCGCCCCGGCCTGGCCCGGGACGGGGTCCCGGAGCCGATCCACAAGGTGGTCGTGAAGGCCGCCCGCTAGAAGCCTCCCCCGGAAGGTGACCCGTCCGGGCTTGCCCCGGGGGCGGCGGCCGCAACCTGCTCTTCGGGCAGGGGAAAGCGGAGCTCCGCCAGGAAGCCGGCGGAGGAGTCGAACCGGACACGCCCTCGGAGCTGGTCCGCCAGGCTGCGGACGATGGTGAAGCCCAGGGTTCCGGCGGTCTCGGGGACCACTCCCGCCGGGAGCCCCCGACCGAAATCCCGGACGGAGCAGACGCAGTCCGGGCCGTCCCGGCGAAGCCCTATCTCAACGGACCCGGTCCGGCTGTCCGGGTAGGCGTACTTAACCGCATTGATCGCGCATTCGTTGACCAGGAGGCCCAGGGGCAGGGCCGTCTCGATGCTGACCGTCAAGGCCTGGGTGTCGAAGCGGAACCCGTCGAACCGGAAGGTCGTGGCCAGGGTGTCCCCTATGCTTCTCAGATACTCCCCCGCGTCGATCCGCTCCAGGTCCCGGCTGTTGTAAAGCCGGTCGTGGAGGTCCGCCATGGCAGCGATACGGCTCTGGGTTCCCAGCAGGAGGTCCCGGGCCGCCGGGGACGCGAGGTCCTCCGCCTGGAGCCGCAAAAGGCTGGAGATGATCTGCAGGTTGTTCTTGACCCGATGGTGGATCTCCTGGAGCAGGACTTCCTTTTCCCGGAGCGCCCGGGTTATCCGGGTCTCGCTAGCCTCCAGCTGGGAGATCTTCTCCTTGAGCTCCCGGGTAGCCCGCTCCACCCTGCGGCGCAGGCTGACCGTGGCGCCCGCCAGGAAGGCCACCAGGAGGGCGGCGGCGGCCCCGAGGCCTCCCAGGATCCGCCAATCCGGAACCCGGGGGAGCTCGCTCCCCATCCACCGGCGGTTGACTGCCGCGGCCTGCCCGGGAGGAAGGGCGTCGAATCCCCGCTGGACCGTCGCGAGCAGGGACTCGTCTCCCCGGCGGACCGCCCGGCTGAAGGCTCCTTCGTTCAGGATGAAAGCCTGGCGGAATTCCCGGTCGATCCCGAGCCTGTACAGGTAGTGGTACGCGGGGGGGCCGTCGACGCAGAACACCCGGACTTCATGCCGCGCGGCCGCTTCCACGATATCCTTGTAGCTCCGGTAGAGGGAAAGGTCGGAGACCCCCCGTCGGATCAGCTCGGCCACGGCGGCGTCGCCGGACTTCACCGCGATCCGGAATCCCCTCAGGTCCTCTGGGCCGGCGATCCCGGTGATGGAGGCATGGGTGAAGACCGGAACCGGGATCCGGGCGTAGGGAGGGGAGAAGGACAGCCGCTCCCGGCGTTCGGGGGTGTCGAAGATCGTCTCGATCACGTCCCCCTCGCCCCGGGCGAACCGATCCTGGGCCTCCGACCAAGAATAGGCCCGGATCTCCACGGGAATCCCGGTGATCCGCTCCCAGATCTCCCACAGGTCCACCACGATGCCTTCCAGCTCGCCGACTTCGTTCCGCATGACGTAGGGGGGATAGAACTCGTCGGTGACCACGACGACGCGGGAGGGCCGGGATTCCGGAGAAGAGCCTCCAAAGGCGGCGCTGTTCCGGGGCGGCCGGGAGCATCCGGCGGCCCCGGCGAGGATCAGCAGGATCGCCGCCGCGGAAGCGGACCGGCGTCCGTGCCGCCCGGGGGCCGGATCGGTGACGCGCATGGGAAAAGATTATAGCCGGGATCGGGAATCGCGCAAGGCGCGAGGGGCGGCACCTCGGGTTTGCGGCGGACGCGGGCATGCACTATCCTTACCTCACCGGAGGAGACCATGAAACTGCGCGCCCGGATACTCCTGTTTTCCTTGATCCCCGTCATTCTCACCCTCGGCACCGTGGCGGGCATCACCGCCGTCCGAACCCTGGAGCAAAGCCGGAAGGACGCCGTGGACCTGCTCGAGGCACTCTCCAAGGAACATGCCGCGGAGATCAACGTGGAACTCGAGGTCGCCATGGACGCGGCGCGCACCCTGGCCCAGATCTTCGAAGGGTACGAGAGCCTCCATGCGGACGAGCGGCGGGAGGACTACAGCAAGATGCTCCGATCCATCGTGGAGAAGAACCCCGGGTTCCTGGGGGCTTCCACGGGATGGGAGCCGAACGCCCTGGACGGCCGCGATCGGGAATTCGTGGACGCTCCGGGCCACGACGGGACGGGCCGGTTCATCCCCTACTGGAGTCGTTTTGAGGGCCCCGTGGAGCTGTCCCCCCTGGTCGACTACGATAAGGAGGGGGCCGGGGACTATTACATTCTTCCCGTGCGCACCGGGAAGGAGCAGGTGATCGAGCCTTACGAGTACACCGTCGGGAATCGGACGCTCACGCTCACCTCCCTGATGGTGCCCATCAAGGGAGCCAACGGCAAACCCCTGGGGGTCGCGGGCATCGATATCGCCCTGAATGAATTGAAGGTCAAATACGCAAAGATCAAGTACGGCAAGACGGGATTCGGGAGGTTCCTATCAGCATCCGGAATCGTCATCGCACATCCGGACGTTAAGCAGGTCGGGAAACCCTGGGGTGAAAGGAAAACCAAGGAGGACGTCGAGATCCTTCGGAGACTTTCCAAGGGGGAGGCCTTCACGCAGGTCGCGTATTCCGAATCTTTAATGGGCTTTGTCACGAAGAGCTATGCTCCCATATTCGTAGGCGGTGCCGAAGCTCCGTGGGTATTCTCAATGGTGGTTCCGACCGGAGAGCTCTACGAGGCTTCCTACCGGCTCCTGGCCCTGATCCTGGCGGTTTCCGCGGCCGGGCTCGCCGTCCTGGTCGCGGTCTTCCTCTACCTGTCCGTGTCGATCACCCGGCCCCTGGCCGCGGCGGTGGCCATCGCGGACCGGGTGGCCCGCAGCGACCTGACCGAGTCGCCGGCCGAGCGGTTCCTCGCGCGCCGGGACGAGATCGGGGACCTGGCGCGATCCGTGGACCGCATGATCGGCGGGCTCCGGGGCATCGTTTCCTCCATCCTGGACGCCGGTCGGAGCATTTCCCAGGGCGCCCAGCAGATGAGCCAGACCGCCCAAACCCTCTCCCAGGGCGCCACCGAGCAGGCCGCGGGGGCGGAGGAAGTATCCGCCTCGGTGGAGGAGATGAGCTCCTCCATCAAGCAGAACTCCGACAACGCCGCGGCTACCGAAGCCACGGCCCGCAAGGCCGCGGAATCCGGGACCCGGGGAGGCGAGGCGGTGGCCCGGACGGTCCAGGCCATGAAGGACATCGCGGGCAAGATCGGCATCATCGAGGAGATCGCCCGGCAGACGAATCTCCTGGCCCTGAACGCGGCCATCGAGGCGGCCCGGGCCGGCGAGGCGGGAAAAGGCTTCGCGGTCGTGGCCGGGGAAGTCCGCAAGCTGGCGGAACGAAGCCAGACCGCCGCCGGGGAGATTTCAGGCCTGTCCTCGGCGTCCATCGAGGTGGCGGACCAGGCGGGATCGCTGCTGGGAAGCATCGTTCCGGACATCCGCAGGACCGCCGAACTGGTCCAGGAAATCAGCGCCGCGAGCCGGGAGCAGGCTTCCGGGGTCGACCAGATATCCCGGGCGGTTACGCAGCTGGATCAGGTGATCCAACAGAACGCCAGCGCCAGCGAGGAGATGGCCGGCATGGCCGAGGAACTCTCCGGGCAGGCGGCCCAACTCAAGGAGACGATGGCGGTATTCCGACTTGGCTCGGACCCCGGGGAACATCCGGGGCGGGGCGCCCTGCCTCCCCCGGAGGCGTGACGGGAGGTGAACGGTTCCGGGTCGATCACCGGTCGGTAACCCTGCGGTGCTCTAGCACGGTGATGAAAAAGGCTATAGAGCCTTTTTCATCACTACCTTAATATCGCAATTGCGCATAGAACCGTAAGGTCCTCGAGCAATGGATAGCAGGTTGTTGAAATGCCTCGAGTATTTCAACAACCTGCTAGGAAGCCCTGCGGTTGACCTGGTACTTCGGAGTCTGTCCGGTGACGATGCGGGCTATCTCCTCGGCGGCCTTACGCTTGAGATCCCGTTCCGCGGAGGAGGAATGCCAAGCCATGTGGGGAGTGCACAGGAAATCCGGGTGCCCCAGGAGGGGATGGTCGGGGCGGATGGGCTCAACGGCCAGGACATCCAGGGCCACCCCGGCCAGGCGCCCCCCCCGGAGGGCTTCCGCGAGGGCGTCCTCGTCCACAATGCCTCCCCGGGCGGTGTTCACGAGGTAGGCGCCGGGTTTCATCCGGGCGATTCTCTCCGCGGAGAGCAGATTGCGGGTTTCCGCGTTCAGGGGGCAGTGGACCGAGACCACGTCGGCACGGGCCAGAAGCTCTTCCAGCTTCAGGATGGAGACGTAGCCGGGGATGGCGGCCGGGGGCATGTAGGGGTCGCAGGCCACGATGCGCATGCCCAGGGAATCGGCCTTGCGGGCCAGGGAACTCCCGATGCGGCCGAAGCCCACTATCCCCAGGGTCAGCTCCCCCAGGCGGGGGACGGGTTTCATGCGGGCGAAATCCCAGACCCCGCTCTTGACCAGGCCGTCGGCCCGGTAGATCTTCCGCACGAGGTTCAGGATCAAGGCCAAGGCGTGATCCGAGACCTCCTCGGTCCCATAATCCGGCACGTTGCTGACCACGATACCCAGGTCCGAGGCCGCTTCTAGGTCGATGGTGTCCACCCCGACCCCGTACCGGACGATGCCCCGGCAGCGCTTCAGTTCCCGAAGGACCCGGGCGGTCAGGGGCGAGTACTGGACGAGCAGACCCTCCGCGGTGGAGCAGATCCGGATGACGTCCTCCTCGGTGCGACAGGACTGCCAGGGTACCTCCCGGCAGATGAGCTTTAGGGTTTCGCGTTCGATGTCCACGCTGGCGTGGTCGCAGTCCGCGATCATGACGGTCCGGCTGGAACCCATGGAGACCTCCCGGGCGCCTTCCCGGACCGGCGCGGGGACATACGCCGCGGCCGGATCGGAAGCTTCGAGGGCGCCGTTCTAAGCCTATCGGCGGTTTTTCGGGGGTTCCTGAGTCCCTGCGGGGCGGGTCAAGCCTCCCGGGAGCCTTCCTCGGAAGGGCCGGTCTCCAGCCAGTACTCCCCGGAGAACACGTACGCGGGCCGGGCGGCCGCGTACAGGCCGTCGTCCGCGTCCCCGTTCACGAACACGGCGTCCCCCCCCAGGCGGACCGCCGCTTCCCGGTCCGCGAGTCCGTAGGCCCCCGCGGCGGCCAGGGCGGCGCCCGCGGCGGCGCAGGCGTCGAAGGTCCTTCCCGCGGCCGCGAGGCTGTTCCGGGAGTCGATCCGCACCGCCAGGGGCGTCCACTTCATGCGGGGCTGGTCCGGACGGCGGGCGGCCGAAACGGCTTCCTCGAAGGGCGCCAGGGCGTCCCGGAGGCCGCCTTCCGCCACGACCACCGCGAAGGTCAGGCCGGCCAGGCGGACGGGCAGGATGGAGAGGGCCCTGCCCTCGACGTCCAGTTCCGCCGCGGCCCGGTCCGCCTCGCCCTCCCGCAGGGGGGATCCCGAAGGCGAGAGGGCAGGGCCCAGGTTCAGGGCGAACCGGGTGGAGTCGATGACGTCCACCCGCGCGGGGCCCTCCCGGGTCCGGAGTTCCAGGGATTCCCGTCCGCCGCGTCCGGAATCGAAGAGGTACCGGGCGGCGCAGAGGGCCGCGCAGGGCGCCAGGGGGACGTCGTTCCCGGCGGCGTCGAAACATTCCGCCCAGATGTCCTTCTCGGGCCGGGAGAGGGCGATGACTCCCATGCCTCCGGCTCCCCGGCGCCTGCGGCACAGGGAACGCGCCAGGTTTCCGAAATCCGGGACGGGACCCGGGTCCGCGCCCGTGCGGTCCAGGAGGAGCCAGTCGATCCCGCACACCTGAAGCTTGTAGAACCGGATTTCCATGGGGAAACTCTATCCGCTTTGCCGGCCTTGCGAAAGGGGCATTCGGGAATTAGAGTGGCCCCATGCGGGATGGGACGTGGGAGGCCCGGGCGGCCGCGGCCGGGAGACTCTGCGGAATCGACGAGGCGGGCCGCGGCCCCCTGGCGGGGCCCGTGTGCGCCGCCGCGGTCATCCTGCCGGAGGACTTTCCCGTCGGGATCCTGGCGGACTCCAAGGTCCTGTCCCCGGCCCGCAGGGAGGACGCCGCGGCGACGATCCGGGAACGGGCCCGGGCCTGGGCCCTGGGCTGGGCGAGTCCCTGGGAGATCGACCGGATGAACATCCTGGCCGCGACCCTAGAAGCCATGGCCCGGGCCTACGGAGCCCTCGGGACGGAGTCGGACCTGGTTCTCGTGGACGGCAACCGGGTCCCCGATCTGCCCGCGCCCTGCCTGGCCGTGGTCCGGGGGGACAACCGGGTTCCGGAGATCATGGCCGCGTCCATCCTGGCCAAGACGGCCCGGGACCGGGTCATGGATCGGTACGACTGGCTCTATCCCGAGTACGGGTATGCCCGGCACAAGGGCTATCCGACCTCGGAGCATCGGGAGACCTGTCTGAGGCTTGGGCCTTCCCCCATCCAGCGGCTGACGTTCCGGATCAGGATCGGCGGATCCGGGACGGCCTAGGAGCCCGACAAACTCCTAGCGCCCCGGATCCCCGGTGATCACGACGGGTCGGCTAGGGTGTGCCGATCCGCCCGAGGATCTCGTCCACCCGGGCTGCGTAGCGGTCCGGGGCGGCCTCCTTGGCCTTGGCCAGATAGGCCTTGGCGTCCTCCAGGCGGTTCACGGCGTAGGCGTTCAGGCCCAGGGCGAAGTTCGTCGTGGCCGGATCGCAGCCCAGCTGGAGGGCGGTCTTGTAGTAGTAGTCCGCCATGTCGAAGTCGTTCCGACCGTAGGAAATCAGGCCCAGGTAGTAATACGGTATGTAGTTGCCCTCGTTCTTGGCCAGGGCTTCCGCGAAGGAGGCCTCGGACTCGTCCAGGTTCTTCTCCCCGTAGAGCCGGACCCCGGTCTCCACCAGTTCCGCGAAGGTCTTTCGGGAACCCAGCCAGGCCAGGAAATCCTCCTGGGCGGCCTTGCCGTCGTGCCAGCGGCGGAACAGGGCGGATACGGCGCCCTGGTTCTCCTCCAGGCTCGCCCCCGGGGCCAGGATGGCCAGGGAATCCCAGAGGAACCGGGTGTACCGGGGCTCCCTTCCGTCCAGCAGGAAACTGACGAAGGCCCAGGACTGGGGGTAGAAGACGTCCCGGGCGCTCTCCGCCCGCTCGGGGCTGATGCCCAGGAGGGCCTCGATGCCGAGGAGCTTGCCCGAATTCTGGAGGGCCTTCAGGGTCTCCAGCCAGGCCGCGTTCTCCTGGAACACCACGGTTCCGGCGGCCGCGTCCCAGGCGGAGCGTTCGTAATAAACCGCGAAGCCCTCCCGGATCCACAGGGGGGGATTCGGGATGAAGGCCTTGAGGAACTGGACGTAGGCCTGGTGGGCCAGGGAGGCGGAGAAATCCGGCTCCTCCTTCTCGAAGACCAGGAGCTCGGACCGCTCGAGGGTGGGGTAGTGGAGGTAGACGAAATCGGACCTCGTTTCGCCGACGACGCGGGTCAGGTGGGCGTCGAAGCCCGCCTTGTCCCGGAATACCCGGACGGTCAGCCGGCTGTTCAGGCGGCTCGAGTCGAAGCGCATGTCCTCCTCGAAGAGGGTGAACAGGCCTTCCAGGACCTTGGCCAGTTCGTCCGCCCGGGCCTGGCCGGCTTCCGCCCAGACCGTGTAATGGTCGGACCGGGCCTGGGCGAAATTGGATCCCTGGGCGGGAAGGGCCGAGGCCAATACGAATGCCGCGGCGGCCGCGGCCAGAAGCCTTTTCATGATTCCTCCCGGATATCGCGTGGACGTACTTCCGTCAATCAAAATGCCGGAGCATCTTGGAATCGCCCTAATCCTAGAACCCGCAAGGCGGTTTGTCAAACCTCCCCCGCCTCCTGCACCGGACCGAACCTCTCCACCACGATGTTCACCTCCTCGATAAGGATGCCCGTGAAGCGTTCGATGTTGTCGATCACGTACTGCTGGAGGTGGTGGATGTTGCCGGAAAGCTGGGTGCCGTAGGGGACCTCGATGGCCAGGGTAAGCCGGTAGCCCTGGGAGTCGGAGCCCACGGTGATCTTCTTGATCCGGACCTCCGAATTGAATTCGCTCACGCAGTGCAGGACCATCTGGGACAGGGCCGCCTCGGAGATGGCCACCCGGCCCCGCTTGGAGAACTCGGGACGGACCACGGACTTCTCGTAGACCTTGGGGGCCGAGATGGCCCGGGTGCCCAGGTTCTTCTGCAGGAAGACCCGTATGGAGTCGTAGAAGATCCGGGGGTAGCTGCGCTTCACCTCGATGGCGGGCACGGGAATGACGTGCTTCCCCTCCACCCGCCGGGTCCGGATGGCCTTCTCGATCTCCTCCGTCGTGGCGATGTCCTCGATCTTGATGATCTTGGAGGGGTGGGGGAGCTGGAGGCGCTCGGTGATCTTCTCCGTCATCTTCTGGGAGGTCCCGATGACCAGGATCTTCTTGAAATGCGCCTTGGCGATGGCCTTGGCCACCTGGTCCCGGTGGGCCTTGTCGTGAAAGAGGGCGGTCTTGACGGCGGTCATGTACAGCTGTTCCCGCTTGGCGCTCTTGCCTGCGACGATGGAGTCTCCCTTGATCAATAGGCCGTCGTCGATGATGACGTCGATGCCGTACTTCTGGGCCACCAGCTTGGCCCGGAAGCTCTTGCCCGTGCCGCTCTCGCCCACCAAGGCGAAGACCCGGACTCCCCGGGCTAGCCAGAAGAGGTCGTTGATGAATCGGAACATCGTCCCGAATACTACCCCGCCGCCGCCTATGCAGACAAGCCGGCGCCGGAATCCTCTAAACCGCCGGCTCGGCCTTCCGATATTCGTAGAGAAGGAGCGCCCTATGACGACGAAGATTCCCGCGCTGATCCGATCCGTCCTCGACGAGGCCGCCGCGCTCGAGAAGTACCTGGAAGAGCGCAAGGTCCTGTCCGACGCGATTCGCCGCAGGGATTGGTCCGCCCTGCAGGACGTCCTGCTGCGGATCGAAGGCATAGCCCTCCTGGCGGAGGCCACCGAGCGGAACCGCTCCGCCCTCTGGGAGGAGATCCTGGCGGACAACGGGCTTCCCTCGGACTCCTCGGTGTACCGGCTGGCCCTGGGCGTGCCGGAACCTGAACGGAGCATGCTCTCGGACGCGTACCGACGGTTGAAAGTGGCGGCCCTGCGCGCCCGGGTGGAAAACGAAGCCCTGGGCGAATACGTAGGCGAGACCGCGGGCACGATACGGTCCGTGGTGGAGGAGCTCTATCCGGACCAGAAGGGCCGGATCTACGGCCGCTCGGGGCACGCCGTGGCGGCGGGCGTCCGGCCCATCGTCCTGGACACGGCGTTGTAGGCGGGGGGACGGAATGCAGTCTACGTTCGCGGGCATTGAGATAGGTAAACGGGGCCTCGTGGCCCATCAGCAGGGCCTGGTGACCACGGGCCACAACCTGACCAACGCCTCCACGGAAGGGTACTCCCGCCAGCGGGTGCACCTGGGCACCGTGGAGCCCATCTACGCCCCCCAGCTGAACCGCGAGGAGACCCCCGGCCAGATCGGCCAGGGCGTCCAGGTAAGCCGCATCGAGCGGGTCAAGGACGAGCTCCTGGAGGGCCGGATCGTAGCCCAGCAGGGCGGCCTGGGTTACTGGGAGACCCGGGACAAGTACGTGGGCCTGCTGGAGCAGGTCTACGACGAGCCCACGGACGTCTCCATCCGCTCCCGCATGGACATGTTCTGGGACGCCTGGCAGGAGCTCTCCCTGCATCCCGGCGAGCTTCCCGCCCGCAGGGCCGTGGTGGAGCGGGGCCGGACCCTGATCGACTCGATCCACGAGCGGTACCAGCGCCTGTCCGGCATCCGGGAGATGGCCGACCAGGACATCGGGATCGTGATCAAGCAGGTGAACGACCTGTCCCGGCAGATCGCGGCCCTCAACGTGGAAATCGTCAAGGTGAAGGCCCTGGGGGACAGCCCCAACGACCTCCTGGACCGCCGGGACCTCCTGGTGGAAAAGCTCGGCAGACTGGTCCCCGTGACCACCGACGGCCGGGACGCGGACGAGTTCATGGTCCACGTGGACGGCCAGGTCCTGGTGCAGGGAAAGATCGCCCGGGCCTTCGCGCTGACCTCGGGGCCCGAGGACGACGGCTACGGCCGCGCGGTCTGGGCGGACACGGGGGACGAGGCGAACTACCGCGGGGGCGTCCTGGGGGCCCTCTTCCAGCTGCGGGACGGGGATATCCGGGAGGAGATCCAGTCCCTGGACACCATGACCCTGACCTTCACGGATCTGGTGAACGAGGCCCACCGGGCGGCCTACGGCCTGGACGGGTCGACGGGCACGGACTTCTTCTCCGAGTATCCCGCGGTCAACAACGTCGCGGGCAACTACGACCGGAACGGGGACGGACAGTACGATTCCACCTACATCTACCGCGTCACCGGGGTGAACCGGCTGGACGGGCAGGAGCAGATAGGGCTGGCGGGCACGATCCGCCTTTCCGGCCCCGGGGGCATCCTGGAGATCGACTACCGGCCCACGGACACCGTGGGGGACCTGGTGGCCCGGATAAACACCTCCGGGGCGGAGGTGACGGCCCGGCTGACCCGGGAGGGGCGCCTCCAGCTGCGGGCCACCGCGGCGGACGCCCGGGAGAATCCGGACTTCGTGATCCGGCACCTGGAGGATTCGGGGGAGTTCCTGGCGGGCTACGCCGGGATCCTGGCCGCCTCGGGGGAGGCCGGAGCCTTCGACTGGGAGCGCCCGGACGCCGTCCTGGGCCTCCGGACCGGGGGCCTGGACTACGCGGTGGCTCCCATCGCCCATCCGTCGGGATGGATCGAGGTGACCGAGACCGTGGGCCGCAACCCCATGAAGGTGGCCGCGGGCTTCGGGGAGAACGGCAAGCCCGCCGAGATCGGGGACGGCAGCGCCGCCCTGGCCATCGCGGCCCTGCGGGACCGGCCCGTCATGGTGGGCTCCCTGGCGACCTTCGACGACTGGTTCGCCGACGCGGCGGCCCGGATCGGTCTCATGGGCGAGCAGGCGGAGCGCTCCGCGGAAACCCAGTCCCGGATCGTGAAGAACCTGGCGGACATGCGGGACTCGATCTCCGGCGTCAACATCGACGAGGAGCTTTCCAACATGATCAAGTTCCAGCACGGCTACGCCGCGGCGGCCCGGTTCATCGCCAACTTCGACGAGATGCTGGATACCATCATCAACCGGATGGGAGTGTAAGCCCGATGAAACGCGTCAGCACGGACCAGATGAACACAGACATGCAGTACTGGCTCCGCAGGACCGAGGACCGGACCGCGCGCCTGGAGACCAAGATGGCCCGGCAGACCCGCATCGCGGAGCTCCGGGACGACCCCCTGGCCGCGGCCCACGCGGTGAAGTACGAGTCCTTCGTGAGCCGGCTGGTCCGCTTCGAGAAGAACGCGGCCTTCGCGGAGGACCGGTACCGAATCTCCGAGGGCTATGTCCGGCAGGCGGTGGACATCGTCCAGCGGGTCCGGGAACTGGCGGTCCAGGGCGCCAACGGCGTCTTCACCAAACAGGACACGGGCTACATGGCCGCGGAGGTGAACGAGCTCCTGGAGGAGCTGGCCTCCCTCGGCAACGCCCAGGGACCGGACGGGAAATTCCTTTTTTCCGGGACCGAGGCGGGGACCCAGCCCTTCCGCCTGGTCCGGGGCTTCGTGGCGGGCGCCGGGGAAGAACAGATCATCGACGTCCAATACACGGGCAACATAGCCGCACGGGAGGCGGAGATCACCCAGGGTTCCTACGCCGTCCTGGACCAGCCCGGCAACGAAGTCTTCTGGGCGGAGCGCCAGAGGGTGTTCTCCTCCCGAGAGGCCGGCGAGTACCGGGTCCTGGAACCCTCCACGATACGGGTGGACGGGCGCTCCATCGAGCTCCGGCCCGGGGACACGGTGCACGCCATCGTAGCCAAGATCAACGACTCCGGGGCCCCGGTGAAGGCTTCCCTGGATCCGGCCCGGAACTCCCTGGTCCTGGAAGGGACCTTCCCCCACCAGATCTGGCTGGAGGAGGGGAGCGGGGGCCGGGTACTCACGGACCTGGGGATCCTGCGGGATCCCGACGCGCCTCCCCCGGACAACGTGGCCCACACGGCCCAGATCTCCGGGGGGTCCCTGTTCGACGCCGTGAAGGCCCTGCGGGATTCCCTGTACAAGGGGGACGTGATCGAGACCGGGGGGAGGGTCCTGGGAGTCCTGGACGCGGGCCTGGAAAACCTCAACCACCGGGTGGCCGAGCTGGGAGCCCGGACCGAGCGCCTGGCCGCCACCCGGTCCCGGCTCAACAAGGAGATCCCGGACGTCACGGCCCTGCTGTCGGGGGAACGGGACCTGGACATGACCGAGGCCGTCACGAACCTAAAGATGCTGGAATACACCCATCAGGCGTCCCTGCAGACCGCGGGCCGTTTGCTTCCCAAGACCCTCCTTGACTTCCTGCGCTAGGAAAGGGGAGACTGGCACCGTCATGATCCGAATACAGACCAAAGCCTACGGTCCCCTGGACGTCGACGAGCGGCAGGTCCTCCACTTCCCGGACGGCCTCCTGGGCTTCGAGAAGTTCAAGGACTACGCCCTCCTGGACGCCGCGCAGAAGCCCTTCTTCTACCTCCAATCGATGGACATCTCCGAGCTCGCCTTCGTCCTGATCGATCCCTTCCTGTTCCGGCCCGACTATTCCGTGGACGCCGACGACGCCCTGCTGTCCTCGGTGGGGATCGAGCGGCCCGAGGACGCCCTGGTCCTGTCCATCGTGACGGTCCCCGCGGACGGATCCCCGATCACGGCCAACCTCATGGGTCCCCTGATCGTGGACCGGGCCAGCCGGCGCGGAGTCCAAGCCGTCATGACCGATCCCCGCTGGCAGACCAAGCACGACGTGCTGGCCGAGCTGGCGGCGGCCGGGAAGTAGCGGCATGCTCATCCTGTCCCGCAGGCTCGGGGAGCGGATCGTCATCGGGGAGGACGTCGTGATCTCCGTCGTGGAGGTTCGGGGTGACCAGGTCAAGCTGGGCATCGACGCGCCGCGGAACGTGAAGGTCTACCGCCAGGAAGTCTTCGACTCGATCCAGCAGGAGAACCTGCGGGCCGCCGAGAGTCCCCTCAAGCTCCCGGACCTCGGTCTCTGACCCCTTCCGTGCTATAATCCGGTCCCATGGCCCTCATACTTCATCCCTCCACGGGCTTTCCCGTGGGAGATCCCTCCCTCCGTCCCCTGGACCCGTCCCGGGAGCCCTCGGACGCGGACCTCGAAGCCGCCCTCGGTTCCCTGATCCTGTCCGCCTCGGGGTGGCGCAAGGTCTTCGCCGGGGACGGCGAGGAGGAGTCCCTTACCCCCGCCGTACGTCCCGCGGACCTCTGCCTGGCCGCCTGCATGGCCCGGGTTTTCGCGGAGCGCCTGGCGGACGCGGCGAGCCCGGGAACGGCGCCGGCCCTGGCCCTGGGGATCGACTCCCGGCCCACGGGCCCCGCCCTGGCGGACGTCATGGTCCGGGTCTTCCTGGCCTCCGGGATCGTCCCGAAGTACGCCTTCATCATCGCGGCCCCGGAGATCATGGCTTGGACCCGGGCGGAGGGCTCCGGGCTTTCCGGATTCTGCTACATCTCCGCCAGCCACAATCCCCCCGGACACAACGGGGTCAAGTTCGGCTTCGCGGACGGGGGGGTCCTTCCGGCCTCCGAGGCGGACGCCCTGGCCGGACGGTTCCGGACTTTAGCCCGGGATCAGGCCGCCCGGCGCTCCGTCCTGGAGGCGGCCTCCAAGGTCGACGAGCGGGCGGTGGCCCGGGTCTTCTCCGCCTGCTCCGCGGAGAAGAGGTCCGCAGTCTCCGCCTATACCCTCTTCGCCCGGCGGACAGCCGCGGACCGGGAAGACCTCGACGAGCAGGAGCGGGTCCTGGACGATCTGGCCCGGGCCTGCGAGTCCCGCCCCCTGGGGATCGTGGCGGAGATGAACGGGTCCGCCCGCTCCCTGTCCATCGACGCGGACTACCTTTCCATGCTGGGTGCCCGGCCCCGTCTCGTGAACGCCAGGCCCCGGGCCTTTGCCCACCGCATCGTCCCGGAGGGAGCCTCCCTGGACCTCTGCCGGAAGGAACTGGAAGCGGCCCGGGCCCAGGATCCGGCCTTTGTCCTGGGCTACGTGCCGGACTGCGACGGAGACCGGGGAAACCTGGTCCGCTGGTCAGATGCCTCAGGCGGTGCGGAGGCCCTGGAGGCCCAGGAGGTCTTCTCCCTTGCCGTCCTTTCCGAGTTGGCCCTCCTCCGCGGAGCCGGAGGCGAGGGTTCCGGCAAGGTCGCGGTGGCCGTGAACGACGCGACCAGCCTCCGGATCGACGAGATCGCCCGGACCCTGGGAGCCGAGGTCTTCCGGGCGGAGACGGGGGAAGCCAACGTCGTGAACCTGGCCCGGGCCCTCCGGGCCGAGGGTTGGACGGTCCGAATCCTGGGGGAGGGGTCGAACGGAGGGAACATCACCCATCCCGCGGCGGTCCGGGATCCCCTGAACACCGTGACGGCCCTGGTCAAGCTCCTGGCCCTCCGGGGAACCGGGGGCGGGCCGGCCCCCTTCCGGGTCTGGATGGAGGCTTCGGGCCGGGGCGGGGAGTATTCCCCGGACTTCACCCTGGACGATGTCCTTTCCAGCCTGCCGGCCTGGACGACCACCAGCGTCTTCGAGGAACGGGCCCTGCTGCGCATCTCCGCGGGGGATCCGGCGGAGCTGAAGCGACGATTCCAGGCCCGGTTCCGGGAAGACTGGGAAGCCCGCCGCGGGGAGTTCGCCCGGAGCTTCGGCTTCGTATCCTGGGAGGCCCGGGCTTCGGCGGGCTCGGGGGAACGGGACGCGACCGGGGACTTCGGGGCCGCCGGGCGGGGGGGGCTGCGGATCCTTTTCCGGGACGGGAAGGGTCTGCCCGCGGGGTTCCTCTGGATGCGGGGCAGCGGCACGGAGCCGGTCCTCCGCATCATGGCGGACCTCCGAGGCAGGGATCCCGAGGGCGAGACCCGGCTCCTGGAATGGCTGAAGGAAATGGTGAAGGATTCAGGAGTCAGGTAACAGGAGCCAGGGCTCCTGTCTTGCGCCCGCCTCCATTATCTGCTACTATCCGCGAACGGGCGCAAAAGGAGCGTGCATGGGCATTCGGGGTGAGTTGTTCTCCAGCAAGATCAACTGCAGGGGCAGATCCTATTTCTTCAACGTCAAGGAAAACCGGACCGGGGACGTGTTCCTGAACATCGTGGAGTCCAAGCCCACGGAGAACGCGGAGTTCGACCGCAGGTCCATCGTGGTCTTCAAGGAAGACATGCGGGAGTTCCTCCAGGCTTTCGAGAAGGCCCTGCGGTACATCGACACCTCCCAGGCGCCCAAAAAGCCCCGGCGCGCAGCCAGGCCCGCGGTCCGGCCGGACGGGGATTCCGCCAAGGAAGGACCCCGGAGAAAGATGGTGGTCCGCAAGAAGGATTCCGAGAAGGGCGGGGAGAGCGTCGAGGATTGATCCCGGCGGGGAGCGGCCGGCTTCACCTGCCCAGGATCGTCAGGATCCGTTCCAGCACTTTCTTCCGGTCCAGGGGCTTGACGATATAGCTCTTGGCTCCCAGCAGGAGGGACTTCTTGACGATGTCCTCCTTGCCCAGGGCGCTTACCATCACCACCGCCGCGTTCTTGTCGAATTCCAGTATCTTTTCCAGGGCCGTGACGCCGTCCATCTTGGGCATGGTGATGTCCATGGTGACCAGGTCCACGTTCGGATACAGTTCCTTGTATTTTTCGATGCCCGCGACTCCGTCCCCCGCCGTGCCCACCACGTCGAAGCCCTCGGAGGTCAGGATCTGCCCCAGCTGTTTGGCGATGAACATGGAATCGTCCACGATCAGGACGCGATAGGGGGATCCGTCGGGTTTGACTCCGTCGGGGCGCTTTTCGTTGATATTCGGCATGTCGCTCTTGGCTATCATACGCGTCCAAGCTCCTTTTCCCCGGTCCGCGGGTGGCGGATACCGCCGCATCGGAACCAGCTGACCAATAAGCCGATCGAGCCTCTTGGACAGCCCGGATACCTTGCTACTGTATAATCCATGGCCGTCAAGTTTGCAAGGCGCGGGAAGGGAAAAGCGGTGCCCGGGCCCCTTGACGGCCGGACCGCTTTTTCGCATACTTGCGGACACGTCTACGCGGTACGGAGTCCCGGCGGCCTCCGGCGGGCCGTGCGTAGGACCCAGCTCATAGAAGGAGTGCGACCGTGCCCTGCGGAAGAAAGCGAAAGCTCAAGAAGATCGCGACGCATAAGCGCAAGAAGAAGAAGAGAAAGAACCGGCACAAGACCCGTTGACGCGTCGCGGGAGAAGCGGCCGTTCCCGCTGGGATCGGCCGTTTTTTGTTGCCCGATCCTTCGGAGGCGGGTAGTATACCCTATGGCCCGTGATATCGACGTACTTCAGCTTCTACGCTCCTACGCCACGAAGAACAAGGTCTCGACCATAGACTACCGTTCCTTCGCGCAGATGGTCCAACGGCAGGCCGCTCAGGCCAACCGTCCGGAACCGATATACCGGGACCTGGCCTCCAATCCGGATGTCGTCCTGGTCCCGAAGCTCTTCCAGTACGCCCGGGACCGCAACCTATCCATCAACACCGTGGGCGGGCAGATCGAATCCATCTCCCTGCCGGAGCACTTCACGGACCTCCTCCTGGCGGAATACCGCCGGATGGAGGAGAATCCCGACATCCCCTTCCCGGACGACGAGAGCATCCACGCGGAGCTCCCGGCCGAATGGGTCCAGGCGGTCTCCGTCGAGACGGACCTGAGCTCCCTGATCGAAACCACCCGGGACCGGGCGGCCCCCTTCTATCGGCTGGTCTTTCCGGAGGGCATACGCCCCGTGCTGATCCTGTCCCCGATGGCGGCGGACAAGGTCCTGGAGCACGCGGTCCTGAAGGTCCGCCAGTACCTCCGCAAGGGGGGGAACAAGGACTTCGTCCAGAACAAGCTGTCCTACGCCTTTCCGGGCAAGGAGATGCAGCTCAAGGAGTCCCTCTCCACCATCCTGATCAAGCCCTTCGACGCGGTTCGGGACATGAGGACCTCCGGGAACGACTTCACCTTCGCCCTCTGGGCCTACCTGGCCAGCTACATGAAGCAGGATGTCTTCAAGAAATCGGACAAGAACCCGGAGGATTGGGCCTATCTCCAGGCCATCTACCTCTGCGAGGTGTACAACAACTTCTATAAAGGGAAGGCGCAGCGGGCGGTCGAGCGGGAGACGGCCTTCAAGACCCTGGACACCCTGCTCCGCAAATCCCCCTACAACTTCACCCTGGACGAGGTGACGAACTTCCGGGATTCCATGGGGCGTCCCCTCCTGGGAAAATACACCCGGGAGGAGCTGGAGGAGTGGATCCGGGAGCGCACCACCCGGGCGGAGACCGGACGCCTCCCGGAGATCCTGATGCCCGTCACGTCCCGGGGCCAGCGGTGGCTGGTCGCCAAGGACCGGGTCCTGCCCCTGGTGGTCCGTCTCCTGGGAGAGGCCCGGGCCTCGATCCGGACCTCCCTGATCGCCGAGTGGAAGTCGGTGCTGGAGGTCTACGCCTCGACGCCCACCATGGAGGACGACGCCGCCTACCGCCGGGACCTGGAGGAACGGGTCGCCAAGGGGTATCCGATCCTCTTCGTCCTGATCTCGGAGCGCATATTCTCCCTGGTCTACAACGAACTCCGGGAGACCCCGGACGCGGTCCCGGAGCTGGACCGGTTCTTCTCCAAGGGGGACCTGGTCCCGATCGACGAACTTCTGGACCTGCGGCGGAAGCACATGGTGACGGATGTCCGCAATCTCCTGCCCATCTGGTACACCCTCCCCATCCTCTCCGGGCTCTTCGCCTTCCTGTTCCGGCTGACCAGCCGGAAGCGGGCCCGGAAGGAGCGGCTGGCCAGCATCGCGGAGAAAGCCTCGGAGCCGAAGACCGAGAAGACGGGGACCTCCGCGAAATTCTCCGACCGGAGGATCGAGTTCGCCGCGGCGGCGGCCAAGGTCGAGCAGGTCCTCCTGCCGGAGGGGTACAAGCTGGACGAGTACCTCTCGGTCCTGATCAACCGATGGAACACCATGCTGAACCCCCAGGCCAAGGCGGACCTGACCGAGGACGTCAACTCCCTGGTCCGGGATTACCTGCGGGGGCTGCTCCGCTCCCTGAAGCCTTCGAATTTCACCGCCGAGCGGGTCAAGGGCCTGGCCGCGACCCTGGCGGATACCCCCTCCCTGCTCAAGATCCGGAACCACTCGGCCCTGGAGGAGTATATCCGCCTCTACATGGTCCGGCTTCTCAAAACCCGGTAGTTCCGACGGTTCCACCCTTCCTGCTTCCATCAATCGCCTAAGCTGCCCGGGCAATACTCCCGCCCGGGCAGCACCAAGACCCATTCTATTCAAACATAGGAATAAGTATTTTGATCAACGAAACGTCCTTTCAACAATTGCAGTTTTTTCTTGCGCACTCCGGAATTCACGGGTATACTCAAGCATCCGACGGAACCCATGCCGACCGGCATCGAAACAACCTCCTCCTGACGGCCAGCGCGGGCCTTCGGATATCCGGGACTAAGGAGCGTCCATGGCAACCATTCTTGTGATCAATCCGGGATCCACTTCCACGAAGATAGGCGTCTTCCGGGATCTCGAGGAGGTCTTCACGGAAACGGTGAACCATTCGGCCGAGGAGATCGGCCGGTACGCTTCCATAGCCGACCAGTACGGCTTCCGGGAACAGCACATCCGGGACGCCCTTCGGAAGCGCGGTTTCGACGCGCACGGCATCGACGCGGTGGTCGGCCGCGGAGGACTGCTCCGACCCATACCGGGCGGGGTGTACCGCGTCTCGAGCCCCATGCTGGAGGACCTTCGGGCGGCCAAGTACGGGGAACACGCCTCCAACCTCGGTGCCCTCATCGCCGACGCCCTGGGCCGGGAGTGGGGGGTCCCTTCCTTCATCGCGGACCCCGTGGTGGTGGACGAACTCTCCGACGTCGCCCGTGTGGCGGGGCACGCCCTCTTCCAGCGCCGCAGCATCTTCCACGCCCTGAACCAGAAAGCCGTCTGCCGCAGGTACGCCCGGGAATCCGGCCGCGCCTACGAGGACCTGACCCTGATCGTGGCCCACATGGGGGGCGGTGTCTCCGTCGGTCTGCACCGGAGGGGCCGGGTGACGGACGTGAACCAGGCCCTGAACGGGGAGGGCCCCTTCAGTCCCGAACGCTCGGGAACCCTCCCGGCCGGGGACCTGGCCAAGCTCTGCTTCTCGGGCAAGCACTCGGAGAAGGAAGTCCTCAAGATGATCACGGGGCAGGGGGGCATGGTCAGCCTACTGGGCACCAACGACATGCGGGAGGTCGAGAAGGCCGTCCAGGCGGGGGATCCCAAGGCGGACCTCTATTACCGCGCCTTCATCTACAACGTGGGAAAGTTCATAGGCTCGATGGCCGCGGCCGCGGCCGGCAAGGTGGACGCGATCATCCTGACCGGCGGGATCGCCCACGGCAAGGGGATCCAGGAAGGCATCGCCGGGCTGTGCGGTTGGATCGCCCCGGTCGTCGTGTATCCCGGAGAGGGCGAGCTGGAAGCCTTGGCCCTGGCGGGCAGCCGGGCCCTGTCCGGGGAAGCTCATATCCAGGAGTATTGAGATGAAGACCATTCAGGAGATACTGGACAGGGCCCGGTCCCTGGGGCGCAAGCGGATCGCCGTGGCGGCGGCTCAGGAGCACAGCGCCTTGGAGGCGGCCTGCGCGGCGGCGGAACACGGGGTGGCGGACCCCATCCTGATCGGGGACCTGGCGGCGGTGGACCGCATCGCCGGGGAGCTCGGCCTCGACGTGTCCCGGTTCCAGCGCATCGAGGAGAAGGACAGCGGGAAGGCCGCGGCCCGGGCCGTGGAACTCGTCCGGGAAGGCCGTGCGGACCTCCTCATGAAGGGCATCCTAGACACCTCGGTCCTGCTGAAGGCGGTGCTGAACAAGGAAAACGGCCTGAACACGGGCCGCTTGACCAGCCACGTGGCGGTGATGGAAACCCAGACCTACCACAAGCTCCTGTTCGTCACCGACGCAGCCATCAACATAGCCCCGGACATTCCCGGCAAGATCGACATCATCGCCAACGCGGTCCAGGTGGCCCAGGCCCTGGGGATTCCGGTGCCCAAGGTGGCGCTCTTGGCGGCGGTGGAGAAGGTGAACTGGGAGAAGATGCCCTGCACCGCCGACGCGGCGGTCCTGACCCAGATGAACCGGCGGGGGCAGATCAAGGGCTGCCTGGTGGACGGCCCCCTGGCCCTGGACAACGCGGTCAGCGCGGAGCGGGCCCGTATCAAGGGCATCGTGTCCGAGGTGGCCGGGGACGCGGACATCTTCGTGGCCCCGGACATCGAGGCGGGGAACATCCTGTACAAGTGCCTACTGGACCTGGGTCAGGCCAAGGGGGCCGGGATCGTGGTGGGAGCGGCCAGGCCGGTGGTGCTGACCAGCCGGGCCGACACGGCGGACGTGAAACTGGCCAGCATTGCCCTGGCCTGCGTGGTGGCGACGGGAAGTGAACAGTGAACAGTGAACGGTGAACCGTGGAGAGGATTTCCATCCTTCCGTCCGCTGTCCACCGTCCACCGAAAGGAGTATCTATGGCGATCAAGGGAAAACCGGAGATAGACCGGGAACGATGCAAGGGGTGCATGCTCTGCGTGCGCGCCTGCCCGACCAAGGTGCTGGAGGCGGACGCGGCTCCGAACTCCTGGGGCTACTATCCCGCCCGGGCGGCGGCGCCGGACAAATGCATAGCCTGCGGCAACTGCTACCTCGTCTGCCCGGACGTGGCCGTCACGGTCTACAAGCTGTAAGGAGGCACGGAACATGGCCGAAGAAAAGCGATTGATGAAGGGCAACGACGCCATCGGAGAGGCCGCGATCCGCGCCGGGTGCACTGCCTATTTCGGGTACCCCATCACCCCCCAGAACGAGCTGACCGCCTACATGGCCCGCCACATGATCGACCACAAGCGGACCTTCATCCAGGCGGAGAGCGAGGTTTCCGCGATCAACATGGTCTTCGGGGCCGCGGCCGCGGGAGCCCGGGCCATGACCAGCTCCTCCAGCCCCGGGATCAGCCTCAAGCAGGAGGGGATCTCCTACGCCTGCGGAGCCGACGTCCCCTGCGTGGTCGTGAACGTGGCCCGCTCGGGCCCGGGCCTCGGGGGGATCTCCCCCGGCCAGGGCGACTATTTCCAGGCCACCCGGGGCGGCGGACACGGGGACTACTTCCACCTGGTCCTGGCCCCCAAGAGCGTCCAGGAGGCTGCGGAGTTGACCTTCGAAGCCTTCGACCTGGCCGACCAGTGGCGGATGCCCGTCATGATCCTGGCGGACGGGATGATCGGGCAGATGATGGAGGGCGTGACCTTCCCGGAGCCCCGGGACCTGGAAAAGCTCCCGGCCCGGCCCTGGGCCGCCGGCGGCCAGTACAAGACCCACCGGCCCATCAACCACGTCTCCTCCATCAACCTGGTCCCCGACGAGCTGGAGGCCAAGGTCCACGAGCGCTTCCTGCGCTACGAACAGATCAAGAAGAAGGAGATCCGGTTCGAGGAGGTCAACACCGACAAGGCGGACCTGATCCTGGTGGCCTACGGGACCTCCAGCCGCGTCTGCCTGGGGGCCCAGCAGATGGCCAAGGCCCTGGGGATCGAGCTGGGCATCTTCCGGCCCATCTCCCTCTGGCCCTTCCCCTATGACCGGATCGCGGCCCTGGCCGCCAAGGGCAAGCGCTTCCTGACGGTGGAGATGAGCATGGGACAGATGGTCCAGGACGTCCAGCTCGCGGTCGCCGGCAAGGCGCAGGTCTCGTTCTACGGCCGCTGCGGGGGCAACATCCCCACCGAGGAAGCGGTCCTGGCGGAAGCCCGCAAGCTTCTGGGAAAATAGGAGGATATGATGGAACTCGCGTACGGGCATCCCAAGAGCCTGAAACCCATACAGACCAAGTACTGCCCCGGCTGCGGACACGGGGTGATCCACCGCATCATCTGCGAGGTGATCGACGAGCTGGGCCTCCAGGAGAAGAGCATCATCACCAACCCGGTGGGCTGCTCCATCTGGGCGGACCTCTACTTCGACATCGACTCCGTCCAGCCGGCCCACGGCCGGACCCCCGCGGCGGCCACCGGCGTCAAGCGGGTGCGCCCGGACCACCTGGTGATCTGCTACCAGGGCGACGGCGACCTGGCCGCCATCGGCACCGCGGAGATCGTCCACGCCGCCAACCGGGGCGAGAAGTTCACCACCATCTTCGTGAACAACGCCATCTACGGCATGACCGGCGGGCAGATGGCCCCCACGACCCTGGTGGGTCAGAAGGCCACCACCGCCCCCTACGGCCGGGACCCCGAGGGCGCCGGGATGGGCTATCCCATCCACGTCCTGGAGATGCTGGCGACCCTGGAGGGCACCCGCTACCTGGCCCGGGGTTCCGTGAACAACGCGGCCAACGTCCGTAAGACCAAGCAGTACATCAAGAAGGCCTTCGAGGCCCAGATGAGCGGTGTGGGCTTCACGATGGTGGAGATCCTCTCCCAGTGCCCGACCAACTGGAGCATGGATCCCCAGGAGAGCGTGGAGTGGCTGGAGAAGAACATGATCCCCTTCTACCAGCTCGGGGAGGTCAAGAACACCCTGGAGGCATCCAAATGACGGAAAAGAGTTTCATGGCCGGGTTCGGCGGCCAGGGCATCATCTCCATGGGCCAGCTCTGGGTCTACTGCGGCATGAAGGAAGGCCTCGAAGTCACCATGTTCCCCTTCTACGGAGCCGAGAAGCGCGGCGGCATCGCCCGGGCGGGCTGCGTGGTCTCCACCACGGAGATCGCCAGCCCCCTCGTGACCACTCCGGACAGCGCGGTGGTGATGAACGAGGACTCCCTGCCCCTCTGCGAGGGGATCGTCAAGCAGGGAGGCACCCTCCTCATCAACTCCTCCCTGGTGAAGACCGAGACCAAGCGCAAGGACTGCAGGGTCGTGAAGGTCCCCTGCAACGAGATCGCGGAGAAGATAGGGGACGGGAAGATCGCCAATATGGTGATGATGGGCGCCCTGTCCAAGGTCACCGGTGCGGTCAAGCTGGACAAGCTGGAGCCCGTGCTCAAGAGTTTCTTCCCGCCCAGCAAGCACAGGTTTATCGAGATGAACCTGAAGGCCATCGAGGCGGGCAAGTCCGCCGTCTAGGAGTCCGTCGGACTTGTGGGCTTTATACGCCTATCGGCGTATAAAGCCCCGATTAACGGGCTCCTCGGGAGTTTGCGAGGTAGAAAAATCGCAGGTATGCGATTTTTCTTTGGTTTTGATGGGCAAGCCCGACAAACTCCTAGCGCCGGATCTGTCTTCCGGCCGTGTCTCCGAAAGAGAGGCGCCCAACCGTATCGGCGGGCGCCTCTTATTTTTGCGCCGGGAATCCGTCCGACGCGGCGGGGGACCGGCTCTCAGCCGCCCGCCTTCTCCAGTACCAGGTTGAGCTCCTCCCGGTAGTCGAAGAGGGCCTTCCAGCGCAGTTCCGCCTCCTCGAAGAGGGCGGAGGCCCGGGCCCGCCGTCCGGCTTCGTCCGGGCCGGGGCGCAGGCATTCCTCCTGGAAGGCGTTGTACGCCTCGTGGAAGGCCCGGTGGGCGCGGTCCAGTCTGCCCAGCATGTCCGCCCGTTCGGGAAGGGTGGGGGAAATCCTCTTGAGCAGGGGGTCCAGGAGGCAGTCCTCGGTGCGGCTCCGGGCGGGAAGGTTCCGCGCGTCCACGCGGCCGTCCAGGTACAACCGGCCCGAGACGACCCGGCGCTTGTGGTCGAAGATGATGCGCTTGATCTCCGGACGGTAGGCGGCGTTCTCCTCGCCCTTGTCCAGGGAGAAGTACCGGAGCTCCGACGCGATCTCCGAGAAGCTCCGTTCGCTTTCCCCGCCCCGCAGGCCCAGGGCTTCCACCCGGCCGGCGGCCTCCCCGAAGGCCGCGGACATGGTCCGCTCGTCCCGGCCCAGGGCCTCGAAGAACCCCGCGGCCTCCTCGAAGATGCGGTCCAGGGATTCCACGGAGCGGCCGATCTCCCCGAACGCGTCCCGGTTCTCGGTGGAGATGACCCGCAGTTCCTGCACGGCGTCGACCATCTGGGCCGTCCCGGCGGCGATCTCCTCGGTGCCTCCGGATATCTCCTTGAAGGCCGCCAGGAAGCTCTCCGAGTCCCGCTTGAGTTCCTCGAACAGGGACTTGAGGGATTCGTTGGAGTCCGAGGCGGACCGGATGCGTTCGGAAAAGCCCGCCAGGGCTCCGGCGATCTTCTTGGCCCCCTCCCCCGCGGATTCCGCGAGGTTCCGGATCTCCCCGGCCACCACCGCGAACCCCCGGCCGTACTCCCCGGCGTGGGCCGCCTCGATGGCCGCGTTCATGGCCAGGAGGTTCGTCCGGGCGGCCACCTGGTTGATCATCCGGGACAGCTCGGCCACCTCGGCGATACCCGTCGAAAGCCCCCCGATGACCTCCGCCACCGTCCCGATCCCCCGGCCGCCCCGTTCCACGGCCTCGGCGAGGTCCAGGGCGGCCTGGCGCTCCTTCCGGGCCGTCTGGGCGATGGACCGTATCTGGCTCCCGGTTTCCTCGATCGCGGCGCTGGACTGCTCGACCGCCCCGGCCTGGTCCGCGACCCGCTCGGCCAGCCGGGTCACGGAGGCCCGGACGGTCTTGGATTCCGAGGAGGCCGAGGACAGTCTAGCGGAAAGGCGTCCGACCTTTTCGCCCAGGGAGGACACGGGATCCCGGGCGGCCGCTATGGACCGGACGGCGGAATCCAGGTCCGCACGGAAGGCCCGGGCGGCCTCCAGGTTGCGGCGGGTGATCTCTTTAAGTCCCAGGAGGATGACCTGGTAGTTGCCCGCCAGGGTTTCGTCCAGTTCGACCGCCGCGGTGCGGAGGGCCTCATGCCCTCGCACCTCGCCGACGCGTCCTATGAGGTCCCCTTCCGCCAGGGTGCGGACCCGATCCGCGATCCGGGCGGAGGGCTTTTCGACCCCGAAGCGAAGGACCAGCGTGCCCGCCAGGAGGAAGACGGAAAATCCCGCGGCGGCGGAAGCGGCCAGGGCGGGAAGGGGAGTGCCGGGTGCCAGGAGGAGGACCAGGGAGGACTGGACGGCGGCGCCCAGGAGGGCACCCGCGGCGGTTTGCCTGACAAGGTTGGACAGCATGGGCCATTCTAGGGCCGAAGTCCGGGTCCGTCAAATGAAAGCGCGAAGCCGGGATTCCGGTCCCTCGGAATCCCGGGGGTCGGGATCAGCGGCCCTCGAGCTCCTCGGCCACCACCCGAGCCAGGCGCTTGACTCCCTCCTCGATCTGCTCCAGGGAGCTGTAGGAGAAGTTGATGCGCATGGTGTTGTGCTCGGGCTCGTCGAAGTAGAAGGACGACCCTCCCACGTACGCGACCTTGCGCTCGATGGCCTTGAGCAGCATCTTGTCCGTGTCGATCCCCTCGGGGAGGCGGATCCAGAGGAACAGGCCCCCCTCGGGTTTGGTCCAGGAGATATCCGGCCGCTTGGGCATGTGCTGTTCCAGCAGTTCGGTCATGTAATTGCGCTTGTCCCGGTAGATGCCGCAGGTGTGCTCGATGACGGAGTAGATCTTGCCGGTCTTGAGGTACTCGGCGATCCACTTCTGGGCGAAGACGTTCGTGCACAGGTCCATGGCCTGCTTGGCCACCACGAACTTGGAGATGATGTCCGGGTTCGCCATGACCCAGCCCATCCGGGTGCCCGGGGCGAGGATCTTGGAGAAGGTCTTGAAATTGAGGACGTTCCCCCGGTTCTCCCCCTCCTGGTCCAGCTGGAAGATCGAGGGCAGGGTCTTGCCCAGGAACCGGATCTCCCGGTAGGGGGAATCCTCCACCAGGGGAAGGCCGGTCCGGTAGGAGAATTCCAGGAGGGCCTTCCGCTTCTCCACGCTCCAGCAGATCCCCGTGGGGTTCTGGAAGTCCGGTATGACGTAGATGAACTTGATCCGCTTGCCGTCCCGCAGGGCGGAGGCGTAGCGCCTCTCCAGTTCGTCCATGTCGAACCCGTCGTCCGCCTTGCTGAAGGGGATGCCCAGGACCCGGCCCCGGTAGGACTGGATGGCCTGGATGGTCCCCAGGTAGGTGGGGTGGCCGCCGATGATGTAGTCCCCCGGATCGATGAAGACCTTGGCCACGATGTCCAGGGCCTGCTGGCTGGCGGATACGACCAGGAGGTGGTCCTGGCCGATCTTCACCCCCTGGCGGGCCTCGAATTTGATCAGCTCATCCTTCAGGTCCGGATCGCCCTCGGTGGTCCCGTACTGGAGGGCCTTGGTCGCGTGCTTGACGAACACGACGTCGGCGGCGGCCCGGAGGTCCTCCACCGGGAAGGTCTCCGGCGCGGGGAGTCCGCCCGCGAACGAGATGATGTCCGGCTTCTGGGTCAGCTTGAGGAGCTCCCGGATGACGGATTTCTTCATGTTCAGGGCGTTCTCGGAATAGAGCGATTCGAAGGAAGCCATGGATCGTCTCCTTGGTGGTTTCGCCGTTCCGGGCGACCGGCCCGGTCCGGCAGTTCCGATCATGCTAACCGATACGGAGCCGCTTCGTAAAGGTTGCGGGTCCGGAGCCGGGCAAGCGCGGTTTTCTGCGGCGGGATCCGGCATTGACGCGGGGAGGCGCTTTCTTTAGGGTGTAGGAAAGGGCCGTCGAAGGACCGTGAGCGGTCCGGTGCCCCTCCCGAGCGAGGTACATATGCCCCTGAACTGCGGAATCATCGGACTGCCCACGGTCGGCAAGACCACGATATTCACCGCCCTGACCCGGGTCAAGGCGGAGATCTCCAACTATTCCTCCGCCAAGAATCCCAACCTGGGCATCATCGCCGTGCCGGACCCACGGCTGGACCGGCTCACGGAGATGTTCAAGCCCCGGAAGAAGGTCCCCGCCACGGTGGAGTTCGTGGACATCGCGGGGCTGGCCTCCGCGGCCTCCAAGAAGGAGGGAGCCAACCAGTTCCTGGCCCACATCCGGGACTCCGCGGTCCTGGCCCACGTGGTCCGGTGCTTCGAGGACCCCGAGGTGCCCCACGTCTCCAACCGGGTGAGCCCCGGGGACGACATCGAGATGCTCCACCTGGAGCTGGCCCTGGCGGACCTGGAGACCGTGGACAAGCGCGCGGAAAAACTCCAGAAGGAGCTGAAGGATCCCGCCAAGAAGAAGGATGCCGAACGGGAACTGGCCGCCTACGCCAAGATCCGCCCCGCCCTGCAGGAGGGCCGTCCGGCCCGGTCCGTCTCCCTGGATGCCGAGGAGGCCGAGGCGGTCAAGCGCTCCTTCCTCATCACGATGAAGAAGGAGATCTACGTCTGCAACGCCGACGAGGAGGGGATCTGCACGGGCAGCCCCCACGTCGAGGCGGTGCGGAGGATCGCCGAGGCCGAGGGCGCCGAGTGCGTGGTCATCTGCGGGAAGTTCGAGTCCGAGCTGGCGGACCTGGAGAGCGAGGAGGAGAAGGCGGAATTCCTGGCGGAGCTGGGCCTGGCGGAATCCGGCCTGTCGGCCCTGATCCACGCCGTCTACCACCTCCTGGGCCTGCGCACCTTCTTCACCGCCGGGGAGGACGAGTGCCGGGCCTGGACCATCCATGTCGGGGACAAGGCTCCCGCCGCGGCGGGGACCATCCACACGGACTTCGAGAAGGGTTTCATCAAGGCCGAGGTCTACCGCTACGACGACCTCATGGAATACGGCAGTGAGCACGCCGTGAAGTCCGCCGGCAAACTCCGCCTGGAAGGCAAGGAGTACGTCGTCCAGGACGGGGATGTGATGTTCTTCAAATTCAATATTTGATACCCGCCCGTCCTGGACGACGTTTCAGGAATATCGACGAACGCGAACGCGTTCGTCGCCGTCCGGCGCCCCGCGCCGGACGAGACGGGGATGTGATGTTCTTCAAGTTTAATATCTAGCTAAAAGACTCGCGATTCGGTGGATCGCGGAAGGCTTAGAGGCCTTCCGCGCCGCCGGAGCGCCCGGCGCTCCGGCGCGGACGACGTTCCGGTGGGATCGACGAACGCGAACGCGTTCGTCGCCGTCCGGCGCCCCGCGCCGGACGAGACGGGGGTGTGATGTTCTTCAAATTCAATGTTCAGTCTTCCCGGACCAGGCCTCGCTTGGCCAGCTCCTCGAAGAGCACGTCCAGGAAGACGAGCCGGGCGCGGACCCCGTCCTTTTCCCCGGTCCGCTCCTCCCAGGCCCGGTCCACGGCCCGTTCCAGTTCGCCTCGCGGGGGCCGGGGGTCCCGGGAAGGCTCCAGGGCCCGCGCCAGGGAGCAGGAGGGGGAATGGGAGCCGAAGCCCCCGCAGGCCGGGCAGGCCCCGCGCTCCCGGGCCTCCGGTAGGGAGGGAGAACCGGCGGTCGCGCCGAGAGCCTCGCCTCCGGTCTCCGCGTACAGGCTGTAGGCGGGGGCGGAGAACTCCTGGGCCTTCAGTACCCGCCAGGTTTCCTGGAGGGCCGAACGAGCGCGTGCCAACTCCTCCGTGGCCACCACGAAGGCCGTCCGGTATTCCTCGGTCCGTGCGTTGGCCCTGCGGAGGGCGTCGCTGGCCATGTCCGGAAGGTCCCGAGTGTCTTCCAGGAGGGCGCGCAGGCGGCGGACCTCCTCCACCAACTGCTCCCGGCGCAGGGAGTGGAGGGCGTGATCGGCTTCGTCATTCTTGGACATTTCGTGGTAAACTATAGCGAAGGAAGCGGGAAATGTCAGCGAAGATCGAGGGAAAACGCAGGATTCGCGTCGCAGCCCGGGTCGTCCTGCTGTTGTGCCTATTCGGGCCGTCCGCCGCCTTCGGGCAGGAAGCCCGGGCCGGATTCTCCCCGGGGTCGGAACTCCCCGGCCATACGGGAGCCGTGAACTCCCTGGCCTGGTCCCCGGACGGCGGGCTCCTGGCCTCCGCGGGAGGGGACAGGACCTGCCGGATCTGGGATCCCTCCGGAGGGATCCCGACCGCCGTCGTCTCGATCCCGGCCGCGGTCTGGGGAGTGTCCTGGGCGCCGGATTCCCGCCGCTTCGCCGCGGCGTCCGTGGATTCCGTCCTGCGCATCTTCCGCCGGGACGGGACCCTGGAACGGGAAGTCCGGCTGGAGGCGTCCGGAGCCTACTGTGTCTCCTGGTCGCCCGGGGGACCGCGCGTGGCGGCCGGCCTGTCCTCGGGATCCGTCCTCGTCCTCGACGCGGATACGGGCCAGGGAACGACCTTTCCCGTCTCGGACGGGTCCGAGGGGCTGTCCACCCAGATCATAGCCCTGGCCTGGTCTCCCGACGGCCGTCGGATAGCGGCCGGAGGCATGGATTTCGTGGTGCGGATCCTGGATCCCCAGACCGGTCGGATAGAACGGGAACTGAGGGCGCCCGGGGAGGCCCGGAAGGACGTGAACGGCCTGGCCTGGTCCCCGGACGGGACCCGGATCGCCGTCTGCCAGCAGGACGGCCGGGTGCGGATCTGGAACGCGGATACGGGCGCCCTAATAGCAGCCAGCTCCCAAGCCGGCGGATGGCTCCGGGCGGTCGCGTGGTCCCCGGACGGGAGGTATCTGGCGACCGCGGGGAACGGCCGGGACATCGCGGTGCGGGACGGTTCCGACGGCCGGATCCTGGCGACGATTCCCGCCCATCGATCCCCCGTATGGTCCCTGGCCTGGTCGCCCGACGGTTCGCGCCTGGCTTCGGGCTCCGGCCAGTACGCGACGGCCGGGGGGGACTGCTCCGTACGGATCTGGGACGTCCGTCGGGACTGACCGGACAGCTCGGCCGCTACAATCCGCTATACAAATATTAAGCACCCCTTGCCCGGCCGCCCGGGCTTGGGTATGCTCTAGCCATCATGGATAAGCTGATCATCAAGGGCGCTCGGGAACACAACCTGAAGAACATAGACATCGAACTTCCCCGGGACAAGCTGGTCGTCGTCTCCGGGCTCTCCGGCTCCGGCAAGAGCTCCCTGGCCTTCGACACGATCTTCGCGGAGGGACAGAGGCGCTACGTGGAGTCCCTGTCCGCCTACGCCCGTCAGTTCCTGGGGCGCATGGACAAGCCCGACGTCGACTATATCGAGGGCCTGTCCCCGGCCATCTCCATCGAGCAGAAGAGCACCCATCGCAACCCCCGGTCCACGGTGGGCACGGTTACGGAGATCTACGATTATTACCGTCTCCTCTACGCCCGGATCGGGATCCCCCACTGCCCCCAGTGCGGCCGGGAGATCAAGGAGCAGGGCATCGACCAGATCCTGGACACGATCCTCTCCTGGCCCAAGGGCTCCAAACTCCAGATCCTGGCCCCCGTGGTCCGGGGCAAGAAGGGGGAGCACCAGAAGATCCTGGAGGACGCCCGGAAGCAGGGCTTCGTCCGGGCGCGGGTGAACGGCGAGATAGTCTCCCTGGAGGACGAGATCCGGCTGGAGAAGCAGAAGAAGCACAGCATCGAGATCATCGTGGACCGGATCAAGCTCAGTGAGGATTCCCGGAAACGCCTGGCGGAGAGCGTGGAGACGGCCCTGCAGATCGCCGAGGACGCGGCCGTCGTCGTCCGGGACTCCGGGCAGGGCGAGACCGAGGAGTTCTTCAGCCGCCGGGGGGCCTGCCCGGAGTGCGGAATCAGCCTGCCCGAGCTGGAGCCCCGCCTCTTCTCCTTCAACAATCCCCACGGAGCCTGCCCGTCCTGCACGGGGCTGGGGATGAACCTGGAGTTCGACCCGAACCTGGTCATTCCGGACCCGGACCTCTCCTTCGAGGAGGGGGGGTGCATCCCCTACAACCCCGACGCCGCCTGGAACCGCAGCCGCTTCGAGGCCCTGGCCAAGCACTACAAGTTCTCCCTGGGCACGCCCTTCAGTCGTCTGCCCAAAAAAGTCATGGACGCCATCCTCTACGGCACGGACGACGCGGTCCGGGTCCGCTACGAGAACCGGGAGGGCACGGGACATTTCGAGTACGAGAGCCGTTTCCCCGGCATTTTGGCGGACCTTAAGCGCCGCTACATGGAGACCACCAGCGACGGGATCAAGCAGTGGCTGGAACGCTTCATGACCGAGAAGCCCTGCGAGGCCTGCGGAGGCCGCCGCCTCCGGCCCGAGGCCCTGGCCGTCACGGTGGGGGGCGTCAACGTCCACGACCTGTCCGCCCGGAGCGTGGAGGCCACCCTCGACTTCTTCTCAAACGTCGAGCTCTCGGACACCCGGCGGCAGATCGCCAAGCAGATCCTGAAGGAGATCACGGCCCGCCTGACCTTCATGCGGAACGTGGGGCTGGAGTACCTGACCCTGGAGCGAAAGGCCGCGACCCTCTCGGGCGGGGAGGCCCAGCGGATCCGCCTGGCCACCCAGATCGGGTCCTCCCTGGTGGGGGTCCTGTACATCCTGGACGAGCCGTCCATCGGCCTGCACCAGCGGGACAACCAGCGCCTCATCGACACCCTGACCTACCTGCGGGACATCGGCAACACCCTGATCGTGGTGGAGCACGACGAGCAGACCCTCCGGACCGCGGACTGGATCGTGGACCTGGGACCCGGGGCCGGGGTGCACGGGGGCCGGGTGGTGGCCCAGGGCACCCCCGACCAGGTGATGCGGAGCGCCAAGAGCCTTACCGGACAGTACCTGGCCGGGACCCTGCGGATCGACGTCCCGGCCCGGCGCCGGGAGGGGAACGGCAAGTCCCTGGTCATCCGAGGCTGCCGGGAGCACAACCTCAAGGGCATCGACGTGGACCTGCCCCTGGGGAAATTCGTCTGCATCACCGGGGTGTCCGGTTCCGGGAAGAGCACCCTCCTCACGGACCTCCTCTACCCGGCCATCTCCAACCGGGTGATGGGAACCTCCTGGCCCGAGGGAGAGTTCGATTCCCTGGAGGGTATCGAGCACATCGACAAGATCATCAACATCGACCAGAGCCCCATCGGCCGGACCCCCCGCTCGAACCCCGCCACCTACGTCGGGGTCTTCACCCACATCCGGGACCTCTTCGCCACCCTGCCGGAATCCAAGGCCCGGGGCTGGAAGCCCGGACGCTTCAGCTTCAACGTGAAGGGCGGCCGCTGCGAGAACTGCCAGGGGGACGGCACCATCCGGATCGAGATGAACTTCCTGCCCGACGTCTACATCACCTGCGACGCCTGCCACGGGAAGCGCTTCAACTCGGACACCCTGGACGTCCGCTACAAGGGAAAGAACATCTCCGAGGTCCTGGACATGACCATCGAGGAGGCGGCCTCCTTCTTCGAGCACATCCCCCCGATCGCCCACCGCATGAACACCCTCCTGTCCGTGGGACTGGGCTACATCAAGCTCGGGCAGTCGGCCCTGACCCTCTCGGGCGGCGAAGCCCAGCGGGTCAAGCTGGCCTTCGAGCTGGCCAAGCGGTCCACGGGCAAGACCCTCTACTTCATGGACGAGCCGACCACGGGGCTCCACTTCGCGGACGTAAAGCAGCTCATGGAGGTCATCCAGCGCCTGGTGGAAGCCGGGAACACGGTGGTGATGATCGAGCACAACCTGGACGTGATCAAGCAGGCGGACTGGGTCCTGGACCTGGGGCCCGAGGGCGGGGACAAGGGCGGATCCCTGATCGCCCGGGGAACCCCCGAGGAGATCGCCAAGGCGAAGGGCTCGTACACGGGGAAGTACCTGAGGGAGAGCCTGAAGCAGTAAACGGCGGACAGTGGACGGAAAGCGAGCGGATACACCGGATTCTTCCGTCCACTGACCACGGACCACCGCTGTTGCCCGATCCCCGACTCCTGCTTTACACTGCCTCCGTGAGTCGATCCCGGACGGCCTGGCTCCCCATCCTCCTCGCGGCGCTCGCGGCCGGGGCCGTGTCCGCCCAGGACGACGCCGAGCCGGAGGCCCGTGTCGCGGAGACCGAGGCGGAGCCCTGGGCGGGAGCCGAGGGGACCCGGGCCCTGGACATCGCGGGGGCCGGGTACTACGAACTGATCGCCTGGGTCCGGGCCCTGGGCCTTCCGGAGACGGGGGGAGCCGACCAGCTGCGCTCCCGGCTGTACTCCCAGTACGGGATCCAGGCCCCCGCCGCCGGCCAGGCGGGGGACTCCATCCGCATCGAGGCCGCGGACCGGACGGAGTACTTCAAGCTGGACGCCCCGGGGGAGGAGTACGTACGGCTCTCGGGCGGGGTGGTCCTGACCTACACGGAAGGGGATTCCGGCACCACCCACCGTATCCGGGCGGACGAGATCCTGTACAACCGGACGACGAACCTCCTGGCGGCCCGGGGAGCCGTGGACTACGAGAAGAGCGGCCCCTCCGGCACGGAAACCTTCTACGGCTCCTCCATCACCGTCGACCTCGACTCCTGGGAAGGGCGCTTCCTGGACGGACGCAGCGTCCGGTCCTCCGGGGAGGGCGCCGAGGAAAGCGATCTCGTGTTCGCGGCCGACGAGATCCGCAAGCTCAAGGGCGGGGTCCTGTCCCTCCGGGACGGGCTCATCACCTCCAGCCGGGCGGAGGATCCGTATTGGTCCGTCCGGGCCAGCCGGATCTGGCTACTTTCGGAGAACGAGTGGGCCATAGCCAACGCGGTTCTCTCGGTCGGAAACGTCCCCGTCCTGTACCTTCCCTTCTTCTACTACCCCGGGCAGGAGATCGTCTTCCACCCCGCCATCGGGTACCGGACCCGGGAGGGGCGATTCCTCCAGACCACGACCTACCTGGTCGGGGAGAAGGCGGAATCCTCCGGGGACGACTTCAACCTCTTCAAGACGGTCCGCACGGGCCCGGGGTACGAGAAGGAGCTCCGGGGGGTCTTCCTCCGGGAGACGAACCGGCCTCGGACGGAGGTGCCCCGGGACAACCTCAAGCTCCTGGCGGACGTCTACTCCAACCTCGGGGCCTTCCTGGGCGTGGAGGGCACCTTCCAGAGCCTCGGGGGCTTCCGGGACCTCAAGTTCTCCCTGGGGCTCGGCCTGAGCCGGTCCCTTTTCGCCTCGGGCGGGTATTACACGCCCTTCACGTCCGCCGGGGATTTCCGGAGCGTCTGGAACGAATCCACCCTATGGGGTGTCGTCCTGCCGTTCCGGTACTCGTTGAACCTGGACACGAAGCTCGCCCTCGGGCCCCTTACGGCGGCCGTGACCTTGCCCCTAGCCTCGGATCCCTTCTTCGACCAGGACTTCCGGAACCGGTCCGAGGACATGAACTGGCTCAAGCTCATGTCCGGGGATGCCCCGGCGACGGCGACCGGGGAGACGAGCTCCTTCACCCAGCGCCTTTCCCTGTCCGGGGCCGTCCCCGTCCCCGGCCTGGCGCCCTGGATCGGAGCCCTGACCCTGGACAGGCTGACGATTTCCCTGTACTGGAAGCCGATCCTTCGGGCGACCCCGGTGGACCCGGACGAAGCCACCCTCTTCGCCGTGGATCCCCTGCGGAAGTTCTTCGCCCCGGAACTCTTCACGATCGCGGACCTGGCCCTGACCATCCGGGGGGAGTTGCTGGGGTTCTCGGGCACCCCGTCCGCGGCGCCCGATCCCGCCCGGGGGAGCTCGGCGGGCGCCGGGGCGGGGACCGAAGCTCCCGCGTCCGGTCTCCCCGAGCCGGAGCCGCCCTGGGCCGCGGAGGTTCCCGAGCCGGCCGGTAACGACGGGGCGCCCTCGGACGACGGGAGGGGCGGGGATGCCGTCCTCGGGTCCTCCGGACCGGAGGATTGGACCTTCAAGCCTCCGCCGGCCTCCCCGGATCCCGCGGCATCCCGGGCCGCGGGCCTGTCCGGCGGGCTCTCGTACTCGATCTCCCCCTCCGCGCAGTTCGAGCGGCGGTACCCGACGGCCTTCTGGGACGAGCCCGCGGACGTGGTGAACGAGGGCCTCTACGACCTGGCCGGCTACCGCCTGGCCGCGAGCCTGGATGCCCGGACGTCCTGGGCCTCGGATGTCCTGAGCTCCAGCCTGACCCTGGCCTGGAACTCCCAGGCCCAGGTCCGCTCGGGGATCGACCCGGACATCACCCACGTGAGCGCAGCCCAACGGGACGCCTGGGCGGTCCAGGATGCCCGGTACCGTTACGAGCGCGTCACCGGCACTCTCAAGCTGACGAGCTTCCCCCTGCGGGAGATCTGGCTCCTGGCCCCGACCTCCCTGAGCTACACCCTGACGGGATACCTGTACAATACCGTCTATCGGGAGGGGTCCGCGCCCGGCGTTCCCGTCTACGATGTCTTCGGGCCGGACTGGTCGACGGATACGATCAAGGTCCACAGCCTGGCCGCCACCCTGGGGGTCCGGCCCTACGGGTACGAGCAGAGCCTGACCCTCACGACCACCCTGCCTCCCCGCCTGGAATCCTACGGTCTGGACCTCAAGGCGAACCTGCCGTACGCGATCTTCCAAGGCACGACCAAGTACTACCGGCCGGTGGCGGGCGCGGATTTCCTCTGGGACGCCCTGACCCTGCGGGCCACCCTGGGTCCGGCCGAGGGGCCGACCCTGACGGACCAGTTCGTCTGGAACACCGAGCAGGGATATGCCGCGTCGAATACGGCCTCCTTCGCCTGGGGCGGCTTCCGGGCTTCCCTCGCGGCACGAAGATCCCAGGCCTTCGAGCTGATCCCGGGCTCCGGGTGGCAGGCGGTCGGCGCGGAGGAACTCCGTCTCTCGGAAGCCGCCGCCTCCTATCGGGCGGAGGCGGACCTGGGACTGTCCCGGGACGGATCGGTCCGATTCAAGGGTTCGATGAACGCCCAGTTCTCCCAAAGCCTGCTGAAAGCCACGGAATCGGTCCTGGCCCTCACCTACGGCCTAACCCTCTCGGTCCCCGGGATCCTGGACGTCGAGATCGCCGGGACCTCCCAAAATTCCTCGGTGTGGAGGTACGCGCCGGACTGGTTCGGCATGTCCGGCCTGGGCTTCGAACCCGTGAACGTCCTTGCGGATCTTTGGAATTCCGTCTCCCTCTGGGATCCCGCGGCTCTTCGGAGCGCCCAGTTCAAGCTCAAGGGGCTCTCGGTCAAGGCGACCCATTACATGGAGGATTGGGACCTGGTCTTCGAGTACAAGGGCGGCCCGGAGCTCATCACCACCTCGACGCCCTACGTCTACGAGTTCATTTCCTCTTTTTCCCTGTTCCTGACCTGGAAGGCCATCCCCCAGATCACCACCTCCGTGGTCAAAGACAAGGAAGGGTTCCGCACCAAGTAGTGAGACCGCACGAACCGGGACCGGCCAGGCGCTTTCTTGATTTTTCAGACCCGGAAGGGTAGGATGAGGGGAAGAGGCGCTATTGGAAAGCTGCATCGGGATCGCGCTGGAGGATACCAGCCTGTTGGCCGACATCTGCGGGGTCAACGATTACAACCTTCGGGTTTTGGAACGCCTGATGGGCGGCCGGGTCTTTTCCCGGGGAAACGAGATCTTTCTGGAAACCTCGGATACCGGGGACCGGGAGGTGTTTCGCCGACTCCTGGACCAGCTCGTGGAATCCGTGGAGGACGGTCTGCCCGCCTCTCCCGATCTGATCACCGCCCTCCACGCCACCCTGACCCCCGAGGGGGCCTCCTCCTGCTCGGACGCCTTCCGGGACGCCTGCGTCCAGATTCCCGGGGGATTCGGCAAGGTTTTTCCCCGCACCCCCAACCAGACCCTCTACCTCAAGGGTCTGGCCACCCACGACATCTCCTTCGCGGTGGGCCCCGCGGGTACGGGAAAGACCTACCTGGCCGTAGCCTGGGCCCTCCGGGAGCTACTGTCCAAGAACCGGCGCAAGCTCGTCCTGACCCGGCCCGTGGTGGAAGCCGGTGAGAGTCTGGGATACCTTCCCGGCGATCTGGGGCAGAAGATCAGCCCCTACCTACGGCCCCTGTACGATTCGATGGAAGCCCTGGTGCCCTACGAGACCGTCCGCAGGCTGGAGGAAAGCCGGGCCATCGAGATCGCGCCCCTGGCCTACATGCGCGGCCGGAGCCTAAACCACTGCGTCGTGATCCTGGACGAGGCCCAGAACACCACGAAGGAGCAGATGAAGATGTTCCTCACCCGCCTGGGGGAAAAGTCCGCCGCGGTCATCACCGGGGACATCACCCAGATCGACCTCCCCCGCAAGACCGATTCCGGCCTGGTCCACGCCCTGGAACTCCTGGCCGGCCTGGACGGCATCTTCGTGTGCCGCATGGACGGCCGGGATGTCGTACGCAACCCCCTGGTGAAACGGATCATACAAGCCTATGAATCCGAGTGATCCCTCCGGGCCGGCCCCGTTTTCCTGGGGGAAGCTGCGGGCCGCGTTGAATTCCGGCCGGGAGAAGCGCCCGGAGATACTCAGCCTCGCCGGGGCTTTCCTGACCTGCGCGGCGGCCTTCCTCCTCCTCGGGGAGGCGGACCTCGCGCGGCTGGGCCGGGCGGACATCGGGCTGGAGGTCGGGAGGGTCGCGGACAAGGACGTCATCGCGGAACGGGATTACGTGTACACCGACGAATCCGCGACCCGGCTCAGGGTGGAGGCGGAGAAGCGCCTCGTGCCCCCGATCTTCGTCGTGGACGACCGGATCGGATCCCAGGCCCTGGCGTCCTTCGAGGCCTTCCGGGACGGCTTCCTGAAGCTGGCCGCCGAGGACCTTCCCCCGGAGACCTTCCGCCTGCGCTTCCAGAGGGAATGGCCGGACCTCCTCGGCCTGGACGAGGCCCAGGCCCTGGCCGCCTATACGGCTCCGGGCCAGGCCTTTTCCCATGCCGCCCAGGTGCTGACCTCCCTGTTCGAGCGCGGGATCGTGGCCATGCCGGAGCAGGGCCTGGGGGGGTTCAACCCGGACACCATCGAGATCCGACGCTGGGTGAAAGGAAGGCTGGAGTACGAGCAGATCGCCGCGGACCGGGTCCCGACCCTGCGGATCGCCCTGGGCCTGGCCCGGACGGCCCTGCAGGCCAAGAACCTCCCGCGTCCCGCGTACCAGGCCGCCCTCCGGCTGACGGAGCTCTACCTCAAGGAGAACGCCTCCTTCGATTCCGTGCTTAGCCGGGGCCGCCTGGAGGCCGCGGAGCGCTCGGTGGAGCCCGTGGTGCGCAAGATCGAGCGGGGAGAGCGGATCATCCGCAAGGGCTTCATCGTGACGGAAACGGACATGGAGCGGCTGCAGGTGATCCGGGAATCCTCCCGCGCGCCGAACTGGGGCCCCCTCCTGGGCGGGACGGCCCTCCTCGGACTCATCCTCCTGTTCTCGATCCTCCTTCTGTCCCACCCGGTTTCCGGGATACGGCTGGACCGCAAGCATTACCTGTTCACCCTGGGCCTCGGGACCCTGTATTTCGTGCTGGCCGTAGGCCTCAGGCGGCTCTTTGCCCTGGACGCCCCGGGCTCCCTGGCCGTCTTCCTGCCCACGGGGCTCTTCTCCATGCTGGCCGCCATCCTCCTGGGCACGAGGTTCGCCGCCCTGTCGACGATCATCCTGGGCTTCCTGGCCCTTCTGGGGTCGGGCTTCGACTCCCTGAGCTTCGCGGCCGCCTCCTTCGCGGGGCTCTCGGGCACCTTCGCCGCCCGGAACGCGGAAAAGCGCATCGACCTGATCCGGGCGGGAGTGATCCTGGGCTTCCTGCAGGGGGCTGCGGGGTTCATGCTCTCGGGGCTCGCCTCCACGGAGATCCTGGACGCCGCGCGGCGGGTGGCCGCCGACTTCCTGAACGGGTTCTTTTGCGGGGTCCTCACCCTGGGGTTCCTGCCCCTCCTGGAGCAGGCCCTGAACTCCCCCACCCGGTTCCGGCTCATGGAGCTCTCGGACATGAACGCCCCGATCCTGAAGCGCCTGCTGACCGTGGCCCCGGGAACCTACAGCCACTCCGTGACCGTGGCGCACCTGGCGGAGAGCGCCTGTCGGGAGATCGGCGCCAACGCCCTCCTGGCCCGGGTCGGAGCCTACTATCACGACATCGGGAAGATCGAGCAGCCCGAGTACTTCATCGAGAACCAGGGGGGCGGGTACAACAAGCACGACAAGATGAACCCCCGCCTGTCCGCCACGGTGATCCGCAGCCACGTCAAGCTCGGGGCGGAGCGGGCGCGGTCCCTGGGGCTGCCGGACGAGGTGGTGGAGATCGTGGCCCAGCACCACGGCAACGGGATCATCACCTGGTTCTACGACAAGGCCCTGAAGGCGGACGGCGAGGTCCGCCCGGACGATTTTTCCTATCCCGGCCAGCCCCCCGCCTCCCGGGAGGCCGCGGTGGTGATGCTGGCGGATTCCGTGGAAGCCGCCACCCGGAGCCTCAAGAAACCGACCCTGGCCCGGCTGGAGCAGGCCATCCACGACCTGATCATGGACAAGTTCGCCCAGGGCCAGCTGGCCCGGACGAACCTGACCTTCCGGGACCTGGAGACCATCATGAACACCTTCACCCGGATCCTGGCGGGCCACTTCCACACCCGGATCGAGTATCCCAAGGCACGGGAATCCGCCCGATGAACTCGATCGGGATCTCCGTGGAGGGCGTGGACCCCCCGGAATGGATGGAAAGGGCGGAATCCTTCGCCCGGACCGTCCTTTCGGAACTCGGGAAGGACGGGTGGGAACTCTCCATCCTCCTCTGCGGGGACTCCTTCATCCGCGGCCTGAACGCCCAGTACCGGGGAAAGGACGTCTCCACGGACGTGCTCTCCTTCGAGCAGGGCGAGTGGTACGTGTCCGGGGATGGAGACCGCCGCTTCCTGGCGGGGGACGTCGTGATCTCCCTGGAAACCCTGGGAAGAACCTGTGCGGATCTCGGAATTCCCGTGAACGAGGAGCTCAAGCGGCTCATTCTCCATGGTATACTGCACCTGTCGGGGTACGACCACGACGAATCAGATCCCCGGGGGGAGATGCTGGACTATCAGGAATCCCTTCTAAAAAAGTTCTCGGAGGTACACCTGCTTTGAAGACTTCCTCGCTCTTGGAACGGCTCTTTCCCCAGCGCCGGCGTTCCCTGTCGGAGGAGGATTCCGACGAGGCCTCGACGGAACGCAAGGAGATGATTCGGGGCGTCGAGGAGCTCTCGGAGACCACCGTCAAGGAGGTGATGGTCCCGCGGATCGACACGGTCTTCCTGCCCGTGGACGCGGACCGGGACGAGGTCCTGGAAACCGCGATCACCTGCGGACATTCCCGGATACCGGTGTACCGGGACACGATCGACAACGTGGAGGGTGTCCTCTACGTGAAGGACCTCCTGCGCACCCTGGTCCGGGGCGCTGACCTGGACCTGACCGGGATCATCCGCAAACCCTTCTTCGTGCCCGATTCCAAGCGCATCGATTCCCTCCTCCGGGAATTCAAGCGGCGCCGGGTCCACATAGCCGTGGCCATCGACGAGTACGGCGGGGTGTCCGGGATCGTCTGCATGGAGGACATCATCGAGGAGATAGTCGGGGACATCCAGGACGAGTTCGACAACGAGCGGGAGGACATCGTCGCCCTGGGGGACGGGATCTGGCTCTGCGACGCCCGGGTGAACATCCAGGACCTGAACGAGGAGATCGACGCCTCCCTGCCCGTGGAGGAGTTCGACACCCTCGGGGGCTTCGTGTTCGACCTCTTCGGCAAGATCCCGGCCCGGTACGAGAAGGCTTCCTGGAAGGCATGGGACTTCGTGATCCAGGAGATGGACGGCCACCGCATCACCTCCGTGAAGATGGTGCGCAGGCCCGAGGAACCCGGGGAGCCATGACGCGCAGGCCGATCCGTCCGGGAGCGCCCCTGTCCGCCGCCCCCCTCCTGCTGGCGGCCCTGATCCTCTCGTCGTCCGTCCCGTCCCTTTCCGCCCAGACCGGGACGGACGCTCCCGCCCTGGTCCGGCGCGCCGCGGAAGCCCGGCTGGCGGAGGATTGGTTCGAGGCCGTCGAGCTCTACCTGGCCGCCCTGCAGGTAAATCCCGCGTACACCGACGCTATCCAGGGGCTCGCGGAGTCCTACTACGCCCTGGAGGAGTACGGCCAGGCCCTGACCCGGGTCACGGAAGCCCGGAGGTTCAAGGGGGACGACCCGGCCCTCCTGTCCATGGAGGCCTTCATCCGCATCGGGCTGGGGGAGACGGCCAAGGCCTCGGAGCTATTCCGGGCCGTCCTGGCCCGGCTTCCGAACGACCTGGAGGCGCGATTCGGGCTCGCCCTGCTGGACCTGAGGTCCGGGCGATCCACGGACGCCCGTGCGCGGCTCTCCGAGAGCCTGCGTATCTCTCCCCGGAACGCCCGGGCCCTCCTGTCCCTGGCCCTGATCTCCGCGGACGCGGGCCGGTCCCGGGACGCCCAGACCTACATCGAGAGCGCCCTGCGCTATCACTCCCAGGACCCCCGTACCCAGTACGTGGCGGCCCGGCTGGCGGCCCGGAGCGGCCGCGAGCGGGAGGCGGTGGACCGGGCGCGGTCGGCCCTGGAGCTCCGTCCGTCCTACGGCGAGGCCCGGCGTCTCCTGGCCTCCCTGTTGCTGGATTCCGGAGACCCCGGGACCGCGGCCCAGCTCATGGAATCGGCGGTGGCACGGGACCGGGACGACGCCCTGGCCTGGTACACCCTGGGGGTGGCCCGCTCCCGGCAGGGACAGACGGATCCGGGGATCTACGCCTTCGAGGCCTCCCTGTCCCTGCGCCCGGACGACGAGGTCGCGCGCCGGGCCCTGGAGGACCTGGTGATCGACGCCACCCCGGTCGAAGACCCCCGTCGCTCCCGGGTGGCCGCGGAGCGCTTCGCCCGGGGCCGGCAATACGAATCCAACCGGGAATACGAGCGGGCCCTGGCGGAGTACCGGCGGGGCCTCAAGGTGGATCCCTACTCCAAGCCGGGCCGGGAACGCTACGCGGAGCTTCTCAGGCTTAGGGGAAAGCCTTCCTCCTATCTGGCGGAACTGGAGTTCCTGAAGTCCCTGGACAAGGCGGATCCGGCCATCCTGGACGCCGCGGAGAACTACGCCAGCGCCCTGTCGGGTGCGGTCGGCCGTTCCTGGGGGCTGGACCAGCTCCTTCTGGGTAAGCGTCCCTACCGGATCGCTTTCTTCTCCCTCCCCGGACAGGGCCCGGCCTATCATCCCGGGGTCGGGGCGGTCCTCGCCCGAGCCCTGAGGGACGAGACGGCCCGATCCTCCCGGTACGCGGTTTCCTCCGAGACCGCGGCCGCCGCCTCCTTCGCGGACGCCTTCCGCTCGGCCCGGGATTCCGGGGCGGATTGGTTCGGGTTGGTCCGGACGGAGGAGACCGAGAGGGACATCCGGCTATCCCTGGAAGTCTACGTGGCCCGGACCGGAAGCCCCGCGGCCTCCTATTCCTCCCTCCGGAGCGGGAACGAACGGGTCACCCGGGCGGTATCCCACCTGGCCGGCCTCCTGGAATCCGCCCCACCCCTCCGGGGCACCCTCCTGCGCAGGAACGGGGACAAGGTCCTCGTGGACCTGGGGAGGAACGACGGCGTGGCGGCGGGGGATACGCTTCTGGTCGTCCGGAAGGGCGGCATCGCCCCGAGCCCCCAGGGGATCGGGATCGCGTACCGGGAAGCCGACGTGACCGGGGAGATCGAGATCACCCGGACGGACGAGGAGGTTTCCGAGGGGATGCTCCGCAGGTCGGGATACCTGGACCGCTCCAATCTCGGGGATTCGGTGGTACGGAAACCCGACCCTCCGAAGCCCGAGACCGGGGACGCCGCGGCGGGCAAGACTCCGCCTCCCGGGAACCCGGCGCCCCAGACCGAGATCCCGTCGGGGGAACCCGTCTGGCCGGGCCTCTTCGAGGAGATACGGCGACTCCGCTGATTGGCTTTTAATTTATAGATATATGTATACTTATACCATCCCCGGGAGATGCTCCGGGACGGACCCTGCCGGAGTGCGGGAAGATGTATAAATATCCGTTACTACGGAAAGTATTTCATTCTATGACAAGATTTTCCTGCCTTGCCCAAATCCGGAAACCCGGGTAAGATAAACCCAGGAAGGGCCGCAGCGCCCTTCAATCACCAAACACGCGTATGTCCAACAAGGAGGGCATCGTGAACGCATATATCAAGGAAGTCCTGGACGGCCTCAAGGCCCGCTACCCCTGGGAGAACGAGTTCCTCCAGGCCGCGGAGGAGGTGCTGGAGTCCATCGAGCCCCTCATCGAGGCGGAGCCCAAGTACAAGGCCCAGCGCATCCTGGAGCGCATCATCGAGCCCGAGCGCTCCATCCTCTTCCGCGTTCCGTGGATCGACGACAAGGGCGAATACCACGTCAACCGGGGCTACCGCGTTCAGTTCAACTCCGCCATCGGTCCCTACAAGGGCGGGATCCGCTTCCACCCGAAGGTCCAGCTCTCCACCCTCAAGTTCCTGGGCTTCGAGCAGACCTTCAAGAACTCCCTGACCAGCCTGCCCATGGGCGGCGGCAAGGGCGGCTCGGACTTCGATCCCAACGGCAAGAGCGACAACGAGATCATGCGCTTCTGCCAGAGCTTCATGACCGAGCTCTTCCGCCACATCGGCCCGGACACGGACGTGCCGGCGGGCGACATCGGCGTGGGCGGCCGCGAGGTCGGGTACATGTTCGGCCAGTACAAGCGCTTGGCCAACGAGTTCACCGGCGTCCTCACGGGCAAGGGACTGACCTTCGGCGGCTCCCTCATCCGCCCGGAGGCCACGGGCTTCGGCGCCGTCTACTTCGCCGAGGAGATGCTCAAGCTGAAGAACGATTCCCTGAAGGGCAAGGTCGTCTCCGTGTCCGGCTTCGGCAACGTAGCCTGGGGCGCCTGCATCAAGGCCTCCCAGCTGGGCGCCAAGGTCGTCACCATCTCCGGTCCGGACGGTTACGTCTACGACCCGGACGGGATCGGGACCCAGGAGAAGTGGAACTACCTGGAGCAGATGCTGGTCATCGACCGGAACAAGGTGGAGACCTACGCCAAGAAGTTCCCCAACGCCAAGTTCTTCGCGGGCAAGAAGCCCTGGGAGCAGAAGGTCGACATCGCCATGCCCTGCGCCATCCAGAACGAGCTCAACGGGGACGACGCCAAGACCCTGGTGGCCAACGGCGTCAAGATCGTCGTCGAGGTCTCCAACATGGGCTGCACCCCCGAGGCCTGGAAGCTCTTCATCGAGAAGAAGATCCCCTTCGCTCCCGGCAAGGCGGCGAACGCGGGCGGCGTGGCCACCTCGGGCCTGGAGATGAGCCAGAACTCCATGCGCCTGGCCTGGAGCGCCGAGGAAGTGGACAGGCGGCTCCACGAGATCATGATCAACATCCACCGCGCCTGCGTGGAGACCGCCAAGCAGTACGGCCACGAGGGGAACTACGTCGTGGGCGGGAACATCGCGGGCTTCAAGAAGGTCGCCGACGCCATGATTGCCCAGGGCTTGGTATAAACCGGCCTGCAGGGTCATGGCGTCGGGACGCCATGATCGCGCAGGGACTGGTCTAGCCGCGGCGCTTCGCGCCGCGGCTGTTCGGAACCCGCGCAAAGCGCGGGTTCCGGCTGCCCAGGATTTGGTCCTGTAGGCGCTTCGCGCCGTTGCTGTTCGGAATCCGCGCTTGGCGCGGATTCCGGCTGCCCAGGATTTGGTCCTGTAGGCGCTTCGCGCCGCGGCTGTTCGGAACCCGCGCAAAGCGCGGGTTCCGGCTGCCCAGGATATGGACGAGGAAGCTCGCTGCGCCGGACAGGCTGATGATATGAAGTATGAATAAACGTACGGGCGGTCCCGAAAGGGACCGCCCCTTTTTTATGACACCGGCAGGGGCTCCCTGCGGCCCAGGAGGACCTCGAAATCCGGGGCGGGAAGGGCCTTGCTGAAGTAGTACCCCTGCATCCGTTCCACTCCCAGGCCTGCCAGGATGTCGCGCTGTTCCCGGGTGGCGACCCCCTCGACGACGATGCGCTTGTCCTTGCTTACGATCATCCCGATCATTCCCGCCAGGAAAGCCCGTTCCTCCTCGTCCTCGGCCACGTTGTCCACGAAGCACTTGTCGATCTTGATGACCCCCGCCGGAAGCCGCTTCAGGTAGGCCAGGGACGAGTAGCCGGCTCCGAAGTCGTCGATGTAGACGTCCACCCCGATGTCCTTCAGGCGGCGTATCTTGCCGATGGCGTCCTCGATGTCCATCATGCTCTGGGTTTCCGTGATCTCCAGCTTCAGCTGGGCCGGCGGAACTCCCTCGGAGCGGAGGACCCGGTCGATGTACTCCACGAGGCCTTCCCCGGCGAATTCCTTGGCCGAGAGGTTCACGGAGATGTACCGGTCCCCCAGGAGCCCGCTCCAGCGCTTGATATGCTTGCAGACCTGGAAGAGGACCCAGCGGCCGATCATGATGGTGTCCCCGGATTCCTCCGCCAGGGGGATGAACTCCATGGGCGGGATGTTCCCCATCTCCGGGTGGGACCACCGGATCAGGGCCTCCGCACCGATCAGGGATCCCGCGGCGTCCACGATGGGCTGGAAGTGGGTCTCGAACTGCTCCGCCACCAGGGCCGTCCGGAGGTCGGACCTCAGCTTGGCTTTCCGGAGGGCGGCCCGGTGCAGCTCCTGGTTGAAGATGATCAGGGGCTCGTTCCTGGTCTGGGCCTCCTCCATGGCGGACAGGGCGAACTTGACCAGGCTCTTCTTGTCGTCCCCGTCATCCGGGAAAACCGAGGCCCCGATGTTGCACCCGATGTTGATGACCGCGCCCTGGTGGGTGTAGGGGTAGAAGGCCTTGCCCCGGATGTTGTCGGCCACGATGGACAGGTCCGTGCTGCGCTTCATCGTGGTCAGGATGATGGCCAGGTCCTTGCCCTCGAAGCGGAAGACGTAGTCCGAGGCCCGCAGGGCTTCCCGGATCCGCATGCCCGTGGCTTCCAGCAGAAGATCGCCGACCTCGTAGCCGTACCGGGCGTTGATCTGGGTGAAATTCCTGAGGTTCACGAAGAGGATGGCCCGAACCTTGTCGGTCTGGGATCTCCGGGCCTTCTCCAGTTCCATGTCCAGGACGATGTCGAAGGACCTGCGGTTGAACAGCCCCGTGGTGGAGTCCTTGTACTCGAAGTTGATGATCCGGGTCTGGAGGTCCTTCAGGGCGGAGATGTCGTGGGTGTCCACCATGACGTGGGTGACCCGGGTGCCCTCCCGGAAGGGATAGTACGCCACGTGGACGTACTTCTCCTCGTCCCCGAACTTGAACCGGTCGATGTCGTGGGATTCGGCGCCGCCGAAGCATTCGTCCAGGTGCCGCTTGATCCGGGTCTCGAACTTGCGCTTGCCCCAGACCTCCGCCACCGTCCTTCCCAGGATCGCCTGCCGGTCCAGACCGATCTCCCGGCAGTAGGACTCGTTCACGAACTCGTACACGTACTCCGAGGAGACCAGGGTGATGAAATCCCGGGAGGCGTTCAGGATCTTTTCGTGCACCGTGCTCATGGGGGGCTCCGTGGACCGAGATTTGCGTATGATGCCGGGTTGCGCGCCATCCCGCTGGGATTCCGGGATGCCGCTGCTACCAGTATACGATAAACCGCCCGCGCTGTCAGGGTTTCCCCTTGAAGAACCGATCGCCGCCGGACATACTATCTACACATGTACTTCAACGAGCTCGTCGCGGCCTACGACCAGGAACGCCGCGACCGGAACATCTTCCACGACCTCATGCGATACCGGGTCCGGGAGATCCTGCTGGTGGCCAGCCTGTACGATTCCTTCATCCTGGAGAGCGACGGGGCTCTCTCGGAGCAGATCTACGGGGAGTACTACCGCCTCAACCTGACCTCGGCCCCCCGGGTCACCTGCGCCTACAGCCCCGAATCCGCCCAGGAGACCTTCCGCTCCGGCCCCTTCGACCTGGTCATCCTGATGGCGGGGATGGATTTCGACGGTCCCCTGGCCCTGGCCCGGGACCTGAAGGCCGTCCGGCCGGAGGTGCCCGTCATCCTCCTGGCCATGAACAACTCCAGCCTGGCGGACCTGGACCCCAAGCGTCCCGAGCTCCGGTACGCGGACCGGGTCTTCGTCTGGAACGGGTATTCCAAGCTCTTCGTGGGGATGATCAAGTACGTGGAGGACCTGCGGAACGTGGACTCCGACACCCGCACGGGCTTGGTGCGGGTCGTCCTCCTGGTCGAAGACTCAGTCCGTTATTATTCCCGGTACCTGCCGGTGCTCTATTCCGTCGTCATGCGCCAGATCCAGGCCCTGATCGAGGAAGAGCAGCTGGTGGAGACCTACAAGGTCTTGCGCATGCGGGGCCGCCCCAAGATCCTCCTGGCCACCAGCTACGAGGAGGCGGTGGCCCTCTTCGAGCGGTACGAGCCCTACATCCTGACCGTCATCTCCGACGTCCGGTATTCCTGCGGCGGGACCGAGGATCCCCGGGCGGGCTTCAAGCTCCTGGACCACATCCGGGAGAGCAGCCCGGACCTTCCCGTCCTGATCCAGTCCAGCGAGCCCGAGGCCCGCACGGAAGCCCACCGGCTCGGGGCGGGCTTCATATCCAAGGGATCCGACTCCCTGGCCCGGGAGCTGGACGGATTCTTCCGGGAGAACCTGGGCTTCGGACCCTTCATCTTCCGGGGGCCCGACGGGACGGAACTGGCTCGGGCCCGGAACATGGCGGAGTTCGAGGAACGCCTGCTGCAAGTGCCCTCGGACAGCCTGCTATTGCACGGAAAGCGCAACCACTTCTCGGCCTGGCTCACCGCCCGGGGGGAGATCCGCTTCGCCCGGATCCTGAGGAACTACCGGATCGACGATTTTTCAGATCCCCAGGAGATGCGGGACTTCCTCCTGCGCCTCCTGGACGACGTCCGCCGGTCCAAGAACCGGGGGCTCATCCCGCACTTCGACGTGTCCCTGTGCGGGGACTCCAACGTCATGGCCCGCCTGGCCGCGGGTTCCGTGGGCGGCAAGGGACGGGGCCTCATGTTCCTGAAGAGCCTGATCGACAACATGGCCTTCCCGGCCTGGGAAGGGAAGCTGGAGATCCGGGTTCCCTTCACCATCTTCATCGGGATCGACGAGTTCGAGCGCTTCCTGGAATCCAACAACCTCTGGTCCTTCGCCTACGGGGGAGGCGACTACGAGGAGATCCGCCGCCGCTTCGTGGCGGCCCCCCTCTCCCCGGATGTCAACTCGGGTCTGCGCCGCTTCCTGACCGTGACGGACAAGCCCCTGGCCGTCCGGTCCTCGGGCCTCTTCGAGGACATGCTGATGGTGCCCTTCTCGGGGATCTACGACACCTACCTGATCCCTAACTCCCACCCGGACCCGGAGGAACGGCTCCGCCAGCTACAGGACGCCATCCGGCTGACCTACGCCTCCCTCTTCTCCCCCAAGGCCCGGTCCTATTTCGAGGCCGCCCGGTACAAGATCGACGAGGAGCGCATGGCCATCGTGATCCAGGAGGTGGTCGGGACCCGCCGGGGCCGCTGGTTCTATCCCCCGATCTCCGGCACCGCCCAGTCCCACAACTACTATCCCGTGGCCTACCTCAAGCCCGAGGACGGACTGTGCAACGCCGCCCTGGGCCTGGGGCGCTGGGTGGTGGAGGGGGGGGACACCTTCCGCTTCGCCCCGGGGTACCCCAAGCTGGAGATCGTGGCCCAGGAGCACCGGGTGGCCAACTCCCAGCGCAGATTCATAGCCATCGACCTGGACCGGGCCTCCCCGGAGCTCCTCTCGGGGGAAGACGCGGGCCTCGCGGAACTGGACATCGAGGAGGTGGAGGGGACCCCCGAGTTCCCCCTGGTGGCCTCAACCTTCGACCTGGCGGACCGCCGATTGGTTCCGGGGATTTCCGCCCGGGGTCCCCGGATCCTGGACTTCGCCAACATCCTCCAGCACGAGGCACTTCCCTTCGCACCGGCGGTGGAGGCCGTCCTGGAGGTGGGCTCCAACAGCATGGGAATCCCCATCGAGATCGAGTACGCCGTAAACCTTGCGGAGACCTCGGGCGTCCCGGCCCTCTACCTCCTGCAGATCAAGCCCCTGATCCAGAACGCGAACAAGGTGGCCGTGGATCTCGGGGAGGTGGACCGGGAGGACTGCGTCCTGACCACGGACCGGGCCATGGGAAACGGCCGGGACGTCTCCATCCGGGACCTCGTGTTCGTGGTTCCCGAGACCTTCGATCCCGAGGCCACCCAGGAGATCGCCCAGGAGATCGCCCAGCTAAACGACCGGCTCAAGGAAGAGAAACGGAAGTACATCCTGATCGGACCCGGCCGCTGGGGGACCCGGGATCGGCGCCTGGGCATACCCGTCAGCTTCATGCAGATCTCCGGGGCCCGGGTCATCGTGGAGGCGGACCTGGAGGGCTTCCGGGTGGAGGGCTCCCTGGGCTCCCACTTCTTCCACAACGTGACCTCCATGAACATCGGCTATTTCACGGTGCCCTGGGACTCCCGGAGCGCTTTCGTGAACTGGGAATACCTCCAAACCCGGCCCGTCGAGCGCCGGACCCCCCACTGCGTCCACCTGCGCTTCGAGGAACCCCTCGAGATCCTCATGGACGGGCGGAAATCCAGCGCGACGGTCAAAAAATCGGCGGCCGCATTGACCGCCGGACCCGATTCCGACAATATAGCCTGCGAATAACGGTACACCACCGGAACGCCCCTCGGGGCCCGACGATCGGAGCACAGTATGGATACCAAGTCCCTGGTGCGCACCATGCACCCCCTCGAAATCAAGGTCCTGGGAGCCTATGTCCCGGGCCGGGAGCTCTCCGCGGCGCTTTTGGCCGCCGACCTCGGATACAAGGAGGGCCAGGCCAACCAGGCCTTCAGCTGGCTCTCCGCCAAGGGCCTGGCCGAGGAGGCCGGACGGACGGTCCGGACGGTCTACGAGCTGACCCCCCTGGGGCTCGAGTGGATCACAGCGGGAACCCCCGAGGAGCGCATACTCCGCCACCTGACGGACAAGGGACCGGCCCGGTTGCCGGAGATCTGTGCCGCCCTGGGCCTCGAGCAGAAGGACGTCGGCTCCGCCTTCGGCCTCTTGTCCAAGGAGGGGGTCCTCTCCATGGACGCCGAGAAGCGGGCCGTGGCCGATCCGGCGTGGTTCGAAACGGCCCACGCCTCCGGCCGGAAGCCCCGGATCGCCCGGGTGCGGGAGGTCCTGGAGCGGGCCAGGGCCGCGGAGGGAGGGATCCTGGAGGAATCCTCCCTTTCCCCGGAGGAGCGCGCCGCGGTCGCCGGCATCGCCCGCAAGCGGGGCGCCGGGGACGCGGCCTTCCGGGTCTCGGACCGGGAGTCCGTGGCCTACCGCCTGACCGAGGCGGCCGGCGAGGTCCGGAAGGAGCTCGCGGAGGCCGGGATAACGGGGGACGAGGAGGGGGCCCTGACCCCGGAGATGCTCGAGACGGGATCCTGGAAGAACGTCCGCTTCCGGGCCTACAACGTACGCGGCCCCGCCGCCCGGGTCCTGCCGGGAAGGCGGAATCCCTACATGGAGTTCCTGGAAGGGGTCAAGGACAAGCTCGTGTCCCTGGGCTTCCAGGAGTTCGACGGGTCCCTGGTGGAGACCGAGTTCTGGAACTCCGACGCCCTGTTCATGCCCCAGTTCCACTCCGCCCGGGACATCCACGACGTCTACCACCTGGCGGAGCCCACCCACGCCCGAGAGATCGAGGAGCCCTTCCTGTCCAACGTGGCCGCGGCCCACGAGAACGGGGGCGAGACCGGCAGCCGGGGCTGGGGCTACGGCTTCGACCGGGACTTCACCCGGCGTCTGATCCTGCGCAGCCAGGGCACGGTGCTCTCCGCCCGGACCCTTCCCAAGGCGGAGATTCCGGGCCGCTACTTCGGCATGGCCCGGTGCTTCCGCTACGACAAGGTGGACGCCACCCACTTGTCCGACTTCTACCAGACCGAGGGCATCGTCCTGGGTCCCGACGTCAACCTGCGCACCCTCCTGGGGTTCCTGGAGATGTTCGCCGTGGAGGTGGCGGGGGCCAAGGAAGTCAAGTACGTACCCGGCTACTTCCCCTTCACGGAACCCTCCGTGGAGGTCCACATCAAGCATCCCGTCCTGGGCTGGTTCGAGCTGGGGGGGTCCGGCATATTCCGACCCGAGGTGACCGAGCCCCTGGGGGTGCACGTGCCGGTCCTGGCCTGGGGGATCGGGATCGACCGGATGGCCCTGATGGCCCTGGGCCTGAACGACCTCCGGGAGCTCTTCAGCCCGGACATCGAGAGCGTCCGCCTGCGCCGGGCCAAGATCTAGCGGAAGACAGAGGATAGCGATATGCCCAAGATAGACGTCAACGAAAAGCTTTTCTTCGACCTGGCGGGCCGGAAATACTCGGCCGAGGAGCTGGAGCTTGCCCTCCAGGGCGCGAAGGCAGAGCTGGACGGCTGGGAAACCGGCGCCGGAGTGGCCCCCGAGGAACGGACCATCAAGATCGAGCTGAACGACACGAACCGGCCGGACCTCTGGTCCACCGCCGGGATCGCCCGCCAGCTCCGGACCCTCGCGGGAGGGGCCGTCCCGTCCTATCCCTTCTTCTCCCGGGAGGGGGACCTCCGCCCGGCGACCCGCCGGGTGGTCGTGGACCCCTCGGTCCTGGGGGTGCGGCCCTTCATGGCCGCCTTCGTGATTTCCGGCAAGCCCATCACGGATTCCATGCTCCGGGACGCCATCCAGACCCAGGAAAAACTCTGCTGGAACTTCGGCCGCAAGCGCGCCTCCGTCTCCATGGGCATCTACCGGACCTCCCTGATCCAGTGGCCCGTCCACTACAAGGCGGTGCCCCCGGCCTCGGTGCGCTTCGTGCCCCTGCAGATGACGGAGGCCCTGAACCTCTCGGAGATCCTGGACAAGCACCCGAAGGGCCAGGAGTTCGGATTCATAAACCGGGGGAAGAAGCTGCACCCCCTCCTGACGGATTCCCGGGGCGGGGTCCTGTCCTATCCCCCCATCATCAACAGCGCGGACATCGGGGCCGTCCAGGTGGGGGACACGGACCTCCTGGTGGAGCTGACGGGCACGGACCTGGCCTCGGTCACCCTGTCCGCCTCCATCGTGGCCTGCGACTTCGCGGACGCGGGCTACACCATCGAGCCCGTGGCCATCGACTTCCCCGAGCCCACCGAGTTCGGCCGGACCGTCGTGTTCCCGTACTACTTCCAGAAGCCCGTGTCCGTGGATTCCGGGCGGGCGGGCCGCCTCCTGGGCCGGTCCCTCTCCCCCGCGGCGGTGGCCGAGGCCCTCGCCCGGATGGGCGTCCGTTCGGAGACCCACGGCCAATTCGTCACCGCCTTCCCCCCGGAGTACCGGAACGACTTCCTCCATCCCGTGGACATCATCGAGGACGTCATGATCGGCGTCGGGATGCCCGGCTTCCAGCCCGAGCGGCCCAAGGACTTCACCATCGGACGGTTGACCCCCGTGGAAACCCTGGCGCGCAAGGCCAAGGCCGTCCTGGTGGGCATGGGCTACCAGGAGATGGTCTACAACTACCTGGGCTCCGGCCGGGACTACGTGGAGCGGATGAACATCCCCGGGGACGCGGTCCTGCGCATCGCCAACCCCATGACCGAGAACTTCGAGTACGTCCGGCCCTCGATCCTTCCCTGCCTCCTGGGCTCGGAATCCGTGTCCGGGAAGGCCGTGTATCCCCACCGGATCCTGGAGGCCGGCAAGGTGGCGTTCAAGGACGAGTCGGCCAACTACGGCTCCGTGACCCGGACCTACCTGGGCTTCCTGTCCTCCCACGGGGAGGCGAACTACAACGAGGCCGCCAGCCTGGTCTCGGCCTTGCTGTACTACCTGGGCGCCGAGTATTCCGTGGAGGAATGCGAGGATCCCCGGTTCATACCCGGGCGCCAGGCCCGGATCCTCCGGAACGGGGCCGGGGTCGGCGTCTTCGGCGAGATCCACCCCCGGGTCCTGGAGAACTGGGGAATCACGGTGCCCTGCGTGGCGGGGGAGCTGGACCTGGAGGCATACCTCTAACATCGGAGGTCCCGAGCGGGGGCCAAGGAACGATCCATGGATTACAAAACCTATTTCGCGGAGCATCCCGGCTGGCACTACGGGAACTTCGCCCGGATGCTCGCGGGTACGGTCCGGGCCTACGGGGACTCCACGGCCTTCCGGGCGCGTCCGGCGGGGAAGGAGGAGGGCTACGAGACCCTCTCCTTCCGGGAACTGGAGTCCCGGGTCCGGAACCTGTCCCGATTCTTCGTAGCCGCGGGCCTTTCCGCGGGGGATCCCGTGGCCATCTACTCGGAGAACCGTCCCGAATGGTGCGTCTGCTACTTCGCCGCGGTCATCGCCGGGCTCGTGGCGGTTCCCCTGGACACGGCCTTGGACGAGCGGGGGGCAGCCAACATCCTGGCCGCCTCCTCCGCCCGGGTCCTGGCGTACTCCGCCCGGCAGAGGGACAAGGCCCGAGCCGCGGCCGCCATTTCCGGGATCGCCGGCCTCGTCCTCCTGGATCTGGACCGGGAGGACGACGGGACGGCCTCCGACGGTGTCCTTGAACGCTCCTACCGGCGCATCCAGGCCGAGCCTCCCTCCGCGGACCTCCCAGATCCGGACTCCATCCCCGGCGACGCCACGGCGGCGATCATCTTCACCTCCGGCACCACCGGGGTGGCCAAGGGCATCGTCCTCTCCCACGCCGGGATCCTGGCGAACATGGAGGCCTCGATCCGGGCCCTGCGGGTGGACGGGCGGGACAATATCCTCTCGGTCCTGCCCCTGCACCATACCTACGCGACCACCTGCACCTTCCTGGCCCCCCTGGAGGCGGGCTGCTCGGTGACCTTCGTGGAGAAGATCGTCCCCTCCGTGGTCCTGCGCCACATCGAGGAATCCCGGGTGACGGTCCTGATCGGGGTACCCCTCCTGTTCGACAAGATCCGGGCGGGCATCGAGGGGGAGCTCCGGAAGCTGCCGGCCGCGGCGGGCTGGATGCTCCGGGCCCTGATCGGAGCCGCCCGCTTCCTGACCGTGGACTGCGGCCTGGACGCCGGAAGGCCGCTCCTGGGTTTCCTCCGAAGGAAGGCCGGCCTCGATTCCCTGCGCCTGTGCGTGTCCGGCGGTGGGCCCCTGCTGCCGGCCACAGCCCACTTCTTCGACGCCTTGGGACTCCGCATGGTCCAGGGCTACGGGATGAGCGAGAACGGCCCCCTGATTTCCGTGAACCTGCCCCGGTTCAAGGACAACCGCTCCGTGGGGGTTCCGGTCTGGAACACGGAAGTCCGGATCGCGGACGCGGGGCCCGACGGGATCGGGGAGATCCAGGTCAAAAGCCCCTCCCTGATGAAGGGGTACTTGAACGCCCCCGAGGCGACCGCCGGGACCCTGACCCCGGACGGATGGCTCCGCACCGGGGACCTCGGGCGAGTCGACGGTCGGGGCTTCATCTTCATCACCGGCCGATCCAAGGACCTCATCGTCACCGAGGGCGGGAAGAACGTGTATCCCGAGGAGATCGAGCAGAGGTTTTCCGATTCCCCCTGGATCGCGGAGGTCCTGGTCCTGGGCCGGGGACGGTCGGAAGGCCACTCCGGGGAAGACGTGGTGGCCCTCTGCCATCCCAATTTCGACGCGATCCGGGCCGCCCACCCCGGCCGGGAAGGGGATCCGGAATTCGTGGGCTCCCTGGTGCGGTCCGAGGTCCAGAGGGTGAACAAGTCCCTGCCGCCGTACATGAAGGTGGTGTATCACAGGATCCGGGATACGGAGTTCGAAAAGACCAGCACCCGGAAGATCAAGAGATTCCTGTACAAGGATTCGTTCTAGGAGTTTGTCGGGCTTGCCCACCTTAATAGTAGAAAAATCGCAGGTATGCGATTTTTCTACTTTGTAAACTCCAAAGGAACCGGATAATCGGGATATTAAGCGCCTATCGGCGCTTAATATCCACAAGTCTGACAGGCTCCTAGTCCCCCGGCTTTACCGAGGGGCCCCTGCGGAGTAGTATATGGACATGGATACCGCGGCCCCCGTCCTGCTCGTCTCCCGGCTCACCCTGACCGCCGTCACGACCTTCCTGGCCATCGTGCTCTGGTCCCGGACCCGGGACCTCGCGTGGATGCTCATGGTGGTCGGCACGGTGGCAGGCTACGCGGACATTCTGTACGGGCTCCTCTTCCGGTTCGGGGTGGTGCCGGAAGGCCCCCTGGCCGCTCCCGGGGTTCCCCTGGCCGTCCTCATCCTCTCCAACCTTCCGACCCTCCTGTACGGAGCGGCCTTCGCGGTCATGGTCGCCCGCAAGCGCCTCCGCTGAATCCGCCGAGAACACCCCTTATAGCGCGGTTTTCGAAACCGCGCGGGTCCACGGGCTCCCGCGGGAGACGCCGCCCCGGCCGGGGCAAGCGTCCGGCCGGTTCCGGGCGGTATATCCCCGGAGGTCCGCATGGAAGTGTACGCGTTCGCGCCGACCGGATTCGAGGGGGGACTGGTCCGGGTGGAGGTGGATATCCGCAGGGGGCTCCCGGCCTTCGATCTCACGGGCCTTCCCGACGACGCGGTCCGGGAATCCCGGGACCGCGTCCGCGCCGCGATCCGGAACGCGGGGTTCGAGTTCCCCCTGGACCGGGTACTGGTCAACCTGGCCCCCGCGGATCTGCGCAAGTCCGGGGCCTCCTTCGACCTGCCCATAGCCCTGGGCATCCTGGCGGAGAGCGGCCAGGTTCCGGAGGCGGGCCGGCCCGTCCTGGCCCTGGGCGAACTCGGCCTGGGAGGGGATATCCGGCCCGCTAGGGGGGCCCTCCCGGCGGTGGCCGCGGGGCTTTCGGCGGGCATCGAGGACTTCGCGGTTCCCCGGGAGAATCTGGCGGAAGCCCGGTCCCTGGGTCGGGGCAGGGTGCGGGGGGTCTCCTCCCTGGGGGAATTCTGCGTCCTGTTTCTTCCGGCCGGGGCCCTAGCGGAGGGTGCACCCTGCCCGGAATGCGCCGGTACTCCGGCGGATCCGGATGCGGATTCCCGGACCGCGGCGTCCTGGACGGCACAGGATGCCGGCGGCCCGGAGGGGGATTTTTCCGATATCCGGGGGCAGCCCCAGCTCCGGCGCGCCCTGGAGGTGGCCGCCGCGGGAGGGCACCATGTCCTGCTCTTCGGCCCCCCGGGGGTCGGAAAGACCCTGGCGGCACGACGCCTCCCGACCCTTCTTCCGGACCTGTCCGGAACGGCCGCGGTGGACGTGACCCGGATCCACTCCCTCGCGGGCCTCCTGGGCCCCGGGACCGGACTCCTGCGCCGTCCGCCCTTCCGGAGTCCCCACCACGGGGCCTCCGCGGAGGGGGTCGTGGGCGGAGGCCGCTGTGCGCGGCCCGGGGAGATCTCCCTGGCCCACGGGGGAGTCCTCTTCCTGGACGAGGCCCCGGAGTTCCGATCGGACATCCTCCAGGCCCTCCGGGAGCCGACCGAGGAGGGGAAGATATCCATAGCCCGGGCGGAGGCGACCCTGTCGTTCCCGGCCAGGTTCCAACTGGTCCTGGCCGCCAATCCCTGTCCCTGCGGCTCCCTGGGACGGCCCGGGGCCGTCTGTCTCTGTTCGATCCAGGACCTTCGGCGCTACTGGAAAAAGCTGGGCGGCCCCCTCATGGACCGGATCGACATCCGGGTCCCCGTGAAACCGGCGCCTTTCCGGGATCTCCAGGCGCCGGAGGAACCCTCCTCGGCCGTTCGCCTCAGGGTCGAACGGGCCCGCCGGATCCAGGCGGAAAGGTTCGAGGGCCTGGATTGCGAAGTCAACGGCCGTATCCCGGCGGGCTTCGTGGGGAGGTATTGCCCCGTGGACGCTACGACTACGGCCTTCCTGGACCGGCAGTCCGAGGCTCTCGGATTGTCCTCCCGGGCCCTGCATTCCATCCTGCGCGTCTCCCGTACCATCGCGGACCTGGACGGCGCCGCTTCAATCTCCCTTCGCCACGCCGAAGAGGCGGCGGAGCTGCGCCGCTACGGGGACGAGGATCCCTTCTGGAGGATTCCCTGATGCGTGTTTCTCCTCTATCCAACAAGATGGACAAGAATTAGGGAAGGATCGACGAGATGAATCCTTCATGCGCCCAGATCCCCGTCTTGTTAATCTTGAACCATCATGTGAATCCTGTTGGATCTATGGTTCCAAGGCCTTCGGAGGAGCTGTAGACGGAATGCGGTTATGCGGCAGACGGTGGAGAATCGTGGAAGGGGGCGGAAGAATTCGCGGGAAATCATCGTGCCTTCGATTGACACGCCCGGGGGGAATCGGGTAGGGTAGCCACCGCCTCGTCAAACGGCGCTGCGCGCCGTTTGACGGTTCAGAATCGCTAACGCGATTCTGGCCGTTCGTCCGGGCTTTGCGCAGTGTACCGGTTGAAGGACGCCGATGGGCGAAGGGCCTTGACACGGGCGGGGATAAAAGATTAACCTGATAGAGCGCCCAAAACGGGAAACCGGGGGTACCGGGAGCCTGGTAAGGGCGAAATAAGAACGAATTGATAGATCTTGACAAAGAACAGGTAAGAAGATATAAGTAGCGACGCCTTCTGGCACGGAAGTTGCTGGCGGGCAGGGATCTTGGACAGGAATAGGGAAGGGAGAGCAGGAAGGGTAAGGACGGGGCGCACGGCAGTGCGTCTAGAGCCCAAGACCGCGCAAGCGGGATTGGGTGGACGTCGAGACCTGCTGACGCGCCGGAAGGCGCGATCGGCGAACATGCACTCCGTTATAGCTTCTAGCGGTCTTCGGACCGTTAGGATATATCATGGAGAGTTTGATCCTGGCTCAGAACGAACGCTGGCGGCGTGTCTTAAGCATGCAAGTCGAGCGGCAAGGCGGGGCAACCCGCCCTAGAGCGGCGGACTGGTGAGTAACACGTGGGTGATCTACCCCTGGTTTGGGGATAGCCCGTGGAAACATGGGGTAATACCGAATACGACGGCAAGACTACGGTTTTGTCGGGAAAGGCGCTAAGGCGCCGACCGGGGATGAGCCCGCGCCCCATTAGCTAGTTGGTGAGGTAACGGCCCACCAAGGCGATGATGGGTAGCCGGCCTGAGAGGGTGTACGGCCACACTGGGACTGAGATACGGCCCAGACTCCTACGGGAGGCAGCAGCTAAGAATATTCCGCAATGGACGAAAGTCTGACGGAGCGACGCCGCGTGGATGAAGAAGGCCGAAAGGTTGTAAAATCCTTTTGTCGGGGAAGAATAAGCGTGGGAGGGAATGCCCGCGTGATGACATGAACCGGCGAATAAGCCCCGGCTAACTACGTGCCAGCAGCCGCGGTAACACGTAGGGGGCAAGCGTTGTTCGGAATTACTGGGCGTAAAGGGCATGTAGGCGGTTTTGTAAGCCTGGCGTGAAATTCTGCAGCTTAACTGTAGGACTGCGCTGGGAACTGCGAGACTGGAGTCACGGAGAGGGAGCCAGAATTCCAGGTGTAGGGGTGAAATCTGTAGATATCTGGAAGAATACCAATGGCGAAGGCAGGCTTCTGGCCGATGACTGACGCTGAGGTGCGAAAGCGTGGGTAGCAAACAGGATTAGATACCCTGGTAGTCCACGCGGTAAACGATGCACACTAGGTGCCGGGGCGGACGCTTCGGTGCCGGAGCCAACGTGGTAAGTGTGCCGCCTGGGGAGTATGCTCGCAAGGGTGAAACTCAAAGGAATTGACGGGGGCCCGCACAAGCGGTGGAGCATGTGGTTTAATTCGATGGTACGCGAGGAACCTTACCTGGGCTTGACATATGGAGGGATGCGGTAGAGATACCGCAGCCGGGCAACCGGCCTTCATACAGGTGCTGCATGGCTGTCGTCAGCTCGTGCCGTGAGGTGTTGGGTTAAGTCCCGCAACGAGCGCAACCCCTATCGTCAGTTACCAACAGGTTATGCTGGGGACTCTGGCGAAACTGCCGGTGACAAACCGGAGGAAGGTGGGGATGACGTCAAGTCCTCATGGCCCTTATGTCCAGGGCTACACACGTGCTACAATGGTCGTTACAGAGTGAAGCGAAGCCGCGAGGTGGAGCAAATCGCAGAAAAACGATCTTAGTTCGGATTGGAGTCTGAAACCCGACTCCATGAAGGTGGAATCGCTAGTAATCGCGCATCAGCATGGCGCGGTGAATACGTTCCCGGGCCTTGTACACACCGCCCGTCACACCATCCGAGTGGGGGGTACCCGAAGCCGTTAGTCTAACCAGCAATGGAGGGCGACGTCGAAGGTACGTTTCATGAGGAGGGTGAAGTCGTAACAAGGTAGTCGTACCGGAAGGTGCGGCTGGATCACCTCCTTTCTACGAGAAAGTCGTTCCGCAAGGGACGCTTTATGGGTATCGACACCGCCCTTATCCTTCCTGCTCTTCCTTTTTT
>JAKLDN010000007.1 GCA_022703505.1 Spirochaetota bacterium | reverse complement strand
GGAAACACATCAGGATCTGATAGTACAATTTTTTCCAAAGATTCGTACCTTTCCCTTCCCAATTCTTCTCTTAGCTACGTTGATCTCATGTTCCAGGCTCTTACGCTTTCCGCGCCACGGATGGCGCGGAAACACCATCCGGAAGCCGCCAAGAAAAATCACTGCACATAACAAGAAGCTATCTGGAAGTACCATGCGTCCATAAGAGCGAATCGGAGGCTTTTGCGACGATTCGCGGGACGCATGGTACTTGGTGGAGCGGCGCGGCTAGTGCCGCGGAACCCGAGGAGCGCGCCACAGGGCGCGCGACGCAGCAGATAGCGTAAGTTATGTCGCTGATTTTTCTTGAGCGATCTCCAATATCGCCCGAGCCAGGAGGGCGAGGGCGATTTCCTTCTATTTTTTTTCAATTCCTGAATTATTTGTTATATCTGTAATTTTGAAATCAGATCCAACAATTCAGGTACATTGTTTTTACCAATATTCCAGATACGATCAGTTAAGATGTCACCATATTCATGGGCTAATATGTTTCTAAGTCCAATAATTCTTTTCCAAGGTATGGTTCCATTTTCTTCAATAAATTCTTTAGAAATATGATTAGCCGCTTCTCCCATTACAAGAAGCTGCCGTTCGACGGCATATCTGGTCCTCTTATCATTAATAAAAGCTTCATAGGAAAATCCTTTCAAAAAATCTTGTATTTCTTCCCCTGCTTTTTTTATATCCCAAAGAAGAGCTTTATCTTTAGGCTGCATAGATAACCTTTGCGTTTTTTAAGATTTCTTCTTTCCGGTAAGGATTGATTAAAGCCTCTTCTTCAACAATGTCGACTTTCCTTCCTACCAAATCTTCAAGTTCATTTTTAAGATCAATAAGGTCAAAGAGGCTCTTCTCTTTCCCATTCCTAAATACTATTAATAGGTCTAAATCGCTCTTTTCAGTAAAATCTTCTCTAAGCACAGATCCAAATACATAGACCTTTTCCAAGTCATATTTCTTTATTATATCGAGAAATCTATCTTGTTTAATATCAAGCTGTCCGATTTCCATACTCTTATTATAGTATAAAAAGGAAAACCTTTCCAGGCTCTTGTTTGAACCTTTCAAGTACTATTTCCTTATCTCTCCAAACATTAATAAAATTGATCTATGGTTCCAGGCTCAAGGCTTTCCGCGCCAGGGACGGCGCGGAAACACCATCCGGAAGCCGCCAAGAAAAATCATGCACATAACAAGGAGCTATCTGGAAGTACCATGCGTCCACAAGAGCGAATCGGAGGCTTTCGCGACGATTCGCGGGACGCATGGTACTTGGTGGAGCGGCGCGGCTAGCGCCGCGGAACCCGAGGAGCGCGCCACAGGGCGCGCGACGTAGCAGATAGCGTAAGTTATGTCGCTGATTTTTCTTGAGCGATTCCCAATATCGCCCGAGCCAGGAGGGCGAGGGCGATTACCTTCTTCCAATTAGGTTTTAATGCTTACCTAGGTTTAATAATATTTCTTATTAAATAATTAATGCGAATAGCCTTTTGGAGATAGATTTGGACGTAGTTTTCTCGATACATGACCATTCCTCTTTGCCACTCCCAATTCTGAGTTTTCATCAATATCTTCATTACCCCATTGATCCCAGCCTTCTCTCTTAAAACGAGCAAATAATTCAACATATGGTCCTGGCGAACATTCTTCAATAAGTCTATAAAATTCATCAGGCTTTCTTGAATGTTCTCTTTTCCGTGATGGTATTATATTCACTTGAGTTCTTCCAGGTTTTAAAGTTCGCACTCTTCCTTTTATCCCAAAAAGCAATATTTCAGTCACATTTCTAAAATAGAATCCGACACCTCTACCATCTGGCCCTCCATCTTTTCGCGTCTTATACCATATTAAATTTGTTTTATATTGAAATCCCCAAGATTCCATAACCTTCAAACCTTCAGATAATAAAGCATTAGGAACCCATAAATACAGATGTGAATTCTCCTCTGCTAACTGCTGAATAGGCAAATTACAGATTTCATCTAGTTTCATTGTAGGGTATCGTAGCAGTCTTTTATGCTCTGGAGCCATTTTCCCTGTTCTATTTGAGAATTGCCAGGGAGGATCAGCATAGATTGTTTTATATCTTTTCCCTTTTAAGGGATCTATATCTGAATCCACTCCTCCCCCTTCGCGATTATACCAAACAGAAGTATAGTCAAGTTTGAATCAAAGTGCAACTATTGAATCAGGCAAACCAATTAGTACGAGCGGACACGGGTTACCAACTCCACGATCTACACGCTCAGATAGTTTCCTCCAATGAGTCGTAGCCTCTCCATACTTATCGGAAACGAATGAATTGGCCCAGCCTCTTTGAAAGGAACCTACGCTTTTTGTTGCTTTCTCAATATTTTCTCGTTGTCTCTTAGTCGGAGAATAATATAGTTCTAGATCTTCAAATGCAGTGATGTTTTTAATTTGAGCATATTCTTCAATAATGTCCTTTAATTTATCCTGAAGTGTTGATCCACGTGTAATAATTATACCAACAGAAATTACACCTTCAGAATGTAAGTGTTTAAAATTCTCTAAATCCCTATCAAAAAATGGGTCTTTATTATTCCACTCAATTTCAATTGCTATCGTGCCCTTTTTAAATACTTTAATGTGATCAACTTCATGAGTAATTGCTTCCTTTTCAACTCCATCAATTATTTTTTTTATTTCGAAATTATGTTTTTCCCAACCATGTTTTTCATGAAACGTGTTTCTTATTCTTTGAGTAATTGCGGCTTCTCCGCCACCACTTCTAACCATTTCTTCAACAGGAAGCTTGATATCCATACATACTTTTTCAATATCTTCTATAGCCTCTGGCATATCCATTGTTAAAATAGCCTCAGCATGATGTAGTGCAATAATCTGAAATCCCCTTCTTAATAATGAATCAAACATGAATTCTCCTTAGATAGTTAGATAGAATAAAAATGAATATTAATCATTTATGGCTTTCCGCGCCAGGATGGCGCGGAAACACCAGCCGGAATCCGCCAAGAAAAATCATTGCACATAACAAGAAGCTATCTGGAAGTACCATGCGTCCATAAGAGCGAATCGGAGGCTTTTGCGACGATTCGCGGGACGCATGGTACTTGGTGGAGCGGCGCGGCTAGCGCCGCGGAACCCGAGGAGCGCGCCACAGGGCGCGCGACGCAGCAGATAGCGTAAGTTATGTCGCTGATTTTTCTTGAGCGCCTTCCTATATCGCCCGAGCCAGGAGGGCGAGGGCGATTACCTTCTCTTCTTCTTTTAGATTTTTTTGGAATGGTTACTTACACTCCTGCATTTTCTTTTTGAAGTTCGTCTTCAACTGCTTTTTGAATAAATTGATTCAAAGACATGCCTTTTTTCAAGGCTGTTCTTTTAACTTTCCGATGAAGTTCGGGTGAGATCCGAACATTGAAACTTCCTTTATACGTCTTTTCAATTCTCTTATTGTTTTCTTTGCAAAGCGCCAAATAGTCTTCAACGGCTTCTTCAAATGCAGTTTTCAATTCAGTAACGGTCTTTCCTTCAAAAGTGATTAGGTCTTCTATCCCTTCAATTTTCCCATAAAAGATTTCATCTTCTCCGTTGAAATGAACGGATCCAATATAGTCTTTGAAAGAAAGCGTATCCTTCATATTAAGCCTTTCCCTTCCAGTTCCTCACGAATAAGGTCTATTTGATACATCTTCAATTCATTCCCAGGATGGGGTTTATGAAGACGGATCAAATGATTCAAGTCAGCATTGAAGAAAGCGACTCTAGATCCTGAGGTTTTTCCTTGCTGACTTTCCAAATATCCAAAACCTTTTAACATCCTTCCTAATTCTTCGTAGGTAAAATCTTTAGGCCTGGTTAGAAATCGTTTAAGGAGCTTTTCTTCCTTGCTCATGAGATAAGATACCACATTTTTATATAAATTGCAACTGTTTTATAGTTGCTTTAAAGTTCTTTAAGATACTTCGAGGGTCTATCTCTCCACTCCTAGAAGTATCTTTCTAAGTAAAATCTTAAGTAAATTGATCTATGGTTCAATGGTCGAGGCTTTCCGCGCCAGGGATGGCGCGGAAACACCAGCCGGAGGCCGCCAAGAAAAATCATTGCACATAACAAGGAGCTATCTGGAAGTACCATGCGTCCATAAGAGCGAATCGGAGGCTTTTGCGACGATTCGCGGGACGCATGGTACTTGGTGGAGCGGCGCGGCTAGCGCCGCGGAACCCGAGGAGCGCGCCACAGGGCGCGCGACGCAGCAGATAGCGTAGGTTATGTCGCTGATTTTTCTTGAGAGATCTCCAACATCGCCCGAGCCAGGAGGGCGAGGGCGATTACCTTCTTTATAATTCTGGACTGTCAAGGTATTTTGTGCTCTCTATGAGCATAATCCGTGCCACAGGCATTTATCCGGTTGAAAGATAGTTAAGTGTTATTATGATTACATATTTTCCATTATTCTTCTTGCTATCGATGGGTTTAGCATAAAATGTGGTTCGCAAACTTCGCATAAATGCTCATCACGAAGTATTCCTGGATTAGGTCTATGCCGATAATTAGTATATATTTTCGGCTTAAAGCGTTTTTCAATAATTCTATTGTCATTGAAATATTTAAATGTTCGCTTATCACTAGTACAAAATACCTTGCATTTTGTTACTCTAAACAAGGCCATAATATGGGGATCATCAAAATCGCTAGGTAAACCCAGCGCTTCAATATATGTAATTTCATCTTCGATTTTTTTTTCGTCTTCTCTATAAACTTTTCCGAAGGAACTCAACAATTTTAAAAAATTGTTAAATGTTGTAACTCTTAGTATTTCTCGATCAAATATGTTTCCTCCAATAATAATCTTGGCTTTCCCCTCAATAACCCATTTTATAACCGGAATAAAATCATCATGTTGAACATTGTCTTTATTCACTATCGCACTAAATGTACATGTATCTATTATGATACTCATTTTAAATTCCTAATAGGTTCATTGTTTCATCAATAAAAAATTTCCTAAAACCATCTGGCTGATTGGTTGGATAGCTACCATTCTTTTGAATGTTCATTGAAACAATTTTATTAATTCCTTCTACATTTTCAAAAAACATAACTCTAGCGTCAAGTTTTTCATCACTATTCTTCAGCTTATATCTAAATCGATCTATTACATAATCACTATGGGTTTCTATTATAAATTTTCTTTTTAGTCCAGTAGCCGCAATAAACACCAACTCACCAAATGCTGCTTGTGCTCTGGGATGTAAATGAACTTCTGGTTGCTGGATCGAAACCCAATTCCCGGGTGCAACTCCAAGGGTAGAGGTTAACACAGGAAGAACTTGTGACACTCCATAACCGACATTGTTTATCTTATACTTTCCATTACTTTTAAGTATATCGATTTCAAAAGGCGAATTACTCTTCTTACTAAATTGCTCAACAGAAATATTATCAAACAACCCACTTTCTTTCCCAAATTCGAACAGGTAATTAATCTGTTCTTGTGTTTCCTTATCAATTTTTTTTTGTGCTTTTATTTTGAAAAGCCCTTTTATTATATATGGTGCATATTCTCCTTCAACATCATATGAAATTTTATTACCCGTGTATATGTTTTTTGGTTTTGCTCTAATTGGAGCAACCAACGATATACCCCTCGTTTCCATATACGAAATTGGAATGAAGTTTGAAAATTGCTCTTTGATTTCTGGATCTTTCTGATGAATAAGGCTCAAGTATGTTAAGATATCATTTGAACCTTCTTTTTTGCTTATTCTTTTCCCATCCACAAAATTCATATTTGTAATAAATTCAATGCAAGTGCTGAACGAGGTTGCGCACTCTTCGCAAGAAGTCATTTTCGTTACTTTATATACTGCGGTTTTAGTATTATGACGTATACTTAATAGTGTATCATTTTCTAAAATGTATTCTTCACATACTGCTGGCATGCCATCTCTGTTTTTAAATTTCAACAAATGCATATAATCTGTTTTCTTTTTACTATTTAGCTTTGAATAAAATCCGATTGTAAAATGATTAGAATCATGCTTATATGAAAAAATATCTTCATATGCTCCCAAATCTATTCCTTCATCGTCAAATTCGAAAGTGTACCAAAATTTTGGATTACTAATTAGCGTTAATAAGCTCACAATAGAAGTTTTGCCTGAGCTATTTTCTCCTACAAAAAAATTAACCGCACCAAGTTCAATAAACTGCTTCGAAAAACCTCGATAGTTGTCAACATAGAAAATTGTTTTCAATATCATCCTCCTGATATTCCATAGTTACTTCCACGTTCGAAGTGCATTAGCCACTCTGTATTTATATAGATTCATACAATTTTAATAGCTCTCTTCAAAAAGTTTTTTTAATCCTTTTCTGCAATTATTTATATAATTTGATCTCATATTCCAGTCTCTTATACTTTCCGCGCCAGGGATGGCGCGGAAACACCAGCCAGTAGCCGCCAAGAAAAATCATTGCACATAACAAGAAGCTATCTGGAAGTACCATGCGTCCATAAGAGCGAATCGGAGGCTTTCGCGACGATTCGCGGGACGCATGGTACTTGGTGGAGCGGCGCGGCTAGCGCCGCGGAACCCGAGGAGCGCGCCACAGGGCGCGCGACGCAGCAGATAGCGTAAGTTATGTCGCTGATTTTTCTTGAGCTTTCTCCAATATCGCCCGAGCCAGGAGGGCGAGGGCGATTACCTTCTCCCCTACTCTTCTCTAATTCTCAATTATCGCTTTCACCGTGGATCAATCGATCATACTTCCTGTTTTCTTCTTGAAGGAGTTTGATTTTGTATGCTTCTCTTTCAAGTTCTAATTCTAATATTTCTTTCTTGTATCTAAGTTCTTCAACTCTATGCTTTTGACGTTTCAATAAAAGGATAAATCCAAAAACAGTCATGGGGGCGAGACCAAAGACACTCAAAATAGCAATGATAGCAGTTGAATCCATGGCTTCCTTCTTCAAAGGCAAAAGGTCTTCCTCTTGTCTTATTTAGTCTTCTTCTTGACCTTCACAAGTTTTTTAAAGTCATGGATGTCTTTTTCTTTCTCAATATTTACTGAAAGACTTCTTATCTTTTTCCCATTACTTTCCAGGTAAGCTTTCTTCAAATCTTCTGGGAGATCGCTTTCAATAATGTATTCTTCATATTTCCCATTTATATAAAATGTGGTTTTAAAGCCTTTCTCATAGACAAAAATCCAACAGAAAGTCTTCTTGTTTGAAAGGACCTTTAAAATCCAGCTTTTCCCGTCTCTATAATAATTCCATTCAGGGTCTACTTCGGGTATTTCTATCTTTAAGTATTCCAAGGTTTGATGAAATAGGTCGATTTTCTCTCCTAACACTTTAGATAACAGTTCAGGAGTTGGAAACACATCAGGATCTGATAGTACAATTTTTTCCAAAGATTCGTACCTTTCCCTTCCCAATTCTTCTCTTAGCTACGTTGATCTCATGTTCCAGGCTCTTACGCTTTCCGCGCCAAGGATGGCGCGGAAACACCAACCTGTAGCCGCCAAGAAAAATCACTGCACATAACAACAAGCTATCTGGAAGGACCGTGCGTCCATAAGAGCGAATCGGAGTACTCGACGATTCGCGGGACGCACGGTCCTTGGTGGAGCGGCGCGGCTAGCGCCGCGGAACCCGAGGAGCGCGCCACAGGGCGCGCGACGCAGCAGATAGCGTAACGTTATGTGTCTGATTTTTCTTGAACATCTTTCAGATCGCCCGAGCCAGGAGGGCGAGGGCGATTACCTTCCCTAATTCTTTAACTCAAATTCTGTAGTTGCGTATAGTTTTCCTTTATACCAAATCTCATAAATCCATTTCCCCGGAGCTAATTCAAAATCTTCTTCAAGTAGATATCCTCTAAATCTTGTCTTTTCTTTATAAATCTTCATTTTAGAAATAGATGACGAAGACTCCTTTTTCAAATAGGGATCATAGAAACTTGGATGAATCAGTCGTATTTCAACTTCAAGTTCTTTGTATTTATCACTTTCAAGTTTTAGTTTAAATCCGAAAAGAACACCTTTTTTTAACGGAACCAGAGCAGTTTCTTCAAGCAACTTATGATTCTCAGTTACATGATAGACATCCGTTGGAGTTTTTTCTGTTCGAATAATATCAGAAGTATAGAGGCCTTTTTCTAAAATTGAAATAGAAACTGGATCGACTTTTTCTTGATTTACGGTTGTTACACATGACGAAAGGACTAATACTCCAAAAAAGAACCAGACAAGATTCTTCATACGTTTTCCTCCTGTGAATTGTTTCAGAAAGTACCTTTTTATTTATTTTCCGCGCCACGGATGGCGCGGAAACACAAGCCAGTAGCCGCCAAGAAAAATCATGCACATAACAATTATTAGGTGATGCGCGTGTAATCGCGGTGCAACCCTGAATATGTGAAGTTCGTGTAATCGTGGTCGGTTTTGTCGTATATGTCCTGGTAATATCTGCAATGGCTCGCCATTGGAACCGTAAGGATTCCTTACTCGGCGAGTAGAGTTTAACCGATCGCTAGGACGCTCCGCCGCAACAGGATACGCCCCGAATTTCACGATCTTTTACAGAATTATACGTCTCCCTCTTCGATTTCGCAACTTTTTTCCTAGCTTTCCTGATTGCCGTTGTAATATTAACCAGCCCCATCCAGGGGACTCCGTATCCTGAGGAACTCCCCCTTCGCGACATGGGCGTACACGGCCGTGGTAGCCGGGCTGGCGTGGCCCAGGAGGGTCTGGATGTACCGGAGGTCCGTGCCCGATTCCAGCAGGTGGGTGGCGAAGCTGTGCCGCAGGGCGTGGATGGACACCCTCTTTCCGATCGCGGCCCTTCGGCAGGCCGAGTAGAAGACTCCCTGGACTGCCCGGACGGACAGGCGGTATCCGGGGGTCCTTCCCTCGAAGAGCCAGAACCGGGGCCGTTCGGATAGGACGTAGGATTCCACGGCCGTCCAGGCCGTATCGGAGAGCAGGGTGTACCGGTCCTTCCGCCCCTTGGCGGCCCGGATGTAGATGGTATGCCGGTCCCGGTCCAGGTCCTGGTACCAGAGGTTGACGATCTCGCTGACCCGGAGCCCCCCGCTGTACGCCAGAAGGATCATGGCCTTGTGCTTCAGGCTCGGAAGCGCGTCCACGACCTTCAGGATCTCCGCCCTGCTCAACACCATGGGCAGCCGCCGGTCTCCCTTCGGACGGCGGCGGCGCATGGCAAGGGGGAGTCCCAGGACCGCGACGTAGAAGAACCGCACGGCGCTGATGGCCAGGTTCAGGGTGGCGGCGGAAGCCCTCCGCTCGGCCTCGAGATAGGCGAGGTAGGCGGTAAGGTCGGCGTCCGAAGCCTGGCGGGGTGGCTTGCCCGCCCGGCGAAGGAAATCGTCCACGTATCGGTAATAGGCCCGTACGGTCCGGGGAGAGTACTTTCGGGCGCGCATGGCGGAGAGGAGGGCGACCTTCCCGTTCCAGTCCAGTCCGGCGGAGGACGGCGGCTCGTCCGTCTCGGCGCGGACGGCCTCGCCGTTCCAGAGGGAAAACGCCTCCGGGACGGGGGCGCCCTCGGAGGCGAACTCCAGGCGGAGTCCGGGGATCCCCGAGTGCACGAAGGCCAGGAAGGTCTCCGGGATCCTCCACAGGTTCTCCCGCACGTGCAGGGAGCCGGGGATCGATCCCAGCTCGGCCCGTGCGGCTCCGGCGGGCCGGACCTCGATCCCGGCGGAACCGTCCGCCAGGGGGAACACCCGGGCCCGGGACTCGGGTTCGATCGGTATGGCCATGCCCGGTATCCGCCTGCGGGGGGCCCGGCCGCTTGCGTCGCCGCCTCGGACGAGGCGGCGGGACGCCTCGGACGAGGCGGCGGGACGCCTCGGGATTGCTCGCCCGGCCGTCAGGTCTCCAAGTAGCCCCGGCCCGGGAGGAAGCCGCCCCGGCGCAGGGCCACCTCCGCCGCGGACAGGAGGCCCGCGGGCAGGAAGGATCCCGAGCGGGTGCGGGGCGCGGGCGCCCGGTCCGCCCCGCCCCAGGCCAGGACGTGGTCCAGGGCCTTGTTCGCGTTGGAGAAGGGGTTCCCGAAGGGCAGGGCCGCGGCCTCGGCGAAGACCGCCCGCACGACCGAGTCCATCCTGCCGGAGAGCTCCGCGGCCGCCGGCCGGTCCCCGGCCCGGACCCGGCGGATCATCTCGGCCAGGTGGGGGGCGAAGGCGTTGGCCGAGGAGAGGAGGAAGCCGTCGTACTTCCGCTCCGCCTCGCCGTCCCGGTCCGCCAGCCAGGAGGCGAAGTCCCCCTCCGCGCCCCGGACAAACACGGCGCCGCGCCGCCGGATCCCCGCGCGGACGAGGCGGTCGGAGCCCGAGGTGTCCTTCATCATCCAGAGGTTGGGGTAGTCCCCGAGGAGTCGCTCCATCACGGCGGGGGAGATCTCGTTCCTCGTGACCTGGGGCAGCTGGTAGACCGCGGTCGGGAGCCCCAGGTCCAGGATTCGCCGGAGGGAGTCCTCGATGGCCTCCTGGGCCAGGTCCGCCCCGGAAGGTCCGCAGACCGTGAAGCCCGCCACCCGGGAGGCCGCCAGGGCCCGCTCGGCGTTGGCCGTGCCCGCCAGGGCCTTGAAGAGGTCCAGCCGGTCCAGGACGGCCCGGCGCGCCTCGGCGGCGTCGGGATGGAGGGCGCCCACCAGGATCGAGTAGCCCAGGTCGCGGGCGAGCCCGGCGTGGATCTCCAGGAGCCGCCGCACCTCGCCCGGGGAGAGCTCCCACCCGTCCCCCGTGGATCCCGGAACCAGGAGGCAGGGGGCCCGCGGCGCGACCACCGAAATGTGGGCCCGGGTCCGTGCGGTGTCCAGGGCCCCCTCGGCGTCGTAGTGGGTGATCGGAGGGCACAAGAGCGAGGGCACCCCGGCCGGGAAAAGCCGGGCGATCAGGTCTGCGCGGTCCGTATCCACGGGCATGGCGGCCTCCTCAGGATCGGTCTGCCCTGATTCTATCACGTCGGCGGGGCGGCCGGTACCCGCCGGGGACCCGCCTCCGCCCCGGGACTTCAGCTCCATTCCTCCAGGAGCGCCTTCACGGAGCGGCGCATCTCCAGGCTGTAGGCAGCCGCGAATTTGCGCGCGTAGAGGGAGCGGCCCGGGTTGTCCCCGGGCGGGTCCGTCCGGGGCTCGGGCCAGCCCTCCCCGGCGTAGACCCGGTCGTAGTCCGCGGGCCCGTAGGAGCGGTAGCGGTCCCGGTGGACGACCAGGTCCCGGGGAAGCCGCGGCGGCTGGGGCCGGGCTCTTTGCTGGTCCGTGGGCCAGCCCAGGCAGAGCATCGTGATCGGGAAGGCGTAGGGAGGAAGGCCCAGGAGTTCCCGGTGGAGCTCCCCGTTCTCCAGGATGTCCCCGATGTAGCAGGTACCTAGGCCCAGGGCCTCCGCGGCGGAGGCGGCGGACTGGGCCGCGATCAGGGCGTCGCAGGCCGCCAGCATCAGGTCGGACTCTTGGGGCCGGAGGAAGGGTTCTCCCCGCTCCTCGCACCACTCGGGGACCCGGTGGTGCCGGTAGTACCCCTGGAGCCGGGCCCAGTCCGCCAGGAACACGAGGACCCAGGGGGCGCGGGCGATGAAGCTCTGGTGGTCGCAGGTCTCCGAGAGCCGGGACTTGAGCTCGGGGTCCTCGATCTCCAGGATCGTGTAGAGGCACAGATTGCCGGCGGTCGGAGCGCGAAGGGCCGCGGACAACACGAGATCCCGGATCTCCGGGGGGATCGGACGGTCCTCGTAGGCCCGGACGGAGCGTCGTTGGAGAAAGATCCTGTCGAAGGCTTTGTCGGGTTCCATTCCCCAACCATCGCCCGGGTCCGGATAAAATGCAAGCGCCCCGCGAAGGCGCGGGGCGCTACGGGGTAGCTCTCGGCGGGGGAACCTCAGCCCGCCGCGGTCGGGACGATGCCCCCGGAGAAGTCGCTCTGGACGGTGAGGGCTCGCTTCCCCAGCTCGATGTTGAGCAGGAAGGCCCCCTGCTTGCCGTCTCCGAGGAGTTCCAGTTGCTGGAGGATCTCGGTGGCGTTCTTCTCCTCCTCCACCTGCTCGTCCACGTACCAGCGCAGTAGGTTCTCGGAGGCGTAGTCCTTCTCCGCCAGGGCCAGCTCCAGGAGCTCCCGGATGGAGGCGGTCACGAACTTCTCGTGCTCCAGGACATGGGTGAACCACTCCTTGATCGTGGAACCCTTGGTCTCGGGGGCGTCGATCTTGGCCAGCTCGGGCCGGGCGCCCTGGTCCAGGAGATAGTAGTAGAACTTCATGGCGTGGAACATCTCCTCGTGGTACTGGACCATGAGCCAGGAGGCCACCCCCTGGTAGCCCGCCTCGGCGGCCTTGGCGGACATGGCCATATAGAGGTAGGCCGAATAGATCTCCCGGTTGATCTGAAGGTTGACGCGGTCGACGATCTTCTTGGAAAGCATGTATGTCTCCTTGATTTTCAGGATATGTTCCTGTTTGAAAAAGATACTGGTCCCGGAGCCCGGATTCAAGCCGGACCGGCCCGTTTTTCCCGGCTTCCTAGTTGGAGCGGGCCCCCAAAATGAAGTACATTATACACGGCGCAGCGCGGGAAACCGGCGCGCCCGGGAGCCGAACCATACCAAACGGTCCCGACAAGGAGGCCCTTCGTGCCGAACAGAACCCCGGATCGATACTCCCCCGGTTTCGAGCCCCCCGCCGGCTTCGAGGCGAGGAGGCAGCGGGCGATCGACGCCCTGACCCAGGCCTACGCGTCCGACCGGATCACCGTGGAGGAATACGAGGCCCGCGCCGCGGCCGCCGCGGCCGCCGACCGCCCCGAAGAGCTGGAGGACCTGGTCTCGGACCTCCCGGCGCCACGCCCTTCGCAGGACGCCGCCCGCCGCGGCCCCGCCCCGGAAGCGCCCTTCGCCCCCCGCCGCCCCTCCCCCCCTCCCCGCCCCTATGCCCCCTCCTACCCGGCCTACGGATCGGGGGAAGGCACCGTCTCCGTAGCCTGCGTGATGGGGGACCGGCGCATGACCGGGAACTGGCTGGACTCGGACCGGGTGAACTCCTTCACCCTGATGGGCAGCACTCGGCTGGACCTCCGGGACGCGGACCTGCCCGAAAGCGGGCCGGTCCGCATCGAGGCCTTCACCCTCATGGGGGAGACCGTCATCGTGGTGCCCCGGGAGCTTCCCGTGCGCCTCACCGCCGTACCCTTCATGGGGGAGGCCGTGGCTCGCCGGGACGTGGACCAGAACGTCCGCGGAGCCCGGCGCTGGGTGGAGATCTCGGGACTCGTGGTGATGGGCTCGGTGGTGGTGAAGGCCGCGGACTGATCGTCAGAGTTTATCGATCAGCATGGAGCACTTGCCCGAGGGTATGGGCAGGGTCTTCTTCTTCTTTCCCAGGACGTTGATCGTGAAGTAGTAGAGCTTCTCGCTCTCCATGTGGATCTCCCAGCCCCGGCCGCTCTTGTTGGACAGGATGGTGACCATGTTCCGCTTCAGGGACATGTTCTCGATCCCCATGATCTCCAGGTTCGGGATGATCCAGTCCACGGTCTTCCGGGGCAGGGAGATGGAAAGCCCCACGATGTTCTCGATCATGAGGGCGATGGTGGAGAGCCCCGCGTAGGCCAGGTGCTGCTGCCGGGGCCATCCCGATTTCTCCGGCCAGACGGCCTTGCCCTCGTTCTGGGGCTGGTAGGCCTCCCAGACGATGGGCCGGTGGTCCCTCTCCTTCTCCGCGGCGGCGTGCATGGAGTCCAGGATGTAGTAGAGGTGCCGGATGGAGCATTCCCGGGCCAGCTCCCAGTGGTTGTATTTCTCCAGCCCCTTGATGACCATGAAGGTGAAGGGCGGGAGGACGGAACCCCGGAAGCCCATGCCGCGCTTGTCGTAGTCCGCACTGTCCGCGGCCAGGGTCGGGAAGGGATGCTCGGTGCCGAAGAGTCCCGGGTCCAGGAGATGGGCTATCATGCGCTCCGCCCGGTCCTCGTTGGGAATCTCCGCCAGGAGGGGCCAGTACCCGCCCAGGGTCTTCACCTTGACCTGCCGTTCCCCCGCGTCCAGGTCGTAGTAGAAGGAGTCCTCGGCGTCCCACATCATGGAGTTGATCCGGGTCTTCAGGGAGAAGTAGGCGCGCTTGTACTGGAATCCGATGTCCTTGTCGTTGAGGATATCCCCCATGGCGCTCATGTACAGGGCGTTGGCCGCCATGGCCGCGTTGAAGTCCGCGTGGTACACCGCGGAACCCCGCGGGGAGTTCTCCATCCCCGTGGCGGACACCGGCACGGCGTACAGGCCGTTGGGCCGCTTGAAGGTCCGCTCGATCCAGGCGAAATGCCTCTGCAGGACGGGCATGACGTCCTTGATGCGCTTCTTGTTGCCCGTCTTGTGGTAGAGGTTGTACTCCGCCCAGGCGAAGAGGGGCAGGCCCAGGCCCTCGGGATTCTCCTTGGTGAGCACGGGCTTTCCGGTGGATATGTCGTAGGCCGAGCGGATGGCCCCCTCGGAATCCTGCAGGGCGTAGAGGGTGTCCAGGCCGTTGGAGGCCGGGAAGATGCGGTTGGAGTAGACCAGGAAGAAGGAGGCGAAAACCTGGTCCATCTGCCGGATCAGCTTGTCCTCGGGGGCCTGGAAAAATTTCTCCTTCGGGAACCCCCGGGAAGAGTCGCCGGTGGTCCAGTAGTCCGCGATCCAGGCCCAGGACCGGTCGTACACGTCGACAAAGTCCTGGTCGTAGAAGTGGACACGAGGAAAATCCCGTTTGTTCAAGCGCTCCGCTCCTGCTTATGCCTTGAAAAACGATGCGGAATACCACAACGTTTTCCACTATTTTCATACCAATGCAAGGTTTAACCAGAGATAGACTATAACGCTGATGAATCCATTTGTCAAACAAATTTCTCTATTCTTATTATACAAAAAAAAGAGGGCAACCGGGCACCGGAACCTTGATTTTTCGCGAAAAAGGAGTACTCTTTAGATAAGGATTCTTGGACATCGCCCGGGCTCTAGCCCGGAGAGGCGATTCTCATAGATCCGTGACCTAAGGAGGCCAGCATGGAAACTCCCCCGGTCGTCCATCCGCCGATCCTCCGGGATCGGCGCGCACGGGTCCTTCGATAGCTTGATCCGTTCGAATCGGGAATCCCTGGTTCCCGGGGAGCGCCAAGCTCCCGAATAGATGCTTCTTTTGAAGCATTCGCCCTCGCTCGCGCGGGAGGCGGTATACGGGCGTCCGGCCGGCAATCCATCGGCTCGGGCGCCCTCTCATTTTCCCGGACCGGGTCTAGGGATCCGGGCCGATTCCGCCGATAGGAAGGGGGATGACCCTCACCCTCTTCACGCGGGATCGGAACGGACGGCTCTCCTACTACACCCTCCACGACCGCCAGCCCTCCCTGGACGGCCTGCCGGTCCTCACCTCCGCCTGGAGGGTCGAGGGCGGCCGGGAACGGGAGCGGCGGTATTCCTTCTCCGACGAGAGGGACCGGGACCGGGCCCTGCGCAGGCTCTTCACCCGGGCGGTCCGCAGGGGCTACACCCTGCTCTACTCCTTCGACCGGTCGGGGATCGGACGCTTCGGGGGCGGACCCGCGGACGCGGCGAACGCGGCGGCCGCTATGGACGCGGTCGTCCGCGCGGCGTCGGAGGCCTAGCAGGGTGCTGACAAACTCGAAGCTTGTCAGCACCCTGCTATGCAATTGCTCGAAAAGCTTGCGCTTTTCTGCGCAATTGCGACTATAAGGAAGCTGTTGACAAAGGCGCCATCGCCTTTATCAACAGCCTGCTAGGTCCGGGCGCTCAGTCCTCGGTGTCCAGGCCCGGAGGCCGCATCCGTTCCAGGGAGAAGAGCTCCGCGGCCAGGTCCCGTACCCGCTCCCGGAGCTTGAAGACGCAATCCGTCTCCACCGCCGCGCCCCGCACGATGTCCTCCGCCAGGGCCCGGCAGGTCGGGGCCCCGCAGGATCCGCAGTCCAGGCCCGGCAGGCCCTCCGCCCGGATCTCCAACTCCTCCGCCATCACCAGGGCCCGGGCCACGTCCGGGTCCAGACGGAGGACCGACCGCGCAGCGGGGGGGGCGGACCACCCGTAGTCCGAGAAACCGACCGGAGCGGGTTCGATCCGCTCCGAGAGGACCGGGTTTTGGAACTCGCGGTTCCGGATCCGGGTCTTGGCGATGTAGGGATTCTCCACCGTCAAAGGTCCGCCCACGCAGCCCGCGGGGCAGGCCATGGCCTCGATGAAGGCGACGTCCCGGATCTTGCCGTTCTCCAGGGCCTCCAGCACCCCGATCACGTCGGAGATGCCGTCCACGGAGATGCTGCCCGGGACGCCCACGGCGTCGCTCTCTCCGTCCACCCGGGCCCAGGCGACGCCCCGACTTCCCGCACGGGCCAGGGGCCGCTCCGCCGCCCCGGAAAGGAGGTTGCGCAGGGGAAGGTAGACGTCCCGGATCCCCAGGACCCCGTCCACCGCGGAGCGGTCGGCTCCTTGGGGATGGCGGGCCGCGGTCACCTTGCCCGCGCAGGGAGAGATGAAGAAGACCCCCACGTCCCGTCGCCCGGGATGCAGGACCTCCTTCACGATCCGGGCCGCGATCTCCATCGGCGAAGCCAGGGGCACCAGGCGGTCCAGGAGGCTGGGGAAGCGGATCTGGATCAGCTTGACCACCGCCGGGCAGGAGGAGGAGATCCAGGGTCCCGGCCCGGACCCGCGGAGGAAGGCCGCCGTCGCGTCCGCCGCCAGCTCGGCCGCCCGGGCCGCCTCGAAGACCTCGTCGAAGCCCAGGGCCAGGAGGCCCGAGAGGATCCGGTCCACGGAAAAGCGCTCGTCGAACTGGCCGTAGAGGGAAGGCGCCGGGACCGCCACCCGGTACCGGTACTCCTTGAGCAGGGCCAGGGGATCCGGCACCGCGAGCTTGGCCCCGGAGGGGCAGACCCGGATGCACTGGCCGCAGTCCACGCAGCGTTCGTCCAGGATGCGGGCCTTGCCCTTGCGCACCCGGATGGCCTCGGTGGGGCAGTGCTTGAGGCAGGTGGTGCAGCCCCGGCACTTCTCGGGGTCCAGGGTGACGGAATGGAAGACCGAGGGGCCGGGACCGGTCACGGGGCGACCCCCTCCGCCGGGGAGGTTCCGGCGGGCGCCGCGGCCGGGGCGGCCCGGTTCTCGACGGACGCGCCTTCCCCGTCCAGCCGCAGGACGATGGTCACCCGGGTGCCCCGTCCGGGCGCGGAATCTATGGATAGCTCGTCGCTGTTCCGCCGCATGTTGGGCAGCCCCATCCCGGCCCCGAAGCCGAGTTCCCGGATCCACTCCGGGGCCGTGGAGTAGCCCTCCCGCATGGCCAGGTCCAGGTCCGGGATGCCGGGGCCGGTATCCTCCAGGGTCAGGACCACCCGTTCCGGGCTGATCTCGGCCACCGCCGTGCCTCCCCCGGCGTGGATGACCATGTTGATTTCCGCCTCGTACATCGCCACCGCGGCCCGCTTGATGATCCCGGGATCCACGCCCAGCCGGGCCAGGACCTTCTTGACCTCCCCGGAGGCGCGGCCCGCTTGGTTGAAGTCCCCGCCGGGGACGGTGAAGGTCAGGGTCATCGGACCGGGCTTAGCGGATCTCCCGGGTCCCGCCCGCCCGGAGGCCGGCCTCGTAAAGGCGTCCGCAGGAGATGAACATGGAGTAGTTCGTGGAAAGGAGTATCATGCCGGATTCCCGGGCCGCCTCGACCATGTCCCGAGAAGGGGTCTTGCCGCGCACGAAGACCACCACCCGGATGTCCAGGAGGTCCGCGGTGCGGATGGCCTGGGGGTTCACGAGGCCCGTGAGGAGGACGACCTTCTCCTTGACGAAGGCCATCACGTCGCTCATCAGGTCCGCGCCGCAGGCGGCGCTCACGTCCAGGTCCAGGTCGTCCTCGCCCGTATGCACCCGGGCCTCCAGCAGTTCCGCTATCCGTCTGACGGTCATGGCGTCTCCCCGGCGGCAAGATACCATCGATCCAACAGGATCTACAAGATGGATCGAGATGAACATGATGGAAGGCCGAGATCGATGCATCCCCTTCCTTCTATCCTGCTCATCCTCTCTGGATCCTGTTCATCTTGTCCCTCCTATGGTTCCGAGCCCCCGATTGTCCGGCGGCGGCGTGCCTTCGCGGAATTCCTAAAGCCCGTTTACGGATTACCGATACCTAGAGAGGGCGCCGGACGGTTTTTTGCCGACCGGCGGCCCACGGTATCACTTCAACGGGGCCGTAGGTCCCGGAGGAGCGACGTCGAACCAGACACGATACCGGCAAGGAAGCCGAACGGCCCCGAAGACGGGCCGTTGTCACCTAAGGAAAGGAGAAACAGGTTATGATCATCAATCACAACCTCAGTGCGATGTTCGCCGACCGCTCCCTCAGGGTCACGAACGGGAACGTGGACAAGGGGATGGAGAAGCTCGCGTCCGGACTGCGGATCAACCGCGCCGGGGACGACGCTTCGGGACTCGCGGTCTCGGAGAAGATGCGCTCGCAGATTCGCGGGCTCCAGCGGGCGTCCAAGAACGCCGCGGACGGCATCTCCTTCATCCAGACCGCGGAGGGATTCCTCCAGGAGAGCCAGGACATTCTCCAGCGGATGCGGGAACTGGCCGTACAGGCGTCGAACGGGATCTACAGCGCGGAAGACCGCATGCAGATCCAGGTCGAGGTTTCGCAGCTGGTCGACGAGATCGACCGCATCGCGAGCCATGCCCAGTTCAACGGCATGAACCTGCTCACGGGCCGTTTCGCCCGCGAGACCGGGGAGAACATCGTCACCGGATCCATGTGGTTCCACATCGGCGCCAACATGGATCAGCGGGAGCGCGCCTACATCGGCACGATGACCGCCAAGGGACTCGGCGTGCGCAACGTCGGGGACGAGAGTATCCTGTCCATCGCCACCCCGGACGACTCCAACCGCGCCATCGGAACCCTGGACGCGGCCCTCAAGGTCGTCAACAAGCAGCGGGCGGATCTGGGAGCGTACCAGAACCGCATGGAGCACGCGATCCGCGGGATCGACATCGGCGCCGAGAATCTCCAGGCCGCCGAGAGCCGCATCCGGGACGCCGACATGGCCAACGAGATGGTGGACTACACGAAGAACCAGATCCTCGCCCAGGCCGGAAACGCGATGCTCGCCCAGGCCAATCAGAAAACCCAGCAGGTCCTCCAGCTCCTCCAGTAGGACCAGGACCCCGGGAAGTGAAACCGAAGGCCGCCCCCCCGGGGGCGGCCTTTTTCTCGGCTTGATCGGGAGGGCGGCCTCCCCTATAATCGCCCATCATGGAACGGGCGGACCGCGCCGCGCGCGACGCTGTACTCCGGAAACTCTTCCCGGGTCTCGGAGCGGGACAGGACCCCGAGATCGGCCGGTATTTCCGGCTGCGCTCGGAAGGCCGCACCGCCGAGGCCCTGGCCCTCTTCAACCAGGTCCTGAAGATCCGGTATCCCGACGAGGCCCGGAGGGCGGCACTGTTCAACCTCTTCCGCCGCTCGGACCCCCGCTTTCCCGCCTTCCACGACGACCTGCTTTGGGATCTCTACGATTCCTCCTCCGTCCGGCTCCGGGAAACCCTGGACAGGGTATGCCGACCCGTCTCCGGCATAGCGCCCAAGGACGCCTACAGGCTTCTTTGTGCCCTGGAGGACGTGGTCCGGCTCCTGCCGGAGGGCCGGAGGGCGGCCCTGGCCCGGCTGGACGAGCTTTGCGCACTGGCGGAACTCCTGGGGCACCGGACCCGGGAGATCCAGCGGGTCCGCGCCCTGGCTGCCTCCTATTTCGACCAGGGCGCAGGGGACTTCGACCTGTCCCGGGCGGAGCTGAGCACCGCCGACGTGGAACGCGTCGAGATTCCCGCGGGCGTGGAGCGCCGGGAGGACCGGGTCCTGGCCTACTGCTTCAAGTACTGGAAGTCCGCGGAGGACCCGGCCTTCGAGCGGCTGGTCCTCCTGTACTCGAGGAAGCGCGGGACCCCCCATCACGAGATCCTCCGGGCGATCCGGGACGGCCGCGCCGCGGGCGCGCCGGACGAGGAGATCCTGGGCCGGGTGTCCGCGCTCCTCTCCCCGGGCTACTCCTACACGACCCAGGGGGACCTGTACATGCGGAGGGCCTGGAAGGCCCTGAAGGAGCGGCTGGAGCCCGGCCCCGCCGTCCCGAGGAGCGGGAACGCCGAGTCTCCGGCCCGCGACCGGCCGGTCCGCGGAGAGGGCGAGCCTGAGACGCCCGGGAAGGCCGCCCCCGGGAGGCGGACCTCCCGGAGGACGGACGCCCGTCGGGTTGCGGAGGGGACGCGGAAGCCTCCCCGGAAACGTACCGCCCGGGGAGACCCGGCCCGATCGGCCGAATCCCCCCGGCCCGCCGCGCCGGGGGGCTCCGTCTCGGACCGCATCAAGGCCCTTTCCGGCAAGCGCTACGACGTCTACCGGGAGGAATTCCTGGCCCGGGTCGGGCCGGCCATCCGGGATCGGCTGTCCGAGCGGAGGATCAAGCCCAAGGACGCCTTCGAGGATCCCCTGGGCCGGGCGGAAGACCTGGTCCGGGACTTCCTGGAGAAGAACTACGCGAATCCTTACATGGACTGGGAGGGATCGGACACCCGGGCCCGGGTGGAGGGCCTGGGGTTCTCCGTCCCGGACCTGGACGGGATCATCGCCCTTTGGTACTCCCGGCGGGGGAAGTAGTCCGGATCGATTTCCCCCCGGGGCGTAGGCGGCCCGGATCCCGAGGAACTAGAGCTTCACGCGCCCACGGAAGGACCGGGCCAGGGTCAGCTTGTCCGCGTACTCCAGGTCACCCCCCACGGGGATCCCCGTGGCCAACCGGGTTACGTTCACCCCGGCGTTTTCCAGGACCTTCCGGATGTACAGGGCCGTCGTGTCCCCCTCCACGGTCGGGTTGGTGGCCAGGACCACCTCCCGGACCTCCCCGCCCCGGACGCGCTCGGAAAGGCGGTCGATGCGCAGGGCCTCCGGCCCCACCCCGTCCAGGGGCGAGAGCAGGCCCCCCAGTACGTGGTACAGGCCCCGGTATTCCCGGGAGGCCTCCACGGTCAGGACGTCCTGGGGCTGTTCCACCACGCACAGGAGGGACCGGTCCCGGCCCGGGGAGGAACAGATCGGGCAGGGATCCGTCTCGGCGTAGGCGCCGCAGACCGAGCAGAACCGGACCGAACCCCGGAGGGTCAGGATCCGGTCCGCCAGGGCTTGGGCGTAGGATTCGTCGGCCTTGAGCAGGTGGAAGGCTATGCGGGAAGCGCTCTTCCGGCCGATCCCGGGCAGCCGGGACAAGAGACCGATGAGGTCCTCCAGGACCTTCACCGGGGCGCTCCGCCCCCGAAGAGGTCCGGCGGGATGGGCAGGCCTCCGGCCGCGCCCGTCAGGTCCCTCTGCAGGGTCTCCCGGAGCCGGGCCGCGGCGTCGTTGTGGGCGGCCCGCACGAGGTCCCCGAGCAGGACGGGGTCCGGGGGATCCAGGACCTCCGGGGCTATCTCGATCCCGGTCATTTCGAAGGAACCGTTCAGGGTGATCCGGACCATGCCCCCCCCGGCGGAACCCGTGGCGGTCGTGCGGGCCATCCGGTCCTGGGCTTCCCGCATGCGCTCCTGCAGGGCCCGGGGATCCCCGAGCATCTTGAGTATCTCAGAAATATCCATCGGCTTCTCCCGAACGGGGCGGCGGGGCGGAACCCTCCACGCGCTTGCCCCGGAATACCCGTTCCACGATCTCCACCGCGTCCGTCTCCGGCTCTTCCTCATCCGGGGGCGGCAGGTCGTCCTCCGCCGCGGTCCGGGAAGTCCGGGGGGCCTCCTTCGGGGCCTCCTCCACCCGGAGCTCCACCTTCAGGACTCGGCCCGCGGCCTCCCCCGCGGCCTTGACCAGCACGGCCAGGTCGCGACGGGCCATGGCCTCCTCGTACCCGGACCGGAAGAGGATCTCCAGGCGGTTTTCCGTCACCGTCCAGGAAAGGGATTTGTCCAGGGCGCTGGCCAGGACCACGTGGGACTTGGCCAGCCGGGCCAGGACGGCCTCCCGGACGGCCCGGGCGTCGGAGCCCGGCTCGGAGGAGGGAGCGGTGCGGCCGGCCGACGGGCCGGCGCCCGACCCCGCGGCCTCGGCGTCCCCGGGATCCGAGGATCCGCTCAACTCGCCCGGGTCGGCCTCCCCGGAATCCCGAAGCCGCCCCTGAGCCGCGGTACCCCGGGCAGGACGGACGGCGCGGGGCCCCTCGGACGGCTCCCGGGGATCCGGGCTTAGGGCCGGCTCACGGTTTTTTTTTTGCCCCGGAAGGGCGGGCGCCGAGGCGGCGTCCGCGGAGAGGGTCCAGGCCCGGAGTTCCTCCACGGCCCGTGCGGCCTCGGAGGGGGAGATCCAGTCCCGGATGGAGCAGAGCCGCGCGGCCGCCAGCTCCAACTCCAGGCGGGGATCCACGGTGTAGCGCAGGTCCCGGTGAAGGTCCAGGATCTCCGCCAGGGCCCGCTCGATGCGCTGGGAGGAAAGGGCCTCCAGGACCTCCGGGGAATACCGGGACGGGGAGTCCCCCAGCACGGATTCCCGGGAGACCCCGCTCTTGATGAGGAGGAGGGACCGGAGGTACTCCGCCGCGTCCGCCACGCACTGCTCCGGGGACACCCCCCGGGACAGGATGTCCTCCACCCAGTCCAGGGCCTCGGAGCGCTCGCCCCGGACGCAGCGCTCGAAGAGGTCGTTCATCCGGTCGACCCCCACGAGGCCCAGCTTGTCCCGGACCTTCTCGTAGGTGATCCGGCCCTCGGAAAAGGAGACGGCCTGGTCGAAGAGGGTGTAGGCGTCCCGGAGGGAGCCCGTGGCCTCCTTGGCGATCCAGAGCAGGGCCTCTTCGTCGGCGTCCACGGCCAGTTCCGTGGCCGCCTCGCGGAGTCGTTCCCGGATGACGTCCAGGGGGATGAGGCGGAAGTTGAACTGCTGGCACCGGCTCTTGATGGTGGCCGGGACCTTGTGGAGCTCCGTGGTGGCGAAGATGAAGACGATGTAGGGGGGCGGCTCCTCGATGGTCTTCAGGAGGGCGTTGAAGGCCGAGTTCGAGAGCATGTGGACTTCGTCGATGATGTAGACCTTGTAGCGCCCCGAGGAGGGGGGGAAGAGGACCTCGTCCTTGATCTGCCGGACGTTGTCCACGGAGGTGTTCGAGGCCCCGTCGATCTCGATCACGTCCAGGGCCGCCCCCCGCTGGATGGACTGGCAGGAGGCGCACTTCCCGCAGGGCTTGGAGGTCGGGCCGCCCTCGCAGTTGAGGCTCTTGGCCAGGATGCGGGCCGTGCTGGTCTTTCCGCAGCCCCGGGGGCCCGAAAAGAGGTAGGCGTGGGCTATCCGGCCGGTGTCCAGGGAGGCCTTGAGGGTGGTGGAGACGAAGTCCTGCCCCGCCAGTTCCTCGAAGCCCCGGGGCCGCTTCCGGGCCGCGGTGATCTCGTATGCCATGGGGGGAAGGATACCACGGGGCCGGCGCTTTCGGCAAAGGGTGGCGTACAGGCGGTCTATGCCGGAGAAAGACGAGACAGGATGAACAGAATTCGGAAGGATTCCCGGGATTCAGGATGGAAAAACGGACGGACCATCTCCAAGCACCATCCGGTACTTCCTAGGTGATCCTGTACATCCTGTCGGATTCAATAAAAAAGCCCTCGAACGTCGGTAGCCAGGCCGACCACGGCACAACGCCCTACCGCTTACCGTTGCTCCCTTCCGGGCCTGGCGGGGTTGGGCGGCGACCGTTAGCGTGGGGCCTGGCTACGAACGCCCGAGGACCGGTTTGTGCCATGCGTCGGTTACGCATGGCACAAACCTTGCAGTTTCTAGCGTTCTCTCCGAGAACGCTAGAAACTGCCGGACGGGAACCAACTGTCCAAAAAGCCGTCCGGGCTTTTTGGACAGCCCCCGAAAGACGGGCCTGCGGGCTCGTCTTTCCATTTCGTACGGAGAGAGAGGGATTTGAACCCTCGGTACCCTTACGGGTACACGCGACTTCCAATCGCGCACCTTCGGCCGCTCGGTCATCTCTCCAAGTCGGACCACGTTATTACATCGACGCACCGGAGAAGGCCGCGGTGGAAACCTCCGTCGAATACGTCGCATATTCTCCGGAGAGAGGGGGATTCGGTTCTCGTCGCTCCCGTCCTGGAAGCTCCTCGAACCCGCCTCGCCCCTCTAGCGGCGATCTCCGTATCGCCTTGCCTCCCTCCGGTCGGCGAGGGGCTCGGTTCGAATCCCCCGACGAACGGATGGTAGGACATTTCCGGAGAGAGGGGGATTCGAACCCCCGGAACCCTTACGGGTTCAACGGTTTTCGAGACCGCCCGATTCAACCGCTCTCGCATCTCTCCAAGGCGATGAGGCTAAGAGGATTCGAACCTCCGACCTTCAGATCCGCAATCTGGCGCTCTATCCAGCTGAGCTATAGCCTCGCTCGTATACCCGAGACGGCCGATCCCTCGACCGCCTTGCCTTCCTCCGGTCGGCGAGGGGCTCGGTTCGAATCCCACGACCAACTGAAGAAAGGATTTTTCCGGAGAGGGGGGGATTCGAACCCCCGGTACCCTTGAGGGGTACAACTCCTTAGCAGGGAGCCCGATTCGGCCGCTCTCGCACCTCTCCAAGGTCCCCGACTTTCGGAGCAGGGGGGATTCGAACCCCCGGTACCTTACGGTACAGCGGTTTTCAAGACCGCCTCCTTAAACCGCTCGGACACCGCTCCAATCGACGCGGAAGCCTATACTAGGGGAAAATCGGGTCCGTTGTCAATGAGGAAGGGGTCGCGGGAAGCCCGGAGGCCTACTCCACCAGGTACCGGCCGAGCTCCTTGAGCTCGGGGATCCGGGAGAAGGCGGGCTGCTTGATGCCGGCGGCGTCCTTGTCCAGGGCCACGACTTTGAGATAGAGGTCGTTCAGGTAATCCGCCAGGATCTTCAGGTTCGAGGCGAAGTTGTTGACCGCCATGTCCCGGAAGACCCGGTCCGAGTCGCTGATCCGCTCCTGCCCGTGGGAGGAGGTGGCCATGAACTTGAGGTTGGGGGCCACCTGGCGCCGGGCCTGGTAGATGAAGCGCGCCAGGGCCAGGATATACATGTACAGCTCGTCCAGGTGGTAGCCCTGGTAGCGGTAGTTGTCCACCTTCTCCGTGAGCTCCTCGATCTGGCCCCAGGAACCCGCGTCCAGGGTCATGGTGGAGAGGGCCCTCCGGGTGAACCGGTTGGCGATGTTCGTCTGGTAGTGCTGGGAGATCGTCTCGATGAGGGAGAAGAGCTCCGGGTTCTTCACTTGCATGGCGAGGCATAGTATAGCGGCTATCCGCCCGGGCGTGAAGAGCGAACTTACCCCGGGAATGAATTTTCTTACGAAATTGGACTTATATAGAGGTCGCCGCCTTAGCCGCCCCTGCCCCATATAGCCTGCCCTGCCAGGTATCCCGGCGGTCCAGCTCCGCGTCCAGGTCCCGGAGGAAGCCCGCCTTCTCGATCGCCCTGCGGGGCAGGGCGCGGCGTTCCGGGGGGGTGTCCGTGGAGAGGCGCTGGATCACGGTTTCCGGCGGCAGGATCTCCAGGGCCCGGACGCAGAGATCCCGGTGTCGCCGGGGGGAAAGGAGGACGAGCTCGCCCTCCAGGGCCTCCCGGTAGAGGCCGCAGCCGAAGGGGATGTGCAGGTCGTGGATCTTGATCCCCTCGATGTCCAGGTCCGCCAGGTACCGCACCGTGCCGAGCATGTCCGCCTCGGACTCCCCGGGAAGGCCGAAGACCACGTGGGCGGAGACCGGGATTCCCAGGTCCCGGAGCAGGTTGCGGGCTGCCGTGAAGTCCGCGGTTCCGTGCCCCCTCCGGATCCGGGCCAGGGTCGCGTCGTTCGAGCTCTGCAGCCCCAGCTCGACCCAGACGTCCAGGCCCCGGGCCCGGTAGGAGGCCAGGAGCCCCGCCTTCTCCGAGTCCAGGCAGTCCGGCCGGGTCGCGACGATGAGCCCCCGGAAGGGAGCCCGGGCCAGGGCCGCGTCGTAGAGCTCCCGGAGCCGGGCCGGGGGGGCGTGGGTGGAGGTGAAGGCCTGGAAGTAAAGGAGCAGGTTCTCCGCCCCGTACCGGGCACGCTGGAAGGAGGCGGCCTGGTCCGCCTGCTCCGCGACGCTCCCCGCGGAGCCGAGTACGGGGGAACGGGAGCCGTCGGAATCGCAGAAGGAGCAACCCCCCGACCCGTCGGGGCGGCGGTTGGGGCAGGAGAAGCCCCCGTCCACGGGCACCCGGGCCGTCGGGCCTCCGTACCGTGCGCGGAGCCAGGAAGAGTAGCGGTTCCAGCGGCCGTGGTACGGCAGACCCGGGGGGATCGGCATGGCCCATTCTACCCCGACCGTGCGGGCCGCGTCTCCGGCGCCCGGGAATCCGCGACCGGGCCCGTTCGGCTTGAACGGAAGGCCCCTTTCCGGTACCGTGTAACCATGACCCGTCTAGCCCTCGCGGCAGCCGCCGCCCTGGCCCTGGCCTCCTGTTCCCGGGACCCCAACTCCGCGGTGATCATGACCGATTCCCCGGAGTTCGCCTTCTACGTGGATACCTACAACGCCTCCCAGGACCGGTACCGCCTGGAGCTCCAGTTCCGCCCCAACGTGCCCAAGGCCCTGGCCCAGGAGGCCGAGAACCCCCCGGCCCTGGCGGTCGGCCGTTTCCTGGCCAACGACCAGGCCCGGTCCCGGTTCGTGAACCTGGACTACCTATTCCGGGAGCTCATCGTGAACCCCTCCGGGGTCTACCAGGGGCTTTTGCAGCGAGGGGAATTCGACGGCCGCCAACTCCTCCTGCCCGTATCCTTCAACATGCCCCTGGTGGCGTGGCGGCGCGGGGAGGCCTCGCCCGGGAAGGACAACTTCGTGATCTCCCTGGAGGAGATCCGCTCCGCCGCCGCGGCGAGGAACCAGCTGGCCGGATCGGCCTTCGTCCGGATGGGCTTCTCCCCGCGCTGGGACCCGGACTTCCTCCTCCTGTTCGCACGGATGTCCGGCGCCGCCTTCCGGGAGGGTTCCCCCCTGTCGTGGAACGACGAGGGCCTGTCCGCGTCCCTCGAGAGGCTCCGGGCCTGGTCCTCGGAGGTGAACCGGTCCGCCGCCGACGAGGACGACTTCCAGTTCAAGTACCTCTACCTGCCCCGCAACCTGTCGGTCCAGGAGGGACGGATCGCCTTCGCCTACATGGATTCGTCCCAGTTCTTCCTCCTGTCCGAGGAGAGGAGGGCGGCCCTGGAGTACCGGTGGATCGCCCGGGAGACCGCCATCCCCGTCCTGGAGGAGGCCCTGTACGCGGGGATCCTGAGGCGCGGGAAGGGACGGGCCGCCGCGGAATCCTTCCTGAAGTGGTTCTTCCGGGAGGAGACCCAGCGGTACCTGCTGGAGAAGACCCGGTCCCTGCGCACCAGCGAGACGATCTTCGGGATCGCGGGGGGCTTCTCCTCGATACGGTCGGTGAACGAGAAGGTCCTTCCGGTCTTCTACCCTTCCCTGCTCGGGCACCTGCCTCCGCCGGAGTACATCGAGGCCCCGCCGACCCTCCCCGCGGACTGGACCGATCTGGCCGGACGGGTGCTGAAGCCCTTCCTGATCAACGCCACCGGGACCCTGTCCCCGGACTTCGATCCCAAATCGGACCTGAGGAGGCGGATGGACCAGTGGAAGAGGCAGACCGCCGGCACCTGAACCGGGGCTCCCTCAGGCGCAGGAATCCCAGAGCCGGAAGACGTCTTCGTACTCCGCCGCGGTGGAGCACTTGACCGCGGCCGCCCGAAGCTCCGCGCCGCCCCGGACGCCCTTGGTGTAGGCGCACATCTGCTTGCGGAACTCCACGCAGGCGGTCCGCTCCCCGAGGTACTCCACCGCCAGGGTCAGGTGGCGGCGCGCCGCGGCCGCCCGCTCCGCCGGGGACGGCTCCCCGGGTTCCCGGCCTTCCAGGACCTCCCGGGCCTGCCGGAAGATGAAGGGGTTCCCCATGGCCCCCCGGGCGATCATGACCCCGTCCACGCCGGTCTCCTCGATCATGCGCCGGGCGTCCCCGGGCCGGAAGACGTCCCCGCTGCCGAAAACCGGCACCGAGAGGGACGACTTGAGCCGGGCAAGTGCGGGCCAATCCGCCTTCCCCGAATAGCCCTGGGCCCGGGTGCGGGCGTGCAGGGTCACCGCGGAGGCCCCGGCCTCCACGGCAGCCGCCGCGGTCTCGAGGAAGTTCACGCTCCCCTCGTCCCAGCCCAGGCGGATCTTGACCGTGACCGGGGCGGGGGAGGAGGAGCACACCGCGCGGACGATCTCGGCCAGGCGGCCGGGATCCCGCAGGAGGGCCGAGCCCGCCCCGGCCCGTACGATCTTTGGCACCGGGCACCCGCAGTTGATGTCCACCAGGGTCGGATGGAAGGGCGCGAGGAGCTCCGCGGCCCGGGCCATGGATCGGGGATCCGCCCCGAAGATCTGGACCGCGTACTGCCGCTCGGATTCGCCCCGGGCCAGGAGGGTCCGTGTAGCCCGGTGGCCCCGGATCAGGGCCTCCGAGCTGACCATCTCCGTGTAGGCCAGGTCGCAGCCGTGCTCCGCGCAGACGGAGCGGAAGGCGGCGTCGGAGTAGCCCGCCACGGGGGCCAGGAAGAGGTTTCCGGGCAGGACCGCCGTCCCGACCGTCACGGGATGATACAGGGATGCGCTCAGGATCTCGTTCTCCTCGGAGCAGGACATTGACAGGAATGAATCACGGAGAGGACGGAGAAAACAGCCTTCCAGGAGAGGAAAGACAGGATGAACAGGATTTAGATGGATAAACAGGATGGAGAATAGAAATGGAAGTTCCGTTCTCAACCTCTATCCTGTTGATCCGTTCCCTATCCTTTTTATCCTGTCTCTCTTCTCCGATCCTCTCTCTTCTCCGTGTGCTCCGTGATCTCCGTGGTGATTCCTGAATGCCTATGCCAGCTTGAAGAAGCGGCTGGCGTTGTCGAAGGTGGCCTGGGCCACGTCCTCCACCGCGATGTCCAGGAGCTCCGCCAGGAAGTCCACCGTGGAGGGCAGGTACTCCGGCTTGTTCCGCTTGCCCCGGAACTCCGCGGGCACCATGAAGGGGGCCTCAGACTCCACCAGGATCCGCTCCAGGGGCAGGACCCGGACCGTGTCGTGCAGGTTGCGCGCGTTCCGGTAGGTCAGGTTGCCGGCGAAGGAGAAGTAGAGGTTGAGGTCCATCGCCCGCATCGCGTACTCGGCGTCCTCGGAGTAGCAGTGGAGCACGCCACCGGCGGGCGGAAGGCGGTCCTTGAGCACGTCCAGGACGTCCTTGCCGGCCTCCCGGTTGTGGATGATGACCGGCAGGTCGTACCGCGCGGCGATCTCGAGCTGCTCGATGAAGAGCTCGATCTGGCTCTTCCGGTCCCCGAACTTGTGGTGGTAGTCCAGGCCGATCTCCCCGATCGCGACGACGCGCGGGAGCTTGACGCCCTCGTCGATCCGGTGGCGCCAGTCCTTGCCCGGAGTGGTCACCTCCGACGGGGAAACCCCCACGGCGTGGTAGACGTGCTCCGCGGTCTTCAGGTTCTCGTAGACCTGGGCGAAGTCGATGAGACTGTTGCATATGCTGATGAGCCGGGTCACCCCGGCCTGCTTGGCCTGCTGACAGACGAGGAGCTGGTCTATCGGGTCATCGAAGATGAGCCCGATATGGGCATGAGTGTCGAAGTACTGCATTCGGCTTCCAATCGGGATAAGGAAATGAGGCATCCTCTAGGAGGACGTGGATAGAATGTAGCATACACCCACCGAGCCGTCAACTCAAACGGAAAAACCGGGGACCGGGGGTCCGGACGGCGTCTGGGGCGGACAGATTGGAGAATCTACGGGAATTAGTATACCGAACCCGCCCGGGTGTGTCATCCCCCTTGCCTTTATCGAACCTTACCACGGAGGGCACGGAGAATCAGTATTCAGGAAATGCTAGACAGGATGGACAGGAGAAAAAAGGATTTACAAGATAAGAGATGGGGAAAGGAAGGCGAATGTGAATTACTATATCTTTTCTATATATGGCTTTATCTTGTTCATCCTTCCCGAATCCTGTTCATCCTGTCCGATTCTCCGATTCCAGGCTAGTTCTACATTCGGAATTCTTCTCCAAGGTAGATCTTCCGGGCGACCTCGGAGTCCAGGATGGCCTGGCGGTCTCCGGAAACCAGGATCTCCCCCAGGTTGATGACGTAGGCCCGATGGGTGATCTCCAGGGTGTCCCGGACGTTGTGGTCCGTGATGAGCACGCCGATCCCGCGGTCCGCGAGCCTGCGGACGATGGCCTTGATCTCGTGGACCGCGATGGGATCGATCCCCGCGAAGGGTTCGTCCAGAAGCAGGAACTTGGGCTCCACGGCCAGGGACCGGGCTATCTCGGTGCGCCGGCGCTCCCCGCCGGAGAGGGTGTAGGCGGGCTGCGCCCGGATGTCTTGGATGCCGAACTCCGAGAGCAGGGCCTCCAGACGCTCCTTCTTCTCCTCGAGGCTCAGGTCGTCCCGGGTCTCCAGGATGGCCCATACGTTCTTCTCCACGGTCATGCGCCGGAAGATGGAAGGCTCCTGGGGGAGGTAGGAGACCCCCAGCCGGGCCCTCCGGTACATGGGCAGGCGGGTGATGTCCCGGTCGTCCAGGATCACGGCCCCCTGGTCGGGCTTGAGGAAACCCAGGATGGTGTAGAACACCGTGGTCTTCCCGGCCCCGTTGGGACCCAGGAGCCCCACCACCTCGCCGGAGCGCATGGAAAAACCCACCCCCCGGATGACGGTCTTGCGGCCGAAGCGCTTGACGATGCCCCGGGCCTCCAGGACGTGGCTCTCCGCGGGAGCGCTCACGGGGAGGTCTCCCCGGGGTTCGCCTCCTCGGGCTTCTTCTTCTTGATCACCGTGCCCGAGACCCCTCCGGACAGGACGATCTCGTCGGTCTCCAGGTCCATCACGATGCGCTCGGCCCGGTACTCGTCCCCGTCCCGGAGGACCCGTGCGGAACCCGAAAGCTCCAGGCTCTGCTCGTCCCGGCGGTAGGTCAGGGAGGCCGCGCGGGCGGAGGTCGAGTCCTTGAAGACCCGCACCCCCACCCGGGCGGTGACCGTCTTCCGTTCGTCGTCGTGTTCCATCCAGTAGGCCTTGAGGACCACCCGGTTCCTGGAGTCCTCCAGGACGGAGTCCCCCTCCAGGCGGCTGATCCGGGTCTGGCGGTCGTAGACCAGGACCTCCGTGGTCAGCCGGATGCCCTGGGTCTCGTCGGAGGCGCTCACCCTGCCGGAACAGCGGGCCCAGCGCCAATCCTTGCCGGACAGCTCGATGACGTCCGCGGTGATCGTGAGGTCGTCGGCGGCCAGTCGGGCGTTGCCCGAGAGGAGGGCGCGCTCCCGGCCCTCGGCGATGACGCTCTCCATGCGGTCCGCGGAAAACCGGAAGGTCTCCGCCCCGAAGCCCGGGACCGAGCACGCAAGGAGGGCCAGGGCGAGGATCCGCGGCGGGATCCGGGCGAGGACGGCGCGGCCGACGGAGCCCCTCATTCCCCGGCCTCCCGGACCAGGAGACCTTCGGTTTTTCCGGAAAAGGAGATGCCCTTGCGCCGGGCGTCGGCCCGGAAGCCCGAGCCCCGGAGGAAGGAGCCGTCGTCCCGTTCGATCCCGGTCTCCCCGTCCTCCGGGCCCGAGAGGACCCTGTCCGAGGCGTTCCAGGAAAGGTAGGCCGTGCGGATGGAGACGCCCTCCTCCTCGGAGCGGAGGCTCACGGAACCGAAAAACTCGGCATCCTCCGTGTCCGTCCGGAGCGAGGCCCCGTCCGCGGAGCCGTAGGCCAGGACCCGGCCGTCCCGCATCTCCGTGAAGGAGACGTCCGAGAGCCGCACCAGGCTTTTCCGGTCGAAGATCTCCGCCCGGGCGGCCTCGATCCTGAGGATGGGCCGGTTGTCCTGGACCACGGTGTGGGTGAAGCCCGTGAATACGGCGTTGGGGGTGCGCTCCGCCAGGTCCTCCGCCAGGGCCTGGCCGTAGTCGAAGCTGCAGGCCGAGACGAGGAAGGCCGCGGCCAGGACTGCGCAGAGCGCGGCGGCCGGAGGGGCTGCGACCGGGGCCGTGGAGGATCCGGGGCGGCGCGCCGCGGATCCGGGACGCGGCCCCCCGGGAGCCGTCCTACTGCCCCGCATACCCCAGGCACGCCTTGACGAAGGCCCGGAACAGGGGGTGGGGGGCCACGGGCCGGGACTTGAACTCGGGGTGGAACTGGACGCCCACGCCCCAGGGGTGGTCCGGCCACTCCACGCACTCCACCAGGGCACCGTCCGGGGTCAGCCCCGTGATCCGGAGGCCCGAAGCCTCCATGTCCGCCCGGTAGGCGTTGGAGAACTCGTAGCGGTGGCGGTGGCGCTCCTGGATGGTCTCGGACCCGTAGGCCTCCCGGACCCGGGTGCCCTCCTTCAGGACCGAGACGCTGGCTCCCAGGCGCATCGTGCCTCCGTAGTTCTTGACCTCCAGCTGTTCCTCCAGGAGGCTCACGACGGGGTGCTTCGAGTCCGGCTGGAACTCCGAGGAGTCCGCGTCCTCCCAGCCCAGGACCGTGCGGGCCCACTCGATGGTCATGATCTGCATGCCCAGGCAGATGCCGAAGCAGGGCATCTTGTGCTCCCGGGCCCAGCGGACCGCGGCCACCATGCCCGAAGTGCCCCGGTGCCCGAAGCCGCCCGGGATCAGGATGCCCCGGACGTCCCCCAGGGCCTTGGCGGGATCCGCCTGCTCGCCCTCGAAATCCCCGGAATCGATCCGGACGATGTCCACCACCGCGTCGTTGGCGATCCCGCCGTGGTGCAGGGCCTCCCAGACGCTCTTGTAGGCGTCCACCAGCTCCATGTACTTGCCCACCACCCCGATGCGGACCCGGCGCCGGGGCTCCCGGAACTTGCGCACCATCTCCTTCCAGGCCCGCAGGTCCGCGTGCCGGCTCTCGATGTTCATGCGCCGGAGAAGATACGTATCCAGCTTCTGGTCGTGGAAGACCAGGGGGATCTCGTAGATCGTCACGGGAACGTCGTGGGCGGAGATCACCCCCTCGAAGTCCACGTTCGTGAAGGCCGCGATCTTGCGGCGCAGCCCTTCCTCCACCGGCTCGTCGCAGCGGACCACTAGGACGTCCGGCTGGATCCCCACCTCCTGGAGCTCCTTGACCGAGTGCTGGGTGGGCTTGGTCTTGAGCTCCCCGCCGGAGACCCGGGGGATCAGGGTCACGTGGACGGAGACCGCGTTCTGGTGCCCCTCCTCGTGGATGATCTGCCGGGCGGCCTCCAGGAAGGGGATGGACTCCATGTCGCCCACGGTGCCGCCCACCTCCACAATGGTGACGTCCACGTCGGGGTTGTCCGCCACCGCGTGGATCCGGGCCTTGATGGCGTCCGTGATGTGGGGGATCACCTGCACCGTGCGGCCCAGGAAGCGCCCCTGGCGCTCCTTCTCGATCACCTCCTGGTAGACCTGGCCGGTGGTGATGCTGTTGGCCCGGGCGATGGGGGCGTTCGTGAACCGGGCGTAGTTGCCCAGGTCCAGGTCCGTCTCCGCCCCGTCGTCGGTCACGTAGACCTCGCCGTGCTGGTAGGGATTCATCGTCCCCGCGTCCACGTTCAGGTAGGGGTCGATCTTCATCATGCGCACGGTGAGCCCGCGCGCCTCCAGGAGGGAGCCGATGGACGAGGCGGTGACCCCCTTGCCGAGGCTGGAGCACACGCCGCCCGTCACGAATACAAGCTTCTTCATGGAATTCCATTATACCCGGCGGGGGAGGGAGTGAGAAGCGGTGCCGGCTCGTGTACACGGACCGCCGGCTTGGTGTACCATGCCCCGCATGGGGCGCGGGCCTGCGCGGCCGGCCCGCGGTTCGGTTCCGGGACTTCGCCCCGGAACCGGCTTCAGGAATCGGAGGATGTTCAGGCTGATGCGGTGGGAAATTTCCAAGCTCGTCCGGGGACGGGACGCCTACTTCACAGTGCGCTGGTCGCCCTTCGTCCGGGCGGAAAAGTACGCCATCCACACCGGGGTGCCCGCCATGGGCGGGGTCGCGGAGCTCTACTGGAAGGACAAGGGCGGCAAGCTCAACCAGTTCTGCGTAGCCCGGTCCTGGTACGGGGGCCTGCGGTCCCTGATGAGGGAGCGGATCGACCCGGACCTGGAAAAGGACCCCGTGCGCCTGGCCGTCCTCCGGGACCACAAGGACGAGATCTACTTCCGCTACTCCCTGTCCGAGTCCAACTCCGACATGGAGGACGTCCTTTTTTTCTTCCAGGAAACCCTGGCCCCCGGCCTCCCTACGGCCACCCACTCGGGCCGGTACGACAGGATTTTCCTCAATGAGATAGATGCTGGGAAGCTGACCACCACGTGAGGTTTCCGGACAGGTCCAACAGGATGGACAGGATGAAGACGAGATGAACAAGATAATGAAGAAGTAGAGAATAGGAATAAGCAGGAACAATCCTTTTCAATGATCAGAACTCTCCTGATCCCATAGCTCCATCTTGTTCATCTATCCAAATCTTGTCCATCTTGTTAACTCTCTGTCCGGAAAACCTTTACCAACGCGGCGCCGAGGCGGCGGAAGCCCTCCTCGATCTCGGACTCCGCGAGACCGGCGATGCACAGCCGCAGGGCGGGGCCCGGTGAAGTCCCCGCGTAGAAAGGCGAGCCCGGGGCCGCGGCCACCCCCTCCCGGCGGCAGGCCTCCATCACCTCGGACTCGATCCGGGCGGCTTCCGGCCCGGGGCCTCCCGGGAGGCGCACCCAGAGGAGGTAGCCTCCTCCGGCTTCCGCGAGCCGGGCACTCGCCGGCAGGTGCCGAGCCGCGGCCGCCTGGGCGGCCCGGAGACGGCGGGAGAAAGCCCGGCATACCCGGCGCAGGTGGGTGGCGTAGGCCCCGGAGTCCCAGAAAGCCGCGGCTGCCGCCTGGGCCATCATGTTCCCCCCCAGGCTGGTCGCGGCCCGCAGGGCGGTCAGGGGCCGGATCCACTCCTCCGAGGCGGCGATCCAGCCCAGGCGGATCCCCGGGAAGAGGGACTTTGACAGGGTCCCCACGTAGAGGACCGCGGCGCCGGGATCCATGGAGGCCAGGGGCCGCACGGCGTTTCCCAGGAAGCCCAGCTCCTCCTCGAAGCCGTCCTCCAGGATCGGCACCCTCGCCTCCAGGCAGGCCGAGAGCAGTTCCTCCCGTCGGCGCTGGCCCGTGAGTCTGCCCGTGGGGTTCCGGAAGGAGGGCATGAGGTAGACGAAGGCTGCGTCCCGGCCTTCCCGGTCAAGAGCGGCGCGGAGGGCGGCGGGATCCATCCCCTTATCGTCGTCCGGCACCGGCAGGGGCCGGAGACCCGAGGCCCCGAAGGCGGCCAGGGCCCCCGGGTAGGTCGGGTCCTCGCAGAGGGCCGAGCGTCCCGGGGCCGCCAGGAGGCGGCCGGCCAGGTCCACCGCGTGGAGGGCCCCCTCGGTCACCAGGACGTTGTCCGGACCCGCATCGATCCCGTGCTCCCGCATCCGCTTGGCGATCCGTTCCCGGAGGGCGGGATGCCCCGCGGGATTCCCGTAGGACAGGGCGGATCCCGGATCGGAACGCAGGGCCTCCGCCGCTGCCCGCTTGAAGGACTCCGAGGGAAAGAGCCGGGAGTCCGGGTGGAAGGAATAAAAATCGATGACCGTCCGATCCGGATGGACAGGCCCAGCGGACGAGGCGGAGGCGATGCGGGATCCCGAGGGCGAGCCTGAACGGGACCGGGGCGGCGACGCGGTGACGGCCGCCGAACCCAGGTACGCGGACCGCATCCGCTCCCTCTGGGCCAGGGCGGCCGCCGCGGCGGGACCGATCCGGTCTTCGGGGCGGAGGGATGCAGGGGCGTTTTTAAGACGGATCCCGGCGGGTTCCGGTCGCACCGTCCCGGACCCTTCCGCCCGGGCTCTGCGGGGAGGCCGGGCGCGGACACGGGTGTAGGAGCCGCTCCGGGCCTCCACGTAGCCCTGGGCCCAGAGCTCGTCGTAGGCCCGCTCCACCGTGAACCGGGAGACCCCGACCCAGTCCGCCATGCGCCGGGTCGAGGGCAGGGCGTCCCCCGCGGCCAGGGCCCCGGTTTCGATGCCCTCCAGGATCCGATCCGCCAACTGTCGGGCCAGGGGCTCCCGGGACAACCGGTCCAGGCGGGGCAGGAACATGGTTAGGCTCCCGCCTCGACGGCGGCCGGGAACGCGGCGCGATCGATCCCGGGCCGGCCCGGCTCCGAAGCCCGGATCGCCCGGCCCAGCCGGGACGCCCCCTCCCGGATCGCCTCGAGGGAGGGGAAGGAGTAGTTGAGGCGCATCGAGGACCTCCCCCCGCCGTCGCAGTGGAAGGCACGGCCGATCACGAAGGCCACCCCCTCGCCCAGGGCCGCCTTCAGCACCTCCCGGGAGTCGAACCGGTCCGGCAGAGTCGCCCAGCAGAAGACCCCACCCTCGGGTCGGGTCCAGGTCGAGCCCTCCGGGAGCTCCCGGCCCAGGGCTTCGACCATGGCGTCCCGCTTGGGGGCGTACAGGGCTCGGGCCCGGGCCAGGGTGCCCTCCATGAGGCCCGACTCGAAGTAGGCCGCGGTGACCAGCTGGAGGAAGGAGGAGGAGCAGAGGTCCACGGACTGCTTGAGGCCGATGATCTTGGACAGGACCTCCTCCTCCGCGGCGATCCAGCCCAGGCGGAATCCCGGGAAGAGCATCTTGGACAGGGTCTTGAGGAGGATGACCCCCCGGCCTCCCGAGAGGGTCCACAGGCTCGGGAGGCTCTCGGCGCCGTAGGAGAGCTCCCGGTACGGCGAGTCCTCGACGATCGGGATACCCCGCCTCTCGGCCATGGACAGCAGACGCCGCCGGCCCGGCAGGTTCAGGGTGACCCCGCTGGGGTTCTGGAAGTCCGGGATGACGTAGAGGAAGCGGGGCCGCTTGCCTTCCCGGTCCAAGCCGTGCAGCGTGTCCTCCAGGGCGTCCAGGTCCATTCCTTCGGGGCCCACCGGGACGCCCCGCAGGTCCGCGCCCGCCCGGCCGAAGGCCTGGAGGGCCCCCACGTAGGAGGGGACCTCCACCACCGCCGGGGCGCCGGGCTCCAGGAAGAGGAGGGTCAGGAGGTCCAGGGCCTGCTGGGAGGAGGAGACGACGCAGAGCGAGCCCGGCTCGGCCTTGTCTCCGTGGATCCCCATATAGCGCGAGAAGGATTCCAGGGCCGAGGGCTCTCCCGGGGTCGGTCCGTACTGGAGGGCCAGGTAGCCCTTCCGGCCCAGGACCTCGGCGCAGATCCGCTGGAGGTCCTCCACGGGGAAGAGCGAGGGATCCGGCAGGCCGCCCCCGAAGGAGATGGTGTCCGCCCTGCGGGACCAGGCCAGGAGCTCCCGGATTTCGGACCGCACGATGCGCGACGCCTCCGCGGAAAACTCGTATCGGATCATTCTTTCCTCCCCGCCGCGGGAGGCCGGCGCCGGCCGGACCGGTCCGCCTTCCCCGGCAGGGTCAGGATGCACCCGAATCGGCATGGTGTACATAGCCAATAGTTAAATAATGGGCCAGGCCGATTAGGGGCCGAGATACCCGACGATCGACAGGCACCGGCACAAAGAGGCGCGCCGGGTCCTCGGGACGATCCGGAGCCCTGCCCGGGCAGGGGATTCGCAGGGGATTCGCAGGGGATTCGCCGGGGATTCGCCGGGAGCTTCAGATAACTCATTTACGGAGCGAGTTATATGAAGTTCGTATAACACGACGAGAGGGCAAGTTCTGTGATCTTCGTATAATGCGACGATGGGGCGAGTTATCTGAAGTTCGCATAATTGAACAAACCCGTATGGTATATGAAGCAGGAGATAGTGCGCCGGCCCGGATCCGGTGCGCCTCCCCGGATTCCTCCCGATCCCTCCGGCGGGAACCCCCGCTTCCCCCTCAACCGCCCTCCCGAATCTGCCGATGCTTCTATCGTAGGAGGCCCTCCGGATGATTCGAGGATGGTACACCGGCGCCAGCGGCATGGCGGCCCAGCAGGTGCGGCTGGACGCGATCTCCAACAACCTGGCCAACGTGGACACCGACGGCTACAAGCGGGAGACGGCCGTGCACAAGGCCTTCGCCCAGCTCCTCCTGCGGCGGATCAACGACGACGGCCAGTACCTCCACCCCCTGGGCTCGGGCGACATGGCGCCGGTCATCGGCAAGCTCGGCACGGGGGTCGAGACGAACGAGCTGTTCGTCGAGTTCCAGCAGGGCGCCCTCAAGCAGACGGAGAACGACTTCGACCTGGCCCTGGACGGCAGGGGCTTCCTCTGCGTCCGGACCCCGGACGGCGAGCGCTACACCCGCAACGGGGGCTTCATCCTGGGCAAGGAAGGCTACCTGGAGACCAAGGACGGCTATCCCGTCCTGGGTGAGAACGGGCCCATCCGGATCAAGGCCAACAACTTCCAGGTGGACGCCCAGGGCAAGATCTGGGTCAACCGCTCCTGGGCGGACGACGATCCCACGCGCCTGGTGGGGCGGGAGCAGAACGAGTGGGAGGACACCTTCCACATGGACACCCTGAAGCTCGTGGACTTCAAGCGGGACCGCTACCTGGCCAAGCAGGGCTCCAGCCTCTACGCCTCCACGGAGGAGAGCGGGGAGGCGCGCGTCGCCTCCGCCGGCCAGGGGCCCAAGGTGATCCAGGGCTTCGTGGAGGCCTCCAACGTCAACCCCGTGACCGAGATGGTGCGGATGATCGAGGTCAACCGAGCCTACGAGGCCAACCAGAAGACCATCCAGTCCCACGACGGGATGCTCGGCAAGTTGATCAATGAAGTGGTGAGGGTATAACGCATGGTACGAAGCTTGTGGACCGCCGCCAGCGGCATGATCGGACAGCAGGCCAACATCGACACGATCTCGAACAACCTGGCCAACGTGAACACCTCGGGGTTCAAGAAGGTCCGGGCGGACTTCGAGGACCTCATCTACCAGACCGTCCGGGTTGCCGGAACCCCCGCCACCGAGGACACCGTGGTGCCCGTACCCGTGCAGATGGGCCACGGCGTGAAGCTGGCCGCCACCCAGCGCCAGTTCACCCAGGGGGCCCTGCAGAACACCGAGAACCTCTCGGACATCGCCATCCAGGGGGACGGCTTCTTCCGGATCCTCCTGTATGACGGAACCTACGGCTACACCCGGGACGGGGCCTTCAAGATCGACTCCAACGGCCAGATCGTCACGTCCAACGGCTACCGCCTCCTGCCGGAGGTCACCCTGCCGGAGAACTTCATCCCCGAGACCCTGACCATATCCCAGGACGGCCGGGTCAACGTCAAGGTTCCCGGCAACGACGACCCCGTCCTGGTGGGCCAGCTCGAGCTCTACCGTTTCCCCAACCCCGTAGGCCTCACCGCCATCGGGGAAAACCTCTTCAAGATCTCCAACGCCTCCGGGGACCCCATAGCCGGACGCCCGGGCTACGACGGGATGGGCAAGACCATCCACAAGTTCCTGGAGATGTCCAACGTCTCGGTGGTCCGGGAGATGGTCAACATGATCGTGGCCCAGAGGGCCTACGAGTTCAACTCCAAGGCCATCCAGACCAGCGACAACATGCTGGGCACCGCGACGGCGCTCAAGCGGTAAGCCATGACCATCGACAGCGCGCTCCTGCAGTATAATTCCCGCCCCTTGAAGACCCCCGCGGCCCTCCAGGGCTCGGGGGCCCGGATCGTCCAAGACCGCCGGATCGACCGGGGCAGCGAACTCTACAAGCAGTGCCAGGAGTTCGAGTCCCTCTTCGTGAACATGATGCTCAAGGAGATGCGGAAGACCGTGGACAAGGCCGGGCTCCTGGACGGCGGCCAGGCGGAGGACATCTTCCAGGACATGCTCTACGACGAGTACGCCAAGGACATGACGAAGGCGGCGGGCTTCGGGCTCTCGGACCAGGTGTACCTGCAGTTGACGGGAGTCCGGTAGCAGGAGCGAGGCGACGGTCCGATCCCCTGACGGCCGACGACCGATACGAATCCGCCGGCGCCCGGTTGGGCCCCGAGTCCTGACTCCTGAGTCCGGATTCCTGATTCCCCCCGTCTCTGCTACAATCCCCCCATGCCCGCAGTCAACATCGACCTGCTCTCCCGGGGACTTTCCGCCCTGGGCCTGGACCCCGGTCAAGACCGCCTGGCCCGCCTCGCCCGGTACATCGAGGAGATCGAGCTCTGGAACCCCGCCTACGGCCTCGTGAAGGCGTCCGGGGACGAGCTCGTCGTCAAGCACGTCCTGGACTCCCTGGCCGCCCTGCCGGTCCTGCGCGGGCTCGGCCTGCCCCTCGGGCGCGTGGCCGACCTCGGGAGCGGGGCGGGCCTCCCGGGCATCCCCCTGGCGATCTTCCTGCCCGAATCCGCGGTGACCCTGGTGGAGCGCATGGAGAGGCGGGTCCGGTTCCTGGAGAACCAGAAGGCCCGCCTGGGCCTTTCCAACGTGACGATCTCCCAGGCCGAGGCGGAGCGGGCCCCGGGCGGCCCCTACGATCTGGTCACCTTCCGGGCCTTCCGGCCCTTTTCGGAGAGGAAGCTCTTCCTTAGCGTTAGGAAGCTTGTGAAGGCTGGCGGGGCGATCGCCGCGTACAAGGGACGGCTCCAGACCGCCCGGGAGGAGCTGGCGGCTCTCGCCCCGGATCCCGTCCTGGGGCCCCTCGCGGTCCGGGCCGAGGTCCTGCCCCTGTCGGTGCCCTTCCTGGATGAGGAACGCTGCCTGGTGATTCTGCGGGCTTGATCCGGCGGAAGTACGGTCAGTCCGAGATGATGTCCCGGACCCCGGAGTCCACGGTATGCAAGAGCTTGGCCAGCTGGTCCTTGTCCAGGAGGTCCAGGAGCCGGGCCTCCACGAAGCGCCGGGCCTCGTCGGAGAAGACCCCGGCGGAGACGACGTAGCCCTTCCCGGCCTTGACGTCCTTCAGGCGTGCGTGGAAGTCCCGCACCGTGAGCTCCCCGACCGTGCCCGTGGAGCGGATGAACCGGAACAGGATGATGTCCTGCCACTTGGAGGTCTCCACCTCGGTGAGGATATCCGCCCAATCGTTCTTGTTCACCGCGATGTCCGTGATCTTGACCTTGGCCTTGGGGAAGAAGGACAGGGCGATCCGGCGGCACAGGGTCACGAACTCCCCCGTGGCGCCCATCAGGTAGACCTGCAGGTTGCGGTTGGAGTTCAGCTCCCGGTACTTGGCCAGCTGGGCGGGGACGTCCTTGTAGTTGGGGAAGATGGACTGGATCTCGTTCAGGACCGTCACCGCCTTGGCCAGCTCCTGGGCCCGGAGGTAGGCCGCGGCGAGGCGGTACTTGAGCTCCACCAGGGTCTCCACGGGGATCTCGGGATGCCGCAGGCCGATCTCGAAGTCCATGATGGCCTTCTGGAACTGCCGCATGTTCAGCTGGAGGGTTCCCGAGAAGAGGGAGGCGTTGGGCCCCAGCTTGGGGTCGGCCCGGAGGTGGGAGAAGATCCGTATGGCCTGGTCGTTCTGCCCCAGCTCGTAGTAGCACTCCCCCATGGCGAAGAGGGAGTCCTTGTCCTCGGGCTCGAGTTCCGCGGCCTTGCGCAGGTTGACCAGGGCTTCCTTGTAGCGCTTGGCCTTGAACTGGGCGTGTCCCAGGTGACGCAGGGTCGGGGCGTGGTCCGGCTTGGCCTGGGCCGCCTGGTTCAGGAGGACCAGTGCCTTCTCGAACTGACGCTTCTGGTACTCGATCAACCCCAGGTTGAAGTTGACCTCGAAGTCGTCCTGCTTGAAGGTCCGGGCGATGAGGAGCCCCTTGTAGGCCTCCTCCGGCTTGCCCAGGTACACCGCGGCGATCCCGTAACGGGCGTTGAAGGTGAACTCGTCCATCTCCGGGTTGCCCGTGGCCACCTCGACCAGGACCCCGTAGGTCTTGAAGACGTTCTCCCAGGCCTTCTCCCCCCAGTAGAGGTCCCCCAGGGCCTGGAGGGCGTCCGGGTCCTTGGGGTTCGAGGCCAGGCGGCGGTCCGCCTCCTTCAGTATCTGGGCCCGGTCCCGGGCCTTCAGGCGGCCTCCCGTCTTGGTCCGCTTGCCTCCCCGGCCCAGGACCACCCCCAGGATCAGGGCGGCGAAGGAGACGAAGATGACCGCTATGAGGATGGGCACGACGGGCGCCATGGCCCCAAGTATCGGACGTGGAAAGAAGTGTTGTCAAGGCGCGCGAAGAACCGCTTCGCGGTTCTTCGCGCGGCGGCCCGGGCAGCCGGAGACCCGGGACCCGGAAACGAAAACGGCCGCCCCGGAGAGCGGCCGTGCGGCAGGGATGTAGATTAGTATTCATCATTGACTTAGCTCATGATAGATACGTATGATACTTCACTATATCATGATGGATTGAGGATTGTTCTTGAAGGAAAAGCTCCGGAAGCACAGCCTTTCCAAACTCTTTGCCGCCGCCTGGAGTGCAGTGGGCGCAATCGCACTTACCTGGATTTCCGTTGTCGAGTTCCCCTTCGCCCGGGACGGCCGGATCCTGCCGAACGCCGTGCCTATCGTCGTCGGAGCGGCCGTTGCGTACGCCTTGCTATCCTGGGCCCTGGCACGGCTTCGGGTCCACCCCACCGCGACGAATCCCCTGGTCGTGAACTTCACTGCCACGGCCTTCGGACTCCTCTTGTTCATGGCGTTGGCGGCGGCACGGGTCTATTTTAGCCTGGGCTTTCTGACGATATACATCCTTTTTACCAACGCCTGGTTCACACTGGAATTCCTCCTGAGACGAAGATTCGGAATGTATACCTTTGCCGTGGTACCGGGGGGATATGACCTCTTCAGCCAACCTTTCCCCAACTGCCGGCTCGTCCCCCTGGCTTCCCCGGAACTCCTACCGGAGGACCTGGACGCCGTGATCGTAGATTTCGAGCAGGTGCTCCCGGAATACTGGCTGGCCTTCGTGTCCCGCTGCGTGATGGAGGGCGTGCCCGTCATTTCCACGGAGGACTTCCTGGAAACCGAGACGGGGACCATCCTCCTGGACCATCTGACCACGGCCCGCACCCTGGCCTTCCAGAAGGGACAAGTCTATATCGCCCTCAAGCGCCTCACCGACACCGTCCTGATCGTCCTGGCCGCGCCCCTCTGGATCCCGATTGTCCTCATGGCCATGACGGCCGTACGGCTGGAATCCCCTGGCCGAGCCCTCTACTCCCAGATGCGTGTGGGTCGCCGGGGCCGTCCCTTCCGCATCTTCAAGATCCGGTCAATGCGGCAGGACGCGGAAAGGCACGGAGCCGCCTTCGCCGTCAAGGGGGATGCCCGGATCACCCGACTAGGCGCCTTCCTCCGGAAAACGCGGATCGACGAACTGCCCCAGTTCTGGAACGTCCTGCGGGGGGACATGAGCCTTATCGGCCCCCGTCCCGAACAGGTGCCCTTCGTCCAGGACTTCGAGCGGACCATCCCTTACTACCAGCTCCGGCACATCGTCCGGCCCGGAATCACCGGCTGGGCCCAGGTGACACTGGGATACGCGGCCAACGAAACGGAGACCGCGGAAAAGCTGGCCGCGGACCTCTACTACGTGAAGCGCCTCTCCTTTACCCTGGACTTCCTGATCGTCGTTAAGACGATCTGGACTATGCTGACCGGCTTCGGCTCCCGATGATCGGTCATCGGGCTCAGTAGTCGTGTCCCAGCCCGAAGAAGAGCTCGTAGTTGCCCGATAGGCTCCGGGTGTCCAGGTAGCCCAGTGCGTCTACGCCCAGGGACAATCGGGCGTAGATGGACCGCGCCTGTTTCAGGAAACCAAAAAGCTCTAACCCAGCGCAGAGGTATGGCTCGAAATCCGCTGCCTCCCCGGGCCGTACCAGAGCGGCGTCTACAAAGGGCGAGGCGTGGGCCTCGAAATCGAACCACTTTTTCTTGATCAGGATAGAAGGCTTGAAGTCGAAGAGCCGGATCGGGAGATCCAAGTTCGCGAATACCGCGTAGTCGGCGTCGATATACGCGTCGGGGATTCCCCGGATATAGCCTCCGATATCGGAGGCCACCCCCAGAAAACTACCGTACAGGGTCAAACGGGAATTCAGGCCCAGGCGGTTACCGAACCATGACTCGTGGTGCCTTGCCTGGGCTATGGCCACAATAGTCCAGTCCGTACTTTGCAGATTGTAAGTGTAGGCGTTGTATAGACTCACCAAAGTCCCTTGCCGGAGATTCCCGGACCAGTCCACACGACCAGCACCGAGCGAATAGGATCCGGTGACATAGGGGCCCTTCCGGTCCGGGGAAATCTCCGTACCGTCCACCCGGTACTTCCAGCCGGCCTCCAGGTCCGGGGTAAGGGTGAGATACCCAAGGCCGCCCAGTGAAAGCAGTCTAAAATCCGTGCTGATACCCGTCAAAGAATGCAAAACCAGGTGGTCAAGGTCGGCGTCGTCTTCCGCGTATTGGTTCCAGAGAAACTTCTGTCCGACCCGAATCGTCCGTTTGAAAGAATCCTCCCCGAGATGGAGCCTCAGGGTCTGCTGACCAACATAGGAAATCAGGCCAGCCAGGGATACCGCAAAATCCTGTTCGGTGTGGACGCTCCAGTCCAATCCGGCCGACTGAAAGGGGTATGTAAACTCTGTCCCGATCCCGAAGGACTGGTTCCCGCTCTCGTCGTAGCGGTAATCCAAGTCCAGATACAGCGTCTCCATGGTGCCCAGGAAGTTGTAGTTCCGTAGGCGCATGCTTAGAAGAAGCCCGTCGTTCGTGCTGTACTTTGGATAGGGAAGGATGATCAGGTTCCAGGTATCCCGGGCGCGTACTGTCAATCGAACCGGCAGTACGCTGTCGACCGGTTCACCGATCGAATACAGAAGTTCAGCGTCCTCCAGAACACGCTGGTTCACCAGCACCTGCCTGCGATCCGCGACATAGGCCTCCAGAGATGCCAGGTCCCGGAATTCCCGCCCGATCGCGATCTCCAACCTGTCCGCCAACGCTTTCTCCCGGGTCCGGCCTTCGATCCGGTATTCCACGGATTCGATTCGGTAGACGGTGGTAACATTCTGAGCGGACAAGTCGAAAGGGAGCATCACGGCAAGAAAACAGGTTAGAAGAATAGAGGACAGCTTGGATTTCATCAATACTTCTCCAGGATTTGGTACGGCGCCACCGGACGCCTAGGAATACTGCTTGATTATATGAAAACGGCGCGCCCCGGGATCCCCGGCAACGCGCCGTTTAATACCGAAGAACAGCTACTTGATCTTGATGCGGTAGCGGCCGCCCACCGTGGCGGCCCAGAGGAAGCGGCTTGTCGTGGAGGGGCGCCAGATCTGGAGCTGTTCATACGGAACGTCGGTGTACTGCGTCTCGACTGCTGTCTCTCCCGAGGCCGCTAGCTCCAGCTCGTTGATCACGTACCCCAGGGCTAGACCCGCGTATAGGTCTAGCTTCCAAATCCTCCGGGTGGCCCCGAGGGAAGCCAGGACCTTCCACTCCAGGCGGTCTTCATTCAACAACTCCGTACCGTTGTCGGGGTTGTAATTGTACTCGTGCCAGGCATTGGCGGGACTCTTGGACCCGGAGATCGTGAATTCCACGGAAGCTCCCAAACCGAAGCCCGCTAGATCCCCGTTCCAGGCCCCCAGGAAGGCCAGGTTGTTTTCCCCGTACTTGTAGCCCAGCATCATGGTCTCGAAGGGGATGGCCGTGTCCGTGGGGGAGCCCTTGAGGCGGAAGACCACGTCCGGGAAATAGGCGTAGCCGTATTCCCGGCCGGGTAGCCCATAGGAAGGTTCGAAGGTGTACTTGGTCGCCCCGGCATGATAGAAGGAGAAACGCCCGTAGGGGGTCTCCTTGGAAGCGCCCCCTGCCCAGGCCATCTTGTAGGGCTGGTTGGTCGGGAAAGCCGAAGGGTTCAACCAGTGGAGGTTGCCGTCGTCCAAAAGCCACTGGGCATGAAAATCCCAGCCCTCCGTCCGGTCCCAGGTCCAGAAGATCCCGATGATGTTGTTCTCCTCCCCGGTCTCGGTCCAGGGCCGGCCGCCCTGGCGCCGGGCGTCCTGGATGATGTAGGCGGGGATGGGGGAGATGAAGTACTCGAAATCGAAGGATTTTCCGGCGTAAGTGATGGCATCCTGAATTCCGAAGGTCATGTCCCCGAAGCGGACTGCGAAGGTGTGGAGGTTCGAGCCCCGATCCGGGAAGCCTATCGGGTATACGGTCGTTATAGCATCCGAGTTCCGGTTCAGCTCCATCCACCGGGAGGAGTAGAGGAAACGCCCGTCGTCGTACGTGAACTCCAGGAGGTTGGCCGTAAGGCCATCCCCGTTGATGAAGAGAGAGTACGGGGAGTCGACGTAGTCGTAGTGAGGCAGGCGGCCGGCCCGGAAGGAGAGGTTCCCCGCCCGATAGGCGACCCCCCCGGCTTCCATCCAGAAGTAGAGACCCCCCATTCCGCCCGTGGCGGTGTTGGCGCTGGTCCCGGAGTAGACGTCGTCCTTGCGGAGGTAGGCCTCCGCGGTCAGGGCGAAGTTCTCCCCGAAGTACTGCAGGCCCCCGCCGCCGTTCACGATGAGGTTCTCGTCGTACCCGCCGGAGAAGTCGAAGAAGAGGGAGAGGCTTCCGTCCCCGAAGTCGTCGACCAGGTCCGCCCCCTGGGGCACCGGGACCTGCTGGGCGAAGGACGCGGTCGCCACAAGAGCTATGATCAGGAAAATTGCGGATCGTTTCAAATCAGGACCTCCGAATTTCGTAATCCGGTCTACCAGCTCGGGTTTGCCCGGGGCCGTGCAGTCCGGCCGCAAACCTGGGTATTGTACCGTCAAAGCCCCGGCGCGGATAGGCGGGAGATTCAGGGTATCTCCGATATCTCCAGTAGTTGGACCCCGTAGGGTCCAAGATGGAAACCGGTTTCCCGGGCTGCTATCCCGGGGCCGCCCGCAAAGGCGTATCCCGCCGGGGCTTGGAGGATGATTTTATGATCCCTCCCCTCCTGGTCCAAGACCACCAACCAGAAATCCCCTCGGCCGTTCCCCAGGAGGATGGAGTCGGCCTTGCCGCCCCGGATCCGGAAGCCCGGGTCCGGAACGTACTCGACCGCGTCGGGGAAGCGCTCCCGGAAGGCCCGCACCTCGGGAAGGAGGGACTCCTCCAGCCAGACGGACCGGGTTCGGTAGAGCGTCCAGTAGAGGATCTCCTCGGGGCGGGACAGGAAGGAGGCCCAGAACATGTACCGGGTCTCGCTCGGTGTCGGCAGGCGCCGGCCGAACTGGGGCTTTCCGTCCACCCCCTCGCCATAGCCCTGAACAACGACCGTCAACGGCAGACCCAGTCGATCCGCCGTGGTTCCGAACGACTTCATCCGATCCGCGTACCGACCACCCCGGAACGCCCGGTGTTCGCGGGATCCGGCGCGAACGGGATACCAATCGATCCAGATCCTGTCCATGGACCCCCGGTACGCTCCTGCCCGAAAGGGGAACATGAAGACTTGTACGATATCCCGTTCGGCATCCAGGGCCCGCACCCTGGAATATGCCCGTTCTAGTAGTCCTGGGCTGTGCCCCGGCCTCCATTCCGGTTCATCGGCCAGATACCAGGAGATGATGGAAGGATTGTCCCGCACGGTCCGGATGAACGTCTCCAGGGCGTTCCCCTCGGCCCCGCGGTAGGTGTAGCGGGGCACGTCCATATGCACTCCGATACCCGCCTTTTCCGCGGCCGAGAGGTACTCCCGGACCTGGTCGAGGGAAAAACTCCCGGCGTACGGCATCACCACGTCGAATCCCGCTTCCGCAAGCCTCCTCGGATTCGCGGGGTTCCGCACGCTATCGTACCATCCGATGCGGAAAGCCTCCACGAAGTACGATTTCCCGGGTCCCGGCCGAGGGTTGACCGAGCCCGGACGGGGGGCTTGGGCGGGGCCCGGGGAGGCGCACGACAGGAACAGGACCGAGGCAAGGAAAACCGCCGCAGTCGAGACGGAAATCGCGCCGAGAGAAGCCCTCATCCCCGAGGACCGGACCGTCCACGGTCAACCGCCGATTGAATCCCCTCCAGGAACCGGGCCGCGAGCTTGGGGTAGGTGAACTCCGCCAGCAGGGCCTCCCGGCCCCGGCGTCCCATCTCCTCCCGGGCGGCGGGATCCATCCGGGCCAGGGTCTCGATCGCCTCCGCGGCGGCTCCGGGATCCTCCGGGGCCACGACCAGCCCGCAGCCTGTGCGGCTGACGATGTCCCCCACGGCGTTGGAGGACAGGACGACGGGCTTGCCCGCCAGCATGTAGTCGAACTGCTTGGTCAAAGAGATCCCGAAGCGGTACAGGGGGCTGGCCTTGGTGCCCGCCAGGCAGGCGTCCATCCCGGCCAGGAAGCCCTGCATGGAGGACCTCGGGATGGGATCGTGGAAGACCACGTTGTCCGCCCCGAGTTCCCGAGCCCGGGCCTGGAGGGCGGGCTTGCCGCCCCCGTCCTTCCCTAGGAAGTGGAACCGGATGCCGATACCCCGCTTCCGAAGCAGGTCTGCGGCCTCCACGAAGACCAGGGCTACGTTACGCTCGTGGAAGGAGCCCGCGTAGCAGACGTGGAACTCGCCGTCTCGGGAGGCAACGGGGCGTGCGCCGGCGATGCTCCCGACATCGGTTTCTTCCGCGGCTTCCGCGTCCCCGGGGTCCACCCCGTTGGACACCCAGAGGAAACGGCCCGGATCCAGGCCTCGGGAGGACATGTGCTCCAGGGCGTTCGGGAGGGCGGAGACCACCAGGTCGGCCCTGCGGCAGGCGAAATCCTCGACCCATTGGGTCAGGCGGATGAAGGGATGCCGCTGCGAATACCCGCCCAGGGCGGTGAGGCTGAGGGGCCAAAGGTCCCGGACGTCGAACACGAGCCTCGCGCCGAAGCGGCGGGCCAGGCGAGCGGCGGGCACTAAGGGGTACGGCACGGGCGAGGACACGACGATCGCGTCCGGCCTCGGCAGGCCCAGGCGAGCGACACCGCCCACGCGTAGGCAGAATAGGGCCCAGCCCAAGGTCCGGACAGGATCCCCGGATGAGCGGTACCGGGGCACCTTGATCCACACGTATTCCATGCCGTCCAGGGTTTCCCTGGTGTAGGTCCCCGTCGTCTCCGGAAGGCGCACGAACTGGTGGGAGTACGAGCCGGACACCACGACGACCCGGTGCCCCGCCCGGGCGAACTCCCGGCCGAAGTAGTAGGGGCGGTAATTCATCCCATGCCGGACGGACCCCGCGTAGGGGCAGACGATCCAGATGTTCACGGCGTCCCCTTCTCGGATAGATACCAGGGAACCTCGTTCCCCGTGGGCTTGGCGGGAAGGCCGACCACCGTCTGATGGGCGGCCACGTCCTTGACAATTACGGCACCCATCCCCGCGGTCACCCCGTCGCCGAGGATGACCTTGTTCCTCACCACGGTTCCGGGCCCCAACCAACATCGCTCTCCGAGGCGGGTGCTTCCGGAGATGCTGACGGCGGCTCCGAGGACGGATCCCTTCCCGATCCTGCAGTTGTGGGCTATGTGGACGTGGCTGTTCATCTTGACGTCCTCTTCCACTACCGTAGCGTCGATGGTTCCCGAATCCACGCAGGAAAGAGCCCCGATCTCCGCCCGATCCCCGATCACCACGCCCCCCAACTGGGGGATCCGCAGGGGAGGCCGGTCCCCGTCGAAGGCGAAGCCGAAGCCCGGATCCCCGATCACCGCGCCCTCGCCGATCAAGCAGTCCCGTCCGATCCGGACCCGGGGTCCGAGGGCCGCACCCTTCATGACGTACGTTCCTGGACCGATGACGACGTCCCGGCCGATCGTGACGAAGGGCTCGATCGTCACGCCCTCGTCCAGAACAAAGCCCGGGTCCGCCCGGACACCCGGGAGTGGTTCCGCCGAATACGTCCCCCGCTGGAGGACCAGGGGGAAAAGCTCGGTCATGAGAAGAGCATAGGCGTACTTCGGATTGCGGGCGAAGAGGACCGCGTTCTCCTGAGCCAGGGGGCCCGGACCCGCTCCGGCCGGCAGGAGGACCAGGCAGCCCCGCAGGCCGGCCAGACGTCCGAGGGCCTCCGGTCCGGCGGCCTGCAGGAAAAGTATCGTCCCGTCCCGGGGCTCCGCCGCGGTGGAGGGGCCGAGGAATGACCGGTCCGACAGCAAGTCCCGGGCTGGCGCGGAAAGATCCAGGTCCTCGGGGAACCGTTCCGCCGCCTCGACGGCCGTCGTGCCGGAGAAGGCCAGGCTCGGCCAGGCTACAGGATCCATCGGATCACCTCGAAAGCCTCCGCGAAGTCACGGCCGATCTGCACCCCCCGGGTCCGAGCCCAGCCCCGGACATATTCGGGATCCATGTACTTCCGCATCTTCTGGGACCCGTAGGCCGCCAGGGCCTCGATCTTGCGGTCCACATGCCGGGGCTCCACGACCACGAAGCCCTGGGTCGAGAAGTCGATGGTGTTCCAGGGAAGCTCATAGGCCAGGATGGAGGTGTTCTTGAAAGCCCGCAGCGCCTCGGAGGCCACCGTGGAATGGTCCTGATGCAGGTCGTTCCGGGAGGGCATGAGCACCAAGTCCGGGGACAGGGCGTTCCGGAGTTTGACCATGTCCTCCAGGATGTCCTGCCGGACGTAGCTCAGCTTCCGAACCGTGTACCCGAAGACGTGAAGGTTCTCCGGTAGGATCCCGAGCCTCCGGGTGGCCTCCCGGACCTCGACCTCCAGGATGTTCTCCGGAAGCCCCGCGGGCACGGACTCCTTGGCCGTGGAGAAGGCCACGTAGTGGACCTCGGCCCCCTGCTCCACGAACCGGGCGATGGCGGCCCCGCAGCCCAGCTCCCCGTCGTCCGTATGGGGGGCCAGGACGAGGATGCGGCGTTTGTTTGCCATGAGGATCCTTCCTAAACCTGGATCACGGTCTCAAGATAATCATGAAGGATTTCGACGATCCGGGATGAGGCCTTCCCCCCGCCGAATTCTTTACCCACGTCCGACACCGTCGGAGGATTCTTCCATGCCGATTTAAGGAGGTCTTTCAGCCGAGAAAAATCTTTTCCTAAAAGTACGGCGCCTCCACCCGACAAGACTTCTTCCCAACCTGTGGAGTAGTTGATGATCACGCAGGGGACACCCAGGAAGCCGCTTTCTCTCTGGACTCCGCCGGAATCCGTCGCCACAAATCTAGCATTCCCGGCCAGGGAGATGGACTCCTTGTAGGATACCGGATCCAGTACGGAAAACCTTCCAGGTCTCCTATCCACTTGGATTCCCAGTTCGGCGAGCTTTCTTCGGGTTCTGGGATGGAGAGGCAATACGATCGGAATCCCATCCTCCGCCAAGGAGCAAAACGATTCCCATATGATTCGGGCTTTTTCAGGGACATCCGTATTTTCCTGACGGTGGATCGTAGCGTACACATAACCGCGAGACGCAAGTCCGAACCGGAGAGGGACCAGGCCGTAGGTCTCCCCTGCCCTGGTATCCAGTGCGAGATCTAGCATCACGTCCCCCACCAGGTGGGCTCCTTCTAGGAGCCCTTCTTTCCTGAGGTTTTCCATTGCGGTCTTCGTGGGCGCGAATAAAAGATCAGAAACATGGTCCGTGAGTCTCCGATTTACCTCTTCTGGGATCGTCCGGTCATACCTTCGAAGTCCCGCCTCGATATGTGCGACGGGAATCCCCAGCTTGACCGCGGCCAGGGCCCCCGCAAGGGTAGAAGTAGTGTCCCCGTACAGGAGGACCGCGGAAGGACGTTCCGCCTCCAGGATCTCCTCGATCCCGGACAGCATCTTGGCCGTCTGGGCGCCGTGCTTTCCGGAGCCCGACTCAAGATTCCACCGGGGTTCGGGAATCCCTAACTCGGAGAAAAAGTTCCCGGACATATTCGCGTCGTAGTGCTGTCCCGTGTGGAGTATGTCTTCACGGATTCCCGCGGAGGCAAGACGGGCCGAGACCGCGGCGGCCTTAATGAACTGAGGACGGGCACCGATTATCGTGATCAATGTAGGGACGATGGACAACGTAAAATCCTTTCATATAGTCGATTAGCACGTCTCAATGATCGATGATTCGAATAATATCAGTTAACCAGCGTTCGATAAAGATCGACTAATTTCCTCGCCTCTGATTCCCAAGAGAACCGTTCCTCCGTCAGAAGCCTCCCGCGGCGACCCGTTGCTGCCGCCCTTTCCGGGTTTCGGACAACGTCCAGGATAGCGTAGGCTATCGATTCAGGATCCAAGGGATCCACATATGCCGCGGCCTCGCCTAAAAGTTTTCTGCGGTACAGAAAATCGGAAGTAATGATCGGTTTTCCGCAAGCGGCATACTCAAACAATTTGTTCGGCTGGCCTTCCAAGGAATTCCCGTGGGGCCGGGACAGAGCGATCCCGACATCGCCGGCCTTAATGAAGGAGTACATCGTCTCGAAATCCAGGAAACCAAGATCCTTGACATTCCCCTTTTCCGACAGACCCAGACACTCTTCCCTGAAAACCGGGGAACTCCATGCTCCCATCAGCCAAAGTTCCGCCTCATTCCCGACCCGGTTCATAGCCCCGACGATTTCACGGATGCAGCGATCCGCTCGGAGCGCGCCGGAGTACACCACGACGGGCCTCTTTTTTTCGACTACCGCCGGGGCGATCCGGTCGATCGTCTCCAGGATTGCGAAATTGTTGATCGTGACCTTCAAGGGTGAGTCATGAAGGAAGCTGATCGGATCCGTCGCGGCCACTACGGCGTCCGCCATTCGATCGATGCCCTTCTCCATCCGGCGCACGATGGTTCGGATGAACATCCGGACACAATCCGAACCCAAGTATTTTTTTCCCATCACCTGGGCTGTGTAGTTCTCATGGTAATCAAACACCACCTTCTTGCCGACGGCCTTCAGGGCCAGCATCACGGGAAACAACTCAAGGTCGTGGAAGTGCGCCACGTCCACATGCTGTCCTAAAGCTCCATATAACGCCCGGAACGGACCAAAAAACATACGGATAAATCGGTTCCGGTCCGTGGGTAGACCGATGATCCGCACACCGGAGACCTTCTCGTCCCTGTCGTGCCGGGCCATTACGGTGACGTCGAATCCTGCCCGGGACAGAGAGACGCATTCCTTATGGAAGATCCTCGTGTCAAGGGCACGGTGAGCCGTGGAGATGTGAAGGACACTTTTCCTGACCATATCGCTCCTTCTCGTACAAGCTTCCTAGAGTGCAATTATTTCGGTTGGGTGATAATACTAGACAATTCCTCAATATATCTTCTTGCCACCGCTTCCGCGGAATACCGTTCGACGGCGAATGTCCGGATCGCTTCCCGGTCCACGGATCCTCTCTCCGCGAATTCGATCATCTTGGAGGCCAAGGATTTATCGACATCTTCCACCAGACTACAGAACGGGGCCTCGGCCAGAATATGCTCCGGTCCGCCGCACCGGGTCGAAATGACAGGTACTCCGCAGGACAGAGATTCTATAATCACAACACCGAAGGTCTCGACTCGGCTGGCGACGACGAGACAATCGGATTCAGCGATAATGTTGGCCACCTTGTCGCGAGGCAGCGTCCCTACAAGCTCGATCATCGCTTGCTCCTCAAGCTTGACGATCAGCCTTTCCAACCGCTTTCTTTCGGGACCACCGCCCACGATACGCAGCTTCAACGGCAGAGAACACTTGATCCGGGCATGATGGAACGCCAAGATCAACTCATAGGTGCGTTTTACGGGGACAAGGTTTCCGATGTTCAAGAAAACGACAGGGTCACCTGCACTACGGACTCTTCCACCGGGCTTGAACATATCTTTGTCCACCGAATTGGGCATAGTCTCGAACGTAAGATCGAAGGTTTGCCGAAGTTGGTTCGCCAGGGCGGGACTCACCGCCCAACGGCGAGAAGCCTTTCGAAATACCTCTTGAGCTTTGAGCGCTTCGTAGAAATGCAGCTTCTTGAAAAACTTCGAAGAGTGTTCCGTGATAGCGAAAGGTATCCGGGTACGATCTGAAATCCTTCCCGCGATATCACCCCCGGCAAAGGAATGTGCAAGTATGATATCCGGTTTCCAATCAGCACAAAGTTTATTGTATTCCGAGAGACCGAGCACGGCTCGAAAGAAATAATTCAAACGCTTCAGCTTTGGCACATTGAAGACACTTCGGACGACGGTCAAAACTCCGGAATCCAGGTATTCTTTCCGTGTTCCGAGTATTTTCCTGTTTTTCAGGATTTCCTTCAAGGAGTACCCTACAACGGCCAGGACTCTAACATCAATTTGAAGTTTCGCGAGAGCCAAGGATTGTTCGCGATAAAAAGACCCTTGCAGCTTGTTGAAGTCGTTGGGATATCGTGATGGAACTACAAGCAGCTTGAGCACAGTCGCCCCCTAATCGATAAATCGAAAGCATCTTCTAAATCGAAGTTGCAGTTTCTTGAACGTCTTCTCGAGCTTGACCATGCCTTTTTTGAAAACCCATGAAGAAAAAAGCATCGGAAGCCAAAGATAAAACATACTAAAACGAAACGATCCACATCCTGTTTCCATTGCCGGTAGCACTTTGGCTCTTATATAGTTCGCGGCGAGAATGTGCCCCTGTAGCAAATAATGAAGGTATAGCTTTGCGACTGCTTTTATCCTGTTCTTTTGGTTGGTTAGCCACATATCCTTGGGCAGGCTGATCAATGTCCGTAGCAAGAGAAAATCCGCTTCTTTCTTGTGTAGATCTTTTTTCGTCTTTGAGTCTTGGTTCGGATGTCTGCGGGATTGATCCGAGGCGATTGGACAATACATGAACGAATATCCTTTTTTTAACATCCTGAACCAAAGATCATAGTCCTGGACAGTTTTCAGGCTTTCGTTGAACCATCCAACGCTCGAGAATGCGTGGCTCGGAATCAACAGGGAACAACCGCCGATGAATCTTTTATAAAGCAACGTATACGGCAACGGTTCGGCGCTCTTCTTGAAGGGCCGGGTCCGTTTAATGATTCTGCCCTGGCCGTCAATTTGATCTTCGTGGGAATAAATGATCGCCTTTTCGATGCCCAGCGTATAGTAGAACGCGACCTGTTTCTCGATCTTGTCCGGATAATATAGATCGTCATGGCTCAACCAGGAGAAGAATTTTTCCTGCATCCGCTCTATCCCGAAATTCAAAGCGGACGCTACCCCCCCATTCTTCTTCTCGAAATATCTGACTTCCTCGAACCCCTACGCGATTCGCCGGGTAGCCCCATCGTCCGTGGAGCCGTCATTGATCACAAGGATCTCCACTTCCCGGTAGGTCTGATTTACGACGCTCTCGATGGCTTCCGAAAGATAATTCGATCCGTTGTAGACCGGTATGATTATGGATACTAAATCGTATTCCATGTAATCCTCACAGCTTGAACACCTTCCCGTCCTCGATGTGCACCCGCTTGACCGCGTTTCGGGTATCCACCACCAACCCGGCCTTCTCCACGATGCGCTCAACATCGAAGCAGGCATGATTCGTGGTGAAGACCACGCAGTCCGCGGAGGACAGGATTTCGTCCGTCAACTCCACGCCCTTCCAGGTCTTACCGTGGTCGTCGGTCACCTCGGGTATGTACGGGTCGTGGTAGAGGACCCTGGCGCCCTTCTTGGCCACCGCCTCCATCACCAGGAGAGCCGGACTCTCCCGGGGATCGTCGATGTCCGGCTTGTAGGCCACCCCCAGGAAAAGAATCGTGGAGCCGTTCAGGGCTTTTTTGTGCCGGTTCAGGGCGAAGGCGATCTTGTTCATCATCCGGTAGGGCATGAGGTTGTTGATATTGCCGGCCGTGTTGATCATGGTCAGATCGAAGTTGAAGCCCTTGGCGATGTACTCCAGGTAGAAGGGGTCCAGGGGGATGCAGTGGCCGCCGATCCCGGGACCGGGATAGAAGGCCTGGAACCCGTAGGGCTTGGTCTTGGCCGCCTCGATGACCTCCCAGATGTTGATGTCCATCTTGCCCGAAAGCAGGGCCAGTTCGTTGATAAGGGAGATGTTCACCAGGCGATAGGTGTTCTCCAGGATCTTGACCATCTCCGCGGCCCGGGGTGAGCTGACGGCGTGGAGGTGCTGGATCGCGATCCCGTACAGGGCCAGTGCGATCTGGCGGGCCTGCTCGCCCAGGGCGCCCACGACCTTGGGGGTGTTGTCGGTCTTGTAGTCCTTGTTGCCCGGATCCACCCGCTCGGGGCTGAAGCAGAGCCAGAAGTCCGCTCCCTCCTTCAACCCGGACTCCCGCTCCAAGATGGGCTTCATGAAGTCCTCGGTGGTAGTCGGGTATGTGGTGCTCTCCAGGGAAACGAAAGTGCCGGCCTTCATGTTCCTGCCGATGTCCACGCAGGAGGCCTCGATGAAGCTCATGTCGGGCTTCTTGAACTTGTCCAGGGGCGTGGGCACGCAGATGATCGCGGCGTCGCACTCCCGGATGCGGGAAAAGTCCGTGGTCGCCGAGAGCTTGCCGGCCTTCACGACCCCGGCCAACTCCTCGTCCTTAATGTCGCCGATGTAGTTCCTGCCGGCGTTGACGGATTCCGCCTTCTTCCCGCTCTTCTCGAAGCCCAGGACCGTCACGCCCTTGCGCGCGAAGGCCACCGCCAGGGGCAGACCCACGTAGCCCAGGCCGATGACGCCGACCACGACGGACCTGTCGGAGATCTTCTTCAGAATAGAATCATAGTAGTTCATGCATTCTCCCAAAATTGGAAATAAGACAGGATAACAGGATTGTCAGGATGTACAGGATTAATTATGGGATCACCAAACAGTGATCTTGTTCATCCTGGAAATCCTGTTATCCTGTCTATTCTTCTAATATTAATCCGGGTCCTGCCTTCTTGTATTTTTTCCCGCATTCGGGGCAGACCAGGTCTTCCCCCAGCTTGACGCCGCACTGGCACATCCAGCCCCGGACCCGGGCCGGGTTTCCGTGCACCAGGGCGTAGGCGGGCACGTCCTTGGTCACCACGCTGCCGGCCCCCACGAAGCAGTACTCCCCCAGGGTCACGCCGCACACGATGGTGGCGTTGGCACCGATGGAGGCGCCTTTCTTCACCAGCGTCCGCAGGTACTCATGCTTGCGCTCCACGAAGGACCGGGGATTGATGACGTTGGTGAACACGCAGGAGGGGCCGCAGAAGACGTCATCCTCCAGGACCACGTCGTCGTAGAGGGAGACGTTGTTCTGGACCTTCACCCGATCCCCCAGGACGGCCTTGCTCCCGACATTCACGTTCTGCCCCAGGACACACTTCTTCCCGATCCGCGCCCCGGGCATCACATGGGTGAAGTGCCAGACCTTGGTCCCCTCCCCGATCACCGCCCCCTCGTCGACATAGGACGATTCATGTACAAAGTAGTCGCTCATGAGTTCTCCCGAGAAATCAGACAGGATGTACAGGATGTTGAAAAGGATGAACAAGATGGAATCATGAGGATGAGCGAATATTGCCCTATCCTGTTCATCCGGTCTCCATCCTGTTCATCCTGTCCATATTAGCGATAAAACGCCTCTATCTGGTCGCAAACGTAGTCGACTTCGTCGTCCGTGAGTTCCGGGAAGATGGGCAGAGCCAGGACTTCCCCGCAGGCCCGCTCTGCGTTCGGGAAGTCGCCCTTTTTGTACCCTAGATTCTGGAAACATTTCTGCAGGTGCAGGGGGATGGGGTAGTAGATCGAGGTGCCGATCCCCTTCTCCTTGAGGAAGGCCGCGAGTTCGTCCCGGCGGGGCGCAAAGATGTTGAACACGTAGTACACGGGCTTCCCGCCCGGAAGGATCTTGGGCAGGCGGAGCCCCGGGACTCGGGACAGTCGCTCCGTGTAGTGCGCCCCGTGTCGGGCGCGGGCCGCGACGGCCGCGTCGGTGGTCCGCATCTTCACCCGCAAGATCGCCGCCTGGAGGGTGTCCAGCCGGGAGTTGTACCCCACGTAGTCGTGGTGGTACTTCACGGAGCTCCCGTGGACCCGGTAGCTCTTGATTTTCTTGTACAGTTCCTCGTCGTCGGTGACCATGAGCCCCGCGTCCCCGTAGGCCCCCAGGGTCTTGGTGGGGAAGAAGGAGTAGATGCCGATCTCGCCGACCGTGCCCGCCTTGCGCCACGATCCGTCCACGAGGCAGTCCATGCCCCAGGCCTCGGCGGCGTCCTCCAGGACCCGCAGGCCGCGCTTCCGCGCCAGGTCCATCACCGGCTGCATCGGCGTGGGCTGTAGGAAGAGGTGCACGGGGATGATGCCCTTGGTGGCCTTGGACATGCGCCGCTCAGCGTCCCGGAGATCCATGTTCAGGGTCTCCGCGTCCAGGTCCACCAGCACCGGCTTGCCGCCCAGGCGCGACACGCAGGAAGTGGAGGCGAAGAACGTGAACGTGGGGGTGAGCACCTCGGCCCCGTCCCGGAAGCCCAGGAGGTCCGCGGCGATCACCAGGGCGTCGGAACCCGAGGCCACGCCCACGGCGTACTTCGCGCCCAGCCAGGCGGCGGCCTCGCGCTCGAACTCCGCGACCTCTGAGCCCAGGATGAAGTCCCCGCGCTCCATCACGGAGCGCACGGCGGCGTCGAACTCGTCCTTCCGCGCGGCGTACTCGCGGGTGGATGTGTAGAACGGTACGGTCATTGGGATTCCTCTTCCTTGGACAGGATACCAGGATGGTCAGGATCGACAGGATCTTTGTACTTCCGTTTGATCTGAATTCCGGTTGTCCCGAAATTAATTAAAAGCCCCACAGGGATACCTGTGGCCTTCAGATAATTCACAAGCTGGATCTCATGAGTCTTGGCCAGAACATCTATCGCTTTCAGTTCAAGGATGATCTTCTTTTCGACTATAAGATCAGCATTAAACCATCCTACGATTTGTCCTTTATAGGTGACCGTGATCGGTGTTTCTTCCTCTACCGTAAGACCGGCTTTTGTTAGTTCAATCACCAAGGCTTTTTTATAGACACTTTCCAGGAATCCGGATCCCAGAATATTATACACTTGAAAAGCACAACCGATGATTCGCTCCGATACCTCATCCTTGATCATTCTTGATCCTGTCCATCCTGTATATTCTGTTATCCTGTCCCTCTTCCTCAGAAAACGCCCTTCATTTCCACAGTAGAAAACTCGCACGGCAGGTCCACGGCCTTGCCGGTCTTCTGGCTCTTGTAGATCGCCAGGATGATCTCCAGCGCCTTGCGGCCCTTCTCCCCGGAGACCAGGGGCTCCCGGCCGGACTCGATCGCCGAGAGGACGTCCGCGTACAGGGCCGAGTGTCCGAAGCCGTAGACCGAGGGGGGGTCCTTCTCCGCGGGGTTCACGACCTTATCCTCCGGGTCCCCCGCGACGGCGGCGTCCGCGAAGCGCCAGGTCTCGATCTTGTTCACCGCCAGGCCCCCGATCACCACGCTCCCGGTCTGGCCGAAGAGGGAAAGGGTCTCGTTCAGGTTCGTGGGGTAGATATCCGCGGTCCCCTCGATGATCCCCACCGCCCCGGAGGCGAACTCCACCACCGCGGCGCCGAAGTCCTCCGCCTCGATGGGCCGGAGGAAACGGCGGGTGGCCGCCTGGACGCGGACGGCGTCCTCGCCCATCATCCACTGGAGAAGGTCGATGCCGTGGGTGCACTGGTTCATGAGGGTGCCCCCGTCCAGGTCCCAGGTGCCGCGCCAGGGAGCCTCGGCGTAGTAGGCCTCGTTGCGGTTCCACCGGACCTGGACCATGCCGTGGAGCATGCGGCCGAAGCGCCCGGCCTCCAGGGCCGTCCGGGTCCGTTGGACCGGGGCGTTGAAGCGGTTCTGGAAGCAGACCGAGAGGGTCCGGCCAGCCTTCCGGGCCGCCGCGATCATGGCGTCCGCGTCCGCGGTGGACAGGGCCATGGGCTTCTCGCAGACCACGTGGGCCCCCGCCGCGGAGCAGTCCATCGAGATCCGGGGGTGGTACCCGGACTCCGTCGCGATCGCGCAGAGGTCGGGCCGCTCCTTGGCGAGCATCTCCCGATAGTCCGCGTAGACCGCGACCTTGGCGTCCGGAAAAGCCTTTCGGTATTCCGCGGCCTTGGCCTCGGCCCGGTCGAGCTTGGGGTCGCAGCAGGCGACGAGCCGGAGACGGTCCACGTTCTTGACGGCCGCCTCGATGTGCTTGTGGCTGATCCGGCCGCAGCCGATCAGGGCGAGTGTGAGAGTATGCATGCTGAATGACCTTTCCGGCAAGAATTTCAACTCATGCTTGTGTAATTATGAATAGCAATGCATGGAAAGAGTTTTACCGCTTGCTGTAATTCCGCTCCAGCCAAGACCGGTACTCCCCGCTCCGGACGGAGTTTACCCAATCGGGATTCGACAGGTACCAGTCGACCGTCAATTCCAGACCTTGATCGAAGGTTACGGATTGGTTCCATCCAAGGTCCTTCTTGAGCCGTGAACAATCAATCGCGTATCTCCGATCGTGACCCGGCCTGTCTTTCACATAGGTTATCTTGGAGCGGATAGCTTCCGCAGGTTTGCCGATCTTCATCGCAACAATGTCGATCAATTTTTCCAGCAGGCGGATGTTTTCCCATTCATTTTCTCCGCCAACGTTATAGGAGTTTCCGAGTTCCGCGGATTGCATGATCTTCCAAATAGCTGCGGCATGATCCGCCACATACAGCCAATCCCGGATGTTCCTGCCATCCCCGTATACGGGAAGAGGCTTATCCTCAAGCATGTTCAGAATCATCAAGGGTATCAGCTTCTCGGGAAACTGGTAGGGACCGTAGTTGTTCGAGCAATTCGACAAGGTGACAGGCAATCCGTAGGTATGATGATACGCTCGAACCAGATGATCGCTTCCCGCCTTGGAAGCCGAGTACGGTGACCGGGGATCATACGGCGTGTTTTCCGTGAAATACCCCTCATCTCCCAGTGAGCCGAAAACTTCATCCGTGCTGATGTGATGAAAAAGGACATCTTCCCGATCTTTCCAGGCATGCCGGGCCGCTTCCAGCAGGGTAAAGGTCCCAATGACATTCGTAGTTATGAATGCTTCCGGGCCGAGAATGGAACGATCTACGTGGCTTTCCGCGGCAAAATGGACTATTCCATCGACGAAATAGTCTTTTATCACCTTATCGACTACCGCTCGATCCCGGATGTCCCCATGTACGAAAATGTAACGGTCTCCCGATGAATCAAGTACAGCTGATAGACTGGCAGGATTACCCGCATACGTCAAGCAATCCAGGTTAATGATCCTTCCTTGAAAATCCGTTTCCCGGAAAAGGTATCGTATGAAATTTACCCCGATAAAACCTGCGCCACCGGTTACCAACAGATTCTGGAATGTACGCATGTTTACCGACTCCTTTCATTTTCCATGGTTAATTGGCTCAAGTACGAATAAAGACTTCTCCTCCACTCGGGAACGTATACTCCGAAAGAGCGAATCTTGCTTTTATCGAGTACTGAGTATCTAGGCCGTTTTGCGCGTGTCGGGTACTCTTCCGTGCGCAAAGCTCGAATCGGACAGCTACGGTTTAGGATTCCCATCTCCAATCCTTGCTTCTGGATCTCCACGGCGAATTCATGCCAGGTGGTCTCCCCTTCATTCGTGTAATGGTAAATACCGGACGGGAATTCCGCAATTGATACGATTTGGAGAATCGCAGCCGCCAAATCCCGGGCCCAGGTGGGAGAACCTCTTTGATCAGCCACAACACCCAGGGAATCCCGTTCCTTCATTAAACGAATCATGGTCGATACAAAATTCGGGCCGTGGCGACCATAGAGCCAAGCGGTTCGAATGATTATGGCATCCGGCGCGACAGCGAGAATCCGTCGCTCGCCCTCCGCCTTGGTACGCCCGTACGCGCCCGAGGGGTTGACAGGTTCCGATTCCGTATAGGGAACGGAGGAGTCTCCCGAAAAAACATAATCCGTGGATATGTGAATGAGTCTCGCCCCGAAATCCACCGAAAGCTTCGCCAGGTTTTCCGGTCCTTCGGCATTCAGCCTGAGCGCTAGAGCCTCCTCGTCCTCGGCACGATCCACCGCCGTATACGCGGCACAATTGACGATATGGGAGGGAGAGTTCTCTTTCGCAAACTCCCGGAGCGCGACAGGATCCAGAAAATCCACTTCCCGGTCGCTCCCGACCCACTTCAACCCCTCAACCTTCAGGAGTCCGCCAATCTCCTGTCCCAACATTCCCTTGTCGCCGACTACCCAGATCATATCGGCAGCCTCGGGTTTCTACGATCCTTCTCGGACAGAATGTACTCCATGCCCAAAGAAGGCCAGGCTATATCCAGTTTTGGGTCATCCCATGCCAAACCGCCCTCATCCTCCGGGAAGTAGAAGTCCGTGCACTTGTAGGAAAATATCGCCGTCTCGGAAAGCACTAGGAAACCATGGGCGAAGCCGGGTGGGATATAAAATAGATTGTGCCGATCTCCCGACAGGATCACCGAATGCCACCTATACCTGTTCGGAGATTCCGGCCGGATATCCACGGCCACATCAAAGATTTCCCCGCGTACGGCGCGAACAAGTTTCCCCTGGGGACGATCTTTTTGGAAATGGAGACCCCGAAGGACCCCACGACAAGAGAAGGACTCGTTGTCCTGCACAAACCGAGTTCGTATTCCCGCCGCCTCGTAATCCCGCGCCGACCAGGATTCGAAGAAGTACCCCCTTGAATCGCCGAAGATTCGGGGCTGAATTTCCAGCAAGCCCGGGATCGGGCACTGCTTGACTTCTATGCCCATGGGGTTTCCTCGGCCAAATAGCGGAGGTAGGCCGAATAATCCGTCTTTCCCATTTCTTCCGCGGCGGACACGAGCTCCCGGGCGCCTATCCAGCCTCGCTGAAAGGCTATTTCCTCGATGCATGCAATGTAGAGCCCCTGACGACGCTGGACGGTCTCCACGAAGTTGGAGGCTTCGAGGAGAGTGGCAGGACTCCCGGTATCGAGCCATGCGAAGCCTCGACCCAGCCGCTCCACATACAGATCTCCTCGCCCAAGGTATTCATTGTTAACGCTCGTAATCTCGATTTCTCCCCGGGCGGATGGCTGGACGGATTTGGCGATTTCGACCACGTCGGTATCGTAAAAATACAGGCCCGGGACCGCGTAGTGGGATTTGGGCACTGCGGGTTTCTCTTCGATCGATATCGCCTTACCGGATTTGTCGAACTCCACGACACCGAAAGACGAAGGGTCCTTTACGGGATACCCGAAGATGGTAGCTCCGGTCTCACGGCCGGCGGCTCTCTCGAGCATGGCCGTAAACCCCTGGCCGTAAAAAACATTGTCTCCCAACACCAAGGCACTCTGGTCCCGACCGATGAACCGCTCCCCCACGATAAACGCGTCCGCCAGGCCCCTCGGCTTATCCTGGACCGCGTATTCAAAGCGCATCCCCAGACGGGAACCGTCCCCCAGAAGGTCCCGGAAGTGGGGAACATCCCGGGGGGTGGAAATCACCAGGACTTCCCGGATTCCCGCCAGCATCAGCGTGGACAGGGGATAGTAGATCATCGGCTTGTCGAAGACCGGCAGCATTTGCTTGGAAACCGACCTTGTCGCCGGGAACAAGCGCGTTGCAGTCCCACCCGCGAGAATGAGACCTTTCATCTTGCTCCTCCAATAGAGATTTGGAAGATTTCTTTGTATACAAAGATTTGATTACAAATTGATACGAGAATAAAAGTACTGAGTAAAGGAGAAATGACTCATTCCTCTTAGTTTTTGGTAATAATAGTAAGTGGCCGCTTAGTATATGCCAAATCTCTTCTTTATCTTTCTCACAAGAAAACGTCCTGTCAGAATAAAAAACTTTCTAAAAGATAATTTAAAAAATGAAGCTTCTAAGTTTACCTGAGTGGTCGTAGACGCATGAGATGCAAGAGTATTAACTAGTCTTGTTTTGGTAATTACAGTACAAGCGTTTAAAGGAAATTTTTCTACTATTTCTTGAAGAGCAAACTCAAATCGATCGGTTGAGGAATTCCAATCTATCCAATCACGAGCAGTTTCCAAAGCATGAGCCTTTAATGTAGCAAGCAATTCCGGATCTTCTCTCAATCGCCTTAGATGTTGAAGAACAGCTGATTCATCGCCCATTTCGGCCACGAGAGCATTATGCCCGTTGCGTATATACTCCTCATGTCCTGTGACATTATAAACAACTGCTGTTCCTCCACAGTGAAACATTTCTAGTGGTGGACCAAACATACCTTCAATAAAACTAAGTTTGACAATCGCGTCACATGACCGGTATATCGGAGGCGTCTCAGCAATAGGTACCCTGGAGAATAACTGGTCTACCCCGTCAACATGTGTGGCAACTGTGCTCGTTAGAAGCCATACTTCATCGACACCGGCCTGACGACATAGATCTATGGTGCGTTGAACATTTTTAAATGGAATATTTAAAGGTCCTTCAACTAGGACCCTAAGATTGCCATGATTTCTAGAAGCATAACAGGGGCCGTCTAACTTGAATATTTCCTTATTAACGCCATTTGGAACAAAAAAAGCATCTTGATTGTAATGTTCTTTAATATAAGTTTTTATCCAACTCGCCTCAGTAACTATATAAAAACCCAAACAATAAGTTAGCTCTGAAAAACTTCGATTCAAAGTATCTTCATCGGGGAAAAACCGCGACTCAACAGACTGATTAAAATATAAATATCGGCTAGCAGGAATACTAATAATTTTGTAGCATGTACGCCAAAACGTCGCAATTGCAATGTCATAAGTGTGTTGCTTTGCTAGCTCAAGCGAAATCCATTCCAACTCAGAACCACGCCGATGCCAAGAAAGTTTTTTTTTGTCGACTTCCCCATCTACAACCATTGTCACTTTATAGCCGCGGTCGACAAGATTCCCAGCATGCTCGAAAACTACGTTGTTTCCACCGCTCATTGATTCAGAAGCTAGAATTGCAATTCGCAAGGCTATAATCATATTAAACCAACCAAATAATTGTTTTCGTAAAACTGACGTTATAAAGGTGTGACTTGATTTGAGCGGAAAATTTCATGAAAGGACATGAAAACTGGCGGTCCTCCCGGTCCCAGATAGTAGGCTGGTTTTGCCTAAAAACTCTTCACCATAGAAGATCGGAACAACCAGCAACACTATTATAGCACAGAATGTTTTGAGCGAGAAATTACCTTACAGGAAATGAAAAATGGCGGTCACCCGCCCCCGGATGGTAGAATGGTTTTACCGCTAAAACAGTTCACCAAGGGAGAACGGAATGACCACCAACGCCACTATAGCGCAGAAAGCTGCCCGCAGGAAGCTCACGCTCCTGGAACTCGCTTCCGACCTCGACAACGTCTCCAAAGCCTGCAAGATCATGGGGTATTCTCGCCAACAGTTCTACGAGATCCGCAGGAACTTCCAAACCATTGGCTCCGAGGCTCTCCTGGACAAAGTCCGCGGTCCCCGCAACCCCCACCCAAGCCGTCTATCTGAAGAGCTGGAACAAGTCCTTCTCGACTACTGCCTTGAGTACCCGACCCAGGGAAGCCTCAAGGTCAGCCAACAGCTCCTTCTCCGGGGAATCCACATCGGAGCGGGAGCCATCCGCGGCGTCTGGCAGAGGCACAACCTGTTATCCAAACACCAGAGATTGCTCCGCCTTGAACAGCACGCCAGGGAAACCGGTATGGAGCTTTCGGAACAGGAGATCCGCCTCCTTGAACGGTTCGATCCGGAGTTCCGGGAACGTCATATCCAGGCTGACTTTACAGGTCAGCTTGTCGCGATCGACACCTTCATGGTCGGGAACCTCAAAGGCATCGGGAAGGTCTATCTGCAAACCGTCGTCGATTGCCACTCACGGTACGCCTGGGGGCACCTGTACAACTCTAAGATCCCCATCACGTCTGTCCACGTCCTCAACGAACGCGTCCTTCCCTTCTTCGAGGAACACGGGGCGCGGATCCACACCATCCTCAGCGACAACGGCCGGGAGTTCTGCGGACGTCCGGATCAGCATCCCTTCGAGCTATTCCTCCAGCTGGAAGACATCGAACATCGGACCACGCAAGTCCGCAGGCCTCAGAGCAACGGCATCGTCGAGCGTCTTCACCGCACCCTGCTGGACGAGCATTTCCGGATTGTCGGCCGAACCAAGTTCTATGAATCCATTGATGAGATGCAGGTTGACCTGGATGGCTACCTAAAAATCTATAATCAAGAACGCGCTCACCAGGGCCGAAACATGAACGGCAGAACGCCCTACCAGGCGTTCATCGACGGCCTCCTGGTTGAGGAAAAGGAGGCCGGCTGATTGTGTCCATCCGGGGGCTACTGTCAGGTAATTTATCGCTCTGTACACACAGAAATGTACCTGGGGATATCTGAACCTCGGTTGACATATACTTACATAGTCAACGGAGGTTCAGATATCCTCACATATACCAATCAAGATTGATTTCACTCACGCCTTGGATCCAGTCATAACCACTTCCTCAAATACTTGTTGATATTTACTAAGCATATGATGTACCCCATAGTTTCTTACTATGTGCGATCTTGCTTTTTTAGATTTCTCCAACCAGTTATCATTGTCTTTCATAATATCAACAACCGCATCAATATAGGAATTGAAATTAGCAGGATCACATGCTTTCCCAAATTCTCCAGATTTCAAAACCCTGGGTATTCCACCAACAGCAGATGCTACTACAGGAATACCGAAAGAAAGAGCCTCAAGTAGAATTAAAGGAACCCCTTCAACTATTGATGGAATAATCACCAAACTGCAATTCCTCAAAAAAGGCTTAATATCTGCAACAAAACCTGTCAGATAGAAATAGGGAGTCAGTCCCTTACTTTGAATACTATCTTGAACTTTCTTAAAATGATCCCCATCACCAACCATGAGATAATTATAGTACATACCTAGCTCATTGAGTCTAGCAGCTAGTTCAACAAATAAGTCTGGTCGTTTTTCATCCGAGAAACGACCAAAATAGCCAACTACGGGTAAATCGGAATGAATAAAGCCTAGGACATTTGGAATTACTTTCATTGGATTAAATTCCCGATCAGTATCTATTCCATGAAGTATTACCTGCGATTCAATATTGCTATCTTTTATATGTGCGTCTAAGTAGGCCTTAAGAGAATCTGTCGCAAGTATGGTTTTGTTTATATAAGTTCTATTTCTAATATAGCTATTCAGATGACCAAACTCATTAAAATGCTGATCGATAATTTTCAATGACGGGAATATTTTTTTAATTTTATAAAGATTATTATAAAAAAACAAACTACCTACTATGAATAGTAACCCAACATTATATGCCTCGATCAAGTATTTTGTAAAATCAAAATACTCTTCATCTGAAGCAAGAAAGTTTGCATAATCATAAAAGATACTTGAATCCAAACCGAATGCAGTCCTACCATTACCTTGTTTCTCTAGTGCCTTTGATGAAGTTACAACAATTACATTCCATTGTTTATCTAATAAATGCTTTATCAACTGTGCTATTACTCGCTCAGCACCGCCAATCGTAAACCAGGGCAAAGCAATAATTAATGATTTATTATTGTTTTTACATGTAACACCTCGATTGGAAGATATGTAAGAACGATGACCATACTCTGGCGGTAATAGCTTACCTTTGGATGCTAAATAATCAATTGCGTAGTGTCTACAATTTTCCCAAATATGATCAACTTGACGCTCATGTTTCATTTTTGCTCCTGCAGTTAAGCCAGCACTATGAACACGATAAAGCATCAATGGTTCACGAAGAGCTTTAGAGCGATAACCTCTTCCGAGAAGTCTTGTCCAAAAGTCCCAATCTTCTGGTACATGATTCTCTCCAATACCCCAATCATGGTACCCTCCCACAGCCCCCCAAGCCGCTTTGCGGAAAACAGCAGTCGTGGCAATATGATTACCTATTGTTATCTGCTGTATAAAAGAAGTATCCCTTGATTGCCAAAGATAATTACTTTCATGGAAGCATTGGACTGAAGGATGAACTATATCAAAACCATATTTTTCTACAAAAAAAAGCGCCTTTTCAAAATACTGTGGAAGTAATTTATCATCTGGATCAAGACAGCAAATATATTTACCCTGTGCTTTTTCTATTCCAAAATTTCTGTTATCGCCTACCAAATGGCGCTCAGGCCTTAAAAAAACTTTTATATTAGGGGCTACAATTGACTGCAGAATTTCAATTGTTTCTTTATCGTCTGATCCTCCATCTACAATAATAATTTCAAAATCTCGAAAGGTTTGCATAAACAGAGATTCCAAAGCCTCAAGAATATACTTCCCGTAATTAAAGCAAGGAATGACCACACTTAACAAAGGAATTTCGTCCGGCCAAGAATCTTGAATGTCTAGAATTGAACTCCGTTGATCTTCGTCAATAGTATTCTTCATTTTAATATGTTTCATATACATGATGATAATTTTTGAATACCATGCTTTTACTTGCTTATAACTACTCCAAATCAAACCATTTTTTTTCAGATAACACCCAATTTTTCTCTTTCCTGATACATAAAATTTCCGAATGAAAAAAATGAATCGAGTAATATTCTGATTAGCTTTTCCCCATAACCTAATTAAGTTGTCTAATAATTCTTTTAGCAAACCAATATCAAGACAATAAACCCAACGCTTTAACCGAAATAGAGCCCATAGCACCTTATCGCAATTAAAACTAGTGATCAATTGGACGAATAACTTATCTTTGTATCTAGATGAAACGGCATCAGCATTTTTTTTATCAATACTCATCTTTTCTAACCTTCTTCTTCAAAGTAGCCAATTTCGATATATCTGCATATATTTCATCAACGTTATTAATCCCATGGTGACCAATTATTTCAATGCAATCCCAAGGTATCCCATATTTTTTTAGTTCTAGCTTCACTTGCTCTTCGACTAAAGTTGATCGCCCAGACCCAACATTATATATCTCACCAGTTTCTCCATACTTAGCAATAAAAATGTAGTCTCTGCAGGCATTTTCAATACTTAGAAAATCACGTCTTTGGCTAAGATCTCCTAATGTTATTCGGGAAATCTTTCCCGTAATATATGCAGTTATCTGCTCTTGTAGATTGCCCAAAAGAAGCAATTTTGAAACCCCGTCCCCAGACAGATTGAAGGGTCTTGCCATAACAATATCTAACTTATAGCATCGGACATAATAACTCATCATTAGTGTCTGCATGCACTTGGTTAGACCATAAATAGTACCTGGATTTAGTTTTGCATTTTCAGAAACAGGATTCTGAGTTTTTTCCACAGCGCCATATTCAGCTGCGGTTCCTAAGACAAATACTCTAGCTTTTACTTTTGATGTTATAAGGGCCTCAATGAGATTGCGAGTGGATAACACATTATTTGCATAATCGATTTCGTAACTATTTGAAAATGATCCGATTAGATGATAAACCAGATCTGGTTTTATAGATTCAACGATATTCTGTACTTGGTGAGAATCATTAAAATTCACAATAGAATGTGAATCCGAAACTATTCCAGACAAGTCACAACTAAAGAGTTCATCCTCTTTATACGTCCTTAGAAGGGCCATAAGATTTTGGCCCGTAAATCCACACGAACCCGTAACAAGTATTTTCAAGTACCTAGCCCCAACCTATACTTAAGACTTTCATAATTTTCATTACAGAAATCATAATCCTCAGGTCGTCCAATGTCCAACCAAAAACCATCGAAGGGAAAGACTGAGAAACCAAGATTTTCACGAACCCCTTGATACATAAGATCGTCAAACCCGAATTTTACCCCACGCTCAAGATTTAAAATTACCTTTTTATTTATACAATAAATACCCATACTCACATTTATTAGGCTAACTGGCTTCTCATAGAAATCAGTTATCTTATTATCTGCGTTATACGTTATGACCCCGAAGTCCACTTTAGTCTCACGTTTTGCTACTGCAACAGTCACATCTCTTTTTTCATCAACGTGCTTATTATAGAACGCTGAGAAATCTATATCACATAGCACATCACCGTTCATTACAATAAAATTTTCTTCTAAATTGTCTATGAGCGTTAGTGGACCAATAGTACTTAGTGGTGTTTCTTCTATAGAATAATCAATTTTTACACCCCATCTAGATCCATCGCCAAAATATGCCATAATAAGATTAGCTAAATGGTTTACGCAAAGTGTGACTCGATTTATCTTGTGTTTTATTAGCTGCATCAAGATAATTTCTAAAATTGCTCTTTCATTGCCAATTGGCACTAATGGTTTTGGTATTAGGGTAGTATACGGTTTGAGCCTAGTGCCCTTTCCACCGGCCATTATAATTGCATGCATTATCTTTTCCTTAAATATTATAAATTGAAGCTTTATATTTCTTTAAATTATCTTGAATTGCAAACCAACGGATGGTCTCTTCAAGTCCCATGTCAAGATTTATTCTAGGTATCCAATCGGTTAATCGACAAATTTTTTCATTACTTCCGAGAAGCCGTTCAACCTCTGATTTACTTGGCCTCACTCTAGTATCTTCGACCTGTAAGTTTATTGATACTCCAAGCTTATCAATAATCTTTGATAAAAGATCGCCTATAGATATCTCTATACCTGTAGCAATGTTTATCTCTTCACCAGCCACTTTGTCAGACTTTGCAATCGCAATAAATCCTTCAACAGTATCCTGAACATAAAGGAAATCCCTAGTGGGATGAAGGCTACCAAGTTTAATATCATGGATACCTGAGAGGAGTTGAATTAGTATAGTCGGAATAATTGCGCGGGCAGATTGCCTAGGACCATATGTATTAAAAGGTCGCACAATAGTGACGGGGGTATTAAATGACCTATAGAATGATTCTGCTATTCTGTCAGCACCTATCTTGCTTGCACTATACGGAGATTGCGCCTGCAACGGGTGTGCTTCGTTGATCGGGACATACCTTGCAGTACCATATACTTCTGACGTGGAGGTTATTAGAACCTTTTCGACTTCAAAATCTCTTGAGGCTTGAAGTACATTTAGAGTTCCCTTGATATTTGTATCCACATAAGAATCTGGAGATTGATATGAGAAGGGGATGGCTATTAGAGCAGCGAGATGAAATATAATATCATTATTTTTTACAATTGAACGAACACAATTAGAATCACGGATATCTCCTGATACTATATGAATGTTATCACGAATTTCCCCAGGTAGTGAATCGAGCCAACCCCAAGTACCAAATGAATTATAATAAGCTAGCGCACGAACAAAAGAGCCTTCACGAACTAGTTGTTCTACTAAGTGACTACCAATGAACCCATCGGCTCCTGTTACAAGTACTCTTCTTCCATTTAGGTTCATGTTTTGCCTCTGTTATTAATCGTAATACAATAATTCAGACATTATATATAACAAGATTAGTTATTTAGGTCAATATATGTTTACCGGTTCAGTAGTACCAGTAATTCGATGTTGACCTAGCTTAAAACTGAAAGAATGCGAATGATTTTATTACACATCCGTCTTCATACCGCCAAGGAGGGAGGTCTCACTATGTGGCCTTAGAAAAAAATCTGCGAGCATGAAAAATTGTGCCAACTTAAGCGTGAGTCAACACAGTTTTTCATCTGTCGAAACAATATCAATAAATATTTTTATTGACTGGACGCTTTGCTCATTCCTAAAAATGCGACGCGGAACCGGGTCGATATCGGCGGACGAACCTTCCCCGTCGTGCAGCAACCGTATACGGGGAGTATATACCAGGCGATGCCCCCGCAAGTAGGAGCGGAGGCAGAATATCTCCTCCTCCCCGTACATGAAGGTCCGATCGTCGAACGGAACGGAAACATCATCCAGGAACGCGCGGGACAGGATATAGGCCGCGCCATGAAGCACGATGGCCCCCTGGCGGCGGATGGAATTCACCGGCCTGCCCGGCGCGGGGCGTCGGGGTGGGGGAGGGACAAAGCACCCGGATTTCAACAGGGCCAATTCTTCCTCCAAGCGGCGCAGGATTAACCCTGCTTCCTGGATTGTCCGGAACCTAAGCCTCATCGGATTCTGGTGGAGCTTTAACCTCCCAGGCGGTTGAAGGTCCGGTCCTAGGACGGAAAACCGGCTTTTTGAATACTCTTTCGCCACGGCGACGGCGAAGTCGGGGGATGGAAAAACGATATCGCTGTTGACCAGGCATAGAAAATCCGGTTCCCGGATCCTTCGAGCCAGTTTATATCCCTCATTATTGCCCCGCGCGAATCCCAAGTTCTTCTCTATCCTGAGAATCTGGATACCCGCACTCCCCTCAAACTCCTTCTCGATGATGTCTCCGGCCCCGTCCGTTGAGCCGTTATCCACGATGACGATCGACTTTCCGCCGGGAATCGGCAACTTATTGATCGACTGGATGCATCGTCGGGTCAATTCAGGATGATTGTATTGTAGAACCACGAACGAAAAAAAGGGATCCTTCGGCGCGGCCGGGCACGGAACCCCGGCCTTGGAAGCCGCATGGAGAAAGGGCTTCTGGGACGTATAGAACAGCACGTCCGTAAGGGACTGCGGGAGCAGCCATAGTATTTTGGAATATATAGGTTGGAAAATCCGAAAAAAGCCCTTCATGATGAGGCTCCTGGGTTGATGGTTATTTATTAGGAATTTAATTGTTCTCCAGTGAATTTTCATATATACGGATCACCTCCGCCGCCTCTCCGGTCGCCGTCAGAGTCCCGTGCTCCAGTAGGATGCCTTTATTGCAAAGCTTCGCTAGAGCTCCGATGTTGTGGCTGACGAACAGGACAGTCCGGCCCTGGTTCAGGCTGACGTCCCTCATCTTGCCCAGGCACTTGTCCTGGAACTTGGCGTCCCCCACCGCCAGCACCTCGTCGGCCACCAGGATCTCCGAGGTCAGGTGGGCGGCCACCGCGAAGGCCAGGCGCACGTACATCCCGCTGGAGTACCGCTTGACGGGGGTGTCGATGAACTCGCTCTCGATCTCGGAAAAGGCCACGATCTCGTCGAAGTTCCGGTCGATGTCGGCCTTGGTCATACCCAGGATGGCTCCGTTCAGGTAGATGTTCTCCCGTCCCGTGAGTTCCTGGTGGAAGCCCGTCCCGACCTCCAGCAGGCTGGCCAGGCGCCCCCGCATCCGGATCGTCCCGGCCGTGGGCGCGGTGATCCGGGACAGGATCTTGAGGAGCGTGGACTTCCCGGCCCCGTTCCGGCCGATGATGCCCAGGCGGTCCCCGGCCTCCACTTCGAAGCTAACGTCCTTCAGGGCCCAGAACCGGTCCCGCTTCCCGAACTTGGACACCGCCCCGATCTTGGTCCAGGGATCCTCCTTCCCCCGGATCTTGGCCATCCAGCTTTGGAAGTCCTTGTAGAGGCTTCCGTTTCCGATGACGCCGAGACGGTATTCCTTGCTTACGCCTTCCACCTGGATGATCGCGGCCATGATGCTCCCTTATACGACGTCGATGAACGTCCGCTCGTTGTGGTTGAACACGCGCATTCCCAGCCAGAACACCGCCGCCGTCTCGACAAGGCTGACGGCCCACAGGGTCAGGTTTCCTTCTCCGCCGCCCAGCAGGGCATGCCGGAACAGCTCCATCACGGGGGTCAGGGGATTCAGCATAACCAGGGGTTTCAGCCGGGCCGGGACCTCGGACATGGGATACACGACGGGCGTGACGTACATCATCATCTGGAGTCCGAAATGGATCAGGTTCCGGAAGTCCCGGTAGCGGGTGGTCAGGGCGGACACCATGATGCCGATCCCAAGGCTGAGCAGGGCGGTCTGAAGGACTAGAATCGGCGTCGCCAGGAGCCACCAGGACGGGTGGAAGGAGTAGCCCGACACCAGGTAGACGACGTAGATGGCCAGCAGGCACACGAACTGGATGGCCAGGGTGAAGAAACTGTTCACCGCGTAGACGATGGGCATGGAGAACCGCGGGAAGTAGACCTTTCCGTAGATGGGGGCGTTCACGATGAAGGTGTCCGAAGACTTCTGCAACGTGGTGGCAAAGAAGGTCCAGAGCATGGTCCCGGAAAAATAGAAGAGAGGCCGGGGGATGTTGTCCGTTCCGATCTTGGCGATGTTCCCGAACACGAACATGTACACGATCGTGGACATGATGGGATGGAAAAGGAACCACAGAGGGCCCAGGATGGTCTGCTTGTACACCGCCACGAAGTCGCGCCGGATGAGCAGCTTGATCAGGTCCCGGTACTGGAAGAGCTCCTTGAAGTCGAAAGACAACAGCTTGTCCTTCGCGGTTATAACGATGTCCCAATCCCCCGTCGACGCGTTCCCGGCAGCCTTCATTTCCGCTCCTTGCGGTACCGTAAGTTTTTACGCCCCATCTTGTCTATCTTCCCTCATCCTGTCCATCCTGTCTTCCCTATAGTTCCACGCCTTTCCTATACATGTACCCGAAGAACGCCTCGATGCGCCCCATGAAGGACTCCGAGAGGCGGTCCCGCAGGAGGCCCAGCATGTCGAAGGCCTTGACCGCCCCGATCCCGTAGAGGACCCAGCGGTCCCCCTCGGCGTAGGCCTCCAGGCGCCAGACCATCTCCCCGGGAGATACAGCCTTCTTCCCGTCGTAGGACAGGTGGCTCAGGTTTGTGGACAGGAACGAGAGGCGGTCCCCCCGGAGGCTCCAGGAGTACCGGGCCCGGTAGGGGTCGAAGGGCTTCATGTACTGCTCCGAGGTGAGTCCGCCCTCGGACCCGCCGCCGGTCCGCTCCAGGACCTTCACCCAGGTGAAGAGGTCGAAGTTCTTCCCGTACCGCCGGGACCAGTAGGGGATGCCCACGTGGCTCTCCACGTCCGCCAGGTTCCGGGCCAGGATGACCAGCAGATCCGGATTGGAGGCCTTGGGCAGGACCAGGACCACCTCCCCGACGTAGTTGGCTCCCAGCTTCCGGACCGTATCCTCGATATCCTTGGCGAAGGGAGCCGCGACCGGAACGGACAGGTCCTTCCAGCCTGAGGGCCGGCGGAAGACGCTCTTCCCGGCGGAGACCGCGGCGGCCTCCTCGGAGCTCAGGTTCCGGAAGGGCTGGGGTTGGGCGGATAGGCCCGGCGCGGCGGCGGCCAGAAGGAGAATCCCGAGCATTCGAATCCTCCATGGTTGTCGGTCCTGAATCCGCCCAGTGCCTGATTTAGCCATGTTCTTTCCTGATTATACCGAAAACCCATGAATAACAGCCTCCGGCGAGCCTGACCGCTTCACGGAGTTCATCCTCGGATACCGGAGTGTACTCGCCGGGATACCGCATTTGAACGGCATAGTCATTGAGGATAACCGTTTCCCGGATGCTCTCCGGAATTGCCGCGTACTTCCCGACGGTATGTAGCAGCGAAACCTAATCATGGGTTCTCGGGGGTCTCTCCCCGAAGAATATCAGCAAAGCCTTCAGGCCTTTTTCGACAGATTGCTGCGCCTGGAAGCAAAGATCCTCATATATGATCTCATCGGCCTTCTGCGTTCTTGCCAAGGCCAGGCAGCTTCTTGCGCGGGAAAGCCATTCTTCATGCTCTTTCATAGATCTTGACCCCGTCCACGAGCGCCCCGGCAAGCACGTTCCCTATCTTTCCTCGTGCGATTTCAAGCCTCTCTTCATCGGCAACCAGGATATCCACCGGAACCGCGGAACCATGATCCAAAAGTGAGCGATATGCCGCACGGGATACCTCTCGTTCGTTCGACACGCCGTTTTTGACGATCAGCAGATCATAATCGCTGCCCGTGACTTCCGACTCCCGGCTTCGTGATCCGAACAGGAAAATCCTATCCGGATTCACGGCCAAAACTAATATGTCGACAATATCTCCTAGAGTTTCATCCGCTTCCAGGATTCTGCTCGAATCATCACCGTTCATGCCCGCCTCCGTCTCGACCAGTATACTCCCGAAGCCTTCCGGATCATGTCGAGATACGCCTCGATGCCCGTCAGCATATCCGGGATCCGCCCGAATATCTTAATGATCACGGCAGTATTCCATCACTCCCCCCCCTCCGCTCCGGAGGCGCGGCCGGCCAGGATGTCGGCCAAGCCCCGGGAGCCCGGGAGACGGGCTTCCTCGGGCACGCCCTCGGCGTAGACGGTACGGACCTCCGGCCCGTCCAGGGCCCGGGCCCGGACGGGATCCGCGGTCTTCAGGAAAACCAGGCCGTGCCGCTCGCAGACGTACTCCAGGATGAAGTCCAGGTCGCTCGGCCCCGCCAGGACCAGGGTACGGACGCCCTCCCGCTTGGCGGCCAGGACGTGCTCCTCCAGGAGATCCCGGTACAGGGCGGTACTCCGGGCGGTGCGCTTGAGGTACCGGTAGGTGCGCCGCGCGATCTCCTGGACCCCTTCCGGCGTCAGGGCGTAGTGGAGGTTCCGGGCGTTCACCCGCTTGACCGTCACCCAGCCCTTCTCGGTGAAGCGCTTTAAAAGGACGTTCGTCATGCCCAGGGACAGTCCCGCCGTCCGGGCCAGGGCCCGTTGGGTGGGCGCCCGGGAGGATTCGGCCTTGCCGGATCCGTAGAGGTTTTCGAGGACCGCCAGTTCGGTGTCGGTTTGCATGCTGTTTGGTTTTCCGGATGGGCAGGATGGGGCCGGCGCCCCGGGGGAGCGCTTTTTTCCCCGTAGTCACGACGCCCCGGCCGGGGGTCGGAGGCGGCCGCAACGCGCTCCCCGTCCCGGAGGGGTCCTTGAGGGGCGGGGCGCGCGAGGTGCTTTTAGGGCTCCTCGGCCGCGGCCGCCCGAGTTGTTCAATCCGTGAACAACACTATAGCGCGGAGGTTACGGAAGATCAACCTGGGGGCCGAGATATTCGACGAATAGCCGCGAAGGAGGGCCTCCAAGGACGGTTCGGCTTTCCGAACTCCCGGTACCCCGGGCGACCCTTCGCGGATTGACACGGACCTTAGATACGCATAATAGGTATAGGTATGACCTTCCAGCCGCCCCCGAACGTCAGCGTCCTTCCCTATAAGGGGATGATTCCCCGCATCCACCCCTCGGTCTTCCTCTGCGACGGGGTGCGGATCATCGGGGACGTGGAGATCGGGGAAGGCTCCTCGGTCTGGTTCAACACGGTGATCCGGGGGGACGTCAACTCGATCCGGATCGGAGCGCGGGTGAACGTCCAGGACCTGTGCATGCTCCACGTCACCAAGCGCAAGTTTTCTCTTAGCATAGAGGACGAGGCTTCGGTGGGGCACTCGGTGTCTCTCCACGGCTGCGTGCTCAAATCCGGATGCCTGATCGGCATCGGGGCGATCGTCCTGGACGGGGCGGTCGTCGGGGAGGGCGCCCTGATCGCCGCGGGTACCCTGGTGCGGGAGGGGGTCGAGGTTCCGCCGAACACCCTCTTCGCGGGGGTGCCGGGCAGGGTGATCCGGGAGCTCTCCGGGGAGGACCGGTCCCGGGTGGCGGCCACGGCCCCCCACTACGTGGAGTACGCGGCACTCTACCGGTCGGGCTCCTAGGCGGCTCCGGCCGCGGCGGCCGAACCGGCCTTCCGAGGGCGCCCGGGCCGAACCGGACCGCCTCCGTTCCGCTTTCGGATATATTTTCATCCTTTCCATTGACGCCGCAAATTCGACCACCTACACTTTCAGAGGTTTTGTATCCACCCCCAGGTCCCGTGCGTCCGGGAGAAGGAGGAGTCGATCCGCACGCCTCAGAAGAGGCGGCCCACCCCAACTCCTTAAGGAGGAGCAACGCATGAGCTCGAAAGTCATGAAAGTTCCGCACACCTACGTCATCCTGTTCGCCCTGATCGTCGTGGCCGCCATCGGGTCCTACATCATACCCGCCGGCGAGTTCGACCGGGCAAAGGACCCGAATTCCGGCCGCACGGTCGTGGTTCCCGGGACCTTCCACAAGGTCGAACAGAATCCCCTGAGTTTCTTCGACACCTTCATCTCCGTCCAGAAGGGAAGCATCGACGCGGCGGACGTGGTCTTCTTCATCTTCTTCGTCTATGCGTCCTTCTACATCGTTCTGCAGACGGGGGCCCTCCATTCCTTCATTGGCTGGTTGCTCAGAGTGCTGAAGGGGAAAGAGATCATCATCATTCCCATCTTCATGTACATCTTCGCCCTGGGCGGCTCCGTGTTCGGGATGTACGAAGAGACCTTCGGCTTCATTCCCCTCTTCGTGGGCCTGGCCATAGCCATGGGCTACGACGCCCTGGTAGGCATGAGCATCGTCTCCTTGGCGGTGGCCATGGGCTTCGCCGCGGCCTTCATGAACCCCTTCACCGTGGGCGTGGCGCAGAAGGTGGCGGAGCTTCCCCTCTTCTCGGGCATGGGCTTCCGGATCATCGTCTGGTTCGTTCATGTCACCATGGCCGTGGTCTACACCCTCCTGTACGCGATCAAGGTCAAGAAGGATCCCTCCAAGTCCATCCTCAAGGGCATGGACATGGGCAGCCTGGCCCTCAACCATGACGAGCTCGTCCAGAAGAAGCTCACCGGCCGTGACAAGCTGATCCTCCTGTGGGTGGCCGTCATCGTCGGCCTCCTGGTCTGGGGCGTCATCGTCAAGGGCTGGTACTTCGACGAGCTGGCGGGCCTCTTCATCATCATGGGCGTGGCCGCGGGCTTCATGGCCGGCTGGGGACCCAGCAAGATCGCCGTGACCTTCCTGGAAGGCGCCAAGGACATCGTGTTCGGCGCCCTGGTGGTCGGTCTCTCCCGAGGCATCCTGATCGTGATGCGGGAAGCCAAGATCATCGACACGGTCATCAACGCCATGGCGACTCCCCTGTCCTACCTGCCCCGGTGGCTGGCCGCGGAGGGCATGCTGATCGTCCAGACCCTGATCAACTTCTTCATCCCCTCGGGCTCCGGCCAGGCCGCCACGACCATGCCGATCATGGCCCCCCTGTCGGATCTCCTGGGCATCACCCGCCAGACCGCCGTCCTGGCCTTCCAGTTCGGCGACGGCTTCTCCAACGTCCTGTGGCCCACCACGGCCCTGCCGGTCATCTGCTCCATCGCTAAAGTGCCGATCGACAAGTGGTGGAAGTACTTCGTGCCCTTCTTCGGCTGGCTGCTCGTGGCCCAGATGATCTTCATGGCCATCGCGGTGGCCATCAACTGGCAGTAGCCCGGATCTTGTAGTAAGATAATTCACGACGGGCGGCGGGGGACGGTCCCTCGCCGCCTTTTGTTTTCATGAAGGGGGAACGCATGAGCCTGGACATCCTGGTACGGGGGGGGACCGCCCTGGATCCCGCCGCGGGTACGGAGCGCGCCTTGAACGTCGGAATCGAGGGCGGCCGCATCGCCTTCCTGGGGCCGGAAGCCCCGTCGGCGGCCCGGGTCATCGACGCCGCGGGACTCCTGGTCTCTCCGGGCTTCATCGACACCCACATGCACGACGAGGAGCTGGAGGACCCGGACACGATCCAGCTGGCCCTGCTCCGTCAGGGGGTGACCACCGCGATAGCCGGCAACTGCGGCTCCGGCCCCCTCCTGCGGGACATCCGGGCCGCCCGGCCGGCCCCGTGGCTCAACCTGGGCTACCAGACCGGGCACCGCTACCTCCGCCGGGAGGTCGGCATCGACGACGAGTATCGCCCCGCCACGGAGGCGGAGATCGCCCGCATGGAGGCCCTCCTTCGGAACGAGCTGGACCTGGGCTCCCTGGGGCTCTCCTTCGGCTTGGAGTACGCCCCCAACACGAGCCCCCGGGAAATCGACGCCCTGTGCGCCGTGGCGGCCCGGTACCCCGAGCGGGTGGTCTCGTCCCATATCCGCTACGACGGCCCCGAATGCCTAAAGGCCGTCCAGGAGATGATCGACCTGGCCCGGCGCCACCGGGTACGGGTCCAGATCTCCCACATCGGCTCCATGACCGCCTTCGGCCACTCAGCCGAGGCCCTGCGGATGACCGACCGAGCCCGGTCCGAGGGCCTGGACGTCACCATGGACTGCTACCCCTACGCGGCCTTCTGCACCTACATAGGCTCCGCGGTCTTCGACCCCGGCTTCGAGGAGCGGTGGAAAAAGGGCCTGGAGAGCCTGGAAGCCGCCTCGGGCAAGTACAAGGGCGGCCGCCTGACCCCCGCCTCCTACGAGGACCTGAGGGCCAACGATCCCCACGCCCTGATCATCGCCCACGTGATGAACGAGGCGGAGATCCGGCTCTGCCTGACCCACCCGAAGTGCGCGGTGGCCTCCGACGGGGTCCTGCACCAGGGCCAGGGCCATCCCCGGGCGGCGGGCACCTTCCCCCGGGCCCTCCGGTGGCTCCGGGAGGCGGGGCTCTCCTGGCCCGAGGCGGTCCGCCACGCCACGAGCCTCCCGGCTTCCATGGCCTTCCTTTCCTCGGGGGTCCTGGCGATCGGAGCCCCGGCGGACCTGGTCCTCTTCTCCCCGGAGCGCCTCAAGGACAAGGCCACCTTCCAGGACCAACTGGCCCCGCCGGAGGGGATCGAGTACGTGATCGTGAACGGAAAGGTCGCCCTGGAAAAGGGAGAAGTGACCCGCCCCGCGGTCGGCCGCCTTCTCACCCGTCCCCCGATGAAATAAGCGATCGAAAGGATTCCATCCATGGACTACAAGCAGTTTCTGCCCGAGCTGGACGCCGTCGTCGACCGCCTGGCCCCCCGGGCGATCTCCCTGAGCGATGCAATGGCCGCGGATCCCGAGATCTCCGAACAGGAGGTCCGTTCCAGCAAGGCCCACGCGGATTTCCTCCGGGACGCGGGCTTCCGGGTGGAGCACCCCTTCTTCGGGATCCCCACGGCCTACAACGCCACGGTCTCCTCGGGCACCGGCGGCAAGGTTGCCCTCCTGGCGGAGTACGACGCCCTGCCGGAGATCGGCCACGCCTGCGGCCACAACGTCCACGGGGCCATGTCCCTTTTGGCCGGGGCCGCCCTGGCTCCCCTGATGGGGAAGATCGGGGGCGAGCTCTGGGTCACGGGCACCCCCGCGGAGGAGTCGAACGGGGCCAAGATCCTCATGTCCGCGAAGGGCCTGTTCGACGACCGGGACCTGGCCCTGATGATCCATTCCGGAGGGGAGAAGTCCTACGTCCGGTATCGCTGCCTGGCCATGGATTCCTTCGAGTTCCGCTTCAAGGGCAAGACCGCCCACGCCGCAGCCTCCCCCTGGGAGGGACGGAACGCCCTGAACGGGGCCCAGCTCTTCTTCCACGCCCTGGACATGCTGCGCCAGCACGTCCGCCCGGACGTCCGGATCCACGGGATCTACACCCAGGGCGGGGCGGCCTGCAACATCGTCCCCGAGGCGGCCACGGTCCGCTTCTACTTCCGCGCCGCCCGGCGGGCCTACCTGGACACGGTTGTCAAGAAGGTCCTGGAGGCCGCCAAGGGCTGCGCCCAGGCCACGGACACGGAGGTGGAGTGGAGCAACTTCGAGCTCTCCTTCGACGAGATGCGGCCCAACGACGCCGCGGAGACGATGATGGAGGAGGTCTTCACCGAGGCCGGGGCCCCCTTCGGCCCCTCCCCGGGCCCCCAGGGCTCCTCGGACGTGGGGAACGTGTCCATGCGCTGTCCCGCCCTCCAGCCCACCCTGTCCATCATCGACAAGCCCTACACCTGGCACACCCGGGAGTTCGCGGCCTCGACCACGGGGCCCCTGGCCCACGAGGCCCTGGTCAAGGGTGCCCGGATCCTGGCCCGGGCCAGTCTCCGGGCCCTCCTGGATCCGGACCTGCGCGCCCGGATGCGCGCCGACTTCGAGGCCGAAAGGAACCGCCATGACTAGATCCGATCGCGCCCGGGAGCTCCACGCCTCGGGCTCCAACTGCGCCCAGTCCGTCCTGGTCGCCTTCGCCGGGGACCTGGGGGTGGACCCGAAGCAGGCCCACCGCCTGGCCACCACCCTGGGGGCCGGCCTGGGCCGCCGCCAACTCCTCTGCGGGGCGATCAACGGGGGAGCCCTGGCCCTGGGAGCGGCCTTCGGCAACGAGGAGGGCTCGGACCTGGCGACCAAGGAGCTCTGCTACGAGATCGTCCGGGACTACCTGCGCCGGGTGGAGGAGATCGCCCCCTCCACGGAATGCCGGGTCCTCCTGGGGGTGGACATCTCCACCGCCGAGGGTCGGGAGGAGTCCAAGCGCCTGGGCCTGACCGCCAAGGTCTGCGATCCCCTGATCGGGAAGTGCGCCGAGATCGTGGAGGAGATCCTGGCGGAGCGGGGGAGAATCGCCCGGTGAAGTCCGAGGCCGGCCCTCCCTGGGTCCGGTACCGCCGCCTCATCGACCTGGAAGGTGTCCCGCCGGCCGCCCCGGAGTCCCGGGCGGCCCTTGCGGACCTGCTGGCCGCGCCCGAGGTCCGGGTCCTCCTTTCCGACGTCGCCTCCTGGCCCGGCACCGTCCTGGCCAGCCACCGCAGTCCCTCCCAGACCTTCCACTCCCTGGGCTTCCTGGCGGAGCTCCTGGCCGGGTCGTGGCTCGGGGACGGGGTCGCTCCGGCGATCGGGGCCGCGGTCGCCCGCATCCGCGAGCGGACGGGGCCCGACGGGATCCCCCGCCTGCCCATGACCTACCCCGAGCACTTCGGAGGCAGCGGGGTCGAGACCTGGGCCTGGGCCCTCTGCGACGCCCCCATCCTCCTGCGCGCCCGGGTCCGCTTCGGGGGCGCCTCGGAGCCCCTCGTCCGCCGGGGAATCCGGTCCTTGGTCGCCCTGTCCGAGCCCTTCGGCTGGCCCTGCCGGGTCGCCCCGGAGCTGGGTTCCTTCCGGGGCCCCGGCAAGAAGTCCGATCCCTGCCCCTTCGCCACCCTGATCCTGCTGGAGCTGTTGGCGTCCCTCCGGGAGGAGGCCCCGGCGGATCCCGAGGCCCGGGACCTCGCGGAGGGCCCCGAGGCGGACGCCGGCATCGAGGCCCTCCTGGACTCCTGGGCGCGGAGCGCGGAGCGGCACCCCTACATGTTCTACATGGGAACGGATTTCCGGAAGCTAAAGGCCCCGGGGCTCTGGTACGACATCCTGCACGTATCGGACGTCCTGTCTCGCTTCCCGAAGGCCCGGGGGGACCCCCGATTCCTGGACATGCTCGGCGTGCTTCGCTCGAAGGCGCGGCCGGACGGAACCTTCGTCCCCGAGTCCGCCTACCAGCCCTACAAGGCCTGGGATTTCGGGCAGAAGAAGGAAGCCTCCCCCTGGATCGGCCTCGCGATCGCGAGGATCGAGGCGCGGATGGGCGGTCGGGACTAGTCCGCGGTCCGGGGATTCCCGGAATCCACCATCATGGGGGTGCCGGATCCGGAGGTCAGGGCCCGCTCCGCCGCCAGGGCGTCCCGCCGCATGGACACGACGGACGAGGCCAGCACGGCCGCGATGATGACGGCTCCCCCGATGATGGAATTGGGACCCGGGGCCTCCCCGGTGGCCAGGAAGACCCAGACGGGGTTGGCGATGGGCTCGATGGCGGCCACCAGGATCCCCTGGACGGCCGTGACCCGCTTGATCCCGAAGGACAGGAAAACCGCGGCCAGCCCCACCTGGAAGACCCCCAGGGTGACGATGGCCGCCCCGGAAGCCCAGGTCACCTTCGGCGCCGGGAGGAAGCAGGCCCAGACCAGGGCGATCACGGCGGTGAAGCCGTGGGCCAGGAGGTTGGACTCCAGGGGGGACCCGTCCTTCTGCATCCGCAGGAAGACGTAGTACATCGCGAAGGTCACCCCCGAGGCCACGCCCGCCAGGTCCCCCAGGAGGCTCCCGCCCCCGAGGTCACCCAGGAAGAAGAGGACCATCCCCGCCGCCACCGCCAGGAAGGCCGCGAAGTGCTCCAGCCGGGGCTTCTCCTTGAGCAGGAAGATCCCCAGGATCGCCGTGTAGATGGGCGCCCCGTACTGGAGGAGGATGGCGTTGGCCGAGGTGGTGGCCTTGTTGGCGTACACGAACAGCAGCATCGTGGCCGCGCTGGACAGGGCAGCCCCGAGCTGGGGGAAGGAGAAGGTGATCCGGGGCTTGCGGATCCAGGCCAGGAGGAAGAGCCCCGCGATGGCCGAGCGTGCCCCGGCGATGGCCATGGGATTCCAGTCGATGATCTTGATGAACAGCCCCGCCAGACTCCACAGGAGGGCGCAGACGGCCAGGGCCGCCAGGCCGAGGGTCTGGTCGCGGGAAGAGGTGGATGCGCTCATGCCGGGGATGGTATCCCGAAAATCGCGGAAAGGCTAGGCGGGCGACCGGCCCGGTCTCGTTCCTGCAAATCGGCCGGGAGGTGTCATACGATAGATCCAACAAGATGAACAGGATGTTAGGTGGATGAACAGGATGGAAGAATGAAAGAAATCACAGATCTTTTATCTCTATCTTGTTGATCTTTCTTAATCTTGTACATCTTGTTGGCTCTATGGTTCCAAGCCTTCCAGTCAGTGTAATGCCTCGGATACGCGCGCAAACTCACGCCGGAAGGCCTTCTCCAGGCGCGGGTCGTCGGTCTCCAGGACTTCCAATTCCAGGACCTCCGCCCCCTGGAAGGCCGCGAAGCGTGCGAGCTCGGCCGCGACGGACCGGGCCAGGTCGGCGGGTTTGACGGGATTCAGCGCGGCATCGGCCGAGCCTGAGGGCGCAACGGAGCCCCCGCGGGCCAGGCGCAGCCTCCGCAGGACCAGGGTCCGGCGCCGGCGGTCCGCCTTGGCGTCCAGAAGCCCGGCGAATCGCGCCTCCCCGCCGTCCCCCGGGGCGTACAGGATCGGCAGGGTGAAGTATCCGAAGGCGCGTTTGGCCGCGGGGACGTAGCACTCCAGGGTGTAGTCAAAGTCCCAGAGCCGGGCGGTCCTCCGCCGATCGATCAGGAAGGGGTCGAAGGGGGATAAGACGAAGGCCCGGGGGCGGGCCGGGACCGCGGGGCTCGAGTGTCCGGCTCCACCGTCCGCCCCGTCGACACCGGGGTCTGTCGCCGTTTGCCCGAGGAGATCCCGCCGGGCATACCAGCCGGGGCCCAGGCCCTCGACGGCCGCGGGGACCAGGGTCCCCGCCTCGACCGCGGCGTCCAGGGCGGCGTCCATCCCGGCCAGGCCGTCCTTCCGCTGGTAGGCCGCCTGGGCCTTCGTGAAGATCCCCAGGGACCGGGCGGCGCGTTCCACGTGCCGAGCGGAAAGCTCGGCCTCCGTCGGGGCGGGTCCCGCGTGGGCCGCGGGGATCTGCCGCTCCGCGAGGTCGTAGACCTTCTGGAAGCCCCGCCGCGTCGCGCAGGCGAGCTCGCCCGAGTGGAACAGGTACTCCAGGGCCACCTTGGCGGGCTTCCAGTCCCACCAGCCCCGGGGGCCGCTCAGGCTTTCCTGGAAGTCCTTGGCCGACAGGGGTCCTTCCGCGGCCACCCGGTCCCGTACCCGGGAAACCACCTCGGGTTCCGCGCGGAACCACTCGTGGCCCTCCGCCCGGATCCGCTCCATCCGGGGCAGGCAGTAGCGCCACTCCTCCACGGGAAGGTAGGCGGCCGCGTGGGCCCAGTACTCCACCAGGCGGCGTTCGCCTCCCCCGACACCCTCCAGGGCCGGAACGGCCGAAAAGCCCGGGTCGGGGACACGGCTCCAGAGGATGTGCTCGTGGGCGCGGCGGACCACCGAGATGGTGTCGATCTGCACGAAGCCCAGGGCCTCCACCGCCCGGGCGACGCCCTCCGTCCCCGCCGGGAAGGCGGGGGGAAAGCCCGCCCCCGCGGCAAGGGCCAAGGCGCGGGCCTCCCGGAGGCTCAGGGGCTCGGGCCGGCCGGCCGCCGCCCGGCTCACGGGGCGGCCCCGGCACCCGGCGAGGTCCGATCCCGGCCCTTCAAGATACCTCCACCCCCGCCGCCTTCCCGTAGGCGCCCAGGACCACGAGGGCCCGCAGGGTGTTCCAGCGGCTCGGGCCGCCGGTCTTCTCCATGTCGAAGTGCACCGCCCCGGGATGCTTCCGCTGGACCGGCCAGGTCCCGTCCTTCCGGCGCTTCCCGCGCAGGAGGGCCAGGGCGTCCGTCATGCGCGGGTCGAAGGGCCGGCCCGCACGGGCGAAGTACGACAGTGCCCGGAGGACGTCGTACTTCCACCGGCAGGGGAAGGAGAGGTACGGGAACTCGGGGTTGGCGATCCGCCCGCTCCTGAGCCCGAAGTACAGGCGCCGGGCCAGGAGCCATTCCTCCCCGCCCCGGGAAAGCCGGTCGAGCTCCATCGCCGGGGCGAGGCCCGCCTTTCCGGCGTCCTCGAGGGCTTCCAGCACGGAGAGCGTCGTGGCGAAGGAGGACGCCGCGGACCGGACATCGAAGCAGTTCCAGCCCCCGTCGGGCTGGCGGTGGGCCGCAAGGTAGGAGAGGATCCTGCGGGCCCGCTCGTCCCGGATCCCCGAGTACAGGACCAGGGAAAGGACCATGGCGCTGACGCAGACGTCGGCGGTCCGGACGGTCTTGGCCACGTAGATCCCCCCGTCGGGTCCCAGGAAGCGCTCCAGCAGGAGCTCCACGCCCTCCCGGAAGGCGGGGTGGTCCCCGGGGAAGCCCAGGTTAAGGAGGTCCATCAGGGTGTAGTGGGTGCTGACCCACTTGGGCATATAGGGGCCCCCGCCCCACATCCGGGTTCCGGGATCCCGGGCTTCCAGGAAGCGCCGGCCCCAGCCTTCGAGGGGTATACGGGCGCGCAGGGAGGCCAGTTCCCGCTCGTCCCGGCCGAGGAGGTCCCGGCGGACGCGGTATTGGACCGACACGTCTCCGGCCAGGAGCCAGGCCAGGACCGCGGGGTCGACGCCCGCCGCCTTCTCCCCGGCGGGAGCCCGGGAAGGGCTCACTTCAGGCCCGAGGCCTTCTCGGCCAGGGTCACGAACTCGGCCCGGCGGTCGGAATCCCCGGCGGCGCCCCGGGCCAGGTCCAGGACCAGCTTCCAGTCCGCCCGGCCCCGGTGCTCCGAGCCCCGGAGGATCATGCCGTAGGCGGCCACGGCGGCCGCGAAGCGCAGGTCCCCGGAGGCGTTCGACAGGGAGCCCCGGGCGTCCGCAAGGGCCAACTCCAGCTGGGCGCTCTGGTCCTGGTCGGGCTTCTTGTACCGCACCCGCAGGATACCCAGACCCGCTCCGGGGGCGGGGGAGACGGGCTCGATCTCGTACAGGGCGGTGACCCGGTGGCCCGCCCCCATCTCGCCCGCGTCCTTCTTGTCGTCCGTGAAATCCTCCTTGGCCAGGATCCGGTTCTCGTAGCCGATCAGGCGCCAGGACTTCACGACCGCGGGATCGAACTCGACCTGGAGCTTCACGTCCTTGGCCGCGGTCAGCAGGGTCGCCCCCATCTCCTCGATCAGGACCTTCCGGGCCTCCTCCACGGAGTCGATGTAGGCGAAGTTCCCGTTGCCCTTGTCCGCCAGGGCCTCCATCTTGGCGTCCTTGTAGTTGCCCGTGCCGAAGCCCAGGACGGAGAGGAAGACGCCCCGGTTCCGGTAGGACTCGATCAGCTTCACCAGCTCGGACTCGCTGGACAGGCCCACGTTGAAGTCCCCGTCGGTGGCCAGGATCACCCGGTTGTTCCCGCCCTTGCGGAAATTCTGCAGGGCCGTGTCGTAGGCCAGGACGATGCCCTGGCCCCCCGCGGTGGAGCCCCCGGACTCCAGGGCTTCCAGGGCCGCGAGGATTTTCCCTTTCTCCGTGCCCGGGGTGGGCGGCAGGACGAGGCCCGCGGATCCGGCGTAGGCCACCAGGGACACCCGGTCCTGGGGCCGCAGGGTCTCCGCCAGGAGGGAGAAGGCCCGCTTCACCAGGGGCAGCTTGTCCGGGTCGGACATGGAGCCCGAGGTGTCCACCAGGAAGACCAGGTTGGCCGGGGGCAGGTTGGCCGCGGAGACGGTCCGGGTCCGCAGGCCCAGGGCCAGGAGGACCCGGCCGGAGCTCCAGGGGGAGGCGGCGGACTCCGCGGAAAGGGCGATGGGCTCCGCGCCCGCGGGCTCCTTCCAGCCGTAGTCGAAGTAGTTGAGGAGCTCCTCGATCCGGACCGCCTCGGGGGGAGGCAGGCGCCCCTCGTTGAGGAAGCGGCGGATGTTGGAGTACGAGGCGGTATCCACGTCCGCGGAGAAGGTGGAGAACCGTTCGTCCTTGGCGAGCTTGAAGGGATTTTCCGGAAGTCCCTTGTACTCCTCGGACGAGGGGGTTCCGGTTCCGTCCGCGGGCGGAGGGGCCGCCCGGTCCATCATCATGGACTTCTGGGCCATCGGGGCGGGAAGGGCTAGTTCCTCCTTGAGCTCCCCTTCCGGCGGCCGGCCGACCATGGGGGACGGCCTGGAGATCGAGCAGGAAGCGGCCAGGACCGCGGTAAGGGCGAGGACCGCGAGGGCGGCCGTCGGAGCTGCGAGGGGACGTACGTTCCGGCCGGATCGGGACTTCCTGGACATGGGCGAACCTCCCGGCGTCCGCGGAGGCGGAGCCGCCTCTACTATATCCCGGAGCCCGGGGGATTTCGATTCCCGGCCCCGGGGCCCTCATTTTTCCTTCCCGCGGTTGCATCTTTCCCGGTGCCGTGCAAAGATCGAAGCTCGCGCCGAGAAGCCCTCGGCCGGGAGGTCCCGTGTTCCAGCCCGTCCAGGTCATCTTCGCCCCCACGTCCCGGTGCAACCTCGCGTGCTCCCATTGCCGGGTCCGGCGCGGCCCCGAGGAGCTCTCCGCCCCGGAGGCCTCGGCCTTCCTGGAGCGCTGCGCCCGGGGCGGTATCGAGCGCGTCGGGTTCAGCGGGGGCGAACCCTTCCTCCGGCCCGACTTCCTGGCCGAGGTGTCCCGGACCGCGGTCGCCTCGGGCCTCTACTTCGACCGGCTGATGACCAACGGCGACTGGTTCGCGGACCCGGCCGACCTCGAGGAGTCCCTCTCGGCCCTGTACGAGGCGGGGTTCGACGGGACCTTCGGGGTGAGCGCGGACGCCTTCCACGACCAGGACCCCGGGCGCCTGGCGGCCTTCCTGTCCGCGGTCTTCCGCATCTGGGGCCGGAAGGACTGCGCCGAGATCCTCTCGGTCCGGGCCCCGGACGAGGGTCCCTGGCTCGAGGGCCTGCGCGTCCTGGCGGAGCGCCTGGGCGGCCGCCTGGTCCCCCGGACCGGCGAACCCCGGGGGATCGCGGACGCGGCTCCCCGCCGGGAGGAGGCCGCGGCCGGGGAGGTCCTGGACATTCCGATCCTGCGGTTCCCCCGCTCCGCCGCCGGGACCGAGACCGGCTGGGGCGAAGACCGGTGGTTCCGGGAGGACTTCTGCGAGGGTCCGGGCAACGTCTTCTACGTCCACCCCGACGGCTCCGTGGCCGTCTGCTGCGGTTTCGCCAACGAGAATCCCTCCCTGATCGTCGGGAACATCCGGGACGACGACTACGACAGCCTCATGGAATCCGCCCGGGCGAATCCCCACGTCCGCCTGGTCTACGAGAAGGGCCTGGACGCGCGCCGCCGGGAGCTGGAAGCCTCGGGGGTGAAGTTCCCGGGCATGACAGACGACATCTGCTTCTTCTGCGACCACCTGTATAGGAACAAGCTGATCGGGGATTGACAGGATCCGTCGTATAGATTACTTATATTATAATCATTCCCGATCATCCGGCGGAAAGCCCACGGTTCGCGGCGCGAGGGGCCCCCGCGGAGGAACCATGTCCCGCACCCGAGAACCTAAGGGCAAGATCGTACGCGCTCTCGGGCTGAACGTCTTCGGAAACCCGAAGTTCGACCGTCTCCTGGATCGCAAGCCCCACCCCCCGGGAAAGCCTCCCCGCTACTCCCCCCGCAAGACCTCGGAATACGCGGACCAGCTCCGGGAGACCCGGAAGTACCGGACCGCCTACGGCCTGGGACGTCGCCAGCTCAAGAACCTCTACGAGAAGGCCCGGCGGGCGGGCGGCTCCACCAGCGCCGCCCTGCTGGTCTTCCTGGAGGCCCGGCTCTCCAACGTCGTCTACCGCCTGGGCTGGGCGGTCTCCCGGGCCCAGGCCCGCCAGCTCGTCAGCCACGGACACGTCGCGGTCAACGGCCGGACCCTGGACATCCCGAGCGCGGCCCTGCGCCCCGGGGACGCCCTGGAGCTCCGGGCCCCGGAGTCCCTGGCCCGCCTCGTCCGCGAACGGACGGCCTCGGAAGGGGCCGCGCGCCTGCCCTCATGGCTGGCCCGGGAAGATGGAGGCCGGGCGGCCCGGGTGGCATCCGCGCCGGTACCGGAGGAAGCCTCGGTCCCGGGCCGCATAGGACGGGTGGTCGAGTTCTTCGCCCGATGAGGCCTTGCAGAGCCTCCCGGGAATCGATAGTATTTTAACGGAATTTCGCGCCCGGCCCGGTTTTTCGCGGCGGCCGCGATATAGTGTTCCACGTGCGCCCCGTACGGGGGCACGTACCTGCTCGCCTGCCCAAGGGGAGTGCCATGAAACGTATCGTGTTTTTCGTGATCGCCGCGGCGATGTGCGCGCGGCTGCCCGGGGTCTACGCCCAGGACCTTTCCGAACCGGACGAACAATCCGTACTGCAGAAGGCCCGCGACAAGTACGGCCGAACCGCGGAGCCTTCGGATCCTTCCAGCGCGACCGACCCCTCGGACGCGGAGGATTCCGGCCGACCGTTCTCCCCCTTCGTCTTCTCCTTCGTCCCCGGCATCCAGTTCCCGCCCTTCGGCCTCTACGACACCTCCGCCGCCTTCGGCTGGATCGGGTCCGGGGTCGGGAACGTCGAGGGAATCCAGGCCTCCGGGGTCTTCAACCTGGCCCGGGACGTGGAAGGCTTCCAGGGATCCGGGGTCTTCAACATCGCCCGGGACGTGGAGGGCTTCCAGGGATCCGGGGTCTTCAATATCGCCCGGGACGTGGAGGGCTTCCAGGGATCCGGAGTCTTCAACATCGCCCGTAAAGTGGAAGGCTTCCAGGCTTCCGGGGTCTTCAACATCGCGGACACCGTGGACGGCGGCATGGTCGCCGGGGTCTTCAACGCCGCGGAACGGGTCTCCGGTCCCATGATCGGACTCGTGAACGTGGCGGACCGGCTGGACGGGGTGGCCCTGGGCCTGGTCAACATCATCGGCAACGGGGTCAACGAGATCGGCCTCCAGTACATACCCGCCGAGGACATGACCTACCTCGCCTACCGGACGGGCACCGCCTCCCTGTACTCGGTGTACTACGGAGGCGTGGGATCCGAGGACTGGTTCGTGGACTCGGACTCCCTGGTCGTGGGACTGGGATGGGGCCACCGGATCCGCATCGGCGACGGCGGCCTGGACTTCGAGGTCTGCGCGGAACAGGAGCTCTACGCGGACCGCAGGGCCGCGATGGAAACGGCGGCGGACGCCGACGACGAGGACGCCTTCCTGGCCCTCATCCGGCCCTATCCCTCCGTACGGGCCGCCCTGAACATCCCGGTCCTCGGTTTCAAGGCCGTCCTGGGGATCGAGACGGACTTCGACGTCCCGGCCTGGGGATCCTATGTCCCCGACCGCCTCCGGGCATCCTCGTTCCGGACGGGCGGGTGGAGCGGGGACGCCTGGGGCCTGGAGTTCACCGCCTGGCCCAAGGTCTTCCTGGGCCTGAGCTTCTGAGACCGAGGGGCGTGCCGGGAACGGCCCGGCGCGACCGCCCCCGGCCCGCTCGATTTCCCGCTACCCGCGAGATATACTGAACCGTGAACCCGGGGTATCCGAGGCCGGAATCTTCCGGCCTCGGGCAGCCCGATTGGACTAGGGAGGAGCGAGGGATGAAACGCCTGATCGTCATAGCCGCGTGTCTGCTCACAGTCGTGTCGGCCGCCGCCGCCCAGACTCTCTTCGGGGAGATCGAGTACGTAGAGGGCGACGTGACCCTGAGCCGGGGCGGCAAGAGCCTGGGGGACCTGAACATCGGCGACGAGGTCCAGGTGGACGATTTCATCAAGACCGGCCCCGACGGCGCGGCGGTCATCGCCCTGAACCGGTCCACGGGGATGCGCGGGTCCCTTTCCGTCAAGCCCCGATCGGCCGTCTACGTCCGGATGTCCCAGGACTCTTCGGGCTCCAAGACGACCCTGGAGCTGGTGGCCGGGCAGATCGGATCCAAGGTGGCCAAGCTCTCCGGCTCCCCCACCCTCCAGGTGCGGACGGACACCGCGGTCATGGGAGTCCGGGGCACCGAGTTCGGGGTATCCACCTCCGTGTCCGGCAACATCGTGATCTTCTGCACCGAAGGGGCCGTGGAGACCTCGGACGGGGAGTCCACCGTGCAGGTGCCCGCCGGCAAGGCCGTGGAAAAGCGCCCCGCGGAGCGGCTCCGCCTGCTTCCCGTCGCGGTATCCAATCCGGACGAGTTCGCCAAGCGCTGGATCGCGGACGAGATCGAGGCCTTCCGGGCCAATCCCGCCCGGGTCGTAGCGTTCTACGAGAAGCGCTACGCGGACCTGAGCGTCCGCTTCACGGCGGCCCTGGACGATTTGCAGCGGAAAGCCGCCCTGCGGAAGTGGATCGAGGAGGACAAGGCGGGCACCCGGGTCAATCCCCGATCCGCGGACACCCTCCGAGAAAAGAAGGAACTGGTCCAAAGCTTCCTGGAGCTTCGGAAGATCCTCTTCCTCTTCGAGCGCATCTACTACCGCCTGGACGAGGCGGTGGACCTGGTTTCCGGTACCCCCGGGGAGCGGGCGGAGCTCCGGCCCGGCCTGACCGCGGGGGCCTTCCTGCGGCAGTTCCGGGACGAGCGGGATAGGCTGGCCAAGATGATGGCCTTCTTCCGCTACGCCGAACGGCTCTACGCCCTGCGCAACGAGGGCGGAGCGGGCTTCCCGGGCCTGGGCGGGGACGACGACGACTTCTTCGGCACTTCCGATTTTTGAGAGGAAAGCCCGGAACCATAGATCCGAACGCTGAAACTGTGAGGTAACCTTGACGACCGTGATCTCCCTGGGCGGCTCCATCGTCGCCCCGGACAAGCCCGATGTCCCCTTCCTGCGGGATTTCCTGGCCCTGTCCACGGCCTGGCTCGAGGAGGATCCCGAGCGCAGGCTGATCCTGGTGGTGGGGGGCGGGGGACCCGCCCGGGAATGGCAGAAGGCCTACCGGGAGACGGCCCGCCGCGCCGATCCGGACGCCCAGGACTGGGTGGGGATCATGGCGACCCGCCTGAACGCCCAGCTCGTGAAGGCCCTCTTCGGGGAGCTCTGTCCCCGGGAGGTGGTGATCGACCCGACCGCGGTGGGGATCTTCCCCGGACGGGTCCTGGTCGCGGCGGGGTGGAAGCCGGGCTTCTCCACGGACTACGACTCCGTGCTCCTGGCGGAGCTCTTCGGGGCCGGCACGATCGTGAACCTATCCAACATCGCCAAGGTCTATACGGCGGACCCCAGGCTGGACCCCGCCGCCCGGCCCATCGACTCCATCGGCTGGGCGGAGTTCCGCGCCCTGGTGGGCGACGAGTGGGTGCCGGGCAAGAACGTCCCCTTCGATCCCGTGGCCAGCCGCAGGGCCCAGGAGCTGGGCCTCCGGGTGGTCTGCGCCGCGGGCCGCGACCTGCCCAACCTCCGGGCCATCCTGGAGGGCGGACCCTTCACGGGTACGGTGATCGGGGGCTGATCTCCCCGATGTTTCCGGTCCGGCCTTATCGGTCCTCGATCTCGATGTAAAGGCTTCCGGCGCTCCCGTCCGAGGCTTCGGCTTCGAATCTCCAGAGTCCGGGCGCGTACTCGAAGGTTTTCCGCTCACTCACGGAGGCCGCCGGGACGATGTCCAGGGTTCCCCGGACGGCGGAGTCCGCGTATACCCTCACGGTCACGGAGCCGGATTCCAGGCTGCCGGTGACCGCCAGGGTCACGTCCCGGAGCGGGGCGATCGTGTCGCTCACGACGGGATTCGTGCCCGGCAAGTCCCAGATGCGTCCGGTGTGGCTGTAGCTGAGCCCGGCGCAGGACGCGAGGGTCAGGGCGAGGGCGAAAAGGACTAGGGGGCGGAAACCTCCGCCGGAATTCGAGTTCATGACATCTCCCGGATGACCCAGGATACCATATCGATAAAAAAGGGTCTAGACGGATCGGGGCCCGTCGGGCTTCATTCCGGGGCGTTCCGGACCGGCCTGTCGAGGATCAGGCCGCTTTTACGGAACACCCCGGCGTGGAAGGCGTCGATGATGCGGGCATGGATCGGACCGTAGAGCGACCTGTCCCGGAAGGGGCGGCCGCTGCGGTACCAGGTGGAATGCACGATCACCGTGGAGGGGCTTCCGTCGGGGCCGGCCCGTTCCAGGAACCGGATCCGCTGGACCCCGTTGGACAGGTTCCGCTTCAGGTAGACGAACTCGATCAGGCGCTCCGGCTCGTCGATCCGGGTGATCCGGAAGGACGCCGGGATACGGAAGGGTCCGAGGATCCGGACGTCCAGGACGAGGACCTGCCCCGGCGAGAAGGGGGGAGCGGTCTCGCCGGCGGCGTAGAGCCGGGACCCGGAGGGATCCCAGACTACCCCCGGGCGGGTACGGGAAGTCTTCCACGCCGCCGAGGGTTCCAGGGCCGTGTAGGCCTTCCAGACGAGGTCCGGCGGGGCCGGAGACGAGTAGCTCCTGTCGTGAAAGAAGTACCCGGCCGGGGATTCCAGGTCGCTCGACTCGTAGCCGGCCAGGTTCCAGCCGTTCCTGTCCAGGAAGCGCTTCACCGAGGGCGGGAGTCCCCGCCCGGCCGGGGCGGTCGCGCATCCTGCAAGGACCGCGGCGGCCAGAAGGGCAAACCCCCTCCGGCGCGCCCCGGTCCGGAGGCGGCCGAACAGGCACGCGTCGGGTTCGCCGCCCCGCCCCGGATCAGGGCCGGGCATCGAGGGAGGATCGTATCCGGGCGGCGTACTCCCGGTACCGCCGGACGTCCTCGGGCCGCCCCAGCTCCGCGGCCAAGACCGCCAGGGCTTCCGCGCAGCGCAGGGCGGCTTCCGCGGAGTCCAGGGTAACGAAGACGTCGAAGGCCCGGCGGTAGTAGTGGAAGGCGTCCTCCCTCGATCCCAGGCCCCGGGACAGGACGGCCAGGGCTTCCAGGTCCGCCGCGATCCCGGCGGAGTTCTCCGCCTTCCGGTCCGCCTCCAGGGCCTGCCGGAGCAGGTCCAGGGCGGCCTCGGAGTTCCCCTTCTTGTGTGCGATGTTTCCCAGCAGGTACAGGTTGGCCCCGTACTCGGCCAGACGCTTGAGCCGCTGGTTGATCCCCGCCGCCCGCCTGAGGTCGGATTCCGCGGCCGCCCACTCGCCCTGATCCCGATACACCACGGCACGATCGTGGAGGAGGACCGCCAGGGTCCGCTCGTCCCGGGCGGCCAGGGGCAGGGCTTCCTGGAAGGCCTCCATCGCCGCGGCTCCGTCTCCTCGGGCATAGAGCGCCTCACCCAGGTTGGCCAGGGCCAGGGCCCGGAAGGACGGGTTCTTCAGGGGACCGGCGTAATCCAGGGCTTCCCGGAAGGTCGCCTCCGCGTCGTCCAAGCGGCCCGCGGCCAGGTAGACCCGGCCGATGGAGTTCATGGAGATGGCCACGCCCTCGGTGTTGTCCACCGCGCGGTTTTCCCGGAGGGACTCCTCGTAGAAGCGCTGGGCCGAGGCGTAGTCCCGCTTGGCCAGGAAACCGTCCCCGAGCTTGGAGTACTCGGCCGCCTGGTTTTTCCGGGCCACGACCTCCGCGACGGGCTTGGGCGCCGTGGAACAGGCCGAGAGGACCGCCGCGGCCAGGGTTACCGGAACCAGGAAGGACCGGGCGGCCGGTCGGCCCCGGCGGGGGGCGCGGCCCGGGAAGGCCGACAGGTTTGCGCTCATTGGAAATCCCCCTCCCGTATGCTGCGGTAGAGCGACTGCTGCTCCTGCCGCTCGGGAATTCCCTTGCGCAGCAGCGGGTTGTTGGCCAGGCCCTCCAGAACATCCTGGGTCTTCTGCAGGGTGGTCTTGCCCTCCTCCAGGAGGGAGGCGATCTTGGGCATCTCGGAGCTCAGGGACCCCATGATCTCCCGAAGGCTCCGGATGCTGCGCTCCACGTCCCCCATCATGCCCAGGACCTTGTTATAGAGGGCGTTGTTGTCGTCCAGGAAGGTCTTCAGGGAGCCCTTGGGATCCAGGAGCTTGGGCACCAGGCCCGTGGGATCCTCCATCTCCTTGGCGGCCTTGGCCAGGCTCGCGGAGACCTCGTTGACGGAGGCCAGGATGCCCTGGAGCTCCGTGAGCAGGGCGTCCGTCCGGCCTTCCACGTCCTCGATCAGGTTCGAGGCCCCCGCGACCGCCCGGGGGAGTTCCGAGGCCGCCTTGGACACGTCGCCGACGATGGAGCCCAGGGGTCCGGTGCTCTGGCCCGCCAGGGCACGGTTCACCTCCGTCAGGGTCCGGTTCACGGTGACCAGGGTGCGGCTGGCGTTCTCCAGCAGGGGATTGAGGCCCGCGATGAGGCGGGAGACGGTGTCATCCCGGGGAGGGATCTCCGCGAGCTCCTGCTCGATGACGGCCTGGCCTTCCGCGGTATCCGCGGCGGGGATGTAGGAACCCTCGGCCAGGACCTCCTCGCCCTTTCCCGGATGGAAGAGGAGTTGGCTCCCCAGGCCGATAGGGGACACGGAAAGCTCCAGGATCGAGTGCTGGCGGACCTTGGGATAGTAGGTGTCGTAGATGTCGAAGACCACGTCCACCTGGTTCTCCTCGGTCAGGGTGATCTTCTTGATCTTTCCGATCTGGAAACCCCGCATGAGGATGGGCGTGCCCGGGGGAATGCCCGTGCCGGAGGTGAAGCGGGACTTGAACTCGTAGTTCTTGGCGAACCAGCGCTGGTTGGCCCCCAGGAGGATCACGATGGCGCAGAGGAGCCCCACGGCTACGAGGACGAAGAGCCCTACGATGCGGTCTGCGTGCTTGATGCGGAACTTCATGAACCTCTCTCCTCGTCCGCCCCGTTGTCGGCGGACCTCTCGCCTTCGGAAGGTTCCCGTGCCGGACGGACCACGGTGACCGGCGACTCCGGGGCGTTCCGGGCGCGGGCGCCCCGGGCCCGGAGCCGGGCGACCAGTCCCGCGGTCTCGGGGACCTCGCTGGCCACGACCTCGTCGTAGAGCCCCGCGGCGGCGATGCGACCGTCCCGGATGATCACGATCCGGTCCGCTACCCGGTGCACCCAGCCCATGTCGTTGGTCACCAGGAGGACGGACTTCCCCGCGTCCCGCAGGGAATCCAGCACCTCCTGGACCCTCTCCTTGGCATCCTCGTCCAGGCCCGAGGCGGGCTCGTCCAGGAAGACGAGCTCGGGATCCAGGACCAGGGCGCGGGCGATGGAGACCAGCTTCTGCTCCCCGGCGGAGAGCTCCGCGGGCCGCAGAGCCAGGCCCTCGTCGTATCCCACCCGGGCGAGCACCTCCCGGATCCGCTCGGCGATCTCGCTCTCCCCCATCCAGTGCCGGTGGACCCGCAGGGGCAGGGCGATGTTGTTGAGGATGGTCTGGTTCGCCCAGAGGGCAGAGTCCTGGAACACGAAGGAGGTGCGGCTCCGGAAGTACCGCTCCTCGTCCTCGGAGAAGGAAGCCAGGGACGCGCCCCGGAAGAGGACCGATCCGGAATCGGGGACCACGAGCCCCGCGGCGGTCTTGAGGAGGGCACTCTTCCCGCTCCCCGCCGAGCCCAGGACCGCGGTGGTCGCCCCTTCGATGAAGGACACGGACACGTCCTTCAGGATCTGGTAGCCCCCCGAGAAGGTCGTGACGGAGCGCAGCTCTATGACGGGATTCGCCGCTTCCTCGCCCATCGCCGCCTCACACGTACTGCATCAGGGTGATCACCACGTCCGCCAGGATGCAGAGCATGAAGCTCTGGCCCACCGCGCGGATGCCCGCCACGGGGATCTCCGTGGACGCCCGGGTGACCGAGAAGCCCTGGTAGGTGGCGACCACGGAGGTGATCGCCCCGAAGATGACGCTCTTGCCCAGCCCCGAGAGGATGTCCGAGACGGTGAGCGTGGTGAGGAGGTTGCGGAAGTACTCCTGGAAGCCCACGGGGCGCACCACCTGGACCACCAGGAAGGAACCCAGGAGCCCGAAGATGTTGAAGTAGATGGTCAGGATGAGCATGGACGCCACCATCCCCAGGAACCGGGGCACCACGAGGTAGGAGATCGGATTCACCCCCACCGACAAGTAGGCCTCGATCTCGTGGCTCACCACCATGGTCCCCAGCTCCGTGGCGATGGCGGTCCCGGACCGGGCGATCACCACGAAGGCCGTGAGCAGGGGCCCGAGCTCCCGGGTGATCACGATGATCAGGATGGTGTACAAAAGCTGGCTTTGGCCGAACTGGGGCAGGAGGGAGGTGCCGATCACGATGATCGCCGCCCCGATTCCCAGGGACATGACCGCGTTGATGCGGAGGGCTTCGAAGCCCGTGAACAGGATCTGCATGACCAGGACCTTGTAGCCCACCTGGCGGCGGCGGAAGAAGCGCCCGGTCTCCCGGAGCACGCTCACGAAGAAACCCAGGCCGTAGAGGAAGGAATCGAGTTTTCCGCGAACCGCTTTGCCGATCGAGTCGATCATCCGGGGTGTCCTGGATACAGTATGGATCAGGACGGCCTTCGAATCAATGCGGTTCTGTCCATGTGGAAACGTACTTGAAGGAGGTCTTCGGGACGGGCGGGGAGGGCTCAAGCCGCGACCACCCGCCCGGCAGGCCCAGGGCACGGGCGGCGGCCTCGAAGTGCCGCATCGCGATCCCCGCGTCCAGGTCCTGGAGGAGGATTCCCGGTATGGCCCGGCTGTACAACCGGTCCTCGTCCAGGAAGAGGTGGAAGGCGGGAGTTTCCGCCGAGGCGTCCCGGAGGATCCTCCAAGGCTGCTTGTTCGAGGCGGAGGGTCCGATCCGCACGCACTCCAGGACCTCCGCCCAGGGTCCCGCCTCCTTGGGCGAGAGCGGCCGGTCGAAGCCCCCGTCGAAGAAGAGGGTCTCGAAGGGTTTGCGACGGGAGGATCCCGCGGAGCCCCGGATGACCCGCTCCATCAGGGTTCTTCGTCCCTCCGCGGGGCGGCCCACGGGGCTCGCCGCGGGCACCACCTCCCCGGGACCCAGGCCCAGGATCCGGGAGGCGGCCCTTCGGTCGAAGAAGCCCCCGAGCCAGCAGGTGCCCAGGCCCCGGTCCGTCGCGGCCAGGACGACGCCTTCCAGGCAGTATCCGAAGTCCACGAAGGCGAAGGGCTCCGGTTTGACCGCGCCCGCGATGTACGCCGGCGCGCCCCGGATCACCCCGTAGGTGCCGATCCTCCCGCCGGAGCCGAGGGCCCCTGACTCGGTCAGGGCGAACCTCGGCCGGCCTCCGAAAGGACCGGGTAAACAGTCCTGGAAGGTCCGGACAAGGACCTCACGGTCGCCGGACGAGAGGGCCACCTCGTCATAGGAACGGATGGAGGTGCGGGCATGGATGGCTTGGAGGGGTATGTCCATATCCCCAAGATACAGACATACACGAATCCGGTGAAGTGCCTTCGAGTTGCTTCAGCCCTTCTTCCGAGTCGAAATCTTGAAGGGGACGTAGAGCGGGCAGAAGCCCAGGAAGCTGGTCGCCAGGAAGACGACCGCGAAAAACCCCAGGACGATGGCGGTGGTCCCGGAAATCAGACCTACGGCATACAGGACGGCGATCCCGATCGCGGCGGCGATGCGGATGACTCGATCGATGGTTCCCATGTTCTGGGTCATGATAGCCTCCAAGAAAAATCCTATATTCAAGGTTTATAATATATAGGGAAAAGTCAAATTCCTCACGGCCGGCAACCGACCCGGAGCTTCCCGGACTCGAAACGGGTCGCCAGGGCGCCGGTATCCGCGAGGTAAGCCAGGTGGGCCCGGATGGAGGCGTGGACAAGGGCGTACTGGGAGTGGTTGAGCTCGATCCCCAGGCGGGTCACCAACCCGGCCAGGAGATCCTCCCAGCTAGGCTCGGGCCGGGCCAGGTCCAGGACGACCTCGTTCACCCGGTCCACGGCCCGGCGGTTGACCTCCACCAGGGGACCGATCTCCCGGACCGGGGCGGCGTGGCTCGGGACGAAGAGCTCCGCCGGGCAGGACGCCAGGAAGTCCAGGGTCCGGTAGTGGGCCGCCACGTCGTACAGGAAGAAGACCGGGTACTTGGCCAGGATCTCCGCGGAGGCCAGGGCGTCCGCGCAGAAGAGGACTCCCCCGGGGGTACGCACCCCGATCATCCCCACGAAGTGGCCCGGCAGGGGCACGGCCTCCAGTTCCATACCCGGGATGGGGCCCGACGGCGCCAGGACATCGGTGACCCGGGATGGCTTGGCCATAAGGAACTTGTTCCGGAGCGAGGCCGGGGGATACCCGCCCCACAGGAGGCTGGGCTCCAGGAGGGGGTTTTCCACGAAGGCGGCCTCCTCCCGGGTGGCCGCTATCCGGCACCCCGTGCGGGCCTGGAGAAAGGCGTTTCCCCCGCAGTGGTCCGCGTTGGAGTGGGTGTTCACGATCAAGGACAAACGCAGGCCGTCCGCCTCCAGGCGGCGCAGGAGCTTCCGGCCCGCGTCCTCGTCGTTGCCCGAATCGACCAGGACCGCCGTTCCATCCCGGGCTTCGAGGATCCCCAGGTTCGTGGGTCCCCGGACGATCCGCGTCCCGCCGCCGACATCCTCGATGACAAGTTCCGCCATGACTCCTCCTTAGGCGGGAGCGTCGCCGGAGCGAACCGTACGCGCCCGGAGCCGGCCTCGGAAAACCAGGAAGAAGGCGAGGGCCGCCGCGAGAACCGCCGCGGAAACCAGGCGATCCGAAGCGAGGTTCGTGTTCGGTACGAAAGTACCCAACGCGGTGTTGTAGAAGGCGTGGGCCAGGACGCACCAGCCCACGGAGGCGCCGCTCATCCGGAGGGCGTAAAAGACCAGAGTGGAACCTCCCACGCCCAGGCCGAAGGAGACCAAGTCCATGCTCGTGTTCTGATAAGTTCCCGGGATCAGCCAAAGCGGCAGGTGCCAGGCGGTCCAGAGGACGGCCATGCCGGCCAGGGCGCCGAGGTCTCCGGACCTCAGCCGCTCCGAATCCTCGAACACGATTCCCCGCCAGCCGGGCTCCTCCAGGCCGCCGCCCAGGATCATGACCGGGAAGAGGGCGAGCATGGCCGGCCAGTTCTCGACCAGGAGCGGTGTACCCGGATTCAAGCCCCGAAGGACGAGGGGCTTGAGGACCGCCAGGACCAACCCGGCCCCCAGGGCCGCGAAGCCCGCGGGGCTGAGCCTTCCGGGCAGCCAGGTATGCAGGAAGCCCGCCAGGGGCCTGTCCCCGGCGCGGCGGGCGGCGCATACAAGGGCCAGGATCGTGGGACCGAAGCCGCCGGCCATATGGAGGAGGATGAAGGGCGCCGTGCCCGCGGATACCAGGCCCCCCCGGGCCAGACCCGCCAGGCCGAGCCAGAAAAACCAGGTCCAGGCGAAGGTCGCGAGCAGGAAAAACCGGAGCTCCCGGGAGCCCGGAACTGTGCCGTGCGGTTTCATGCCTTCCTCCGGGACGATGCGTCGCATCCCGCCCGGAATCGATCATACCGGAGCGTCGGGTTTCCGCCAATGGCCGATCCGTCACCCCCCCGCGGTGTCCACGGTTCTCTGGGTTTCCTCGGAGATGGCCGCGATGGTGTTGATCATCTCCAGGATTGATCCGACTCCGGAGGCCATCTGGCCGTAGACCTCCTTGACGCCCATGGAGAGGTTCCGCAGTTCCTCGATTCCCGAGGTAACCTGGGACCCCCCCGAGGAGAGCTCGGCGAGGGAGTCGACCAGGGCGGACAGCTCCCCCGCCATGGTCACGACGTCCCGGGACATGGAGCGGATCCGGTCCCCCGTTCGGGAGACCATGCCGTCGGAGTCCCGGATTTGGGCGATGATCTCCGAGAGGTCCCCGGTGATGCTCCCGACGTTCCGGCCGGTCGTCTCCGCCAGGCCCCGGATTTCACCGGCCACGACGGCGAAGCCCCTCCCGGCGTTCCCCGCCCGGGCGGCCTGGATGGCCGCGTTCATGGCCAGCAGGTTCGTCCGGTCCGACACGTCCCGGATCGAGGCGATCATGCCGTCGATCGCGTTCATGCCGCCCGTCGCCTTCCGGATCGATTCCACGGTCCGGTCCATGTCTCGCCCGCCCGCCGAGGCCTCCTCCGCCAAGTGGTCCATCTGGCCGCGCTTGCTGGACGCGATGGAGCTCGCGTTCCCCAGGGTGGCCACCATCTGCTCCACGGCCGCCGCGGATTCCTCGATGGCCGAGAACTGGGAGGCCGCGTCCTCCTGCAGCCGGTTCAGGGCGGTCCGTATCGCGTCCACCTGGCCGGTGGCTTGGCGGATCTCCCGGTACAGCCGGGCGTTGGCCTCGTGGACGATCGTCTGCTCTCGCTCGATCAGGCGTTGGCGGAAGAGGTGGCAGTTCTCCTTCTTGTTCAGGCCGTTGTGGATGGCCACGGCCATACCTCGGCACGTCTTGTAGCCGCAGGCGGCGCAGTTGAGATGGTCCTTTTCCGTCTCCTTGAGCAGGGCCGCGTAGATCTCGGCCAGCCGTGCGTCGTCGGGCTCCCGGATACGGAGGTCGGGGGAGCGGTCCACGTAGTTCCGCCCGTACAGTCCGGGCCTCCACCGGCCGGAGACGACCTTGGCCAGGCGGCGACGGACGGCCCGGTCGGACGCGGCCCGCCCCCCGTAGCGTCGGCGCCGTTCCTCGGCGAGATCCTCCACGGACCGCTCGAAGGCGTCCGGCGACTTGCCGTGGTTCAGCGTGCCGGGTCCCGCGTTGCAGCCGAACTCGCAGTTGAGGCAATCCACCAGGAGGGGTGCGATGCCCGACTCCAGGGAGGACTGGAGGGTGTCGAGGTAGGGGTATACGAGTTCGGGGCCCTCGATCTTGCGGGTCCGGGATTCAATCCCCGGCGCGTCCCGCATGGCGGTTCGGAGGAGGCCGCCGGGGGTGGAGAAGAGGACGGCCCGTTCCGCAGGAGGATTGTCGAAGTCAGATTCGGGCAGATGATCCAGGTCGACGCCCCGCTCCTCGAGGATCCGGTGGAAGGAACGGATCGTGACGTTGTAGTCCCCGATCCCCGTCTCCTCGAACTCGCGTTTCTTCGCGGCGCAGGGGGATACCACGACTACCTTGTGGCGGGAATATTCAGGATGGTACTCCCGGATCATCTTGATGGTGTGGAGCATGGGGCTGTCCGCGGGGGCCAGGTAGGGGATCAGTCCGGGGCGGTAGATCTCGACGTAGCTCACGATCGCCGGACAGGGCTGGGCGATCACGAGTCGGGGATCGTTCGTGCGGATGTGGTCCAGATAGGACCGGACGGTCAGTTCGGCACCGAAGCTCACGTCGAAGCAGGCATCGACGCCGAGGCTGCGGAGCCATCCGAGGAATTTCCGGTGCCGCCCCGGGAAGCTCGACACGAGGGCCGGGGCGGCTACCGCGACGATACGTTCGCCCCGTTCCAGATCCTCAAGGAGATGGTCGGCGTCGTCGATGATGTAACGGGCCTTCTGCGAGCAGGCGCGCACACAGCTCCCGCAGCCGATGCAGAGGGTCTCGTCGATGGAAACCTTCTCTCCCGAGCCGTCGATGCAGAATTTGACGGGACAAACGGCGATGCACATATGGCAATTCACGCATTTGTCCTCGTCCACCCCGATGACGGGAACCAGGGGACGATCTGGGAAGGAATTTGGCATAGTATTCCTCTCGGGGTCGGATTTCCCAGCGGTACGCACGGCGGATCCTGGGGAAGGAATACCTAGAGTATAGTCCATCGTGTTTTAGAATTTCATTTCGCAATGTGAAATTATCGATAAAGCATTCCCCGGGGAGAATCGGTCCGCCGTACGAGAATCGCGTGGGGAGACGCCGCGGCGTCCCGTCCCGCCCGTTCCGGCGCGGAGGCGGGACCCGTCGTCCCCGGGACCTCCCTAGCGGGCCGATTCCCCCGCCCCCCGGGGCTCCAGCTCGAAGACGCAGGAGCCGCCGTCCCAGAGGGTACCGAGCACGGTGAGATCGTGCGGGACCGGGAGGGCCCCGGCCAGAGCCCGGGAGGGGTTTACGCAGTAGATGGAGCAGGGCGCCGGGGCGCCGAGCCGCTTGGCCAGGGCGCACATCAGGCAGGACCGGGTCTCCACCCGGAAGACCGGGCCCGAGTCGTCCGGGTTCCAGGCGGCGCAGCCGAAGATCTCGGGGAGGATCGTGAAGAGGTCTTCGGGTGTATGTATCCCGAGCCGGGCGACCTGGTCCCGGGCCGCAAGCTCCTGCTCGATCCGCTTCTTCTCCGTGACGTTCGCCAGGATCCCGAAGGAGCCGTACTGCCGGACCGCGTCCACCAAAACACCGGCGTACATCAGTTGAAGTGTCTTCAGCCGTTCCGATTCCGTCATCCCTTCCTCCCGCCTGCTCGATCGTATACCCGCACTCTACCCGGGTTTACCGGGGCGCGGTATGATGAGAAATCATCATTCGGTACGGTATTCCATCGGAGGACCGGGGTGCGGGAATCGACCGACTGGGCGGAGGAATACGGGAAGCTTCTCGGGCGGCTACGGGTCCGGGAGGAGGACTGCGACGAGACCGTCCTGGCCCATCACCTGCCCTTCCTCTCGACTCTGGACGCCGTGGACGGGAGTTCCGTCGCCCTCTTCGACCTGCGGACCAAGAGCTACCGCTTCCTGACCTCGTCCTTCAAGTTCCTGGGCGATTATCCCCGGGACGAGGCCCTGGCCCTAGGACCAAACTACTTTTTCCGGCTCATGCTCCCGGCGGACCTGCCCTTCGTGCTGGAGACCGTGACCCGGGCCCTGCGCTTCCTCCTGGCGGTTCCTGCAGAGGAACGGAGGGACTACCGTCTTTCCTTCGAGTTCCGGATCCGCGCCGCCGGAGGGGGGCTGGTCCGGCTCGTCCAGCAGGTTGTCATCCTGGAGGCGGACGCGCGGGGGAATCCCTGGCTCGTCCTGATCGCGAACGACCGGGCGCCCCGGGGGGCGGGGGAGGAGACACTGCTCCGACGCCTGGAGAACCGGAGGGCCGGGACCTGGCACCTCTTCCCGCCGGGGGACCGCGGCGAGGGGCCGGGAACCCTGTCTCCCCGGGAGACCGAGATCCTGGGGCTCGTCGCCTCGGGCTTGGCCAGCCGCGAGATCGCCGACCGCCTGTACATCAGCGTGGCGACGGTGAACAACCATCGCCAACGGATCCTGGAGAAGCTCAGCACTAAGTCCAGCGCCGAGGCCGTACGCTATGCCGCGGCCCTCGGCCTGATCTGAGTCCACGGATTCGCAACCGCGTGCCAGGGCCGGACCGCCGCCGCCTCGAGTTGTGCGTTTTAACGCGCCATGGTATCATTGTATGATGTCAGTCAACGATCCAAACTAACAGGTGTACCGTGTATACTGCTATCAAATCCGAAGGGCAGCGCTCCCAGGAAGTCGCCGCCCGAATCAAGGACCTCATCCTTTCGGAGAAATTGAAGCGTGGGGAGAAGATCCCCAACGAGCTGAATCTCTGCGGACTTTTCTCCGTGTCCCGGCCCACCGTGCGGGAGGCCATAAAGTCCCTGGTATCCGCCGGAATCCTCGAGATCCGCCGGGGAAAGGGCACCTACGTTTCCATGCTTCCCGGCCTGGCCGAGGATCCCCTGGGCCTCGATTTTGTATCGGGCCCGGACCTACGAATTTCCCTCCTAGAGGCGAGGCTGATCATTGAACCCGGGGTCGCGCGGCTGGCCACCCGGAACGCCGACGTCCAGGACGTGGAACGCATAGCCCGAAGCATCCGCGACATGGAGGAGATCGTCCACCTGGAAAAGGTCGACGTGAACCCGGAACTTGCGTTCCATCGGAGTATCGCCGAGGCGACCAAAAACCCCGTGATCATGCGGCTCGTTCCGGTCATCATGGACTCCATCGTGAAGACCTACCGGGACGCCCCCCGCACGAGCGAGGACCACCGCCACGCCCTGCAGGAGCACACGGCCATCTTCAAGGCCATCGCCGCCCGGGACGCCGAGGGCGCCTACGGCGCCATGCACGACCATCTAGAACGGAGCTACCGACGGACCATGGCCAAGCGCTCGGTCCGGGGAGCTTCGGAAAGCCCGGGCTGATCCCTCAGGCTTTATTCGCCTTGCCGGCTTTGCCCGAACCGGCCAGGGAATACCCCACGGACGCCAGGGCCAGGACGTAGAACCCGACGGCGATCGGAGATTTGACCAAGGTGAGCCAATTCCCGTGGGACAGTATGAGGGCACGGCTCAACTCCCGCTCGGCGATGGGGCCGAGGATGAGGCCCAGGATCAGGGAAGCCGCGGAGAACCCGTGCTTCTTCATGAGGTAGCCGATTGCCCCGAAGATTATAGCCAGGCCCACGTCGTACATGCTGTTGCCCAGGGAAAATGCCCCCAGCAGGCAGAGACAGAGGATGAGGGGGAAGAGCACGGCAAGCGGCGCCTTCAGGATGAGGGGCGACACGCGGATGCTCAATAGTCCGAACCCGAGGATCAGGAACTGGGCGACTAGGAAACCCGCGAACAGGTTGTTCACGATGTGCGGAGTCTGGCTGAACAACAGCGGTCCCGGTTGGACACCGATCAGGAGCAGGGCACCGAGCATGACCGCGGTGACCACGTCCCCCGGAATTCCCAGGGTGATCAGGGGGACCATGGCCCCTCCGGTGGTTCCGTTGTTCGCCGCCTCGGGAGCGGCGATGCCCGCCAGGTTTCCCGTGCCGAAGGTTTCCGGCTCCTTCGAGAAACGGCGGGCCTCGTTGTAGGCCATGAAGGAGGCGATGGCCCCTCCCGTGGCGGGGATGATGCCGATGATGGTTCCCAGGATGGAGGATCCGAGAATCACCTTCCACAAACCCTTCCGTTCTTTTTTCGTGGGAACGATGGAACCGAGCGTGTCGGTATGGGGAATCCGGGCGAGCTTACCGTCGCTGAGCAGTTCCAGTTGAAGCAGAACCTCCGAAAGGGCGAAGACGCCGATAAGGACGGGCATCATGGAGAATCCCGTAAGCAGGCGGACTACGCCGAAGGTGAAGCGCTCGGTGCCCAGGGTCGGATCGATTCCCACCAGGGAGAGGAGAATTCCGAAAAAACCCGATATCAGGCCCTTAGTGATCGACGAGGCGGATACGCTGGCCATGATGGTGAGCCCGAAGATCATCAGTGCGAAGTACTCGGCGGGCCCGAACTTCAGGGCAATCCGGGCCAGTTGAGGCGCCAGGAATATGAGGCAGAGGGCGGATACCATTCCTCCCGCAGTGGACGCTATCGTCGCGACCCAAAGAGCCTTGCCCGCCTGGCCTTTCTTCGCCAGGGGGTAGCCGTCCAGTACCGTGGCCGCCGCCGAGGGGGTTCCGGGAGTCGAGATCAGGATGGCGGAAATCGAACCTCCGTACATGGATCCGCAGAACAGGCCGCTCATCATGATGAGGGCCGCGGAGGGTTCTACGTACAGGAGGAAGGGCAGCATCAGTATGATCCCCGTGGAACCGGACAGTCCCGGAATGACCCCCACTAGGATACCCCCGACCACTCCGATGGCCAGGAAATGCAGGTGGGAAAAGGCGTAGACGAAACCTTCAAGTAATCCTGGCACGGCGGGATCTCCTATCACCAGAGAATCGAGCGGGGAAGGGGGACCCGGAACACCCCCCGGAACAGGAAATAGAGGGCCGCCGAAGCGGTCAGGGAAAGGATCGCGATTCGGATCGGGCGGCGCTCGCCGAAGAGGATCATGGCCACGGCGATCAGGACCGGCGTAGCCAGGATGTAGCCGACGGGTTCCAGGATGAGGGTATAGCCCGCACCCGCCGCCGTCAGGACCGCGAGCTTGCCGGCGGTCTTTCCCCGGGGCAGTGTGGGCGGTAGGGGATTCCTGTCGCGCAGGGATCGGAGCAGCCCCTGAATTCCCAGAACGACGGAAAGACCAAAGAGTGACAGGATCACGATCAGGGGAAAGGTACGCGGGTTGATCCCCCCCCTCGATGCGGGAGCGGAGAGGGTCTCCACGAAAAACAACAGGGAGAGAGCTCCCAATACGAAGCCGTACACGATATCGATTCTGCCCATCGGTGCGTTCCTTAACAGGGATGCGCGGAGCCCGGAAATGCGGCGGATCGTCCAAAAAGCCCGGGGCTTTTCGAACGGCCGGTTCCGGCGCGGGGGTCCCGTACCATCGGCGTACGGGTCCCCCACGGCGGCAAATTACTTGTACTTGTCCCCGAGCTTGTTGGTCTGGACGGTGGTCTTGTAGACCAGGTCCTGCTCCTGGATGAGCTTCCGGAAGGACACGGTGTCCCGGTAGTCCAGGAGGAGACCGGATTTCTCCGCGATCGCCAGGAACTCCGGATCCGCCATGGCGGCCTTAAAGGCGTCGTGGAGAATCTTGATCTTCTTGGGATCCGTTCCCTTCGGAACCGCCAAACCCCGCCACTGGCCCATGCTGAAGGGGATGCCGAGCTCCTTCGCGGTCGGGTAGTCCGGGAACTGCTCGAGCCGTTTGTCCGAGAAGACGCCCAGGCAGCGCAGCTGTCCGCTCGCGAGCTGCGGAACCCCTTCGGGGGGACCGACGGTGATCACGTCCACCTGGCCCGCGACCGCCGCGGTCACCGTGGGGCCGCCTCCCGCGTGGGGAACGTGGTTGAACTTGGCGCCCGCCGCGGTCTCGAAGGCCAGGGCGATCATGTGGGTTCCGCCGCCGGTGCCGGCATTGCCCAGGTTGATCATGCCCGGCCGTTTCTTGGCGTCCGCCACCAGGTCCGCCAGGTTTTTATAGGGGGAGTTCGCGGGGACCAGGAACCATACCGGCGCGGTCACGATGTTCAGGACCGGTTCGAAGGTGGTCGCGTCGTAGGGGGTGTTCTGCATGTGGGTCACCGTGATGGAAGGCGTCGCCCAGGCGACCAGGTAGTGTCCGTCGGGGCTCTTGGTCATAGCCTCCACGTAGCCGGGAACCGCCGCTCCACCGGGCTTGTTGCTGATGATCATCGGGACCCCCAGGTACTTCTGGATGACCCCCGTGAAAGCGCGGAAGGTCACGTCCGTCGCGCCGCCGGCGGCCCAGGGGACCATGACCTCGATTTCCCGCTCCGGGAACTTGGCTTCCTTCGTGCCGTCCGCCGTGAGGGCGACGGCCGCCAGGACGCAGAGCACCGTCGCGACGAACACTCGCTGTACGTTCATCTGGTTCCTCCTAAAATTAAGGAAACTTCGTTTCCCGTTTCACAGTTCCGCGATTCCGGGGCGTCGGAAAACGAATCCGCCCGCCTCGGACAGGATGGTCGGAAAGATCACGGGCTCCGAAAGCACGATCGGGCCCGAGGACGAGGCCAGCATGGTATCCTCGCTCTTGGCTCCGGTGATCGAGGGATTCCACGTGAAGGCCTGGTTTTCCCGGATGATCTCGGTCGTGCGCTCCGTGGCCTTGTAATCCCGGCCTATGTAACCGATGGCGCCGCCCTGATGGTGGAGCTTGTACTCGTCGGGATAGCCCTTCTCGGCGTAGGCCCGTACGGCCGCCTGGAAGACCTCCGATGCGGGCCTTCCCGGCTTCGTTGCCGCCATCATGACGCTGTCCACATAGACGTTGTCCTCGTACCGGCGCTGAAGGTCCCCGGGGACCTTCCCGAACTGTACGAAACGGGTGATGGAGACGATGAGCCCCCGGCGCCGGGAGTTCACGCTGATCATGGCCCGCTTCCGGATCTTCGCGTCCGTAGCCACGGGATGCCGGTACCGGGAGATCCGATCGTCCGCCGCGCAGAAGGCCACGATGAAGTCCATGCCCCGGGACCAGAGCCGATCCGAAAGCCGGCCCACCACGGCCCGCTCCTCGTCCCCGGGCCGGATCTCCAGTGCGGTCTCCTCCGCGGCCCGGGCGGTTTCCCGGGCCTGTCCCCGGTAGCGGGCGATCTCCCAGGAGGTCAGGGAGTACCGGAGGGGATTGATTTTTCCGGACACGTCGACGGCGCCCGGGAAGGCGTGGTCGGCCCCGAGCCGGGGCCCCCCTAGGGAAGCCACCAGGGCAGCCTCCCGGTCCTCGTACCAGGGGAAGCCGACGATTTCGTAGCCCTGCTCGACCAGCCGCTCCTCCTGCTCCATACGGGGGACTTCTATGTTGCTGCAGACCACGAAGCCCCGGTCCGGAGTCAACAGGACTCCGGCCACTCCCAACTCGGTGGAAAGGCCGACGATGTTGTACCCCCCGGCGGTGACCCAGGAGAAATTCGCGGTCTTCTTGAGGTAGATCCCTGTGAGGCCCGTCTCTTCCAAAAGCCCCCGGATGAGGCGTTTCTTTTCCGCGACTTCGTCTTGGCTGAATTCGAACATCTGGAATCCTCTGCGTTCAGGTTCTATTGACAATCCCGACGGTCATCCGTAATCTTACGTTGTAAGACGTCAGGTGTCAAGAAAAACCTCGCATCGCCGGGGAGGGAAGAAATGCGGATACTATTCGTGGGGGGGACGGGCAACATTTCCGCGGCCTGTACCCGCAGGGCGCTCTCCGAGGGGTTCGAGGTGTTCAACCTGAACCGCGGCAACCGTCCCGACAGGACGGCGCCGGGTGTCGTCACCCTGACGGCGGACATCCGGAATCCCGAAACGGTGAAGACAGCCCTAGCGGGCCTGCGCTTCGACGGCGTGGTGCAGTTCCTGGCCTACCGCCCCGAGCACGTCCGGGCGGATCTGGAACTGTTCGAGGGGATCGCGGGCCAGTACGTGCTCATAAGCACCTGCTCCGCCTACCGCAAGCCGTCCCTGAGCCCCGTGATCACCGAGGATACCCCCCTGGAAAATCCCTTCTGGGAATACTCCCGGCTCAAGATCGCCTGCGAGGCGGTGCTCCGGGAGGAGGGAACCGCACGATCCTTCCCCTTCACTATCGTGCGGCCGTCCCACACCTACGACGACGGCTGGATCCCGGGGGTGTTCGGATCGTCGGATTACACGATCCCCTGGCGGATGCGGGGGGGCAAGGCGGTCGTGGTTCCCGGGGACGGCCAGTCCCTGTGGACCCTCACCCACGCATCGGATTTCGCCGTCGGGTTGGTAGGACTGCTGGGGAATCCCGCGGCCCTGTCCGAGGCATTCCACATCACCTCCGACGAGCGCCTGACCTGGGACGCTATCCACGCGATCCTCGCCGAGGCGCTCGGAGTGCGAGCCGAGACGGTACACATTCCCTCGGACTACATCGCCCGTATTCGCCCGGAACGCGGAGCGGGCCTTCTGGGGGACAAGGCGGTCAGCGTGCTGTTCGACAACTCGAAGATCCGGAGTTTCGTCCCGGAGTTCCGGCCCGAAGTCACCTTCGCCGAGGGCGTCCGCAGATCCCTGGAGTGGTACGACGCCCGCCCGGACCTGAAGGTTCCGAATCCTGTCGTGGACGCGGAAATCGACGAGATCCTCGGGTACTGGAGGAAGGCCCTGGCCCTGTTGCCGAAGGTCGATGGGAAACCATAAAGCGGCCCCTCGCCCTGTTCCTCGGTCCGTTCACTTCCCGAACAGCGCCGCCAGGAAGGGCGTGAAGACCAGGATCAGGGTGAGCCGGAGGAGGTGGAACATCATGGAGACCGGGGTCTCCGCCCCGGCCTCCGTCGCGGAAAGGGCCATGCCGGACAGGCCCCCGGGGGCGGTGGCGTAGATCGCGGTCTCCAGGTCGATGTGGAAAAGCTTGTTGATGGCCCAGGCGGCACCCAGGCAGAATAGGGTCAGGGCCACGATGTAGCCCACCGCGATGGGCAGGATCTCGGGGTGCTTGCGGATGGTGGCCACGTCGGAATTGGAGACCACCACGTAGGCCACCAGGAGCTGGGAGATCACCGAGAGGGCCCGGCCGCTGGGCACGTTCCCCTCCACGAAACCCTTGGCCACCAGACCCGCGATCATCCCGCCGGTCAGGATGCCCGAGGGCAGCTTGAGGCGGTCGCCCAGGAAGGCCCCGGCCAGGACTGCGGCGCCGATGATCCACGGCTGTTGCATGTCGCTTCCTTTCCGGCGCGGCCTGTCGCCGTCCTAGACGACCCTGCGGATCGAGTCGATGATCGTCCCGTCCCGGTATTCCACGATCCCCACGATGTCGTCCGCGAACTCCACCTCGTCGGGGACCCCGGTTACCCGCTCGATCTCCGCCTTGAGATCCCGGATGTCCTTGATCGGTAGGCCCGCGGCCCGGGCCGCGGCGGCCAGGTCCTCCCGGCGGGGATTGATGGCGATCCCCCGCTCGGTGACGATGGCGTCGATGGTCTCCCCGGGGGTGACGACGGTCTGGACCCGGTTCCGGATGGAAGGCACCCCGTTCCGCATGGAGGGCACGGTGATGACCGCCAGCTTGGCCCCCGCGGCCGTGTCGGAATGTCCCCCGGAAGCGCCCCGGAGGACCCCGTCGTGGCCCGTGAGCACGTCCACGTTGAAGTCCACGTCCGTGTCCAGGGCGGCCAGGACCACCACGTCCAGGTCGTTGACCAGGCAGCCCTTGTTCAGGGGGTTGGCGTAGCAGGAGACGTCCGCCTCCATGTGCCGGGGATTGTCCGCCATGGAGGAGGTGACCGCGGCGTCGAAGCTCTGGACGTCGAAGAGGGCCTCGAAAAGTCCTTCCTTCAGCATCTCGGCCATGAAGCCCGTGATCCCTCCGATGCAGTAGCTGCCCCGGATCCCCTTCTCCTTCATGTAATCCCGGACGTACCGGGCCGCGGCCAGGCTCGGGCCGCCGCCTCCGGTCTGGAAGGAACAGCCGTCCTTCAGATAGCCCGTGGACTTGATGAGTCCGAAGGCCAACTCTGCGATCCGGAGCTGGACGGGATCCCGGGATATACGGGTGGCCCCGGTGGCGATCTTGGAGGGGTCCCCGATGGAGTCCACCACCGCGACGTGATCCACCAGGTACTGGGGTATGGAGATACGGGGGGCCAGGGGATAGGGCACGAGGTTGTCCGTCACCGCCACCACCCGACCCGCGTACCGGGCGTCGTGGATCGCGTAGCCCAGGGACCCGCAGGCGGTCTTGCCCGCGGAACCGGTCATGTTGCCGAGCCGGTCGCAGGCCGGGGCGGCCAGGAAGGCCACGTCGATCCGCAGGCTCCCCTCCTCCACGGCCCGGGCACGTCCCCCGTGGCTCCGGATGACCACCGGGGCCTCGATCTCGCCCCGGGAGATGGCTTTGCCGACCTCTCCACGAACCCCGGAGGTGTGCAGGCGGGACACGACGCCCCGCCGGATGAAGCCGGCCACGCAGTCCGCCTCGTCCCCCAGGGAACTGGGAGCCAGTGTCAGGTTCCGGATCCCCAGGGCCTCCGCAGCGGCCAGGACCTGCTCCACCACGGTATCGCCGTTGCGCAGGTGGTGGTGGAAGGAGACGGTCATGCCGCTTTCCAGGCCCGAGCGCTCGATCGCGGCGGCCAGGCTGGGCGCGACCTTGTCGGTGGTGGGAGCGGGAACCCGGCGCGGGAAGGTCTTCGGGGTGTAGACGTAGGAACCGTCCAACCGGGAGTAGGCTCCCGCGTAGGGGGCCAGGACGCCGAGCCCCGGGATCTCCCGGGGCACCCGCCGTCCGATGGAATTGGTCACGCAGTCGAGCTTCATGCTTGGGCGTCCTCCATGCCGGCGAGGCGGGCGAGCTCCAGGGTCCGCTCCGCCTGGGCCACGACGGGGGCGTCGATCATGCGCCCGTCCAGGGCCACCACCCCCGCGCCCCGGGCTTCCGCCTCCCGGGCCGCCCGGACCACGGCCCGGGCCTTGCGGACCTCGGACTCGGTCGGAGCGAAGGCCACGTGGATCACCGGGACCTGGGAGGGATGGATGGCGGCCTTGCCCGAGAAGCCCAGGGACACCGCCGTCCGGGTGGCCTCCAGGAGGCCCTCCAGGTCGTTCACGTCCGTGTAGACCGTGTCGAAGGCCTCCAGGCCCGAAGCCTTGGCGGCGATGACCACGGCGCTCTTGGCGTACAGAAGTTCCCGGCCGTCCTTGGTGGCCTTGATCCCCAGGTCCGCGGCCAGGTCCTGGCCGCCCAGGGTCAGCCCCGAGAGCCGGGGAGAGGAGGAGGCTATGGCCGCGGCGTTCACTATGGCCCGGGCGGTCTCCAGCATGGCCTGGATCCGGACCGTCCCGGGCTCGATCCCGTTCTCCTTCTCCAGGCGGGAGATGATCCGGTCCGCCTCGAGCACGTCCTCGGGGCCGTCCACCTTGGGAAGGCGGACGGCGTCCGGACGGGCCGGGACGATTTCCGCGAGGTCCTTCTCGAAGTAGGGCGTGTCCCGCCCGTTGATCCGCACCACCCTCTCCACGCCCCCGAAGTCGAGGGCCCGGAGGGCGCCGCGGACCAGCTTGCGGGCCGCGTCCTTCTCCGCCAGGGCGATGGAGTCCTCCAGGTCCAGGAGGACCCCGTCCGCCCCGTAGATCGAACAGTTCTGGATCATCCCCGGGTTGTTCCCGGGGATGTACAGCAGGGAGCGCCGGGGGCGCCCCGCCGTCCTGTCGGGTTTCATGCTGCGTGCTTCTTCCTCTTGGCCAGCGAGTATACCAGCGAGGCGGCGGCCAGGACAATGAAGACCGCGGAGATCGGCTTCTGGACGAAGATGCCCAGGGAGCCGTCGGACAGGACCAGGGAGTTCCGCAGGGCCTGCTCCGTGGTGCCCCCCAGGATCAGGGCTAGGACCAGGGGAGGCAGGGGTATCTCGAGCTTGGAGAAGAGGTACCCGATCACCGCGGAGACCATCACCACGACGAAGTCGAAGGAGCTGTAGTTCAGGAAGTAAGTCCCGATCAGGGCCAGCCCCATGATGATGGGCAGCATGATGCGGGTGGGCACCTTGAGGATCTGGACCAGGGGAATGGCCAGGGGGAGGTTGATGATGATCAGGATGATGTTCCCGATCAGCATGGAGGCGATGACGCCCCAGGCGATCTCGGGGTGGTCCGTGAAGAGGGTCGGACCGGGCCGTACGCCCAGGAGCATCAGAGCGCCCAACATGACGGCGGTGGTCCCGGATCCGGGGATGCCCAAGGTCAGGAGGGGAACCATGGCGCCGCAGGAGCAGGCGTTGTTGGCCGCCTCCGGGGCCGCCAGGCCCTCGATGGCGCCCTTGCCGAACTCCTCGGGCTTCTTGCTCAGGTTCTTCTCCATGGCGTAGGACATGAAGGTGGCGATGGTGCCGCCCATGCCCGGGAGGACTCCCACGATGAAGCCCAGGGGGGAACTGCGGAGCATCGGGGGCAGGGAGCGCTTCCAGTCCTCCTTGGTGATCCAGACCTTGCCGATGTGCTTGGAGTCGAACTTGTAGACCGCGTTGATGTCCTTGAAGTTCTTGAAGACTTCGCAGACCGCGTAGACACCGATGATGATGACCAGGAAGTCGATCCCGTCCTGGAGGGCCTCCGCCCCGTAGGTGAAGCGGATGATCCCCGTCAGGGCGTCGATGCCCACCGTGGAGAGCATGAGGCCGAAGGCGATGGCCACCGCACCTTTGAGGAGGTTGCCTTCCGCCAGGGTGATCGTGGCCACCAGGGCGAACATCATGAGGGAGAACATCTCCGCGGGTCCGAATTTCAGGGCCGCGGCCGCGATGGGCTGGGTCAGGAAGACCAGGAAGAACATGCCGATCATGCCGCCGATGAAGGAGGCCAAGGCGGAGATGGCCAGGGCCGCGCCGGCGCGTCCCTGCTTGGTCATGGGGTAGCCGTCGAAGCAGGACACGATGGCCGAGGCGTCCCCGGGGGTGTTGATCATGATGGAAGCCCGGGAGCCTCCGAACATGGCCCCGTAGTACACCGCGCACATCGTGATGAGGGCCGTGGCGGGGTTCATGCCGAAGGTGATGGGGATCAGGATGGCCACCCCCGTGGCCGGCCCGAGTCCCGGGAGCATGCCGATGATCGTTCCCAGGGTCCCTCCGATGAACACCCACAGGATGTTCGTGAAGGTGAACGCGGTCTGGAATCCCAGACCGAGGTTGGCGAATATCTCTTGCATCTCGGTCTCCTCCTAGAAGGGCAGCAGGGATTCCAGGAATCCCCGGGGCAGGCTTAGTTTCAGGGCCACCGCGAAGACCCCGTAGGTGATGACCGCGAACACGGCCGAGAGGACCGCGTTCTGGACCAGCCGGCCTTTGTTGATGAGGGTGGAGATGAAGAGCATGAAGAGGGTCGTAGGGATCAGGAAGCCCAGCTTGTCCATCACCAGGCCGTAGACGATCCCGACCACCGTGGTCAGGACGATCTTGAGCCACAGGTCCTTGTGCTCCACGAAACCGAAGTCCGCCTTCTTGGACTGCTTACCGGGCCTGCGGTCCCCCAGGATCAGGGCCAAGCCCGCCAGGACGGATCCGATGCCGACCACCAGGGGAAAGATCTTGGGCCCGAGCTTGTCCCCCATCCGCATCTCGGGCAGGACCAGGGCGGTGGCCGTGTAGATACCTCCCACGGCCACGGCGATGATTCCGGTCAGGGTGTCTTTCGTCACGAGCGCACCTCCCGGCGCGTCCCGGACGCGCCTTCGCGGGGACGGGATTTCCCCCGCCCCCGCTTTGCCTACTTTACGGAATTACTTCTTGAGTCCGACCGTGGTGAGCAGGTCGTTGAAGATCCCTGTCTGCTCGGTCAGGAAGGCCGTGTGGGCCGCGGAGTTCTGGTAGAACCCGGTCCAGCCGAGCTTCTCGATCTGTTCCTTCCAGGTCTTGGTCTGGACCATCTTGGTAAAGACGTCGTCCCAGTACTTGACCATGGCGGGGGTCATCTCCGGGGCGCCGATGATGCCGCGCCAGTGGGGGAAGACCACGTCGATACCCTGGGCCTTGAAGGTCTGGACTCCGGGCAGGAAGGACAGGGGAGCGTCGGAGCTGACGCCCAGGACCCGGAGCTTGCCGGCCTTGTGCTGCTCCAGGACCTCGCCCAGGCCGATGGTGGTGGCCTTGATGTGCCCGCCCAGGAGGGCCGGGACGATCTCCCCGCCGGCGCCGGGGTAGACGATGAACTTGAGCTTGGAGGGGTCGATCCCGTAGGCCTTGGCCAGGCGGAGGATCAGGAGGTGGTCGTTGTTGCCCAGGGTGGGGCCGACGCCGATGGGGATGGCCGCGGGGTTGGCCTTGATGGCCTCCATCAGGTCCTTGATGTTCTTGTAGGGGGCGTCCGCCTGGACGGCCACGGAGATCCACTCGGTCTGCAGGGCGGCCAGGGGGGTGAAGTCCTTGAAGGTCAGCTCGCTGGAGCCCAGGAGGTTGTTCAGCATGATCAGGGTGGAGGTGGCGGCCAGGAATTCCCCCTGCCCCTTCTTGCCCTTCAGGTAGGTCCAGCCCACGGCCCCGCCGCCGCCCGGCTTGTTGACCACGATCACGTTCTTCTCGACGAGCTTCTCGTCCACCAGGGTCTTCTGCACGACCCGGCAGAGCATGTCCCAGCCGCCGCCCGGGTTGGCGGGTGCCACCAGCTCGATGGTCTTCGTGGGCTTCCAGGTCTGGGCGCCGACGAAGGACACCGCCAGGATCGAGAGCATAAGCACGATCGCGAGTGTCTTCTTCATGATACCGTTCCTCCTAAGGATCGGAAATATCGCTCGACCGCCTACTGGGGCGGATGCGGCCTAAAAGAAAGGAAAGTCCTTGAGCTCTTCCGCGTAGCCCGACTTGTCCCGCCAGATCGCGAAGGATTCGTCCAGGTGCTCCGCCCAGATCGCCGCGGCCCGCTCGGGATCCCGGGCCCGGAAAGCCTCCCAGAGCTGCCTTCGCCGGGACACGCTGCGGTCCACCCGGTTGGGCAGGACCACCCGCATGACCCCGTACCGGTCGAACACCTCCCGCTGGGCGTAGACCAGGCCCTCGAGGTGCTCGGAACCGCAGGACCGGAACAGGACCGCGTTGTACTCCTTCACCAGGGAGAAGAGCTGCTCCGGGTCCGCTTCGCTCCGTCCGGAGGCGGCGAAGGCTTCCAGCCGGTCCAGGATGTCCTCCATCCGTGCCAGGTCTTCCTGGGAGATGCGCAGGGCCGTGTACCGGAGGGCCAAGGTCTCCAGGGCCTTGCGGATCGCGAAGGAGTGGGCCAGCTCCCGGGGCGACAGTCCGAGGACCCGGTTGCCCCGCATGGGCACCCGCTCGATGTAGCCCCCGAGTTCCAGCTTCTGAACCGCCTCCCGCACGGGGGTCCGGCTGACGCCGAACTCCTCCGCGATCTCCACGTCCGTGAAGTAGGTGTCCGGCTTCAGCTCGCCCTGGACGATGGCCTTCCGGAGGCGCTCGAAGATGATGTCCCGTACCGGCTGGGTGCGGAGGTCCGGAACATCCCTCAGATAACCCACGACGACCCTCCTGGACAAAAATCTTTACAAATTTTGTGGATTCTGCATCCTGGATCCAGAATCCAGGTGTATACTAGACCCGCATTCGGAATCTGTAAAGCGGAATTCGCGGGAAATCCCGCGATTCTTCCATTAGGAGGAGTTATGGCGAAGAACCTGGTCCGGAAACTCATCGATTCCCACCTGGCGGGCAAGGCGGAGGGGGGAGAGCTCTCCCTGCGGGTCGACCAGACCCTGACCCAGGACACCACGGGCACCATGGCCTACCTCCAGTTCGAGGCGGTCGGGGTGGACCGGGTCCGCACGGAGCTGTCCGTGAGCTACGTGGACCACAACATCCTCCAGACGGGTTTCGAGAACGCCGACGACCACGCCTACCTGCAGGACGTGGCCGCGAAATACGGAATCCGTTTTTCCCGGCCGGGCAACGGAATCTGCCACCAGGTCCACCTGGAGCGTTTCGGGGTGCCCGGGAAGACCCTCCTGGGCTCGGACAGCCACACCCCCACGGCGGGGGGCCTGGGGATGCTGGCCATGGGCGCGGGCGGCCTGGACGTGGCCCTGGCCATGGCGGGGGTCCCCTTCTCGATCCCCGACCCGAAGGTTCTGAACGTGGAACTCCGAGGCCGGCTTTCCCCCTGGGTCGGAGCCAAGGACATCATCCTGGAGCTCCTGCGGCGCCTTTCCGTGAAAGGCGGGGTCGGGAAGATCCTGGAGTATTCCGGGGATGGAGTCGCCTCCCTCACGGTGCCCGAGCGGGGCACGATCACCAACATGGGCGCCGAGCTGGGGGCCACCACCTCGGTCTTCCCCTCCGACGAGGCTACCCGGGCCTTCCTGGAGGCCCAGGGCCGGGGCGGGGACTGGGTTCCCCTGGCCGCGGATCCCGGGGCGGACTACGACGAGAGGATCGTGATCGACCTGGCGGCCCTGGAGCCCCTGATCGCCCTGCCCCACATGCCGGACAAGGTCGTCCCCGTCCGGGAGGTGGAGGGCACCCCCGTGGACCAGTGCTTCATAGGGTCCTGCACCAACTCCTCCTACCTAGACCTGGTCCGTGCCGCCGCGGTCCTCCGGGGACGGAAGGTCGCCGAGCGGACCAGCCTGGTCATAGGCCCGGGCTCCCGGCAGACCCTTCTCATGATCACGAAGGAGGGGATCCTGGCGGACCTGGTCGGGGCGGGAGCCCGAATCCTGGAATGCGCCTGCGGGCCCTGCATCGGCATCGGCCAGGCCCCCAGCTCCGGGGGGGTGTCCCTGCGTACCTCGAACCGCAATTTCGAGGGCCGGTCCGGTACGAAGGACGCCCTCGTCCATCTGGTCAGCGTGGAGACCGCCGCGGCCTCCGCGATCCGGGGGGTGATCACGGATCCCCGGAGCCTGGGCTCCGCCCCGGCGGCCCGCCAGCCGGAGGCCTTCCTCGTCGACGACTCCCAGGTGGTCCTTCCCCCCGCGGACGGTTCCGGGGTGAGGATCCGCCGGGGCCCCAACATCAAGGCCCTTCCGGAGTTCCGGCCCCTGGCGGACACCCTGGACGGGGAGATCCTCCTGACCTTGGGGGACGACATCACCACGGACCATATCCTCCCCGCGGGCAGCAGGATCATGTCCCTCCGGTCCAACCTCCCGGCGATCTCGGAGTACTGTTTCTCCGCCGTGGACCCCTCCTTCCCGACACGGGCCTGGGCCGCGGGGGGCGGTTTCGTGGTGGCCGGGGAGAACTACGGCCAGGGCTCCAGCCGGGAACACGCGGCCCTCTCGCCCCTCTTCCTGGGGGTCAAGGCAGTCGTCGCCGTGTCCTACGCCCGGATCCACCGGCAGAACCTGGTGAACGCCGGTATCCTGCCCCTGACCTTCGCGGACAAGGCCGACCGGGATGCCCTGCACGCCGGGGACCGCCTGCGCATCGAGGACGCCCGGAAGGCCCTGGACGGGGAACGGATCCGGATCCGGAACGAGACGACCGGCAAGACCGTGGAAGCCCTGCACGGCCTGTCCCGGCGGCAGGTCGAGATCCTCCGGGCGGGGGGCGCCCTGAACGCCGCCCGCTCCCCGGGGGCGGGGGCTTAAGGCCGTGTCCGCGGCGTACGGGGACCGGGACGTCCGGGAGATCCGGGACGACCCGGACCGGGACGAGTACCGGACCCTCCTGACCTCCCGGGGACTCTCCGTACCCGAAGGGTCGGACCTCGTACTGGGCCTGTACGAGGGGGAGCGCCTGGCCGCCGCGGGATCCCTGGTGGGGAACGTGATCCAGGGCCTGGCGACGGCCCGGGAGACCGAGGGAGAAGGCTCGGCCGCGGTCCTGGTCACGGCCCTCCTGAAGGCCGCCGCGGACCGGGGCCTGGGCAGGGTTGCGGTCTTCACCAAGCCCCCGGAGGCCGCGGTCTTCGAGGGACTGGGATTCCGGCGCCTAGCCGTCGCGGAGCGACCCGCCACGGGCCTCGGGGCGGCCCTGCTGGAATGGGGCAGCCCGGGGATCGAGGACTGGAAGGCGGACCTGGCCCGCCGCGCCGAGGGCCGCCCCCGGCCCTCGGGGGTCGTGGTGGTGAACTGCAACCCCTTCACCCGGGGGCACCAGGCCCTCCTGGAATGGGCCGCCTCCGAATCCTCCTGGGTCCACGTCCTGGTTGTGGAGGAGGACCGCTCGCTCTTCCCCTTCCCGGTCCGCCTGGACCTGGTGCGGAAGGGGACGACCCACATCCGGAACCTTGACGTGCACCCCGGCGGACCCTACGTGATCTCCTCCGCCACCTTCCCGACCTACTTCACCCGCCCAAGGCCGGGAAGCCCGGACGACGCGGCGGCGGAGCTCCACGCGGCCCTGGACCTGGAGGTCTTCCGGACCCACGTAGCCCCGGTCCTCGGGGCCGTCGAGCGCTTCGTGGGCACCGAACCGTATTGCCCGACCACCTCGACCTACAATAGGCTGATGAGGGAGATCCTTCCGGCCCCGCGGCCGGACTCTCCCGCCCTGGAGATCCGGGAACTGCCCCGGGTGGAGCGGGACGGGGCGGCCGTCAGCGCCTCCCGGGTCCGGGACCTGATCCGGGCCGGACGATTCGAGGAAATTCGAACCCTGGTGCCCGAGACCACCTGGGACTGGCTCCGCTCCCCCGGGGCGGCACCGGTCCTGGAGCGTATCCGGGCCAGCGACACCCGGCATTGATCGGACGGGGCGGCCGGACGGCCGCCGACCGGTTTTCCCGGGAGGACGCCGCAGGGCTTTCCCCGGGTCCCGCGAGGTTCGTATATGAGGAAAGGAAGAATATGAAGGCCAAGAAGGAAGCGATGGCGGGCTCCCTGGAGTCCAGCGACGTCCTGGTCACCATCCGCCCCCGGGAGGGCGAGGGCGTCGAGTGCACGATCGAGAGCATCGTCCTCAAGCAGTACGGCCGCCGGATCCGTTCGGTCACCGAGGAGGTGGCGGCGGCCGCGGGCCTGTCCGGGGCGGCGGTGCGGGTCCAGGACCGGGGAGCCCTGGAATGCACCCTCCGGGCCCGCCTGGAAACCGCCATAGAGCGGTCGACCGCCGGTACGTGAGCTCCCCGGCCCTGGACGCCCGGGAGGAGCGCTGGGCCCGGCGGCTCTCCCTCGCCGGGTCCCTGCCCGCGGGCGGGAGCCTCCTCACCCTGACCCTCCGGCTCCCCGCGGCCCTGCGCCTTGGCGGGGATTTCGACGGGGCCGCCCGGGCGCTGTTCGAGGCCCTGGAAGCCGAGGCCCGTACGTCGGGGTCACCCGTCCTTTCCTCCGAGTTCAAGATCTCCGCGGACGGCCCCGAGGGCTGGCTGGCCCTGGGGACCGGCGCCCGGGCCGCCAAGACGCTCGCCCTGGGCGTGGAGGAGGACCATCCCTGGGGTACCCTGGCGGACATAGACGCCACGGATGCCCGGGGCCAACCTCTCGGCCGGGAGGACCTGGGCCTGCCGCCCCGGACCTGCCTGGTCTGCGGGGGCCCCGCCGCGGTCTGCGCCGCCGGAGCCGCCCACGGCCTGCCGGAGCTTCGCGCCGCCGCGGAGACGGTCCTGGCCCGGCCGGCCTGCACGCCCGGCCGGATAGGCCGGCTGGCCCTGCAGGCACTCCTGGAGGAGGCGGCCGTGGATCCCAAACCCGGCCTCGTGACGCCCCGCTCCCGGGGTTCCCACGCGGACATGGACTACTTCACCTTCCTGGCCGGGGCGGCGGCCCTGGCTCCCTGGTTCGCGGAAGCGGCCGACCTGGGCGCCGGGCTTGCCGGGTTCGCCTCTACGGAGGACCCCGGGGCTCAAGACCTCCTGGACCGTCTTCGAGCCGCCGGACGCCGCGCCGAGGCCGCGATGTTCGAGGCCACGGGCGGGGTGAACACCCACAAGGGACTCGTCTTCTCCCTGGGGGCACTGTGCGCCGCGGCCGGGTGCTTGGCGGCCCGGGGCTTCGTTCCGACCGCGGAGTCCTGCTGCGACACGGCGGGCGCCCTGGTCCGGGCCGCCGCGACCGCGGACTTTACGGCGGCGTCGGCCAAACCCGAGGCGGAGCTGACCGCGGGGGAGAGACTGTATCGGAGCTCGGGAGTCCTGGGGGTGCGGGGCGAGGCGGCCCGGGGATTCCCCTCGGCGCTTCGGATCGGGCTTCCGCGTCTCCGCTCCGGCCTGGCCGCCGGGCTCTCCCGGAACGACGCCCTGGCCGAAGTCCTCCTGGCGCTCTGCGCGGAGGTCGAGGACACCTGCGTCCTGGCCCGGGGCGGGCCGGAAGGCCTGGAGTATCTTCGGGCCGAAGCCGCCCGGGCTCTCGGCCTGGGTGGCCTATCGACCTCGGCCGGCCGCGCCGCGGTCCGGAATTTAGACGAGGGCTTGATCGCCCGGCACCTCAGCCCCGGGGGCTGCGCGGACCTCCTGGCGGTGACGGACTTCCTGGAGCGCCTGGGATAGACGTCTCCGCGCCGGACCGCGGGGGGGACCCGTGCGGAGCGGAAGATTCCGGCAAGGCCGGTTTATTTCAGATGGCGATCCAGGAAGTCCAGGATACGGGCGACATTCTCCGGAGCCTCGAACGCGGTTCCTCCGTGTCCGGCCCCTTCCAAGGCCTGGAAGATCACCTTATCCGCCCCGATCTCGGCCGACAGGCGGGCGGCGAAGTCCCGGGACTGGGTGATCGGGACGTTGCGGTCCGCGGTGCCGTGCTGGATGAACATCGGCGGGTCATCGGCGGAGATGTAGGTTCCGGGGTTCGCCTTCTCGGCCAGGGGCCGGGCTTCCGGGGTGCCCACAGTCTTCCCCAGGTACTTCGACTCCGGGGACGTCGGGGACGAGGTCGGACCCATGCTTCCGCTCGTACCCAGGGCCTTGAACTGCTCGTCCATGGCGGAAAAATCGAGGGGGCCGTACCAGTCCACCGCGGCCCGGACGGAGTCGGACACTCCGGCGTTCCCCAGGGACGAGTCCACCAGGGACGGGTCATCCCCCGACACGGCGACCAGGGCCGCCAGGTTCCCTCCCGCGGAACTTCCCCAGGCGGCGAAGCGGCGGGGATCGAGGTTGTACTTCACGGCCGAGGCCCGCAGGAATTTCACGGCCGCCTTCGCGTCGTTCACCGCCGCGGGAAACGGGGCCTCCCCGCTCAGCCTGTAACCGACGGAGGCGACGGCGTAACCCCGTTTGAGACCCTCGAGCATGGGCCCGATGCCCATGGATTTCCCGCCCACCATGAATCCCCCGGGATGGAACTCGATGATCAGGGGGAAGGGCCCGGACCCCTCGTTCGGAAGGTACAGGTCCAGCTTCTGGGTGGGGGACTTGGATGCGTAGGCCAGGTCGAGATGCTTCACCTTGATCCACGAAGTGTCCGCGGCCTGCATGCCCTGGGGTTGGACCCCCGTCACGGGCTGGCCCGCGGAAAGAAAGCCCTGGCCGGGAACGGACGGGTCGGCGGTCCCCGTTCCGGAGCTGTCCGCGGGTTTCGAGCCGCAGGATAGGATCCAGAGCGTCGAAGCAAGGACGATTGGTAATACTTTCAGAGTTTTCATTTTTCCTCCCCCCGATCTTGGGATCGGCGCTTCTAACCATAGTTCCCGGGATTTTGGTTGTCAAAACCGAGCGGAGCGGACCGCGGCAGGTGCGGAAAACAGGGCTGAAAAGAGGAGCACCGACGAAAGGGCCAGGACGGCTCCACCCGCGCTCTCGGCCGGTCCGGGGAAGAGGGAGGTCACCATCAGGTAGGGACGCGAGGCCGCCCACCCGATCGCGGCGATCCCGGCCGTCCCGGCCGCGGCCCGGAGAATCCGACCCGCACGGCCCTCCGGCGCGAGGGGAGCGAAGCGCAGGCGTCCCCGGGCGATCCCGGCAGCCAAGCGGCCGCCCGAGTACAGAGTCGCCAGCGCCAGGACGCCGACCAGAACCCACATCCCCGCGACGCCGAACCGTATCCGGCTGAACTTGACCGGCTTGAATCCGCACCACCGGGACCAGTCGGCCAGCAGGACGGAAATGACCGGCCAGCTTCTCTGGGTGTTGGTCAAGATGACGATCCCGTCCCCGGATTCGGGCACCGCGTGGAAGTGGGTCATCCAGCCGTGGCCCTGCCCGCCGTGCCACACGGCCCGGCGGCCGTCGGAGAGTCGCTCCGTGAAGTGGCCGAACCCGTAGGCGTCGGCGGCCATGCCGAAGAGGCCCCGGATCTCGGCGGAATCGGAGTGGAGGGACCCCAGGGAGCCGGCCGTGAGGACTCCGGCGCCCTCCCCGCCCGGCACCCGCATCCCGGCACGGACAAAGGCCGCGATGTCCCGGACGGTGGTGAACAGGCCGCCGGACCCCTTCTCGGAATACACGTAGGCTCCGACCCTCCGGCCCTTGAGATCGTGGCCCGAGGCGCTCCGCTCCCGGATTGTCGCGTTCCATTCGTAGGAGGAATCCGTCATGCCCAGGGGCTGGAGGACCTCCTCGGCCATATACTCCGCGAAGGGCCGGCCGGACACGTTCTCCACGACGAGCTCCAGGAGGTTGAACCCGACGTTGGAGTACTCGAAGCCGGTTCCGGGTTCCCGGTTCATCCGGACCGTGCCGGCCAGGGCTTCCCGGAGCGTGGGCTTGGGGGCACCCGGCGCGTATTCCACCGAGGGACCCACCGGACCCAGGACCATCCCTGCGTTTCCGGATAGGAGGGCTCGGACGGTGATCGTGTCTTCCTCGTAGGGGGAGTCCGGAAGCCGGAAGTCCCCCAGGTACCGGCTGACCGGGGCGTCCAGGTCGATCAATCCGCGATCGACCAGGGTCAGGACACCCCAGGCGGTGACGGACTTGGAGATGGATTCGGCCCGGAAGACCGAATCCTCGTTCAGGGGACGGCCGGAGTCGGCGATCCCGTAGGACTTTTGCCAGACGATTCCGCCGTCCCGGATCAGGGCGATGCCCAAGCCCGGCACCTCGTACCGGCGCATTAAGCCGGAGATCCGGGCATCCAGACGGCGCGTGAACGACTCTACGGACCCGACCGCGACCGAGGACGCGGCGGGCAGAAGGGCGAGAAGGGACAAGAAAAACCCGGCGAGAAGGCGGCGCGCCGCACCGGCCGCACCGCCCCCTCCCGGAAGGCTAAGTATCATCGGAACGCCCGCTGGTTGCAGGCGTACTGCCAGGCGTCGGCGGCGGCCCGGGAGCCGAATTCCTCCGCATCCGAGCGGAGTCCGGACATCCGGTTCTTCGCGGCCCGTCCCGCGGCTCGCTCAACGCGGGTCGTTCGGGCGGCCTCCGCCTTGCGCAGGAAAGAAAGGAGATTCGAGATACGCAGGATCAAGGTCATGGTTCACGCTCCAATTTCGTTGGACAAAGGAATCCGGGGCAGCCCGCGCAAGGATCGCGCGTGGAATACCCCGAATCGCGTCGGACGCGGGAGCGGCGGGCCGTCCATCCGTCGTCGACGCATGGATGGCCTTCGGGCGCTCGGCCGCGCGGCCGGGATCCGTCCGGGCATGAGGAATCGCCTTGAAAACCTCGGGACCGGTGCTTCCCCGACGCCGACAAAGGGCGAAGGGTGTCCGGATCGCTCGGTTTCCTGAGGCGCTCGGGAAGGCTGTCTACGGTTCAGAGTGCGCGATCCATCCGGATCGCGGGGCCTCCCGAGCTACATGCCCAGGGCGGGAGTGGAGGGGCAGTAATCGCAGAAAATCATTTAGATACTCCTTGTACAATCGCGCGAAAAGAGCGGCATCCTTCCGCCCTGCGAGGAACCGCTTCGTTCCCCCCATGGGAACCGGCGCATATCCTCGGGGACCATCCCGGTGCGGACCCTTCCGGGCTCCGCGTCGCACGATTTTCCGGAAACGATATCGAAGGGAATCGGACGTGTCAAGGGTGTCGTGCAAAAAATATATAATATCGAGAACGGTTTCGAACTTGCTCCCCTCCGGCCCGGCGGAGGGGAGCCGGCGTGTTTGGGCTCCTTACTTCTTCTTGGCCTTCGAGGCGGAAGCCGTGCTCTTATCCTTCAGGGCCTTGAACTCCTTGGATCCCGGCTTGATCCCGAGTTCCTTGGCGACGAAGCCCCAACCCTTCGCCTTGTTTTTCCGGTAGACATCCACCACCGTGGCGACCGGCTTGCCCGAGAGGCTGGAAAGGGCCGCCACGAGGTAGACCTCCGCGGGCTGGAACCCCTGGGAAAGGACGACCTGCACCTGGGTCTTGGGAATCCCCCACTGCAGGCTGACCTCCGCGGTGAAACCCGGGAGGTCGACCCGTGCGGACGCGCCGATCTCGTTCAGGGACGCCTCCAGGCCGGCGTCGCCGAGCCCGAAGGTTATCGTCTGGGCGCCCGCCGCCGCCGCGACCAGGACCAGGATCCAACAAACCGCGCGTCTCGCCATGATCTCCTCCTGCCCGGGGACGCCCCGGATACGGTGAGTATAGCGCGGGATCACCCCGCGTCCAGGCGCCGGCCGGCCCCGATTCCCGGAGAGAAGGGACGGACCTTCGGCATCAGACCGCAGTCCCCCTCGCCTCGTTCCGGCTTGCCGCCGCGAGCGCCGCGGAGCAGACGGCCACGACGCAGGCCAGCAGGAACCCCAGGGCCGTGAATCCCGCGGAAAAACCGTGCAGGTCGATCCACCGGCCCAGGAGGGGGGTGAGCACACCGCTGCCCTCCATGCCCGCGAAGAAATAGAGACCCAGGACGGTGGACCGGAGGTTTTCCGGCACCCGACCCACGAGGTAGGCCTCCGCGGCGGGCATGCGCACGTAGGGAACCGCGCCCAGGGCGGCCAGGAGGGCGAAAAACCCGAATCCGTACGGTACCCGGGGGAGGGCCAGCAGCCCCGCGACCGCGGCGAAGGCCGCGGCCGCGGCCACCCGCTTCCGGCCGAAACGGTCCGCCAGGCGCCCGCCCAGGGGAGCCGCCCAGACGCCGGCGGAAAAATACAAAGCCAGGAGGGCGGCCGCCGTACGCTCGGTAGCCCCCAGAACGTCCACGATGTACAGGGTCAGGAAGGAGGAGGCCGAGGCCAAGGCCGCCCCCATCCCCGTCACCATGAGGATGAAGGCGGAAAGCTCCAGGATCGTCCCCGGGGTTAGCCGATCCCTCCGGCCACCGTCCGCCGGACCCGCGACGGCCGGTCCCCCGAGGGAGGCGCGCAGGCACGCCCGGTGGATCAGGATCCCCAGCAGGACGACGGGTACCGAGAAGGCCAGGAAGGTCCCGCGCCATCCCAGGACGGCAGCCGCGGCCACACCCAGGAGGGGCGCGGCCAGGTAGCTGATGCTGCCGCCTACGGCGTGAAGGCCCAGGGCGCGCCCCCGCCGTTTCGGGTCCACCGCCGAGGTGATCAGGGGGGACGCCGCGGGATGGTACCCCCCGCCCAGTATTCCCATGAGGACCAGGGAGGCCAGAAGCAGGGAGTACCCCGAGGACAATCCCAGGAGGAGCCCCGCCCCCCCGATGCCCGCGATACCCGCGGTCAGCACGACCCGCGCCCCGATCCGGTCCGCCAGGCGTCCGGCGGGGATCTGCCCGAACCCGTAGGAGAGGTTGAAGGCCGCGAGCACGACCCCGACCTGGGCATAGGACAGCCCCAGGTCGTCCCGGATGAAGGGCAGGAGGGGCGTCAACAGGGCGGTCAGGACGTGGTGGCTGAAGTGCGCCAGGGTCAGTAGGAGGACCGTCCGGGAGGAGTCGCGCATGCAGCCATTGTACGGGGAATCGAGCCCGGAGTCCAACATCGACTTGCTAGACGGATACGGACGAGAGTCCCCTCCCGCTTGAACCGCCCATCGTCCCGGGGTAGTATTCGAGCCCCTATGGGCACAACTCGGCACGGAGGACCCGGGGTATCGGCGAGCGGCCGGTACCGGGCGCTCGGACTGCTCCACATCATGAACGACGGATGGCTCGCGAGCCTTCCCCTGCTCCTGCCCTTCCTCCGGGGCGAGCTCGGGCTGGACTACGCGGGTATCGGCATCCTGACGAGCCTTCTCGGCGTCGCCGGAATCTTCCTGGCCCTGCCGGCCGCCGGCCTCGCCCGGCGTTTCGGAGGCTTTCGGGTGCTCGCGGCCGCGGCGGTCCTGTACGCGGCCTCCTTCCTGGTCGTCGCGGCGGCCCGGTCCTACGGCGCCCTCGCCCTGGCCTTCGGCCTCGCGAGCCTCGGTTTCGGCGCCTTCCACCCCATCGGATTTTCCCTGACCGCCTCGGCGGGTCCGTCCGCTTCCCTCGGGAAGCGGATGGGCGGCTTCACCGCCGTCGGGGACATCGGGAGGATCGGGGTCGCCGCCCTGGTCACCGCGCTCATGGCCTGGCTGTCCTGGCGCCGGGTCGCCGCCATCTACGCCGCGGTGCCGATCCTCGTGCTCGCAGCCTGCCTGGCGGGCGGTCTGTTCCGGGACGCGAACGACGCCGGAACACACGGATTGCCGGAAACCGGGAAGAACCGGAGGTTCCGGCTCTCGGTGGATCGCCGCCTCGCGCCCATCCTGGCGAGCGGCTTCATCGACACCCTCGCGGGCTCCTCGCTCTTCGTGTTCCTGCCCTTCCTCTTCACCCTCCGCGGCGCCTCCCCCGGGCTCCTGGGCTCCCTCTCGGGGGCCTTCTTCCTGGGGAACATGCTCGGCAAGGTCGCCCTCGGGGGCACCGTGGACCGGTTCGGGGGCCGTAGGGTCTTCTTCGTCTCGGAGTTCGTCATGGCGGCCCTCCTGGTCGCACTGGGCCGCTCGGAGAGCCTTGCGGTCCTGGTTCCGCTCTCGGTCCTGCTGGGCGCGGTGACCAAGGGAACGGTCCCCGTGATCAACACCCTGCTCGCGGAGGCGGCCGGGGAGGGCGGCGGGGTCGAGGAGGCCTTCGCCCTCGGTTCCACCCTGAACGGCGTCGCGGGTGTGATCTCGCCCCTGCTCTTCGGCCTGGTATCCGAACGGTTCGGCGTGGACAAGGTCTTCCCCGTCAGCGCGGCCTTCGCCGTCCTCGCGGTCCTGCCCCTGCTCATAACGAGGAAACGGGGAGCGGCTCGAAGCTGAAACGAAGGGCGGGAAACCGAAGCGGGTCTAGGCCCGCTCGTCCACAGAGAGCTCGGCGACGGCCTTGGCCATGAGGCGATACGCCTCCGCGGCCACGCGGGCATCCGCCGCGGAAGGATCTCCCGGAGCGCCCGCCGCGGCCAGGATCACGCGGGCTTTTCGGAGGGTGGCTTCGGGATCCCCGGGGACCTCGGCGAGGTCGACCGCGATCCGGCCGCCCACCGCGGCCGGCCCGTCGGGAGTCGCGACCGTGTCGTAGAGAACCGCCGACGCGGCGTAGGGTCCGAGGGTGGAAAGATGAGCCGCCTCGTGGGCCCGCACCGCCGCGTCCCGCGCGCGTACCCTCTCGGAATTTATGGCGGGGAACCCAGCCTCGGCCGGCCTTCCGGCCGATTCCCCGTTCCCGGACGGACCGTCCTCGGCCAGGCGGACCACCAGAACCGGCTCGCTCGACCGGCCGCCCCGGACGACGGAAACGGCGCGGAGCCCCGGGACATGACCCGGGACGTCATAGACGATACGCATTCCTGGAAAGAAGTATAGGACCACCCCCGCGGCTCCGCAAGCTCGGCACAGGGCTTGGATGCCCGGGCAGAGGGTTCGATCACCGGAACCACGCGGCCGGGGCGGGGATGTCGGGCTTGTAGACCATCAGCGCGAAGACGACGACGAGGGGCAGGACCCCCGCCAGGCTGATCCACCAACGCAGCCTCAGCAACCGGATGAGTTCCTCCGGGAGCGCCGAATCGGCGGGGTCGAGTCCGGCCATGAGGCGTTTCAGCCGGTACTGGGTCGGGATGTCGCTGGCCACCCAAACAAGGCCGGAGAGCAGGAAGAGGACGAAGCCCGACGCCAGCCAGCCGATCCCCCACAGGTCGCCCATCAGGACGCTGAGCATCAGGCCCGCGACGAGGGAAAGGAGGATGAGGGGCGACGAGAGCCGCGCGTCCAGCCAGGCCACGGTTTCGTAGGTATGGAGGATCACGTCCTTGCGGCCCGATGCCAGGCTCCGGCGCTCCCAGAGCATGCCCACGACGGCGTTGGCGAAGAACATCGTGGCCGCCGCGACGTGGACGAACAGGGCGTGGCGGTAGGCGTCGGGCCGGTTCAGGAGGGCGGTGAACTCCGCCCGGAACAAGACCGCGAAGGCGACCAGCCCGGCCATGGCGGCCAGGAAGATCCACAGGACATGCTTGGTCTTCATGGTCTACCATTGGAACATAGTTCCCGTTAGATTACAATTACGGTCGCAAACACCGGCGAGGAGCGGCACAGGGATGGAACCATGATAAAGAAGGACATCGTCGTGGTCGGCGGGGGCATCGCGGGGCTTACCGCGGCCCTGAGCCTTGCGCACAAGGGGAAGGACGTCCTCCTTCTCGAGAAAAACGAACGCTGCGGCGGCCTCATGAACTCCTTCGTACGGGACGGGTTCCGCTTCGAGGGCGGCGCGCGCGCCCTGGTCAACGCCGGCCTCGTGAAGCCCCTCATGAAAGAATTCGGGATCGACCTCGAGGTCCTGCCCAACCCCATCACCCTCGGGATCGAGGACAGAACCCTCGTCATCGCCGGGGAGAAAAGCCTCGACGACTACGCCCGCTTGCTCAAGGACCTGTATCCGGGCAGCGAGGGCGACGTGGACAGGATCATCCGGGCCGTCCGCGAAATCATCGAGGACATGAAGGTCCTCTACGGCGTCGACAATCCCCTGTTCGCCCAGAAGAAAAAGAACATTCTGGTTCTCCTGCCCGAGCTCCTGGCGTGGACGATCCGGTTCTTCCGGACCATGTACCACATATCCCAAATGGACACACCCTTCGAGGAGTACCTGGACGCGATCTCCTCCAACCGGTCGCTGAAGGACATCATCGGGCAGCATTTCTTCCGGAAGACCCCCGTGTTCTTCGCCCTGAGCTATTTCGCCCTCTACAACGACTACATCTACCCCAAGGGCGGCGTGGGGGCGCTCATCGACACCCTGGTCGACACGATCCGGGCGCGGGGCGGCGAGATACGCTGCGGGACGGAGGTCACCCGCATCGACGCGAAGACCCGGATCCTGACGGACTCGGCCGGCAACTCCTTCGGCTATTCGAGGTTGATCTGGGCGGGGGACCTGAAGACTCTGTACGCCCTGAGCGGGGAGGAGGGACTGGCGCCCAAGGACCGGGCCTCCTACGCACGTCGCAAGGAAGCGGTGCTGGGGCACCGGGGCGCGGAGTCGGTGTTCTCCGTGTTCGCGGCCGTCGACCTTCCGCCCGAAACCTTCGCCAAGGCCGCAAGCGGACACGTCTTCTTCACCCCCGACCGACGAGGCCTCGGGACCATCCATACCGCAGAGGTCCGGGACCTGCTCCGGCGCTGGGACAGCGTCCGGAAGGACGAGCTGTTCGCCTGGCTGCGCAGGTTCTGCGCGTTCAACACCTTCGAGATTTCGATCCCGGTCCTGCGCGATCCGGACGCGGCCCCCCCGGGCAGGACGGGCATCATCGTCAGCGCCCTCTTCGACTACGAGCTGACCGAGAGGATCCGCTCGTCGGGCTGGTACGAAGAATTCAAGAGCCGAATGGAGGACGAGTTCCTCAAGACACTGTCGTCTAGCCTATACCCGGGTCTCGAGGAAAAAATCCTGTTCCGGTTCTCCGCCTCGCCCCTGTCGATCCGCGAGCGCGTGGGAAGCTCGGAGGGGTCCATCGTGGGCTGGTCCTTCGAGGAGGGGATACCCGCTGTGACGAACATGTTCCGCATGGCCGATTCCGTGAAGACCCCGCTCCCCGGCGTGTGCGCAGCCGGCAAGTGGGTCTACAGCCCGGCCGGCGGCCCCACCGCCATCATGACGGGCAGGATCGCCGCCAGGCGCTGTCTGCGGTAAGGCGGCGGCCAGGGCCGGTTCGGGCCCCCGAAGGGGTGAGGCGGAGTTTCGAATTTAGAGAGCAACTCAGACTTGAGCACCGGCTACTATTCCGGTTCACTCCTGTCCCCTGGTCTGTCGATCTGGACCCGGTATATACCGGAACGAAGTCAGGAGGAGGTACGATGAAAGCACCTAGGCGGATCGTCTCTGTCGTTCTGCTTGTAATCTTGGCTTCCTATATGATAATCGCGCAATCGATCGAGGCCGACTATCCCGGTGTGAGGTCGGATCCGCTCGTTTTCCCGCCGCCGACGGGTCGGGAAAAAGGGTTGATCGAGAGCGGGCGCACGGACGTAAGTGATTACCACCCCCTTTCCGACTTCGGCCCGGTTGCCGATCCATTCCTGGATGAGATCGCGGCCAAGGCGCTCTGGCATCGTCGACAGGGCGATCCGGCCAAGGCGGAGGAGCTGTATGCCTATGTGATCTGGTATTCGGCCACCAACAACCTCGCGCTGACAAACGGCCAACTCAATGGAATGCTTCAGTTACGGGCATTCTCGCTGTCCCATTTGAAACGGAACGAGGCTGCTGCCCGAGTGTTCGACTTCAGGATCGCGATGCTGGAGGATAGGAGTTGGCGTGAGAGGCTCCCCGCGCGGCTTGTCGTCCACGACGCCCTTGACGATCGAACCCGCGCCGGATTGCTCGCCTTCGCGTACCGGGATCGCGCCCTCGAGCGTACGATCACCCGTGATTTTGATGGAGCCTGGGCTGACGCCGGGGCTTCCGCCGCCGAGTTCAACAAGATCGGTGCGACGCGCGATGTCTTGTATACCTACGAAATATTCATCACCAACGCGACCTTGCTTGGGGGTTACGATCATGTCCCGGCCGCGTATGACGCTTTTACTAAAGCCTTTTCAGGGGGCGGGAAACAGGAAGCGGATCGGATGCTTCGAATTTCCGGTTTCGCGGCTCAAGCGTATCTCAAACTCGGGGACATTGTCGGCGCCTATGACACGCTCAACCTGATGGTGAAGCTTTCGGATCTCTGGGGCTACAAAGATCCCATGGTCACTGAGTTCCGTTCACTCCGTGATCAATTGAAACCCCTGGTGGAGGCGATGCCGAAGCGTAGTCCCGGTTCGCTCGTCGACTTCCTCCGATCCGGCGACGCCGCCGCCGTGCGACGGATCCTGGCGGAGGGTGCGGATCCGAATCTCCCGGATGACACGAACACGACGCCGCTGATGTACGCCTGCCGCTCCGGCGGCAGTATTGAAATTGTGCGTTTGCTGCTCGAAGCAGGCGCTGATCCGAACATCCGCGGCGAAAATGGCATCACCGCACTCTCCCTGGCAGGAGGCTTCACCAGCCAGGTTGACATCGTCCGAGCCCTGCTCGCCGCAGGTGCGGACCCAAACGCCCGCTCGAAAGCGGGATGGACGACCTTGATGCTCGTGGCGCGAAACGGTACAAACCCCGAAATGCTGCGGGTACTCCTCGAGGCCGGTGCGGATCCGAACTTCCGAACCAACGACGGAGTAAGCGCGCTTCATCTGGCGAGGAATTCCGGCAACAAGGAGATAATTCGGCTCCTTCTGGAAGCGGGAGCTCGTTAGGGCCGTTAGTCAGGCGGGGCCGCCGTAAAAGAGGCGGCCGACTTCTAGGGTTCTCGGTTTGCCGTATTCCTTGAACAGCGGAGGAGTGTTTAGGCAAATTTGGTTTTCAATCCGCTCAGTCTACCGTCTCTCCCCGATGATCTGGTTGTACGGGACGAAGATGTTCTTCTCCAGGATCTCCTTGATCCGTTGCCGATCCCGGACCTTCAGCGCCTCTATGATGCGGGCATGGTCGTCCAGGATGGCCTCTCCGTTCTCGATGCTCTTCTCGCCCCGTCCCATGAAGACTAGGAGGTTGGACAGCGGGAATTGGTGGAGCATCTGGATGAGGCGACGGTTGCCGCTCATGTTCACCAAGGATAGGTGGAACTGGGCGTCGTGCACGATGCATTCCCTGGGCCGCTTGCGTCGGATCGCCTTGGCGATCTGATCGTTGATCTTCTCCAGGCCGTCCAGGTCACCTTCCGGAACCGAGCTTTTCGCACATACCAGATCGACGGCCAAGGACTCCAGCGCCCACCGGATCTGGCAGTATTCCACGATATCCTCGTCGTCCAACCTCGTGACGAAACACCCCCGCCGGGGAACGTTGTTTACGAGGCCTTCCTGCTCGAGTTTATGGAAAGCGTCCTTGAGGGGCGTCATGCTGACGCCCAGGCGCTCGGCAATCTTTTCGTAGAGCAGGCGCTCGCCGGGTACATAAACCCCGGACAGGATATCGTCCTTGAGCTTGGTGAAGATGCGTTCGCTCAGTGTCTCGTTTTTCATGCCTTCCCGCCGTTTCCGACTTCGTCCACCCGTCCGGCGGACTCAGAACGCCAGGATATCTATACGCCCTCCCGGGCCGGGTTGTCAATCGAAATCCAAGAAACATCGATCCCATCTAACACAACTGTCAATATAAGATAGAAATACAAATTTAATTTTTTATAAAAAATAAATTGACAGCCGGGTATCCCGTGGTATCATGGCCTGGGATCCAGGAGGAATTCATGCACAAGGTCTCGAAGCCGTTCGCGTTCTCCAAAATGAAGGACGCGGAACAGTTCGCCCGGGAAATGCACGCCGCGGGGCTGCCCTTCCCCGTCTCCAGCGACATGTCCATCCTCGGAGAGCCCGTCCGGCTGGGCGCCAAGACCATCCCGAACCGCATCTGCCTGCAGCCTCTCGAGGGATTCGACGGCACCAAGGAAGGCGCGCCGTCGGATCTCATCTTCCGCCGGTACGACCGGTACGCCCGGGGCGGGGCGGGGCTCATCTGGTACGAATCCATAACCGTCGCGGACGACGGGCGGTGCAACCCGTTGCAGATGATCATCAAGAAGAGCACGATCAAGGAGATACGGCGCCTGGTGGAGGAAACCGACCGAACGGCCTACGAGGCCTTCGGAAGGAAGCCCTACAACGTCCTGCAGTTGACCCACTCGGGACGCCGCAGCGTGGACGCGAACTGGAAATCGACGCCCCTCGCGGTAGTCGCCAATCCCTATATCGACCATCACAACTCCATAGACGGCCAATCCGGGAAGATCACTATCGCTTCGGACGAGAAGATCGAACAGATCATCCGGGAGTTCATCGAGGCGGCCGTGCTGTCCGTGGAGGCGGGGTTCGATTCCGTGGACATCAAGGTTTGCCATGAATACATCCTCCGGGAACTCCTCGCGGCCTTCAACCGCCCGGGGAAGTTCGGCGGAAGCTTCGAGAACCGCACCCGGGCGCTTTTCGACATCATCGATGGCGTCCGCGCCCGGGTAGGAGATGCAATCGACATCTGTGTCAGGCTCAACGCCTACGATTGCATTCCCTATCCCCACGGCTGGGGCATGGTCAAGGAGGAGGGGGTCATGGCCCCCGACGTCAGCGAGCCCATCCGGCTCTGTCAGATGCTCGTCGAACGGGACGTCAAGCTCATTAACCTCTCCACGATGATGCCCCGGTACCAGCCCTACGGACGAGGGTACCTGGCGGAACTCGAGGAGGATGCTGAAATTCAACCTTACAAAGGGACGTACGAGCTCCTGAAGGCGACCCGGCAGATCAAGGAGGCGGTCCCGGAGGGGATCTTCGTCTGCACGGGCCTGACCTGGCTGGAGCAGTTCGGAGGGAACGTAGGGGCCGGCGGGGTGCGGGACGGATGGTTCGACATCGCGGGGTTCGGGCGCCAGGCCTTCGCCTATCCGGACTTCGCAAGAGACATCCTGATCCGGAACGTCATGGAGCGTGAAAAGTGCTGCATGACCTGCGACAAGTGCTACGACCTCATCCAGAAGGGACACACGGTCACGGGCTGCGTGATGCGGGACCAGGAGGTCTATCTGCCGCTCTACCGGAAACATGTCCAGAAGCGGGAGGTCGAGGCAGTCCGCTAGGCGGACTGCCCGGACGGCCTCCTGACGAGAAAGGAGCGCGGGAAATGCATTACCGGAAACTGAACCGCACGGACCTGGAGGTCAGTCCGATCTGCCTGGGGACGGTGAACTACGACACCGCCCTCCTTTCAAAGGCCGACTCCAAGCGGCAGCTCAGCCGGTTCGTGGAGAGGGGCGGCAATTTCGTGGATACCGCCCACGTCTACGGCATGTGGGAGCCGGGAGCGACGAGCCGCAGCGAGGCGGCGATCGGGGAATGGATCCGGGAGACCGGGAAACGCGATTCCCTGGTTCTCGCCACAAAGGGTGCCCACCCGGAATGGGGTAGGATGAGCGTTCCCCGCGTCCGGCCCCGGGACATCGAGGCGGACCTGGAAGAAAGCCTCCGTCTGCTCGGCACGGATCACGTGGACCTGTACTTCCTCCACCGGGACGATCCGGCGGTGCCGGTATCGGACATCGTGGACTGCCTGGACCGGGCCCGGGAACGGGGGAAGATCCGCTGGTACGGCTGCTCCAACTGGAAGCTCGGCCGCATCCGGGAAGCCGCGGCCTACGCGGCGGGGAAGGGCTCCCCGGGCTTCGTCGTGAACCAGCTAATGCTAAGCCTTGCGGATATCAATTTCCACAATCTACCGGATAAAACCTTCGTCCTCATGGACCGGGAGACGGCGGAGTACCACGCCGAGACCGGCCTCAACGTCATGGCGTACATGTCCATAGCGAAGGCCTACTTCACCCGGAGGCACCAGGGCGAAAAGCTGCCCGAGAGTGTGACCTCGGTGTACGGCAGCGAGAGCAACGACCGGATCTACGAGCGGGCCCGCGCGGCGGTGGACGCGGGGGAGTACACCTTCATGGACCTCTCCCTGATGTACCTCATGGCCGAGACGCGGTTTCCCACGGTGCCCATCGCGTCCTTCGACACGCCTGAGCAGCTCGAGGAGGGCCTGTCCTGCTGGGACAAACCCGTTCCGGGCGCCCTGCTGGCGGAATTGGGACGGATGAAGCGGTACGTGTACTTCGGATGAGGATCCCAGCGCGGATCGGAAGGGCCGGGAGAGCGAAATGAAGGAATCCAGGATACGGGAAGGGTACGAGCTCGCGAAGGAAGCGTACGGCGAGCTCGGGGTGGACGTGGACGCCGCCGTCCGGAAGGCGGACTCGATCCCGATCTCGATGCACAGCTGGCAGGGGGACGACCTCATCGGCTTCGACGGGGTCGGCGAGCTCACCGGAGGGATCGCGGCCACCGGGAACTACCCGGGCCGGGCCCGCACCGCGGACGAGCTCCGGGCCGACCTGGACAAGGCCATGTCCCTGATCCCGGGGACCAAGCGGGTCAATCTCCACTCCTGCCACGCGGAGACCGCGGTACGGAAGGTCGACCGGGACGCCTATGCCGTGGAACATTTCCGTTCCTGGCTCGACTGGGCGGGCGCCCGGGGAATCGGGCTGGACTTCAATCCGACCTTCTTCTCCCACCCCCGGATGGACGGCGATTTCTCCCTGGCCAGCCGGGACGCGGGAACGCGGGCTTTCTGGATCGAACACGGGAAGCGCTGCCGAGAGATCGGCGCGGAGTTCGGGAAGGCTCTGAAGAGTCCCTGCATCGTGAACTTCTGGATGCCCGACGGCTACAAAGACACCCCCGCGGACACGGCCGCGCCCCGGACGCGCATGGCGGAATCCCTGGACCGAATCTTCGAGCGGAAGTTCGATCCGGCCCACCTCCGGGATGCCCTGGAGAGCAAGCTCTTCGGCCTGGGCCTCGAGAGCTACACCGTGGCCAGCCATGAGTTCTCCCTGGGCTACGCCGTCACCCGGAAGATCCTGTACACCCTGGACGCGGGGCACTTCCACCCCACCGAGACGATCAGCGCGAAGCTCAGCGCCCTCCTGCCCTTCGTGGGAGAGCTGCTCCTGCACGTCAGCCGGGGCGTCCGCTGGGACAGCGACCACGTGGTCTCCTGGGACGACGAACTGCAGAACATCATGAACGAGATCGTGCTGAACGGGTACGAGAGGCAGGTGCGCATCGGATTGGACTATTTCGACGCCTCCATCAACCGCTTGGCCTGCTGGGTGATCGGGACCCGGAATGCCCGCAAGGCCCTGCTCGCCGCCGCCCTGACCCCCGTCGCCGCGATGCGGAAGGCCGAGGACTCAGGGGATTACACGACCCGGCTGGCCCTGATCGAGGAAGCCAAGTCCCTGCCCTTCGGCCCCGTCTGGGATCACTACTGCCTGGAGAGCTCGGTTCCCGTCGGCTCCGACTGGCTGGACGAGATCCGCCGCTATGAGCGCGAGGTTTTGTCCGCCCGAGGCCGGGCTTAGGAGGCTACTGTGGAACCGATCGGATCGAGGACCTGGATCATCCCGGACATGTACTGGCCGGAGCATACGTCCCCGGGGCGGTACGTGAGCCACGAGGCGGTCTGCGTATTGAATCCCTCGGACGCGGACTGCGAGGTGGTCCTCGACCTCTACTTCGAGGACCGCGCGCCCATTCGCGGCCTCCGGGCCCTCTGCCCGGCCGCCCGGACCCGCCACATCCGCATGGATGCCTTGAAAAGCCCGGACGGAAGCCCGGTGCCCCGGGGGGTCCCGTACGCGGCCGTGGTGACGTGCTCCGTCCCCGCGGTTGTCCAGTACACCCGGGTCGACACGACCCAAAGCGAGAACGCCCTGATGACGACCCTGGCGTATCCCGCCTCGGGACGGGGTTGAGGGCGGCGAGGTACGGGAATGCGATACTATCTGGGGATCGACAACGGCGGAACGGTCACGAAGGCCGCGCTGTACACGAAGGACGGCCGGGAAGCGGCCGTGGAATCGCGGAGGACCGAGGTCCTCTCCCGGGCCCCGGGATTCGCCGAACGGGACATGGACGACATGCGCGAGACCAACTTCGAGGTCATCCGCTGCCTGCTCGAGCGTTCCGGCATCCCCGGGCGGGACGTGGCGGGGATCGCCTGCTGCGGTCACGGCAAGGGCCTTTACCTCTGGGGACGGGACGGAAGACCGGTACGCCCCGGGATACTCTCCTCGGACAACCGGGCCTGGGAATACCCCGAACGCTGGAACCGGGACGGAACGGCTCCGAAGGTGTTCGGGAAAACCTTCCAACGCATCCTGGCCTGTCAGCCGGTATCCCTCCTCGCGTGGATGCGGGATCATGAGCCGGAAAAACTCCCGGAGATACGGTGGATCTTCGAGTGCAAGGACTACGTCCGGTTCTGTCTTACCGGAGAGGCGTTCGGCGAGCTCACGGACTATTCCGGGGCGAACCTCGTGAACCTCGAGACCCGGGACTACGACCCGGAACTCCTCGAGCTGTTCGGGCTGTCCGGTTTCCGGGATCGCCTTCCCCCCCTGCGTTCGTCCACCGACCTCTGCGGCCGGATCACGCCGGACGCCGCGAGACGGACGGGCCTGGCGGAGGGGACCCCGGTCTTCGGCGGGATGTTCGACATCGACGCCTGCGCCGTGGCGGTGGACGCCGCGGACGACGACACCCTCTGCATGATCGCCGGCACCTGGAGCATCAACGAGTATGTCCGGAGCGAACCGGTCCGGGACGGCAGCGTCATGATGAACTCCGTCTTCTGCGTTCCCGACCGCTACCTGATCGAGGAGAGCAGTCCCACATCCGCCGTGAACCTGGAGTGGTTCCTGTCCACCCTCACCCCGGGCGCGGCCGCGTCGAAAGACGCCTACGCGGCCGCGGAATCCTGGGTGGAAAGCGTCCCCCGATCCGACGCCTACCCGCTCTTCCTGCCGTTCCTGATGGCCGGTGTTCCGCATCCGAACGCGAAAGCCTGCTTCCTGGGCATGACGTACTATCACACCCGAGCCCACCTCGCCAAAGCGGTGTACGAGGGGATCGCGTTCAGCCATCGGTATCACGTGGACCGGCTCCTGGCCTCCCGGGGCCGGCCGTTCGACAGGATCCGCCTGGCCGGTGGAGTGACCAAATCCGCCGGCTGGGTCCGGATGTTCGCGGATGTTCTCGGGTCCCCGATCGAGACCGTCGACATCCGCGAGACGGGAACGCTCGGCTGCGCCATGAACGCCGCGGTTTCGCTCGGAGACTACGCGGATTTCGGCGCGGCCGCCCGGGGAATGATCCAGGTCCGCCCGGCGGTGGAACCCGACCCGTCGAAGACCCTGGAATACGACCGGAGGTACCGCCTGTACCGGGCGGCGCTCGACGCCCTGGATCCCGTCTGGGACGGCATCCAGGGATTGTACGACCCGACTCCCTAGGGATGAAGGTACCCCGGGGGCGTCCGACGGCGCCTCCGGACCGGAACCGTTGATCCCAGGCGGACACGCCTGAGACAATAGACCGCGCGAAGCGCGACGAAGGAGAACCGTCATGGGAAGGAAATGGTTGCTGTTCGCAGCGTTGCTGGCTCTGGCCGGATCCGTGTTCGCCCAGGGAAGCAAGAAGATCACGATGGTCGGAATCGACAAGGTCGTCTCCGCCAAGGAATTCGGCTACGACGCCAAGCCGAAGGGCAAGTACACCATCGCGGTGGTGGTGAAGAGCGCCGCCATCCCGGTCTGGGAATCCCACCTGATCGCCGCCGAGAAGGCGGGCAAGAAGCTCGGCGTCAAGATCATCGGGTACGCCCCGACCAAGGCGGACAACGTCGAGGAGCAGAAGCGGATCCTCGAGGACCTCATCACTACCGGGGTGGATGCGGTCATCCTGGCCCCGGCCAACACCGAGGCCGTCCGCGGACCGGTCCTGAGCCTGATCAAGGCCGGGATTCCCGTCATCTACGACAATACCATGGGCCCCTCCAACGTGGATTACCTGACCTACGTGGGCGTGGACAACCTCGAGGTCGGGAACGTCATCGCCAAGACCATCGGGGACATGATGGGCGGTAAGGGCAAGCTCCTGGTCATGGAGGGCGTGCCCGGACAGTCCACCTCGGACCTCCGCACGGAAGGCGTCATGAAGAGCCTCGCCAAGAACTACCCGGGGATCGTCGCGGAACGCGCCGTCACCAAGTGGCAGTTCGACGAGGGCCGGAAGGTCACGGAAGACTACATCACCAAGTGGGGCAAGGACCTCAAGGCGATCGTGGCGGTCGGCGGAAACCAGGCCGAAGGCGCCGTCGAGGCGGTCAAGGCCGCCGGCATGAACGGCCAGGTCCTGATCAGCGGGTTCGACGTGCAGGAACCCCAGTACACCGCCGTGGCCAACGGAGACGAAGTATTCACGGTATCCCAGGGTGTGTACGATCAGGCCTACCTGAGCGTGGTGGCCGCGATCCGTGCCTTGAACGGCGAGAGCGTCCCCCGCCTGATCACCACCCCGATCACGGTGGTGACCAAGAAGAATCTGACGGCCATGGATGAGCGCCCCGCGGCCCTGAAAGCCCGGTAAACGCTTCCGCCCGGCCCGATCGGGCCGGGCATTTCATTTACCGGATCAAGCGAACCGGACTATCCTGACCAAGCATCCCTGGACCGGGAAAGCGCCGAGCCTCCCGGTCCGGGTCTCCGCCGGACCTGCCGGCTGCATCCTCCCAGCGTGATAGGGATCGACCATGGGAACTCCAGAGTACCTGCTCGAGATGAGAAACATCACCAAGACCTTCCCGGGCGTACGAGCCCTCGACGGCGTCAGCTTCGACCTCCGGCCCGGGGAAGTCCACGTCCTTCTCGGGGAGAACGGCGCGGGGAAGTCGACCTTGATGAAGGTCCTGGCGGGGGCCTACATCCCCGACTCCGGCGAGCTGTACATCGACGGCCGCCTTGTGGATCACTTCAACCCGCGGCACGCCCAGTCCTTGGGTGTAGGCATCATTTACCAGGAATTCAACCTTGTGCCCTACCTGAACGTGGCGCATAACATATTCATAGACCACATGCCCCGCACCCTCGGAGGGCTGGCCCTCGACCATGCCCGCATGCACCGGGACGCGGAAGCCCTATTGAAAAGCCTGGACATGCGCGTCGACACCCGGGCCCTGGCCCACGACATCCCCGTGGCCCAGCAGCAGATGGTCGAGGTGGCCAAGGCGCTCACCCACGACCTCAAGATCCTCATCATGGACGAGCCGACCGCCTCGTTGTGCGACCGGGAGATCGAGCAGCTTTTCCGGACGATCCGCGAGCTCACCGCCCGGGGGATCGGAATCGTGTACATCTCCCACCGCCTTCAGGAGATCCCCCTCATCGGGGACCGGATCACCGTGCTCCGGGACGGCAGGTACGTGGGAACCGCGAACGCGGCGGACCTGACCCAGGAACGCATGGTGGAGATGATGGTCGGCCGGGAAATCAGCAACCTTTTCAACCGGTCCTATCGCCCTCGGGGGGAACCGGCCCTCCGGGTGAAGGATCTCTCGTCCCGGGGAACCGGACTGAGCAACGTGAACTTGACGGTACACAGAGGGGAGATCGTGGGCTTGGCGGGGCTTGTCGGATCCGGCCGCACGGAGCTAGCCCGGGCGATCTTCCATGTGGACCCCCACGAAACCGGAGAGATCGAACTCCTCGGCAAATCCCTCGCCAAGGAAGATCCGAAGGGCGCGATCCGCAGGGGCCTCGCGCTGCTGCCGGAGGACCGGAAACGCCAGGGGCTTGCCCTGATCCTCTCGGTCGCGGAGAACGTCGTGATGGCGAGCCTTTCTCGGCTCTTTCCCCGGGGGTTCCTCCGGAACCGCAGGGAACAGGAATCCGTGTCGAAATACGTACAGGAACTTCGAATCTCCACGCCGGGCATACGGCAATTCGCGAAGAACCTCTCGGGGGGAAATCAGCAGAAGGTGGTTCTGGCCAAGTGGCTGTGCACCGAGGCGGAGGTCTTCATGTTCGACGAGCCGACCCGCGGCATCGACGTGGGGGCCAAACAGGAGATCTACGCGTTCATGGATGATCTGGCCCGCCAGGGGAAAGCCGTACTCATGATCTCTTCGGAACTCCCGGAAATTATCGGGCTGTGCGACCGGGTCTATGTCATGCGGGAGGGAAGCATCGTGGCCGAGTTGGACAGAACCGAGGCGACGCAGGAGACGATCATCGCCTACGCCATGGGCGGCGTGTGCGCCGACGAGGGACGCGCGTCATGAGCGGATTCTCCCGCATCCTCAAGAACGTACCAGCGGTGCTCTGGGTGGAACTCCTTCTGGTGATCGTGTTCAGTTTCTTTTCCCGGAATTACCTGACCACCCGGAATCTTCTCATCCTCCTTCAGCAGGGGGCCGTGCTCCTGGTCATCTCCGCGGCGGCGACCTTCGTGATCATCAGCGGGGGCCTCGACCTCTCCCTGGGAGCGATCATGACCGTCGCGGGGGTCTTCACCGCCCTGGCCGTGAACGCGGGCTTTCCCATCCCGGCCGTCATCGCGGTCGGCGCCCTCGTCGGGACCGCCTGCGGGGCGGTCAACGGCCTGCTCATCTCCTTCGCGGGCATGGAACCCTTCATCGCCACCCTGGGCATGCAGGGACTCCTGTACGGCATTTCGCTGGCCATGACGAACAAGGAGGGCATCCCGGTCTCGAACGAGCGGTTCGTCTTCCTGGGGGACCTGGTCAACCGGACCGTTCCCATGGCCGCGATCAGCTGCGGCCTCATCTTTCTGCTGGCGGTTTTCGTGCAGAACCACACCCTGCTGGGGCGTTACACCTTCGCGATCGGGGGTAACGAGGAGGGTTCCCGTTTGTCCGGCGTAGAGACCCGATTCTGGAAATGGGCGATCTACGCGTTCGCGGGTTTTCTCACCGGGCTCGGCGCGGTGGTACTGGTCGCCCGTCTCGAAGTGGCCGACCCCATCGTGGGTGTCCAGTGGGAGTTCGAGGCGATCGCCGCCGCGATCCTAGGAGGCACGAGCCTCCGGATCGGACGCGGCGACGTCCGAGGGACGATCGTGGGCGTCATGCTGATTACCATCATCCGGAGCGGATTGAACGTGGTACGGGTCCCTTCCGTCTGGCAGCCCGCCATCATCGGAACCATCATCATCCTTTCGATCGTGTTCCAGGTCTGGATCTCCACCTCGGGAAAGGAACGGAAATGACGAAGACTTCTTCCGGGGTCCGCATCCGGGCGGACGCGGCCCTGCTTGCGGGCCTGGGACGCTTCGGGGCGCTGGCGATCCTCATCGTGGTCGGAGCCTTGGCCTCCGACGTCTTCCTGAGCGGAAGGAACATCAGCAACATCGTGACCAACGCCAGCGTGATCATCATCCTGGGCGTCGGACAGACCATCGCCATCATCACCAACGGCCCGGATCTCTCGGCGGGTTCGGTCCTGACCATTTGTGCGGTGATCGCGACCTTGATGGTCAAGCAGCTTGGCATATTCTTCCCGATAGCCATCCTGGCCGCCCTCGCGTTGGGAATGTTCCTGGGCTTCCTGAACGGCTACATGATAGCCCGCATCGGAATCCCCTCGTTCATATCCACGTACGGGCTCCAATGGGCCGTGTTCGGATTCGCGTACGTCATCCTGAAGGGCTACGTGATCTACGATTTCGACACCTCCTTCCGGTTCATCGGAAACGGATACCTCTTCGGGACGATCCCCATGCCCATCGTCGTGATGCTCCTGGTAGTGACGGGAGGCATGTTCATGCTCCGCAGGACCGTCGTAGGCCGTGAACTCTACGCCGTGGGCGCGAACCGCGTCGCGGCCCGCATGTCCGGCGTGGACACGGAGAAGAAGATCATACAAGCCTTCATCCTGAGCGGAGCCCTGGCCGCCCTGGCCGGGATCGTGCTCGTGGCACGCATCAACGCGGTCCAGGCCGATATCGGAAAGAACTACGTCCTGCCGGTCATCGCCGCGGTGTTCATGGGCGGTACGAGCCCGACGGGGGGCCGCGGAACCTTGCTCGGAACGGTGATCGGAGCGCTCATCATCACGGTCGTGCAGAACGGGATGAACCTGCTGGCGGTGGACAGCGTCTGGCGGGACGCCGTGATCGGCGTGCTGATCATCCTGACCGTCCTGATCGATATCACGATGCAGAAGAGGCTGGCTCGGATCCAGGCCGCCTGAAATTTATTTTAATCCCGCGATTCCTGGCGCTGGAATCCCTTCCGCACCGAGTAAGACTGAGGAACAGAGGTGGCTGCCGATGGACCTGCTCACGGACCTGACCTTCCTGCACTGGTTGACGATCGCCTTGGCCGCGGTACTGGTCGGTTCGGCCCGCGCGGGTCTGGATGGGGGGCCCCTGATCGCCATCCCCCTCATGGCGGGGGTGTTCGGCGCCCGCCTGTCATCGTCGATCATGCTGGGCATCATGTTGACCGCGGACCTCGCCGCCTTGTTCAAGTACAGGTCCCTGGGAAGCTTCCGGCACCTCCTCCGGACCCTGCCGTACGCCCTGGCGGGCATCCTTCTCGGGGCCTTCGTAGGGGGACGCCTATCCGAGGAGACCTTCCGGACCGTGGTGTCCGTGCTCATCCTGCTGAGCGCGGCCATGATGCTGGCCCAAGAGCTGAAAGCCGGCGGCTTTGTCCTGCCCGAGCGGTGGTATTACGCCGCCCCGTTGGGGCTGTTGAGCGGATTCTCCAGCATGGTCGGGAACGCGGGCGGTCCGATCATGAGCCTGTTCCTCCTGTCCAGCGGCCTGCTCAAGAATCAGTTGATCGGGACCATGGTCTGGTTCTTCTTCATCATCAACATGATGAAGCTCCCGTTCCACATCTTCGCCTGGCATACCCTCTCGGTCCCGACCCTTCTGGTCGACCTCGCCGTGGCGCCCCTCGCGGTCGCCTCCGTGTTCGGCAGCGCCCGGCTAGTCCAGCGTATCCCGGAGAAGCCGTACCGGTTTTTCCGCTTGGCCACCGTGGCCCTCGGCGGGGCCTATCTTCTGTTCACTTGAGCGGGTCTCGAAGTCCCGACTCCAGGAGGCGATGACATGACGATCGTCCGATCCGACGCGGGGGGAACCTACACGCCGCCCGGCCACGACGCTTCCGTACGTTCCCGGAAACTCTTCAATCCGTCGAACGGATGTCCCAAGCTGGACGCCCACGTGACGACCTTCGCCCCGGGCGCGGGCATGGAGGAGGAGATCCACGAGGTTTCGGACCATGTGTTCTTCATGCTCCGGGGCGAGCTCGAGGTGTTCCGGGGCGCCGAGGCCGCGGGCACGATCGGTCCCGGGGATGCCGTGCACATCCCCGCCGGGGAACCTCATCGGCTCCGGAATTCGGGGCCATCGGATGCGGTCTTCCTGGCCGTGACCACCCTTCCATGAAAACCGACGATCGGCCGCCCCTGCCTCCCCGGATCGGGATCTACGAGAAGGCCCTGCCCGCGGGACTCGACTGGCCGGGGATGCTCCGGGCGGCCCGGGAGGCGGGCTACGACTACGTCGAGATGTCCGTGGACGAGACGGACGCCCGGCTGGCCCGCCTGGAGTGGAGCGCCGGGGAGCGGGCCGCCTTCCGCGAGGCCGTGGCGGACTCCGGGCTCCGGGTGCCCTCGATGTGCCTGTCCGGGCACCGCCTGTATCCCTTCGGAAGCGCGGATCCGGCGGTGCGGGAGCGCTCCCGGGACATCATGGTCCGGGCCCTGGACCTCGCGGCGGACGTCGGTATCCGGACCATCCAGCTGGCGGGCTACGACGTCTACTACGAGCCTTCCACCCCCGAGTCCCGGGAGAGGTACCGGGAGGGCCTGGCCGAGGCGGTGGAGCTGGCGGAACGGGCCCAGGTCTGCGTCGCCATGGAGATCATGGACACCCCCTTCATGGGGACCGTCTCCCGGTGGCTCGAGTTCGCGGAGAAACTGCCTTCCGCCTGGTTCCAGGTCTACCCGGACATCGGGAACCTCTCGGCTTGGGCCGAGGACGTGCCCGGGGAGCTTGCGAAGGCCAAGGGACGCATCGCCGCGGTCCACCTCAAGGACACCCTGAAACCCCGGCCGGGCTTCCCGGGTCGGTTCCGGGAGGTGCCCTTCGGGACCGGGTGCGTGGACTTCCCCGGGGCCTTCCGCGCCCTGCGGTCGATAGGGTATCGTGGCTCCTACCTGATCGAGATGTGGACCCATCAGTCCCCGGACCCGGCCGCGGAGATCCGGGCCGCCCGACAGTGGATCCTGGGCCGGATGCGGGAAGGAGGCGTCGCGTAGCCCGCGGCGCTCGCTGGCGGCGCACTTCGTGTGCGCCTTCCGCTCCTACTGTCGCGTACTCGCGCCGATCAAGTCCAGCAGGGAGGTTATGTGAGAGCCCCGCGACGCGGGGCTCCTGGACTTGCCCTCCGCTCCCCGGAATCCTTCCGGCTCGCTCCGGGCCGCCTCGGGGCACTCGCGCCGCGTCCTGTGGCGCGTCCGCCCGCGGCCCTCACATGATCGGGCCGTGGGTGGATCGTGCCCCTCGGTTCAAGTCCAACAGGGCCCACGGTTGCCGGGGGCTGCGGTGTTACTGAGTCTTATGTCACTTATTCAGGGAATTTGGGCCCTGCTGGACTTGAACCAGCGACCTACGGATTATGAGGGCTAAGGGGCGTGGTTACACCGAGTAGCTCTTGGTACCTCCAGAGTACTCTAGACTACAGGATACATGTAATTCTGACTATTTCAAGAGTTAAGAAAATGACAGCTCAGGATTCTCCTGAGCTGTCCTGAACTACACCGAGCTATCTGGAATTGGTTTGGCACATTTTTTGTACAGTGGGGGGAATCGTCCTGGACTCTCCCTATCTCGCCTGAGCTACTGTGATTCCACTCGGGGAGTGTTCCCCAGCAGTTCGTCGATCTCCGCCTGGGTCATTGCGCCCGGGGCATTCCGATCCGCCGCTTCTGCCTTGTCCAACTCCGTACGCAGCAGGGTTTGGAGTTCAGGATCCCGGGGCGCGCCGCCGCCCTCCAGACGCTCGGCGAGGGCGGCCGCGTCCGTCCGATGGAGAGGATGCCGGGCCGCGAGGACCACGATAGGGCGGGAGCGGCGGTCCCCGCGGATCGCTTTGACCAGGCTCGAGGCGGATAGGCCGGAGGGAATCACGAGCCCGCCGGACAAACCGTCCTCCTTGGGCGCGAAGAGGCCCAGGGTCGAACCGCTCCATGCGCCGACCACGGTGGCGACCGCCCAGGACTCCCCGAGGACGGCACAGCGCCGGACGAAGCCCCAGGCTTCGTCGGTGGTACCGGCAGCGGCGGCCCGGACGGCGCGGGCCCGGAGACACAGGCCGCTCCAGCCCGGAGACGGTCCCAGGAGATCTTCCGCCGCTCTTTCCGGATCGTACCATGCGGGGACGGCCGGGTTTTCCCCGGCCCCGGGATCTCCGAAGGCCGCGAGGAGCAGATCAATCTCCCCAGCGGAAAAGACCTCGGTGCCCCGAATGGAGCGCGGGACGGCGTTTCCGGGAAAGGCGGGGGTTTGCCGGGATCCCAGGAACCCAGCCTTCCATTCAGCTCCCAGGGCCGAGCCCTGGTCTGCGGAATCTAAAACCAAGGCGAAGGCTTTCTCCGCATCGTAGGGCACCGACTCCTCCCGGTAGAGGTGGAGCATGCCGAGTAGGAAGTTCGTGAAGGGACCCGCCCGTCCCGTGTCCCGGACCCGGGATAGAAGGTGGAAGGATTCCGACATTGCGGGACCGGCAAGAAAACCGAAACGGAGCACTCCAAGCAGTCCTTCCGTCCCGCCCTTCTCCACTTCGAGGGTCGAAAGGTAATCCTGGAAGGCCCACTGGAAGGGATGGATCCGGCCGTAGGCGGATCGAAACCGGTCCAGGAGATCCACCGCTTCGCCCAGGTCCGGGAGCCCCAGGGACAGAAGCCCCCCGATGTAGAGGCTGTGGGCGTCGGATGCTCCGGCTCCTTCAACAATCTCCCGTAAACCCGGTTTTCCGCCCAGGAGGCGTTCGTAGTGGAGGGGCATGGTTCCCCGGATCAGGGCGTCCGCGATGGAACGACAGGGAGATTTCCGCTCCAGGAAGCTCCGGAGTTCAGATTCCGTGTCCCGCGAGGCGGTTTGGAGCAACACGGCGAAGAAGGTGAACAGGAGGATCCGGGTCGCCTCCCCGGAATCCTTCCCGACCGCCGCCCCGAGTCCGAAGGCCGCCAGGTCGCCCGGGGACATACCGTCGACGGCCAGGGAAAGAAGATTTCCGAGCACGGGATGGTCGATGACACGGGCGAGGTCTTCGATAACCAGGAGTCCGCTTCGTTCGGCCTCGGACTTCAGCGCCCCCAGGGGCTTCAAGAGGACCGGGAGGGGGGCGGAGGCGAAGGGGACGGCTCGGATCTCTTCCGGGCTCAAGACCATGCGTTCCTCCTATTCCTTCCGAGAACGTACTCGTTGCAGGTCATTCCGTCACCGTGAAGGTCGTCCGGGCGGACGCCGAGGCGGGTGGCCAGGATTCCGGCTCCGTAATATAGCGGGGTACTGAAGATCCCTGATCCTGTTTCCCCGTGTCCGGAAGACCGGGATGCCCGGGCTCGAAGGGCCGGGTGGAGGCGAAGGCCAGGATGGACTCCCTGCCGAGGGGAGGTGTCAGCTTAAAGGAATACCAATCGTCCACAGGGGGAAAACGTTGATCAGTACCGGCAGGTATCCATTGTTTCCGGACGTGGTCGCTCGGCCAGATCAATTTGGCCGTACCGTCCTCCTGGATGTAGTAGAGCCGGAGCCAGACCGGCCGGTCCACCGAGACCAGGATAGTAATTTCTTCGCCTATCCGGTACACGCCGCCCTCACCCCGGTCAACGTTTACGGAAAGATGGATACTCTCCGCAGCTTCGGCCAGCGCCTGTACGAGCCCCGGCGTGAAACCCCCGTCTCTCGCCGGATCAGGGGCCCAGGTGCGCAGGCCGTCGGACCTGTAGAGGAGGCTTCCCAGCGCGCCGGGGCTGGCGTCCCAGCGGCCGTCGGGGGCGAAGGCCGCCCACTCGCCCCGGCCATCGACGCTCAGGTGGACCAAGGGGTCACCGGTTTTTGGATCCCGCGCCTCTACAACGCCGTGATCGAGCATTCGATACCGGAGGCGGCCGGGCTGTACAAGCTCTTCGACTCCGAGGCTGGTTTTCTCCACAGCCCAGGACGGAGCTTCATCCTTGGCGGATTCTTTCCAGGAGCCGGTCTTCAGGTCCAGGAAGCCCGCGGCGCTAACAGTCTCGATAATCCTCCCGCCGCCGATATCCCGGCCGCCCCGGAACCCGCTGATCCAGGCCTCCGTGCCGGAGTTCGAAATGGCCAGCCTTACGGGATGCAGAGGCACCTGGTAGCGATTATCAGGGCGTTGAACTGCGGGGGCGGTCGCGGAGTCCAGGTGCCACAGGTGGAGGTAGTGATCGGAGCCCCTGGGAGCGTACGCGGCGCCGATCCGCCCGAAGTAGTCCGTCTCGAAGAGCTTGGGCTCGGAACCGTCGAGGTCGAGGATCCGACCGGGACGGCCGGTTCTCAGATCGAGCAGGACCACGGCGCCCTCGGCCAGGACCGCCGCGGAAAGCCGTCCGACGACACGGGGCGGAAAAACCCGGGAAAAGGTCTTTCGGAGATCCGAGGGAAGCGGGTCTTTATCCGCGGCCGCTGCCCGGGTCCCGCCCAGGACGATGCCGGGCGGCAGGGCCGGGACGCGCGTAAGGGTCCCGTCCTCCCCGGTGCCGGGGCCGCCCGGGTCCAGGCGGAACAGGCCTTCTGAACCGTCGACCCGGCCTCGAAGAAAGAGAACGCGTCCAGCAACAACGAGATAGGGGCCCTCCATCTCGACCCTGTGCACGGAGCGGACTCGCCCTGTCCGGACTTCGTACACCTTCAGGATATACCGCTCCGTGACGAACACCAGGTCCTGGTCGGCGCTGAAGGCCGCGCCGAAAGCCTGGGCGTTCGGGGAGAGCTCCCGGAGCACCAGGCCCGTGGACCGCTCGAGGAGTACTACCGGTCCCTGTTCGGCCAGCCCCGCGACGGCCAAGTCTCCCCGTGGAGACTCGGCGAACCAGGTCTCAAAACCGCTCAGGGTGCGGTGGAAGAGGAATTCACCAGATCGTGCCGCATCCTGGGCAACGGAGGGGAGGTGGGCGGAGAGGAGGAGGAGGAGGAAGGAGATGATCTTACGATGGAGAATCAAAGTTCGACTCATCCAAGCCTCCTCTCGCGGGCCGCGGGGGGATATATTCCCCCGCTCCCCCCTTCCCGCTTTTCTTCCGCCACGCCTCCGGCTTCGCGCCTCCGGTGGAGAGCGTAGGCAAGCGCGGTATAATTGCCGCGCCAGAGCTTGACCCGTCCGTCCTTGCGGACGAGTGCGTCATGGATGACAAGCCCGGGTCAGCGAATCTGAGGACGAACGAGACGGAAGCCCAGGTCCTCGCCGCTCCCAAAGGGAGCTCTCTGTCCTCGAAAGGCTACACGTACACCAATCGCATCTTGTTTCCAGCCACCTCCACGCGTCACACGCACATCCCCAGAGGCAGCGCCAACGGGGTCGATTTGAGCGGCATCACTGTAGCTCCAGCCCCAGTCCCAACACCACTCCGATACGTTCCCACTCATGTCGTACAATCCTAGTTCGTTGGGACCATACGTACCCACGGGCTTGGTACCATGTCCACCCTTCTTATTGTACCTGGCCACAGCGTCTACTTCATTCCCGCCGGCGTAAGTGTAACCTCGACTCGATACCCCTCCCCTGGCTGCAAACTCCCACTCCGCTTCTGTGGGCAACCGCCAGCCGTCCGCACCCTTGTTCCAAGAAACCTTATCCTCGCTTATGGTGTACGCTGGTGTTAATCCATCTTTCTGACTTAACCTATTCGCATAGTCTATCGCGTCGTACCAGCTTATTTTCTCCACTGGAAGGTCATCGCCCTCGAAAGAACTAGGGTTCATTCTCATCAAAGCAATAAAATCCTTCTGCGTCACCTCAGTCTTCATCATCCAGAAGCTTGAGACAGTCACAGAGTGCACAGGCTTCTCGTTTGGGCGACCGGACTCGCTGCCCATCCGGAAAGTCCCACCCTGAACAAAGATCTCACCCCGGAGGCTTTTGCTTTTATCTAGGGATCGTGTGGCTTTTGGCATCGGTATATAGGTGAAGGACAGAGCGGTCGCTTCACCCGCAGATACCATCCCAACGTAGCTTTCTACCTTTCCGTCCTCGTATCGAACTGTTACACAGTGGGGGCCGGCGGGCAAGTCGTTCACCGGCACAGTCCCCGCAGATACAGTCATAGTGACGTTACCCACGATCAGGGTACCAGGGCTGGCTAGCTTCAGAGACAGGCTGCCCGATGTCTCGGTCGCCACCCCAATACTAGGAGCGATGGAATCGACATATCGGACGATGATCGAACCAGTCCCATCAAAATAGGCGCTACCACTTGAATACGAACGTCCTGTATACCAGCGTTTATGAGTCGAATCGATTCTACTTAAATGGTTTTCCCGGGCACCCATAACACCTCGCTCCGAGACCGAATAACTCAAACTGGAACTATCCGGAGCGAAATTTAGGTTCATTATTCTCTCAAATTGTCCAACCCACATGGCTCCATCAAATAGTAAGCAATAACCATCATCACCATTACTCCTAACAAAACTCGGATCCTTTACTATAAAAGCCAATCGACCCCACCTGGGGCTTGGATATAAATCAATATCTTCAGGTCGAAATCCTGTCCCTTTTAAGCTGTCGCTTACATCCATGAGAAGGGAGTTATTTACTATTATTTGTATTTTATCTTTATTCTTCACGGCCATTAGAAGGTGGGTACCATCAACAGAGATATGTGCATCTAGAACATTCTCGTATGGCCACAAGCATCCTTCTTCTTTGCCGAATTGCGTGATCAAATCGCATTTACGTCCATCGCGGAATACATACACGGCTATAAGGTTTCCATTGGAAGAAATTGAGGGATCAAATAAGTCACCCCAAATACCGGTTGCCGTATCATTTCTATAAAGAGTCCGCCTCCCATTTTTTCCCTCTACGATATAAGCGAGAGTGCCATTGTTTGCTATAGCGAATCGTCCAAAAATATTATGAAACGGCCCGACGGTTACGGATTGGCTACGTATTCTCCATCCATCGTCCGACTTGAACATGAACGCATAGTTCTTCCCATCCGGACTTATGGTAAGTTGTTCGATTTCCAGATACGGCCCTGCGATAGATCGTCCACTAGATGTGTACAAGTTCCAAACAGGAGTCGGCGACTTGGTGTCGTCTATCCTTTTTGCGCTATATACAAGGGTCTTCCCATCCGAAAGAACCCAATATTCCCCCATCTCACTAAAAGGGCCCCACATACGAGAGCCCTCGAAGCTATACCAGCCTTTTTCATTCTTGGCTTGTACGATAAAACCAACTCCTTGGAGATAGCTTACATACCCTATTTCAAGGTATGGACCGAAAACAGATGAACCTACATGAAGATAATTCTTTGAATCAGTAGTACGAACAAAGGCAAACTCGTCACCAGATGGGGAAAAAGTACCATTCCATATATATCCGGTCAGAGGACCGTAGACCTTGCCTGAAACATTTATAAAGCTGGCCCCACTAAAGTCATCATAAGAAAAAGCAAGTTTTTCCCCGTCGGGCGAAAGGCGCAAATTATCAGAGCCTATCCATTTATAAGGCCCCTGCCGAGGAAAGAAATTGCTAAAAATCGAATAGCCAGCCGTGCTTTTTATAACAGCAACATAGTTCTTCTTCGCGCCATATACATCGACGACTGAGCTATCCGGAGGTACAGTGATCGGATAACTTTGTTCCTCTGGAAAAGCTTCAATATCGAATAAGAAAACCATGACCAGGATAAGTATCGTTTTGATTAACATATATACTCCTTCTTTAATAAAAGTACGGTATATACTTCTAGAGATCAAACCTCGCATTGATTATACACCTTCCATCCAAATCCACAATTTCTTGAAATTTATTAGAAAGGGTATTTGTACTCCCGCCCCCGCCGGTGTATCCTTTTATGCATGAAACCGAGGTAGTTCATGGATTCTGACTGGCACAACCAGGCCGAAACCCTCTTTGAATCCGCCACACGTATCGCGGCCCAGATCAGGCTCGGCGGTACTACCGGCCTTAGTATGCTCCCGAATCATGCGTATCCTCCTATATTCAACTTGGGCCTCGATATGGCCCGGAAAGGGGCCGCACGGGCCGATATCGTTGAAGTTATCGAAATACTCATGGCCTCGAGCGGAGGATCCTTCGCGCACGATAATATTAACCGTTTTAGCCTTGCTGCCTTGCTGCTCGTCCTGGACGGCGAAGGCCCCGACGCCCTGCGTGAAGAACGCGAAGCGGCAATCCTTGGAAGATCCAGGCTTCCGGGTCGAGACCGTCGTCCGCCCGTATTCGAGGTATCGCCGGACGGGATTGAATCCCGCCTCAATTGGATCGACACACGGGTCTCAAGCCGACAGGATCTCCTCATCAAGGGCAATGTGAGCGATGAACTGTCCGTGGACAGCTCAGGCTCGATCCGGGTCGTCGGGCAGGTTAACGCCGCACATATCGAGGCCGAAGGCAGCATCAAGGTGGAAGGCTGTGTATTTGGCAAGGGCAGGGCTGTTATCCGGTGCGGGGGAGATTTCCATGCGATATCACTCGAACGGGCCCGCTTAGAATCCGGTGGAGATGTCCACCTTGGTGCGACAGTCGAGCCGATCGAGTTGACATGTACCGGCGACTTGATTTGCGAAGGCGGACCCGGCGTAATCCTAGGAGGTTCGGTCCGGGCGGGTGGCTCGGTTCACGCAGGGATGATCGGAGGACCGCTATGTACGTGCACATCAGTTTCCGCCGGAGCCGGTATCACCGTAACTGGAACCATCCACGAACGCACGGAAATCTCGGTGGGACAGTCCCGCATGTCCCTACGTCAAGCTCTCACGTGTGTCAGGATACGGGAAGAAGGGTTTCTCCTGCGACTGGAGGCCGCTGATGCTTTTTGACGTGTCCGAGATACGAGCGGCTTCCTGTTCCAGGGAGGAACGCGCCGTCTTGGCTGGTCTTGCGGACAGGATGGCGGAAATGGCCGGGACGGTAGAAAAGGAAGGACTGTTCGCTCTGGGCAGGTACGCCGAGGAACATACGGGCTTTCTTGCGGAGGCCGTCGGCTTTGCGTTGGAAGGTTCGGGCGGAGCCAAAACGGCCCTCCGGGAAGCCGCCTTGTCCAGCGGGAAACGGGGACGGGCACTCCTTGAACGTCTCATGATCTCCCAGGGTTTAGCCGGAATCACATCGGGCGAGGGTGCAGACCTAGTTCGTCTCAAGGTAAGAGCCTACACGGGAACGGAGTTCTTCTTCAGGGAAGACCAGGAAGAGGCAATCCAAAGTTTTATGAATCTCGGTTTCGACCGAAGCACGGCGGAGCAGCTTTCAGGTATCAACTGAGTCAGATCACGATTTCTGAGTTCGGGAAATGACAGCTCGGGGCAACCCTGAGCTGTCTTGAACTACACCGAGCTATCTGAAAGTGGTTTGGCAAATTTTTTGTACAGTGGGGTCAACCTCAATTCGAAGTCATAGTTCAAAGTCTCATAGACAAATCAATTTCTCATTGAATGATCCCTGTGTGCCTGGAATTAGATATATCGCCTATCCGTGCTCGTCGGGCTCGGGCTATTGAAATCACCGAGTAGCTACCTCATTCAATTCCTTCACAGTTGACGCATTCCATCACACATGAAGGGGCGTATTTCGGTCAGGCAAGTGTGAAGCTTGCAGATTTCACACTTGCGTTCTTTCCTGGGAGGTCTATACTGATTCATCATCTAAAGATAGCATGGAGAATATTATGAGAAAGTCTTGGCTGGCAATCGGATTAATCGTAGTGGTTACGCTGGTGTTAGAGGCCTGCGGCACGACGCTTCAGGATCCTGTTAAAGCTTCGTCAAAGTCTATAACGGCTTTTTCCTTCGTTGGAGGGGAGGCGGCCATTATAGATCAGGAGCAGCGTGTCATCCACGTCAATTTGGACTCGCGAATAAACATGACTGGACTTGTCGCCATCTTCGAGACGACGGGTGTGGGCGTTTCTGTCGACGGCGTCCTTCAACTAAGTGGTTCAACCCCGAACGATTTCTCCTATCCCCTGAGGTACTTGGTTATAGCCGAGGACGGCACGATGGCCGACTACCTTGTAATCGTCGACCCACCTCTGATCGACGAGTGTTGCATTGGTGTCTTAGTAGATTCCTTTATGGGCGACATTGATTGGAGCGCAGCCAGGAACGATATGGTCGATTATGCATTCATCCGGGCCCGTCAAGGCGAATTCCCTGACGCCAAGTTCTCCGCCAACTGGGCGGGTGCTCGGGCTGCGGGTATCCTGCGAAGCGCCTACATATATGTTGACTTCAATAAAGACGTCGAAGAATCTACCAATCTATTCCTCGCCGATTTTACCGGAGATTACAAAAGCTTCGACCTTCCTCCTCTCATCCTGTGCGAGGCGGAAGGCGCGACATCAGAGGCATATCGCCTTAACTGGCTTCAGCTCTGCGTGGGCTTGATCGAAGCGGAGATCGGCGTCAAGCCGATCATCGCTACGGGAACCCTATTCTGGTCGGGAAGCATGGGAAACTCGGACGCCTTCACCGAGCACCCGCTGATGATACGCCATTATACGACGGCCATTGTCCCGACCTTCCCGTCCGCCTGGCATAACTGGGCTTTCTGGAATTACACCGGAACCGGTACGGTTAACGGAATAACGGGAGACGTGACATCGATGCTCCGTCTGGGGTGGACGAAAAAGCGTTCCAGCCTTTTCCCGCACAGCTTGCCATGAGGGCGAACTGACCAGCAGCTATAACCTGTACCTTCGGCGACAGATAGTGCAATTATAGTTTTATATGATTGAGTTCAAAATGACATCCCATCCGGTGAGCCGGATTCTTGATTGCTTTCGATTGAACCCAGACGAAGGCTCTTCAATTCTAATTGTGGCAACTCTCGCACGCTTACACTCATCTCTCGTAGATGGGCTCGAGTCACTTCGCTCAATGAGTCTAAATCACCACCCCTGAAATACGTAAGCGCGCGCAGGCATTCCATTTCTGGGAATTCCGGATACAGTTACTTTGCCGCCGCGAGACCTAGTTCGAGGGATACACCGGACATGCATAAAGCGGAAATATCTAAATAATCCTTAGCCTCGATTCCGTCAAATAGGACTGCAAGCTATGTGGCCATGAGATCAATCGGCGACGCAACAACCAGGGCTTTATCCGTCGTAATGGAAGGTTCCCCTACACGGCTAAAGTTAATGGTCCCGAAAAAAGAAAGCTTAACGCGGTCTTCATTCACCAGGAAGGAAAAGGTGTTCGGCTCACCTTGAAGTATGCTTCAGATCTCCTACTTGACTACAATCCATTTACGTATGACTTCTTTATCCAAGGAACTCTCGGTGAAGAAATCAAAGTCCTTGGACTCCCGGTGACCACAATACAACGCGACGGTGGTTCCATTGTACAGCACGAATCCCATGGCCTTTGTCCAAGCGAGCGTGGGGTACAGCAGTTTTTGTGCTTCTGGTAATGTCTCAAGATGCGGGACCACCGATCTCAGGGAATGACCCTACTTGGAAGCGCGGGCAAGGAATGCTCATAGAGCCCGTTCAGCCGATACTGCCAATACGCCCAAGATCTTGGCCGGAATTGACCAGGCTCCGCCTGTGAAAGGGCATCTCGAAGCCCTTCTTCGCCTATCAGCGAGAGTAGAAGCTGGATGTCGGAGAAGGTCCCTTTATCCATTATGGCGGCTATAACACGCTGTGGATAGGCCAGAGACTCCTCTGGCGTCTTCCACCAGCAGTACTTCGTTGCCAGGTTCACGATCACAGGCAGATGAGGCAATGTATCGATTCCCGATACCGCGACATTGAAGGGAGAATTCCTTGGTATGGAGCTCATGCCCCCTCTCCGATATCTTTATAAGTCCTTTTTATAAAACAATTTGGGCCCTGCTGGACTTGGCCTACAGTCGCGATCCTCCTGATCGCTCCTTCCGGCCCGCCTCGGGGCACTCGCGCCGCGTCCTGCGGCGCGTCCGCCCGCGGCCCTCACTAGATCGGGCTGCGGGCGGATCGTGCCCCTCGGTTCAAGTCCAGCAGGGCCGCCGTGAAGCAAGGCGGCCGACTTCGAGGTTTAACGGTGTCTTGTACTGGGAATGGGCCCTGCTGGACTTGAACCAGCGACCTACGGATTATGAGGGCACAGGGGCGTGGTTACACCGAGTAGCTCCTGGTACCTCCAGAGCACTCTAGATTACAGGATACATGTAATTCCAATTATTTCAAGAGTTCGGAAAATGACAACTCAGGATTCTCCTGAGCTGTCCTGAACTACACCGAGCTATCAGGAAGCGGATTGGCACATTTTTTGTACGGTGGGGGGGCAAGGGGCTAAAAGCACAACTTGATGCAATTAAAAAGTTGTCCCGTTTACCACAATCGCCTTCTCCGGACTTTATTGTAGTCCTCCGAAGGCTCATGTGGAAAACCAATACTCTAACCCAGATTCTATTTTTTTTTATTAATCTTTCATGTCTATAGTTTTGGAGAGAGCCAGATCATCACCAAGATTATTAGAGACCAGTATAGGAAGACAAGGGAGATAGCTGCTTTCCCACGCGGAGGGCTTTCTGTAGTTCCGGAGCGAGGAGCCAGGACTGATAACGTCAAGCTTTTTTCGCACAATTAAGCGCTTCATCTGGTTATCGCGGGCTACGCGTCCAGCACCTGGTAGCTGGCCATACCGGCCAACCTATTCATGTCCATGTACCGTTTGGTTCCCCATTCTCGGCCAGCGATGTATCGTAAACGCGCTGTTACGAGCATCAGCGCGGATCTTCCGTCCGGGAAGTTTCCCACGACTCGTGTCCGCCTTCGAATCTCCCGCATGATGCGCTCCATTGGGTTGTTCGTCCGGATGCTTCTCCAATGCTCTCGTGGGAATGACGTGTAGGTAAGCGTTTCCCGTATGCCTTCTTCTACGGTCCTTGCCGCCACGGACAGCTTCATGACCTTGAGCTTTTCTATGACCTGTTCTGCCTTCTCGATCGAAGCTTCGCGGTCTTCCTGGGCATGAATGGCCTTGAGCATTGCTGCTACATCCTTCACCTTCGTTGAAGGAACGTTGGTAAACACGTTGCGATAGAAGTGGACCGAGCAGCGCTGCCACTGGGCTTCGGGGTAGTACTCACCGAGGGATTCAACAAGTCCCATGCACTTGTCGGAGATGAACAGCCGAACCCCGGTAAGCCCACGGTCCTTCAAAGAAGCGATAAACGATCCCCAGCCGGATTTGTCTTCCTTGGCCCCTTCGCAGGCACCCAGGATTTCCCTGTACCCATCGTTATTTACGCCAAAGGCCACAAGGATGGACACGTTGCGGATCTCATCCGCCCAGGTTCGCTTTAGGACGATTCCGTCCAAGTATACGTACGGGAACGAGCCTTCTATCTTCCGGTTCCGCCAAGTATCGATCTTGTCGTACAGCTCCTGGTTCAATTTAGAGACGACACCCGCGGATACCCGGGTACCCCAGAGGGCTTCGGTGATGTCCTCGACGCGGCGTACGGATACGCCAGCCAGGTACATCTCCATGAGCGCTTCTTCCACCGAGCATTCCCGCCTACGGTACCGGTCGATGATCGCGCTTTCGAAGGGTATGGTCCTCAACTTAGGCACCTTGAGTTTCACCATCCCCGCCTTGGTATGCAGGTTCCGTTCATAATGCCCTGCCCGAGTATCCAGGCGGCTTACGCTGCGCTCATACCGTCTCGCACCGCACAGTTCATCCGCTTCGGCGTCCAGCAGATTGTTCAAGGTCTGCTCGACCGTCTCCCGCACCACTTCGCCGAGCTGGCTCTTCACGAGTCCCTCGTCGATGCTTATAATCTTTCCTTGTGGGCGTCCTTCGCTCATGGCGTCTCCTTTTTGGTTTGTTGCGGTGTGGTAACCTAACTAAACCAGATGGAGACGCCTCTTTCAATGACCAATTGTGCGAAAGATATTGTACGCTACCCCAGGACTGCGACGAACGGAGGGGCGTACAGAAACCGCACCCCCCTGTTGAGTCTGCCGCTCGCCGGCTCGCGGCGAATCCCTCCCGGACGATCATAGGATTCCTTCGCAGGGGGGTAAGCCTATGGGGGTGGGCCCGGGAGGGGGAAGCGGCAAGGGGGGCGCGGGCAGGCCGTAGCGCAGGAACTACTGTCAGGCAATTTCTCGCTCTGTACAATTAATATTTATATAATCATGACTAATTATATATTAACTGTTCTAGAGTTAGTTACGTAATTTAATTATATTATTCATATGACCTATATTTCCCATTGTGTTTAGAAAACTTTTCAGTTCAAGCGGCGTTAACACTCTTGGATGTTCTCTATCAATCCAATATTTGCTCTCAAGCGATGGCATATATTCTACAAACGGACTAACTGCTAGAGGTAAAATATACTTATATTTTATTATGCTATAATTTTTACCAGTAACATTATTGTATAAAAACAAAGCTTTATCGTCGATCTCCGTCAATGCTCGATTTACAACATTCTCTGTACGATAATCAATAGCACGCTTAATTCCACGGTCGTATGCTATTGATTTTGCTACTGCCTTACATTCGACAATTATTAATATATCCTCTTTTTCTGTTGCAAAATCTATTTGCCTTTTTCCTCCGTTAAACGATTCGCAAGACTTTTTTGGTAATATGCTATTTTGCCTTCCTACGGCGATTTCTAACGCATCTCCTTTAAAATTCTGATCTTTAATATTAACATTGTAAAACAGATCATATAATCTTCTACCAATCCATGCCAAATCAATTAAACTCTCATCCTTTGAATATGGTAAAAAGACTTGATGAGGACCAGAGTATAGACTATCAATATTCTCTTGCCTTTTACTATCCAGTGTCCAAAATTTAATTGCTTTTTCAATATCTTGTGGGTGTATCTTTTCAACGATTAGCATTTTTTCTGCATACTCTTTATAGTTTAAAACTTGCTGCGATATTACTTCATTTTTATAAATATATAAATACCCCCTTTTCCATGTATGAATAAATTTATCTATACCAGCATTCATAGCTAAATCAAATGAAAAAACACAAATAGAAATTACCACTACTAAAACGCTTTCAAGACTTACACCATTTTTCTTTAAAAATTCGTTTGCATAAGGTTTATGCGCATTATAGAAATCCTTAATGTTATACGGATACCAAAGGAAATTAAGTACACAATCTTCATCAAGTTTTGCGTTGTACCTTTTTGTTATCAATTGGTTATAATTCCCGAACTTTATCTTTTCCCAGTTATAAACTGGAGTAAAGATCGTGCCCTGATTTGAGCCAATATCTTTGCCCCACCAAACACCACTAGAAGTCGCGAATCCGTTCCTTATTCTTTTATCATACACTTCAACACAATGATTTAATTCTTCGTTCCTATTATCAATGAAATATGGTTCTCTCTCAATTACAGATAACGTAGTTCCTTTTGCTAATATTCTTTTTATTGCTCCTGCTCTCCATATTTCGTAGGCAATTTTTTCAATTTCATAAAATTCTAATAGCTCTTGCGTTCCAAAATTAGTTAATACAGTTTCTCCCTTGCCTTGAATTAACTTTTCTCTTTCAAGACGGAAGTCTTCGGATAGTAGAAGTCCACGAAATATTTTCGAAACATCAATGTCATTTGAATTTTCGATTCCATTACATTTATGGAGTTGTCCATATTTCTGAATAAGCGCTTCTAATGCAGCTCTTGTTAATGCAATTGATTGTGGCCTCTTGTCATTCCCAATTGGACCAAGTGACAAACGTCGATAGATATGTAACCAATATATTACCGAATGCTTAGAAATGGTTTCTTTAGCATAGTAATTCAACAATCCTACGTATGAATCTATAATTTCTATCGCTTTGTTGTATTCATATGTCTTTACGGGGACTAATTGCCAGAAGTTTTTTCTAAATCTACTTTCTTTTTTTGATAATAGATTTTTATTTGTAATTTCCATATGAAATAACAAAAATGGACGAGAATAATATTCAAAGAGTATACTATCCTTCTTACTATCTTTATTCATAGGAAATTTCAGCTGTGAAAAAATACTCAGAATTAGGAGACTTTATCTTTCATAGATTAACCACAATCCACCATTGCTTGATTACTAAACAATGAAGCGTTTATTAAATTTTTCAGACAAATTGGTTTATAGTGCAATAGTCTAGGCTTTCCGCGCCAGGATGGCGCGGAAACACCAGCCAATAGCCGCCAAGAAAAATCACGCACATAACAAGTTTTATATCTGAATGCAGACTTGTCAACAGAATTTCATAATAAGATATTTTAGTCAGAAAAGGTTTGAAGTAACTACGTCTACTGTTTGAAAAATGATAAAAAATGTCAACAAATCAACAAATCTATTTAGGGAAAACACATCTGTTATATCACTATATAATATTGCAGCTAACCCATGAATTCATCATTCGCAGCTAGGTAGCATTGATTTGTAGCGGTTCTGGCTTTTTTCATATACCAAATAGTGGCACACAAGGTATACTGACATTAAAAGGAATTAGCCTGAAATGGATAGTGTTCGGCAAGGTGTCTTCTCTACACTGCCTGCGAGCTTCTTCTCCCCCCTTTCAAGCCCAAACCGAGAGCACTACGCTGCACTTCTTTCTCTCTTCTATCGATCTTTTCAGGAATCAACCCATGGTGTCGAGCGGAATGTAATCATCAGCAAGATGACTGATTACATCAACTTACATCGTGCTCAAATCGCTGAAGAGGACTCGGAAAATCAAGAGGGGGATGAAGTTTTAGATTCAAATGATTTTACAAAATCTAAAGTAGCTGATGAAAAGGAAGCATCCTCCTATCCTGAAACACTATTTGAACCGGCCCGCGCCTTGGCATCGCGGATGCTGAATAGGCTCGTACGGTACGGTTGGCTCTCCGTTGAAGAACTCCCGGATTACACCAGAGTTATCAATATTCAACCATGGGCAAAACCATTTCTTGAAGCATTAGCAAAGGTCGAGGAAGGTTTAAAGACGGAGTATGAAAGCCATGTGGTGGCAATATATTCACTTTTAAATTCGGACGCCGCCTCGGAGAATGGGCATTATGCTGTCTTGAACGCTCACGAGGCTACAGTTGCATTGGGTGACTCCCTGAAGGTTCTATCGCAGAGTATCAAAGAGCACTATGAACGACTCTCTACGAATTCCACCGGGAGTATCCCGGAGCTTCTACATCTCCATTATGATCTTTATGCAGATGATATTTTGGAAGGGGCGTATCGTCGACTCAAAACTTCCGACAACCTATCACGTTACAGACCTAGGATTCTCAGGCGAATTGCGGAATTTCTCACAGATAGAGATTGGATAGAAACTAGCGCGCTCAAGTACTCGAGAACCTCCCGCTGTACAGTAGAAGATGCCCGGCAACGGCTTGCGACAATGCTGGAAGAAATTCGCGACATTTTGCGTTCCATCGATCCGCTCTTGGATGAGATTGATCGTCGCAACATGCTATACGCGAAGGTAAGTGTCGAACGGGTTAGGGCTATGCTCGAGCCCGAGTCATCCATCGCCGGAAGGATAATCGCGGTTGCACATGCTTTGGCTGGCTCAAAATCACGCACTCGTGGATTCACGCATCATCTATATCAGGTGCGCTTGATCGCACCGGAATCGCGATATCGTCGCTGGCTTAGAGAGGCCCTCTCTCCCTCTGCAGGACCGCCCGGTGCCAGTTATGAAGGGCTGGAGCAGGCTGAAGCCGAACTTCGATTAAGACTCGAACGACAGTTGGGCCCGAATAAAATCGCCGCCTGGTTGGACGAAGCGGGGGGTACGGAACGCCCTCTAACGTCCTCCGAATTGGTTACCGATGTGGATTCCTTTGTCCGTCTTCTATATGCCGTGCTCTACGCGGATGGTAGAAAAGGACGTTTCCGGTATTTTGTAGAGAACGGTCTTTCCGAGCGAGTCATTTCAGCTGGTTATGAGATGCCCGACCTTGTGTTCAGAGGAAGAAAATGACAGTAGATGCTGAAAACTTAATTCTAATCGGTGAATTAAGCGATACAGAGTTTGACCTTTTTAAAGCTGCCGTGAGAACTCTTCTTTCTCGCACATTCCTCGTCCGCGGCATTGAGCGAAGTGACCAGGTCTATGACTTTGCCGTACGAAACATCCGACTTTTGGAAGCTTGGTTTGGATGTGCTGATATGGAGCTTAGGCGGGATGAGATACTAGGCGTGGTGGCGTGCCGTGCGGGGCACGATATGCGTCTGCGGTTAAGCCGAGATGAAACATGCGCTCTCCTCGTGTTTCGGCTGATGTTCGAGGAGAAGCGCACTGAACTTTCTTTAACAGGATACCCTTCTATATCGGTATTTGAATTTGCGCAGCGCTACCGTGCAGTCGTTGGCGACGATCTAAAAAAAACACGCCTTGAGACGGTTCTTCGAAAACTGGCAGGCTGTCGGCTGATGGAAATCCCGTCAGACCCGGCCAATCCCGATGGCATTATCGTCCTCTACCCCTCGTTAGCCATGGTCTTGGATCAAAAGGGGATCGACGAAATATCAGCGGCCGTCTCTAAGGAAGACCTTTCCGGGGAGGACCCCGAATGATCACCTTAGAAAAGGTCCGGCTTGTGGGCTGGCATTTTTTCAATGATGTCCTGGTCCCCGTGGGGAATTTTTGTTTATTAACCGGGGATAATGCGGCTGGGAAGTCCACGATCGTGGATGCGATACAGTATGCTTTAGCGGCTGATCTCCGTAAGGCTCGTTTTAATACGGCCGCGGGGGATCGTCGAGGCGGTAGAGATCTCGCGAGTTATATCCGCTGTAAACTCGGGAGCGACACAACGGAATATCTTCGAGATGACTCAGTAGCCCATATTATTCTTGAGTTTTCGGCCGATGGAGGCGGGTTTCTGGCAGGTGCTTGCGCGGAAGCATGGGTAGATGGTCGGACTTCGGATCATTTCTGGATCTGCGATAATGTAACTGCAGATTCTGTAGACGTCAAGGCGGATGATAATCGCGTGCTATCCTATCGACAGTTCCGAGACAGACTGCAATCACGGGGAGCCACCATTTACGATTCAGCCACTCAGTATCGACGTGACCTTACCTCGAGACTTGGCGTCTTCCGTCGTATGACCACGTTTAATCCATATCTGGAGGCTTTCACACGATCTATCAGTTTCAGCCCTCTGGTTTCAGTCGACAAATTCGTTTGCGATTATATCCTCGAAGAGCAACCCTTAAATGTGAAAGACATGAAGGCCAACCTCGAGAGTTATAAACGGGCCGAAATGCAAGCTCATGATACAAAACGCCGCATCGAAAGCTTAAAAGAGGTAATGGCTTCTGCGGATTCATACTCCAATTTTCAACGCGTGCTGAAGCAGCAAGACTATCTAAAAAACCTTGTGGACTTACAACTTGAAGAAGTTGAATTGAAGCACAATGTTGACCTCGAAAAGTCGTTGACGATAGCAATAACTTCCTTAAAGCAGGAGGTACAAGCGAATTCCGAACGAAAGATTGTCTTAGAATCCGCCCGTCGTGATGAAGAATCATCGCTTTCTCGAAATGAAAAACATTTACTTTACTCAAGACTCAAGGAGCGTTTGGAGGATATAGAGAGACGTATTTCCGAAACTCGATCTAAAGTTGATCGTTGTAACTTTCTACGAAGGCAGTGTTCCAATCTAATAGATAGTCAGGAGCCGGACCTCGCTCGGAGTCCAGAACTCGACCACGAGTGCCTCGATCAGAGGCGGAGTGAACTCGTGAGAGACCTTGATCGATTAAATGACGATCGAAAGAACGTGGAAATTAAATTGCGCGAGGCGACTTCAGAACTTGCTGATCTTGAACGGGGTATTCGTCGGTTTCCGGAGTCTTCCGTTGCCCTTCGCGATGAGCTTTGCTCGAAGAACATCGAAGCATGGATACTCGCGGATCTCGCGGAGGTAATATCGGCCGATTGGTGTAATGCCATTGAGGGTTGGCTGAATACATTACGTTTTTCCGTCATTGTGTCTCCTGATTCTTTTCAAGCGGCATTGCAGGTCTATAATGGTATGCCTCGCACCGTAGCAGGTGTGGCATTACCGAATATTGCAAAAATGCGTGATGTCCAGGTGCGACCCGGATCACTGGCTGAACTCGTGAGCTCAGAATCTCCTTGGGCCCGTGCCTATCTAGAGTATGTGCTCGGTGATGTAATGACCGCTGATCTTACTACCCTCAAGAATTACTCGAAGTCGGTGACAAAAGATTGCATGTCCTACTCTCAGCATACGGCTCAAAGAATCAAGGAGGGCATCTATTCGAGCCTGTGGCTTGGACGATCCGCCCGGGAGACTCGACGTAAATTTCTCGAGAGTGAAGTTGTACGTCTTGGAAGGGAAATAGCCGATTGTGAGAGCAGCATCTCTGATACACAAGAGCGGCTTGAAGTAACTAAAAAGGCATTGCGATTAATTGTCGAGGCGATGGGTTTGTATCCTACCGTAGCAGAATTGGCCAGTCTGGAATCAGGAGCCGATGAGCTTCGCGGTGAGTTGAAAGGATTCGATACAAGCACGTTCCGTGATTCGGCACGGAAAATTGAAGAACTCGGGAGAAGGATCCGTGAGCTCGATGCGACATTGTTGGCAAAGGCCGCTGAGACAGCACGACAAGAAAAAGAACTTGAGATAACTAGATCAAATCGACTGAAGATAGAAGTTCGCGTCATAACTTTCCAAGATGCGTTGAACCAGTTTCTTCAAGAGAACGCGGATATTGCCACGGAATGTGAACGGTATTCTGCTGAACGGTTGAAATCTTCTAGTGCCCAGGAGATTTCGGAAAACTATCCAAGCACTCGTAAGGGGTTCGAGACAAAGCGAGATAAATCCTTGCAAGAATTCCGTCGTCTTGTTCAAAAGTATTGTCACGACAACAACGTTATAATTGCTGCCGAAGTCGAAGAGATCCCTACAATTGCCGCCCTGCTTCAACGTCTTAAATCTTCGGAGCTCCCTAAGTACATAGATCGGATCGCGAAAGCTCGCCGGGACGCAGAAGTTGAGTTCAAGGATCATTTCATTGCCCGGCTAAACGAACTCATAGAGGGGGCTCGTGAAAGTTTCCGCGAGATCAATGAAACACTAAAATCGCTAACCTTCGGGAATAATCAGTACAGGTTCTCTCTGGAGGAACGGCCTGACCGCAAGGGTCAAATTGAGATCGTCCGAAAAACGTCGGAAATCTCCGCCTTTGAGGGAAGCCTCTTTGACCAACTCGTGGATCCCGCCGAAAGGCAGGCCGCGGAGCGGCTATTTGATCAAATCCTTCATTCTTCGTTGGATTCAGCCGAGCTACGAGCGATTTGTGATTATCGAACATACTTCAGCTATGATATTCGCATGAGAGACCTCCAATCCGTCGATCCTTCCACTGGTAAAGCTGTGGAGCTCTCTCTCTCGAAGGTGCTTCGTGAAAAATCAGGCGGAGAGGCGCAAACGCCTTATTATGTTGCTATCGCTGCCAGCTTTTACCGATTCTTCAAAGTTAAACCTGATTCCACCATCCGGTTGGTTCTCTTTGATGAGGCTTTCGATAAGCTTGATGACGAGCGTACGGGGACTATCCTCCAGTTTTATCGCCAAATGGGCCTTCAGACGCTTATTGCCGTTCCCCCCGGAAAGCTTGAATCCATCGCTCCGCACGTCGATCATGTAAACCTTGTCATCCGACATGGCTATACTGCTACGGTTCGGGATTACCACAAATTAGAGATTGCGCTATGACGAAGTGGGAGGAAAAGATACTGACATCTTTCGCCGATCGATTTCCTTCCTCCGCAGCTGCGGTAGGAGGTCGAGAGATAAGGATCAAGGTGAGATCAGTGTTCCCGGAGCTTCAATCCTCCGGACCAGACCCAATAGAATCCTTTCTAGAAGCCGCTGAATCTTTGGAACGTGATGGGCTTGTCAGGATCACATGGCAACGTCATCGGAAACGTGAGGAAATTGAGTCTTTAACCCTTAAGGATCCCCCGGAACTATATAAACGTCTTGGTAAACCATCACCGCTTGCAGTCCTGGACGAAGCTCGAATGCGCGCGAGATTGGAAGTGGCTGAATCGGGAACGTATCAGCCATTTTTCAGCTTCCTCTACGAGAATCTATCCCCCGAAGATGCAAGTGCAGGCATGGACGCCGACTTCATTACCGGCCTAAGGTGTATCTTCAATGCCCTCGAAGAACGAGGTAAAGATACCGAGTTGCACGGCATTACACCCCGAGCTCTTTCAATTCTTCTCTTCTCAGAGTCCAAGCGTCTCGAGGCAATAGTTCATCACGCCAAGCCAATCCTTCAACGTGCATCCGATGCGGGAATAGAAGTACCAGACCTTTCCGTGTTGAATAGAAACTTCCCGGATACATTGATAGCAGGGAGAATTGAACTTGACTTCGGGATCCAACCCGCGCTTGCAAACAGTGCAGGGCTTCCCTTAGGAATACCGGGGCAGACCGCCCGATCGATACGCTCGATACGGCTCCTAGAGCCTGGAATGGAACGATCTGTACTGTTCGTGGAAAACAAGGAAACCTTTTATGCCCTATCAGGAAAGGATACCAGCTATAGTTGCCTGGTTTATACAGCTGGCCATCCTAACCCCGCGGTGATAATCCTGGCCCGGGCATTGGTACAATCGGGCTTCACTTTACACCATGCGGGAGATCTCGATCCCGATGGAATTCTAATTCTTCAAGAGTTGTCGGAATCAGCCGGGGCCTCTGTCATTCCGCATCGGATGGATGAGTCAACGTTTGATCAATACCTGCCATGGGCGTACGAACTCGACGCGGTCAGGCTCTCCCGCCTTTCGCGACTCAAGGATGTTACACGGCAACTGAAGGGGATCGAGAAGCTAGTCGAGAGAATCCAGGATACAAGGAAGGGTGTGGAGCAGGAGATTATTGAATACTAAGTCCAACTCGAGGGGGTGGAATGACAACATCTTGTCCCCTGCCGTATCCTGAGATACCATAGAGTATCAAGTCTGTCTGCATTCTATCAAAAAAGGACCATTAAGGGTAACCATGAGCTTAATCAAATCAAAACAACGTGTCGCCGATCATGGCGAGGTATTTACTCCTCTCTGGATGGTCGAAACCATGCTCGACCTTGTTAAAGGCGAAACAGAGCGGATAGATTCTCGATTCCTGGAGCCGGCCTGCGGGAGCGGGAACTTCCTGGTCCAGGTCTTGAAGCGAAAACTTGCCGCCGTTGAACTCAAATATGGACAGGCCGACTTCGATAAACGACAGTACGCACTTCTCGCCGTTATGTGTGTATACGGTATTGAACTGCTACCGGACAATATCGCTGAATGTCGTGACAATATGCTGGAAATCTTGGCGGATTATCTGGATTTGAACGAGTCGGACGATCTCTATCGGGCAGCAATCCATGTCTTATCTCTTAACCTTGTACACGGCGACGCCCTGACTATGCGCTCTGCCGAGGGTCGACCGATCATCTTTTCCGAATGGGGTTATCTGGGGAAGGGCAGGTTTCAACGGCGCGATTTCCGTCTTGATATCCTGACTAAGATATCGACTTTGGGCCAGGAGGATTCATTGTTTGCCCAAATCGGGAAGCACGAGATATTTACACCTGAGAAAACCCATCCGCCTGCTACGGTGAGCGACCTTGCCGCCGCGGTGTCCGGTGATAGCCTAAAGGAAAAGTTATGAACGGCCAAGTGCGGTTTTCTTTGCGGGGCCGGAATCCGGATGTATTGACCTGTATCGCGAACCTCTCCAATGATGAAGTCTTCACTCCTCCTGAGTTCGCGGGTAGGATGCTCGACACCCTAGCCGAGGCTTGGGCCGCTGATCATGACGGCGCAAACATTTGGTCGAACGCCTCCCTTCGATTCCTGGACCCTTGCACAAAGTCGGGCGTGTTCCTGCGGGAGATCACGAACCATCTGACCAAGGGATTGGCGGACGAGATCCCGAACCTCGAGGATCGTGTCGACCATATTCTAACCAAACAGGTCTTCGGCATTGGAATCACTCGGCTCACCAGTCTCCTCGCACGCCGTAGCGTCTATTGCTCCAAACATGCCAAGGGAAGGCATTCTATCGCTAAGACATTTTCGAGCGATGACGGGAACATTTGGTTTCAACGTATGGAGCATACCTGGGTTGACGGTAAGTGCCTATATTGCGGGGCCGGGCAGAAAACCTTGGACCGAGGTGATGAGTTTGAAACTCATGCCTACACATTCATTCACAGCGATAATATTGAAGCTCGAGCGGCCGAGCTGTTCGGAGGCGACATGCAGTTCGATGTCATTATCGGTAATCCGCCCTATCAGTTGGACGATGGTGGATATGGAACGAGCGCTGCGCCTATTTATCATTTGTTCGTTGAGAAAGCTTTTGAGCTTACTCCGCGTTATGCTGTATTTGTGACGCCATCACGTTGGATGGCCGGGGGAAAGGGGCTTGATAAATATCGAGAGCGGATGCTTTCCGATAAACGAATCCGAAAGCTAATAGATTTTCCAAAATTATATGAAGGCTTTCCTGGGGTAAAAATTCGAGGGGGGATATCCTATTTTCTCTGGGATCGCGACAACCCAGGTCCATGTATGGTTCAGACAATATGGGATGGACAACCGATGGGTCCGGCGGTCGAGAGATATCTCGATACATATGACGTTCTTGTACGACGCAATGAAGCCATCCCAATTTTAGAAAAGATCAGAGCGAAAAAAGAGCCAACACTAGATAGTCGGGTTTCTAGTCAAAAACCATTCGGACTCCGAACTTACTTTCATGGAAAACATGACGCGAAACAACTTAAGGATCCAATAAAACTCTTCGGATCCAGAAAAATTAGTTGGATTGAAAGATCAGAATTATTAACCAACATTGAGTGGATCGACAAATGGAAAGTACTTCTTACTGCGGTTCAAGGTACAAGTGCTGCTATTGAGACTAAATTCCTTAGTAAACCCATCCTTGCTGGTCCTGGTTCTGCATGTACGGAAACCTACCTTGTTGCTGGTTGCTTTGAAGATGAGAAAGAAGCAATAAACTATGCTAAATATCTACGAACAAGATTCGTACGCTTTCTTATCTCTCTTCGTAAGGCAACACAGCACGCAACTCGTGATGTGTATTCCTTTGTTCCTGACTTGCCACTTGATCAAGAATGGAAAGACTTAGACTTATTCAAAAGATATGGACTAACTGAAGAAGAAATATTTTTCATAGAATCCCAGGTCGCGGAGCACGATGACGAAGTGTCAGCTGATGGTATAGCCGAAGAAGGCGACGATGACTAAACCCTCGATCGAGGAGATCCTGGCTCCCAAGCCGAAGGCTCGACCTCGCATTTACGCTTACTCCATCGAAGATACGGCACACCGAGGGCTCCTCAAGATCGGACAGACGACCCGAGACGTGAAGCGACGGGTAACCGAACAGGTCAAGACTGCGGCAATCAAGAACTACAAGATTGAGTTGGACGAATCTGCCGAAGCCCTGGACGGTACCATCTTCACGGATCACCAGGTTAGGTCGGCGTTGGTTCGGAAAGGTTTTCAGAATCCGGAGCTCGAGTGGGTTCGCTGCTCCGTGGAAGACGTACGCACGGTGCTCGTTGAACTTAGTACCGGGAAACTGTTTTCAGGTACGCACCACTTGGACTTCTCGATGCGCAAGGAGCAGGCCAAAGCGGTGAGCAAGACTCACGCCTACTTTCACTCCATCTGGAAAGAAGATATGCACGCCGTCCCGCGCTTCTTGTGGAACGCCAAGATGCGCTTCGGAAAAACCTTCACGTCCTACCAGCTGGCCAAGCGGTTAGGCGCGAAACGCGTGCTGGTCGTCACTTTTAAGCCAGCGGTTGAGGACGCGTGGCGAACGGACCTGGAGTCCCATGTCGATTTCGATGGCTGGCAATACCTCTCCCGCGGCTCGGAAAAAGATCCTACAAAAATCGACCGTAAAAAACCAGTAGTATATTTCGGGTCGTTCCAGGACCTTCTTGGCCGGGATGAAGTGGGTAATATTAAACCCCGGAACGAGTGGCTTCATAAGGTAGAGTGGGACCTGGTCGTATTTGACGAGTACCATTTCGGCGCGTGGCGCGAGACCGCGAAGGAGTTGTTCGAAGGCGAGGAAGATACCGTCTTCGTCAAGGAAACCCGATTGGAATACACGACAGGACTTGAGGACGTGAATGAGGACCTCGGGGTGCTTTCGGAAAAGGAAACGGAATTCCTTCCGATAACCACCAAGGCCTATCTCTATCTATCCGGCACGCCTTTCAAAGCCTTGGCCACTGGTGAGTTCATAGAGGAACAAATCTTCAACTGGACCTACACGGATGAGCAGCGTGCCAAGGAAGAGTTTACCATTGAAAATCCTAAAGCATGGAATCCCTACGGTTCGCTCCCTCAGATGCGCCTGCTGACGTATCAGATGCCAGACGAATTATTGACTATCGCAAGCGGCGGTGAGTTCGACGAGTTTGATCTCAACGAATTCTTTGCTGCCGCTAGCTCCGGTTGCGGTGCGCAGTTCAGACATAAAGGCGAGGTTCAAAAGTGGTTGGATATTATCCGAGGCTCATATGCTCCAAAAATGGTTGAAGGACTCAAAACAGGGGCGCTGCCGCCCTTTCCATATTCAGATATTCGCCTACTCCCTTATCTTCAGCATTCCTTCTGGTTCTTACCCAACGTTGCCTCTTGCCGGGCCATGGCCAGCCTTCTAGCGGAGAAACACAACACTTTCTGGCATGAGTATAAGATCGTTGTCGCCGCCGGATCCGAGGCGGGTATCGGATTGGACGCATTGCCTCCGGTACGTACGGCAATCGGAAGCGGGTTTGAGACAAAGACCATCACCCTTTCATGTGGAAAATTGACGACCGGAGTGACTGTGCCTCAGTGGTCCTCTATCCTGATGCTCCGAAACCTTAAATCCCCAGAGACTTATTTCCAAGCGGCTTTTCGAGTGCAATCACCGTGGTCCATCAAGAATCCTGACGGAGATGACCCGAATGCAGAAGAAATTTTGAAACCAATCTGCTTTGTCTTTGATTTCGCACCTACCCGCGCCTTACGTCAGCTATCGGAGTACGGTATCGGATTGTCGCCTGCCGAACCGAACCCGGAAATTGCCGTGAAGGATCTTGTATCGTTCCTTCCCGTTTTGGCCTACGACGGTGCCAATATGACCCAGATAGACGCGGGCGGGATACTGGATATCGCGATGGCCGGTACATCCGCCACTCTACTGGCACGAAAATGGGAGTCAGCGTTACTCGTGAATGTTGATAATGACACCCTGAGACGGATCTTGGAAAATCCGGAAGCCATGGCCGCTGTGGAACGAATCGAAGGTTGGCGATCCCTAGGTGATAACATTCTTGAGACGATCATCAACAAGAGTGATAAAGTAAAAGATCTTAAGAAAAAAGCAAAAGGGGCGAACCTGACTCCGAAAGAAAAGCGAGAACTTTCAGAAGAGGAGAAGGATTACAAGTCCAAGCGCAAGCTAGTTCAGGAGAAGTTGATCAAGTTCGCGACAAGGATTCCGGCTTTCATGTACTTGACCGACTTCCGCGAGAACACTCTGCAGGATGTCATCACCAAACTGGAACCGGATTTGTTCCGGGAAGTCACGGGCCTCTCTGTGAAGGACTTCCACCTCCTCGTTCGCCTTCGGGTATTCAATACTGAGCAGATGAACCAAGCCGTCTTCGCTTTCCGACGGTATGAGGATGCGTCTCTGCGATATACCGGGATTGATAGCCATGAGGGATTATCAAGTTATGGGCTGTACGATACTGTCGTGGCAAAATATGAAGAATAACTTTTGCCAAGCAAGTTCGATGCTCATTTCCTTGAGTGTTATAAGCTAACGATTCTTAGAATCAAAAGGTTTGAAATAAAAGGCGGGTTACCCCACCTTTTATCCTACTTCTTGCCCTTCACTTTGCGTCCACCAACGGGTCTGGCTATCGTAACCTCCGCCTTTACAGCCTTAGGGGGACGTCCGCGTCTTTTTGGTTCCGTGATATCAGTGGCCGGTGTCTTCTTCCCAACGGTCTTTTTGGCGACAGGCAGGGGATTTTGAGCCTTGGAGGTTTCAGCAGCGACCAACGAGGAGAGATCGGAAATCTCTTTGGCAAGCTTCTCGGATTTTGCTTTCAAAGCGTCAAGCTTTTTTGAAATCACGATCAAGGGGTTGGCGGGCTTAGGCATATCAGCTCCTGGTATTGAGTTGTCTAAGTGTATGCCTATTGGCAATAACATGCAAGAAGGTGATAGGATTCATAGTTGACCCATGGTGGAAAGAAACTCTGTATAGCGGAGAGAACTCCTGCAGCATTCTTACTCAAAGCTTTGGGGTTCGAATAGAACCCCAAAGCCGCCCCCGGCAGGGGCCGTCTGCAACGGGATCCGAGCAATGAACCGACCGTTCAATCGGTCAGGATCTTCAAATCTACGAAGACTCAAGCAGATCTCGACAATAGGCTGGAAATATATCATCCTTATAATGACAGATAATAAAGCCATATCATGATCGGGGAGGAGTACCATGGATATTCCAACCAAGGCTCGTTACTTGCACCTTACCGACAAAGTTTTCACCAGGGAAGATGGGTTGCCTTTCTTTGGGGATTTCATTGAAGGTGACGTAATCTTTCGCTGTCGAGGCCTAAACGGTAAACTTGACGGTGGTATGTATAGCGCGATTTCCGATGGGGCTCACGCTCACCTTGAATTTTGGAAAGATGGGAAACTTCACCGTGAGGATGGCCCTGCGGTTGTGTCTCTCTATGGCGATTATCAAGAATACTGGATCAACGGGATGAAATTGGACACGGGAGAACCGAAGAAGAGACTTGAGGGAAGCTCTTTCAACTATGTGCCGGGAAATGGGTCGGATCAAAAACCAATCTAGCCCTTGTCCGGAAATGATGCGCCTATTCAAATTCGAAGTGCGAAAGGTGGGTTGAGGAACGCCTCTCCGGGGTCCAATGAGTAGGCTATCCAACCGTATGAGTTGCCTGGATCTCGACTTCTAGAATCCCATTACTTCCGCTGGCCAATTTGATTAGAATTGATGTATACTCTGATATGTAATCCCTTATCAAAATCTACAACTTTTTTTGCTTGGAGTCCTGCCATGGAAGAGCGTGACATCAAACGGATGACCATCCTCGTGCCGAAAGAACTCTACGATCGGTTCCAGGTCTGCAGCAAGGACGAGTACAAGACGAATACTGCACTTGTGGTCGAATGGATCGCGAAATATGTCAAGCAGAAGGAGAATGAGGCCCGCAAGGAGCGGGCGATTCTCGATACGATATCCCGGTTCAGCAGTCTCATCTTTTCGACTAAGGCGCTTCTGGATGACGCGACCCCGGCGCGAGACCGGCTTACCGAGATTTCCGATGCCATGCTGGACCTGGCCCGAAACAGCGACCTGGTCGAGGATCCCGAGTTCGACACCCGGCTAGTTGTTCTCGAACGATCGCTTTCAAAGTCTTCTGGGAAGAAATGAGCTATTTGAGTCAATAACCATATGGTCCTCGGTCACCTATCCCAACCTGGCTGTTCACGGTCTCGGGTCTTGGATGCTTTCCTAATCCTTTCCAGGGCGGGATCCTGAAAGGTCAGCTTCATGCCTCGCCGGGCGGCGACCTCGGCTACCCTTTGCTTGAAGGCTTCCCTTCCGAAAACGCGGACCTTGGGTCCGAATTTTGTGACCGCCAGGCGGAGACAGGCTTCCAGGGCTTCATCCGTTTCCTGGATCGCGAGGACGCGACGCCCGGTATCCCGGAGCAGGACCTTGCCGTTCCGCAGGTAATCGACCGCTCCGTTTATACGGATCACATGATCGAGTCCCCGGAATAAGGGTATGAATCGCCAGTTCCCCGCCTTGGCTTTGAGCGAGTCGCCCTTCCCGGCCGCGTTGTTCACGATCGTTTCAGATGATTCAGGGACAGGGTTCGACCTAGAAACCTTCTCCCGCTCTTCAAGGAAGCGCTGTAGTTTAGGTATTTTCAGCTGAGCACGGGCGATTTCCTCTTCCCTCCGCATCTCTTTAAGTATTGCTTCTTTCTCAGCAAGGTAGGTGGTTTGGAGAAGGGAAAGCTTCGATTTTCGATCCGCAGCCGAGATCTTTGTGTCCCTTCGTATTCCTGAACGGTCCTTCCGGTATCTGGAACGGAGCTCCTCGAATTTTTGATTCTGCAAGGAACTTCGCTCCACACGTTCAATCGCCTCCGTCGGGTTGATAGTACTGGAGAACGTTACATACTCCTTCCAAAGCAAAGCGGCCGAGGATTCCTGTCTACCTTCATTCACTTGGACGGAGTATATCTGAGCGAGTATATCGGCGGCCTTGAACCAAGGCAGGTGAAGTTCCTTGGTCAGGAAGTCCGCGGCATTGAGGTTCCTGGTTCCACACTGGATTCTACCAGACCCATCTTTCGACCTCGTTTCCGAGTATATTCCGGGGATCACTCCGTGATGGTTCTCAGCATAGGCGAGCAGGGATTTGGGATCAAGGTTGAACTTGGCTTCCTTCAGCATCGCTTCGGCTTCAAGCTTGCTTTGCGAAACGCTTTCCTTCCTTTGATCCAACGAACGTTGGATCGGGTTCGTGCCAGGGGGAAGGATGGGAACATATGGGGAATCGCTCGGTACCGTCTCAACCCGATTTGCTCGCGACAGAATCGAGGATTCGTCTGCATGGGGTTTGATCGTATCTATCTCGAAGTCCGGGCGCTTGTGCTTCTTGTAGAATTGCTCGGCTTTCCGAAGTAGACACTCTCGCTGGTCATCCTTGCTCAGTTGAAAATAATGAGCGTACTCTTTCCGGTTGCCGCTGTTCAAATACTTGATTTCAAGGCAGATCTGTTCCATCCACTTTTCAAGAAGCTCCACGTGTTTTCGAGAGGGTTCGGTTACCGAGCTTCTCTCGACATAATTCGGATTCTCTTCGGCTAGCCGGAGCTTCTTCTCCTGGAATGGTAGGGCGAGAAACTCATTGCTGAAGACATATTCCTTCAGGTTTACTCCCTTTTCGGCTCCATGGGGTTTGATATTGAGATATTCGCCCGCTTTGCCCGCGTTTCGCTTTTTGACCTCTCCGATAGCTTGCAGTTCACGTTCGAGTTCCCCTAGGGTAGGGATGTTCTTCTGGATGATCCGGATTAGGATTTCCTCCTTCAAGTCGTATCCAGCCTCATTAAACAAACTGCCCTTGTACCGAGCGAGGATGTTCGATTCACTTTCCAGATTCGTCCGCCGGTATTCTTTGGGGCTGGCCAAACCAAATTCCGAGTTCGTTACTTCCTGGAACGCGTTAATGTATTTGTTCGTCTTGTAATACATCCCGAAAGGATTCAGGGCGCCGTCGGAAAGTAGGTTCTTCTTCGGGATGACGATATGGATATGCGGTTTTCGTTCGATCATCCTACCGGTCGATCTATCTATGAAGCTCTTCAGCCTTGGAAGGTGCGCTTCCGCGTACAGTATGTATTCCTCCGGCTTGTAGGCCGCGAACGCGAATAGCTCGAATCTTTCCAGAATTTCCCGATAAATCGGCTCATCCAAATGGTCTTCCTTAAATGCTATAGTGATGTGCAGATAATTATCCGAGGTTCCGTTCATCCTGCGGATACAAGTATCCAGTAGGTCGATATCGCCTCGAAGTGGAATCCTGTCATCCAATTGCTCGCGGGAGGCATCGCGGCCCCGCTTATGACCGGTCTCAAGATACTCTCGTATCCCGAACTGGCCTCCGTTTATCCTAATGAGCATTTCCGGCCGCCTTTCGTATGTACTCATTGATCCGACGAAGCTCTTCCAGGCATTCAGTGATTTGAGTGTCTTGCTCTTTGTTTGAGGACTTCATCTCAAGCAATTGATCCGTGATCCGCTCAAGCCGACGTTCCACCATGCAAAACACCCCCAGGATCCGGGTCCAAGGAATATCTTCAGTTCCCGGGGGCTGAAGAGGGATGTCCTTTCCAGAGAGAAGTAAGCGGAACAAACTTCCCGGGGATTCGCCGGCCCGACGAGCCGAGGCGGTGATGAGGGAGTACAACTCCTCATCCACCCGGAAACTGAGTGTCTTCTTGAGTTTCTTGGATTCTTCCTGGGACGCTTTCATCGCTTCCTCCGTACCGAAAATCCGGGGTTTCCAAGGGGGGACCCCTTGGGGGCTCGTCGAGAGCCCTGGATATGGTTACGAGCCGTAGGCGCGTAAACATATCTGTCGTGCCTAAAGTACACAATTTATACTTTGTTTATTACATATTTATATTATATGGATATTTTTAATTGCTTTCAAGGATTATTGTTGTATACTTAGTAATGACCGGAACTTATTAGAAGGCTTAACGCTATCAACAAGGCCTGCAACGGTTCGATCCTGTACGAAAAGGTTCCAACAGGGTTAAAGCCTTTTAAATCACGCGAGGGTGCCCTTGGAAAGTGCCCGTGTTCGGAGGGAAGAAGATGGCGGAAAGGTTCAAGATCCCAAGTCTCGATGACGCATTCAAGAAGCTTTCGGAAGACCCCACCATTCGAAGCAAGACGGGTGTCATTGAGACTTATTACCAAGAAATCGAGGCGATGAAGTCTGCAGGCATCCCCAATTTCAAAATCGTGGCCTGCCTCAACGCGATCGGGATCGATATCGGGATCAAGGTTTTCGAGTCGCTTTTTTATAGGATCCGAAAGCGGCATCGAAATAAGAAGGGCTCAACGGCCTCAGCGGATGAATTGAGGTTGATCGCAGGGAAGATCCGGTCTCCCCCGCCCGGGGTTATTGAGAATCCCAGTGACATTCGACGGATGATTCGGGAAGGAATAAACCTTGAAGACTTTGAAGGAGCACAATCATGAGGATCTGCGTAATTAGCTATTCGGGGACGGTTGGAAAGACAACCATCGTAGCGCACCTGTTTTACTCTCGCCTCAAAAAGGCCTTGGTGTTTGCGATCGAGACCGTGAACGAGACCGCCGCCAGTCTCGGTATTCCGGTAATCCAGATCTCGGCGGAGCATTACGATGCGTTCTACAAACAGATACTGACCGCGCGGGATGCGATCGTCGATCTTGGCGCCTCCAATGTCGAGGACTTCGTTGCAGGCCTGCTTCGGTATGAAGGATCCCAGATCGAGTTCGATTACTTCGTCATCCCGGTTCTCAGCGGGACAAAGGAGCAGAAAGAATGTATCGCTATGGTTAGATTGCTGAACTCCATAGGGATTGAAGCCGATCGAATCAGGATTGTGTTCAACCGCGTCCGGCATGAGGTAGCCGAGGAATTCCAGTTGCTTCTGAACTACGTAGTGAAAGAGGGGGGCTGCTGGGTGAATCAGGAGGCGGCTATCTTCGAGAACGAACTCTACGACATGCTGATGATCCGGCGTATTTCCCTCGGAGATATCCTCGCCGATACGACCAACTACCGTGAGCTGGCTCGTTCCTTCCCTGCCAATGGGGATAAGAAACTCCTGGCTCATTACACCTCTATGCATCTCATGCAGTCTCTTGCCAAGGGCGTTTCCAAGAACCTGGCGCACGTTTATGACCTACTGATACCGGAGGAGGAATAACATGGATCAGGATACGATTCCAAAGACAAAGATTGACATCTTTGTGGATGAAGTTTTCGGAGATGTGAATGAGCTGAAGGAAAAGATTTCTAACCTATTGGATCACGCTTCAGCTCTAGAATCCCAAATGCAGAACTCAGCCAAGGAGTCTGTACACATGATAATGGGTGCAATCGGAGCGGCTGAAACGGCGATGATGAGACTCCAGGAAAAGACTCTGGGTAGTACGGATCAACAGATTCAAACTGCGACTAATGCTGCTATGACAAGCATCAAGGAGCAATCGCGAGAGATCGTATTGAATGCAGTGGAGTCCGCGGCCAAGGATGCCTTTTCCCACTATGCTGCAACTATGAAAGTGTCTACGGATCACTACGCCGGGATTGTGAATGGGTACAAAAGCAACCTGGAATCCTTCTCAAGGACGATCAATCAGTTTTGGACCAAGAATCTGGTTGCAATGTTCCTGGTGTGCCTATTCTCATTAACGACAAGTTTCATGGTATTCAGGATCATTGAATCAAGGTATCCTATTTTCCAGGCCGGCGCCAGGGATGCTTTGAATTGGGGACGAGAGATGGGCAGAATCTGGCCGAACCTAAAACCGGCGACTCAGGCCGAGATAAGAACTCTGATAGAGTCGAAATGAAAAGTCGAAACTTCACCCGAAGGCTGTTGGCTTCGGGTGGAGCATCAGATTCTTCGGAGAAGTGTCCGGAGAATCTTCCGATTCTTCCACTTCCACGGCACCCGGCACTTCCTTCACTTCTTCCGTTTCTCTGACTTCCTTCGAATCTTGAGTATCCTACAGAAACGGAAGATCTTGAAGAAACGGAAGAAGTGCTGGATACTCGGGAGGAGCCAGAAGTGGAAGAATCGATGGATTCTCCACTGACTGCTTATGCACAATTATTCAAGATGCAGGAGGCAGATAATGATTCGGTATAAACATTTGACAATCCCAGTACTGTTGTTTTCTCTCATTTCTTGCGTTTCGACCAATACGCCTGCGGGAAACGGGGAATTTCGTACTTCCTCGGAGCGAACCAGTGGATCCCGATTCAAGAACTCCATCCATCAGCTTGCCCTGGCGATCCAGCCGACTGTTTCAGCCTCCGGAACGAACAAGACGATCGCTATTCTCGAATTCCAAGCTTCAGATGTATCGCCAGCTTTCGCCCAGCAAGTCCAGGATCAGCTTCTTGAAGAGTATTTCAATCTAGGCAGATTCAAAATTATTGAAAGGGAAAGCCTGGATCGAATACTGAAAGAGCAAAATCTGCAGCTATCCGGGATCGTCAATGAAGCTGAAGCAAAAAGAGTCGGCCGGATTGTAGGAGTCGACTTCATTTCGTTCGGGACAATCACAAAGCTCAACAATGTGATCCGAATATCCGGTCGCACCACGAGCGTAGAAACGGGCGAGATCGTCGCTGTTTCCAGCGTGGAGATCCCGATCGATGATGAATTATCATCCATGCTGGGAGTTGCCAAAAACACGGTAACCGTAGGAAAGCCGAAGGACTCCGGTCCTTCAAAATCGGCGTGGACGGTGACTAAAAAAATTAACGATTTCGATGGAGTGACCGTATATACTTTTAAAAGTCCCGGTCCCACTACGGGGATCCTTACGATTGGATATGTGAAAAACAAGGATCCAGTTAAGTCTTATGTTAGGATTGGACTATCGAAATGGGATTTCGGTCCTTTTTCGAAAGAAGGAGGGAATTTCGAAATCAAGGACAGTACCGGTACAGTTCATACGATACAGTTGAAATGGATTTCGTGGAGTGAAGCGAAGGGGAAAATGAACTTCGGCTATGGAGAATACTATTTATATACCAATACGAGTAAAAGCCGACAGCTTCTTTCCTTGTTACTAGATAATGACAATCTCGTGGTAAGGTGTAGCCCTCCTCTTCAATATGAAAAAGAAATGGTACAGAAATTCAACACTATCGGGCTTAAAGATACCATTTTAGTACAGGGTCTAACAATATCAGAAATCGAAAATGCAATCTCGAACGAATCCTTTTAGTTAAAATTACTATGCTTCCCGGGGTACAGATCCCGGGAAGCATAGTGGCTGATTAAGCCGGATCTTGCAGGGATTCAAACTTATACAGCTTGATATCCTCCTTTGGCTTGTTCGGTTTTAATGCAAACCAGGTTCCGTATTTCTCCCCTTTGTCTACCAAGCCCTCTTCATACAATTTGCTAAGGAGGAGAGAAATACTCTTCGAGCTCTTGAAAACCACCTTGGAAAGTTGTAGCGGAGTCATCGGGGTTTCGCTGTTTTTAAGAACTCGCAGGATTTCCCTGCGTTCACCGGTAAGGTAGCTAATTTCATCTCCTTCGACCACCGTCCAATTTCCTGTCTTGAAGTCCGGCTGCAACAGGATCCGGTTGTCTTCGAAATCTCTGCCGGTGCAACTGAGGATTGCCTCGTTTCTTCCACGGGCTCGCCGAAGCAGCAAGATCGCATCCGCAGCGGCCGTGATCCCGGTAGTGCCGCTTACCTCGTTGAACTCATCATTGATGTCGGGCATTTTCCGGGTATGGTGCACCAGGATGATCGCGATTTTTCGCCGCTCCGCAAGGTCTTTGAACAGCCGCACCTTCTGATAGTCATCGAGAAATCCGGAAGTACTTTGGGCGCTCTGCGCAAAGAAATACCCGAGGGTGTCGAGGATGATAAGCTTGACCTGGGGGTGATCCTCCAAGTAAGCATCAATTTGATCAATCCCAGTTTCTCCAGGCTCGATCTTCACGACGAAGACCAGATTGTCATTGCCTTCGATCCCAAATTTCTTCAGCCTCCTGTGCAGCCGTGCTTCATTGTCTTCCATCGCGATATATAAGCCTTGAACCGGCTCCGGTGTTGTATACCCGAATATAGGGTATGCAAGACTCAACATGAAGGCGATGAACAAGACAAGAAAGCTTTTCCCGGTCTTCGGCGGTGCTGCAAGAATGATAACTCCAACAGCCGGAATCAAGTTTGGAACCAGGAAGGAAAGATCCTCATAGACCCGAGTGAGAAGCTCGGTGGCGGAAATTGAATATAAGGGTTTCTTCATAGCGCCTCCACATTTAATGAGGCACGAGAATTTGGCCCCCTTTTCTCTTCCGGAAAAACCTCTGCAGGATCAAATCCCACATCTTCCAACGACCTGTAACGATCGATCACGCCAATCTGAACATTTCGGATATCCCCATCATGCTTGGTGATTTTCACGGAGATCTCTGCGTAGCGGGAAGATTTCTCGTCCAGACGGCTAATTTCCCGCATAAGGGGAAATAAATACCTGGGTATAGTACGTTCGTTCATTTCGAGCCTCCTTCTCGCTTGCTTTCCAAGTAAGCATTTAGGTCGGTTTGCAGGAACTTGATGGTCCTACCAATCCTGAGCTTAGGGATTCGATCCTTGAGCTTGTGCATCGTTGAAAGGCTAACTCCTAAATAATTGGCAGCTTGGTCCAACGACAGAACCTTTATGTCGGCGGCTTTGTCTGCCTGGATGGTGATCTCACCATCGAAGAACTTAGGTCGTTGATTCATTGTAAAACTCCTTAATGTTCAAGACGGTTTTTTCACGGCCGTGATATGTCTGAACACGCTAAAGAGTACAACAGGTTAGCAAATGCAATTTAAGAAAGACATGTTTTGCTTAACTTCATTATTTGTTATTATAATATGTATTTAAATCAATTAATTACAATATTGAAGAGGGAGTTTGATTAACGATATGATTATTTATTACGCTACACTTCGGATCCGTTTGCTAACTATCAAACTACAGACAATCAGTAGATAGAAATGCCGCTAGAAAAATTGATGGTTATAGTCAAATAAAGATATAGTACTTGATAATTTCGCTTCTCTATATAGCAGGTAGGTATTCAGTTTGAATTATAGGATAAGCATCTTCAAACAAGGTCCTAGTTTCTGAGTCTAAAAACACTGGTTCCCTTCTTAAAATTAAAATAAGACCATCATATTTCCCTTCAAAAAACCTAATTAATAGCTTGCAAAAGGAAAACAAGCTATTAGCATCCAGATTCTTAGTGAAGACAAAATAATTATCACCACGGTTCTTTGTAGCATTTATAATTATGTATTTTGTTTTAATGAACCTGTTTCCTTGGGAATCTGCGCCTTGAACTTGGGAAATATCTTTTATATTGCGTTTTGGCACATCAATTACATCTGTTGTGATCCACAATAGCACTGCTCTGTTTTCTTTGGCCCGATTGAGAATTTTAGGGTAGGTATTTTTAATCCAATCTGTCCCTACCTTTCCATAAGTTGTGGGAATTGTTTTTTTAGGATTCTTTGTCGATAAACCCCAACGCTTAAAATATGCTCTGATTGTACTAGCGGAAAAAGAAATATTATGTTTCTGTTTAATATAGCTATGAATAAGAGCCCTTGACCATAACAAGGGCTTCAATCCTAATTCGTAAGGAAGATATCTCGAAATCTCATAAAGAACATTGCATTCTGATTCAAGAGTTAATCGCCGGCAGGCACCTGATGGGCGTCCTCTTTTTCCTACCTCGAATAATTTTTCCGGTTTAATTTTGTATATGTGTCTCCATTTTGATACAGTCTTTGGATGTACATTTAGTTCTTTCCCAATTATTATATCTTTAATCCCTTGTTTGGCCATTTCTATCGCCTTCAGTCTTCTATTTTTCTGATCAGACCGATCAAGCCCCGAATTTCTTTTCTGTCTATCCCAATAATGAAATTGATGTCTTTGGTTAATTTGGATTCTAAATCTTAGCGTATTTATATATTTTGGATCCAAGGTGGTATAATAATCCTCTAGGGCATCTCTGAACTTATCTATATTGCCAATTTCACTTAATCGTATAGAAGGTTGTGGATTGTCCGCGCTGCAAATAGCTTCAAGGATTTCTTTACTTAATGACGTTCCCCTTTTAAAGTTTTTACCTTTCTCCATATTGTTTTTTTGTAAAGTAGTCAAACAACTTTTAGTAAATTTCTGAATATTGTAAAACATCTCTTCAAATGATAAAAGATTCTTTTTCAAAGCCTTTGAAAGTGCTAGATTTTTCGATGTTGGCTTGAAATCATGAATTAGAGGACTAGCAAGAGACCGATAATCGTTGAGAGTAATATGAATAAATGGGAATGCAATTGTATTTTTAATATCAAGATTCTTGATTCGGTGTGGAAAAACGAATAACAGGATTTCTGAAGAAATCCATTTGGGGATCGTATTATTGAAGAATACATATAACTCATCAAATAGAACCCTTGCTCTTGAGGTTGGGTGGAAGCGATTAATAATTGAATACATTCGATGATCTTTATTGCTTAAACATATTAATTCTTTTGCTTGTTTAATAAATTCTGTGATCTCAATGTCTTCCGGGTATTCCTTTTTTAGCTTTGTAATGAAATCTATGAATGGATTATTAAAAGAATTTCCCGAGCGTATATTGGGATCATATGGTATTCGGGGGAACAGAGCTAGGTAGTCAAAGTATGTGTTTTCTTTATGATTTGGGAGAGAAATCCAAAAATCAACAAGTTTTTCTAAGTAACCACAAGCATATTGAATATCGAATAGGTATTTTAAATGTCTCCACAAATGAAGATGGATTACTTTTCCCAATGCTTCCTTGTGGGATTCATGGAATACAGTTCTAATACTTTGAATCGTGTAAGAAAAAACAGGGCCAGAAAAGCCTGGATGTAAAAGTTTAGCTTTCATATTAAGTTTCCTTTAAAACTATATTATTAGATGTTACTCGCTTTTTCTCAGTATCAAAGCTGGAGACTGTCTGTAATATTGATAAAGCACTTTTCATGTTTTCAAGATCTTCTAGTCCACTATGGCTTGAGTATTTATTAAAAATAGACTCAGTTCTGTGTCCCAGTATCTTCATCCCGATCGCTTTTTGTGCGACGTTCGCTAGATGCTTCGCAGCATAATGCCGCCAACTGTGAAAAACTACATTTCTTCGCTTACGCTCCTTCTCAGTGATCCCGATGGAACCGAGAGCGGAGTAGAAGTCTTTCACGATCTGGCGTTGATCGAAGGGGTGATCCTTACATAAACCGGGGAATAGGAATTTATCATCAGAAAATTGGACCAACACTGTTGCCAGGTAGAAGTCAATTTCTTTCCTAAGTTGAGGAAGAAGTGGAATCTCACGGCTTTCACCGCTTTTCGTGGACTTCAGCCCTCCATCCGCCTGGCTCCATGCATGACGAATATATATACGGTCGGGGCAAATATCACTGACCCGGAGTGCACGGATTTCACCCATTCTCATACCGGTTCCCGCCGCGATTCGATTGGCCAACCTGGAGCGAGGATCTCTCCAGGGGGCTTCAAATAATCGTTTAACCTCATCGGGCTCAAGTATACCGCGCTCCGCTTGAGATCCTCCGCAACGAAGCACCAGGTCGAAATCGAACCGGAGGATCAATCTATCCCGCTTGGCAAAGCGCAGCCCGACAACGACGGCATTTCGGACCTGGTTCACCGTGGCGGAGGCCAATACCCGCTCGGTTTTTAAGTAAAGCAGGAATTTGCGAACCGCCGCCTCATCGATGTCCCTCAGGGTTTTCGTATTGAAATAGGGTAGGATATAGCGGTGGACGAGGTTCCTCATGTCGTTGGCATGGCGCCGATGGATCCGCTTCCCCGCTGCCAGGGATTCCACGACATAGGGGGATCGATCGTAATCCCAAAAGGCGTCGAGGTAGTCGGCAAGAGATTGGGAAGATGGGCGCGGGGTATCCGGGAATCCGTCGCGGAGCCAGGTCTGGGCAAGGGATTCGGCGAGACTCCGATCGCTCGTACCCGTTGATCGTTTATTGCCGACCATGCCGGAAATCTGGTCTCGAAAAGCGACATACCAGTTTGAGGATCCGCTACGACGGGATAGGTAATACAGGCGCATTTCCACTCCTTTGGTACACTTTTGGTACAAAGAAGGGTAATCACGCCGGTAGTCCGGTAGTGTTCCCTCTATAAATCCATCTAACTCTTTCCCATAAAACAACTTGCTTATGGGCCCTGCTGGACTTGAACCAGCGACCTACGGATTATGAGTCCGCAGCTCTGACCAACTGAGCTAAGGGCCCCGGCCGGCGTTTTACCCGGGGCCGTATTCTACACGGCACGGCGGAAACGAGTCAATCCGAAGGCCTCCAATGCCGATACTGGGAACGAAATACCATCGATGGCGAGGAACGGTCCATGCGAAAAATTCCGGTGATATCCAGCGACGAAAAGCTCAACGACTTCATCCAGAAGGAGTGCTCCCGGTTCGGAGGGGATTTCTTCCCGGAGTTTTTCGAAGACCCCGAGCCGGTGATCGAATTCCTCAAGTACGAGCTGCCGGACATCAAGATCCTCTATTTCTCCGACCCCAAGGTGGACATCCCGGGCCTCCTGGCGGAGGTTCAGGCGGACCCCTGGCTCCACTACGGCGGAATCGTGGCCATCCACGACAACGAGGACGAGCAGAAGCTCCAGGAGACCATGAAGGACCAGAACGTCATCGCGGTCCTGAAAAAGCGGGAGTTCCTGACGGGATTCTCGCGGCTCCTCAAGATCGTCGGCCAGAACAAGCAGATCCTCTTCCAGCGGGGCATCCAGCAGCACCTGATCAAGAACATCTCGGGATCCTTCGTGATCGACAACGATCCCCTGGACATCACGACCTACTCGAACCTGGTCACGAACTACCTGTACAACGCCAACCTGATCAACCGGGACCTCAAGGAAAAGCTCCACGTGGCCCTTCTGGAGCTCCTGGTCAACGCGATCGAGCACGGGAACTGCAAGATCGGCTACGACGAGAAGTCGGCCTGGCTGGAGCAGAACCGGGACATCATGGACCTGATTCGGGCCAAGAACGAGGATCCCGACGTCCGCGCGCGGAAGGTCTTCTTTTCCTACACTATCGCCCCGGACCGTTCGAGGTTCACCATCCGGGACGAGGGCGAGGGCTTCGACTGGAAGTCCCGCATCGCCGCCCAGCCCAACGAGCCGGGCCTGCACGGGATGGGCATGATCATGGCCCGGCTCTATGTCCAGAACATGGGGTACAACGAGGCCGGGAACGAGGTCTCCTTCGAGATCGAGCATCAGAAGAACGAGAGCAACGTCATCCCGGGGATCTTCGTCGCCTCGCCGGAGCTCCGCTTCGAGGACGGGCAGTACGTCTGCTCCGAGGGCGAGGAGTCGGACTACCTCTACTACATCGTCTCGGGGCTCCTGTACGTCTACTCGAAGGGCAAGCTGGTCTCGGCCCTGACCCCGGACGACATCTTCCTGGGGGAGATGTCCTTCCTGCTCTCGAACCGCCGCTCCGCCACGATCGTCTCCAAGGGAAAGAGCGTCCTCATCCGGATCTCCAAACAGGACTTCGTGAACCTGATCAAGGAGAATCCCCACTACGGGATCTTCCTGGCCCGCCTCCTGGCCCAGCGCCTCGCGCGGCTCAACCTCCGGATGTCGCGGCTGAACACGGAGTACCTGAAGCTGAAGGGGTCGGCCGGAAGCTGACCGGGACGACTCCACCCCCGGAGCGCGGTGACGCTCAGTACTTCTCCTGCAGTTGTACCTTCAACACCTTGCCGGTCTTGCGGATGTCCGTGAACAGGCTCTCCAGGTCCGCGTGGACCGGGATCTTCACCAGCATGTTCAGCCGCGTTCGCTTCCCCCGGACGGATTGGTAGGCGTCCACGGACTGGATGGGGATCTCCCGGCTCTTCAGGAGGGCGAACACCGCCGCCCGGTCCATTCCGGTCCCCTCGTACCAGATCTGCAGGAGCTTGAACCGCTCGGAGGGGAAGAACCTCCGCTCCACGGGCTCCAGGAGGATCAGGACGGCCAGGACCAGGAGCAGGGCGAAGAAGGCCGGTATCCAGAGCCCCGCGCCGATGGCCAGGCCAAGGGCCGCGGCCGTCCAGATGGACGCGGCGGTGGTCAGGCCCTTCATGTTGTTCCCGATCTTGATGAAGGCCCCGGCCCCTAGGAATCCGATGCCCGACACTACCTGGGCGGCGATCCGTCCGGGATCCCCTCCCTTCATGTCCATGTAGGTCTGGGGCATCCAGATGGACAGGAGCATGAGCAGGGTGGACCCCAGGCAGATCAGGATATGGGTCCGGAGCCCCGCGGTCTGGCGCCGGGCCTCCCGCTCCAGGCCGATGGCCGCCCCGGCCGCCAGTGCCGCCAGGAGGCGCGCCGCGGCAACCTGGGTGGTGACGACCGTGCCCGACAAGATCTCGCTCCATTCCATGGGAACCCTCCGACGGCGATCCGTCCCGGTTATGTTAGGAAAAAATGAGGATCCGCGCAATCCGGGGCCGCGCCGAAAAGAAACCGGCCGCCCCGGAATGGGCGGCCGAAGCAGTACATAAAAGAAGGACTTCTAGTCGACGAAGCCCGCAGGGCTTCGTTGCCGGCAGGCTGACGAAGGTCAGCCTGCCGCCGCGACTTACGCCACGGGAGCCGGTTCCTCGGCTTTCGCCGGGGCGAAGCGGATGACCCCGTCCTCCAGCATCTTGTAGCACTTGGTGGGGCACTTGGTCACGCAGACTCCGCAGGAGGTGCACTTGGAGTAGTCCGTAACGGGAATGCCGTTCTCCATGGCGATGCACTTCTCCGGGCAGTTCTTGACGCAGATCTCGCACTTGATGCAGCCGACCTTGCAGGCCTTGGCCACCGAGGGCTTCACCACGCTGCGGTTCTGGCAGAGGACGATGGAGCCCTTGCGCTCCTTGGGGACCAGGGCGAAGAGCCCCTGGGGGCACTCGGCCACGCACATCCCGCAGCCCGTGCAGTTCTCGTAGTTCACGTGGGGAAGCCCGTCATCCCCCATGGCCAGGGCGTCGAACTTGCAGACCAGGGTACAGTCCCCGTAGCCCATGCAGCCCCAGGCGCAGGTCTTCGTGCCCCCTGCGGAGAGCTTGGCCGCCCGGCAGGTGGGGATGCCCACGTAGTTGCCCTTCAGGGAGGCCTTTTCCTTGCTGCCCTGGCAGCGGAGTACGGCCACTACCTCCTCGCTGGAGGCGGAGACGCCCATGATGCCCGCCAGGATCTCCACCACGGACTTGCCGCCGGGGGCGCACTTGTCCACGGGGGCCGCCCCCGCGGCCACCGCCGCGGCGTAGCCGTCGCAGCCGGGGAATCCGCAGCCTCCGCAATTCACGCCCGGCAGGGCGTCCCGGACCTGGGTGACCCGGGGATCCTGCTCGACATGGAAGATGTTCTTGAAGACCCCCAGGGCCAGGCCCAGGGCGAAGGCGAGGATCGCGGAGAACCCAAGGGTGATCAGTATCGCGCTCATCGGATCCTCCTCACTTCACCAGGCCCGCGAAGCCCATGAAAGCCACCGCCAGGAGGCTCGTCGCGGCGAAGAGCATCGGCGTGCCCTTCAGGAACTCGGGGATGGGGCTGGTTCGGACCCGCTCCCGGATGCCCGCCAGGAGGACCATGGACAGGAGGAACCCGGCGGCCACGCCCACCGCGTACACCACCGACTCCACCAGGTTGAAGCCCCGGGTGATGTTGTCGAAGGTCACCGCCAAGATTGCGCAGTTGGTGGTGATCAGGGGCAGGTAGATGCCCATGGAACCGTAGAGGCTGGGAACCTGCTTCTTGAGGAAGAACTCCACCAGCTGGACCAGGGTGGCGATCACCAGGATGAAGACCAGGATCTGGAGGAACCCGATGTTCAGGGGAATCAGGACGAAATGGTACAGGGGCCAGGTCACGATGGTGGCCATGACCATCACGAAGGTCACCGCCAGGCCCATGCCGAAGGACTTGGGCACGTCCACGGACATCCCGATGAAGGGACACAGGGCGATGAACCGCATGAGGACGATGTTGTCGATCAGGAACGCGGAGATGAAGATCTTGGCGAGGTTCATGCGGCCTCCTTGACCGGGGCCCGGTCGGCGCGGTCCATGACCCGCTTGAGCCAGATGTTGAAGGAAATGAAGAGGGCGAAGACCAGGAAGCCTCCCGGGGGCAGGGTGAAGAAGAGGATGGGCTGGTAGGCTTCCGGCATGATCTGGGCCGAGAGGAGGGTCCCGTTGCCCAGGAGCTCACGGAACGCCGCGATGCCCACGAGGACCCAGGTGTAGCCCAGGCCCATGCCCAGGGCGTCCACGACCGCGTCCACGGGCTTCTCCTTGGAGGCGAAAGCCTCCACCCGCCCCATGATGATGCAGTTCACCACGATCAGGGGGATGAACACCCCCATGGCCTTGGAGAGCTCGGGGAAGTAGGCCTTCATGGACAGGTCGATGATCGTGGTGAAGGCGGCGATCACGATGATGAAGGTCGGGATGCGGACGGAGTTCGGGATCAGGTTCCGGAACAGGGAGATCACCAGCTCCGCGAACACGATGACGAAGGTCATGGCCAGACCCATGCCGATGGCGTTCTCCACGCTGGTGGTGACGGCCAGGGCGGAACAGAGTCCGATCATCAGCATCAATAGCGGATTCTCCGCCACGAGGCCTTTCACGAAGAGGGCGAAGAGGCGTTTCATCTATTTGCCTCCCAGGGCGGATCGTTCGAGGTATTCCGCGGCCGAGGCCCCCGCCTGCTTCACCATGTTGGCCAAGGCCTTGCTGGTGATGGTGCTGGCGGTGATGGCGACGACGTCTTTCTTGACCTCGAAGGGATCAGATAGGGGTTTTCCGGCGAACTGGCCGGGGAAGGTGGTCTTGGTGCTCTTGTCCACGAAGTACGTGGGGCTCTTGGCGTTGGCGCCCAGTCCGGGGGTGTCCTTGATGTCCAGGACCTTGACCCCGGTGATGCGCCGGTCCGTGCCCACGCCCACCAGCAGGGTGGTGTCCCCGCCGTAGCTGGAGCCCCGCACCTTTACGGCCACGCCCAGGGGGCTGCCCGACCGGGTGACCTCGTAGGTCTGGTCGAACTTGACCGAGGGATCCTTCGGGGCGACATCCCCGTCCAGGGCGCGGAAGGAATCCGCATCCGGGAAGAGTTCCTTGAGGGACAGCTCCAGCTGCTTGACCTCGTGCCCTTCGATGGTCGGTCCGGTCACGGCGTAGACCAGGGCCAGTGCCACGCAGGCCCCGACCGCGAAGGCGGCCAGGACCAGCCCCAGTTTCAGGGTTTCTTTCATCGGGAGCCCTCCTTGGCGGGCTTGGCGGGCTTCACGAAGCCGTACTTGGGAACCCGCAGCTTGTTCAGGAAGGGGGCGAAGGCGTTCATGATCAGGATGCCGTAGGTGACGCCCTCGGGGAAGCCGCCGAACTGGCGGATAAGGACGGTGACCAGGCCCGCTCCGATTCCGAAGATCGCCTTTCCCTTGGGGGTCATGGGGGTGGAGGCGTAATCCGTGGCCATGAAGAAGGCCCCCAGGACCGCGCCGCCGGAGATGACCGCCACCAGGGGATCCACCCCGAGGAGCCAGGAGAAGAGGGCGATGGAGCCCAGCATGAAGACCGGGGTCACCCAGGCGATCACGCCCATGATCAGGAGGAAGGCCGCACCCGCCAGCAGGAGGATCACGGAGCTCTCCCCGATGGAGCCCGCCCGGGTCCCGATCAGGAGGTTCCAGTAGAGCCCGGCCGGGGTGGAGGCGCCCACCGTGGCGGCCACGTCCGACACGCTCTGGCCCATCTTGAGGAGGTTCAGGGGCGTGGCGGTGGTGTAGGCGTCCGCGATGGGGGCGAAGGGGGAGTGCCAGGTGGTCAGGGCAGCGGGGAAGCTCATGATCATGATGGCCCGGCCCACCAGGGCGGGGTTGAAGGGGTTGGCCCCGAGGCCCCCGAAGAACTCCTTGGCCACCACGATGGCGAAGACCGCTCCCAGGGCGACCATCCAGAGGGGGGTCGAGGGCGGGATGATCAGGGCCAGAAGGAGGCCCGTGACGACCGCGGAGAGGTCCCCGATCCGGATGTCCCGCTTGAGCAGGGCCCGGAACCCGGCCTCCGAAAGGACGGAAGCCGCCACGGAGGTGAGGATCACCCCCAGGGCGGGCAGGCCGTACAGGACGACCCCGAAGACCGTCGCGGGCAGGAGGGCGATGATGACCGAGAGCATCAGGCGGCGGGTGCTTACTCCGCTGTAGATGTGGGGGCTGGAGGACAGGAGCAGGGAATTAGCGGGCACGTTGGGCCTCCTTCTGCTTCTTGGCGCGGAGGAGCTGCTTGCCGATGCGGAAGCGCTGGACCAGCTGGATCCGGGAGGGGCAGACGAAGCTGCAGGTCCCGCACTCGATGCAGTCCAGGACCCCGATGGCTTCCGCGGCATCCAGGTCCCCGGCGTTCAGGGCCTCGTTGAGGAGGGCCGGGGAGAGGCGGCAGGAGCAGGCGCGCATGCAGCGCCCGCAGCGGATGCAGGGCTGTTCCTGGAAGTACCGGGCCTCCGCCTTGTCCATCAAAAGGACGCCGGAGGTGTTCTTCTGGATCGGGAAGACGTAGGAGGGCACGGCCGGACCCATCATGGGACCGCCGGCCACCACCCGGGCCAGGTTCTCGTCATCCACCTGGACCGTGTCGGGCACCAGGTCCGAGACCAGGGTCCCGATCGGGACCACCAGGTTCTTGGGGGTCTTGCAGGCCCCGCCGGTGATGGTGAAGCCCCTCTCGATCAGGGGCTGACCCTTGTTGAAGGCGTCCGCCACGGCGGCCAGGGTGCCGACGTTCTGCACCACGCAGCCCACGTCCATGGGAAGCCCACCGGAGGGGACTTCCTTGCCCGTGATGGCGGTGATCAGCATCTTCTCGCCGCCCTGGGGGTACTTGGTCTCCAGGACGATCACGGAGATCTCCTGGCCCTCCCGGCGGCGTTCGTCGATGGTCTTCCGGAGGAGGGAAACCAGGTGCTCCTTGTTGGCCTCCAGGCCGATGACGCCCTTGGCGACGCCCAATGTCTTCAAGAGGATGGCCATGCCGTCCACCACGTCCCCGGATCGTTCCTCCAGGAGGCGCTCGTCGATGGTCAGGTAGGGCTCGCACTCCGCGGCGTTGGCGATGACCACGTCGATGGGCTTGTTCGGGGGCGGGGCCAGCTTGACGTGGGCCGGGAAGCCCGCGCCGCCCATGCCCACGATTCCCGCCTCGCGGATCCGGGCCAGGGCCTGGTCCTTGGTGCAGGAGAAGGCGTCCAGAACCGGCAGGAAGTCCACGGCGTCGGACCCGTCCGGTTCGATGACGATGGCCGGACCCTCCGCGTTGTTGGGCTGGAGGCGGGGCTCGATCTTCTTCACGACTCCGGAGATCGGGGCATGGACGGGGACCGTCATGCGCCCCTCGGCGTCGGCTATCTTCTGCCCGCGCTTGACCGTGTCCCCGACCTTGACCAGGGGCTGGATGGGGGGCCCGAAATGCTGGTTGACCGGGACCACGACCTGTTTGACCGAGCGCACATATTCGATCGGAAGTTCGCTGGTTCGATCCTTCCGCTCCGGCGGATGCGCGCCGCCTCGGAATGTCTTTTTCTCCATATCGAAACGCTGCTCCTTATGGGGTGTCGGCCTGTCCGGTCGACCTACCGGAGATCGGATGGCGCCCCGGACGTCCGATTCCCACGCTCTCGCGGTTTCCGGCCTCCAGCAAGAGCGGGGGCGGGAGGATTGCACGATAGTCGTGAACGGAAGGGTCCTCGTCCTCGCGCGCGGGGTATGTACAGGGTTCGGGCCGGGCGCGGCGGAGACGGGGGGCGACGGGCTATCCTATACCGTAATACATCACCGGTCAAGATTCGCGGATGGAGAATTTATATAAAACACTATATTAGGAACTCACCACAGAGTACACGGAGCTCACGGAGGTGAAAAAAGGGGAGAAGAGGGATAGAACCGGGTCGCCCGGAAACGCTCAATATTCATCGCTTATTCCCGTAATTCATTCTTAGCCTTTTCTCCGTGTCCTCCGTGCGCTCCGTGGTGAAATCCTGACAACGCTCCTTTTCAGAACCACTTCTTCTTCTTGAAGTACGCCACCATGCCCAGGGCAATGGCGAGCATGACTCCCCAGGTGGCCGGATAGGCCCAGGGCTGCTCCAGTTCCGGCATATACTGGAAGTTCATCCCGTAAACCCCTACGATGAAGGTCAGGGGAATGAATATGGTGGAGATGATGGTCAGGACCTTCATGACCTCGTTCATCCGGTTGGAGACCGAGGACAGGTAAACTTCCTGGATGCTCGCGGCGGCTTCCCGGTAGACCTCCAGGGAGTCCAGGACCTGGACCGTGTTCTCGTAGAGGTCCCGGAGGAAGGGGTCCAGGCCGTCCTCCAGGATGTCGGATTGGGAATGAAGGAGGGCCCCGACCGCCTCCCGTACGGGCCAGACGGTCCGGCGCATCCGGTTCAGGTCCGCCTTGATCCCCTGGAGTTCCACCATGAAGCGGTTTCCCGAGGACCGCGCGGCGGCGATTTCCTCTCGGGTTTCCAGCTGGTCCCCGAGGGATTCCAGCACCGAGAAGTAATTGTCCGTGATCACGTCCAGCAGGGCGTAGGCCAGGTACGAGGGTCCCAGCCGCCGGAGGCGGCCGACCCCGGTCCGCAGGCGCTCCCGGACGGGGCCGAAGCAGTCCCCGGGAACCTCCTGGAAGGTCAGGACCCCGAAGGGGGTGATCACGATGCTGACCTGCTCGTATTCGACCGTGCAGTCGGGCTTCCGGGTGATCATCTTGGTGATCAGGAGGAAGTAGGTCCCGAAATCCTCCGCCTTCGGGCGGTGCTCGGTGTTCAGGATGTCCTCGACGGTCAGTGCCTCCAGCCGGAAGTACCCGCACAGACGTTTCACCAGGTCCTGGTCCGCCAGTCCGTTCACGTTGACCCAGTTGACCATGCCCTCCTCCTGCATGGCCAGGATCTCCTCCAGGGACTCGGGGGTGATGAAGGAGACCTGTTCGGCGTTGTACTGGATCAGGGACAGCGTCGCCTCCACGGGGGTCCGGTCTCCGATGTAGATGGGCGTGCCCGGGACGCTGCCCGCGGTGCCGCTGGAAACGCTCTTGAAGATGGGTTCGATGGGCCGGGGGCGCGCACGATTATGGGCATCCTTCATGGCTTCAAGAGTAGCCCCGCCGGACCGGACTGGCAATCCCGTTTCTCCTGTCCAATACTGGAGGGGAATTGGATCAATCAGAAATCTCTTTTCTGTTTTAGGAACTATTACTATATTATTCGAGGTTTTACGCCCGACCGAGCCCCGGCTCCCTCGATGCAAAACCATCCTGGAGGATTTCATGAGCGTCCGTGCGCGTTGGAGTTGGGCAGCATTGGGTTCCCTGGCCTTCCTGGCCGCGTCCTGCGGCAAACCCGACGGGGTGGCCGGTGCCACCGCCTGGGAAGGTCAACAGACGACCGAAACGGTGGCGGTGGAATCCCTCAAGGTAGTCCGGGGCAGCCTGGCGGACGAGATCCGCGCATCCGGCACCGTCGCGGGGATCCGGGAGGCCTTCGTGGTCTCCGAGACCCAGGGCCTCGTGAAGAGCGTGACCTTCAGCCTGGGGGACCGGGTCGAGGAGGGCCGGGAGCTCCTGCGGGTGGACGACCGCATAGCCGCCTTGAACCTGGACCGGTCCCGGGAGCAGTACGAGGCCGCCCGGCTGGAGCTGGACGCCACGGAAAAGCTGGCCGCCGCGGGCCGGGCCGCCCCGGCGGACCTGACCCGAGCTCGGGGCAACGCCAGCGGGGCCAAGGCCCAGTACGAGACGGCCCTCAAGTCCTTCAACGACACCCGCCTGCGGGCCCCCGTCTCCGGGGTGATCGCCGCCAAGGACGAGGTGGCCACCGTCGGCGCAACGATAGCCCCGGGGGCCCGGGTCGCCCGGATCATCGACACATCCTCGTTCCGGATCACGGTTGGCGTGGGCGAGCGGGAGGTGGGTTTGATCGAGCAGGGAGCGGCCGTGAAGGTCTACGTGCCCGCGGCCCTGGGGGAGGACTTCGTAGAGGGGACCGTGGCGGCCGTGGCCGCGGGAGCTGACCCCGCGACCGGAAGCTTTCCCGTGGTCGTCGCCTTCCGGAACGGGTTTGCCGGCCGGGTGAAGTCCGGCATGGCCGCCTCGGTCTCCATAGCGGCTCGCAAATCCGAACCCCTGGTCGTGATCCCCAGCGCCGCCCTGGTGCGCCGCGGCCCGGACTTCGCGGTTTTCGTGGACCGGGGAGGCACCGCGGAGGTGCGCCCCGTCACCCTGGGCCGCAGGTCCGGGGTTCGGGCCGAGATCCTTTCGGGTCTGGCGGAAGGCGAAAAGCTCATCATCAGCGCCCTGACCCGGCTCCGGCCCGGGGTTCCCGTGGTATCCACGGAGCGGGGCGACACGGCGGACTGGGAATAGGAGCCGGACATGAACCTGCCCAAATTCTCGACCGAGAACAGCGTCCTGCTCACCATCGTCCTGGTCACGGTCCTGGTCCTGGGGACCTTCAGCATAGCCCGTATGCCCCAGGAACAGTTCTCGGAGGTGCCGTTTTTCTGGGTGAACATAGCGGTCCCCTATCCCGGGGTTTCCGCCGGGGACATCGAACGCTCCGTGGTCGTCAAGATCGAGCGGGAGATGCAGGGCTTGGACAACCTCAAGCGTATCCAGAGCGTCGCCTCCGACGGCCTGGCGATCGTGCGGGTCGAGTTCGACGACGGGATCTCCAACGACGAGTTCGACCGCCTCTTCCAGGACGTGCGCACCCGGTTCGGCCGGGTGGAACTGCCGGATGGGACCCTGCAGGCCCTGGTGGACGATTTCTCGTCCAACGACTTCCTGCCGGTCATCGAGGTCGCCGTCTCGGGCCCGGCCGCCTACGAGGAGTTGAACCGTATCGCCCGGACCCTCCGGGACCGGATCCTGGAGGTCAAGGACGTCTCCACCGTGGACCTGGTCGGGGACCGGGACCGGCGGATCGTCGTGGACGCGGACCGGGAACGGTTGGAAGCGGTCGGAATATCCCTGTCCGAGGTCCTACGCGCGGTCCAGCAGAAGAACGTGACCGTGCCGGGCGGCACCCTGGAGACGGTGTCCCGGGAATACATCCTGCGGACCGTGGGTTCCCTGCAGGGGATCGGGGATTTCGACAAGGTCATCGTCCGCCGGGTGGGACCCTCCGGGGCGGTGGTCCACGTGGGGGACGTGGCCCGGGTCTACGAGGCCTTCGACGAAAGCGGGGACACAGCCCGGATCAACGGGGAACGCGCCGTGATCCTCCGAGTGGGCAAGGTTCCCCGGGGCTCCGCCATCGGGGTCATCGACGGGGTCAAGAAGATAGTCGAGGAAACCTGGCCGGGCCTGCCGGAGGGCGTCCGGATCGACCTGGTCAACGACTCCACCGTGCAGATCCGGGACAGCGTGGACGTCCTGGTGTCCAACGCGGTCCAGGGGCTCATCCTCCTGTCCGTGATCCTCCTTCTGTTCCTGGGAGTCCGGAACGCCCTGATGACGGCCCTGGGCATCCCTGTGACCTTCGCGATCACCTTCGTGATCCTGGAGGCCATGGGGGAAACCCTGAACTCCAACACCCTCTTCGGCCTGGTCCTGGTCCTGGGCATGATCGTGGACCACGCCATCGTCATCACCGAGAACACCTACCGCCTGCGGTATATGGGGTACGACAAGAAACGGGCGGCCATAGAAGGCACCGCCCAGGTGGCCTGGCCCGTCGTCTCCTCATCCCTGACCACCGTGGCGGCCTTCCTCCCCCTCATGCTCCTGCCCGGCACGATCGGGAAGTTCCTGCGGGTCATTCCCCTGACGGTGATCATCGCCCTCCTGGCCTCCACCCTGGAGGCCATCCTCTTCATCCCCTCCCATGCCGCCGAGTGGCCGGGGGGAGACAGGCTGAGCTCCAAGCCGGACTTCTTCCAGCGCATCCGCCCGGGCTTCGAGCGCTTCGTGAAGGGACTGTACGGCCGTCGGAGGCTCGTGGTCCTCGGATTCGCGGTCGTGACCGTCGCCATCTTCTCGACGATTCCCTTCATCCGCCAGGACCTCTTCAGCGCCGAGGACTTCACCCTGTTCTACATCGACCTGGACATGCCCGCGGGCACGAACCGGGAGGCGACCGAGCGGACCATCCGGGCCTTCGAGGAGCGCATCCTGCCCCTGAAGGGGAACGGCGAGGTTGCCAACGTCATCTCTTCCGTGGGATTCCGATCGGACGGGAGCGGGGGGACCTCCGCGGGCAACGTGGGTCAGATCGTGGTGGACCTGACGGAGGTTCGGGAGGGACGAAAGCGTTCCGTGACCGCGGTGATGGACGAGATCAAGGGGATGACCTCGGATATACCCGGACCGGAGAACGTGCTGTACCGGAAGGCCCAATCCGGACCTCCCGTCTCGCCCCCCGTGGGATTCCGTATCCGGGGCGACGACTACGACGGACTTATCGAGACCGCGGCCCTGATGCGGGAGCGCCTCGCCGGATACCCCGAACTCTTCAACATCGAGGACACTCTCCAATCCGGCACCCCGGAACTTCGGGTCCGCATCAATGAGGAGCGGGCCGCGTCCTACGGTTTATCCGTGGCCGCCGTCGGATCCTTCATTCGGGGATCCTACGACGGGCTCCCCGCGGGCACGGTCTTCTTCCGCAACGAGGAACTGGACGTGATCGTGCGGTACGAGGGCACCGGGGGAGCCTCCTCGGTGGAGCGCCTCCGGGAGCTCAAGATTCCCGCGGCGGACGGCCGCCTCGTCCCCTTCTCCGCCGTGGCGGAGCTCGTGGAGGGGGCCGCCCTGGCCTCCATCAAGCGCGTGGACGGCAAGCGGGAAGTGGAGGTCGCTTCCCAGGCCTACGACAAGAAGGGAATCCAGGGGATCAACGCGGACATCCGCGCCTGGTTCCGGACCGAGGTCGCCTCCCGCCATCCCGACCAGACTCTGATCGTGGGAGGCGAGTTCGCGGAGTTCGCGGACCTCCTGGTCCAGATCCTGCGGGTCTTCCTGATCGGGCTCTTCCTGATCTACGCGGTCCTGGGAGCCCAGTTCAAGAGCTACACCCAGCCCTTCCTGATCCTCCTGTCCGTTCCCATCGCCTTTTCGGGGGTGATCCTCTACCTGGTATTCTCCGGGACTCCCTTCTCCACGACGGTGCTGTACGCGGGGGTGGCCCTGGCGGGGATCTCCGTCAACGACTCCATCGTCCTCATCGACTTCATCAACGAGGACCGGAGGAACGGAAAGCCCGTGGCGGAGGCCGTGGTGGACGCGGCCGTCACCCGCCTTCGGCCCATCTTCCTGACCAGCGTCACCACCATCGCGGGCTTGCTGCCCACGGCCCTGGGCCTGGGCGGATACTCCGTGGTCTGGAGTCCCATGGCCTCCACGATCATATTCGGCCTCATCTTCTCCACGACCACCGCGGTCACCGTGGTGCCGGCCCTGTACGGCCTCTTGTTCGACCGCAGGCCCCGGGTCGCGAAGGGAGCCGCGGTATGAACACGGTACGAAGGAAAATCGTCATGAACCCTGCGTTCCTGCGGGCGGCCGCGGCCGCCTTCGCCGCGCTGGCGGCGATCCTGCCGGCCGCCGCCCAGGCCGCCGGACCCGGTCCGACCGGATCCCCCCTCACCCTGTCCCAGGTCGCCGTCCGGGCCCTGGAGAACGATCCGGCGGTGGCCGCCTCCCGTGCCGCCGCCCAGACGGCCCGGGTTCAGTACGAGCTCAAGCTGGACGAGGCCCGGCCCCGCTTCATCCTGGGGCTGACCCCCTTTTCCCTGGACCAGCGGCGGATCTTCGATTTCACGGGGTTCGACTACGCCGACGCCCGCACCCTGAGCGCCGGCGGCGGCCTTACCCTGAATCAGGCCCTGCCCACGGCGGGCACTCTGAGCGCCGGGGCCAAGGCGGCCTTCAAGGCGATCGACACGGACGGAACCCTGGAATACGAGCTTACCCCGTCCCTGTCCGCGAACCTCCGCCAGCCCCTGGGGGCGGGCGGCCAGTTCCTGCCCGTAGCCGCGGCGGCGGGGGCCAAGCGCTCCGCCGAACTGGCGTCGGACCAGGCGGCCCTGGACGACCTGGGCCGCCGCAACCAGGCGGTCCGGGGGGCCGTGGACCTGGCGGGCCGGGTCCTGGTACTCCGGGCGGTGCTGGACACCCAGACGGCCGGTCTGGAGACCGCGCGCAGGCGGGCGGAGAGCGCCCTGCTCCGCAGGCGGGGGGGGACCGCCACGGAGGACGCGGCCCTGGAGCTGGAGTTGGCCGCGGAGACCCTCCGGGCCGCCCGGGAGGAGACCCGGCTTTCCCTTCGGGACGCCGAACGGAGGCTCGCGGGCCTCCTGGGCCTGGCCGAGGCTCCCGCCCTTTCCGGCCGGCTTCCGGCTTTGGCCCCCGCCCCGGCTCCCGAACCCCGTACCGCCCCGGAGGCGGCCCGGGCCGCCCTGGCCTTGGAGAGGGCCGCCGCGGACGCCGCGGCCCGGGCCGTATCGGACGCCGCGTCCTTCGGGGCCAGCCTCTCCCTGGAACCCAGGTATCCGGACACGCGGGCGGACCCGGACGACCTGGGATCCGTCCTGTCCGACTACTTCGGCGGCGGGACCGGCGCGGGGATGAACCTCAACCTCACCCTGACCCTGGACGTGCCCCTGAGCGTCCGGGAAGCCCGGGCCCTGCGGTCCCGGTCGGACGCCCTCGCAGCCCGGGCCGCCGCCGCGAACCTCCGGGCAGCCGAGCAGACGGCCCGGGAGCGCGCCCGGGCCCTGGAGGAGCGACGGGCCTTCCTCGCGGACCGGGTGGAGATCCAGAAACGGATCGCGGACCTCTCCCGGCGCAAGTGGGAGCGCCTGCGGGACCTGGCCGCGGCGGGCACGGTCCCCGCGGACGAGGCCGATGCGGCCCGGACGGACTGGGACCGTGCCGTCTCGGACGTGCTCCGGACCGAGGTGGATCTGGTCCTGGCGGAACTGGATATTCGGATACTGCGGGGAGAGGACCTGGCCGTCGTCCTGGCCGGGGCGAAGTAGGAAGGTTTCGAGGCGCCCGGGTATCGGGCACCGGCGCGGCGGCCCGGGCTGACGGACCGCCGCGCCGGGCAGGCCCTCAGCCCGCGGTGATGTACTGCTGGAGCTGGTCGATCACCAATTCCTGCTCCGCGATCTTCTCCTTCACCAGGTCCCCGATGGAGACGATGCCGATCACGTTCTTCTCCCCGTCCAGGACCGGCATGTGCCGGAACCGGGCATGGGTCATACGGGCCAGGCACTCGTCCACGGACTGGTCGGGCGTGGCGAAGTGGACCTTCTCGCTCATGATCTCCCGCACCAGGGTGTCCTTGGAGAGTTTTCCCTTCAGAACGACCTTCCGCGCGTAGTCCCGTTCCGAAAGGATTCCGACCAGGCGCTTGCCGTCCATGACGAGTACGGCGCCGATGTTGTGCTTGGCCATGGCTTCCAGGGCCGAGTACACCGTATCGCCGGGCGCCACGGTCACGGGGAGGGTCATCTTGTTCCGGAGTACGTGCTTGATAAGGGTCATGGCGGGCTCCTTTTTACCGTATTGCCGCGGAGCCGACAGCCCGAAAGAACCTGCTCGGGGGCCGCCGTCATCCTTCACGAAGGGAACCGACCGGCCGTGCGGTGCGGTCCCATGTCCTACGGATCGGGCGTTGACGATGCGGAGCCGAGGAAGAACTCGATCCACCTTCAACTCTAGGCAGGATTTATCCTGCTGTCAAATATTTTATATAAATATTTATTTAATGAATAATGAATTATCTATACCAAGCCCCCTTCGTGATCCCGTCCGTGCCTACCCTACACAGCCCCGCCCCCGGCGGTGTATCCTTTCGGCATGGCAACCGTCGACGACAAGAAGATCATCTATTCCATGTACCGCGTCTCCAAGCGACACGGCACCAAGCAGGTCCTCAAGGACATCAGTCTCTCCTACTTCTACGGCGCCAAGATCGGCGTCATCGGCCTCAACGGCTCGGGCAAATCGAGCCTGCTCCGGATCCTGGCGGGGGTCGACACCGAATTCGCCGGGGAGACCTCCGTCTCCCCGGGCTACACCATCGGTTTCCTGGAGCAGGAGCCCAAGCTCCAGACCGGCAGGACCGTCAAGGAGATCGTCAGCGAGGGGGTCCAGGAGATCGTGGACCTCCTGAAAGAATTCGACGAGGTGAACGAGGCTTTCGGGGATCCCGACGCGGACTTCGACAAGCTCGCGACCCGGCAGGCCGCCCTCCAGGAAAAACTGGACGCCGCGGACGCCTGGGACCTGGACTCCCGCCTGGAGTTCGCCATGGAAGCCCTGCGCTGTCCTCCGGGAGACCAGGTCGTGGACGTCCTGTCCGGGGGAGAGCGCCGCCGGGTAGCCCTCTGCCGCCTCCTCCTGCGAAAGCCGGACATCCTCCTTCTGGACGAGCCCACGAACCACCTGGACGCGGAGACCGTGGCTTGGCTGGAGCGCCACCTCCGGGAGTACGCGGGCACCGTCATCGCAGTGACCCATGACCGGTACTTCCTGGACAACGTGGCCGGTTGGATCCTGGAGCTGGACCGGGGGGAGGGCATCCCCTGGAAGGGCAACTACTCGAGCTGGCTGGACCAGAAGCGCCAGCGGCTGGAGCAGGAGGAGAAGGGCGAGAGCGAGCGGGCCCGGACCCTGGCCCGGGAACTCGAGTGGATCGGCATGAGCCCCAAGGGACGGCACGCCAAGAGCAAGGCCCGCATCTCCCAGTACGAGAAGCTCCTGGCCGAGGACGGCCGGGAGAAGATCAAGGAAACCAGGATCTTCCTGCCCGCGGGTCCCCGGCTGGGATCCGTGGTGATCGAGGCCAAGGGGCTTTCGAAGTCCTACGGGGACAAGGTCCTCTTCCAGGGACTCGAGTTCGAGGTACCCCCGGGGGCCGTGGTGGGCATCGTGGGGCCCAACGGGGCGGGTAAAACCACCCTGCTCCGGCTGATCACGGGGGAGGAGAAACCCGACTCCGGGACCCTGCGGCTGGGGGAGACCGTAAAGCTGGCCTATGCGGATCAGATGCGGGGGAACCTGGATCCGGACAAGTCCGTCTGGGAACAGCTCTCCGGGGGCCTGGACATCGTCAAGCTGGGGGGAACCCGGGAGATCAACTCCCGGGCCTTCTGCTCCTGGTTCAACTTCTCCGGGGCGGACCAGCAGAGGAAGGTCGGGGTCCTGTCCGGGGGCGAGCGGAATCGCCTGAACCTGGCCCTGATGGTCCAGACCGCCGCGAACGTCCTCCTGCTGGACGAGCCGACGAACGACCTGGACGTGAACACCCTGCGCGCCCTGGAGGAGGCTCTGGATTCCTTCGCGGGCTGCGCCCTGGTGGTCAGCCACGACCGGTGGTTCCTGGACCGGGTGGCCACCCACATCCTGGCCTTCGAGGACGGGGAGGTGGTCTGGTACGACGGCAACTGGACCGAGTACGCCGAGTACCGCCGTGAGAAGCTCGGCGCCTCCGCGGACCGGCCACATAGATACGTTTATCGAAAGTTGGAGAGATGATCGGCCGGTCGGCGGTTTGTTGGCGGACGGTTCGCGTCTCGCGCGAACCGAACCGCCGGGCCCGCGGCCCGGCGCGGCCGCATAGGTATGTATACCGAAAGTTGGAGAGATAGCCCATGGCGCGGTACGTACTGCTCGCCCTTCCCTACGCCCTGCAGCTCCTGTGCATCGTGCACGCCATGCGGACGGGCCGGGCATACTACTGGATCTGGATCGTCCTCTTCCTGCCCTACGTCGGAGGACTGGCGTACCTGATCGTCGAGATCCTTCCGGGCCTGCGGCTGCGGCGGCACCTTGTCGTCGCGCAGACCGCCGTGGATCGGGTCTTCGTCCCGGCAAAGAAGCTTCGGGACCTGCGGAACAAGGCGAGCTTCTCCCCGACCGTGGAGAACCGGATCGAATACGCGGACGCCCTGGCCGAGGCGGGGGCCCGGGAGGAAGCCCTGGCGGAGTATGAAGCCTGCCTTGGGGGGCTGGCCCGGAACAACCCGGCCATCCTCTACAAGGCGGCCGCGGCCGCCTTCGAGGCGGGGGACTTCGAGCGCGCCTCGGGTTACCTCGGCCGACTGCCCCGGAAGCCCGACGGAACCTTCGAGCAGAAGCCCTGGAACCTCCTGCATCTCCGCATCCTGGAGCGCACCGCCACCCCGGAAGCCGCGGCCGCCGGGTTCGAGCGTTTCTGCACCCTGGTGAACGACCGGGAGATTGACTGCCTGTACCTGGAGTTCCTGGAGCGGACCGGCGCGTACGACAAGCTGGAGACCGTCCTGGAACGAATCCGCGCCGAGGAGGAATCCCTCCGGGGCATGAACGTCCGCTACGACAGGGCGCTCTACCGCCGGGCCTATGCCGTGGGCAAACGGGCCCGCCGCCCGGAATAGCCCGCGCCGGCGGTTCGCGGCCCTCGTTCGGGATAAAATCCTTGCCCGCCGGTTCGGATGCGGGATACTATACGAAGGAACGAAATCCGAAAACGGAGCGAACTACGAGCCGAAAATCCTGGTTTCCCGCGATCTCCATCCGGAGTGCCCTCCTTCTGATCCTGGTGGCCGCCCTGGCCCCGGCCTTCCACATCATCGCCGTGACCGGAGCCGAGCACGCCCGGCACATGGAGGAGCAGGCGGCCGCGGAAGCCCTGCGGCAAGCCGCGGCCTTCGGAGACATTCAAACCCGGATTACCGAGTCCACCCGACAGATGCTGGCCGTCCTGGCGGCCCTTCCGTCGTTCCGGTCCCGGAACGACGACATCGCGGAGCGGACCCTGCAAGCCGTCCACAGCGGCAACCCCGAATACCTGAACCTCAGCCTGACCGACGGTGCCGGCCGGGTCACGGCCTCCTCCCTCCTGGCCCGGGGTACGGACCTGTCGATCCGCCCCCACGTACACCGGGCCCTCACGTCCGGCCGCTTCAGTACCGGGGAGTATATCCTCGGCCTGGTCCAGTCGGAGCCCTCCTTTTCCTACTCCTTCCCCATCCCGGACGAGTCCGGCCGACCCTACGCGACGATCAACGCCTTATACAAGCTCTCCGCCTATGCCGTCCTCTTCGAGACCTTCAAACTCGATCCGGACTCCTTCCTGGGCATCGTGGACCGGAACGGGATACGCCTTTTTTTCTATCCTCCCCGGGACGCCAATCCCGTCGGGAAACCCATCAAGGAGGAAGTCTGGCTTCGCATCCAGCGGGGGGACGACGCGGGGACCTTCCTGGATACCAGCTCCGACGGAGTCGTCCGCTTCTTCGGGTACCGGAAGCTCCGGCTGGAAGGGGACCCGGCGCCCTACATCACCGTGGTCTACGCGGTACCCCGGGAAAAGATCCTGAGAGCAAGCCGCACCATCACCCGACGAAACCTCCTGGCCATGGCCGGGGCGGCGATCCTGGCTTTGGCCCTGGCCGGGATACTCTCCGAAATCCTCTTCGGCCGGAGGCTTTCCCGGATCGGGTCGGCGGTGGACCGGATCCGGGGAGGGGACCTCGGAGCCCGGGTCCGTCTGGAGGGAGATTCGTCGGATCTCGGGCGGATCTCGGCGGCCCTGGACGGCATGGCGGAATCGGTCCAGAGGCGGGACGCGGAAAAGGAGGAGGAAGCCCTCCGCCTGAGCCGTCTTCTGGACGAGAAGAGCGTCCTGCTCAAGGAAATCCACCATCGCGTCAAGAACAATCTCCAGATGACCCTGAGCCTGATCCGCCTTCAGGAGGGCGCCAGTTCGGAGGACGGCGAGGCGTCCTTGAAGGGACTGGAATCCCGGATCTCCGCCATGTCCATGGTGCACGAGATGCTCTACGGATCCGAAAATCTGACGGACATCGACCTGGGCGAGTACTGCGGCCGCCTGCTCGATCTTCTGAGGAGCAGCTATGCCGGGAAAAACCCCCTCCAGGTCTCTTTAACCTGCGAGACCGTACGTTGTCCCCTGGAATCGGCCATCCCCTTCGGGTTGATCACGGCCGAGCTCGTAACGAACGCCTTCAAGCACGCCTCCGGACGGGGTCCCGCCGCGGTCTCCGTGGTCCTGGCCCATAAGGACGGAACGGCCTGCCTTACCGTTTCCGACAACGGTCCCGGTCTGCCCCCGGGCTTCGATCCCGCGGGGTCCCGACGCCTCGGCCTCCAACTCGTCCTGGCCCTGACCTCCCAGCTGAGAGGAACCCTCACCTGGGAGAACGACGGCGGCGCCCGGTTCCGGGTCGACTTTCCCCTGGATACCCCGAAAGGTCCCGGCGCCCCGGATCCTGAGGCAGGATAGGGCCGATTTCGGAAAAATGTATCTTTTTACAGAAACAAGCCCTTGTCCCGCACGGCCGTTTTATTGGATAATCCCGCACCAGTCTTCCTGTTTCGGAGAGTGCCATGTGCGGAATCTTCACGGTCCTGGATATCAAGGGTAACCCGGTCGAGCTCCGGAAGCTCGCCATCAACCGGGTCAAGCGCATCCGCCACCGCGGCCCGGACTGGAGCGGGGTCTACTCGGACAAGCGTGCGGTGATCTGCCACGAGCGCCTGGCCATCGTGGACGTCACCCACGGTGCCCAGCCCCTGGTGGACAAGGGCACGGGCCGCGTACTTTCCGTGAACGGGGAGATCTACAACCACCTGGAGCTCCGGGCCCGGTACCTCAAAAAAGCCCACGAGTTCCAGACGGCCTCGGACTGCGAGCCCATCCTCTACCTCTACGACGAACTCGGTCCCGACTTCGTCAAGCTCATGAACGGGATCTTCGCCTTCGTGATCTACGATCCCCGGGACGGGGACTTCTTCATCGCCCGGGACCACATCGGCATCAACCCCCTGTACTGGGGTCGGGACGGGGAGGGCAACCTCTTCGTGGCCTCGGAGATGAAGGCCCTCTACGACGTCTGTCCCAAGGTGGAGGTCTTCCCGCCGGGACACTACTACAAGGGCTCCGAGGGCAGGCTGGTGAAGTGGTACGAGCCCGCCTGGGCCGCTCCCGGGAGGATCCCCGACGGGGAGGCGGACCTGGAAGCCCTCCGGGACGCCCTGTGCTCGGCGGTCAAGCGCCAGCTCATGTGCGACGTGCCCTACGGCCTTTTGATCTCCGGCGGAGTGGACTCCTCCATCATCGCCGCCATCGCCGCGAAGTTCTCCGAAAAGCGCGTGGAAAGCGGGGACACCGAGCGGGCCTGGTGGCCCCGGATGCACTCCTTTTCCGTGGGCCTCCCGGGCGCCCCGGACACGAAATACGCCCGCAAGGTGGCCGAGTTCATCGGCAGCCAACACCACGAGATCGAGTTCACCGTCCAGGAAGCCCTGGACGCCATCCCCGACGTCATCTACCACCTGGAGACCTTCGACGTCACCACCATCCGGGCGGGCACGCCCATGTACCTCATGTCCCGGGTGATCAAGTCCATGGGGATCAAGATGGTCCTTTCGGGGGAGGGGTCCGACGAGATCTTCGGCGGTTACCTCTACTTCCACAAGGCCCCCAACCCCGTGGAGTTCCACGAGGAGTTGGTGCGCAAGCTTTCCCTGCTGCACCTGTACGACTGCCTCCGGGCCAACAAGGCCATGACCGCCTGGGGGGTCGAGGCCCGGGTGCCCTTCCTGGACCCCGAGTTCCTGGACACGGCCATGAACATCGACCCCAAGCACAAGATGATCCGCAAGGACGAGGGCCGCATGGAGAAGTACATCCTGCGCAAAGCCTTCGACGGGTGGGTGCCCGACGAGGTCCTGTGGAGGCAGAAGGAACAGTTCTCCGACGGGGTGGGGTACTCCTGGATCGACTCCATCAAGGCCCACGCGGAAAAGGAGGTCTCCGACTCCGCCATGGCCAACGCCCGGCACCGCTTCCCGGTCAAGACGCCCCCGACCAAGGAGGCGTACTGGTTCCGGTCCATCTTCGAGGAGCACTTCAAGAACCCCTCGGCGGTGGACCTGGTCCCCGACGGGCCCTCCATCGCCTGCTCCACCCCCACCGCCATCCGCTGGGACGCCGAGTGGGCCAAGCTGGCGGATCCCTCGGGCCGCGCGGTCCGGGGCGTCCACGATAAATCCAATTGAGGTTATTGGAAAGAATCACGGAGGACACGGAGGGTCCCGCTTAAGAGCGACAGGATAACAGGATAAAAGCGGATTGACAGGATAAGATATTTGTAAGAATGGTTTTATCCTGTGATCCTTTCCAAATCCTGTCATCCTGTCGTTTCTTCTCCTCGATCTTTCTCCGTGTACTCCGTGTACTCCGTGGTTGATTCCCGAAACACACTCGTGTATCGTTCATCGAAGCGGTGGGCCGCAGAGGGAGGAAACGATGGACAGGAACGAGAAAGAGGCCTTGATCGTACGGTACGAGACGGCCTTCGAGCCCATACGGCACCTTGTGAAGGACCTCTCCGCCAAGGAACTTTCATTCCAGCCGGACCTGCCCGAGGCGTGGTCCATCAACGAGCACCTCGTTCACCTCCTGGAAGCGGACCTGATCTGCTGGTACCGCATCCGCGCCTCCATCGCGGAGCCGGGCGTCACCATCCCGGTCTGGAACCAGGAGGCCTGGCGGTCCCGGCTGCGGTACGGGGACCTGGACGGGATCGGGTGCCTGGCGGAGGCCGAACGGGTCCGGGCCCTGATCGGGCGGACCTGCCGCGGAGCCCTGGACGGGGACTGGTCCGAGTTCCACGTCATCCATCCCGAGAGGGGGCGGATGGACCTGGCCCAGCTCCTGGAGCTCTACTGCGGCCACGGGGCCTTCCACCTCAAGTACGTCGAGCGGAACCTGGCCGCCTGCAGGGCGCGGTAAGCCCCGCGGAGGGCTCCGGGCCTCCCGGCGGATCCCGAGCGCTAGGTCCAGGCCTGCGCCCACTCCTCGATGCCCCGCATGGCGGGTTCCAGGGCGAGGCCTTTTTCCGTCAGGCGATAGGACACACGGATCGGAGGGCCCCCCACGACCGTGCGGTGGACCAGGCCTGCGGCCTCCAGTTCCTTGATGCGCAGGGCCAGCATGCGGGAGGAGAGGGAGGGCACCGTCCGCTCCAGGTCGGAGAAGGAACACTCCCCCTCCAGAAGCTGGTGCAGGATGAGTCCGGTCCATTTCCTTCCCAGGAGCTCGAAGGCCGCCTGCACCCGGGGACACAGCTTCTCTCGCTCTTCTTGATCCATACCTAGATAGTAGCATTTTCCTTTACTCGGCTCAATATAATTATTAACTTATTATTCGTAACATGCTACGATAAGAGAAGCCACATTCGGCAGGAAGGAGTACCCGATGAACGATTTCAGCGCGGCCGCCCCCCGGGAGCGGATCGAAAAGGCTATGGCGGCCCTTCGGGCCAACGGCATCGACGCGGTGTTCGCCCGGGACGCCGCCGCGGCGAAGGATACGGTGTTGGAATTGATCCCCGCCGGAGCGGAAGTGATGACGATGACCTCCGTGACGGTCGACTCCATCGGCCTCGGGAAGGCCCTCAACGAGGGGGGACGCTTCGACGCCGTCAAACCCCGGCTCTCCTCCATGGACCCGAAGACCCGCGGACGGGAGATGCGGAAGTACGGGGCGGCTCCGGACGTGGCGGTCGGGTCGGTCCACGCCCTCACCGAGGAGGGGCACCTGGTGATCGCCTCCCTGACCGGGAGCCAGCTCCCCGCATACGCCTACGGGTCCGCGAAGGTGATCTGGGTCGTGGGGGCGAACAAGATCGTGAGGGACCTGGAGGAAGGAATCCGCCGCGTGGAGGACTACGTACTGCCCCGGGAGAGCGCGAGGGCCCGGGCGGCGTACGGACTCCCGGACAGTTTCCACTCCTATCCTTCGAAGATCCTCCTGATTCGGCGGGAGGTGCAGCCCGGCCGGGCCGTCGTCGTCGTCGTGGGGGAAAGCCTGGGCTTCTGATTCCCGGATCTCGTATCGTCCCCGCCCCGGGCAATCCTCCGACGGCGGCCGCCTCCCCGGGCGGCCATGGACCACGGCACGGACTTCCACATCGCCGGGCCGGGAATCGGGTTCCGTTCCGTCGCCGATACCGGGTTGCCCCCCCGCCGTTCCGGTGACATACTCCCGTCGGGGCCTTCGGGAGACTCGAAGCGGCCCGGCAGGAGCGCGCCATGGTATCGGAAAACATACGCTCGGCCTATTCGGCCATCCTGAACGAGGAACTGGTGCCTGCCCTGGGCTGCACGGAGCCCATCGCCGTGGCCTACGCCGCGGCCCGGGCCCGGGAGATCCTGGGCCGTATGCCGGAGGGCCTGTGCGTACGCTGCTCCGGGAATATCGTCAAGAACGTGAAGGGCGTCCGGGTGCCCAACACCGGAGGCCTCAAGGGCATCGCGGCGGCCGCCGTGGCCGGGGTCGTAGGCGGGGACGCCTCCCGGCGCCTGGAGGTCCTGGAGGGGGTGCGTCCGGACCAGCTCGAGGAAGTACGACGACTCCTGGCCGGGGGATACTGCGAGGTAAGCCTGGCGGAGGGGGTGGAAAACCTCTTCATCGAGGCCGAAGCCTTCGACGGGGACGATACGGCCGTGGTCCGCATCGAGGGCTCCCACACGAACATCACCCTAGCCTCCCGGAACGGCGAATCCGTGCGGCATTCCGTCGCCGCGCCCGAAGCCGGAAGGAAGCCGGAATCCCGGGGCGACGCGACCGCGGGCCCCCGCGTCGAGGGGGGCGCCCTGGCCTCGGGCGCGGGATTGCTCAACATCCGGGACATCCTGGAGTACGCCGAGACGGCGGACCTGTCGGACGTGGAACGGGTCCTGGCGGACCAGATCGAGATGAACCGGGCCATTTCCGACGAGGGACTGAACCATGCCTGGGGCGCCCAGGTCGGCAAGACCCTGCTCAAGACCCGGGGCACCGACGTGCGGGTCCGGGCGGCCGCCCGCCCCGCCGCGGGGAGCGACGCGCGGATGAGCGGCTGCTCCCTACCGGTGGTGATCAATTCCGGCAGCGGAAACCAGGGGATGACCGTCAGCCTGCCGGTCGTGGAATACGCCCTAGAACTCGGGGTTCCGAGGGAACGGTTGATCCGGGCCCTGGCCCTGTCCAACCTGGTGGCCATCCGGCAGAAGATCCGGATCGGGAAGCTCTCCGCCTACTGCGGGGCCGTCAGCGCCGCCTGCGGGAGCGGGGCGGGGATCGCCTTCCTCCGGTGCGGGGGCTATCGCGAGATCTGCGATACCATCGCGAACACCCTGGGCAACGTGGGGGGCATCGTCTGCGACGGGGCCAAGCCCTCCTGCGCCGCCAAGATCGCCACGGCCGTGGAGGCCGCCGTCCTGGCCCAGGACCTGGCCTTCGAGGGCAGGGCTTTCGCGGACGGGGAGGGCCTCGTCTCCGAGGACGTGGAGCGGACCATCGAGAACATCGGAACCCTCGGCCGGGAGGGTATGCGGGAGACGGACAAGGTGATCCTCCGGATCATGACCTCGGACTGATACCGGACCTTCCGCTTGCGACAAGCGGACCGATACGCTACCCTTTGTCCATGGCCAAGCCCTCGGATTGGAAGGAACTGGGTTCCGGCAGGATCGCGGACTGCCGGATCTTCGACGTCTCCTCCAGCGACCGGGCCTGCCCGGACGGCAAGCGGGGAACCTTCTTCCTGGTGAACGCCCCGGACTGGGCGGGGGTCATCCCCGTGGTCGACACTCCCGAGGGCCGCAAGTTCGTGATGATCCGGCAATTCCGGCACGGGACGGGAAGGCTCTCCGTGGAGTTTCCGGGGGGCATCGTGGACCAGGGGGAGGATCCCGCCCAGGCCGTGGCCCGGGAACTCCTGGAAGAGACCGGGTACCGGGCGGATCTCGTCGTTCCCCTGGGGCTTCTGTCCCCCAACCCCGCCTTCATGACGAACACCTTCCACGCCTTCATCGCCGAGGGCTGCATTCTGGAACGTCCCCAGGCCCTGGACGAGCATGAGGACATCGAGGTGCTCCTGGTGCCCGAACACGAGGCCATCGACCTGGTGGGCGCGGAGGACTACGGCCACGCCCTCATGACCGCCACCCTGTTCCTGTACATGCGCTACCGCGGCTTCTGCCCGTGAGAGGGAGGCACCGTTGAACGTCGAGATCACCGAACCGAGGGAACTGCTGGATCCGGACGGACGGATCACGAAGGAAGGCTGGGCCCGGAAACCGTTCTGGCGCTACGACCGGTCCCGGATCAAGGCTCCCTGGTGGCGGATCAAGGAGTGGGATTACTACTCCGTCCTCTCCCGGGACGGGAAATTCGGGATCACCCTGACCCTCTCCGACCTGGGCTACGCGGGGCTCTGCGCCGTCTGCTTCCTGGAATTCGAGCGCCGCCATGTATGCCAGGTCGATACCCTCTCGGTCTTGCCCATGGGTCGCACCGGACTGGGACCCGACAGCGACGCCGGGCACGTCGCCTTCGCGGATTCCAAGCTGGCCCTGGATTTCGAGTACCTCCCGGGCAAGCGGATCCTGACCTTCGCGGCCCCCGGGATCCGGAACGCCCAGGGGGACGAGGGTCTCACGGGAAGCGTGACCCTGTCCCAGCCCGACGGCCTGGAGAGCATGAACATCGCCACCTCCTGGGCGGAGAACCGGAGGGCCTTCTACTACAACCGGAAGATCAACTGCATGCCCGCCTCCGGGTGGTTCACGGTCGGGGACCGTCGCTACGAGTTCGATCCCGCCCGGGATTTCGGGGCCCTGGACTGGGGGAGGGGACGCTGGACCTACCGCAACCGGTGGTACTGGGGCTCGGCCTCCGGCCATCTGGACGGCCGGCCCTTCGGCTGGAACATAGGCTACGGATTCTCGGACCGGAGCCCCGCCAGCGAGAACGCCCTGATCCTGGACGGACGGATCCACAAGCTGGCGGAGGTGGAGTTCCGGATCGACACCTCGGACTACCTGAAGCCCTGGCGCTTCACCAGCTCCGACGGCCGCTTCGAGATGGACTTCGAGCCCGCGGTGGATCGGGCCTCGGAGACGAACCTGGGGGTGATCCGCTCGGTCCAGCACCAGGTCTTCGGGAGCTTCACGGGAACCGCAATCTCCGACGACGGGACCAAGATCAAGGTGAAGGACTTCCCGGGCTTCGCGGAGGACGTGCTGAACCTCTGGTAAACGTCACGCGAACTTGTAGCCGAACCTCCGGAGCAAGGACTTCCGATCCGACTTGTCCGCCTCGCCCTCGACGCCCTTGGGGGAGGACCCGTCCACGACCCCGACGATCCCCGCCCCCTGGGGGGTGCGGGCCACGAGGACCTGGAGAGGATTGCCGGTGGCGCAGAAGACCCGGCAGACCTCCGGGCAGGACTTGATCCGGTCCAGGGCGTGGAGGGGGAAGGTCCCCGGCCCCAGGACGACGTAGAAGGTGTGGCCCGCCCCGACGGCCTTGGCGCAGGCCGCGGCGGTCTCGACCAGGGAGGGATCGTTCCCCTCGGTCCGGACCAGGCAGGGCCCCGAGGCCTCGTTGAAGGCCAGGCCCCATTTCGCCCCGGGTACCGCGGCCAGGATCTCCCCGAGGTCCTCCACGGTCTTGATGAAGTGGGACTGCCCCACGATGATGTTGTTCTTCCCCTCCCCGTAGTCCAGGGCGATCGTTTCGATGGCCGCGTTCATTCCGGATCCTCCGTTCCGGGCAGGGCGAGCGCCCTGTCCTCGGTCTTGAACGATGATACCGCCTTCTCCAGACGGACAGATTCCTCCGAAAGGGAGGCGGCCGAGGCCGCGAGCTCCTCGGCGGCGGCGGCGTTCTGCTGGACCACCTCGTCCAGGGCCAGCACCGCCTTGGAGATCTGCTCCGTTCCGATCTCCTGCTCCCGGCTGGCCGCCCCGATCTCCTCCACCAGGGTAGAGGTCCGGCGGATGGCGGGCACCAGGCGCCCCAGGGATTCCAGGGCCCGGTCCGACTGCTTCTGGGTGTCCGCGGAAATTCCGCGGATCTCTTCCGCGGCCTTTCCGCTCCGTTCCGCCAGCTTCCGAACCTCCCCGGCCACCACCGCAAAGCCCTTGCCGCTCTCTCCGGCCCGGGCGGCCTCGATGGCGGCGTTCAGGGCCAGGAGGTTCGTCTGCCGGGCGATCTCCTCGATAACCCCGATCCGGTCCGCGATGGAGCGCAGGGCCTGGGCGGCTCCCCGGAAGGAATCCTCGCTCTCCGCGGCCTCCCGGGCGGCCTCCGAGGCGATGCCGGCGGTTTCCCGGGCGTTCTCCGCGTTGCGCCGGGCCGTGGCGGAGAGCTCCTCCACGGAGGCGGAAACCTCCTGGGCCCCCGCGGCCTGCCGGCTGGCTCCGTCGGAGATCCCGTTCGAGGCTTCCCGGAACTGCCCGCTCCCCAGGGCCACCCGCCGGGAGGCCTGGGCGGCCTGGCCTATCAGTCGGGACAGGTCGTCCCGCATGGCCGAGAGCCCTCGGACGATCCGACCCGCCTCGTCCGGCCGGGCCAGGAAGCCCGGGTCGAAGTCCCCGGTCAAGTCCCCCTCGGAGATTCGGCGGACGCGCTCCACCGCGTAGGAAAGGGGTGCGGAGATGCGCCGCCCGACCACGACGGCCAGGACGACCATGACCGCCGCGAGCAGGGCGGCCAGGGGCACCAGGGCTCCCACGGCGGCCCGGAGCCGGGCGTCCGCCTCCGCCCGCTTCTGGCCGACGACCTTCTCGATGTCGTCGATGTAATTGCCCGAACCCACGACCCAGTTGAAGGAGGGGGCCAGCATGCTGTAGCCCCGCTTCAAATTTGCCTCCGTCTCCCCGGGCCGGGGGAACCAGTAGTCCGTATATCCCCCGCCGGCCAGGGCCGCCCCGATGATGGCCTTCACGAGCTCGAAGCCCTTGGCGTCCTTCAGGTTGTACCGGTTCGTCCCCTCCGAGGCGTTCCCCAGGAGGACTTTGTTCACCCCCTCCGGGGTGTCCGCCCAGAAGTAGCCGTCCTTTCCGTACCGGAGGTCCCGCAGGAGGTCTCGGGCCAGCTTCTCCGCGGCCTCGGGGCCGAGCTCGCCGGCGTTCCGCATCTTCCCGATGCGTTCGACCAGGGAGACCGCGGACTCCACCTGGGACTTGATGAGCCGGTCGTAGTCCTCCCGGAGGGTGGCTTCCAGGGCCGAGATCTGGTCGTTCGAGGCGGAGACGAAGAGGTACCCGAAAACGGCGGAAAGCCCGATCGTCACGACCAGGGCGGCCCCCGCGGCCAGCAGGATGATCTTCGCGGTGATCGACTTCATCCGTTTCTCCTTCGTATGAGGCTATTCCGAGGAAAACCGTCCGATCGGCGCGGCGTACAGGGCGAACCGGTCCCTGCCGTCCAGCCCCAGGTAGGCGTCCAGCTTCTCCTGGTCGTAGGCTCCGATGGCGCAGGTCCCCGCCCCGACGGCCTCGCAGGCCAGGTAGACGTTCTGGCAGGCGTGGCCCGCGTCCAGGGCGATGATCTTGTGGGACACCGGGCCGTAGCGCCATTCCGTACGGTACGGCACGGCGGCCCAGACCAGGACGGCCGCGGGGTTCCAGTCCTGGCCGCAGAGGGCCTCCCCGAGGGCATGGGAGTCGTCCCCGAGGCGCACCAGGGCCAGGGCGTGCTCCACCGGGAGGTAGCGGTAGAGCCCGGGCTCGACCCCCTCGACCCGGGCGGCGAAGGCGAAGAGGTCGAAGGGGTGCCGGGCCCCGCCGGAGGGGTAGGTACGGAAGGAGAACTTGGGCCTGTGGTCCTTGATCCCCGCGGCGGCCCAGCATAGGAAGGAGAACTCCTCCCGGGTCAGGTATCCGTCCGTGTACTTGCGGCGGCTCTTCCGGGTCCGAAGGAGGTCCAGCAGGGATCCGCCCCGGGGCTTGAACTCCGAGGCCGGAACGAGGGGGAGGATCCGCTCGCCCTCCCTCGGGCCTTCCTCCTGGGCGGGGGCGGGCACGCCCTTGGACTGGTCCGACTTCCAGGGATCCTCGATCAGGCTCCAGTTGGAGCGAAGAAAATTTCGTCCGGTTTCGTAGGTTTCGCTCATGTCGATTCTCCTCGGTCTTCCAGTGTACATCGAAGGTCCGGCCGCCGGAAGACCGGCCTGAGGGGCGGCCCTCAGCCTCCCAGGTTCGCGGCCGCCAGGGCCGCCCCGCTTCCGATCAGGAGGATCCGGGTCCCGATGAACAGGACGCGTTCGGGTATCCGGCCGTCCAGGACCTGGCCGAGCAGGAACCCCGCCGCGACGAAGGGGTACAGCCCCAGGGCGGCCCGGAAGGTTTCGCGGCCGTACAGGCCTAGAGCCGCGTAGGCCCCGAAACGGCAGACGTTGTCCAGGAAAAACACCGCGCACAGGGTACCCCGGAGGGCATCCCGATCCCGGAATCGCCGGGCCAGGAAGGCCGCCAGGACCGCCCCCACGCCGAAGAGGCCGAGGGACAGCCCCGAGGCGGTCAGCCGGAGGGCGTCCCCGGGGCCCCGGACCGGGGCCCTCCGTGCCCGCTCTTCCGGTTCCGTCGTCTCCACCGAGGGCGCCCGTCCCCGGACCAGGACGATCAGGGAATCCGCGGCTACGAAGAGCCCCAGGAGCACCTTGAGCGGGCGTCCCCGGATACCGTCCAGGATCAGGGCGCCCCCCAGGATTCCTGCAAGCACGAAGGCGAAGAGCACGAGCACGAACTTCACGTCCACCAGGCGCCGGGCCTTCCAGGCCATCGCCAGGTTCATGGGGACGTTCGTCAGGAGCTCCGCGGGGGCCGCGAAGCGAAGCTCCGTGAAGAAGAGAAAGAATGTGTTCGTTATGAGCGTATTCCCAAAACCAGTCAGCCGCTTCACGACGAAGGCCAGGGTCACGACAAGGCCGAGGAGAATCTGGTTGGCCACGGGTCAGACGGCCGGGTCGCAGGCGCTCACCGGAAGGACCGGGCGGATCCCACCGCCTTGTCCCAGCCGGACAGCAGGCGGTTCCGGGTTTCCCCGGCCATCTCGGGACGGAATTCCCGGCGGCGCTTCCAGTTCCGCTCCACTTCCTTTACGTCGGTCCAGTACCCCGTCTTGAGACCCGCCAGGTAGGCCGCACCCAGGGCGGTCACCTCGTTCACCTCCGGCAGTATCACCGGGCGGTCCAGGACGTCCGCCTGGAATTGCATCAGGAAGGAGTTGGCCGCGGCCCCCCCGTCCGCCTTGATATAGGGCAGGGCGGAACCGAAGTCGTTCTCCATGGACCGCAGAAGGTCCCGGGACTGGAAGGCCACGGACTCCAGGGCCGCCCGGACCAGGCGGGCCCGGTTCGTTCCTCGGGTGATCCCCACGATCGTGCCGCGGACATCGGGGTCCCAGTAGGGGGCGCCCATGCCCACGAAGGCCGGCACGATGTAGACGCCCCCCGTGTCCGGCACGGACGCGGCCAGGGCCTCGCTCTCGGCGGCGTCGGAGATCAGGCCCAGCTCGTCCCGGAGCCACTGGATCACCGCCCCGGCGATGAAGACCGAGCCCTCCAAGGCGTAGGTGAAGCCCTTCCCGAGGTCCCAGGCCACTGTGGTCAGGAGGTTGTGCTTGGAGGCCACGGGCTGGGAGCCCGTGTTCATGAGGGTGAAGCAGCCCGTGCCGTAGGTGTTCTTGGCCGATCCCGGCTCGAAGCAGGCGTGCCCGAAGAGGGCGGCCTGCTGGTCCCCCGCGCAGCCGGTCACCGGGATCTCCCGTCCGAAGAGCTCCCGCCTCGTCTTCCCGAACTCGGCGGAGCTCGGGAGGACCTCGGGCAGGATGGAGGCCGGGATCTTGAGCTCCGCCAGGAGCTCCTCGTCCCAGCGCCCCGTGTGGATGTTGAAGAGGAGGGTGCGGCTGGCGTTCGTGGCGTCCGTGGCATGCCGTCCGGTCAGGTTGTAGATGAGCCAGGAGTCCACGGTCCCGAAGGCCAGCTCCCCCCGCTCCGCCCGGGTCCGCAATCCGGGAATCTCGTCGAACATCCAGACCAGCTTGGTCCCGGAAAAATAGGGATCCAGGACCAGACCCGTCTTCTCGCGGACCGTCGGGGCCAGGCCCCGGGCGGCGAGCCTCTTGCAGATCTCCGCGGAGCGGCGGCACTGCCAGACGACGGCGTTGTATACGGGCTTGCCCGTGGCCCGTTCCCAGACCAGGGTGGTCTCCCGTTGGTTCGTGATGCCGACGGCCTCGATCTGGTCCGGCCCAACCTGGGCCGCCGCGAGGGCTCCCTTGGCGGCCTCGTACTGGGTGTCCCAGATGGCCGCCGGATCGTGCTCCACCCAGCCGGGCTTGGGGTAGATCTGGGGAAAGGGAATCTGCCTGACCCCGATGATGTTCCCGCCCCGGTTGAAGACGATGGCGCGGGAACTGGTCGTGCCCTGGTCCAGGGCCAGGACGTAGGTTTCGCTTCGGCTCATGTTCGACTCCGGCGGGAAGGATTGTTGCGGGCGCGGCGCACCCGTCGGGCCCGAGGCGGCCGGAAACGCCGCCGCATCCAGCGTCAGTATACGAGAATCCGTTCGGTTTGTAAAAACAAAGCCGCCCCCCTCTTCCTTCTCCCTTCATTCTTTTTCCTTCTCCCCTTCCCTTTTTTCTCCGTGTCCTCCGTGTCTCCGTGGTTCAATCGGGAAACCGATACCTCGGGGCCTTGCCGCGCCGCCGCGATTTCGCGATACTTGATTTCGCGCCGCAAGCCCGTCGGGCCCGGGGCGCACCGCCGATTTGCTCCCTATTGCGGGCGGTCAACAAATCCACGCTAAAAAGGAGGCCCGCCGTGGCTTCGTCCCTCCGTCATCCGAACCCGCGATACACCTCCCGCCTCAAGCGTCCTCGTTCCCGGTAAAGGAGTCCTCCATGCGCGACAAGTCCTACCTGTTCACTTCCGAGTCCGTCGGGGAGGGACACCCCGACAAGCTTTGCGACCAGATATCCGACGCCGTCCTGGACGCCTGCCTCGCGGAGGATCCCGAAAGCCACGTGGCCTGCGAGTGCTTCGCCACCACCGGCATGGTCCTGATCGGCGGGGAGATCACCACGGAAACCTACGTGGACATCCAGACCCTGGCCCGGGACGTGGTCCGGGAGATCGGCTACACGAACCCGGACTACGGGATCGACTACGAGTCCATGGCCATCCTGAACACCATCCACTCCCAGTCCCCGGACATCGACCAGGGGGTGGACGGCCGGGGGCTCAAGGAGTACGAGGGGCAGCAGGGCGCCGGGGACCAGGGGATGATGTTCGGCTTCGCCTGCCGGGAGACCCCGGAGCTGATGCCCGCCCCGATCATGTACGCCCACCGCATCCTGGAACGGGCGGCGCGCCTGCGCAAGGCCAAGGAGATCCCCTGGCTACGTCCGGACGCCAAGAGCCAGGTGACCCTGCAGTACGATGGACACAAGCCTGTCCGGGCGGACGCCGTGGTGGTGAGCCACCAGCACGACCCCGATATCCAGTACGCGACCATCCGGGACACGGTGATCGAGGAGATCGTGAAGCCCGTGCTCGGACCCACGGGCTTGCTTGACAGTAACACGAAGTATTACGTCAACCCGACGGGACGCTTCGTGATCGGCGGGCCCATGGGTGACACGGGTCTGACGGGGCGCAAGATCATCGTGGACTCCTACGGGGGGATGGGCCGTCACGGAGGCGGGGCCTTCTCCGGGAAGGATCCCTCCAAGGTCGACCGGTCCGCGGCCTACATGGCCCGGTACGTGGCCAAGAACGTCGTGGCCGCAGGCCTCGCGGAGCGCTGCGAGGTCCAGCTGGCCTACGCCATCGGGGTGCCCTTCCCGGTCTCCGTGATGGTGGACACCTTCGACACCGGAAAGGCCGCGGAGCACGTCATCTCCGACGCGATCCGCAGGGTCTTCGACCTGAGCCCCGCGGGGATCATCCGGACCCTGGACCTGAAGAAGCCCATATATCAGCGCACCGCCGCCTACGGCCACTTCGGCCGAGACGGTTTCGCCTGGGAGCGGACCGACAAGGCCGAGGAGCTCAAGAAGGCGCTGTAGCCGGATTCGGAGGGGCGGAGGGATGGCCGAGATCTCCTATACCCTGGCTCGCTTTCTCGAGGCGGTCCGGGATTACCCGGCCGAGCGGGTCCAGGCCCGCCTGCTGTCCGCCTCGGACCGGGACCTGGCCGCCGTCCTGGCGGCCCTGAAACCCCCGGACCGGGAAGCCGTGCTGGCCCGGATCGGTCCCGCCAAGCGAACCCGGGTGGAGGAGGGCGTGGAGCGGATGCGGTTCGTTCGCCTGGCCCCCGGGCAGGCGGACCGGATCGCCGCCCACTTGACCGCCCACATCCAGGGGGACGTCCCCCTCGGCCCCGCTTCCTCCCATTTCCGACCGCACAAGTCCGAGGGAGAGCGGGATTGAATCCGGAGCCCGAAGGCGTTCCCGACACGTCCGCCGAAGCACGCCCTGCCCCCGCCCCCCGCCGCGCCCTGCGCCGGGGGGACCTTCCCGACAACTTCACCCGTTCCCTGTATGGGCTGTCCCCCTACCGGGGCTGCGCCCACGGCTGCCGCTACTGCGACGGCCGGGCGGAGAAGTACTACGTGGAAGGCGACTTCGAGCGGGACATCGCGGTCCGGGGCTGGCTGCCGGATCGCTTGGCCGAGGAACTCCCGAGGCTCCGGGAACCCGGCATGGTCGCCATCGGGTCGGGCACCACGGACCCCTACCAGCCCGTCGAGGCGGAGGCGCGCATCGTCGGGCGCTGCGCGGAGCTCCTGGCGGACGCGGGGATGCCCGTCACGGTCATGACCAAGTCGGACCTCGTCCTCCGGGACCTGGACGCCTGGCGCCGGGTGAACGAGCGCTCCCTCTTCGTCCTCCTGATCTCGATCACCACCCTCCGGGAGGATGTCCGGGCCGCCTTAGAGCCCGGGGCCTCCCCGGTCAAGGAACGTCTCGAGGCGATGCGGACCTTCAAGAAAGCCGGTTGCGCCGTCGGAGCCCTGGCCATGCCCTTCCTGCCCGGGATCACGGACGACGAGGCGGGGATCCGCGTTCTCTACACGGAACTGGCCGCCATCGGCGTGGACTTCGTCATGCCCGGGGGCCTCACCCTGCGGCCGGGTCGGCAAAAGGACCTCTACCTAAAGACCCTCGGGGAATATCGGCCGGAGCTCCTCGGCTCCGTCCGCGACCTGTACCGGGAGGACCGGCCCTCGGGGCGCCCCATCCGGGCGGCGGAGGAAACCCTTCACCGGACCATCGCCACGGTGCGAAAGGACGTCCCCCTTCCCTTCCTCCTGCCCCACCGGGTCTTCTCCCGGGCCCTCCCGGCCTACGACACCTTCCGGGTACTCCTGCGGGACATGGCGGAGCTCTACGCGGACCGGGGCGTCGACACCCGGCCCCTCCGGAAATCGGCGGACCGCTACGACCAGTGGCTGATCGGCCTGCGCCGCGTCCATCGCCGGAAGCGCTCCCTGCCCGATTCCTGGCTGGCCGACCGGTTCGAGGACGCCCTGGATACCGGGGAACTGGACGGGGTCCTCGACAACCGGCGCCTGTCCGGCTTCGCACGGTCCGTGCTCCGGGACGGGGCGACCCTGGATTATCGAACCCTGCGGCTTGTTCCCAATACCCTGAAATCGGATTAAGTAAAAGATAGGAACCACAGAGACACGGAGGCACAGAGAGAAAAGGAGAGAGTGGGAAAGGAGAAACCAGTTAGCCAAGACATTGAATACCTCCGATCCTTCATCCTTCATCCCTCATCCTTTCTTCCTTCCTCCCTCTTACCTCTGTGCCCTCTGTGCCTCTGTGGCGAATTATGGATATAACGCTTCACCGTCCGAAGCGGCCGCGCTCTGGTTATTTCCCCCGAATAGCGATAGGGTTACGGTATCCGATCCGACCCGAGGTGCGCCTATGATTCGTTCCTGGGATGATCCGGCCCGGCCCGTGCGGAGCATGAGCCTGGACGGAGGCCGCCCCTGCCTGGACCTGCTCAACACCTTGCTTCCCGCGATTCCCTCCGTCCAGGCCCGCAGCGAGGACTCCCGGGACCTTTTGCACGAATACGAAGATCTCCTGGCCCTGGCCGTACGGACCGCCGTCCTTCCCGCCGCGGAGGCGGACGCCCTTCAGGCCCGGGGAGGCCGGGAGCCGGATCTTGCCGCAGTGGCCCTGGGAAAGACCCGAGACTTACGCACTCTTCTCCGCAGGATCTTCTTGAAGGTCCTCCGGAAGGAAGTCCCTTCCGCCCGAGACCTGGCCTCCTTCGAAGCCTTGCGATCGACGGCCCGTTCCCTGGAAGTGCTCGTATGGGAGGACGGCCGATTCCGGCTTCGGCCCCGGTATTTGTCGGAAGTATTCGACGCTCCCTCGCTGGCCTTCGTCCGGGACGCGGACGAGTTCCTGCGTTCCCCGGACCTGGCCAAGGTCCGAGTGGTCCGGATCAACACCCCGGAGGCGCGATTCGCGTTGAGTTAGGCATCCGCAGGACTCAACCACGGAGAGCACGGAGAAGAGGAAAGGATGAGGGATGTCCTTTGTTTCACGTGAAACATCCAGGATCCTTGCGAGGTACCCTTTCAAGTTTCTTTCCCAGAACCTGAATACACCCTGCCTCTTTTAGTTCTCCTCGTCCTCTATTCCTCCGTGAACTCCGTGTTCTCCGTGGTTCCCTCAAAAAAACAGCCGCCCGGAGGGGGCGGCCCGATTGTTTCACGTGAAACAAGGTACGTCTCAAAAACCCGGACAGGATAAACAGAATCGGAACCGGATGAACAGGATCAAAAATTGGGATGGAACTGCTACGATCCCACTTCCTCAATTCCTTATCCTGTTCATCCTTCCTTAATCCTGTCCATCCTGTCCGCTCTTCGGCTCCGGCTCCTGTGGTCCTTCCTCGTCCTCCCGGACGATCCGGTCCAGTCCGATCACGAAGTCGGGCTTGTCGATGTTCACGATCCGGACCCCCCGCGCTTGCCGGCCCTGGGTGGACACGGAATCCGCCGGGAGCTTCAGGGTCTTTCCTTGGGAGGTGATCACCACAACCTCGTCCTCCGTGCGCACTGCGATGGCGCCCACGAGCTCGCCGGTCTTGTCGTCGGGATCGTAGATCCGCTGGCCCCGCGTGGCCCGGCCGTGGGAGTTGTACTCGTCGAAGCGGACCCGCTTGCCGTAGCCGTACTCCGAGAGGATGAGCATCCGCTCCTCGGGATCCACGGGCAGCATGGCGCAGAGCTCGTCGGCATCCTCCAGCCGAATGCCGCAGACCCCCCGGGATGCCCGGCCCATGACCCGCACGTCCTTTTCCGTTATCCGGAGGGCCTGGCCGCGCCGGGTGATCAGGACCACCTCGTTCTCCCCGCCGGTCCGGCAGGCGCTCACGAGCCTGTCCCCCTCGTCCAGGTTGATGGCGATGATCCCCCGGGTCTTGGCGTTGGCGAAGTCCCGGGTGGCCACCTTCTTCACCACACCCCGCAGGGTCCCCATGAAGAGGAACTCGGTCTCCGAGAAATCCCGGAGGTCCACCACGGTGGTGATCTCCTCGTTCTGGGAGATGGCCAGCAGGCTCTTGATGTGGGCGCCCCGGGCTTGCCGGGATGCCTCGGGGATCTCGTGGACCTTTAGCCAGTAGGCCTTGCCCGCGGAGGAGACGAAGAGGAGGTAGTCGTGGGTGTTGGCGATGAAGATCTGCTCCAGGAAGTCGTCCTCCAGGAGGGCCGTGGAGTTGGAGCCCTTCCCTCCCCGCCCCTGGCTGCGGTAGGCCGCGGTGGACACCCGCTTGATGAAGCCCTTGTTGGAAAGGAGGATGACCATCTCCTCCTTCTTGATCAGGTCCTCGATGTTGATGGCCTCGATCTCGTCCGGGACGATCTCCGTGCGCCGGGGATCTCCGTACTTCTTGGCCAGGGCCAGGGTCTCGTCCTTGACCACCGCGCGGATCTTGGCCTCGCTGGACAGGAGGTCCTTGAGGTAGGAGATGGTCGCCTCGGTTTCCCGCAGCTCGGCCTCGAGCTTCTCGGTCTCCAGGGAGGTGAGCTTGGCCAGGCGCATATCCACGATGGCCTGGGACTGGACCTCGTCCAGGTCGAAGCGCTCCATGAGGCCCTTCTTGGCGGCGTCCACGTCCTTGGCTGCCTTGATGATCCGAACCACCTCGTCGATGTTCCGCAGGGCGATCATCATCCCCCGCAGGAGGTGGGCCTTCTCCTCGGCCTTGCGCAGGTCGAACCGTGACCGGCGGGTCACGACCTCGACCCGGTGGGCGACGAAGCAGGAGACGATGTCCTTGAGCCCCAGGAGCTTGGGCTGACCCTTGACCAGGGCCAGGTTGATGACCCCGAAGGTGGACTGCAGGGCGGTGTGGGCGAAGAGTTGGTTCAGGATGAGCTTGGGGACGGCGCCCTTCTTGAGCTCGATGACCACCCGGATGCCCTCCCGGTCGGACTCGTCCCGGAGGTCGGAGATCCCCTCGATCACCTTGTCACGGATAAGGTCCGCGATCCGGGCCACCAGGGTGGCCTTGTTCACCGCGTAGGGAATTTCCGAGAAGATGATCTGCTCCCGGCCGCCCTTCTGGGTCTCGATCTGGAACTTGCCCCGGACCACGATCTTGCCCTTGCCCGTGACGTAGGCCTCCCGGATCCCCCGGCGGCCGAAGATGATGCCCCCCGTGGGGAAGTCCGGGCCCTGGACATGACGCATGAGCCCGTCCACGGAGATCTCCGGGTCGTCGATGAAAGCCGCCACGGCCTCCCCGGCCTCCAGGAGGTTGTGGGGCGGCATGTTCGTGGCCATGCCCACGGCGATCCCGGAGGACCCGTTCACCAGGAGGTTCGGGAGGGCCGAGGGCAGGACCGAGGGCTCCTTCAGGGACTCGTCGTAGTTCGGGACGAAGTCCACGGTCTCCTTGCCCAGGTCCCCGAGCATCTCCTCCCCCACCCGGGAGAGCTTGGCCTCGGTGTAGCGGGAGGCCGCGGGGGGATCCCCGTCGATGGAGCCGAAGTTGCCCTGGCCCTGGACCAGGGGGTAGCGGAGGGAAAAGTCCTGGGCCATGCGGACCAGGGCGTCGTAGAGGGAGAGGTCCCCGTGGGGGTGGTACTTTCCCATGGCGTCGCCGGTGATGCGGGCGCTCTTCTTGGTCGCGGCGTTGGGCCTGAGTCCCAGCTCGTCCATGGCGAAGAGGAGCCTGCGGTGCACGGGCTTGAGGCCGTCCCGGGCGTCCGGCAGGGCGCGGCTCACGATGACGCTCATCGCGTAGTTCAGGTAGGCGGTCTTGACCTCGTCGTCGATGGAGACGGGGATCGTCTTGCCGGTCGGTTCAGCCATGGAAGACAGCTCCTGGGTTCCGGGATCAGACGTCCAAGTTCCGGACGTATACGGCGTTTTCCTCGATGAACTTCCGCCGGGGCTCCACCTGCTCGCCCATCAGGGTGGTGAAGACCTCCTCGGCCTCCACCGCGTCCTCCATGCGGATCTGCATGATGCTGCGGCGGCCCGGGTCCATGGTGGTCTCCCAGAGCTGGTCGGGGTTCATCTCGCCCAGACCCTTGTAGCGCTGGACGTTGACCTTCTCGGGATCCTTGCCGACGGAGGCCAGGATCCGGTCCTTCTCGGCGTCGTCGTAGGCGTAGTGAACCTGCTTGTCGAAGGCGATCTTATAGAGGGGCGGCATGGCCAGGTAGACGTGGCCCTTTTCCAGCATCTCCGTCATGTAGCGGTAGAAGAAGGTCAAAAGGAGGGTCCGGATGTGGGACCCGTCCACGTCGGCGTCCGCCATGATGATGACCTTGTGGTACCGGAGCTTGGAGACGTCGTAGTCCTCCCCGATCCCCGTGCCCAGGGAGGCGATGATGGGCTGGAGCTTGTCGTTCCCGATGACCTTGTCGATCCGGGTCTTCTCCACGTTCAACATCTTGCCCCAGAGGGGGAGGATGGCCTGGAAGCTCCGGTCCCGGCCCATCTTGGCCGAGCCGCCGGCGGAATCCCCCTCCACGATGAAGATTTCGCACTTGGCGGGGTCCTTCTCGGAGCAGTCCGCCAGCTTGCCGGGCAGGCCCGCGCTCTCCAGGAAGGACTTGCGCCGGGTCAGCTCCCGGGCCTGCCGCGCCGCGATGCGGGCCTTGGCGGCCAGGACGGTCTTTTCCAGTATCGCGTTGATGACCTCGGGATAGGTCTCGAAGTAGAGGGTGAACTGGTCGTTGCAGAAGGACTCCACGATCCCCTTCACCTCGGAGTTGCCCAGCTTGCCCTTGGTCTGCCCCTCGAACTGGGGATTCTGGACCTTCACGGAGAGGACCGCCACCAGGCCTTCCCGGACGTCGTCCCCCGAGAGGGTGTCCTCCATCTTCTTGGCCAGCTTGCTCTTCTTGAGGTACTCGTTGAGGATCCGGGTCAGGGAGCTCTTGAAGCCGATCAGGTGGGTGCCGCCCTCCCGGGTGTTGATCCCGTTCACGAAGGCGAACATGGTCTCGTTGAAGGTGTCGTTGTACTGGAGGCCGACCTCGATCTCCACGTCGTCCCGGGTACCGGAGAAATAGATGGGCTCCTTGTGGAGGACCGTCTTGTTCTTGTTCAGGTACTCCACGAACTGCCGGAGTCCCCCGTCGAAGCGGAACTCGTGGGTCTTGGGCGTCGAGAGCCGCTCGTCCGTCAGGGTGATCGTCACGCCCTTGTTCAGGAAGGCCAGCTCCCGGAGCCGTCCCGCCAGGACGTCGAAGGAGAAGACCGTGGACTCGAAGATCGAGGGGTCGGGCTGGAAGCGGACTACGGTCCCCCGCTTCTCCGTGGTTCCCAGGATGGAGACGGGGGCCTCGGGAATCCCCATCCGGTAGCGCTGGAAATGGATGGACCCGTTCAGGTGGACGAAGGCCTCGCAGACGGAGGACAGGGCGTTGACCACCGAGACCCCGACGCCGTGCAGGCCTCCGGATACCTTGTAGGA
>JAKLDN010000006.1 GCA_022703505.1 Spirochaetota bacterium | reverse complement strand
GGCTCCAGGCTGTCCCCTTGCCGTAGTTGACGATCTGCCGGCCCGCGGTCAGGGAGAAACCCTCGGCGGTCCACTTGACGTAGGCGGTGCGGACCCGGGCGGCCAGTACGGTTTCCGCACCCGCGGGGGCCGAGGGGGCGTACAGGGTGTCCGGGGGGAGGGCCGAGACAGCCGCCGCGAAGGCCTCCGCGGAGGCTCCGGTCAGCAGGGCGGCCTCGGCGGAGAACTCCGCCCGGAGGACCGGGCCCCGGGCCCGCAGGGTCGCCTCCAGGGTGGTCGCCGAGCCGTAGGAATAGTCCGTGCCGGCCGCCGACTCCGCCGCAGCCGCGAAGGCCCGCTGGGTAAGGGAGCCGCCCAGGGTCCAGGACGGCTCCTGGGCCGAGCCCGAGGCGGCCGTCAGGAGGAGGACCGCGGCGACGGCCGGGACGAGGCCCGCGTACGCCGCGATTCTAGATAGGATCCTCACTTCGTAAGCTCCGCCATGCTGAACCGGGAATCCGGGATGCGGGTGTCGAGCTTCAGGTCCTCCAGGACGAAGACCGTCCGGGTGTCCTTGCGCAGCCGGTTGACCATCTCCGTGCGGACCGGGTACCAGCGCCCGCCGATGTTCCGGACCTCCAGGGAGCGGCTCTCCTTGAGAAGCTTGCCGCTCCGGGCGTACATCTCGCCCTTGAGGCTCACGTAGCGCTCCTTGTCGATCCAGACCAGGCGGCGGTCGTAGGTGGCCGTCGGGACCTTGGCCTTCAGTTCCAGGACCCAGGCGGGCCGGCCCTCCACGGCCTCCTCCCGCAGGACCGAGGCGGAGTACTTGTCCAGGAGGGCGTCCGACTCCATGGCATCCTCGTAGGAGACGTCGCTGCCCATCATCCCCTCCTTGAGCAGGTGACCGGAGATCTTCACAGTGTCCTGCTCCTTGGGGAAGTACATCCAGAGGTTCTTGTCCAGCTTGAGCATCCGGGTCCCCCGGTCCTCGGGGTTCGTGAACTCGACGAAGGCCTTGCTGTCCCCTACGGCCCAGGTCCGCATGGTCTTGACCCGGGTGTCACCCCCCAGGACGATCTCCATCCTCCCCGTGTACTCGATGGACTGGAAGGCCTGGTTCTCGTCGACCTTCCGCAGGATCTCCGCGGCGGTCTGGCCGAAGGCCGCGCCGGCGGCCAGGGTGATCAGGTATACAAAAAAGATTCGTTTCATATTACACACTCCGTATCGCGTCGATGGGATTCATGCGGGCCGCGCTGCGCGAGGGCAGGAGGGACACCGTGGCCGCCACGATCGAACCCAGGGCGAAGAAGGCCAGCCCCATGGCGGGATTCACGGCGGGGTAGACGATGTTGTCCATGGGCCAGTCGAAGCCCGCCATGGACCTCGAGAAATCCATGCCGACCTTGCTTAAGGCGAAGTTCATCCCCAGCCCCAGGACCACGCCCACCGCGGATCCCGCCATGCCCAGGAGGGTGCCCTCCAACAGGAAGAGCTTCAGGATGTCGCCCTTGGGCATTCCCATGCTCTTGAGGATCCCGATTTCCTTGCGCCGCTCCAGGACCACCATCATCATGATGTTCGTGATGATGAAGGCCCCCAGGAAGGCCACGACGACGTACATGTACATGTAGATGCCTTCGGCCATGCGGACGAAGCGAGGGTAGTCCCCCATCCGGGTCCAGGAATGGACCGATAGGCCGTCCCGGCCCGCCTTCTTCAGGGCGGCGTCGATCAGGGCTTCCACGCGGTCCGCCTCCCGGTAATTCTTCAGCATGACCAGGACCTGCTGGGCCCCGTCTCCCATGCCCAGGAGTTCCCGGGCGTCCCGGATGCCGATCTGGAAGACCGCGTTGTCCAGGGCGTTCACGTTGGTCTTGAAGATCCCCGCCACGGTGAAGCGCTTGAATCCCAGGCCGTAGTCCGCCTTCTGGGTGACCACCTTAAGGACGTCTCCCACGCCCAGGCCCAGGTCCCGGGCCAATGCCTCGCCCAGGATGGCCTGGCCCGGCCCGGTAAGGTAGGATCCTCCGGGAAGGACGCTGCGGTCCAGCATCAGCATGGATCTTTCCGTGACGGGGTCCCCGGCAATGCCCAGGGCGGCCTTGGAGTTTGGCCCCGAGGACAAAAGGACCCCGAAGCGGATCCGTTCGGCCGTGTTCAGGAGGCGTCCCTTGAGCTCGGGGATGGCCTCCACGATCCCGACTACCTCGGCGGAATCCGGGATGCCCTCGGTCACGGGCATGAAGCGTTCCCGGGCCCGATAGCCGTCGGTCACGATGTTCAGGTGACCCACGTCGTTTTTCGTGAAATTCTTGACGATGGATCCCATCATCCCGCTCATGAGTCCGTTCATGAACAGGATGAGGAGGATCGAGATCAGGACGGAGAGCCCCGCCAGGAGGCTCCTCCGCCGGTTGCGCCCGAGGTTCCGGACGGCCATGGTCCATAGTCGCATCGCTGTCCTCCTTAGACGAAGCGCAGGGCGTCGGTGACCTGCATCTTGGCGGCCCGCTTCGCGGGAATGCGGGCGGAGAGGAAGGACACGAACATCCCGAACAGGAATCCGAAGACCATGTTGCCGAAGTTCCATTCTCCGTACAGTCTATCCATGATCGGGATTCCGCCCATGTCCACGTCCCCGACGATCTGCGCGAAGGAAAGGCCGTAGGTCGAGGTGACCGCCACGATGGCGACCCCCAGGAGGACCCCCGCCAGGCTCCCCACGGCGCCCACGATCAGGCCTTCCAGGGTGAAGAGCCGCCTGATTTCCTTGGCGGTCATCCCGTAGGCCCGGAGGACCCCGATCTCCCGGATACGGGCGTACACGGCCATCAGGATGGTGTTCACGATGCCCACCCCGGCGATCACCAGCATGATCAGGATGATGGCCGAGGAGAACTTTCCTTTCATCTCCCGCATGGCCAGATAATCCTGGGCCAGGACCCGGATGGGGTCGGCCTGGAGCCCCGGCAGGGCCTTGGAAACCGAGGCCGCCGCCCCGTCGGCTCCCTTCAAGAGGGCGTCCAGGGCGGGGTAGGCCCGGCCGGCCGTCACGATCTCCGTGACCAGACCGTTCAAGCCCAAGAACTCGTCCGCGTCCGGGAAGGTCATGAAGAGGGCCGCCTTGTTCAGGGAGGGATCCGGGGCGGCCAGGAGGCCCGCGATCCGGTATTCGTCGGCGTTCACGTTCTCGTAGACCGTGGATGCGGAGACCAGGACGTAGTCCCCCAGTCCGAGTCCCAGTTCCGCGGCCAGATCCGCCCCGATCACGACGCTGCGGGGTTCGGCCTTGTCCAGCCAGACCCCTTGGACGACCACGTCCGTCAGGCGCAGGACCTCCCCGTCCCGGACCGGATCCACGGCGGTGGCCAGCACGGGTATCTCGTCCTCGTAGTTGGACAGCCGGGCCACGAAGCGGGTCCGGGGCGCCGCGGCCTTCATGGTCGGATCCGCGGCCAGGATTTTGCGGATCGTAGCCTCGGGATCCGGGATTCCATGCTCCAGGGGATTGCCCTGGAGGTTCGACACGTATTCCGGGGTGCGGACCTTCAGGAAGGACTCGGTGTAGTTGACCATGTTGTCGATGGTCATCCGGTCCATGCCCTTCAGGATGGAGTCCGCGTAGATATAGAGGCCGATCCCGAACATCATGACGATACCCGTGATGGCCGTGCGCCGCTTGTTCCGCAGGACGTTGCGGGCGGCGATCTTGAACAGGGTGTTCATGTCACCTCCTCTCGTCGCTCGTGACCGCCCCGTCCCGGAGGGTCACGATGCGGCGGGCGTGGTCCATGACCAGCCGGTCGTGGGTGGAGAAGATGAAGGTGGTTTTCCGCTCCGCGTTGATGCGCTTCATGAGCTCCACGATCTCCTCGGCGGTGTGGGAATCCAGGTTGGCCGTCGGCTCGTCCGCCAGGACCACGATGGGATCCTTGACCAGGGCCCGGGCTATGGCCACCCGCTGTTCCTGGCCCCCGGAGAGCTCCCGGGGATACCGGTTTTCCATGCCCGAAAGCCCCACGGCGGAAAGGAGCTCCAGGGCCTTGGCCCGGGCCTGGGCGCCGTTCCTCTTCCGCTCGATCACGAGCGGAAGTTCCACGTTCTCCGCCACCGTCAGCACGGGGATGAGATTGTAGGACTGGAAGATGAAGGAGACGTGCAGCTTCCGATATTCCGAAAGCTCCTTCTCCCCCAGGGCGCGGAGCTCCCGGCCGTCGTAGACCACCCGGCCGGAGGTCGGGACGTCCAGGCAGCCCAGGATGTTGAGCAAGGTGGTCTTGCCCGAGCCCGAGGGTCCCACGACCGCCAAATACTCGCCCTTTTCTATGTCCAGGTCCACGGCGCCCAGGGCCACGACCTCGTTGTCTCCCTTATTTATAGACCTTCCGTATTTTTTCCAGGTGCAAAATGGCCATATCGTCCTCCTTACTTCTCGGTTCCGTCGGTTTCGCCGGCACCCGTGTCCGGCGCGGATTTTTTACCGCCCCCCGCGCCTTCCCGGTGGTTCTCGGTCAGGGCCTGCAGGCCGAAGAGGTCCTTGGATTTCAACTCCTCCGTGATGGAGTTGGGCACGAGCATCATGGAATTGCCCGCCTTGAGGCCCTCGTTCAGGATGGACAGGCTCTTGAGCTTGAGGGCTAGGTCGTTGGCGGTGTAGATCTTCCCCGCCTCTTCCAGCTTCCGGGCTATCTCGATCTCCGCCTCCGCCAGGAGGATCCGCCCCTTCTTTTCCCGCTCCGCCTGGGCCAGGCGGCTCAGGGGGCCCTGGAGGCTCTCGGGGATCTGGATGTCCGTAATCTCGATGTGCTGGACCGTGATTCCCCACTCCGTAGTCTTCTGGTCCACCTCCGCCCGGATCTGGTTCTCGATCTCGTCCCCCCGCTCCAGGAAGGCGGACAGGTCGTTCCGGCTGACCGCGGCGCGCAGGGCGGTCTTGGAAGACAGGATCACCGCCTCCTCGTAGTCCTGGACCTCCAGGACGGCCTTTTCGGCGTCCCAAACCATCCAGAAGCACAGGGCGTCCACGGTCACGGTCACGGAATCCCGGGACAGGGTCGTCTCAGCCGCGAAGTCCGTCACGCGGATCCGCAGGTCCACCACCTGGGCCACCCGGTCTGCCAGGGGGAGGAGCAGGAAGAGCCCGGGCCCCCGGACCCGGTGGAACTTGCCGAAGCGCAGGACGATGGCCCGCTCCCACTCCTCCGCCTTCTGGACCGCCGGGGCTACCAGCACCCCCGCGGCCGCGAAGGCCAGGATCAGGCCGGATTCCCCGGTGCGCCAGACCGCCAGGGCGAAGGCCGTCAGGATGACGAGCTTGATCGAGGCGTTCCACCGGGGGAACAGGGCCATGACGATGATCGCCGCGACCGGTGCGCCCAGGAGGGCGCCGAAGGCCGCCAGGGAGGGGGAGGCCCCGGTCAGGAGCCGGGCGGCCAGGGCGAAGGCGGCCAGGGCCGCCAGCAGGGCGGCGCCCGCCCAGGAAAGGGCGAAGTCCCGGCGGCGCCCGGGCTTTCGGGGATTCTTGATCAGGGGCGTCTCCACTTTCTTGCCGAACAACCACATACTCAGTCCTCCTCGAAGGACAGGACCAGATCCGCCATCGCCGTCCTGTCCACCCCGAGCGCTTCCATGTCCCGGATGAACCGGGCCACGGCGGCTTCCAGCTTCTTGGTCCGTTCCGCTTCTTGCATATCTATCCTCTTGTCCGAGACGTAGGTCCCGCTCCCCACCTGGGTGGTGACGATTCCCCTGATTTCCAGCTCTCCGTAGGCCTTGGCGATGGTGTTGGGGTTGATCTTGAGATCGATCGCCAGGGCCCGGATCGTCGGCAGGCGGTCCCCAGGTTCCAGTCGGCGGGCCAGGATGGCCTGCTCGATCTGCTGGATGATCTGCCGGTAGAAGGGAACCCCGCCGGCCGCGTCCAGGGAAAATCGTATGCCTCGCTCGGTCATTGTACTATTCATCTAGTACAATACTATTTGAACTAGTACAATGTGTCAAGTGCGTTTTTCGATTTTACCAGGCCTTTTTCAAAACTCAGGGAGTTTTGAAAAAGCTGCCTTGAAATCCGTGATTGGGCCCAGCGGCTGCAACGCAACCGCAAGCAATCGCAAAGCCAAGTTTAAAATTGACCGACTTTTGAAATTGGCTCCACCGACAGGGTGGTTCCTCTATCCTCAATCCTGGACGTTCCGCACTTGAACCGTCCTGGTGCAGATTATATATTACTAATATGAGAATGTTTATAGCCGCGGCCGCGGCAGCGACCGCTCTATCGGTATCGTGCGTCGGGGCTGGGACCGAGTCGAATCGGGCGCCTGCCGCGAAGACCGTGGAATCGGGGGGAAGCGTGATGAATACGGGGGAGTTCGAGACCGCGGTTCTGGGCGGGGGGTGTTTCTGGTGCCTCGAGGGGGCGTACGAGATCGTCCCGGGCGTCGTAGACGTGGAGAACGGATACGCCGGGGGCGGCCGGGCGAATCCCACCTACGAACAGGTGGGCACGGGCCTCACCGGGCACGCCGAGGTGGTCAAGATCACCTTCGATCCGGCGAAGGTAACCTACACGGAGCTTTTGGACCTCTTCTGGAAGATCCACGATCCGACGACCTTGAACCGCCAGGGAGCCGACATCGGCCCCCAGTACCGGTCCATCATCCTCTACTCGAGTCCGGAACAGGAGGCCGCGGCCAAGGCGTCCATCGCGAAGGCGGCGCCGTCCTTCCGGAACCCCATCGTGACGGAGCTCAAACCCCTGGAGACATACTGGAAGGCCGAGGGGTACCACCAGGATTACTTCCGGCGCAACCCCGACCAGGGATACTGCCAGGTCGTCGTGGCCCCCAAGGTGGACAAGGCCCAAGAGTGGATCCGGACGAATCCCTAGGCTCGAAACAAGGTTAGGAATCCCCGGGAAATGGAAAGGCCGCGCGTTTGCGCGGCCTTTCCATCTTTCTTAGAATGCCTGGTATCAGTCCTTGAACAGCGCCGCGATGTCCTTGGCGTAGATCTCGTTGATCACGTGGCGCTTGATTTCCTGCTTGGCGGACAGCTCCCGGCCCACCTCGAAGGGCACGGGCAGGAGCTTGAAGCGGAAGATCCGCTCGAAGTTCTTGAAGCCGTTCTTGGGGGAGATCAGCTCCTTGACCTCGTAGTCCAGGAGTTCCTGGACCTCGGGCTGCTGGAGCAGGGTCTCGTAGTCCACGATGTAGACGTGGTTGTCCTTGGCCCAGGCGTTGATGGCGTCCGCGTCGGGGACGATGAGGGCCGCCAGGAACTTCTTGTCCTGCCCCAGGACGATGGTCTGCTTGATGTACTCGCTCTCGCAGAGCTTCTGCTCGATGGGCAGCGGCTCTATGTTCTCCCCGCCCAGGAGGACGATGGTGTCCTTGGCCCGGCCGGTGATCTTGATCTCTCCGCTGCGGGTCAGCATGCCCAGGTCTCCCGTGTCCAGCCAGCCGTCCGCGGAGAGGACCTTCTCCGTCAGGTCCGGGCGCTTGTAGTAGCCCTTCATGACCTGGGGACCCTTCACCAGGATGAGTCCCTTCTGTCCGGCGGGCAGGACCACGCCGTTTTCCCCGACGATCTTGATCTCCGTGCCCTTGAGAGCGGGACCCACGGTTCCCAGGACGGGCTTGTGCTGGGGCCGAACGCCCAGGACCGGGGCCGTCTCCGTCAGGCCGTAGCCTTCCAGGATCAGTACCCCCAGGGCCCCGAAGAACTGGTCCACCGCGGAGGGCAGGGCGCCGCCGCCGGAGATGCCGGCTATGAAGTTGCCGCCCAGTTTGTGCTTGATCTTCTTGAAGACCAGGATCCCTCCCAAGGCGTTCAGGGGCGCCAGGAGTACGAGGGGGATGATCGGTAGGATCCGGTCCAGGATCGGCACACGATTCCCGAAGTCCGGCAGGAGCCCCAGGAGCTGGTTCCGGAAATGGGAGAACGCGGAGCCCACGGCCACGAAGAAGTGGAAGAGGGCCGCCTTGACGCCCCCGGTCTGGCGGATATTGCGGTAGATTCCGTCCTTGACGGACTCCCAGATCCGCGGCACCGAGGCCATCCACTGGGGTTTGATCGCCTGGAGGTCCGCCAGCATGATGGCCCCGATGGGCTTGGAGTAGGCGACCCCCGCGCCGGCGGCCAGGATCATGTACTGGGCGATGCGCTCGAAGGAGTGCCAGATCGGCAGGACCGAGAGGAAGATGTGCCCGGGCTTGATGTCGATGATGGTCAGGATGTAGTCCGTCTGGTACAGGAAGTTGCCGTGGGTCAGCATGACCCCCTTGGGCTCCCCGGTGGTGCCGGAGGTGTAGATGAGCGTGGCGGTCTCGTCCCGCTTGCCCGCGGCGGTTTCCTTCTCGTACCGGCCCGGGCGCTCGGCGCGGAGTTTTTTGCCTTCCTCCATGGCCTGGGCGTAGGTGCGGACCTCCAGCTTGGCCTTCTTGGCGGCCGCCAGGAGCTCCTCGGGCACGGATTCGTAGACGATGACCTTCTCCAGGAGGGGTATCTGTCCCCGAAGATCGATCACCCGCTTGAGCTGCTTGTCGTTCTCCACGACCGTCAGGCGGCACTCGCTCCAGGAAAGGATGTGCCGGACTTCCTGGTCCGTGGCATCGCAGCCCCGGGGCACGTCCGCCGCCCCCAGCCCGAGGAGGGCGAGGTCCGTGATCAGCCACTCCTTCCGGTTGTCGGAGATCAGCCCGACCCGGTCTCCGCGCTTGACCCCGGATTCGGTAAGGGCCTCCGCGAAGGATGCGACCTCCTCTAGGAGCTGCCGGTACGTCGTGGGCTTGAATTCGTTTCCGCCGTTCTTGCTGTACTGGGCGTTCAATTCGGGGTAATCGCGGACTTTTTCCAGGAAAAGCTGGGCAAGGGTCTCGGCCATGTGGTCTTCCCCCTTCGGGACATAGGATGAATTACATAATAACGAATAATGTAAAAGTGAGCAAGGAAATTCAGGACTCAGGGTACTAACCAGACGACCGTAGATTGGTCCATGCATCCGTCATCTTGAGGTCCCTCGGTCGCCTGGCTCCTGTGGCCTGGCTCCTGTTACCTGACTCCTGTCACCCGGCACTTCCTCGAAGTACTCCGCCAGGGCTTGCCGTATGGCCTTCAGGTCCGGGGCGTTCTGGATCTTCCACCGGATATGGTGGGCGAAGGAGAGGTTGTCGCAGTAGTAATAGAAGAACCTCCGGGCCCGGGAGATGTGGAACTCCGGGGGCTGATGCTCCTCCATGAGCCGGAGAGCGGTCTCCGCCGTCCCGGCTATGTCGACGGTAATCTGGAAACCGGGATCCCGTTCCAGTCCCCGGATGAGGGCGAAGACCCAGGGCCGTCGGACGGCCTCCCGGCCCAGCATGATCCCGGCGGGGCGGCATTCCCGGACCCGGGCCGCATGGTCCTCGGGGCCCCGTATGTCCCCGTTGCCCACGACGGGGATATCCAGGTCCTCCCCGAGCCTGCGGACATAGTCCCAGCGACCCGTCCGTCGGAGCTTTTCGCTCCGCAGGCGGGGGTGCAGGACCAGCCAGTCCGCCCCGGCCTCGGCCAGGCCGCCGCAGAAGTCCCGCAGACGGCCGTAGTCTTCGTCGTACCCCACCCGAAGCTTTGCGGAAATGCCGCCTTCCGGGCGGGCGTCCCGGACCCGGGCTACCAGGTCCCGGGCCGCCCCGGGGTCCTTCATCCAGGAGACGCCCCCTCCGGCCTTCTCGATGTGGGGGGCGGAGCAGCCGAAGTTCAGGTCCAGACCCGCGGCGGGGATCTCCCGGGCGGCCTTGCGGGCGGCCTGGACCATGCGCGGGGCGTCAACGGCGTAGAACTGCAGGACCGCGCGTCCCGGCTCCGGACCCGTGTCCAGGAAGTACCGGTCGTAGGGGGCCCCGGAAAGGTAGCCCGCCGCGCTCGTCATCTCCGTGTAGGCCAGGTCGCAGCCCCCGAAGCCCAGGACGAGCTCCCGGAGAGGCCGGTGGGACAGTCCGACCATGGGGGCCAGGAGGAGGGCGTCCGGCGGCAGGGGGGAGGGGCGGGCGGGCATGGGGGGAGGATACCGTGAATGGGGAATAGTGAATAGTGAACGGGAAGCTGGAAACTCGACGAAGCCTCGCTTCAGCTTCGATGGGAATCGGAGATGTTTCTAGTCGAGGCATCGTCGCCGGAAGACCGCGTCAGGGCGCCCAAGGATCCCGCCATGCGCGGTAGCGCATGCTTCGATCCTTTCCGACCGGGAAACGGGCCGAAGGTCCGTATGGGCGCCTGCGGGGAGGGCCAGAATCGCGTATGCGATTCTGGATCGTCATGGATGACGCGACGCGGCTCGGCGCACATTGACTCTTTCCCTCCCTTCCTGTATAACGGTCTTTCGCGGGCTTCCGGCTCCGTTCACCCCGCCGGGATCCGATCATTCCGCAATCGAACCGACGATCGCGTCGTCATGTCAGGTAGGAGGAAGACCGTTGAGCGTCAAGATCCGGCTCAAGAAATTCGGCGCCAAGAAGCGCCCTTATTACCGCATCGTGGTCATGGACTCCCGGCTGGCCCGCGAGGGCTCCACCCTCGAGGAGATCGGCATCTATCATCCGATCGAGTCCGAGGACAGGCAGGTGGTCATCGACGAGGCCAAGGCCCGAGCCTGGCTCGCCAAGGGCGCCCTCCCGTCCGACACGGTGCGCAGCCTCTTCAACAAGAAGAACATCCGACTCGGCTGAGCGGCGCTCCGGCGCCGCCCGATGCGGATCCAAGGAGCGAACCGTGGAACGCGACCTCGTTGAATACATCGCAAAATCCCTCGTGGACGATCCCTCCGCGGTCTCCGTGACCGCCGTCGACGGGGACAAGTCCGTCCTCCTGGAGCTCCGGGTGGCCGAGGGGGATGTCGGCAAGGTGATCGGCAAGCACGGCCGGATCGCCAAGGCCCTCCGGACCATCCTCTCCGCCTCCGCCTCGCATTCCGCCAAGCGGGTGGTCCTGGAAATCCTGGATTAAGGCCCTTAGGGACGCGCAAGGCGCGCTCCTAAGGTTCCGGGAGCATCCGTTCCATGCAGAATCCGTCAGCCGGACAAGAGCAAGATCTTCTCGCCATAGGGCGCCTTGGATCCCCCCACGGGGTCCAGGGCTTCCTGCGCGTCCAGAGCTATTCCGGGGAGGTTGCGCACTTCGCGGACCTGGGGGAGATTCTGCTCACCCGGGAGGGCGAGCGCAGGACCGTCCGGGTGGAGGAGTCCCGCGTCTCCGGGCCGGACGTCCTCCTGCGGCTCGCGGGCAGCGCCTGCCCCGAGGAGGCCCGGGCGTGGACGGGCTGGGAAATCCTGGTGCCCCGGTCCCGGGCCGCCCCCCTGGGGCCCGGGGAGTACTACATCGCGGACCTCGCGGGCTGCGACCTGGTGTTCGCGGGCGCATCCGTCGGGACCGTGGAAGCCGTCCTGGAAGGCGGGGAAGCCCCCCTGCTGGAGATTAGCCGTACCCCCGCCCGGACAGTCCTTGTGCCGTTCCGGAAGGAATTCATCGGAGAGGTGGATACGGCCGGCCGCCGGATCGAGCTTCTGGCGGACTGGATCCTGGAATGAAGCTTACGGTGCTCACCCTCTTCCCGGAGATCCTCAAGGGTTTCTTCGAGAGCTCCATCATGAAACGGGCGGTGGAGCGAGGCCTCGTGACCTACGACCTGGTGAACATCCGGGATTACGCCACGGACAAGCACCACAAGTGCGACGACGAGGTCTACGGCGGAGGGGCCGGGATGCTCATGCTCCCGGGCCCCCTGGGACGGGCCCTGGACGCCGCGGGGTCCCCGGGCGTCCGCACCGTCTTCGTGACCCCCGGGGGGCGCCTGTTCAACCAGGCCTACGCCCGGGACTTGGCCCGGGAGCCGAAGCTGGTGATCCTCTGCGGACGGTACGAGGGGGTGGACCAGCGGATCGTGGACAAGTACGTCTCCGACGAGATCTCCATCGGGGACTACGTCCTGTCCTCCGGGGAGGTCGCGGCCCTGGCGGTGGTGGACGCGGTCTACCGGCTGATCGACGGGGTCATCACCGGGGAATCCCTGGCGGAGGAGAGCTTCGAGGGGGGGCTCCTGGAGTACCCCCAGTATACACGCCCGGCCCTTTATGATAGTATCCCAGTCCCGGACGTCCTGGTCTCGGGACACCACGCAAACATAACGCGCTGGCGCCTGAAGAAGCGGCTCGAGAAGACGCTCGCCTATCGCCCCGAGCTCCTCTCGGACGCGATGCTGTCGGACGACCTGCGCGGATTGATCGAGCGAATAGCAGCCGAAGGGGGAATCGATGAACCTGATTAAGAAGATCGAGGCGGCGGAACTCCGCGAGGTCCCCGATTTCAAGCCGGGCGACACCGTTCGCGTCCATTTCAAGATCGTGGAAGGCAAGAACGAGCGCGTCCAGATCTACGAGGGCCTCGTGATGGCCATCAAGAACGCGGGGATCGGCCGGTCCTTCATGGTCCGCAAGAATTCCTACGGCGTCGGGGTGGAGCGCGTCTTCCCCCTCAATTCCCCGAGGATCGAGAAGCTCGAGATCGTGCGCTACGGCAAGCCCCGGCGCGCCAAGCTGTACTATATCCGCGAGAAGGTGGGCAAGAAGGCCAAGGTCAAGGAGCTTCTCGGAGGCCGGAAGGCTCCCAAGAAGGAAAGCGCCGCAGCCGAGGCCCCGGCCCAGGCATAACCGGGAATGGAACGGATCGGTTCGGACTCGACCCGATCCTTGCAGATTCGAGGCGCCGCCGGCGCTCCGGGACCCGAGGTCCCGGGGTTGCGGGAGGGCGCCTCGATCGTTTTCAAGGCCCTGGCCCCCTCCTCGGAGGGACGATGGACCGTCCTGGTAGGGGGTGTCCGCCTGGACGCGGCCGTGGCCGCATCCCTCAAGCCCGGAAGCCTCTATTCCGCCCGGGCGGAACGCCTGCCGGACGGGGCTTGGGCCCTCCGGGTCCTCGGGCCCGCGGTGGAAGGGAGGGCGTCCGAGTTCCTGCGCTCCTCGGGGCTCCCCGGGGACGCGGCCTCGATCCTGGCCCTGCGCGCCCTGATGGCCGAGGGCCTTCCCCTGGAGCCCCGGCAGATCGCCCGCCTGCGCACCGTCCTGCTCAAAAAGGAAGCCGACGAGGAGAGGGCGGCCCTCCTGGCCCGGGCCTTGGCCAAGGGGCTGGAGCCCGGGGCCTACGCCGACGCCGTGGACGCCGCGTCCTTCGCGGATGGACGAGGGGAGGGCGGCGGACGGGACCCCGGCGGCCGGCGGGAAGCGCAGGAGGGCCGGGACGGCGGATCCCGCGAGGAGGCGGGCGGGAGCGGCGGGGAGCGGCAGGACGCTCCCCGAGGGGAGCGGCCGGACACCGGACCGGGGGAGGACGTACCCGCGGGCGCCCCGGCTTCCGGCCCGGTCTGGAAGGAGTATCCCGGTACAGGGGGGGACGATCCTGAAAGTCCGGAAGCCCTCGCGGGTCTCCTCAAGACCCTGGCGGGCCGGACCGGAGATCGGCCCGACCCCCGGCAGGTCTTCAACGCCCGGTCCGGCCCGGGGGGACGGTGGATCTACGTTCCCTACCGCTTCGAGCGCGGAGGCGTTGCGTTTTCCGGTACCCTGCGTATACTGGTACCCCGGGGGAGCCGTTCCGGGGCCGTCCTGTCCGCGGACGTACATGTGGACGGTCCGGGCCGGACGGGCTCGTACGCCTTCGACCTCCGAGGAGAGGGGAACGCCCTCCGGCTGGGGTTCGCGGACCGTTCCGGGAGCGGGCTCGAAGGCCCGGCCGGCGGCCTCGGGGGCCTGGAGCGGAGCCTGGCGGACTTCGGCTGCCGCGTGGAGGTCCTGGAAACCGGGAACCGGGATGCGGAGTACCCGGCGGTGGACGATCATGCTTGATGAAGAATCCCCCCGGATCCGGCCGATACTTGCAGGTAGGACGAAGAAAGCCGTAGCCCTCCGGTACGACGACAGCCTTCCCGCCCCGTTCCTGGTGGCGAAAGGCGCCGGGGCTTCGGCCGAGCGGATCCGGGATCTGGCGGAGGAACTGGGCATACCCGTCCTGGCCGACGAGGCCTTGGCGGGATTCCTCTTTCCCCTGGATCCCGGCGATATGGTGCCCGAGGCGTACTGGGAAATCGTGGCCCGGGTTTACGTTTTCATCGCGAAGCTGGAAGGGATATGAAAAAGAAGATCACCCTGGATCAGATCAAGCCGGGCGCGTCCTTCACGGAGGACGTTTTCATCGACGACCAGAACCTCCTGGTGCCCGCGGGCGTGGCGGTGAAGCAGAAGGACCTGGACATGCTCCAGAAATGGGGCGTCGCCTTCGTCTTCACCGAGGGCAGCCAGATCGCCGGGACCGCATCCTCCTCCCCGGACGGCCCCCGGGCGGACGGGGTCAATCCCGCCGCCTTCCTCGGGGACCGGGAACTGTACCGGTCCTACACGGACATGGTGGACATGCTCAAGGCGGTCTACGACCGCCTGGGCCGGATGGAGAGGGTCGAGCCCAAGACGGTGGACCAGATCTCCCAGGACGTCCTCCGGGTCGTCCGGGACAAGCAGGGTCGGGCGGTGGCGGCCATCCTGTCCGGGGACATGCAGGGCTACAGTTACGCCCGGGCCGGGGTGAACACCGCCATCCTCTCGGTGGTGATCGGGGTCACCCTGAAGCTCCCTCCGTACCGGCTGTCCTACCTGGCCACGGGGGCCTTGCTCCACGACGCGGGGATGCTGAGGATCCCCGAGGCGATCGTCCGGAAGAAGGGGCATCTTTCCGAGGAGGAGCTCCAGAAGATGCGGGCCCACCCCCTCCTGACCTACAAGATCATCACCAAGGAGCTCCTGTACCCGGACGACGTCGGGATCATCGGGCTGCAGCACCACGAGCGCTGGGACGGCCAGGGCTATCCCCGGCGGGTGGCCGGGCAGGACATCGACGTCCTTTCCCGGATCGTATCCGTCGCCGACGCCTTCGAGGCCATGGTCAGCGAGAAGCCCTACCGAAACTCCATGATCGGCTACGCGGCCATGAAGGCCCTCCTCTCGGACAATTCCCGGCGCTTCGACCCGGAAATCCTCAAGGCGTTCATCCGCAGCATGGGGATCTACCCCATCGGATCCATGGTCCTCCTCAACAACGCCGCCATCGCCCGGGTCGTGGAGACACACCCGGACGCGCCCCTGCGCCCCAAGCTCCGCATCCTGGTGGACGAGTTCGGAAAGAGCTTTCAGGACGACAAGGGCGACCAGGTGGACCTCCTGTCCGAAAAGGCCCTCTTCATCGCCCGCGCCCTGGATCCCAAGGAAGTGGCCTCGGGCTGACCGGGCCGGGAGGGGAAGATCCGACGCGTCGAAAAGGGCCGTCTCGGGGAGGCCGCGGCGGCGGAGTACCTTCTGTCCGAGGGGTGGACGATCGTGGACCGCAACTGGCGCTGTCCCGCGGGGGAGCTGGACATCGTGGCCCTCCGGGGCGAGGACCTGGCCTTCGTGGAGGTCAAGACCGTGGACGCCTACGGTCCGGAATCCGCGGACCGGCTCCTCGGGCCCGCCAAGCGGCGGCATATCGTAGAATCATCTAAATACTTCCTTGCGCTGAAACGAGAATATAACCGTATGCGCCCGCGATACGACGTAATCCTGGTCCGCGGCTCGGCCGTCTGCCGGCACATCCCGCAGGCCTTCCTGGAGCACCCATGAGCTGTCCCGGCGAACGCAAGCACGATCCCAGGCGACTTGAAGAACTTCGCAGGAAAATGCAAGATGAGGAGTACATCGCCGGCGCCATCCAGCGTATCGCCCAGGTACTGAGCGCCGAGATCATGAACGGATACGGGGTGCAGCATGGCGGACGAAAGGCGCGGTAGCGGCAGGAGATTCGGCAGGAGGAGGAAGGGCCGGCAGGATCGCCCGGACCGTCCCGCCGCGTCCCGGGAGGCGGAGTACGCGGCTCCCGCCGCGGAGTCCCAGAAACCGAATCCGCCCCTGGACTGCGCCTATTGCCAGAAACCCATCTACGACCTCTCCACGGCCTTGGCCGACCCGGAATCCGGGGGCCCCGTCCACTTCGACTGCGCCTTCCAGCGCATGGCCGACCGCGAGTCCCTGGCTCCCGGGGAGAAGCTCGTGTACATCGGGTCCGGAGCCTTCGCCGTCGTGGAGTTCAAGGACCGGGGGGAGAACGCCTTCACGGTGAAGCGCCGGCTCGCCTTCGAGGAAGAGGGCAAGAAACAGGACTGGCGCAGGGCCCTGTCCTCCCGGGTCAGCAGCCTCTGACGACCGGGCGTCCGCGAACAAGCATGGTTCCTATCCTGCTGGCCTTGGCCAGCATCCTCGTCTGGAGCACCCTGGCGCTCTTCACGTCCCAGACCGCCTCTCTTCCGCCCCTCTTTTCCGTGGGAGCGGCCCTGGGGATCGGCGGACTGGCCGGGCTTTTCCGGGTCCGGGACTGGCGGATCCCCCCGGCCACCCTGGCGGTCGGGGTGGGAGGCATCTTCGGCTACCACGCCCTACTGTTCGCCGCCTTCCGGCTGGCCCCGGCCGTGGAAGTCAACCTGATCAACTACCTCTGGCCCCTGCTCATCGTGGTGCTCTCCCCGGTGTACCTGCGGGGTTTCGAGCTGCGCCCGGGCCACGCCGTCGGAGCCCTGCTGGGCCTGGCGGGAGCCTTCCTGGTGGTGGGGGGAGGGCGGTTCAGCCTGAATCCCGAGGGACTTCCGGGGCACCTCATGGCCGCGGCGGCGGCCTTCATCTGGGCGACCTATTCCCTGTTGACCAAACGAGTTCCCCCCTTCTCGACGGGGGCGGTGGGCCTCTTCTGCCTGATCTCGGGAGCCCTCTCCCTGGCCCTCTGGGCGGGCCTGGACCTGGCCGCGACGGGGAGCGTCCGTCTGCCCCCGATGACGGGCCGGGAAGCCCTCTTCCTGATCTTCCTGGGGCTCGGTCCCATGGGGCTGGCCTTCTACACCTGGGACGCGGCCCTGAAGCGGGGGGATCCCCGGATCATCGGTTCCCTGGCCTACCTGACGCCCCTCTTGTCCACCTTCAACCTGGTCGTGGCGGGGGGAAAGACCCTGACCTGGGCCACGGTCGCAGCCCTGGCCCTCATCATGGCGGGGGCGGTCGTGGGATCCTACGGCGGGCGGAGGCGGACCGGGGGGACGGCCTAGGGCGGTCCCCCGCGGTACTCACGCTCTCCGAATCTCCTCGAACCCCGTGTAGGGCACCAAGGCCGCGGGGATCCGGACCGAGCCGTCGGCCCGCTGGAAGTTCTCCAGGATCGCGATGATGGCCCGGGAGCAGGCGATCGCCGTGCCGTTCAGCATGTGGACGTACTTGTTCTTGCCGTCGTCGTCCTTGTACCGGACGTTGAGGCGCCGGGACTGGTAGTCCGTGCAGTTCGAGGTGGAGGTGACCTCCCCCCACTCACCGCCGTTGCGGCCGGGCATCCAGGCCTCCAGGTCCCACTTGCGGTAGGCCGGGGCGCCCAGGTCCCCGGTGCAGGTGTCCACGACCCGGAAGGGGATCTCCAGGGCCGAGAAGATCTCCTCCTCGATGCCCCGGAGCTCCTCGTGGACCCGGTCCGAGTCCTCGGGCAGGACGTAGGCGAACATCTCCACCTTGGTGAACTGGTGGACCCGGTAGAGGCCCTTGGAGAACTGGCCCGCGGCTCCGGCCTCCCGGCGGAAGCAGTGGGAGACCCCGGCCAGGCGGAGGGGCAGGGCGGCCTTGTCCAGGACCTGCCCGGAGTGGTAGCCCCCCAGGGTGATCTCCGCGGTGCCGATCAGGCAGGTGCCCTCGCCCTCCACGGTGTAGACGTTGGACTCCGCGCCCCGGGGATTGAAGCCGATGCCCTCCAGGATCTCGGTCTTGGCCACGTCGGGGGTGATGAAGGGGGTGAAGCCCTTCTTCTGGAGGCGGTCCAGGGCGAAGCGGACCAGGGCCAGCTCCAGGATCACGCCCTGGTTCTTGAGGTAGTAGAACTTGGTCCCGGACACCCGGGTGGCGGTGTCGAAGTCCAGAATATCGAGGTCCTGCCCCAGCTGGACGTGGTCCTTGGGCTCGAAGGAGAACTCCGTGGGCTTGCCGACCCGCTTGACCTCGAGGTTGTCCTTGTCCTCCTTCCCGACCGGGGCGGAGGGATGGGCCATGTTGGGGATGCGGCGGCCCTCGGCGTCCAGGTGCGCCTCCGCCTCCGCGTATTCCGCCTCCAGGGAAGCGATCCGGTCCTTGAGGGCCTTGCCCTCCTCGATGAGGCGGCGGCGCTCCTCCTCCGGGAGCTTGCCCTTCATGGCGGCGGCGTTGTCGTTCCGGGCCCGGCGTTCGTCCTCGAGGCGGCGGAGGAGCTCGCCCCGGCGGTCGAAGAGCTCGACCACGAGGTCCGGGTCGGCCTGCATGTGTCGGTCCGCGACGTTCTTCTTGACCGCGGCCAGGTTGTCCTTGATGAAGCGGTAATCCAGCATGATGGGGGATGATAGCCGAGCCGGGCGGGCAGAGGCAAGGGCGGCTCCTTGTCGGTTTCCGACGCGGATACGAGCGGGATCGGCACCCCTCGGCCCACCCCTCTCCCTTGCGCGAGTGGCGTAATTTCCTATACCATATCTCCATGAAACTGGAGATCAACCCCCGCGGGAACGGCGCCTGCCCCATCTGCACCTTCACCGACGACTGCCGGATCAAGCGCCTCCTCATAGCCAACGCGGACTCCCTGGATGGGAAATCCGACGAGTCCCTGGAGATCGTCATCTACGGATGCCCCTACTTCAAGGAGAAGGCCGACCTGTGATCGACAAGCTCGAGGCACTGGCGGAGCGGCACCGGGAGCTGGAGGTCCGGGTTTCCGATCCCGACCTCGTCAAGGACCCCGCCGCCTACCGCGACACCATGCGGGAACACGCCCGGCTCTCGGAGACCATGGTGCTCTACGACGAGTACAAGCATGCCCTGTCGGACCTGGAGGGCGCCCGCTCCCTGGGCCGGGACGAGAAGGACCCGGACATGCGGGCCATGGCCCAGGACGAGACGCGGACCCTGGAAGCCCGGATCGGGGACCTGGAAACCCGGCTCCGGGACCGCCTGATCCCCCGGGACCCCCTGGACGACAAGAACACCATCATGGAGATCCGGGCGGGCACCGGCGGCGACGAGGCGGCCCTCTTCGTGGCGGACCTCTTCCGCATGTACTCCCGGTACGCGGATTCCCGGAAATGGAAGATAGAGGTGATGAACCTCAACGAGACGGAGCTGGGAGGCTACAAGGAGATCGTCTTCTCGATCTCCGGGGAGTCCGTGTACGAGAGCATGCGCTGGGAGAGCGGGGTCCACCGGGTCCAGCGGGTGCCCGAGACGGAAGCCTCCGGCCGCATCCACACCAGCGCCGTGACCGTGGCGGTCCTCCCGGAGGCGGAGGAGACGGAGGTGGACATCCGGACCGAGGACCTCCGCATCGACGTCATGCGGGCGGGCGGACCCGGCGGCCAGTGCGTCAATACCACGGACTCCGCGGTGCGCATCACCCACCTGCCCACGGGGCTCGTGGTCCACTGCCAGGACGAGAAGAGCCAGATCAAGAACAAGGCCAAGGCCCTGCGCATCCTCCGGGCCCGTCTCTTCGACCTGGAGGAATCCCGGCGCCAGGCCGAGAGGGCCGCGGAGCGCAAGAGCCAGGTGGGCTCGGGCGACCGGTCCGAGCGCATCCGCACCTACAACTTTCCCCAGAACCGCGTCACGGACCACCGGGTCGACCTGACCCTGTACAAGCTGGACCTGGTCCTCCAGGGCGACATGGGCGAGATCGTGGAGGCCTTGAAGGCCAGCGCCCGGGAAGCCGTGCTGAAGGTCGACCGGCCATGACGGTCCGGGAGGCCCTTTCCCACGGGGCCTCCGTTCTTTCCGGAACCGGCTCCGACACCTCCTACCTGGACGCGTGCCTCCTCCTGGCCCGGGCCGCGGGCTGCGGCCGTGCCGCCCTGCTGGCCCGCCTGTCCGATCCCCTGCTCCCGGAGGCGGAAACAACCTACTCCACGTTCCTCTCCCGCCGCGCCGAGGGGGAGAGCGTGGCCTATATCCTGGGGGAGAAGGAGTTCTTCGGGCGGACCTTCCGGGTGGATCACCGGGTCCTGGTGCCCCGTCCGGAGACGGAGATCCTGGTGGAGACGGCGCTCCGGGCAGCCGGCCGCGTTCCGGGCGGAAGCGCCTCGGGAGCGGACGCCCGAGGTCCCGGCGCCCGCCGGTCCGGATCCGGCGCCGGCCTCCGGATCCACGACGCCTTCACGGGCTCCGGCTGCGTGGGGATCACCCTGGCCGCGGAGCTCCCGGGCTCGGAGGTTTCCCTGTCGGACCTCCGTCCCGGGGCCCGGGACGTCGCGGCCCGGAACGCACGGGAGATCCTGGGCCGGGATCTGCAAATCCTCGAGAGCGACGTCCTGGCCGGGGTCTCCGGGCCCTTCGACCTGATCACCGCGAATCCCCCCTACGTTGCGAGCGCCGAGACGGATCGCCTCCAGGGCCGCCCCGGTCCGGGGCACGGCGGGACGGCGGGGGAGGACGGGGTCCGTAGGGAACCCCGGGCGGCCCTGGACGGCGGACCGGACGGGCTGGACTTTTACCGCCGCCTGGTTCCGGAAGCGGAAAAAGCTCTTGCCCTCGGGGGCTTCCTGGTTGTAGAGATAGGGGAGGACCAGGGGGCCTCGGTGGGGGCCCTGTTCCGCGGCTGCGGGTTCACGGGGGTCGAGGTGATGCGGGACCTGGGAGGCCGGGACCGGGTGGTCCGGGGGATGCGGGGATGAAGGAGCTGGAGGATCTGCGAAAGGCCGTTTCCGCCTGGGAGGCGGAGGACCGCGCCAAGGTGGAGACCGCCGTGGAGGCGGCCTCGATCGCCCACGAGGGGCAGGTCCGGGCCTCCGGGGAACCCGCGGTGACCCACCCCCTGCGGGTGGCCCTCATCCTGGCGGAGCTGGGCCTGGACTCGGACGCCGTGGTCGCCGCGGTGCTCCACCACGCCCCGGACGAGGACGGCCCGGCCCGGGCGGACCTGGCGGAGCGATTCGGACCCGTCGCGGCCCTCCTGGTGGAGGAGACCTCCCGCATCGCCGCCCTCAAGGCCAAGAACAAGACCCTCCAGGCCGCGGAGACCATCCGAAAGATGCTCCTGGCCATGACCCGGGACATCCGGGTGATCCTGGTGAAGCTGGCGGACAAGCTGGACAACATGCGCACCCTGCGCTGGCTGCCCGAGGAGGAGCGCAAGCGCATCGCCGCGGAATGCCTGGACATCTTCGCCCCCCTGGCGGACCGGCTGGGCCTCTCGGCCGTCAAGGACGAGCTGGAGGACCTGGCCCTCAAGGAGCTGAACCGGGAGGCCTTCGACCAGATCAAGGCGATCGTGGCGGACAAGAAGGGCGAGCGGGCCGAGTTCCTGGCGCGGGTGGAGAAGGACATCCGGACGGCCGCGGCCCAGGAAAAGCTTTTCGTGGAGGTCAGCTCCCGGGCCAAGCACTTCTACTCGATCTACCAGAAGATGCGGAAGCGCAACAAGAGCGCCGACGAGCTGTACGACCTTTTGGGCATCCGACTGCTCTGCGGTACCGAGAACGACTGCTACGCCCTCCTGGGGGTGGTGCACCGGCTCTGGAAACCCCTGGAGGGAAGGTTCAAGGACTACATCGCCATGCCCAAGGCCAACGGGTACCGTAGCCTCCACACGACGGTCATGGCCTACGAGGGCCGGCTTTTGGAGATCCAGATCCGCACCTACGACATGCACCGGGTGGCGGAGTTCGGCGTGGCCTCCCATTGGCTCTACAAGAAGGGCCGATCCCGGGACACGGTTCGGACCGAGGACCTGCCCCTGGTGAACAAGCTCAAGGACTGGAGCGGGATGCTCTCCTCCGGGGCGGAGTTCCTCCAGGAGATCAAGCGGGAGCTCCTCAAGGAGTCCATCTTCGTCTTCACCCCCAAGGGGGACGTCGTGGAGCTTCCCGCGGGCTCCACCCCCCTGGACTTCGCCTACGAGGTCCACACCGCCGTGGGAAACCGCTGCGTCGGAGCCAAGGCCGACGGGGCCATCGTGCCCCTCACCTACGAGCTCCGAAACACCCAGGTCGTGGAGATCATGACCTCCAACACGGCCCGGCCCAACATCGACTGGCTGCGGGCGGTGAAGACTTCCAAGGCCAAGTCCAAGATCCGGCAGTGGCTCATCGTCAACGGCCAGGCCCTGGTGATCGACCGCAATGTGGTGGCCCGGAAGAAGGCCGACGCGCCGGAGGCCAAGGGCGAGGCCCGGCCCCGGGGGGAGGGCCGCCCGGAGCCCGGCAAGGCCGGGGAGACCGCCCCCGAAGCCCGTCCCGCCGTCCCGGAGCCCGACCGCCCCCTGGGCCAGATCGAGATCCACCCCTACGTGCCGAGGGCGGTCCTCTCCAGCGACAAGGCGGGGATCTCCGTGTCCGGGGGCCGGGGCCTCATGATCCGCTTCGCCGGGTGCTGCCGCCCCACCACGGGGGATCCCATTGTGGGCTACGTCTCCCGGGGACGGGGGATCATCGTGCACCGCCGGGACTGCCGGAACCTGCCTTTCCTTTCGGACTTCAAGGAGCGGGCCATCGAGGTGGTCTGGGAGACCCGGCACCCCGGCCTGACCCGGCGCTTCCGGATCACGGCCAAGCGCATCCCCGACCTCTTCGGGGAGGTGGAGACCGCGGTCAAGAAGATCCAGGGCCACCTGATCGAGGGGAAGCTCGAGGAGGACGGGGACCGCCTGGTGGGCTGGTTCACGGTGCGCATGGAGAAGCCCGAGGACGGCCGCAAGATCGAGCGCTCCGTCCGGGGCGTCCCCGCGATATTGAAGGTGCAGGTGGTGAGCGGTGATTGAGTGAATATGTGAATCGTGAATAGGTGAATCGAAGGATCCGCGGACCGCAATCCAGCCAGTCCTATGTACTAATTCACCTATTCACTTATTCACCTATACTCCCCCGCCGGCACCCGCTTCAGCCCCGCCTCGTCGCTGACGATCACCCAGCGGAAGCTCTGGTCCAGGAACCAGGTCTTGTAGACCCTGCGGATGTCCGCGGGGGTGACGGCGGCGATCCGGTCCGGGGTCCGCAGGTAGTCCGCGGGATCCCCGGCGTACACGACGCTCCGCACGACCTGGGCGCCGATGTCCGAGTTGGTCCGCTGGTTGGCGAAGACGGCGTTCACGTACTTGCTCCGGTAGGCGGGGAGCCGGTCCTCGATGGAGCCCAGGACGTACTGTCCCGAAGCATCCTTGGACCGGATCAGCTTTCCCTGCGCCAGGTAGTCCGCGGCCTCCTTCACGTACTTCCGGATCCCCTCGATGTCCGAGGCCTGGTAGATCCACAGGATCCCGTAGGAGGCCGCCGCGGGCCGGAAGATCGCCCCCACGGAATAGCAGGCCCCGTACTTCTCCCGGACCACGTTGAACATCAAGTCGTCCAGCATGTCCGCGGCCAGGGCGAAGGGCACGTAGTCCCGGTCCTGCCGGCCGGGGATGCGGAAGTAGCCCTGGATGTAGGCCACGCCCTCGGAGGCCGGATGGGCTTCCAGGATGGGGGGGCCCGAGGTCGCCGGAGGAGCCGAGACGGGGGTCGCGGAGCCCTTCCTCGGGATCGACCCCAGGGCCGATTCCAGCTTGGCCGCAAGGGCGTCCACGTCGAAGTTCCCCACCGCGGCCAGGAAGATCCGGTCGGCGTTCAGGAGGGTTCCGTGGTGGGCCTTGACGTCCTCCAGGGTGACGGAATCCAGGGACTCCGGGGTGCCCGCGGGATCCGAGGCGTAGGGATGGCCCGCGAAGATGGCCTGGGTCCCCAGGTAGCGGGCCCGCTGGTCCGGGTCCCCCATGCGGGATTCCCGGGCCTGGGCCGCCTCGTTCCTCACGTCCCGGAACCGGTCGGCAAGGAGGGACGGGCGGAGGAATCCGTCCAGGTAGATGTCCAGGAGTTCGGGCAGGTAGGTGTCGATGCAGTTGAGGTCGTAGCTGGAGTAGTCGTACCCCGAGGAATGGGAGATGGAGGAGGAGGTCCGGTACTCGACGTCCAGGATCTTCTCGTAGGGGTAGGACGCCGAGCCCCGGGAAAGGAGGGACAGGGTCATGTCGTCCAGCCCGGCCTTGGCCCGGGGCACAACCGAAGAGCCTCCCAGCAGGACCAGCTTGAGGTTCAGGACCCGGTTCGTCCGGTTCTTCTTCACGTAGAGCTTGATGCCGTTGGACAGGGTCCGGGTCTCGAAGTCCCCGATGTTGGACTTGTAGAAGGGGCCCGGCTCCGTCTTGACCGGGGAAGGGGCGGCCTTGGCGGTCGGCACGGGCGCCGGGGAGCCGGAACCCGGGGCCTCGCCGCCCGAACCCGAGGAGGCCGGGGGGGTGGACACGCAGCCGGCCGCGACGGCCAGGAGGAGGGCCGCTGAGAGGGCGGCTCCGAGGAAGGCCCGCGGGCGGGCCGGGGAACGCTTGTTCGATGTCATCGGCTTGGGTCCTCGCATCATTTTTTCCACCAGAAGGCGTTGTCCGCCCCCAGGGTCTCGTACCCCGCGTCGGCGAAGGCCTTCTTTTCGGCCTCGTAGACGCTGGGATGGACCCGGACGGCCACGATCTCGAGGTTCTTGTGGATGTACCGGTCCAGGAAGGCGGATATCTCCCGGTACCCGACCTTCTTCATGTTGTCGAGGTACCCGAAGAAATAGTCCGTGGAGGCCGAGGCCCACCAGAACCGGAGGGTTCCCAGGAAGCCCTCCACGGTCTCGAGCTCCAGGATCCGCTGGTTCTCGATCAGACGCTTGACGGTCTCGTACTCGTCCTCGCCGAAGTATCCCCGGTCGATCTTCATATTCGTCAGTTCCGAGGCCCGGATCCTCTCCTTGAGCTGCTGCGCCCTCTGGGCGAAGCCCTGTCCGGGCTTGGCCAGGAGGTAGGCCCAGAAGACGATCTGGCCTCCGTCCTTCTGGGTCCAGTAGTACGCCCCCGTGTAGTTCGGATCTGGGATGCCCAGGTCCGCCCCGACCAGAGCCTTCTTGTACCGGCCCGAGGGGTTCTCCACCAGGTAGCCCCACACGTCCGCTGCGTAGGTGGACGCGGGGTCCCGGCCCACGTCGGGTCCCCGGTAGTAGATCTGGGCGATCCCGAAGCGGGGATTCACCGTGGGATCCGGGTAGACCACGAAGGCCGTCTTGCGGACCGCCGGGAAGGCCTGGGGATCCTGGGGCTTGGCCCAGGGATCGGGTCCCCGTTCCCAGGAACCGTAGACTTCCTTCACCAACTGGTGGACCGCGTCCGCCCGCACGTCCCCTCCCACGAAGAGGGCGGCGTTGTTCGGGATGTAGTAGGTCCGCTGCATGGTCCGGAGCTTTTCCGCGGTCACGCCCCGGATGGCCTCCACGGTTCCTCCCGGATCTCGGCGCCAGGGGTATTTCGGGAAGAGCCTGCGGTCGATCCCGGCGGCGTAGATGCTGCGGGGTTCGGAATAGTTTCCGGTGATCTCGCTGACGACGACGCCCTTCTCGGATTCGATCTCCCCCGGGTCGAGCAGGGGTTCCCGGATCGCGTAGGACCAGAACTCCAGCCCTTCCCGCAGCCGGTCGGAGGGCACCGTGAAATAGTAGTTGACGTATTCCGAACCCGTGGAGCCGTTCCAGGAGGGCACCCCCAGGTCCAGGTAGGCCGAGCTCACCTCCGCCGCCGTCCTGTACTTCGAGTTGCCCTTGAACATCATGTGCTCATAGAAATGGAACACCCCCGCGGTCTCCGGGGTCTGGGCCACGCCCCCTCCCCGGATCGCGATCTCGATGTAGGCCAGAGGCGCGGAGGGATTCTCCAGCACGAAGAGCTCCAGGCCGTTGTCCAGGACGAACCTGTGCAGGCCCGGCACCCCGGTGGCTTCCGCATACAGGAAGGTCGATGAAAGAACCAGCGCGACCAAGAGCGCGAAACGGACTTTTTTCATTCCCGGAACCTCCCCTGCCGGGACGGTGCCGGCAGTCCGGCGGGCTATCGGAACGCCCGAAGCGTTCCACGAGCCCGCCAAGATCCAAATCTAAGGAGCCGGCGCCACTCCTGTCAAGGAAGCCGGAGGCGCTTCCCCAAGGGACGGGGTTCGTGGTATCGTCGGGACGATCGCCGACGGCGCCCGAGCCGGCCGGCAAACCGCCCGATCCGGAGAGCCCCCCGACCCATGGATACGATCCCCCTAGCCCTCATCCTCTTCGGAGCGCCCGTGGAACGAAGCCTGGGCAGGGCCTGCGCCGCCGCCCTTGTCTCGCGCGGGGCGGGTCCGGAGACCCCGAGGTCGGCCGGAACCTCCGGGAAACGGGGCCGGACTCGGGCGGACGCCGGAGGGCCGGAGCCCGCGAGGGTGCCGGTCCCGCCGGTATCCCCCCCGCCGTCGCCGAGCCGAGCCCGGATCCTGAAAGCCCGGGCCGCCCTGGGAAGGGTCCTTCGGACCGCGGGGCGCGGGATCGCCCTGGCCCATGTCTGGTACGTCCTGACGGTCGCCCTCCTCCTCCTGGTCTACCGGAGCGTCGACCCCCCCGTCACCGTGCTCATGGCCTACCGGGCCGGGGTGGACGGCTGGAAGCTGGCGCCCCAGCGGAACGTCAAGCTGGCCAAGGTGCCGGTCCTGGCCCGGCGCATGGTGGTCTCCGTGGAGGACGGCAAGTTCTACAGCCATAACGGGGTGGACTTCGAGGCTATCCTGTATGCCCGGCAGGTCAATCGGCAGGTCGGCCGGCCCCTCTACGGCGGCTCCACCCTGTCCATGCAGACTGCCCGGACCCTCTTTCTGGTACCCTTCAAGAGCTACCTGCGGAAGTACCTGGAGCTCATCGCCACGGTCGAGATGGAGCTGATCCTGCCCAAGCAGAGGATCCTGGAGATCTACCTTTCCTGGGCGGAGTGGGGCAAGGGAGTGTTCGGCATCGAGGCCGCGGCCCGGAGGTTCTACGGAACGAGCGTCTCCCGTCTGGACGTGGACCAGACCGCCCGCCTGGTCGCCCTGCTCTCGTCCCCCATCCGCTACACCCCGGAAACCCTGCACAAGAACGGGATCCTGCGCACGCGGTACCAGTACCTGGCGGGGAAGTACGGGGAGAAAGAGGAGCCCGGGGTCGGGACTCAGGATCCGGGGACGGACCCGTCGGCCGCGGACCGGCCGGCGCCTCCTCCGACATCGGAGGCCAGCCCGGGGTCCTGACTTCGGGGTCCTGTCGCCTGGATCCTCCGTACCACCCTGTCCAGGGTGTCCGCGAAGGCCTTTTTCTCCCGGGGACCCCAGGTCCGGGCCCGGTTCATCTCCGCAAGGCCCGAGGAGCGGAGGCCCGCCATGAAGTCCCTCCGGGAGAGCCGCTCCCGGACCGTGTCCGCCGTCCACTCGTCGCCCCGGTCGTTGATCACCGCGAGCCCCGCCTCGGCCAGGCGGGCCGCGAAGGGAATGTCCCGGGTCACCACCAGGTCCCCGGGCGCGGCCAGGACCTCGATCCGCGCGTCCACGGCGTCCGGTCCCCCGGTCTCCACCAGCAGGAATTCCGAGCCCCGGGGGACCGGAATCGGGCGGCCGGCGGCGAAGACCACCCGCACCCCCGTCGAAGCCTCCGCGGTGCCCGACCCGTCCGGCCCGGTCCGTCCCGCAGGGCGGGCCCGGCGGGCCAGGATCTCCCGCACCGGCGCGGGCAGGGAGTCCGCGTCGGCCCAGATGGTCACGCCGTGACCCCCGCACGGAACGCCAGGCCGCTCCCCGCGAGGGAGTAGTCCCGGACGTCGGCGGTGATGAAGGCGCAGCCGCCTCGCTCCAGGGCCAAGCCCCCCCGCCCGGGGCCGCCGGACGTATCGGATATCGTGATCCACCCCTCCAGGCAGAGCAGGATCTCCGGCCCGGGCCGTCCGCGCGGGACGTCCCGGCCGGGTTCGAGGCGGATGCGGTCCAGGCGGAACTCCGCGGCCTCGGAGGCATATTCCTCGACCGCGGTTCCGGTTTCCCGAGGGCCGTAGATCCGGACTCCCTCCGGAACGAAGGACAGGACGGACAGGAGTTCCGGGATGTCGATGTTCTTGGAGGTCAGGGCTCCACGAAGGACGTTGTCCGAGTTGGCCATGATCTCGAGGCCCGTTCCGCGCAGGTAAGCGTGGATTTGTCCCGGCTCAATGAAGAGGGCCTGGCCCGGGGTCAGGCGGAAATGATTCAGGATGAGGGGCGCCAGGGCTCCCACGTCCCCCGGGAAGAGCCGCATGAGGGTCAGGACCCAGGACAGGGCGTCCCGTACGGCCGGATCCGGCTCATGGTCCAGGATCCGCCGGATCCGCCGTTCCGTATAGTACAGGAGGTCCCGCTTCAGGTTCGCCGAGTAGGAGATGAAGCGGTAGAACAACACCGCGAGCTCCACCTTGCCGGGATTCCGGACCAGGTTGCCGGCGATCCGCTCGAACTCCCGGGGGGCGACCGTCCGGATCAGGCGCAGGATCTCCGGGATGGGCCGGAAGCCGCAGAGACCCTCGAAATCGTCCAGGGCGACCAGCATCTCGGGCTTGTGGTTCGGGTCCCGGTAGTTCCTGTCCGGGGCGTCCAGGGGCACCGCCTCGGCGTTCTCCTTCTCGAACCCCCGCTCGGCCTTGAGCTTCTGGGGATGGGCCTGGATGGACAGGGGCCGCGCCGCCGAGAGGACCTTGAACAGGAAGGGGAGGGCGGGGCCGAATCGCTCCACCGTCGGGGCGCCCAGGGCGGAGACGGGATCCCGGGCGATGAGCCTGTCCAGGGGCACCCGGCCGTCCTCCGTCTCCGCCACCGAGGGGGCCTTGGGATGGGCTCCCATCCAGAGCTCCGCGCAGGGCTTCCCGTCGGGCTCGTCCATTCCGAGGAGGGCCGGAATAGCATCCGGGGTTCCCCAGTCGTAGTGCTGAATTGGGTTTTCCAGGCGGAGGACGGGCATGGGAAGAGTTTAGCAAGGAATAGTGAATAGTGAATAGTGAAGGATGAAGGGGGACTCAAGGTGCATCGACGGAGAAAAACCGGGCGATCTCGCCGCGGATCCGCTCCAGGGGGCCGGTCTCCACCCGGCAGCGGGGCAGGGACTCCAGGAACTGGCTGCCGTACCGTTTGTGGACGATCCGGGAGTCCAGGACCGCCACAACCCCCCGGTCCTCGGAGTGCCGGATGAGGCGTCCGAAGCCTTGCTTGAATCGGAGCACGGCTTCGGGGAGGGAGAGCTCCAGGAAGGGGTTGCCCTCCCGGCGCTCGATGGCTTCGGCCCGGGCCTGCTGGACGGGGTCCGTGGGCACCCGGAAGGGGAGCTTCGTGATCACGACCATGCGGAGGGTGTCCCCGGGGGCGTCGACCCCCTCCCAGAAGGAGTCCGTGGCGAAGAGGACGCTGGCCGCGTCGGCCTTGAAGGCGTCCAGGAGGCGCCCCCGCTCGTCCTGGCCCTGCCGGAAGGCCGTGATCCCGAGCTCGGTCAGGCGGGGCAGGGCTGCCTCGTAGGAGGAGCGCAGGGAGTCGTAGGAGGTGAAGAGGACCAGGGCGTGCCCCGCGGAGGCCTCCAAAAGCCGGATCACCGCACGGTCCACCCAAGACTGCCAGCGGGCGTCGTTCGGGGCGGGGGCGTCGTCCGGCAGGGCCACCAGGGCGTTCTCCTCGTAGGGGAAGGGCGAGGGGTAGACCGCGGTCTCGACCTCCTCGTCCGTGCGGGCCAGGCCCACCCGGCGCTTCCAGTAGTCGAAGGACCCCCCGACGGCCAGGGTCGCGGAGGTGCAGACCACGGAGCGGTAGGGATGGAAGACCGCCTCGTTCATCATCCCCGAGAGGTCCAGGGGGGTGGCGGTGTACTTGGCGAAGGGCTCGCCCTTGCTGGTCTTCTCCCGGGAGACCCAGAGCACGGACTCAGGGTATTCCTGGGGCTCCCGGAACTGGGCGCACAGGGAGGCCAGGTCCGAGAGCCTGCGCAGGATCAGCTTGGCTTCGTAGACCGAGGGATCCGAGCCGGCCTCCTCGGGCAGGGGGTCGAAAAGGTCCTTCAAGAGCTGGGCCAGGGCCACCAGGGCCTTTTCCAGGGCGGACAGGGGCGCGAACAGGGGTTCCTCCCAGGCCGGCTCCCGGCGTCGGACCCGCAGGGAGGGCTCGGCGGCCAGGAAGGAGACGGTCCGGGCGTCCAGGTCGTCCGCGGCCGCCCGCACCGCGGCGATCTGTCCGGGCACCTTGGCGAAGAGGTCCGCGGGCAGGCCCTTCAGGTTCTGGACCCGTACCAGGACCCCGAAGCGGCGCTCCCGCTTGGTGCGGAAGAGGCGTCCCAGGGCCCGGAGCACCGCGAACCGGGTGAGTTCCTCGGAAAAGTAGCTGACCGCGCTGGACTCCATGGCGTGGGCCTCGTCGAAGACCAGGGCCTGGAAGGGGGGCAGGACCGCGGCGGCCTCGTAGCCCGCCCCGCCCATCCGGGCGGCCAGGTCCGCGAACAGGAGGTGGTGGTTGGCCACGATGAGGTTGGCGTCCGCGGCTTCCCGCTTGGCCCGCAGGACGAAGCAGTCCCCCCTGCGGGAGCAGCGGAGGCCCAGGCATGCGTCGGACTCGGACCGGACCCGGCTCCAGGTCTCCTCGTCGGGCCAGAAGGAGAGGTCCGCCCGGTCCCCCGTCGGGGTCTGGTCCGCCCAGGCCGCGATGCGCCGGAGGGGATGCTCGTCCCCGGCCAGGAGCCCTTCCTCGTCCAAGGCTTCGGCCAGACGGTTCCGGCAGAGGTAGTTCCCCCGGCCCTTGGCCAGCACGGCCTTGAGCTTCTTGCGGAAGAGCTCCCGGACCACGGGGATGTCCTTGTCCATGAGCTGGCGCTGGAGGTTGAGGGTGGCCGTGGAGACCACGACCCGGTCCCCGTTGCGGGCCGCCCAGGCGAAGGCCGGAAGGAGGTAGGCGTAGGACTTGCCGACCCCGGTCCCCGCCTCGGCGGCCAGGACGAAGCCTTCGTTCAGGGCCCGGGTCACGTGGCGGGCCAGCCCGACCTGGCTCTCCCGGGCCTCGTAGGACGGTATGCGCTGGGAGAGCTTGCCCCCGGGCTCCAGGACCCCGGCGATCTCGTCCTCGTCCAGGGCCACCAGGGCGCGTCGGCGCGCGGGCTCGGCGATGACGTAGATCCGCTCCACCGCGTTGTCCACGATGTAGGACCCGATCCCGCGCTCCCCCACGGAGGAGGCCACGGAGAGGTCCGCCTGGCTGGGTTCCAGGATCCCGGAAGGGTGGTTGTGGAGGATGACGTCCCCCCGGTCCAGGTAGGAGGCCAGGGCCAGGACCTCGTCCTTGCGACCCCGGGCGGCCACGGTGATCTCCGTCACCAGGCCCTCCTCGTCCAGGCGCCCCGCCGCGAAGACCTCGTTCCCGCCGGCGTCGGCTATGGCCTCCCGGAGCGCCTCGGCGGCGGAGGCGGCCAGGCGCTCCGAGGCGGTCATGCCAGCTTCGCGAGCACCTTCAGGAGCAGGGCCTTGAGCTCGGCCTCCGCGCGCTTGCCCACCTCGACCACCTCGGCATGGGCCAGGGGGGTCTTGCTGATCCCCGCGGCCATGTTGGTCACGCAGGAGATCCCCAGGACCCGCATGCCCAGGTAGCGCGCGGCGGTGGCCTCGGGAACCGTGGACATGCCCACCAGGTCCGCGCCCAGGGTTTTCAGCATGCGGATCTCCGAGGGGGTCTCGTAGGAGGGCCCGGTCAGGCCCGCGTACACGCCCTCCTTGAGGGGTTTTTCCGCGCAGCTCCAGGCCAGGGCGCGGAGGTCCTTGGAATAGACCTCGCTCATGTCGAAGAACCGCTCCCCCAGGGGTTTGCCGGAGGGGTCCACGGGATTCGGTCCGATGAAGGCGTTCGTGCCCATGAGGTTGATGTGGTCCTGGATGAGGACCAGGTCCCCGGGCACGTACTTGGTGTTGATCCCCCCCGCCGCGTTCGTGAGGATAAGGTTCTCCACCCCCAGGGCCTTGAGGAAGAAGACGGGGAGGACCACGTCGTCCATGGGATGGCCCTCGTAGTAATGGAAGCGTCCCGCCAGGATCGCGGCGTCCTTGGAAAGGCACAGGAGCCCCTTGTGTCCCTGCACCGTGGGCCGCGGGAACTCCGGGATCTCGGAATAGGGTATCTCCTTGAATCCCAGACCCTCCACGATGCCCGAAAGCCCCGAGCCCAGGATGACGGCGCTGCGGGGCCGGAATCCCGGGGGAATGGCGGCGGCCGCCCGTGCGACGCGTTCTCCGTAACCGTGTTTCATGCGGATTCCCTGCCTTTCGACGATGTTCCGGCGGCCGTCCCGTCCGCCTCCGGCCCGGTTCCCTCGGAAACCTTGAACCGGGCCACCAGGTCCCGCAGCCGCCGGACGGATTCGGAGTTCTCCGTCCCCGCCCGGGAGATGGCCTCGGCGGCCTTGTAGATCTCGTTGATCCCGATGGTGATCTCCTCCATCCCGTTCTTGGTCTCCGAGGAGTAGTCGGACATCCGGCCCATGGCGTCCGAGATGGCCGCCACCCGGTCGTTCATCTCCCGGCTGGAGCCCTTCACCTCCTCGGTGGTGCTCACCAGGGTGCCCAGGGCCTCCAGGACCTCCCGGGCCCCCAGGGACAGCTCGTGGGTCGTGTTCTTCATCTCCGACATGGAATCCGCCACGTCCTTGACCTTGTCCACGATCTGGCTGAAGGCGGTGCCGGTCTTCTCCGTGCTGGCCTCGGAGACCTTGATGTACCCCATGACCTCGCCCAGGGAGTGGGTGATCTGGGCCGCGCTTTCGGCGCTGGACTCCGCCAGGTTGCGGATCTCGTCGGCCACCACCGCGAAGCCCTTGCCGTACTCGCCGGCGTGGGCGGCCTCGATGGCGGCGTTCATGGCCAGGAGGTTGGTCTTGGAGGCGATCCCCTGGATGATCTCGATCATCTCCAGGATGACCCCCGCGGACTGGGCGACCTTCTTGATGACCTGCTCGGTCTCCTCCATCTCCGACTGCCCGCCCTGGGCCGTGGACTCCAGTTCCGTGGAGATCCGGAGCTTCTCCTCCGCGGTCTTGGCTATGTTGTTGATGGAGGCGCCCATCTGCTCGATGCTGGCGCTGGATTGGGTGATGGCCGCGGCCTGGTTCTGGATGAGCTCCGCCAGGCGTCCGATATAGTCCCGGAGGTCCCGGGCGGAGGAGGCGCTGTCGGAGATCTCCTCGTCCAGGCGCACGATCTTGTCCTTCATGTGCTCGGTGTTCGTCCGGATCTCGTGGAGGCTGGCCGCGGTCTCCTCGGAACTGGCGGCCAGGTCCTGGGAAATGGCGCCCACGCCGTCGGACTCGGACTTGACCCGCTGGACCATGGACTCCAGGGTCCCGATGAAGTCGTTGAAGTAGTCCGCCACCTTTCCGATCTCGTCCCGGGCGCTCACGGCGGCGCGGACCGTCAGGTCGCCTCCCGCGGACTGTTCGAAGGCACGGACATATCCCCCGATGGGCCGTAACACCAGCCGGACGACCAGGAAGAGGCTGGCTCCGAGCAGGGCCATGACCGTCAGGGTGAAGGCGGCGATGTTGCGGATGGCCTGGGACCGGGCCTCGGAGGCGGCTCCCAGGGAACTGATGATCTCGAAGGCTCCGCGGACCTCCCCGACCTTCCAGCCTTCCCGGACCCCGCCCACCGGATCCAGGCTGCCCGCGGGATCCCCGTGGCAGATCATGCATTCCCGGGTCAGGCGGATCGGGCGGAAATACCGGACCTGGAAGGCCTCCCGGACGACGTATTCCTCCAGATTGCCCGATTCCAGGGCTTTCAGGGCCTCGATCTCGGGACCTCCGGGGATGTTGGCGGGGTTCCGGGGGGAGAACTTCGGAACCCGCAGCAGGTAACGATTGGATTCCGCGTTCCGGCTGGCCACTTCGATGGCGGAGAGGATGGGCACCGCCGCGATGATCTTCTCCCGGTCCCCCTCCTTGGCCAACTCCTCCAGATCCCGGATGACCCCCAGTTCGAGCTTTTCGGCCATGACGTCCCGGGCGGCCTCGGCGTTCATGACGATGATCCGGCTCTTCTCCAGGATGGACGAGTATGCCATCTTGCTGATGTCTCCGATGTATACCAGGGCGATCAGCACCGCGATCACGGCGATGCCCGCCAGGGTTATCGCCAGAACCTTGGCTTTCAGGCTCAGGTCGCGTATCTTCATCCGGACTCCTTGACCGTTTTACGAGGGTTTGATCCCGCGGATCCAGTATAGTCGGGACGGTCCGGTGTCGCAAGTTCGGGTTTTCCCCGGGAAAGCGCCCGTATGCCCCCGGCCCTTTGTTCAAACGGGGCGGCCCCGATATAATGTGGGAAGGTTTTCCGGTGTGGATACGGGTGCTCGCGGCCGATATTGAAACGAAGGGGTCGATTCCTCTTTGCGGGCAACGGGGCCCCGGGCCCCGGACGGTCCAGGTAGAAGGTCCTCCAGGAATAGGAACCAGATGACGATTGGCCAGAAGGCTTCGATAAGCACCCTCATCAGCGTGATCCTCTTCGCGGGATTCGCTGTCCTGGCCTATTCGGGGCTTTTCGAAACTGTCCAGACCCGGTTCTACAATCCCCGCGTGGCGTCGGGTGTGAACAAGACCCTGGAAAACCTGGCCCGGGAATCGGAAACCTACCATTCCGTCCTGTCCGGCCGATTCAAATCCATCCTGGCCCTGGATTTCGTACGAAGGAGCGTACTTCCGAACCAGAGCTCCGAGGATATCTTCAATAGATCCTCCGCCTTCGGCCGATTGGCCCAGGAGACCCCCGGTCTCCTAGGTATCCGCCTCGTGGATGTCGACGGCCGACGTATCCATTTTAGCACCTACGAAGGGGACGTCCTGCGCCGGGAGGAGTTCCGGCAGGTATACCGGAACTACGGGGACGGCGACGTTTCCCTGGAGGTCCTGGGCGTGCCGGACGGCGATCCCGGGGCGGTCCGGATCCTGGAATCCGCCAATTCCTTCGTGTACGTCTTCCCCTTCCGGGATTCCTTCGACGCGTACCGCGGAACCGCCCTGTTCCAGGTGGCCCGGTCCGGGCTCCAGGAATACCTGGTCAAGGTGGGCGCCCTGCCGGTCGGGGAGGATTTCCTCCTCCTGGACGGCCGGGGCCTCCTCTTCGGAGCCCCGCGTCAAGGCCGTCCGGAGCTGGTCGGCCGGGTGGTCGAACTCTGGTCGGGACGCCTGGACTCGGAGCCCATCCCCGTCGGCTCCATGGAAAGTTCCGAGGAATTGGTACTCTTCTCCCGCCGCGGGGAAACCGGGCTGTACGGCCGGCTGGCCCCGGCGTCCTGGTTCATCCTGCCCAATTCCATGCGGATCGTGTTCCTGGCCGCCTTTTTCGTGACCGCATATCTCTTGTCCTTCCTCCTGCTGAACCTACGCCAGGAAGACCTGACGGTCATTTCCCATCGGGTGAAGAGCCTGCAGATCGGCCTGCTCGAGGAATACCTGGACCGCAAGGGAGACGTGGACTTCGCCCGCTGGAAGAGCGAGTTGGAATCCCGCAAGGGCGAGGTCCGGACCGAGATCCGGGCCGGGATCGGCCGGGTCCGGAAGTCCCGCCGGAAGCAGGTGGACGACCTGATCGACCGGGGCTGGGACGAGATCCTGCAGATACTCGGAGCCCGGGCCCCCGCCTCGGAATCCCAGATCGACATCGCCCGGATCGAAGGACTCCTCAAGCAGGCCCTGTCGAACGGCTCCCTGGTCGTGAACGCCGCGCCGGCACCCGTTTCCGGGAAGAAACCGAAGCCCGTGCAGGCAAAGGCCGAAGCCGTCGAAGAAGTCGAGGCGGTCGAAGAGGCCGAAGCCGTCGAGGAAGCCGAAGCGGTCGAAGAAGTCGAGGCGGTCGAAGAGGCCGAAGCCGTCGAAGAAGCCGAGGCGGTCGAGGAAGCCGAGGCGGTCGAGGAGGCCGAGGCGGTCGAAGAAGCCGAAGCCGTCGAAGAAGCCGAGGCGGTCGAGGAAGCCGAAGCGGTCGAAGAGGTCGAAGCCGTCGAGGAAGCCGAAGCGGTCGAAGAAGTCGAAGCCGTCGAGGAAGCCGAAGCGGTCGAAGAGGCCGAAGCCGTCGAAGAAGCCGAGGCGGTCGAAGAAGCCGAGGCGGTCGAAGAGGTCGAGGCGGTCGAAGAGGTCGAGGCGGTCGAGGAAGCCGAGGCGGTCGAAGAGGCCGAGGCTGTCGAGGAAGCCGAGGCGGTCGAGGAAGCCGAAGCGGTCGAAGAGGTCGAAGCCGTCGAGGAAGCCGAAGCGGTCGAAGAGGCCGAAGCCGTCGAAGAGGCCGAGGCTGTCGAGGAAGCCGAGGCGGTCGAAGAGGCCGAGGCGGTCGAAGAGGCCGAAGCCGTAGAAGAAGCTGAAGCAGTCGAAGAAGTCGAGGCCGTCGAAGAAGCCGAGGCGATCGAAGAGGCCGAGGCGGTCGAAGTGGCCGAAGCAGTCGAAGAGGCCGAAGCCGTAGAAGAAGCCGAAGCGGTCGAAGAAGCCGAGGCGATCGAAGAGGCCGAAGCAGTCGAAGAGGCCGAAGCCGTAGAAGAGGCCGAAGCGGTAGAAGAAGCCGAAGCCGTAGAAGGTCCGACCCTGGCCGAGGTCGAGTCCCTGGCATTTGACCGTTCGGCCTCGAACTGGGAAGATATTCCGGAGGATGTCGAGACCTCCGACCTGCCCGCCCTGAGCCTCGCGTCTCCCCTGGAGGACGTACTCGGAAATTTGGAGGAAGCAAGGCGGGAAGAGCCGTCCGAAGCCGGGGAAATCGGGGACCGCGCCGAGCCGCCGGAGCCGGAGGAGGCCGAGGAGCCCGAGGAGCCCGAGGAAGCGGAATTCCTGGAGGATCTGCCGGAGGCCGGGGAACCCGGAGGGATCTCCGCCGGATTCGGTACCGTGGCCGGAGCATCCGGTTCGGCGGCGGACCGGGCTCATCAGCTCTCCAAGGAGGACGAGGACATCCCCGTCATCCCGGAGGACCTGGGCCTCGAGCTCGTGGACGAGACCGAACTTTCCGAGATCAGCGAGTACCTGGATGTCGAGGGAACCCGGCTGTCCGCGATCCTGGCTGCCGAAAGTCTCCAGGAATCCACGCCGATCCTGGAATTCGGCGAGGCCGAGGAAGCCGAGGCCGTCGAAGAAGCCGAGGCCGTCGAAGAGATCGAAGAAGTCGAAGAGGCCGAGGCGGTCGAAGCGGTCGAAGAGGCCGAAGCTGTCGAAGAGGCCGAAGCCGTAGACGAAGCCGAAGCCGTAGAAGAAGTCGAAGAGGCCGAGGCGGTCGAAGAGGCCGAAGCTGTCGAAGAGGTCGAAGCCGTCGAAGAGGCCGAAGCCGTCGAAGAGGTCGAAGCCGTCGAAGAGGTCGAAGAGGTCGAAGCCGTCGAAGAGGTCGAAGCCGTCGAAGAGGTCGACCTATCCGAATTCGGAATTGCCGAAGAAAGATCGAAGATACCCTCCGCCGAGCTCCTCTCCCGGATCGAGGCCATGGAGTTCCCGGAATCCCAGGCCCAGGAACCGGAGGATCTCCTCGAGGAGGTCGAGTTCGAGGTCTTCCTCAGTACCCTGGATCTTTCCGCCCTGGAGGGATGGAACGACGAGGAAGGGTTCCTGGACTTCGACCTTGCCGCGATTCGGGAGGATATCCGGGAGGAAGAGCTCGACGACATCCCCCTGGTGGGGGACGAGATCGAAATCCTCTCCGACGAGGATCGGGAGCGTCTCGAGGAACTGCCCGCCTTCGAGGCCCCGGACGCGTCCGCCGAGCTGGAGGCCTCCGTGGGAGCCCTTCCCGCCTACGATTATCTCCCCTTCGACCGGCGCGTGGTCTTCGCCTTCCGGGCCCAGGAAGGGGAACTGGAGAACCTCGGAGACGGGGACCTGCCCGAGGCGGAACCCCTGGAGGAGTTCACCGGGGAGGCTTCCGGGTCCTCCGATCGGGAGGTCATCGTCCTTGAGGACGGCATCTATACGGTCAACCGGGACGCGGTGGATCCCGACGGGTTGAAGGACCCGTCCCTGGCCGCCCTGGCCGAGGAAGTGCTGAAGGACGGATCGCGGTGAGCCGGATCCGGATACCGGTCCCCGGATCCCCGATCCCCCGGAAGTCTTGACACCGCGGCCTACGCCTCGTAGGCTCCTGTCTGTGGAAGCGCCCCGGACATTCGGCATCTATCTCGCCCGCGGAAGTTCCGGGGAGATCCTTCTTCTTCACCCGTTCCGACCGGGGAGCATCGTCTTCCGGGAGCCCGAGACGATCGTCCTGGAAGGCCGGTACGCGTCGGAACCGGGGCCCGGAGAAGGGGACTTCATCCGGAAATCCCTGCACGGCGAGTTGGAACGGGGTCTGCGAAGGGATGCCCTCGACAGGGGGTTCTACCCGCGCCTGCTGGTTTCCGCCGCCGCCTTCCTCATCCTGTACCTGTTCCTGTCCATCGTCGTCCGGGATCCCGTACCCCTGGTCGACGAGCTCCTGGCCGGCGGCCTCGGAGCCGCCGCGGCCTGGTTCGCCCTGGAACGGCGATCCCTGTCCTCGGACGCCTTTGCCCGCCGCACCGCGACCCTCCGCAGGACCCTGGATACCGCGCTTTTCCGGCCAAGCCGGGCGGCCGCGTACCTGGAGGAGGTCCTCCAGGAAGCGGAATCCCTGGATCTGGAGCGCCTCGCGGAATATCCGGCTTCCGCGGGCGGAAGCGGATTTCCGGAGGAGGATATCCGGGAACTGGAAGAGCTGGCGGACGCCCTGGAAGCCCGGCTGCCCCCGTCGGTGGCGGAGGCGGCCAAGGAATCCCTGTCCGGCGGGGGGGACCTGTTCCGCCTGCTCCGGAAGAAGGCGGCCGGGCGGGCCCCGTACCTGCCGATGCTGCTTACCTACGTGCGGATCAAGACTCTGTGCGGAGCGGGGGCATGAAGATTCGCGACCTGGCCGGAAGGGTGATCCGCGGATACGCCCGCGCACTTCGCTCCCTGGGCGAGGCCCTCGTGGTGTCCGCGGGGATGGCGGGGATCGCCTTCGCCGTGGTGTTTCCCCTCTGGTGGCTCGCGGTCAACCGCAGACAGCTCTATACGGCCCTCGTGGCCGGGGCGGGTCTGGCCGCGGCGGGATTCCTGGTCTTTCGCCGATTCCGATCGCGGCATCGGAACGATCCCCGTACCGCGAGGGCAGGTTTCCGGGTCGCCCTCATCCTGGTCCCCGCCCTGCTGGCCGCGGGCGTCTACGGGACGGGAGTGCTCTTCTTCCGATCCCCCGCCCTGGGAATCCCGGCCGCCCTGGTCCTGCTGGCCACAGCGGGAGTCTGGGCCTTCGGCCGGGGCGAACGGTTCGACCGGGAACGATGAGGCCCGTTCCCCGCGCCCCGGTCCGGCGCCTGCTCGCCCTGTGTCTGGGATTGGGTGTCGCCTCCTCCCTCCCCGCCCAGGTGTCCCCGTATCCCCGCATCCACCGATTCGAGGCCTCCGACCTGTCCTTCCGACAACTCTCCGACTCGATCGCCCAGAGCCGCAGGGCCGAGATGACGGGCTCGCCCTTTCCGGACCTCCTCTTCTTCAGCTACGTCCTCGCGGAGGACACGGACCTGATCGCCCTGGCCGCCCGGATGAACCTTCCCTATGAGTCTTTGGCGACCGCGAACCGGATCGGCGAATCCCGGACCCTCCGGGCGGGCCAGGCCGTCGTGGTCCCCTCCGTCACGGGGATCTTCGCCGCCCTGGATCCGTCGAACGACCTGGAATACCTGATCGCCGCGTCCCGGACGCCCGGGGACCGGGATGCGAGGGCGAGGATCCGCGGACCGGCGGGGACTTCGGAGTTCCGCTTCCTGCCGGGCGCCCGGTTCACCCCCGCGGAGCGGGCGTTCTTCCTGGGCACGGGATTCCGCTTTCCCCTGCCCAAGGGACGGCTTACCAGCTCGTTCGGACTCCGGGCCAGCCCGATAACCGGGGAGATCCAGCATCACGCGGGGATCGACCTGGCCGCCCCCGCGGGAACGGAGGTCTTCGCGGCCCGGGCCGGGACCGTCTCGGAGGTCGGCGTCGATCCGGTGTACGGCATCTACGTGCTGATCTCCCATGAGGGCGGGTGGGAGACCCTGTACGGTCATCTCTCCGCGCGGCGGGTCGAGTTGAACACGACCGTGAAAAGCGGTATGATGATCGGGAACGTCGGTTCCACCGGGCTCTCGACGGGCCCGCATCTGCATTTCGAGGTTCGGATCCGGGGAGCGTCCCGGGATCCCGTGCCGCTTCTACCACGGTTGGGCCAATGAAACGTTACCGCGCCCTGACGATCCCGGCCGCCCTGGCGGTCCTCCTGTTCCTCCCGATCGCCTCCGCGATTCCGGAAGGCGTCCGAACGGTCGTGGCCGCGGTGGTAGCCGTATCCGCGGACAAGCCCGACGGGGAAACCGTGAGCCTCGGCTATGCGGACGCCGTGGCCGTGACTTTGGGCGCGGGATCGCCCTTCCTCCAGGGCGTCGAGATCGATCTCCGGATACCCCGACCCCTCCAGTCCGCCCAGGGAGCCTTCGCGTGGTCCCTGTACAAGGCCGTCACCCCCGTTCCGGCGGTCGACAAAGTGGCCTACGACGGGGACCGCCTCCTGATCCAGGCCCTGCCTCCCCGGGCGGGAGTCGTGTTCCAGGTCCCCGTTTCGCCCCGCCATTCCCTGCGTTCCGGGCCCTACGCCACCGTGCTCCCGATGCTCCTGGGACCCGGGGACTTCCCGATCCTCTTCAAGCTGTCCGCCCTGACCAAGGGCGTGACCCCGGAGCAGGAACAGGCCCGGTACCAGGTCAGGATCCGTCCCCTCTTCACGGACGAGGGAGCCCTGCGGCTCTCCATTCTCCCCCCGGAGGGAGCCGAACCGGGATTCACCCCCTCGGTCTACGTGGACGAGAGGAAGCTGGATTCCTGGCAGGATCTGGTCTTCCTGAAGAAGGGGATGCACACCGTCCAGGTGGCGGGGGAGGGCGTGCGGGACGAAAGCCGGGCCGTGGCCGTGGAAGCCGGCAAGGTGTTCAGCCTGGAGATCCGGCTCCAGGGCACCCGTCCCGTCGTGGTCTTCGAGGCCCCCGCGAACGCCCTGATCTTCCTGGACGACCAGCCCGTGGACCACGCGGGGGGCGCCCGGATCCAGGTCGAGCCGGGGGAGCGCACCGTTGTCTGCCGGATCGGGGATTACACCATCACCCGCCGGTTCAACGCGGTGCGGGGCAAGACGTACCACATCGTATTCTCCGTGGACATGCAGATCCAGGAAAATCCGTAACCCCCGGGGAGGGCCTATGATCCGCATCGCATCCTGGAACGTGAACGGCATACGATCGGCCCATTCCAAGGGGCTCCTCGAGTGGATCTCCGCGGACAGCCCCGACGTGATCTGCCTCCAGGAGACCAAGGCCCATCCGGACCAGCTGCCCAAGGAGCTGTTGGCTCCCCTCGACGGGGGCGGGCGGCCCTACAAGACCTATTGGGCCAGCGCGAAGAAGAAGGGGTATTCCGGCGTGGCCCTGCTCTGTCGGTCCGAACCCCGGTCCGTCTCCTTCCTGGGGGTCCGGGAATTCGACGAGGAGGGCAGGGTCCTGGCCGCGGATTTCGGCGGGCTCACGGTGATCTCCGCCTACTTCCCGAATTCCCAGGACGGAGGCGCCCGTCTGGGATACAAGCTGGGCTTCTGCAAGGCGATCCGGGAGTTCTGCGACGGGATCACGGCCCGGGGAGGACACATCGTCCTGTCCGGGGACTACAACATCGCCCACACCCCCATCGACCTGGCCCGCCCCAAGGAAAACGAGGAGAACCCGGGCTACCTGCCCGAGGAGCGGGCCTGGATGGACGAGTTCACCGGGGCGGGATACGTGGACACCTTCCGGGTCCTGCATCCCGGGGAACCGGGGCATTATTCCTGGTGGTCCTACCGGACCCGCGCCCGGGAGCACAACGTGGGGTGGAGGATCGATTACCACTGCGTGGATCCCGGGATCCGGACACGGATACGGTCCGCCGCGATACGCTCGGACGTGACCGGGTCCGACCACTGCCCCGTGACGCTGGAGCTGGAGGAAGCATGAGAATCAAGTACAACGCGCCCACCACCCTGACCTTCACCCTTCTGTGCGCCGTGGTCTTGGCCCTGGACACCCTCCTGGCCCCGTCCCTGGCGGAGACTTGGTTCTCCGCCCCCGGCCGGGGCGCCTTCCGGGCGGATTCCGCCCGGGACTTCATCCGCCTGGTCACCCACGTCCTGGGGCACGCGGACCTGAACCACTTCCTTTCGAACTTCGCCTTCATCCTGCTCCTGGGGCCGATGCTGGAGCTGGCCTACGGCTCCCTCACCCTCTTCATCATGATCCTGATCACCAGCCTCGTGACGGGGGTCCTCAACACCCTCCTATTTCCCGTGAGCCTCATGGGAGCCAGCGGCGTGGTCTTCATGATGATCCTCCTATCCTCGTTCACGAACTTCGGCAAGGGGGAGATCCCCCTGACCTTCGTGCTGATCATGGTCCTGTACCTGGGCCGGGAAGTCCTGTCGTCCTTCCAGCGGAACTCCGTATCCGAGTTCGCCCACATCATCGGGGGACTCTGCGGGAGCCTCTTCGGGTACTTCCGCCCCGCGAGGAGATAACCTCTACCGGAACCCTTGCGTTTCTCCCGGTCGTGCCGAATACTTGAGTTCATGAGTTCCGGCAACGACATCCATAAAACCTTCGTCATCGACACCAATGTCCTAATCCATTACCCGGAAGCGATCATGTCCTTCAAGGACAACGAGATAGTGCTTCCCCTCTGGGTCCTGGAGGAGCTGGACACCCTGAAGTCCTACCAGGACCAGCGGGGCAAGAGCGCCCGGGAGGCCATCCGGTTCCTGGACTCCCTCATCAAGAAGGGCAACCTCCACGACGGGGTGAAGCTGGATAACGGCTCCGTGCTCCGGGTCTCCCTGCGGCTCCCCGCGGAGACCCCGGAGGGGGTGGAACTGGAGAAGACGGACAACCGGATCATCCTCTGCGCCTACGGGCTCCAGCAGGAGGGACGGAAGGTCTTCTTCGTCTCCAAGGACATCAACGCCCGGGTCAAGGCCACCGCCCTGGGGCTCAAGGCCGTGGACTACGAGAAGCAGAAGGTGGACATAGCCTCCCTCTACCCCGGGGTCCGGGACGTGGACGCCTCGGAGGAGATGCTGAAGACCCTGGCGGAAACCGGGAGCCTCCCCTGGAAGGAGCGCCTGCGGGCCAACGAGTTCGTCGTCCTCCACGACCGCGCCGGGCACCGGGAACGGGTCCTCCGGTACGATCCGGACGCGGAGTTTCTCCGGTCTTCGGATCCGGAGTCCCCCTCCGCCTCGGGCATCACGCCCCTGAACGAGCGCCAGCGGATCGCCCTCGAGCTCCTCCTGGACGACTCCGTTCCCCTGGTCACCCTCGTGGGCAAGGCCGGCACAGGCAAGACCCTCCTGGCCATAGCGGCGGGCCTGCGCATGGTCTACGACGAGAAGAAGTACACCCGCATGCTGGTCTCTCGCCCCGTGGTGCCCATGGGCAAGGACATCGGCTACCTCCCCGGGGAGAAGCAGGCCAAGCTGGCCAACTGGATGCAGCCTCTCTTCGACAACCTGGAGTTCATACTCTCCGCCCACAAGCGGCCCAACGTCAAGAACGTGGACCAGTTGATCAAGGACAAGCAGATCGAGATCGAGGCCCTGACCTACATCCGGGGCCGGTCCCTGCCGGGCCAGTACATCATCGTGGACGAGGCCCAGAACCTGACCCCCCACGAGATCAAGACGATCGTCTCCCGGGCCGGGGACGGGACCAAGGTCGTGCTGACCGGGGATCCCTACCAGATCGACAACATGTACCTGGACGCCAACTCCAACGGCCTCTCCTTCCTGGTGGAGGCCTTCAAGGGACAGCGCCTGTACGGGCACGTCACCCTGCTCCGGAGCGAGCGCAGTCAATTGGCCGAACTGGCCGCGAGCCTCCTATGAGGGAACGCCCCCTGAGGGTCCGGTTCTGCGGGGATTGCGAACGCATGATCCTGGTCGACTTCAAATTCTGTCCCCACTGCGGGTCCCCGGTCCGGCCGGTCGTTCCGCCCGCCGAACCTCCCGTTCCGGAGGCCCGGGAGGGGAAGGCCCCTATCCCCCGGGATGGCCGGGAAGCCCGGGTCCTCCTGGACCGACTGATCCGGGAACTCGAGGTCCTGGACGCGGAGATGGTCGAATGGACGGCGGTGAACGGTAAACGGTGAGCGGTGGACAGTGGAAGGAAGCACACCGGACGCCGAAGTGTGATACTATGGAATCCCCCACGAACCTAAACTCAGAAACCCAAGTCCTATCCGGGAGGAACCATGTACGGCGCTATGAAGGATGATCTCAGGAAGAAGCTGGACGCCATCCGGGCGGAGGGGCTCTACAAGGCCGAACGTGTGATCGCCACGCCCCAGGGTGCCCGGATCCGGGTGCGGGGCGGCAAGGAAGTTCTCAATTTCTGTGCCAACAATTACCTGGGCTTGGCCAACCATCCGGCGATCCGGGAGGCTTCCCGGAAGGCCCAGGACGAGTGGGGCTACGGCCTTTCCAGCGTCCGGTTTATCTGCGGGACCCAGGAGCCCCACAAGCTTCTGGAGAAGGCGGCGGCGGACTTCCTGGGCACCGAGGACGCGATCCTCTTTTCCTCCTGCTTCGACGCCAACGGAGGCGTTTTCGAACCCCTCCTGGACGAGGACTGCGCGATCATCACGGACAGCTTGAACCACGCCTCCATCATCGACGGGGTGCGCCTGTGCAAGGCCAAGCGCTGGATCTGGAAGCACGGGGACCTCCGGGACACGGAGGAGATCGATCCCGACACGGGCAAGCCCGCCAAGGGCCTGGAGCGCTGCCTAAAGGAGGCCGCTTCCTGCAGGTACCGTATGGTGGCCACCGACGGGGTGTTCTCCATGGACGGGGACATCGCGGACCTGGCCTCGGTCTGCGACCTGGCGGAAAAATACGGAGCCCTGGTCATGGTGGACGATTCCCACGCCACGGGTTTCGTGGGCCGGACCGGCCGGGGAACTCCGGAGCACTGCGGGGTGTCGGGGCGGGTGGACATCCTGACCACCACCTTCGGGAAGGCCCTGGGAGGGGCCTCGGGAGGGGTCGTGGCGGCCCGGGCGGAGATCGTGGAGTACCTCCGACAGAAGGCCCGGCCCTACCTCTTCTCCAACACCCTGGCCCCGGGCATCGTGGGGGGGACCCTGGCGGCCCTGGACCTCCTCTCCGGCAGCACCGAACTCCGGGACCGGCTGGAAGCCAACACCCGCCGCTTCCGGGAGGGCATGACCGCCGCGGGCTTCGACATACGTCCGGGGGTCCACCCCATCGTCCCGGTGATGCTCTACCAGGAGAAGCTGGCCCACGACATGGCGGACCGCCTCCTGGACGAGGGCATCTACGTGATCGGATTCTCCTTCCCCGTCGTTCCCCGGGGCAAGGCGCGCATCCGGGTCCAGATCTCCGCCGCCCATTCGGACGCGGACATCGACCGGGCCTTGGAGGCGTTCCGGAAGGTGGGGAGAGAAATGGGCGTTGTGAAGTGAACGAGTGAATTGGTGAATAGTGAATAGGTGAATCCGGTACGATATTTATCGTTTTGTTCCGCTTTTCCTATTCGCCCATTCACGTATTCACCCATTCACCTTCCCTATCATCCACTCCGCTATCCGCGTGATTTCCGGCCGGGGCAGACCGTGGAGCTCCACGAGCTCCACGGCGGCCTCCAGGCGCTCCCGGGCGAGCTCGGCCGTGACCTTGCGCCCCTCCTCCCGCCAGCGAAGGAGGTCGTCCAGCCCGGCTTCCAGCTTCCGCCGGGCTTCCCGCTCCGCCCGGGAGGTCGCGGTGGTCCTTAGGGGGCCCGCGTCGAAGCGCACCAGGAGGGCGAAGTCCCGGGCGAAGGCCGGGTCCACGGCCCGGGCCCAGTGCAGGACCGAGCGGAGGATCCTCCGGTTCCGGGCGCCCGTGGAGGGGCTGGCCACGGGCTTGGCCGTGGGGGAGCCCGCCTGCCGCCACCGCTCCAGGACCGCGAAGAGGCAGTCCTCCGGGGACAGGGGGCCCCGCCGGCCGGTTTCCCGGACCGCTTCCCAGGGGTCGAAGGCTTCCGGATCGGGCGCCGAAGGTCGGGGTCCGCCCGTCTTGGCCTCCTCGTAGGCCTTCCGGAGCCGGAGAAAGGCCTCGTGGTTCCCGTCCGGCCCGTCGGGATGCAGGCGCTTGGCCCAGGCCCGGTAGGCGCTCTCCAGGGCCGCTCCGCGCAGGTCCCGGAGGGCCTCCTCCGGGTCGGGGTACAGCATGGGGGAAGTATAGTAGTGAATGGGTGAATAGTGAATTGGTGAATAGTGAATCGGGAAGTCGGCGTCGTACCCCTGCGTATCCGCCTGGGGATTTATGTAACCGCGATCGACAATACCGCTCTTATTCACCTATTCACCCATTCACCTATTCACGCCTCACGTGCTAGTATTTCCGGACGCGCGCCCCGCCGGCCGGCCCGGCCCGCGCATACGATAATCGACCGCCCCGAGGGTATTCGTGTTCCTCAAGAGTCTGGAAATACTGGGTTTCAAGAGCTTCGCCGACCGCACCCGTATCGAGTTCTCCCCGGGCATCAGCGCCCTCCTGGGTCCCAACGGCTGCGGAAAGAGCAACGTCGTGGACTCCATCAAGTGGGTGGTGGGGGAGCAGTCCGCCCGCAGCCTCCGCGCCGAGAGCATGGAGGACATCATCTTCAACGGCACGGAGACCCGGAAGGCTCTCAACGTCGCCGAGGTGACCCTGACCATCTCCAACGAGAACTCCTCCCTGGCCCTGGACGCCCCGGAAATCGCCATCAAGCGCCGCCTCTACCGCTCCGGGGAGAGCGAGTACTTCCTGAACGGCCAGGCGGTCAAGCTGAAGGAGATCCGGGAGCTCTTCTGGGACACCGGGATCGGGAAGAGCGCCTACTCCGTCATGGAGCAGGGCCGCATCGACCAGATCCTCTCCTCCAAGCCCGAGGAGAGGCGCTACCTCTTCGAGGAGGCCGCGGGGATCACCAAGCACAAGGTGCGGTCCCGGGAGGCGGAGCTCAAACTGGAGCGGACGGAGGAGAACGTACGCCAGGTCCAGGGCATCCTGGGCGAGGTCAAGCGCAGCCACGACACCCTCAAGTCCCAATCCGAGAAGACCCTGGCTTATCGGGCCCTGCGGGACGACGTGTTCCAGGCCGAGCTGGACCTCCACCTCCTCCGGCTCCGGGGCTTCGTCCAGGACAAGGCCCGCCGGGACGAGGAGGCCGCGGACAAGGTCCGTGCCCGGGACGCGGTCAAGAAATCCATCGACGACATCAACCTGAATCTGGAGGAGAGCCTGGACGTCGTCAACACGATGGAGTCCAAGCTCGTGGAGCACCAGAAGACCGTCTACGGCCTGGCGGTGGAGCGGGCGGGCAAGGAGAAGCAGCACAAGCTCCTGGCCGAGCGGGTCTCCGAGGCCAAGGCCAAGATCGACCAGGCCCGCCTGCGCCGCAAGGGGGCCCAGGAGCGTCTGGAAGGTCTCCAGGAGGAGGCCGAGGAGAAGGAAGGGGAGGTCCGCAGCCTCAAGGCCCGGATCCTGGAGATCGAGAAGAACATCGCCTCCTTCGAATCCAACATCACCGCCGCGGACGGCCGCATCCGGGACAACGAGGCGGCCATCCTGCGCTCCGAGAAGGGCATCGCCGACCTGGAGGCCGGTCAGGCTCAAGCCCAGAGAGAGCTGGACGCCCTCACGGACGACATCGTCCGGGAACTGGACGCCCGTCTCAAGGAGACGGGGTACTCCGCCAAGGAGCGCCGGGCCGCCGAGGAGGCCATCGACGGCCTCATCGCGGCGGTCCACGCCCGGCTGGCGGGCAAGGAAGCCCTCCTTTCGGACCTGGGCCGGCTCTCGGACTACAAGGCCGAGGACGCCCGGGCCCTGATCGAGAAGGCCCGGGCCGACCTGGAGGGCACCAAGGCCCGGATCGAGGAGCTGCGCGGCCTGTACGAGGCCTACAAGCGGACGACCCCCTCCTTCATCGACGAGTTCCTGTCCCCCGAGGGCATCATCACCCAGAAGCGGGCCGTGGACGAGCGGATCGCCCGGATCAAGGACGAGATCGCGGCCCTCAAGGAGAAGATCCTGGCCTTGAGGGAGGAGAACCGCCAGCTGGCTGAGCGGATCGACGAATACCGCAGGACCCTGGAGGAGCTCCGGGGCAACCGGATCCGGATGCAGACGCAAGGACAGGCCGCGGAGGAGGCCCTGACCCTCCTCAAGCGGGAAGTCGCCGTCCAGGAGGGGGTCCTCAAGGAGCTGGAGAACGAGGTCTACCTCGAGGAGAAGCGCCTGGCGGACGCCACGGAACAGCTGGCCGACCTGGACCAGGAGATCGCGGAGATCGAGACCAAGGGCCGCCGCCTGACCGCGGAGATGGAAAAACTGGAGCGGGACATCGCCCTCAAGAACTCGGACCTGGGCAAGCGCCAGGAGGATCTCCGGAAGAAGATGGATCAGCTGGGCCGCTTCCAGGCGGAGCTGGAGCGCATCCACCTGACCCTGGCCCAGACGGACACGGAGATCCGCAACATCAAGGACAACTTCCGGGAAACCTACTCCCGGGACCTGATGGAGTTCGAGGAGCGGATGTTCGAGATCCGCGTCCCCGTCCAGGAACTGCGGGACCGCCTCCAGGACCGCAGGACCAAGCTCAAGGACCTGGGCTCCGTCAACCTCATGGCCCCGGAGGAGTACGCGGAGGTCAAGGAGCGCTACGACTTCCTGTCCGGCCAGCTGGCGGACCTGGAGAAGGCGCGGGAAGACCTGAAGCGCATCACCGAGGAGATCCGCACCGAGAGCGCGGAGCTCTTCCTGGACACCTACAACAAGATCAAGAAGAACTTCCACAACATGTTCCGCCGCCTCTTCGGCGGGGGCCGGGGAGAGCTCCGCCTGGTGGACCCGGACCACGTCCTGGAGTCGGGCATCGAGATCTACGCCCAGCCCCCCGGGAAGAAGCTGGAGGCCATCAGCCTCCTGTCCGGAGGGGAGAAGAGCCTCACGGCCATAGCCCTCCTGTTCGCCACGTACATGGTCCGCCCCAGCCCCTTCTGCTTCCTGGATGAGATCGACGCGGCCCTGGACGAGGCCAACGTGGTCCGCTTCGTGAACCTCCTGCGGGAGTTCGGACGGATCAGCCAGTTCATCGTCATCACCCACAACAAGAAGACCGTGATCGGGGCGGACGCCCTCCTGGGGGTCACCATGGAGGAGTCCGGGGTCACCAAGGTCATCGCCGTCCGCCTGGAGCGGGGGGACGAGGGCCGCGCGGCCGCGCCGGAGCCGGAGATCGAACTGGAGGACGAGGACGTGGAGTACGAGTCCGGCCGGGAACTGGCTCCGGACGGGGCTTCCTAGGACCGCGGAATGAACCTCCGGGAGCTGGTCGACCGGGTCCGGAAAATCGTCTCGGCCCTGGCTTCCCGGCCGGGCGGGAAGGGCCGGCTTTCCGCCCCGTCCGGAGCGGACGCCGACGGGGAGGACGGGCTCTCCGGGCTCCTGGGCGGACCCTCCGCCTCCGCCCCTTCGGAGTTCCCCGGATTCGCCCCGCCCCCGAGCCTGGGCGACAGGATCCGGTCTTCCGCGGCCGACCTGGCCGGGCGGGTCCGCGGGAACCCCCGGGCCCTCCTGGCCGCGGGAGCCGGGCTCCTGTGCGTCGGAGTGGCGGTCCTCGCCGTCGCCCTGGTCCAACGTCCCCCGAAGCCCGTCGTCCCGGCCGTATCCGTGTCCCCCGAAGCCCTCTCGATCCTGCGGAGGATCCCCGTGCCCCGGCCGGATCCCCTGGCCGGGGAATCCGCCCTGGATCGCCCGCGGAAAGACCGATATACTGAGGAGGAGGTCGACCGGATGTGGCTCGACCTAGGCCTCCTGCCGGTGGACGCCCTGCGGGAGAGAAACGAGGCGGAACTCGAGGCCCTCCTTTCCGCGATGGAGAAGCGATGAGCACGACTCGGCGCCGCGGCGTATCCGGTCCGGCACGGTTCCTTCCGGCCCTCCTCCTCCTGGCCGTCCTCGCGACGGCGGCAGCCTGCGTAAGCGCCCCGAAGGAAGCCCCCGAGGAAGCTCCGGCCGCTGCCGAACCGAAGCCGGAATCCGCCGGGGATCCTCGTCCCGAGGTGGTCGAGATCCGGGGACCGGTCCCGCTTCCCGTCCGGATGGTCCTGGTCCTTCCGGACCCTGAACCGAAGCAGGCGATCGGCACGGCTTCCCGTCTTCCCGCGCCGCAGGCCGCTCCGGCCGCCTCCGCCGCGGCCCCGACCCTCGACGCTTCCGCGGTCTCCCCGCCGGTGGCGGTCCTCGTTCCGGCCGCGGAGCCTCCGAAGGCGGCCGCAGCCCCGGCCGAGAAACCCCCGGAGCCGAAGCCTGCGGTACCTTCCCCGCCCCCGCCCCAAAAACCGGCCGCCACGGCCGCGGTTCCCAAGACCTCGACCGTACCGGCAAAACCGGCCGCCCCCGCGGCCAAGCCTACGGCACCCGCCGCGGGCACGGCTTCCCCGGCTCCTGCGGAAGCCCCCCCTGCCGCCCGGCCCGCCCCCGCCCTGACCCCTGCCCCGGGGTCCTCGGCCCGGACGGTCCCGGAACCCGCCCAGGTTCCCGGCCGCACGGAGGAGGCGGTCCGGGGTTCGCCCCTGGAACTGCCCTTCCGGGGCTCCGGCTGGGTCTACCTGGGGGAGACGGGAGGCCGGGACGGACTCCGTTTCGAGACCCGGAAATTCGACGGCTCCCAGGCCGTCTTCCTCTTCACGGCGGAGCGTCCCGGGGAATACCAGCTCCGGTTCCAGAGGCAGGATCCCTTCTCGGGGGAGCCCGAGAATCTGATCGTCAAGGTGATCGTACGGGAGCCCGAACCCGCGGCCGCCTCCGGGACCCCGGCCCGCCCCCCCGCGGGTTCCGCCGCTCCGGCGGCCGCGGCCGAGCGTCCCGCCGCGGCGACGCCCCCCGCGGGCTCGACGCCCTCCCCCAGCCCGGTTCCGGCCGCCCCGGCGACGTCCGGACCCCCGGCGGCGGCCCCGACGCCCCTTTCGGGCTCCGCTCTCCCCCCCGACGCCGCTCCCCTCCCGCCCCGGGACCTGCCCTCGAGTCCCGAGGAGCTCCTGCGCCTGGCCCGGGAGGACCTGGCCGCCTCCCGCATCGCCGGGGTCCTGGAGGTCCTGGATCGCTACATGCTCCTATTCCCCTTCGGTTCCGACGAGGCCCACTACCTGTACGCCAAGGCCTACGAGCAGAACACTCCCTATCGGGACATCAAGAAGGCCTACTCCAACTACCGGAGGGTCCGGGACGAGTGGCCCCGGTCCCCGTTCTGGAAGGAATCCGCGGAACGGGTGTCCTACATCGAGCGGCACTATTTCGACATCCGTTAGGAGGCCCGGCATGCCGTCCTTCGAAGCCCTGGACCGACTCTCCGTGACCGTCGTCGCGGAGGATACGGTGATGTACGAGAGCCCCTGCTGGGGTCAGCACGGCATCTCCTTCTTCGTCACGGCGGTGAAGGGCGGGGTGACCCGGAACATCCTGATCGACACGGCCCAGGATCCCGTCGCCCTCCTTCACAACATGGACCTGCTGGGGATCCGCCCGTCCGGAATCGACGGGATCGTGATCACCCACTGCCACGTCGACCACACCGGAGGCCTTTCGGAGGTGCTGAAGGCCGTCGGGAAGAAGGATCTTCCCGTGGTCGCGCACCCGGACCTTTTCCGTCCCAACTTCGTCGAGGAGCCCTTCCTGGAGCATGTCGGGATCTCCGCCGGGAATACACGGGCTCGGATCGAGGCGGCCGGAGGCCTCCTCCTCCTGACCACGGACCCCCTGAAGCTCATGACGGGCCTGTCGACCACCGGGTACGTGACGCGCCGGACGGACTTCGAGGAGGTCGGCCTGCCCCTGCGCACCCTCGACGGGGAAGGCCGGCTGGTCCAGGATCCCATGAAGGACGACATCTCGGTGGCCGCGGTCCTCCCGGGCGGAAAGCTCGTGATCCTGACGGGCTGCAGCCACGCGGGGATCGTGAACATCGCCCGGCATTCCCTGGAGCTCACGGGGCAGAAGGGGATCCGGGCCATCCTGGGGGGGCTGCACCTGGTGGAGGCCCCCCTGGACCGGATCCGGAAGACCGCGGACGCCCTGGCCGGTCTCCCGATCGAGTCGGTCTATGCGGGACACTGCACGGGCTTCGAAGCCCAGGTGGAGCTGCGGAAGACGTTCGGGGACCGCTTCCGGCCCCTCCAGACGGGGATGAGGTTCGAGTTTCCATGATCCGGTGAGGCGGAAATCCACGGTTTCTACTCAAATCTTTGACAGGATGTACAGGATCAAGACAAGATGAACAGGATGAAGGAATACCTATCTATGTATATACCCATCTTGTAAATCCATATGTGATCCTGTTCATCCTGTCTGTTCTAGGGTTCCAAGTTTCTGACCATTCTGATACCAGCGTATGAACAGGTCCCGAGATCTCCACTCAAGGAATTTCTCGCGGAAGGTGAACCCCCGTCTCCACGGCCAGGCCCCGGAGCACCTCCCAGGTCTTGCGGGACAGGGGCACGCCCCGGCGCTTGGACTCCCGCTCGGCTTCCGCCTCGGGCAGGCCCGCAAACCACACCCGGTCCCGGCCTTCCGCGGGCGGGCAGGCCCGTAGGTCCCGGAGCATCCGGTCCATGTCGGCCCGGAATTCTCCGGGGTCCCGGAACCTATCGATCCGGATCGCCCCGAAGAAGTGCGAGACCCGGGCGGAGGACTCGGGGGTATCGTACACGTCCCGGCCGAAGGGCCCGCCGGACAACACCGCGCAGAGGATGTCCACCATCACCGCCAGCCCGTAGCCCTTGTGTCCGCCCAGCAGGGTGTCCAGTCCGCCCAGGGGCAGGATTCCGCCCCCTCGGCGCTCCTGCATGCCCTCGAGGAGGGACCCGGGATCCCGGGCAGTCTTACCCGTGTGGTCCACGGCCCAGCCTTCCGGGAGTTCCCCGCCCTTGCGTTCGTACACCTCCACCTTGCCCCGGGTCACCACGGTGGTGGACATGTCCAGGACGAAGGCGCCTTCCTCCCCGGCGGGGGCGGCGAAGGCGATGGGGTTGGTCCCGAAGAAGGCTTCCCGGCCGAAGGTGGGCACCCCCAGGGCCGCTGTGTTCGTCATGGCGATGCCCAGCATGTCCTCGGACAGGGCCCTGCGGGCATAGAACCCGGCGATCCCGAAGTGGTTGGAGTTACGCACCGTCCCGAAGGCCGCACCGTTCTCCCGGGCCTTGGCGATGACCGCGTCCATCGTCCGGACGCTCACGGGGGGGCCCATCGCGCCCCGGGCGTCGATGACCAGGGAAGCGGGGCTCTCCAGGATGGTTGTCCCCGTTTCCCGGGGCAGCATGAGACCCGTGTCCAGTCCGCTCACGTAGCGCCGCAGGCGTCCCACCCCGTGGGAGGGAATCCCGCAGGCGTCCGCGGCCACGAGGACCTCCGCGGTCACGGCCGCGTCCCCGGGGCCCATGCCCCGGTGCTCGAAGACGGACCCGCAAAAGGCTTCCAGCTCCCCGCGCCGAACCCTGATGTCCCCGGTTTCCATGGATGCTCCTTGCCGTGTTCTCGTATCCAGCATACCCGATCCGCCCGTCCCCGGGAGGAGGAAATTCTTGCGTTTCCTGGAAATTTCCGCCTTTCGGGCGCTTTACGAGGCAGCCTCCGGCGGCCTAGAATCCTCCCATGGGTACCCGGAAGCTGTACTACGAAGACACGGAACGGTTCGAGTGCGAGGCGACCGTGATCGCGCGGACCGAGCTCGCGGGCCGACATGCGGTCGTGCTGGACGCGACGGTCTTCTATCCCGAGGGGGGCGGCCAGCCCTGCGACTTCGGGACGATCGACGGGATTCCGGTCGTCGACGTCCAGGAGCGGGACGGGGTCGTGCTGCATGTCCTGGCCTCGCCCCTGCCCGAACGGGGCGGCCCGGTCCCGTGCCGGGTGGACGCGGACCGGCGCCGGGACCACATGGAGCAGCACACGGGACAGCACCTCCTCTCGTCCCGGGTGCTCAAGCTCGCCGGGGGGGGAGCCACCGTCTCCTTCCACCTGGGGCAGGAATACTCCACCGTCGACGTGGACCTTCCGGAACTTTCCCGCGAGGCCGCGGACCGGATCGAGGACGAGATCGCCCGGATCATCCGGGAGGGACACCCGGTGACCATCCATGTGTGCCCTCCGGAAAATGTTTCGGACTTTCCGCTCCGACGCCCGCCGCCGGCGGGAGAGGAGGCCCTCCGGATCGTGGACCTGGACGGCCTGGACTATTCCGCGTGCTGCGGGACCCACCTGGCGGACACGGGCCGGATCGGGGCCCTGCGCATACTCAGGACCGAGAAGTACAAGGGCATGACCCGGATCTACTTCGCCGCCGGGGAACGGGCCCGCCGGGACGCCCGCAGGACCGCCGCCCTGACCCGGGAGACGGCCCGCCTGCTCGGCTGTTCCGAGGACGAAGCCCCGGACCGCGTCGCCCGGAGCCTGGAGCGGATCCGGGAGTTGGAGGTCCGGCTGTCTATCGCCCGGGCGGAACGGGCGGCCGCGGAAGCCCGGGTCTTCCTGGCCGATGCCCCGGCCTCGGGTCTCCTGGTCCTGCCCCTCTCGGACCGGACCTACGACGAGGTCCTGGAGGCGGCCAAGGCCGTGACCGGGCTCTCCGGCCGCCCCGCCGCGGCCGCCTCCCGGCCGGACCTGCGGGCGGTGGTCACGGCTCCGGACGCGTCCCTCCGCCTGGGGGAGCGCCTCAAGCCCCTGCTGGCCGGCCTCGGGGGGAAGGGCGGGGGAGGCCCCGCCCAGTTCCAGGCCCAGTTTCCGGACGAGGCGTCCCTGACCGCCTTCCTGGAAGCCGCCCGGGGGATCCTGGCGGGCTAGGGACAGGCGCATTTTCGTAGCCGTGGATTCCGGGCTCGGATCGGGGCGCGGCTCACCGGGCGCAATTTTCTAGACCTCAACCCGGCACCGCCGGGGCTGCCCAGGAGGAAAGATCGAGTGAGCCGCATCGAGCGCGAGCTTCATACCCTGGAAGTCATGATCGGGATGTACTGCCGCCGCCGCCATGGGACGCGGAAAGCGGACGCGTGCGGGGAATGCAAGGCCCTGCTCGGCTACGCCCGGGAGAGGCTTCGATCCTGCCGCTACGGGGAAGCCAAGCCGGTCTGCTCCCGGTGCCGGACCCACTGCTACCGGGCGGACATGCGAGCCCGGATCCGCGAGGTCATGGGCTGGGCGGGGCCCCGGATGCTGTTCCGCCATCCCCGGCTGGCGATCCTGCACCTGGCGGATTCCCGAAGGCGATAGGGGCGACCGCCGAACCCCGCTAGAATTCCACGGGCCGGCGGTTGTCGGCCAGTCGGCCGGCCAGATAGTCCCGATCCAGGCCCAGGTCCGCGGCCACCTTTCGCAGCTGTTCCAGGGATAGCAGGTTCGCCTCGGCGTAGAGGAAGACGAGGGCGCGCTCCGCCAGGCAGGGCACCCGGAGGGTCTCCATGTTCTCGGGCTCCGGATCCTCCCGGTCCAGGTGGCGCTTCCGGAGGGAGGCGGCCAGGCGGGAACCTTCGACGTTCCCGGCCAGGGCGGCCAGCTCGATCAGGAGGGGCTTCAGGTCCCCCCGGGAGGCAGCCTCCCCCAGGGGCTTCAGGGTGAAGTAGGTGTACTCCTTGCCCGGCAGGAAGTGGTGGCGGTCGCAGCGGGTGCAGTAGTTGGGCTCCCGGGGATCGTCCTTCCGGCGGTCCCCCCCGATGATGATCAGGGGATCGAAGTAGGGGGCCGGGCACTCGATGCCGTCCACGGCGTAGTGCCGGTAGGTGTACAGGGAGTCGGCGATGCAGTCCGGGTGTTCGCAGTAGGCGGTCAGGGGGATCACGTCCGTGGCGGTCTCCAGGAGGAGCCGGGCGGTCTGGTTGAAGATCTCCCTCCGGAAGTTTAGGACCAGGGTCGGGCAGATGAACAACAGTCCGCGCTTCTCGGACTCGTCCCGCATGAGGTAGGCCACCCGCTCGTCGTAGAAGGCCGCTTCGTCCACGATCCAGGTCCCCGTCTCGGGGTTGCAGGCCAGGATGCTCTCCAGGTCGAAGGAGTCCCGTACCGCCGCGATCTGGTCCCCGCAGCGCTCGAAGCCCCCCCGGTAGGCCAGGGCGTCCTCGGGGTAGTCCGGGAAGCGCGAACGGTCCAGGCTGGAGCGGACGAAGAAGAGCTTCCGGCGATCCGCCCCCTGGGAGGAGGTGGCCGCGGCCACCGAACCGCCCTTCTTCAGGGCCACCCGGGAATCCCGCCAGATCCGGGCGGAAAACTCGGTCTTTCCGGAGCCCATGGGCCCGATCACCAGGACACGACGGCCGGGCTCCGTGAAGTCGAAGTGATTGAAGGAGTCGTGGACACGGAGGGAGGGGAATCCCAGGCTCCGCAGGAAGCGTTCGTTGTCAGAATCGTCGCGCGCCATCGTCGTTCGCTCCGTACCGTGGGTGATCCGGGGACCCGGATTCCGGGCCTCCGTCCGGCTCATTCCGCCGCTAGAAGTCCCGGTACCGGAGGGCCCGGCGGGAGGCCGAGAGGCCTCCGCCCAGGATGACCGCCACGGATCCGGACACCAGGAACCCCGTGGACACGGTCCACAGGGGACGCCGGATCCAGTCCCGCACCACCGCGAGGGCGGGGTCCGCGAGGGCGCGCTGGAGCTCGGGGTCCTGGATGACCCGGAGCACCAGGGGGTCCGCGGCCAAGCGGAGGACTGCGCCGGCGGTCAGGACCACGATCCCCGGGGCAAGGAGGGTGCCCCCCAGCCAGCGGAGGCGCTTGGCCGCGGAATCGGAGGCCACGAAGGCCCCGGCCACCCAGATGCCCCCGGCCAGGAGGGACATCCAGAGGGCGGCCTTGTTGAGGGCGTCCCGGGTGCTCCGGGCGTCCGCCAGGAAGGCGTTCCCGGGGCCGGGCTCCGGCATCGGGGGTTGCGCCGAGTCCGGGATGGCCGCGACCGCCTCGGCCAGGGCCGATCGGATCGCAGCCCGGAACTCCGATTCCGGAACGGAGGCCGGACGCACGGATAGGTCCAGGGGAACCCCCGGCTCGGGCCGGGCGGGGACGACCGCCGGGGCTCCCGACGCCGCCACGGGCACCTCCGCGGCGTAGACCCGGGCGAACTCCGGCACACCCTTGGCCAGCGCGGTCCGCAGGGGTACCAGGTCCACGGTGAAGCGGTTCGCGTCCCCGCCCCGTTCCAGCGCGTCGAAGGCGGAATCCACCGCGGACCCGGCGGCGGCCAGGAGTTCCGGGACCGGGAGGGAGGCCTTCAGGGCCTTTCCGGTCGCGGGACCCGAGAGGGTCAGGGAGTCCCCGGCCCGGATCGTTTCCTCGAAGCGGTCGTACAGGGCCGGGGCTTCCAGGACCGCCCGGGCTTCCGGCCCGGACACGACGGCCTTGTAGAAATCCCGGTCCAGGACCCAGCCCCGGATGGGCACCAGGAAGAGGGTCCCCAGGGTGGCGGGGAGGCCGATGAAGACGTAGAGGGCCAGGGCGAGCAGTTTCCGCATGAGGGGCTCCTTGCTAGTCCGCGAGTACGAGGTTGGGCAGGGCCTTTGGGGAGCCCACGCGCATGTACTTGAAGGGGTGCATGTCCAGGGCGTTCGAGTACCAGCCCTCCACGATATCGGTGTCCACGACGTTCACCGCCAGGCTGTGGTAGATCGGAAGGACCGTGCCGGAGTCCAACAGGACTCCCTCCGCCGCGGAGAGGGCCTTCATCCGATCCTCCCCTTCCAGGCTCGAGGACTCGGCGATCCGTCGGTCGTAGTCCGGATCCGAGTAGCCCGCGTCGTTCAGGGATGAATCGGAGGTCCACATCTGCAGGAAGGCCAGGGGGTCCGCGAAGTCGCCGATCCAGGTGTTCAGGGTCAGGTCCCAATCGGCGCCCCGGAGGCTGCCGTAGAACCGGGAGGCGGGGAGGGTCTTGACGACCATCTCCAGCCCCAAGGCTTCCTTCCAGGCCTTCGACAGGAGCCCGGCCACCCGGACGGCCCCTTCCCCTTCGGGAAGCAGGATCCGCAGGGCGGGAAGCCCCTTGCCGTCCGGGTACCCCGCCGATTCCAGGAGGGCCCGGGCGGCGTGGGGTTTCGGTTCGCGGATGCCCGCGGGCGCCTCGTAGCCCTCCACGGGCAGGACCAGGCCCGTCGCGGGAATCAGGTACTGCTCCCGGCTGCGGATCTCGTCCCAGGGGGCCAGGAGGGCCAGGGCGCGGCGGACCGCGGGATCCGACCAGGGGGCGGACCGGCAGGAGAAGAACCAGTAGTGGGTGGCGAACATGGGATTCACCTGGATCGCGTCCCGGTACAGGATGCTCTCCAGGTCCACGTCCCCGGCCAGCCAGTGGACGGCCCCGTTGTTGAAGAGCCGGGAGGCCTCCTCGGGGGATTCCGGGGCTACAACCCGGATCCCGGGAAGCCGGACGGAATCGGCGTCCCAATAGGCCTCGTTCTTCCGGAGCGTGAAGCCCTCGGGGCCGACGGACTCGATGCGGAAGGCTCCGTTGTAGGGCACCGAGGCGGCCCGGGACAGCCAGTCCCGGACGCCCAGGACGGAGGGGTGCACGGGGGAGAAGGAGTGGTGGCAGAGGAGCTTCGTGAACCAGGGAGCCGGGGATTCCAGAGTCACCTGGAGGACGTCCTCGGAAATCGCGGATACCCCGACCTTCGAGGTGTCCCGGGACCGCCCCGCACGGTAGTCCCGGGCTCCCGCGATGATGTCGAAGAAGGATCCGTAGTCCGCCTTGACCGCCGGATCCATCATCCGGAGCCAGGCGTCCCGGAAGTGGGCCGCGGTCACCCGATCCCCGTTGGACCATCGGGCCGTCTCCCGCAGGTAGAACGTGTAGGTCTTCCCGTCCCGGGAACGGCTGAAGCTGCGGATCGCGGCACGGACGGGCTCCAGGGTGGCCGGGTTGTAGCTGAACAGTCCTTCGTAGAGCCCCGAGAGGATCTGGGCCTCCTGGGCGTAGATGGAGTGGTGGGGATGGATCTCCAGGTCCAGGGAAGTGACGGCGATCACCAGTTCCTTGTCCGGGGCCTCCTGGGCGAGGGCCGCGGGAGCCTGCAGGGACAGGAAGGCCGCGGCCGCCAGGATCGACCGGGGGATACAGCGGTTCCGACGCATACGGGGGACTCCTTTCGAGCCGCTACGGAGTTTCCGCGCGGATGCCCAGACGGCGCATCTGCTCGATCTCCTCCTTCTGGGCGACGTACTCGTGCTTCTTCTGGTTGGCCTTGATGATGGAGGTCTTGAGGGTGGCCAGCTCCACCTTGATCCCCCGGATCCTGGGCTTGGCTTCCGGATCCGTGATCTCGTTCTTGAAGTGCTCGTCCAGGGCGGAAAGGCGGCGATAATAGCGCTGGAGGTCCTCCAGGCCCTTCACCAGGAAGCTGTAGGCCTGCTCCTCCGGCGCGGAGGCCAGGCGCTGCCAGGACTGGGAGTTGCGGGCCATCATGGACGCCAGGACCCGCGCCCGGCGGGCGATCTCCTCGGAGAGCCGGGTGAAGTCGATCTCCTCCCTCCGGTGCTCCGCGGTGATGGGGTCGGAGTATTCGACCTGGTACACCACGTTGTCCTCCGCGGGATTGAAGAGGCGGCGGATCATCTTGCGCATCTGCCCCAGGAAGGTACGGTTCTGGTTCTCCAGGAGGATCGAGTTCTCCCGGAGCTTCCGGATGGCCTCCTCCAGCTGGTAGCCTGCCCCCGCCAGGACCCGGGCCCCGTCCAGGACGATGGCCTTGAAGTTCCGGGCCTGGGCCGAATCCGCCTTCTTCTCCTCCTTGACCTGGAGCTGGGCCAGGATGTCGTCCCGGAGGTTCGGGCCGTCGGAGGAGTAATCCTCCGCCAGGACTTCTTCCACCAGCTCAGGGTAGAAGGGCCGGTCTCCCATGGTCTCGGAGAATTTCCGCTTGATGCTCCGGAGAGCCTCGTCCCGGTGGGTTATCACGCGCTCGCGGTCCAGGGTGAGCCCGGCCAGGGCCAGCTGGCGGATGTCGAGCTTGTAGCGCTCCTTGTGGTACAAGGTCAGGCTTTTCAGGATCTGGAAGATCTCCCGGGAGGTCTTTTCCAGGCTTAAAAGCCCTTCCCCCAGGATCCCCGTGGACAGGGGATCCGTGCCCTTGCGGACCAGGCCCACGACCTCGGCGAAGCACCGGGTGTTGAGCTGGTTGCTGGTCTCGGAGAACTGCAGGAAGTTGAAGTACTTGGTGAAGTTGATCAGCCGCTTCACCCGGCCCATGGTGAGGAAGTCCACGCTGAACTGGTAGTAGCCGTTGAGAAAATCCAGGTAGGAATCGAACTGGGACAGGCGGACGCTGATCTGCTCGTTCTTTTCCGACTCCGCGAAGGGGCTCTCCGGGGGGGTCTGGACCTCGGATATCTTGAGGTCGAACTTGTAGGGATCCTTCTGGATGACGCCCTTGCGGAGCAGGACCGTGTGTATCCCCTGGAAGGCGGTCTGGAAGAGCTTGAAGGCCTCCTTGAGCTTCGGCAGCTCCACCCGGTCCAGGGTTTCGGCCTTGGCCAGAAGCTTCTCCTCCAGGATGCGTTCGTACTCGCCGTTCCCTTCCATAGCTCACCAGTATGGTCTAAAATGCCCTTGAAGGCAAGCATGGGAGAGACTTCGGAGTTCGAACCGGCCCTGTTGTTCCTGGGGCTCCTGTATCCCGCCTCGGAACCCGGACCCGCGGAGGAAGCCTGGAGCCGGCTGTCCGCCCGATGGGGGGCCGAGGGGTGGCGGAGCCCCGACATCCCCTTCACCTGGTCCCCGTACTACGACGAGGAGCTGGGCTCCCCGATCCTCCGGTCCCTGCGCTGCTTCCGGGAGCCGGTGGACCCCTCCGGCCTGGCGGAGGCGAAGGTCTTCACGAACCGCGTGGAGGCCGAGCTCTCCCGGGACGGGCGCCGTCGGGTGAACCTGGACCCGGGCCTGCTCTTTCCCAGCCGTCTCATCCTGGCCACCACCAAGGACCGGGCCCACCGGATCCCCCTGCGGGACGGGATCTTCGCGGAGCTGACCCTCCTGTACGAGAAGGGCGGGTGGAAGCCCCTGCCCTGGACCTACCCGGACTACCGCACCCCGGAATACGCCGAAGCCCTGACCCGGATGCGGGAGATCCTACGGGCCGGACGCAAGCGAAAAGCCTAGTCCGAGGCGGATTCCCGTTCATGCTGCCCTCGATCCCCCGATCCCTCGGAGCGGGGTGCCCCGGATTCGGACCGGGGCTCCGCCGAGGTTTGCCCGCGCTTCGTCTCCTGGCCGCTGTCCCCGTCCTCGTGGCCTTCGGGGCGGCCTGCCGCCTCTTCCCCGAATGGGAAGACGTCACCGTACGCCAGCCGGAAACGCCCGCGGCCTGGGCCGGGTGCGGCTTGTCTCCCGACTGGGAGGTCCGGGCCTTCTGGTTCGGCGGCCGGGCCGTATCCGCTGCCGGGTCCGGCGGCCGGGCCTCACTCCTCCTGCCCCGTGGCGAGCGGGTTGCGGTCCTGGCCTACCCGATACGGGCCGGCCGTGAGCTCCGGCCCGCGGGAGCCCTGTATCCCTCGGACGGGGAGGGGACCCTCGCCCTGACCTGGGAGGGCGGTTACCGCGCCGAGGCCGCCCGGGTCCTGATCCTCGCGGGGGTCGATCCGGGGCGCTTCGACCTGGATCGCTTCGCCCGGGAGGCTCTTACGCGGCTCGGGGATCCCTGGCTCCGGCCTCCGGCGGCCTTCGCGGAGAGCCTCGCCGCGGAGACCTTCCGTGTGACTTGGTTGGACCCGTCTCCCCTGTTCGCGGCATCGGTCGGCGGCCTGCCTGGATCCGCGGCCTCCGAAAGCCCCTTCGGCTCAAGTTTAATACCGGACGGGGAGGGGCAGGCCGCAGTGTCGCTGCCTCCGGGGGTGCATCGGTGGTACGCGGACTGGGGCCGGGTGTCGGTGGAGCTGCGGGAAGACGGAGAGGCGGCGTGGGTGATAATAAGGTAGCAGGCGACAGGAGTCCGGCGACAGATGAATGCAGAGTCGACGGATGATCGTTCTGAGTCCGTGAAGTCTGGATTCTAGCCGTATCCCGGCTCCTGCGTCCTGGATCCTGACTCCTGGGTCCTGACGCCGGGCTCCTGCATCGGCACCCGTATTCGGAAGGTGCTCCCCGCGCCCTCCCGGCTCTCCACCGAAACCTCCCCGCCGTGGGCCAGGGCGATGTGGCGGACGATGGCCAGGCCCAGCCCCGTCCCGCCCGCTTCCCGGCTCCGGGCCTTGTCCACCCGGTAGAAGCGTTCGAAGATCCGGGGGAGGTGACGGGCGGGAATTCCCGGTCCGTCGTCCCGGATCCGGATCTCCAGGATGTCGCCGTCCGCCTCCGCGGCCAGTTCGACCCGGGCCCCGGCGCCGGAGTACTTGAGGGCGTTGTCCGTCAGGTTCAGGACCGCCTGCTCCAGGAGCCCCTCGTTCACGAGGGCGGTAAGATCCTCCGGGCACGAGATCGTCAGGCGGGCTCCCCCCTCGACCCGTCGTCGCTCCAGGGCCTCGGCCGCGTCCTCCAGGATCCGCCGGATGGGCGTCGGTTCCCTTCGCAGGGGCGAGGCGTCCGGGCGTTCCAGGCGGGCCAGGGTCAGGAGGTCGTCCACCAGGGCGTCCATGCGCTCCGCATTGCGGCGGAGGATCCCCAGGAAGCGCTCCGCGTCGGGTGATTTCCGGACCGATCGGTCCTGGAGGGTTTCCGCGAAGCCCTTGATCAGGGTTATGGGGGTCTTGAGCTCGTGGGAGACGTTGGCAACGAAATCCTTGCGCACCTGCTCCAGCCTGCGCAGGGGTGTGATGTCGTTCAGGACCAGGACGGCCCCGGGTGCGGGGTTCTCCGGGCCCTCGGCAATGGGCGCGGCGCAGAGGAAGAAATGCCGGGGGACCTCCCGGTACAGGGTGAGCTCCGCCTCCACCCGCTCCCGGGAAGCCAGGCACCGCTCCGTGGCTGCCTGGATCTCCGAGTTCCGGAAGCCCTCCAGCAGGGTCAGCCCCTCCATCCGCTCCCCCGGTTCCAGGGCGGAGAGTATCAGGGCCGAGGGGTTCACCCGGCGTATGCGGTAGTCCCCGTCCACCGCGACAACCGCCTCCCCGATGCTGTCCAGGATGGCGGCCAGCTCCCGGCTGCGCTCGGCGTCCAGGGAGATCCGCCGGGAGAGCTCCGCGGCCATGGCGTTCATGGTCCGGCCCAGACGGTCGAGTTCCGAGGGCTCCAGCCGGCCGACCCGGCGGCCCAGGTCTCCGGCGGCCCAGGAGCGGGCCGCTTCCCCGAGGTCGGCGACGGGCCGGGCAACTCGGCGTCCCAGCTGGACGCTCACCAGGGCCACGGCAGCCAGAAGAAGGAGGGCCCCGATCCCCGCGGAGGCGTAGAAGGGGGCCAGGCGCTCCCTCAATTCCGGCACCGCCAGGGATACCCGGAGGATTCCCCGGGTCTCCCCGTCCCGGAGGACCGGGGCGGCCACGTAGAGCATGTCGACCCCGACGGTGGCGGACCTCCGCAGGGAAGCGGCGGGTTCGCCGTCCAGGGCCGCCCGGACCTCGGGCCGGTCCCCGTGGTTGTCCATCTCCGCGGGATCCCCCCGGGAATCCCCCAGGACGGTCCCGTCCCGGGCGATCAAGGTGATCCGGAAGGAGGTCCCCCGGGCGGCCCGGACGCAGAATCCCTGAGCCTCGGTCCGGGTTTCCAGGGCCTCCGGGGCAAGACCGTTGGCCAGGGCCCGGACGGTCTCGGTCAGGGCGAAGCGGTTGGTGTCGTAGTAGAGGGACCGGAGAGCCAGGAAGCCCACGACGGAAATCCCGGTCATGGTCAGGACGGACACCGCCAGGAGGAGGGGAAGTACGCGGAGGAAGAGGCTTCCCCGCCTCACGAACCGGCGTCCTTCATCCGGTACCCCACGCCCCGTACGGTCTCGATGAGGTCGCCGAACTCCTCGAGCTTCTTCCGCAGGGAGAGGATCTGCACGTCCACGGCCCGGTCCGTCACGGGATAATCCCGACCCTTGACGGCGTCCAGGATCTGGGAACGCGAGAAGACCCAGCCCGGGTTCCTGAGGAAGAACTCGAGGAGGGCGAACTCCGTGGCCGAGAGGTTAACCCGCTTCCCCCCGCAGGTCACCTCGTGGCGGGCGGAGTCCAGGACGATGTCGTGCAGGGATACCCGGGTCTCCTTGCCGAAGGGGTGGGTGGTCAGGTCCACGGTCCGGCGGAGGGCCGTCCGGACTCGGGCGATCAGGACCTTGGGGCTGAAGGGCTTGGTGACGTAGTCGTCCGCCCCCAGCTCCAGCCCGGTCACCACGTCCGAGTCCTCTCCCTTGGCGGTGGTCAGGATCACCGGGACGCGCCGGAGGGCCGGGTCGGCCTTGAGCCGGCGCAGGACCTCGAATCCGTCGACCCCCGGGAGCATCACGTCCAGGACGATCACGTCCGGGTTGGCTTGGGCGGCCAGCCGGAGGCCTTCCTCCCCGGTGCCCGCCTGGAGCACCGTGTAACCGTCCCGGCCCAGGTGGAACCCGACGAGTTCCCGGATCTCCGGGTCGTCCTCCACGATCAGGATGGAAGCCTTGGCCATGGGCTACTCGTTCAGTTCCACGTGGCGGCCTTCCACCATGAAGACCACCGCCTCGCAGAGGTTCGTGACGTGGTCGCCCAGGCGCTCCAGGAAGCTGGAGGTGGCGATCAGCTTGGTGGCCTGGGCCGCCCGGTCCGGATGCTCCATGAGGAACTGGAGCACTTCTTTAACGAAGGCCTTGTGGTCCGCGTCGATCTGGTCGTCCTTCCTCGCGGTGTCCTTCGCCAGCAGGGCGTCCTTGTTCAGGAAGGCGGTCAGGGCTTCCCGGACCATGGAGCATCCGGTTTCCGCCATCCTCTCCAGGCGTTCCAGGGACCGGCCGTAGGGCTCCTCCGCCAGGCGCCGGGCCGTCTTGGCCAGGTGGACCGCGTGGTCCCCGATCCGTTCCAGGTTGTCCGTCACCTTGAACACCGTGACAAGTTCCCTTAGGTCCCGGGCCACGGGCTGCTGGGTGGCGATGAGGACGGCGGTCTGGTCCTCGATCTTGATCTGCAGGGCGTTGATCACCTCGTCCCCGGCCTTGACCTCCTGGACGAGATCCAGGTTTCCCGTCCGCAGGGCCTCCAGGGCCCGGCGCAGGTCCTCCTCCACCCGGGTGCCCATGGCCAGGATGTCGTGGTGGAGGCGGGTCAACTCCTCCATGAACTGGATGCGCGTGTTCATCAGCCGAACCTCCCGGAGATGTAGTTTTCCGTCCGCTCGTCCTTGGGATTGAAGAAGAGGTCCTTGGTCGGCGCGTATTCCACGAGATCCCCCTGGAGGAAGAAGGCCGTCTTGTCCGAGACCCGGCCCGCCTGCTGCATGTTGTGGGTCACGATGATTATCGTATACCGCTTCTTGAGGTCGTCAAGGAGGCTCTCGATTTTTGCGGTGGAGATCGGATCCAGGGCGCTGGTGGGCTCGTCCATGAGCAGGATCTCGGGCTTCACGGCTATGGCCCGGGCTATGCAGAGGCGCTGCTGCTGGCCCCCGGACAGGGCCAGGGCGCTCTGTTTAAGCTTGTCCTTGACCTCGTCCCAGAGCGCGACCTGTTGAAGGGTGGATTCCACCAGCTCGTCCATGTCCCCGGTGTAGCCGTTGATCCGGGCTCCCCAGGCGATGTTCTCGTGGATGGTCTTGGGGAAGGGGTTGGGCTTCTGGAAGACCATGCCGATCCAGCGCCGGACCTGGACCGCGTCCACCCCGGGGTCGTAGACGTTGATGCCGTGGAAGAGCACCTCCCCGTCGGTCGAGCAGGACGGGATGAGCTCGTTCATGCGGTTGAAGGCCCGTAGGGCCGTGCTCTTTCCGCAGCCCGAGGGGCCGATGATGGCGGTGACCTGGCGCTTGTCGAAGGCCATGGTCACGTCCTTCACGGCCGGGAAATCCCCGTACCGGATGTCCAGGTTCCGGACCTCCAGGGCGTAGGGGGAGGTGCCTCCGCCCTCCGCCTCCCGGGCGATGGCCACCTCGAAACGGTTGGAATCGTTCAGGTTCTTCTTCATCGGCTCAGCCTCTTCTTGGCTCGGATTCGGTTCCGCAGCAGGATCGCGACCGCGTTCAGGGAAAGCATCAGAATCAGAAGGACCAGGATGGCCGCCGCGGCGATACGCCGGAACTCCTCCTGGGGACGGGCGGTCCACTGGTAGATCTGGATGGGCAACGTCGTGAACTTGGAGAATACGGAGGTGGGATCCCGGGAGAGGAAGGTGGAGGCGCCCACCACCACCAGGGGGGCCGTCTCTCCGATGGCCCGGGACACGGCCAGCACGGTCCCGGTCAGGATCCGGTCGAAGGAGGCCGGCAGGACGTGGTGCCACACGGTCTGCCATTTCGTGGCGCCCACGGCCAGGCTGGATTGCCGGAGGATCCCGGGCACGGCCCGAAGGGCTTCCTGGGCGTTGATGATGATCACGGGCAGGATGAGGAGGGCCAGGGTGAGCCCCGCGGACAGCACGGTCCGGCCGTTGGCGGTGGTGGGGTCCGCGGCGGCCCCGAAGGCCGTCCCCGAGGTGAAGGGCTCCGCCAGGCGCACGAAGAGGGCCAGTCCCAGCATGCCGTAGATGATGGAGGGAACCCCGGCCAGGTTGTAGATGTTGATCCGGATGAAACGGCCCAGGCGGTTGTCCGCGGCGTATTCCTCCAGATAGATCGCCGCGCCGATGCCGACGGGGAAGGCGACCAGGATGGTCACCAGGATGGTCATCAAGGTGCCCAGGACGGCCCCCCGGACCCCCGCCGCGACGGCCACGCTGGACTGGGCGGCGCCCAGGAACTTGAGATTGAGCCAGGCCCGGAAGATCAGCCGGCCCTCCGGGAAATCCCGCTCCAGGACCGCCCGGATGTCTTCCTTGGCCAGGAGCGACTCGGAGAGGTCGAAGGTCGCCTTCACCTCGGGGTTCACGACCTCGTCCATCACGATGGCGTACAGGTCCTCCCGGGATCGCTCGGCCAGGGGGCGTTCGTTGCCCAGGGAGCGGAGCCGTCTACCCGGAAGGTTCTCCTCCAGGACCGCGGCGAGGGAGGGGGCGTCGAGCTCCTCCAGGGGTCTGCCGTCCCGGGTCAGGGATTCCGGATCCGTCTCGTTCACCAGGATCACGTACCCGAAGGAATCGTTCACGATGGTCCAGATCAGGGCGGCCAGGAAGAACACCGAAAGGAGGGTGACCGTCAGGAAAAGGGCGGCCCATACGTTTCCTCTTCGGTACCTTCCCGTCAGGTCCGTCCGGAAGGTCGGGGCGGCGCCGGATGCGGTTTCGGAGCTCATTCGTACACCTCCCCGTATTTCCGGATGATCCGGCGCGAAAGGACGTTCAGGCCGAGGGTCACGAAGAACAGGACCAGGGCGATGGCGAAGAGGCTCTGGTAGTCGACGGTGTCGTACCCGATGTCCCCGCCGGAGATCCGGACTATGTGCCCGGTCATGGTCTCCGCGGCCTTGAAGGGGTTCAGGGTGAGGTTCGGTCCCGCACCCGCGGCCAGGGCCACGATCATGGTCTCCCCGACTGCCCGGGACAGGCCCAGGATGAAGGCCGCGGCGATCCCGGAAAACGCGGAGGGAACCATGACGTTCAGGGAGAGTTCCAGCTTCGTGGCTCCCATGGCGTAGGCCGCTTCCCGCAGGGAGTTCGGCACCGAGGAGAGGGCGTCCTCACACATGGAGCTCACCAGGGGCAGGATCAGCACCCCCATGACGAGCCCCGCGCTCAAGGTGTTGTAGACGTCCACCCGGTCCTGGCCGAAGACGTTGCGCAGGAGGGGCGTCACCACGGTCAGGGCGAAGTAGCCGTACACGACGGTTGGAATCCCCGCGAGGACTTCCAGGATCGGCTTCAAAGTCTCCCGCACGGCGTTCGGGGCGTACTCGGAGAGGTAGATGGCCACCCCCAGTCCCAGGGGCAGGGCGATGAGCATGGCGGCCAGGCTGGTCATGAAAGTGGCCGTGAAGAGCGGCCAGATCCCGAACCGCTCGATCATCGGCTGCCACTCGAAGGTGAAGAGGAACTCGAAGGGGCTGACGTGCTTGAAGAAGGTCCAGGACTCGGTCCCCAGGGTGAGGACGATTCCCAGGGTGGTGAGGATCGAGACGGCGGCGCAGAAAAACAGGAACGACTGGATCGCCTGTTCCCAGGGCCGGGACCGCCGCGCCAGGGAAAGGACGCCGGTGGTCTCCTCTCTATAATGTCCGTGCTGCATGCGTGGCATCTCGCTGGCTTTCAAGGCCGGCGGAAGGGCGGACCCCTTCCGGGACGGCCTCGGCTCTGGTCATGACTCGTCCGGGGCCGTGCGGCCCCGGACGAGTGAGGTGTTGCAAGGACCGGGCGGACATTCCGCCCGGGTTCACGGCCAAGCTTAGAACCGGCCCTTCATCGCGGCCGCCAGGGCCTGCTTGGAGGCCTTGAGATCCGCGGCGGGGGCGGGGAAGTACCCGACCTTCTTGATCAGGTCGTTCACGTAGGTCAGGTAGTAGGTCAGGAAGGCGGCCACCTGGGGCTTGGCGTTGATGATCCCGGCGTCGGAGTACAGGAAGAGGGGGCGGGATAGGGCGTACTTGCCGGCGTCCACGTTCGCCTGGTTGGCGGCCACGCCGTCCAGGGCCAGGACCTGCAGGGACTTCTGGTTCTCCAGGTAGTAGGCGAAGCCGAAGTAGCCGATGGCGTACTGGTCGCCGCCGATGCCCCGGACCAGGATGTTGTCGTCCTCGGAGAGCTGGAGGTTCTTGCCTTCCAGGAGGGGCTTGCGGTCCTTCTTGAACACGTGCTCCACGAAGTACTCGAAGGTCCCGGAGTCCGTGCCCGGGGAGAACTTCTTGATCTCCTTCTTGGGCCATTCGGGGCGCACGTCGGACCAGTACACGGCGGTGGAGAAGATCTTGGCCAGTTCCGCCATGGTAACGTCCTTGGCGAACTTGTTCTTCGTGGAAACGCAGACCGCGATGGCGTCGGTGCCGACCCGTAACTCGATCGGAACCCGGGGCGGGGAGAGCTTGGCGGCGGCCTCGATGTGGCTGGCCTTGATCTTTGCGGAGGCGTTGGAGATGTCCGTTTCCCCGGACTTGGTGAAGCGGTCGAACCCGGCGCCGGAGCCGATGGAGTCGATGGTGATCTGGCCGGCGAAGCCGTCCTTCTTGAACTGCTCGGCGACGGCCTCGGAGAGGGGGAAGACCGTGGACGAGCCGGCGGTGACGATGGTGCCGGTGACGGCCGCGGGATTGACGCCCGGCAGGATCTTGTCCTTGTCGTCGCTGACCTTGTCGATCCAGGTGAACATGCCCTGCGCGTAGGCGCCGACGGCAACGACGGCCAGCGCGATGCTCGCGATTCTCTTCTTCATCCGTTTCCTCCCGTGGGATGCTGCGGGTCCTTGCGAACCCGCGTCTACCATAGGCGCGCAAGATTAGGCCTTGACGTGGGAAATGTTAGCAGATCGTTAAATCGAGGAGGATCGAGAGCCCTCATGCGGGCGGCAGTTCCCGTCCCAGAAGCCGGATCCGGGCGAAGACGTGGTCCAGGTCCGATCGACGAAGGAGGTATCGGACGTTCGGGGTCCCCTCCAGGGGCTCCGCTTCCAGGGCCTCCCTACGCAGGTAGGGTTTGGGACCCGCCGCGCCCGTCCACTGGACTAGGGACAGGGCCCCGTCCGCGAGCTCCAGGGCGGTGATACCGTGGCGGCCCGTGGCGCAGCCGGAGTTGAAGAGGCAGGGAACCAGGATGCGCTCCCGGTAGTAGCGGCTGCCCGCGAGGTCCCGGGAGAGCTCCTTCCGGCCCATGCGGGCCAGTTCGGACCGGTACAGGCCGACGAGGTCGGCGATCTCCGTCCGCCGGCCCCCCGTCGCGGAAGGGTACTCCGCCACCAGCTCCTCGATGGCCCAGCGCAGGCTGTCGTACTTCGACCGAGACTCGAAGAGGGGCCGGTGGGTGTGCCCGATGACGGACGCTACGCCGAGGGCCTTGGACGCCCGGTAGATCCTCCGCTCCAGGCGGAACCTCCGCTTCCCGTGGTCGTCCACGCTGGAGTTCTTGATGGCCAGGGGTTTGGCTAGGTACCGGACCACGAAATGGGAGATGTAGTCGTGGTTCGTGAAGAAGGGGGATCCCTGGTGGCCGTGGAAGGCGAAAAGCAGGTCGGGGCCGTGTTCCAGGACCAGCCCGTGGATCAGTCCGTAGGGATAGTCCCGGATCTTGAGCAGTCCCAGGTCATGGTTGCCCACGATTTTCCGGAGGCGGTCTGCCTTCGCGAAGGCGTCGAACACCTCGTACAAAGAGGCCCAGGCGGTACGGATGTCGGAGTATCGGAACTTCGAAAGATCCTCGATGTCCCCGTTCAGGACCAGGGTGTAGCCCCGCTCCAGGTAGTGCCGGGCCAGGATCGCTTCCAACAGTTCCCGGTTGTGGGCCAGGTCGTCCCGGGTACCCCCGTCGCCCATGTGCAAGTCGCTCAGGAAGACGTACCGGGAGCTCCGGCCGGCTTCCTCCCGGGGGCATTCGGACAGGAACGAGGCGAAGGACGCGAGGAATTCCTTGAACTTCATGGTGAGATTAAACCTCATCCTCATGACTCCGGCGTGAGGGAATCGTCAAGAAACGGTTAGGAACGGTCGCTCCTCGGCGCAGGCGGCTGGTCCGAACCCCCGGTATACCAGCGTACGACGCCCACCTTGTTCCGGACGCCGTTGTATATCATGCCCCCGTTCCAGTACTCCAGGGCCGCGACGAGGCTGTTCCCTCCGTCCATGTCGTCGCTCCGGGGGCCCCGGTAGCTGGCCATCGCCAGGAAGGTGTCGAAATCCTCGGCATGCAGGGCCTCCTGCCGCTTCCGGTAGAACTCGTTCCAGGCCTCCAAGTCCGCGAATCCCTCCCCCTCGTCCTCGACGATGAAGCGGACCCGCTTCCGGAAATCGAACCAGACCCGGAGCCGCTTGGCAGGATCGCAGCGATTCCCGTGCTTGATCCCGTTCTTGATGATCTCCGACAGCTGCTGTTCCAGGAGGTTTCCCTCCCGGAAGGCTTCGGGGCAGTCCCGTAGCACTTCCGCCGCGTAGTCCCGGATTCTCTCGAATTCGCTGGGGAACTCGATCCGCCGCATGCCCTGGGCGTCGAAGAGCTCGTTTCGCTCGTCCACGATCAGTTTCCGTACGATCAGTCGTCCCATGGGCGCCTACCGGGTCTCTTCCAGGAGCGGAAGGATGTTCGCCATCTCCAGCACCCGTCGCGGCGAGCCGCCCAGGTTGCGGCAGCGAAGCTTCGCCCCCTTCTTCCGCAGCGCCTGGGCGATCCGGATGAGGGATCCCGCCCCGGTCGAGTCGAGGTACTCTACTCCCCTCATGTCCAGTAGGATCTTCGACCATCCCACCTCGATCTTCTGCAGTACGTAGATGCTGAACCGGGGTGCGTTGTACAGGTCCAGATCCCCGGTCAGGCGGATTTCCACGCCGCGGTCATGATCCGTCGAGACGAGCGTCCACTCCATGGTGCCTCCTGGCTTTCGATCGAGTCGAAGGATGCGGACCGGGAGTTAGGGCCCCGTTAGCCGGGGGCTAGAAAACATAGAATTCACGGGGTCCTCATCCTTCGCTGACCGGAAATCTCCATAGTGGTGCCCATGAACCCGCAGACACAGCAATCCCGGCTCGTGCTGGAAGCCGAGGCGACCCGGGAGTACGGTACCACGGTTCTCAAGGCCGCCCGGCATCGCCATTTCGCCTCCCGGGACGTGACCGCCACGGCGCTGGCGGACGAGCTGGGCAGACGGCCCGAGGTGGAAGTCCTCGCACTCCTGGACGAGGAGGGCCGGCCCGCCGGCATTCTGACCCGGGAAGGACTGTTCTCCCTCCTGGGCAAGCCCTTCGGCCGGGAGGTCCTGGGTCGCACCCGAGCCTGGGAACTGGCCGAGTCCGCGCCCCGCATGGACTGCCACGCGAGCCTCTTCGCCGCAGGAACCGGGAAAGCGGCGGCGGATTCTCCGTACCGCGTACTCGTGGACGCGGAGGGACGGTTCCGGGCGATCCTTTCGTCCCGGGACCTGGCGGAGCACCTTTCCCGGATAACCGAGGAGGATATCGACCTGGCGGGCAGGATCCAGGAGCGCCTGGAGGCGGGGAACGAGGCTCTCTCGAACCGGCTGTACGGGTTCGAGGCCTGGTCCCGGCCGGCCAAGGGGGTCGGCGGGGATTTCTGGTATTCCAAGCGGTTGGAGGACGGGAGGGCCTTCTTCGCCCTCTGCGACGTCTCCGGAAAGGGGGTCGCGGCATCCCTGGTCGTATCCCTGGTCTGGGGCATGCTGAGGATGTTCGATTTCCGGAGGGGGCTGTACGCCCTCCTTCGGTCCCTGAACGAGGCCCTGGTGGCCACCTTCCACCTGGAGAAGTACCTCACCGGCTTCTTCGGGGTCTACGATCCCCGGACGGGAGTCCTGGAGGCCGCGGACATGGGACACGCCCACGCCCTGGTCTTCCGGGAAGGACGGGCCCGGCGGCTGGATCCCGGGCACCGCAACCTTCCCGTCGGGGTGGAGCCGAATCTCGAGCCGGTCCTGCGCCGCTGGCGCCTGCGGGACGGGGACGCCCTCTTCGTCTACAGCGACGGGATCCCCGAGCAGGAGGATGCGGAGGGAGGGGAACTGGGGGAACGCCGCCTGGCGATCCTGGTCCAGAAGGCGCTTCGGGGCGGCCGGGCACTACGGGACGCCCTGCCCGGGGCTCTCGACCTGCACCGGGGGACGGCTCCCCAGCAGGATGACATGTCCTTCATCCTGCTCACCCGGCCGGAGGGGCTTCGATCCCCGATGCCCCGGGCCGAGGAGCCCGACACTCGGGTCTTTTTGCGCCCGGAGGCGTGAAAAGTCCGCAAGCCCGTCGGGCTCCTAGGCCCGAAGGAGCCCCGGGATGTCCGGGACCCGGGCGGCCCCGTGCCGGACCATCCAGTCCCGGATGCCCGCGAGTACCCGGGCGGCGGTCCCGGGATCCAGGAAATTCCCCGTGCCGACCTGGACCGCGGAAGCTCCGGCCAGGAGGTACTCCAGGGCGTCCCGGGCCTCCAGGATACCCCCGATCCCGATGACCGGTATCGTCACGGCCCGGGAGACCCGCCAGACGCAGGCCACTCCCACGGGCCGGATCGCCGGACCGGACAGGCCCCCCGTGATCCGGGCCAGCCGGGGACGGAGGCGCTCCACGTCGACGGCCATGCCGACGAGGGTGTTGACGCAGGACACCGCGTCCGCCCCGCCGGCCTGGGCGGTCCGGGCGACCTCGGCGATGTCCGTCACGTTCGGGGAGAGCTTCACGATCAGGGGCCGTCCGCTCCGGAGTGTCCCGCGCAGCCGGGCCGTGAGCCGCTCCACCAGGGCGGGATCCGTCCCGAAGGCGAGCCCCCCGTGGGAGACGTTGGGGCAGCTCACGTTGATCTCGTACCCCGCGATCCCGCTCTCGTCTTCCAGGCGCTCCAGGACCCGGAGGTAGTCGTCCTCGGAGGCCCCGGCCACGTTGACGATGACCGGACAGCGCCGGCTCCGGAGCTCAGGGAGCTTGTCCCGAACGAAGGCGTCCAGTCCCGGGTTGGCCAGGCCTATGGAGTTGAGCATACCCGAGGGGGTCTCCACGATCCGGGGAACCTCGTTCCCGGGCCGCGGCTCCGGCGTGACCGCCTTGGTGTACAGGGCTCCCAGGGCGTCCACGTCCATCAGGGACTCGTACTCCGAGCCGTACCCGAAGGTCCCGCTGGCCACCCCCACGGGATTCGGGAGGACCAGGTTGCCGATCCGGACGGAAAGGTCGGGATTCACATCGCCCCCCAGTCGATCGAGGCCCCGTCGAAGACGGGGCCCTCCGCGCAGGCCCGGGCGAAGGAGCCGTCCTTGAGCCGGACCGCGCAGCTCATGCAAGCCCCGACGCCGCAGGCCATCCACTGCTCCGCCGCGGCCCAGAAAGGAGCGTATCGGACGACGGCCAGGCGGTCCAGGGCGGCCATCATGGGGGCGGGTCCGCAGGCGTAGTAGGAGGGAGGGGCGTCCGGTCCGTACCGCCCGCCCGCGCCGGCCAGCTCCGCCGCCTGGACCGCGGTGCCCTTGAATCCGGCGCTGCCGTCGTCGGTACAGATCATCGTGCCCTCGGGGAAGTCGAGGTCCGGAACCTGGGCCGCGGTACGGAAACCCAGAACGAGGACGGGGGCTTCCCAGCCTCCCCGCGCCGCGCGGCTCCCGAAATCCCGGGCCGCGTAAAGAATGGGCCCCAGGCCGATTCCGCCTCCCACGAGCACCGGCCGGCCGCCCGGGTCCGGGTCCGGAAACCCCTTTCCCAGGGGACCCAGGACGTCCAAGGCCGTGCCGGGCCTGCGCCCGGCCAGGAGCCGGGTGGCGGGACCCCGGATCTGGAAGATGAAGGAAGCCTGGCCGGGGCCGGGATCGTAGCCCGAGAAGGCGAAGGGGCGGCGAAGCAGGGGATCCGTCCCGCCGGAAACCCGGACGGTCAGGAAGGCCCCCGGCGCGGGAGTCCCCGCCTCCCCGGGCCATTCCACCTCGATGCGGCGGTAGTCCCGGGAGAGCTCGCGGTTTTCCAGAACCTCGGCGTCGAATCGGCGCATGGGGGGAGTATAGACGTGAATGGGTGAATGGGTGAATGGGTGAATGGGTGAATGGGTGAATGGGTGAATGATAACACCTGTAGACACCACCGAAGGCTGCAGCGGAATTGATTAGGTATTCCATTCCCATTCACTATTTACTATTCACGATTCACTGTTTACCGCTATACTGCCGCCATGGACAGCATCATCCAAATACTCGTCCTCACGGCCTTCCTGGCCGGGGGCGCCCTCTGCGTCAAATTTCGGATAGCGCCGCCCGCCAAGGTCACGGATATCCTCATCAAGATAGCCCTCTGGGCCCTGCTCTTCGTCATGGGTTTCCGCACGGGCAACGATCCCGAGGTGGCTTCCCGGATTGGGCAGATCGGGATCCTCGGGGCCGCCGCGGCTGCGGCCGCCCTGGCGGGGACCCTGGCCGCGATCCTGGCCGGCTATGCGATCCTGGGGATGTTCCGGAGGGGGGCGCCGGAACATCCCCGACACGGGGAAACCGCCCGGCTTGGTACCGGCACGGGCGCCTCCGGAAGCTCGGCCTCCCAGCTTCGGACTTCCTTGCTCCTGCTGTCCGTCGTGGCCGCGGGCGGGCTCTTCGGGATCCTCCTGCCGCCCCTTACGGGGATCGACCTGGGGACGATAACCGGATGGGTCCTGAACGCCCTGCTGTTCTTCGTGGGCATGCAGTTCGCCCAGTCGGGGCTGTCCTTCAAGGCCGTCTTCCTCCGGCCCGACACCCTCATGATCCCCGTCGCCACCGCGGTCGGCTCGATCCTGGGCGGCCTGGCCCTTGCACCCCTCTTCCGCCTGCCCGCCGGACACGCCATGTCCCTGACCGCGGGGTTCGGCTGGTACAGTCTGTCGGGGGTCCTGATCGCCAACCTGGGCAACCCCGTCCTGGGCTCCGCTGCCTTCCTGGCCAACCTTTTCCGGGAGTCCCTGGCCTTCCTTACTATACCCCTCCTGGCCCGTACCCGATGGCCGCATCTGGCCATCGGAGCCGGAGGGGCCACGGCCATGGACGTGACCCTGCCCCTGATCGAGCAGTGCGTGGGGCCCGAGAGCGTGCCCGCCAGCTTCGCCAGCGGGGCCCTGCTGTCCCTCTCGGTTCCGGTCCTTGTGCCCTTCCTGTTCGGACTGGGCTCCTAGGAAACGGTCCTGCCGGATCCGGCGGGTTCGTCCCGCCGGTTGTGCTCCTTGAGGGGTTCCAGTTCCCGGCCGCATCTGCCGCAGGTCTTCTGGTACCAGGTGAAGGGCGTTCCGCACTCCGGACAGGCCCAGCGTCTTGCCTGTTCTCCCCGCCAAGTCTCGAAGCCGACCGCCCGGATCCGTTCCGCCCGGGGGAATTTGGCCTTGATGTGAGGCAGTATCGCTTCCAGGTTTTCCGAGATGTATGCTTTGCGATCCGAGACGAGTTTACACGGGGAATCGGGGCAGAGGACGCAGGCTTCGACGTTCTTTTCACGGGCGCAGGCGCGGATGACGCAGTCCCGGCAGCCGGGAGAGACCAGATCCGTCTTGCAGCCCCTGCAGACGATGGAGGAAGCGGGGTCGATGACTTCCTTCAGCGCCCCCGGGAGGTCCTCCCAGCTTGCGGGTTTTCCGGTAGCCAGACTGTCCCGATACAGGTTGAGCACCTCGCAGGCCCCGCAGTAGAGCCCGCAGTAGGAGTCGCCTCGAAACGTGTCCTCGGTATCCACGGTACCTCCCGTGCCCGTCCGCCGGGCCCGGGTTTGAGTATGAGGCCTCCGATCCATCCTGTACAGACGGCAGGCTCCGGTGCCCGGGACCGCGGGTTCCGCCGGGTTCTATCCTGCTTCCATCCTCCGGAGCTCCTCGTCCAGCTGGGCCAGGCGGTCCTGGAGCCGGGCGATGGTTCGCTCGATGCGCTCCCGCTCCTTTACCAGGCGTTCCTCCGGGTCCGTTCCGGGCGGGGCCGCCCGGATCAGGGCCTTCACGGTCTCGGGACTCTTGCCGGCCTGGAAGGCCTCCTGGGCCGCGTGACGCCGGTCCGGATCCTTGATCCCCGACACCAGCTTCATGGCGTCCCAGCCGATCTCCGTCGGGACCTGGTACGAAGCGGCCTTCATGGCCGCGGTGGCGGTGATCCGGGGCAGGCCCAGGACCCGGTCGACGTAGTCCTCGAAACGCACCTTGTGTTCCCGGCAGAGCCGCTCCGCCTCGATCATGAGCCGGCCGAACTCCAGCATCACCCGGCCGTTCTCGGCCACGCAGGCGGTCTTGATCCTTGCCGTCAATTCCTTGAATTCCGTGGAGTCCTCGAAGACGTTGCGGTAGTGTCCCCGGGCTTCCGCCTTTTCCAAAAGCTCGTGGAAGATGGACCAGAACTCGTTGGTGTGGGCCCGGCCGGTGTAGACGAAGCCCTTGCGCTCGCAGTGCAGGTGGTGGGCATATTCGTGGAGGGCCGTGTAGATCAGCTGAAGTTCGTCGTCGAAGTTCCGGTTGTGCAGGATGATCTCCCGGCTTTGGGGCTTGTACAGCCCGTTAACCAGGGAACTCTTCTTGCCGGAAAAGATCACGGAGAACTCGGTCTTCGGTTCTTCCACGGACAGGAGGATTTCCTTGACCCGGTCGCTGTTCATCTCCCCACCCCCGGGCACGGATTCTAGCCGTACATTGAACGGGGAACAAGACGTAAGGGTGGGTTTACTTCATAGATCCGACAGGATGGACAGGATAAAGGAATGATAAACAGGATTGGACCAAAGTAAGGAGGATTTCTATATCTCAGATCCTGTAAATCTTGTCCTATCTTGTTAATCCTGTCGAAATTATGGTTCAAAGGCCTATTTCAAGGCCCGCTCCATCTCCGCGGTGTTGAAGCCCAGGATGATCCGGCCGTTCACGTCCAGGACGGGCACCCCCATCTGGCCGGACTTCCGCACCATCTCCTCCGCACGACGGGGATCCGCGGCCACGTTGTATTCCTCGAACCGGACGTTCCGCTGCCGGAGCCAGTCCTTGGCCAGGCGGCAATAGGAACAGCTGGGGGTGGAGTATAGAGTTACAGCCATGGGGGCCTCCTACGAGTGATTATATATGAAAAATAATATATTGAAGGTGTATCGTCAAGGCCGTTTGGGGTTCGACAGGATGGACAGGATGTCCGAGATCGGGTCCGGACGCGGGATATGCTCGATATTCCATCTCCCTCATCCCATCCTGTCCAGCTTCTCCTCATCTGGTTCATCCTGTCTTCTCTATGGTTTAAAGGCCGTTCTCTCCGTGCCCTCCGTGATCTCCGTGGTGAAGTCCGGAAACCTGAATCCCGGGCGGGTCATTTTTGCGCGATGTACTTCAAGAAATTCCGGGCCAGAAGGGTGATGAGCACGGTGCCGGCGATGAGCACCACCGAGAGGGAGTTGATCACCGGGGAGACCCCGAACCGGATCATGGAATACACGTAGAGGGGCAGGGTGGTGGAGCCCGGGCCCGACACGAAGAAGGTGATGACGAAGTCCTCCAGGGACAGGGTCACGGCCGTCAGGAAGCCCGAGACGATCCCCGGGACCGAGACGGGCAGGATCACCTTGAAGAGGGTCTGGCGCTCCGTGGCCCCCAGGTCCCGGGACGCCTCGATGATGGAGTAGTCGAATTCGTCCAGCCGGGCCAGGACCATCAGGAAGACGAAGGGCAGGTTGAAGGAGGTGTGGGCTATGAAGATCGTCAGGAGCCCCAGCTTCATCTGGATGCCCGCGAAGAAGATCAACAGGGACACGCCGATGATGATCTCCGGCATGATGAGGGGAAGGAAGGCGACGGCCTGCACGTACTTCTTGAACCGGAACTTGTACCAGTTCACCCCGATGGCTCCCAGGGTGCCCAGGCAGGTGGCGACCGCCGCGCTGGACACCGCGATGATGAGGGAGTTCTCGAAGGCCTTCCAGACGTTCCGCTCCTTGAGGAAGAGCCGCTCGTACCACACCAGGGAGAACCCGCCCCAGCTCATGCTCTTGGCGGAATTGAAGGAGTAGACGATCAGCACCACCAGGGGCAGGAAGAGGAAGCCCATGGTCAGGAAGAATACGGTCCGGGAGAACCCCCTGCCTTTGACGACCCTCACGGAGCCCTCCGTTCCCCGCCGGACCGGGCGGGATCCTTGGCTTGGGGGGCCTTGCCCTGGAGCCGGAACATGAGCCAGAGGCCCAGGGTCGTGACCAGGGTGATGACCATGGAGATGGCGGAGGCCAGGGGCCAGTTGCGGGTGCGGGTGAGCTCCTCGGCCACGAAGTTGCCCAGCATGTAGGATTCCTTGCCGCCTACGAGCAGAGGGACCGCGTAGGCCCCGAAGGTCGGGATGAAGACGAAGAGTACCGCGGTGATGATCCCCGCCCGGATGTTCGGGAGGAGGACCCGGAAGATCGCCCCGCGCCGGGTGCAGCCCAGGTCCCGGGCCGCCTCCAGGAGGGAGAAGTCGAACTTCTCGATCGTGGAGTAGAGGGGGAGGATCGCGTAGGGCAGATAGGTGTAGACCAGGACGATGGTTACGGCCACCTGGTTGTACAGGAACTGGACGGGGGCGGCGACGATGCCCGCCCGTAGGAGCAGGGCGTTCAAGAAGCCGTTGTTCCCCAGGATGGCGATCCACGCGTAGATGCGGATCAGGAAATTCGTCCAGAAGGGGATGATCACCAGCATGAGCAGGAGGGTCTTCCGGTTGGACCGGGCCATGTAGTAGCCGCAGGGCAGGGCGATCAGGATGGCCAGGACCGTGGTGACCAGGGAGATCCCCAGGGTATTCATGGATACCCGGAGGAAGACCGAGTTGGCCAGGGACCGGTAGGCCTCCAGGGAGAACCTCGGCTCCACTCCTCCGTACAGCCCCTTCGCCATGAAGCTGTAGGCCACGATGACCAGGAGGGGGGCGACGAAGAAGACCGTCAGCCAGATGCCCGCGGGTCCCGCGTAGGCGGGGCCGTAGTTCCGGACCCTGCCGGGACCCCTGCTCGTGCGGGAGCGGACCGCCATGGGAGCCATCAGGACGCTCCCAGGAGGTAGGCGTCGTCGGCGCTCCAGGATAGGTAGACCTTGTCCTTCCACTCGATCTCGGGTCCCTCGTCCGACCAGTTGGCGTGCTGCTTGATCACCTTCAGCATGGTCCCGGACTGGTGCCGGACATAGTACTTGGTGCTCGATCCCGAGTAGATGGGTTCGTCCACGGAGCCTTCCAGGAAATTGATGTCCGTGCGCTTGGCGGGCGCCGGACGCTCGGTGTCGATGCGGATCTTCTCGGGCCGCACGACCACGGAGGCCTTGGACCCGGGCGCCGGGGGTTCGTCCTCGGTCACCAGGATGCGGCCCAGGCCCGTCACGTCCACGGCCACCATGGTGCCCTCCACGGACTCCACGGTCCCCTCGAACATGTTCGTCTCCCCGATGAAGGCGGCCACGAAGCCGGTGGCCGGGCTTTCGTAGATCTCGTGGGGGGTGCCGATCTGGAGGACCTGCCCGGCGTTCATGACCGCGATCCGGTCCGAGACGGACAGGGCTTCCTGCTGGTCGTGGGTCACGTAGATGAAGGTGATCCCGATCTTGTCGTGGATGGCGTCCAGCTCGATGAGCATGTGCTGGCGGAGCTTGGCGTCCAGGGCCGACAAGGGCTCGTCCAGGAGGAGGACGCTGGGTTCGTTGATCAGGGCCCGGGCCACGGCCACCCGTTGTTTCTGACCCCCCGAGAGCTGGGCGGGCATCTTCTCCGCGTGGGAACTTAGCTGGACCAGCTCCAGGTAGTCCCCGACCCGGGATCGTACCGTCGCGTTGGGCGTCTTCTTGAGGCGAAGGGGAAAGGCCACGTTCTCGAATACCGTGAGATGGGGGAAGAGGGCGTAGTTCTGGAATACGGTGTTCACGTGGCGTTCGTTCGGCGGGAGGTTGAGCACGGAAGTGCCGTCCAAGGACACCTCGCCCCCGTCGGGATCGTCGAAGCCGGCTATGATGCGGAGGAGCGTCGTCTTTCCGCAACCCGAAGGACCCAAGAGCGAGTAGAACTCGCCCTTCCGGATGACCATGCTCACGTCCCGGAGCGCGGTAAAGGTACCGAAGCTCTTGGAGACGCCTTCGATCGAGACGTCGCTGCCCTTCAATTCGTTTCGTTTCCCTCCGATGGTGGCCGGCCGAGATGGAACTGGGGGAATAATGGCGAAGGGGGGCGAAAAATGCAACATCCCGGGTCAAACTTTTTTTCGGAAACCGCAAGCGCCTTCGGGTTTCCCGGACGGTGCGGCAATCATGGCCATCCTCGATTACAAAGGGCGCCGGATCCTCGGCCTCCTGTCCTTCGTCCTGGCCGCTTTCCCGAGTCCCGCCCCCGCGGAACCTCCGGGCGGCGGGTCCGCCCCTGGTCCGACCGCCGCCCTGCGCGCCGAAGCCTCATCCCGGGACGGGTTTTCCTCGGCCCTGGATCTGTCCATCGGTGCCGCCCGACTTGCCCTCCGGCTTTCGTCGGCGCCCGGGGAATCCCCGGAGGCTCGGATCGGCACGACCGGGCCCTTCTGGACAGCGGGACCGGTCCGGCACTCGGGTCTGGCCCGGGTCCTGGCCGACCCCTGCGCGGACGCCTACCTCTTCACCGGGACCTGGCGGAAGCCCCTGGCCCTCGATTTCGACGCCCGGGGGTACGGGGCCTTCGCGGGGGATTCCGTTGGTGTCTGGTTCCAGGACGCCCGGGCCCCCCGGCTGGGGTTCTGGGCGGGGACTGCGGGAAGCGAGGGGATCCTGGCCGGGGGGGCGGCGGCGCTCTCCCTCCTTCCCCCGGGAGGCGGCTTCGAATCCTGGTTCGCCCCGGAAGTCCCCGCCCCCGCCCGTCTCCTGGCCGCGGGGATGGTTTGGGCCGGATACGGATTCCCCGCGGGTAGGGTGATCGCGGCCGGGGCCGTATCCGAGGAGGATCGGGGCGGCCGGGGCTGGGCGGTCCGCGCGGAGGGGGAGTGGGGGCGCCGGGGATTTTGTGCGAGCGGACGGATTTCCTCCGCCTCCCCGGGCTGGAGGGGCCTGGACGGGGATGCGGCGGACCGCTGGGAACTGAGGACCGACGCGTCCTGGGCCGTGATGCCGCGGTTCCGACTGGAGGGCCGGGCCCGCATCGGACAGGACCCGGACTGTGGTCTCGACTGGGATGCCCTGGCCCGGGGTTCCTGGAACGGCAAGGTCTGGACCTGGGGGGCGGAGCTGGGGGCCTGCGACTCCGCCCGGCTCCCTCCGGTCCGGCTGGATCCCGCCGTATGGGCCGGATACGAAACCAGGACGGTTCGGGCTTCCGCCCGGGCGTCCTGGGTTCGGGAGGGCGCGGACCTGACCCGCACGGAGGTCTCCGCCGCCCTGGATCTGGGGATTCCCCGCAAGCCGGGCCTCCGGCTGGAGGGAGCCCGGAGATGGACGGTGGAAGGACCGAACTGGAAGGCCTCCGCGACCCTGGAGGTCCCGACGGCCCGGGGCGCCTGGACCGCCCGGGCGGGGACTTCGGATTGGGCGGAGGACGGGGAGGTCGTGCCCTGGGAACTCGCCGTCGTCCTGCGCTCGCGATTCCCGTAGCCGGGTCCTGTTTGTCTTGCGCACCCGGCGCCCTTGGAGCGATACTCGAGCAGACCCGATCAACATCGCAGTCGGAGGCGGTATGGGCGTTCCAGAGGCGCGGGAATATCTTAGGAGATGGAACCGGGACGGGGATGTCCTGGAATTCGACCGTTCCAGCGCGACCGTGGAGCTCGCCGCCCGGGCCCTGGGGGTGGAGCCGGGCCGCATCGCCAAGACCCTTTCGTTCCGGGGCCGGGAGCGGCCCCTCCTGGTCCTGGCCGCCGGGGACGCCCGGATCGACAACAAGAAGTTCAAGGCGGCCTTCGGCCTCAAGGCGTCCATGCTGTCCCCGGAGGAGGCCCTCGAGCGGACGGGGCATCCGGTGGGCGGGATCTGCCCCTTCGGCCTGGCCACGGAGCTGGACGTCTACCTGGACGAGTCCCTGCGACGCTTCGACCACGTCTTTCCCGCCTGCGGAAGCGGCAACTCCGCCCTCCGCTGCACCCTGGCCCAGTTGGAAGAATATTCCGCCTCGAAGGCCTGGGTGGACGTCTGCTCGGGCTAGGAGCCTGTCGGACTTGTGCGGGGTGTCCAATAAGTCGGTTACTAATTGGACACCCCTTGCAGTTTCTAACGTTCTCTTGAGAACGTTAGAAACTGCTACCCTAATACCAGCTGTCCAAAAAGCTATCCGAGCTTTTTAGACAACCCCCCGATTAACGGGCTCCTCGGGAGTTTGAGTGGTAGAAGAATCGCGTACATGCGATTTTTCTACTATTTAGGCGGGCAAGCCCGACAAACTCCAAGGGTAGGGGGTCGGCGTTTCTTAACAGGGTGCTGAAAAACTCGAAGCTTGTCAGCACCCTGTTATTCCCGGACAGCCAGGAGTACCGCCCGGGCTTCCACGGCCCTGCCTTCCCCGACGGGACCCAGGCCCTCCATGGTCTTGGCCTTGAAGGACACCGCCTCCACGTCCAGGTCCAGGAGTTCCGCGAGGCTGGTCCGGATCGCCTCCCTGTGGGGGGCTAGCTTCGGGCGCTCCAGGACCACCGTGCAGTCCAGGTTGACCGGCCGCCAGCCGGCCCTTCGAACCAGATCCCGGGCGCGGCGGGCCAGGTCCCGGGAGTCCGCGTCCTTCCACTCCGGGTCACCCGGCGGGAAGTGGATCCCGATGTCCCCCAGGGCGGCGGAGCCCAGGAGTGCGTCGATCACGGCGTGCAGGAGGACGTCCCCGTCCGAGTATCCCTCCTCCCCGCGGTCGGAGGGCACCTCGACCCCTCCGAGCAGGAGGCGCCGTCCGGGAGCCAGGCGGTGGATGTCCCAGCCTTCGCCGACCCGGAAGGGGGCCGCCGCGGGCTCGACCGGGGTTTCGGGGCGGAACTCGAGATCCTCCCGAAAGGTGATCTTCCGGTTGCTCCGCTCCCCCTCCGTCCAGGCCACGGGGCCGACGTAGCGGGCCCAGAGTTCGGCGTCGTCCGTGGCCTCCATCCCCTCCGCGTCCGCCCTTCGGTGGGCCTCCAGCAGGGGCCCCAGCCGGAAGCCCTGGGGGGTCTGGGCGTTCGCCAGGGCGGCCCGGGGGGGATGGCGCAGGACCAGGCCGTCCGGGGAGATCTCCTTGGGGGTCTCCACGAGACCGGTCACGGGTACGCAGGCCCCGACCCTGCCCGCGATGGCGGCCACCCGCTCGGCCAAACCTTGGCTGAGCCAGGGGCGGGCGCCGTCGTGCACCAGGACCACCATGTCCCGGACGGCTTCCGGAAGGGCGGGGACCGATCCCGAGGCGGCTTCCGCCGGTGCCAGGGCCCGGGCCAGGGCTTCCAACCCGAGCCGGACGGAATCCCTTCGGGTAGGTCCGCCGGGGACGACCACGAACCGGTCCCCCAGCCGCTCCAGGTCCGACTTGGTGCGGGCGTGCAGGGCCGTAAGAAGTTCGGACTTCCTCTCCCGGGGGGCGGTGATGACCAGGGAGGAAAGGCCGGTCAGCCGGCTGAAGGCGGAGACCGCCCGATCCAGCACGGCCCTGCCGCCCAGATCCTCGGTTTCCTTCTTGCCGCCGAACCGCTCTCCACGGCCGGCGGCGGTGATGAGGACGGCTACCGGTCCGGTCATGATCGGACCGACCCGGTCCGGCCGGCGGGGCGCTTTTCCCCCTGAACCAGGAGGTCTCGTACGGCGTCCTCGATGCGCTCCGGGGTCGGCACGGCGTTCCGCTCCAGGTTCGGGCTGTAGGGTACGGGGATGTCGAAGCCCGCCACGCGCCGGATCGGCGCCTTCAGCAGGGGGAAGGCCTCGCTATCCGCCACCAGGGCTGCGATCTCCCCCCCGAAGCCTCCCGTCCGTACGGCCTCGTGTACGATGAGCAGGCGTCCGGTCTTGGCGACGCTGGAAACGATGGCCCGGGTGTCCAGGGGGACCAGGGTCCGGGGATCCAGCACCTCCACGGAGACTCCCTCGGACTCCAGCCGTTCCGCCGCGGCCAGGCACATCCCGACCATGCGTCCCCAGGCCACGATGGTCAGGTCCGAGCCGGGCCGCTTCACGTCGGCCTTCCCGAAGGGCACCAGGTACTCTTCCTCGGGTACGGGGCCGGTCTCCTTGTACAGGAGCTTCTGCTCCAGGAAGACCACGGGGTTGTCGTCCCGCACGGCCGTCTTCAGGAGACCCTTCGCGTCGTAGGGAGTCGAGGGCACGACCACCTTGAGCCCCGGGAAGTGGCAGAAGACCGCCTCCTGGCTCTGGGAGTGCTGGGCCCCGGCCCCGGTGCCCGAGCCCGCGGGGCTCCGCACCACCAGGGGTACCCGGACCGCTCCGCCGAACATGTACCGCATCTTGGCGGCCTGGTTCCCGATCTGGTCCAGGGCCAGGGAGAGGAAATCGCTGAAGGGGATCTCCACGATCGGACGGGTGCCCGTCAGGGCCGCCCCCGCGGCGGCTCCCGCCAGGACGGCCTCGGAGATCGGGGTGTCCAGGATACGGTCCGGTCCGAGTTCCTCGATGAGACCCGCGGACACGCCGAAGGTGCCCCCGTAGATCCCCACGTCCTCCCCCATGAGGAAGACCCGGGGATCCCTGCGCAGTTCCTCCCTCAGGGCTTCCCGGACGGCCTGGGCGTAGCTGATTTCCCGGGGTCTCCGGGCTCCGGTCCCCGCGTCAGTCCGCATAGACGTCCCTCAGGAGATCCTCCAGGCCGGGCTCCTCGCAGGCCCGGGCGTACCGGAACGCGGCGTCCACCTCCCGGCGGACCTCCTCCTCGATGTCCTCAATCCGGTCCTCGGAGAAGGAACCCTCCTCGTTGAGACGTTCCCGGAACCGGGGGATGGGATCCCTCCGCCTCCACGACGCGATCTCCTCCTCGGTCCGGTACACGTTGGCGTCGCTCCGGGAATGCCCCAGGAAGCGGTAGGTCTGGGCCACCAGGAGGAGGGGGCCGTTCGTTTTGACGTACTCCTTGGCCTCCCGGACCGCCTCGTAGACGGCCAGGACGTCCATGCCGTCCACCTTCCTGCCGGGAATTCCGTAGGCGGCCGCCCGGAGGCTCAGGTCCTGGACGTTCGTGGAACGCCGTACGTGGGTGGAGACCCCGTACTGGTTGTTCTCGCAGAGGAAGAGGACCGGCAGCTTCCAGACGGAGGCCAGGTTCACGGACTCGTGGAAGGTCCCCTCGTTCATGGCCCCGTCCCCGAAGAAACAGACCGCGACCCGGTCCTGGCCCAGGCGGCGGATCGAGAGGGCCGCCCCCACGGCGATGGGGAGGCCCCCGCCCACGATGCCCGTGCCCCCCAGGTTCCCCCGGGCGGGATCGGCCAGGTGCATGGAGCCGCCCTTGCCCCCGCAGACCCCGGCCCGCTTGCCGAACATCTCCGCAGCCAAGCCGGAAAGGGCCGTGCCCTTGGCGACCGCGTGGCCGTGGCAGCGGTGGGTGCTGGTTATGTAATCCAGGTCCGAGAGGTTTGCCGCGGCGCCGGCGGCTATCGCTTCCTCGCCGACGTACAGGTGCGTGGTACCGTGGATGTGTCCCCGGGAGATATGGTAGTGTATCTCCTCCTCGAAATACCGGATCCGGAGCATCCTGCGGTACAGGTCTTCGAGCAGGGAATCGGGATATCCCATGCGGGTGCGCGCGGCCTGGGCCGCGGCGGCAGCCGCGACGGTTGTCCCGGGCGATCGGTCTATCATGAAGGCTTCCTCGCGCAGAGCGCCTGAAAAAATTTGCAGAGCTTGAAAAAAAATCCGGGGTCAGGATAGTCTTGAGCCCGAAGGCTTGTCAAGGAGAGTCCGGGACGGGGGGAAGCTACGGATGGGCGAAGACGCGGGACGGCGAACCGAAGACTCCATCCAGGCGGCCGACGGCAGGCCGGACGGATCCCACAGTCTGCTGGCCAAGATCGCTCACCTTTACTATATAGAAAACCTCAGCCAGAAGGATATCTCCCAGCGGACCCGGATGTCCGTGGCCAGCGTATCCCGGGCCTTGGCCCGGGCCCGGGAGCTCAAGATCGTCTCCATATCGATACAGGGGGGGGAGAACGATTTTTCCCGCCTGGAAATAGAGATCGAGAGAACCTTCGATCTCCCGGAATGTCTGCTGGTGCCCAGTTACGGCCGGATCGAGCATACCTACCAGGGCTTGGCGGCCGCCGCGGCGGATCTCCTGTCCCGCACCCTGAAACCCGGGGCCGTCCTGGGGGTCAGCTGGGGGGACACCCTGAGGTCCGTCGGGGAGAGCCTGCCCCGGATGCCCTCGGTGCGGGCGGACGTGATCCCCATCATCGGCGCCCTGGGCTGGATCGAGACCGGGATCTACCCCAACAGCATCGCCCGCACCTTCGCCCAGAAACTGGGCGGTAGTTCCTACCTCGTGAACACCCCCGCCTTCGTGGACGATCCGGAAACCCGGAAAGCCCTGATGGAGGACAGCAATTTCCGCCCGGTCCGGGACATCTGGAGCCGCCTGGACATGGCCTTCCTGGGGGTCAGCGCCCTGACCGTGGACAGCTCCATGTACCGCAGCGGCATCTTCACGGAACCCGACCTGGAGGGGATGCGGACCGCGGGCGGGGAATGCATCAGCAACTTCGTGGTCTTCGACGGCCGTGGACGTATGGTTCCCACCTCCGTGTCGGACCGCATGGTCTACCTTCCCCTGGAGGATCTCCGGAGGGTCCGCACCGTGGCGATCGCGGCGGCGGGGGCGGCCAAGGCGGAGCCCCTCCGGGCCATGCTCCGGAGCGGGATCTGCTCCGCCCTGGTCACGGACGCGGACTGCGCCCGGGCCCTGCTCGGCTAGACCTGCTTGAGCGCCCAGTCCCGGGCGGCCAGGATCATGGCCTCGTCCGGCTGGGGGATGTCCCCCCGCTCCATCATGGACTCGAAGGTCTTCCGGGCCGCGGCGATCTCCTTCTTGGCCCAGGCGTAGACCTCCTCCCGGGACTTGGGAACCCGGGCCAGGCCCTCCTTCACCGCCTGCTCCGCCACGTCCGCGGCCTCCACGGAGAACACGTCGCTTTCGTCCATGTTCGGTACGATGTTGTCCGGGTGGATCCCCCGGGCCTTGGCGAAGTCCGCCAGGGAGTGGGCGCAGCGGATGGCCATTCCGTCGGAGATCTTCCGGGCCCGGACCGCCAGGGCGCCCTTCAGGATCCCGGGGAAGCAGATGGAGTTGTTGACCTGGTTGGGGAAGTCCCCCCGGCCGGTGGCCACGATGAAGGCCCCCGCCTCCTTGGCCTTGTGGGGCCAGATCTCCGGCACCGGGTTGGCGCAGGCGAAGACGATGGCCTTGGGGGCCATGGAGGCTACCCACTCGGGCTTGACCACGTCCGGGCCCGGGGTGGACAGGGCGACCAGGGCGTCGGCGCCCCGGAATGCGTTCTCCATGGTCAGGATGCCCTTGGGGTTCGTGGACTGGCAGAGCTCCCACTTGCGGTAGTTCTCGGGGCTGGCCTCGATGTCCTTCCGCCCCTTGTGGAGGCTGCCCTTGGTGTCGAACATCACGATGTTCTCGCCCCGGGCCCCGTCGGCCATGAGGAGCCGGGCGATGGTGGTGTTGGACGCCCCGGCGCCCAGGAGGACGATCTTGACGTCCCGCATCTTCTTGCCCGCCAGGTCGACCGCGTTGATCAGGCCCGCCAGGGTGACGCAGGCGGTGCCCTGGGCGTCGTCGTGCCAGACCGGGATGTCGCAGGCGTCCCGCAGGTCGTCCAGGACCCGGAAGCAGTTGGGCTGGGAGATGTCCTCCAGGTTGATCGCCCCGAAGGAGTGCTGGCACATCTTCACGAACTCGATGATCTTGGCGGGGTCGTGCTTGCCCGCTTCGTTCCGGGAGTCCACGCAGAGGGGCACGGCGTCCACGCCGCCCAGGTACTTCATGAGGAGGGACTTGCCCTCCATGACCCCGAGGCCGCCCGGGGAGGTGCAGTCCCCGTCCCCCAGGACCCGGGTGGAGTCGCTGACCACCGCCACCATATTGCCCCGGCAGGTGGTCTCGAAGGACACGTCGTTGTCGTCCCGGATGGAGGTCGAGATCTTGGACACCCCCGGGGTGTACCAGACGTTGAACCAGTTGAAGCCGTAGATCCCGCACTTGGGCACGGTCTGCAGCTTGCCGCCGTAGAAGCGGTGGGCCTCCAGGGAAAGCTTCTTCAGGAAGAGGGTCTTGGCCTGGGCTTTCTTGTCCGGGGACAGGTCCGCGGGAAACAGGCTGTCGATGTCGGTCAGGGAGAGGGTCTTGGATTTCATGGCTTCCTCCACGGTTGCTTCACGTTCGGCTTAGGATTCCCACGGGAACTTGTACTGGGTCAGCTTGAGCTCCGCCTTCATCTGGGCGAATTGGACCCGCTCCACCTCGTCCAGGGGCACTCCCTTGTCCTTACGCTCCAGCCAGGCGTCCCACTCGGGCTCCCCGGCGGTCCAGATCCGTTTCTGGCCCGGGGCCTTCTTGGAATTCCGCAGGGCCCGGCAGATGTCCCCCGAGGTTTTCTTGAAGGCCGCAAGCTCCGTGAAGGCCTCGATGTTCACGGCCATGAAGAAGTGTCCCAGCTTGTAGGGCACCTTCTTCCCGTTGTCGAAGCCCAGGAGGCTCTTCATGAAGGCCCCCTGCTGGAGGGCGGAGGAGAGGATCTCCACGGTCGCGGCCCAGCCGTAGCCCTTGTGTCCGCCGCCTTCCTCCCCGATGCCTCCCACGGGGGTCAGAGCCGCGGTTCCCTTGACCAGGTCATCCAGCACGGCGATGGAGTCGACCTTGGTCGTCCCGTCCGCCCCGATGACCCAGCCCGGAGGAATGTCCTTCTTCTGCCGGGCGTAGACCTCGATCTTGCCCCGCTGGGAGATGGAGGTGGCGCAGTCGATGTTGAAGTGGAAGGGCTCGTCCGTGGGCAGGGCGAAGCAGAGGGGGTTGGTGCCCATCATGTTCTCCACCCCGAAGGTGGGGGCGATGGACGGCCGGGCGTTAGTGCCCGAGAAGCCGATCATCCCGTGGTCCGCGGCCAGGCCCGTGTAGTACCCCGCGATCCCGTAATGGTTGGAGTTACGGACCACCACCATGCCCATCCCGTACTTTTTGGCCTTCTCGATGGCCATGAGCATGGCCTTCTTGGATACCACCTGCCCCATGCCGTTGTTGGCGTCCAGGACCGCGGTGGTGGGGCCTTCCTTGATCAGGTCTATCTTGGTGACGGGATTGATCTGCCCGTCCTTGATCCGGTCGATGTAGATGGGCTTCAGGCGTCCGACCCCGTGGGAGTCGATCCCCCGCTTGTCCGCGGTGATCAGAACCTCCGCGCAGACCTCGGCGTCCCCGGCGGGAACCCCGTACCCCTTGAACACGTCCACCATGAAACGCTCCGTGATGTCGAAGGGCCACCAGACGGCGCCTTCGGTCGAGAAACCAGGCATTCGATCCTCCTTTATCTTATTCTACAGGGCATGATACGCCGCTTCGCGGTCTTTGGCTAGATTTTTCGGTTCCGGAACCCGCCGCGTCCTGCACGGCAGGAGGCGTGCGGACGACCCGCGGCTCTCCGGGTCAGTCCTGGAAGAGCTCCACCACTTCCTTGGCGTCCCGGGATGAGACGAGGGTCCGGCAGAAGGCCTTGGACCGGCACAGGCGGGCGATCTCCGCCAGGGCCTCGATGTGGGGTCCCGACTGGTCCGGGGGGGCCAGGATGAGGAAGAAGAGGCTGGAGGGCTTCCCGTCCAGGGCCTCGAAGTCCACCCCCCGGGGCGCCACGCCCACGGCGACGGCCAGGCTCTGCACCGCGAGGGTCTTGCCGTGGGGAACCGCCACCCCCTCCTCCAGTCCCGTACTGCCCTTGGCCTCCCGGTCCAGCACGGCCCGGGAAGCCGCTTCGGAATCGGACACCTTGCCGGCCGCGGCCAGGGTCTGGACCAGTTCGCGGATGATCCCCTCCTTGGTATTCGCCGCTAGGGGAACCCGGACGACATCCTCCCGGATCAGGTCGATCAGCGCCATATCAAACCCCCGTCACACGAGCTCTTCGAAGAGCTCGGCGATGCGATCTTCGTTCTTGGCTATGAGGACGGAGCAGGCGACGCTGCGCATGGCCCGCTCGGTCTCGTTGTACAGCTCGTCCCGGCGGCTCCGGATCTGGGAGACCTCGCCCAGGACCAACAGGTCGATCCCGTGCTCCCGTACCTTGGCCAGGATCTCCTGGTGGACCGCCCCGCTGGACCGTTCCGCGGTCACGGCGACGCCCTTGGAGCGGGCCAGGTTCCGGACATGGTTCAGGTAACGCTCCGCGTCCTCGTCCAGGTCCCGGTGGTACTCCTCCTGCTCGGAATCCAGGAAGATGTGGGCCTTCACCAGCTCCGAGAGGGCCCGGGTGTTCACCACGTACAGGGCGAAGAGCTCCGCGCCCAGGCTTTTGGCCAGGACGATGGCGTATTGCGCCGCGGTCACGGACTGCTCCGTGCCGTCCACGTACGCTAAAATCCTCCGAATGGGTTTTGTCATGGCATCGCCGCCTCCGCCTCTTCCAGGGTCAGCCGGTTCTTCACCAATTTCATGAGGGTGAACATGTCCCGCTCGTTCTCCTCGAGCCGCCCCTGTATATAATGCACCGATTCCTCCAGGTCGGGAATGGCGATTTTCTCCAGGGCGTTCACTTTCCGGATGGTCTTCCGGACCTCCGCGGCCAGGCGCATGATGGACGCCTTGAGCTCCGCGAAGCGCCCCATCAGCTTCAGGGCATCCTGGAAGTCCCGGACGGACTTGTCCATCCAGACGCTGGTTCCCAGGGGGCTGTAGTGGGGGGGGCGTTCCTGGAAGGAAGTCTCCACCACCGGCAGGACCACGCCCATCACCTTGCGCTGGCGCAGGGTCACCGAAGGCTCCAGGTTCACCGCGGCGGCGGCGGAGGAAACGCGCAGCTTGCCCATCCCCAGGGCGGCCTCCTGGAGGGAGCCGTAGGCCGTTTCCAGGGAGGCCTCGACCTTCTTCTCGAAATCCGCGGCCTGGTCCACCAGGGTCAGGAGCTCCACCACCAGGATGTTGCGTTTCTGGTCCAATAGCTCGTGCCCCAATCGGGCGAACTTCAGCTCCTCCCGGAGCCGGAGGAGGCTGGTCTTGGTGGGGGCTACGGCGCGCACGGCCTAGCCCTCCCCCAGGTAGTACGTCTCGATCTCCTCGTCCGTGACCCGGTGGAGCTCCTCCGAGGGCAGGAGCTTCAGGGCTTCCCAGCCGAGCTCCAGGGTGCGCTCGATGGGCCGGTCCTCGTCCTTCCCCTGGCTGACGAACTTGCGCTCGAAGAACTCCCCGAATTCCAGGTACTGGTGGTCCAGGGGGGTGAGCTCCTCCTCCCCGATGACCGAGGCCAGGTTCCGCACGTCCTTTACGTAGCTGTACGCCGCGAAGAGCTGGCTGGCCAGGTGGGGGTGGTCTTCCCGGGTCATGCCCTCGCCGATGCCGTCCTTCATGAGCCGGGACAGGGAGGGCAGGCCCGCCACGGGGGGGTAGATCCCCCGTCCGGACATCTCCCGCTCGAAGACGATCTGGCCCTCGGTGATGTACCCGGTCAGGTCCGGGATGGGGTGGGAGATGTCGTCGCTGGGCATGGTTAGGATGGGCAGCTGGGTGATGGAGCCTGGGGTGCCCCGGATCATGCCGGACCGTTCGTAGATCTCCGCCAGATCCGAGTAAAGGTAGCCCGGGTAGCCCTTGCGGGAGGGGATCTCCCCCCGGATGGTGGAGATCTCCCTAAGGGACTCGCAGTAGTTGGACATGTCCGTGAGGATCACCAGGACGTGGAGCCCCTTCCGGTAGGCCAGGTGCTCCGCCAGGGTCAGGGCCGTCCGGGGGGTGATGATCCGCTCGATGGAGGGGTCGTCCGCCAGGGACAGGAAGAGGGCCACGTTCTCCAGGACCCCGGTCTCCTCGAAGGACCGGGTGAAGTACCGGGCCACGTCGTGCTTGACCCCCATGGCCGCGAAGACCACGGCGAAGTCGTTCGAGCCTCCCCGGATCTTGGCCTGCCGGGCGATCTGGGCGGCCAGCTCGTTGTGGGGCAGTCCGTTGCCCGAGAAGATCGGCAGCTTCTGGCCCCGGATCAGGGTGTTCATCCCGTCGATCGCGGAGATTCCGGTCTGGATGAAGTCCCGGGGGTATTCGCGGGAGGTGGGGTTGATGGGCCGGCCGTTGACGTCCACCTCCTCCTGGGCCAGGGGGGCGGGACCCCCGTCGATGGGCCGCCCCAGGCCGTCGAAGACCCGGCCCAGCATCTTCTCGGTGACCCCCAGGGTCAGGGGGCGGCCCCGGAACCGGACCTTGGTCCCCGGCAGGGTCAGGCCTTGGGTCCCCTCGAAGACCTGGATCACCACCGCGTCGTCACTGGTGTCCAGGACCATGCCCAGCCGGGTATGCCCCTCCCGGTCCACGCACTCCGCCAGCTCCCGGTATCCCACGGGATGGGTCTTCCGTAGGACGAGGAGGGGGCCGTCGATGCGGTCCGCGCCGACGTATTCCCGCCCGGACATGAGTCTCCGGCGCGCCTCGTTCCGGGTTTCCTGCTCAGGCATAGATGGACTCCAGTTGATCCAGGGACCGTTCCAGCCGGGCCTGGAGCTTGTCGAACTCCGCGGCTCCCTCGTCCCGGATGTTGAACTTCATCTTGATGATGTCCGACAGGACCTTCATCTGCTTGAGCTTGACCAGGGTCACGCCCCGCTTGATCGCCTCGGCGCCGCGACGCCAGTAGACCAGGATCAGGGAGAGCATGCGCAGTTGCTTGTCCACCGAGGAATACCGGTCCACGTCGTCGAAGGCGTTCTGCTGGAGGAAGGCGTTCTTGAAGAGGGCGCAGACCTCCAGGACAAAGCGCTGGGAATCGGGCAGGGCGTCGGGGCCCACCAGCTTGACCACCTGCTGGAGCCGGACCTCCCGCTGGAGGAGCTCCAGGATCTCCCGCCGCTCCCCGGCCCAGGAGGCCCCGGCGTGCTCCTCCCACCAGGGGGTTACGTCGTCCAGGTACTCCGAGTAGCTGTCCAGCCAGGAGATGGCCGGGTAGTGCCGGGCGTTGGCCAGCTGACGGTCCAGGCCCCAGAAGCAGCGGACGAAGCGGCGGGTGTGCTGGGTCACGGGCTCCGAGAAGTCGCCGCCCGGGGGGCTCACGGCCCCGATGATGGAGACCGAGCCCTCCCGGCCGGACAGGGTGTCCATATAGCCGGCCCGCTCGTAGAAGTCCGCGATCCGCGTGGGCAGGTAGGCCGGGAAACCCTCCTCCGCGGGCATTTCCTCCATGCGGCCCGAGAGCTCCCGGAGGGCCTCCGCCCAGCGGGAGGTGGAGTCCGCCATGACGGCCACGTGGTAGCCCTGGTCCCGGTAGTACTCGGCCAGGGTAACCCCGGTGTACACGCTGGCCTCCCGGGCGGACACGGGCATGTTGGAGGTGTTCGCGATCAGGATGGTCCGCTCCATCAAGCTCCGGCCCGTCCGGGGATCCACCAGCTTGGGGAACTCCGTTAGGACGTCGGTCATCTCGTTGCCCCGCTCCCCGCAGCCGATGTACACGATGATGTCCGCGTCGCACCACTTGGCGATCGCGTGCTGGGTCATGGTCTTGCCGGTGCCGAAGCCCCCCGGGATGGCCACGGTCCCCCCCTTGGCCAGGGGAAAGAGGGTGTCGATGACCCGCTGGCCCGTGATGAGGGGGATCGAGAGGGGGCGTCGTTGGCGTACGGGGCGCGGGATCCGGATGGGCCAGCTCTGGAGCATGGGGAGTTCCCGGGTTCCCGAATCCGTGCGTACCACGGCGATCCTCCGGTCCACGGGGTAGTCCCCCTCGGGGACCAGGGACTCCAGGGTGCCGGAGACCTCCGGCGGCACCAGGACCCGGTGCTCCACCCGGGAGGTCTCCCGGACGGTGCCCAGGATCCGGCCGCCCGCGACCGGGGCGCCGGGCTTGAGGTCCGGATCCGGGACGAAGCGCCAAGTCCGGGTCCGGTCCAGGGGCTCCGCGGTGATCCCGCTCTCGATGTAGTGGCCGGACAGGGAGCGCAGGGCTTCCAGGGGCCGCTGGATTCCGTCGTAGATGGAGCCGATGAGGCCCGGGCCCAGCTCCAAGGAGAGGGGCATCCCCGCCCCGTAGACGTTGTCCCGGGGGGCCAGGCCCGTGGTGTCCTCGTAGACCTGGATCACCGCCCGGTCCCCCGAGAGCTTCAGCACCTCGCCCACCAGGCGGGATTCCCCGACCCGGACCAGCTCCAGCATCTGGGCGTCCGTGATTCCGTCGGCCTCGATCACCGGTCCGTTCACCCGCCGGACCCGGCCGATTATTCGATCCTTCATAGACCTGCCTTACGCGCCTTCCCCGAAGAGGACGGCGTGAATCTGTTTCCGTATCTCCGACTGGGCCCGGAGGAAGCGGACGGGCACCTGGTTGTTGTAGGCCAGCCTTCCGCCCTCCGCGGTCAACACCACCCCCTGCTCGGGCAGGGGATCCCCCTCCACCTTGGAAAGCCGGACCGGCTTCCCGGTCAGTTCCAGGACCTCCCGCTCCGCCCGGTGCAGGAGCTCGTCCGTGATCCGGGGCAGCTCCTCCCGGGAGGCGTTGACCCGGGCCTCCGGCTCGGACAGGCCGACGGCGGCCTCCACGATCCAGCCCCGGAGGACGTCCTCGTATCCGGGAGTCTCCGCGGCTCGGGCCGCGAGGATCCGGGCGGCCTCCAGGGTTTCCTGGATGAGGCCGTCCCGGCCCCGCAGGAAGGCCTTGCGGGACTCCACGGTAGCCCGGGATTCGGCGTTGCGCAGGACGGCCCGGGCCTGGGCTTCCGCGATTTCTTCGGCCTTCCTCAAAATCTCCCGGGTCTGGGCCCGGGCCGCCTCGGACCGGTTTCGGGCGTAGGCCGCCGCCTCCTGGGCGAGCTCCTCGGCCTTGAGCTGGGCCTCCCGCTCGATGCCCGAAAGGAGGTCCCGGTCTTCCTGTCGTTCCGCTTCCATGCCTAGCGCCTCACAGCTTGATCCCGATGGCCGCGTTCACAGTCTCCCGCAGGGGCGGGCGGGAGCTGAGCTTGCCCTCCCAGTCGGGGATCTCCACGATCAGGGGGAAGTCTTCCTTGAAGACGTAGCGGTCCACCTGGGGACGGATCAGCTCCGCGATCCGCTCGGTGACGAGGATGATGGCGTTTTCCCGGTCCTCGAGGGCCTCCCGGAAGGCCGCGGAGGCCTCCTCGGAGGTCCGGACCCGGCGGCCGCGGACGCCGGCCAGGCCGAAGCCCAGCACCGCGTCCTCGTCCCCGATCACGTAGTACTTCATCCGGGGCCTAGAATTTGCCCAGGATCATGAGGGCCGTGATGAAGCCGAACACCACCAGGCCTTCCGCCAGGGCGATGAAGATGAGGGCCTGGCTGGCGATCTCGGGCTTTTCCCCGATGGCCCCCATGGCCGCCGCGCCTACGTTGGCTATGGCGATGCCGGCCCCGATGGCCCCGAACCCGAAGGCCACGGCCGCGGCGATGAGCCCGAATTTCTGGATGTCCGCCTGCTCCCGGGTAACCTGGGGGGTACGGGACTCCGGGGTTTGGGCGCTCGCCCCGCCCACGGACACCAGGCCGAAGATGCCCAGGAAGGCCATCAAGACGACGACGCTCAGGCGCACCCGGCCGGCGAACAGCTTCTTTGGATCCTGCATGGAAAACTCCTTGTTCATTCTTTCGTCCCCAGGGAGATCGGCCGGAAGGCCCGGCCGGTCCCGTTGAAGTACTTGGAGAAAAACTCGTAATAGTTGAGCCTCAGGGACTGGATCCCCGCGGACAGGCCCTCCAGTGCTATGACCAGGACATTGCCGAGGACCAGGACCGCCGCCGCGGCCGCGGAAAAGCCTCCCCGGGGGTTCACCATCCGGGCTATCTGGAAGAAGGCCGTCATGAGGCTCACGTGTGCGATTCCCAGGCCCGCCACCCGCATGAACGAAAGGGTGTTGGCCAGGTACCCCGAATAGATCTCCAGGACCTCGACGATCCACTCCATGAAGAAGTCCACGATCGTCAGGGCCCCGAAGGGTTTCCGATGCTCCCGCGGGTGGAGGAGGTATTCCGCCGGCCCCTTCAACGCCAGGGCGAGGGTCGGGAGGCCCAGGATCCAGAAGAGGAGGTCCGGGTCGGGGAGGGTCCGATACCCGCTCCCGACGAAGCGGAAGGCCGCCCAGGTCCCGGCCGCGTAGATCCAGCCCCCCGCCAGACCGCCCTTGTCCAGGACCAGGGTCAGCCAGCGCCTCCTGCGGACCAGGTTGATCCAGTTCAGGACCAGCCCCGTGCCCAGGACCGCCAGGCCGAACTTGATGGTGATCCCCAGGATGTCGTAGACCGAGCGGATGCCGCCGGCTCCGGCTTCGCGGCCGGTCACCACCCCGTGGTAGTCGAACCAGACCGGGGGCAGCCAGGGCATCCCGAAGTAGGAACCGAAGAGAACCCCCGCGACGATCGCGGAGCACCCGCAGTACAGGATCAGCCGGGCTAGGGTGTCGTCCTTGCCCGAACGTCGGGCGGCCAGGACCCCGGCGCCTCCCAGGAGGGCCAGCACCAGGCCGTGCCCCGCGTCCCCGAACATGAGCCCGAACATCACCAGGTAGGCCAGGGCCGTGAAGGGCACGGGATTCACGGAGCCGTACTCCGGGACCGCGTAGTTCCGGACCAGGGCCTCGAAGGGGCGGAGGACGCGGGGATTCTTCAGGGCCACGGGGGCTTCCTGGTTGTGTTCCCGGCCCTCCTTCTCGGAGATCCATTCCACGTGGCAGCGGCCGCCGGCCGCCTTCCGGATCCCCTCCTCCACGGCGGCCGCCGCGTCCCCGGGGATCCAGCCGGAGAAGAGCACCGTCCGCTCGGTGCGGGCGAACCGGGACCTCACCCGTCCCAGGAGCTCCCGTACCCGGAGCCGGGCCCACATCGATTCCAGGTCCGGCCCCTTCCTGCGGAAGAGGTCCTCCAGTTCCGCCTGGTACATTCCCTGGCGCTCCCTAAGCCCGGCTATCCGGGCGTCGATCCCCTGGAGGGCCCGGGCCTTGCCGTCCCGGGAGGGTGTAACGCGAGACGTCTCTTCGCCGGGCTCCCCGGAGAGGATGCCGTCCTCCCAGCCCGCCCGGGCCAGGATGGGCGCCGCACGCCCCTCGTCCTTTTTCAGGGTGACCGCCAGGGCGCTCCGGCTCGGGGCGGCCGGGTCCCCCCAGGGCACGAGGACCGAGGGGAGGGCGGCCAGCTCCTCCTCCAGGGCCGGGAACCGGGAGGACGGCACCATCCCGGTACGGACGGCCAGGAAGGAGTAGGCGGAACCGAGACCCGAGGGCTTGGACAGGTCGTCGAAGACCTCCAGCTGGCGCCGCATCTCCGAGAGCCGCAGGACATCCTCCTGGACGGCCTTCTGGCGGTCCCGGATGGCCCCCACCTCCGCGGCCAGGGCGTCCAGGGCCTTCTCCGCCGCGGCCAAGTCCAGGGGGGTCCGGTCCTCCAGGGAGGGAACCGGCAGGCGGACCGGGGTTCCCGGCATGCGGAGGAAGCCCTCCAGCCTGCGGCGGAGCTCCTCGATCCGCGTCTCCGTCCCGTCGGAGGGAACGGGGGCCACCCGGTCCTTCCACTCCGCCGTCAGGTCCCGGACGGAGATGAATTCCAGCTGTCCCAGCCGCAGGAGCTCCCCGGAGACCTCCTCGGAGCTCCTATCCAGGACTACGGCCGCGAGGAGCCGCATGGGGGTCGTGAAGATCATAGGGAGTTCCTGATCCTTTCCTCGGGAAGGGCGTAATACTTGGCGTTGAGGATTGCCAGGAGGGTCCGGGTCTCCTCCCGCCGGAGGGCGAAGTAGGCCAGGACCGTGCCGATGGTGAAGGGATGGCCCGCCAGGAGCCGTCCGGATTCGCCCCGCAGGACGGTCCGGAGGGCCCGTTCCAGGAAGGCGAGCCGGGCGGAGGGGTCCCCCCCGGTACCGGCCAGGGCGGCCAGGCCCCGGTTCCGTCCTCCCAGGAGGGCCTGGGTCAATTCGGAGACGTTCCCGGACCGGTACGCCGATGCGGCCTTGGCGGCGTCGTAGGAACTTCCGCCCGGGACCAGGGAGGCCAGGGCTTCCTCCGGGCCCAGGCGGTAGAAATGCTGGGCCCGAGCCAGCCACTGGACGTTGTGGAGGTCGATCTCGATCCCCAGGACCCTTCGGGCGATGTCCCGGTCCCGTCGGGACAGTCCGTCCAGGGAGGCCAGGAGGACGGAGAAGGCCAGCCGGTCCAGTTCCGATTCCAGGGGGAAGAGGGTTCCTTCCGACTCCGCCCGGGGAGCCGTCCGGCGCAGGACCGCCTCGTAGGGGGTTCCGGACACGGCGTCGGCCAGGGCGGCCGAGTCCGGGGCCGTACGCAGGGCGTCCAGGTCGAGCCGGTGGGGCAGGGGACCCCGGTACAGATATACCCCCGAGCCGTCGGAGGGGCGCCCGCGTACCCGGGTTTCGAACCAGAGTCGGACCACGTTCTTGAGGGTCTCCGCCTCGAACCGGACCGCGTGCGCCCGGATGACGGAGCGGGTGGGCTCCTTGGCAAAACGTTCCAGGCCGGAGTGGTATTCCACCTCCATCGAATACAGGAGGGCCTCGCAGCCCCGGAGGTCGCCGGTGCGGGAGTATTCCGCCTCCAGGGCGGAGTAGGGAGTGTCCTTCAGCAGGACCATGGCTTCCGAGAGGGTCGGGGCCCGGACGAGGGTTTCCAGGGCTTCCGGGGAAAGTAGTCCGCTTATCCTCGCCTTGAGCTTGGCGTTCAGGAAACCGTAGACGGCCAGGGCACCGGGCATACCGTCAGCCGTTCCCCAGGTCGGAGGACAGGATGCGGTCGGCGATCCGGCGCGCCAGGTCAGGAATGCGGGTCCGGGCCTCCTGGAGGGCTTCCCGGCTCCGGCGCTCGGCCTCCTCGAGGGCGCGGGTTTCCAGGTCCCGGGCTTCCGTCCGGGCCCGGTCGAGCCGCTCCTTGAGGAGAGCCGCCGCGCGGGCCCTGGCCTCGGATAAAACCGCCTCGGCCTCCGCGTCCGCCCGGGCCCGCTCGGCATCCGCCCGCTTTCGGGCTTCCTCGAGGAGGGTGCGGGCCTTGTTCTCTTCTTCCAGAACGCGATCCACGATGTTAAGCATACGCTCGCCTTCGGCCGGCCGGGTACGCGGCGGGCACGGGGAACGCGGCGCTCGAACGGGGCGTCGGGGGGTTCCGAGGCGGAAGGCTATACCTCCGGAAAAAAAATGTACAGACCCCCCTCGATTCGAACCTTTACGCGCCCGGGTCTCCGGGGTATCCTTGTCCCGGAGGTGCCCATGATCCGTCCATCCCCCCGATCCGCCTTCATCGCCGTGGACCTGCAGAACGACTTCTGTCCCGGAGGAGCCCTGGGGGTTCCGGACGGGGACGCCGTCCTGCCCGTCGTCAACCGCGTCGTCCGGTCCTTCCCCCGGGCCGTGGCCACCCAGGACTGGCACCCCCGGGGACACTTTTCCTTCGCTTCCTCCCGCCCCGGCGCGAAACTGTATTCCACCGTGGATGCCGAGGGCATCTCCCAGATCCTCTGGCCCGACCACTGCGTTCAGGGAACCCCGGGGGCAGCCTTCCACCCGGGACTGGACCTGGAGCCCTACAGCCTGATCATACGCAAGGGATTCCGCCCCGACCTGGACTCGTACTCCACCTTCTTCGAAAACGACCGCAAGACCCCCACGGGCCTTCACGGCTGGCTCCACGACCTGGGGGTCAAGGAGGTCTGGCTGGCCGGCCTGGCCACGGACTTCTGCGTCCTGTATTCCGCCCTGGACGCCGTCTGCCTGGGCTATACGGCCTACGTCCTGACCGACGCGGTCCGGGCGGTGAACGTTCCCGAAGGGTCCGGGGAGCAGGCCCTCAAGTCCATGGCCGCCGCGGGCGTCCGACTCACGACGAGTTCCGAGATCCCCGGATGATCAGCGCCGCCTTCACGGACCTCTACGAGCTCACGATGGCCCAGGGCTACCTCGTCCACGGCATGGACCGGCCGGCGGTCTTCGAGGCCTTCTTCCGCCACCATCCCTTCGGCGGGGGCTATTCCGTGTTCGCGGGCCTGGGGCCCCTCCTCGAGGACCTGGAGAACCTTCGGTTCCTTCCGGAAGACCTGGCCTACCTGGAGGGTCGGGGGATCTTTTCCGCCGACTTCCTTTCCTTCCTGGAAGCCTTCCGCTTCCGCGGCGACCTCTGGTCCGTGCCGGAGGGGGAGGTGGTGTTCCCCCGGGAGCCCCTGATCCGGGTCCGGGGCGGGCTGGTGGAGTGCCAGCTCGTGGAAGGGCTGCTGCTCAACCGCGTCAACTTCCAGAGCCTGGTGGCCACGAAGACCGCCCGGGTCTGCCACGCGGCCAAGGGCGGCAGGATCATGGAGTTCGGCCTGCGCCGGGCCCAGGGGCCGGACGGGGCCAATTCGGCCACCCGGGCTTCCTACGTCGGCGGGGCCGTGGGCACCTCCAACGTCCTGGGCGCCCGGCTCTTCGGGATCCCGGCCATGGGGACCATGGCCCATTCCTGGATCATGGCCTTCCCGTCGGAGCGGGAGGCCTTCGAGGCCTACGCGGATCTGTACCCGGACGCCACCGTCTTCCTGGTGGATACCTACGATACCCTGGCCAGCGGGGTTCCTAACGCCCTGGCGGCGGGCCGCCGTCTGGCGGAGCGGGGCAAGCGTTTCGGGATCCGCCTGGATTCCGGGGACATCCAGTACCTGGCCGAGGAGTCCCGCAAGATGCTGGACGCCGCGGGGTTCCGGGACTCCTTCATCGTGGCCTCCAACGACCTGGACGAGGAGATCATCGAGGCCCTGACCGCCGCGGGCGTCCCCGTGGACATCTGGGGTGTCGGAACCCGGCTGGTGACCGGCGGCTCCGACTCCGCCTTCTCCGGGGTCTACAAGCTGGCCGCCGTGGACCGCGGGGGCGGGATGGAAAGCGCCATGAAGTTCTCGGACAACCCCGACAAGTCCACGGAACCCGGCGTCAAGGAGGTCTACCGGATCTACGACGAGGCGGGGCAGGCCCGGGCGGACGTCCTGGCCGCGGAGGGGGAGACCCTGGAGCCCGGGGTCCCGAGGACCTTCCACCACCCGGCCCTGGACACCCGCAGGTTCCGGATGACCCCCTGCGGGGAGATCCGGCCCCTACTGGCCAAGGCGATGGAGGGCGGGAAGCGCCTCGGACCGCCCCCGCCCCTGGCCGAGGCCCGGGACCGGTGCAAGACCGAACTCGGACGCTTCGATCCCACCTACCGGCGCCTCCTCAATCCCCACGTCTACAAGGTCTCCATCACGGACGCCGTCCGGGACCTGAAGGCGTCCTTCCTGGAGCGGTACCGGGCGGGGACCTGACGGATTGCGGGCTCTACGGCCCGCCCCGCGCGGCCGGGGATTCAATTTTAGAAGCCCCGGAAAAATACCTCTTCAGGGCGAGTTTCAGGGCGAACAGTGCGGCCAGGGCGGCCGCGATCGGCCAGCGACGGTACTCCCGCTCCGGGATCCGGAGGGAGCCCGTCCGGGCCGATTGGGCATATTCCCCGATCGGCGGCAATAGGGCTTCCGGGCCGGCCCGGCCGAGGCGCCAGTAGCCCGAGCCCTGGGGTTTCCACCCCGACCCCGCCCGTTCCGGCCCGGAGAAGTACGGCGCCGGGATCGACGACTGCAGGCGGTTCCAGTACAGCAGGGGCAGATCCGACGAATCCAGGCTGCCCCTGCCCAGGGCGATATCCGCCCGTCCGGCCCGCGCGTCCGGTTCCGCCAGGGGAACGAGGCCGCCGAACGCCTCGGAGGGGTCCGCGACCAGGGGGGTATCGGAGCTTCCCAGGGAGGTCACGAAGGATCGGCCCGGCCGGCGCCGGCCGGAGTCGAGGAATCCCAGGCCTTCGCCGGGCCGGTCGGGAAGGAAGGAGAAGACCGAGGCCATGGCCTTGCTGAAGTCGCCGGATCCGTCGGGCCGCGCGGGCCGGGGAGGGAGGAGGACGGGGAAGGTCTCCCCCCCGACGGCGACCACCACGAGTCCGGGCTTGGGAAAACGGAGTATCCACCCGGAGGGGCCCTCCGCCAGGTCCAGCGAGTCCGTGGACAGCCGGACGAAAGTCGCGGGTCCCTCCTCCCACCGGTGGACGATGAGGCCGGACGGCTCCCCCTCCACGGCCAGCCGCAGGGCCCAGCTTCCGGTAGCCTCCTCGTATCCCGCGGAGGCGGGGTACGCGTAGGGCAGTTCGGAAAAGCCCGTCTCCACGGCCTCGAATTCGACGGGGTCGCCGGGCAGGCCGTCCGTGAACACGACGATCCTGCCGTACCCCCGGCTCCTGAGGGAAGCCAGGATCCCCCAGTCGACCCCCAGGGCCTCGGCTTCTCGGGCCGCCCGGGCCGCGAATCCCTCCGGACCCTCCTCCCGCCGGTGCCGGGTGAAGTCCCGCAGGCGGTATCTTCCCCGGTCCGGGTCGAAGTCCAGCAGGAAGACGCGGGCTCCCGCCAGGTCCTCCCTCTCATACAAGGTGCTGACTGCCCGGTCCACAGCCCGGGACCCGGGTTCCCCGCGGAACATGGACCGGGAACCGTCCAGCACCGCCGCGGTCCTGCCCGGGCCCGGGGAAGGCCAGCCGGACAAAGCCAGGGCCACCAGGATCGCGACCAGGGCGTCCAGGATGAGGTCGTACCTCAGGCGCAGGCTCCGCAGGAGGACCTCGGAAGCCCGGGACCGGGCGGAGGGGAAGTAGCCGTGGGGGAAGACGGCCCTGCGGCGCAGGCGGAGCCCGGCCAGGAGGAGGAGGGCCACCGGGAGGAGCAGGAGGAAGAGCCGGACGGCGAAATCAGCCATACAGGTACTCCAGGACCTTCCAATACACGGGCGCCCGGTCGTCCCCGGCGGACAGGCGGAAGTACCGGAAGCCCTTCCGGGGGCGGCCGAGGGATTCAGCCCGGGCTTCCTCCGCACGCCGGTATGCATCCCAGGTCGCGGGATCCCAGGGGACCAGGATCCTCCGGCCACCCTCCGGGTCGAGGACCTCGTACTCCCCCCAGCCTTCGGCGACCTCCTCGAAGCCTCGGCGGAGGTGGAAGAGGCAGGCGGACGGGAACCCGACGCTCCGGGGATCGAAGCCGGGATCCTGGAAGTCCGAGAACAGGAAGAGCCTCCGGTGGGAAGAGAGCCCCCGGAGGGTCCGGACGGCCCGGGAGATGTCCGTCGGTCCCCGGAATTCCGCGGACCTCAGCCAGGAGGCCAACTCCGACACCCCGCTCCGTCCCCGAAGCCGCAGTCCCGCCGCGTCCGGCCGATCCGAGAACCCGTGGGCGCTCAGGGACAGCCCCAGCTCCAGGCAGAGGTAGCCCAGGGACAGCACCAGGCTCCCGTAGGAATCCCGGTCCGCCGCGGACAGGCTACCGGACAGGTCCACCAGGAAGGCGACCCCCTCGGTCTCCTCCTCGTAGTATTCCCGGACGAAGGTCCGGTCCGTCCGGCCCAGGAGCCTCCAGTCGATGCTCCGGGGATCGTCCGTCGGGGCGTACTCCCGGATGGTCTTCAGGTCGAAGCTGGAGCCCGAGCGGCGGAACATGGGGTCCCGGCCGGCCACTCCCCGGGGAAGGTGGGCGCGGAGGTTCCGCCTGCGGAAGGCGGCCGCCAGGGCGGGGCACTCGGGGTCAACGGAGATCACGGCCCTACCGCTCGAAGAATTCCCGGCGCACGGCGTTCCGGGCGGCCGTCAGGATGTCCCGCTTGCGGACGCCGTCCGCCTCTGCGTCGAAGTTGAGGATGACCCGGTGGGCCGACACGTCCTCGAAGAGCTCCCCCACGTCGTCGTAGGACACCGCCGCGCGGCCTGCGAGGGCGGCCTTGGCCTTGGCGGCCCGGAGCAGGGAGATGGCGCAGCGGGGGCTGGCGCCGTAAAGGACGTACTTCCGTACCTCCTCCACAGGGGAATGGTCCGGATGGGTCGCCAGCACGAGCTTGGCGATGAAGTTCTTCACCTCCTCCGCCGCGGCCATCTCCCGGGAGGCCTGGGCCCAGAGGGCCAGGACCTCGCCGGTCTGTTCCCGACCCGCGGGGCTTCCCTCGGGGGGTCGCTCCGAGATCCGCAGGATGTCCTTGAGGGCCCGGAAGTCGGGAGGGGAGAAGCGGAGCTTCATGAAGAACCGGTCCACCTGGGCCTCGGGAAGGGGATAGGTCCCCTCCAGTTCGATGGGATTCTGGGTGGCGATCACGAAGAAGGGGTCCGGGAGGGGGTAAGTCTCGCCCAGGAAGGTGATCCGCCGCTCCTCCATGGCCTCCAGGAAGGCGGACTGGGTCTTGGGGGTGGCCCGGTTGATCTCGTCCCCCAGCACCACGTTCGCGAAGATCGGGCCCCGGTAGAACCGGAACTCCCGCCCCTCGGCCCCGTCCTGCAGGATGTTGGATCCGATCACGTCCAGGGGCATGAGGTCCGGGGTGAACTGGACCCGGCGGAACTCCAGCCCGAAGAAGGCGGCCCAGGACTTGGCCAGGCTCGTCTTGCCCAGGCCCGGAGCCCCCTCCAGGAGCACGTGGCCGCCGGAGAGGAAGGCCGTGAAGAGGCGTTCCAGCAGTTCGGGATACCCGACCACCCGGGCTCCCACGTAGGCGGCGTAGGCCTCGTAGAACGAGCGCACCCGTTCCAGGGCGGCCTCAAAGTCTCGGCTTTCCATCCAGGATCCCTCCCCATGCGAATCGTAGCCGGGCCGCGAACGCGAGGCCCGCGCAGACAACGAGGTTGATCGCGACCCCTCCCGCCGTCACGAGGGGGGCCGGGGCCGCCGCGGCGGCGGCGTTGAAGGCGGCGTGATATGCGGCGGATGCGAGCAGTGCGGCGGCGGCCGCGGCTCCGGGACGCCGGGACGCCAGGGCCAGGGCGAAGAGGGCCGCACCGTTGACGTGGAGGGGCAGGCTCCAGCCGAGGCGCAGGAAGACCCCGGCTCCCGGGAAGGCACCGAGATACGCCAGGTTTTCCAGGGCCGCGAATCCCGTCGCCCCCGCCACGGCTGCCAGCCCCTTCCCCGGATCCCCGAGGCGGCGGGCCAGGGCCGCGGCCGCCCCGGCCATTCCCAGTTTGAGAAGCTCCTCCGGCAGGACGGAGACGGCGAAGGGCAGGGCGAAGCGGTCCGCCAGGAACCGGTTGATCGCAGCCGCCGCCGGATACAGCCCGGCCCCCGCGGCGGCGAACACGGCCGTCAGGACCGGCCCGCCCGGCCGGCGAAGGATCGCGGCCGCCCGGGTCCCCGCGTCCCGGAGCGCCGCCGGGATCCCTTCCCGGAGTCCCGGGAAACCCCGGCCCGTTCGCCGCATCCTCATCGGATTCCTCCCCGGAGACGCTGCCAGGCCGCCCGCAGGCCCGCGGCCAGGGGATCCTCCTGGGGGTCCACCTCCACCCGAAGGCGCAGGGAATCGAAGTAGAGGCGTACGGCGGCTTCTGTTTCCGCCAGGGAAAGATCCTGCCCCGCCGTTACGGCCGCCCCGGTCCTCTCGGTCAGGATCTTCTCGAAGGCGGACCTGTAATCCTTCATGGCGTTCCGTGCCTGGGCTCCCGGGGAGTCGGACCAGCCCGAGCCGGGGCCTTGGTTCCGTTCCTGGCCGCCGGTTCCCCGGGGATCCCCGGCTCCTCCCGATCCCTCGGGCGCCGGGGCGTCCGGACCGGGCGCACCGGCACGGCCCGTGCCGCCGGAGCCTCCGCCCGGGGGCCCGTCCCCTCCGGCCGGGGCCGCGGGAGGCGGGGCGTTCCCTTCCTCCGCCGCCTCCCCTTCCCGGGGCTCCGGGGCGAGTCCCTCCCTGTCCTGCCTCAGCAGGCCGTGGAGGTCCGCGAACTCGGCCTCCCTCCGGGCCCGCTCCGCCGGATTTTCCAACCGGGCCTCCGGATCCCGGTCCCGGGCGGGCTCCGGCACGGGAAGGCCGTCCCCCTCGGCGGGGTCGGGGGATTCCGGCCTCGCGAAGGCCTCGGCTCCTTCCTCCGCCCGGCCCCGGCTCTCCTGGAGGGACGCGTATCCGATCACGGGCCTCCCCGCGACGAAGAGGAAGGTTCCCTGGGAGACCAGGATGATCCCCCCCGCGGCCAGGAGCAGGAAACGCGTACCCCGGGGCGTCGGGCGCCGCTTGGGTCGGATCCGTCCTGCGGCTTCCGCCGCTCCTTCCCCGGTCCTCCGGAGCAGGGGTTCCGCGGCGTCCCCCGGGGCAGCGGCCAGGGCCGATTCCAGGACGGCGCCCCGGTCCACGGTCCGCAGTTCTACTAGGCCCGATCTCGGGTCCGGGGGCCGGAAGAGGGCCAGGGGAAAGGTCGAGATCACGAGAAGGAGAAGTCCGTCGTGGCCCGCCCGGCCGATCCAGCCCAGGAGGCCCGCGGCGGAGAGGAGGTTGGAGGCCGCCAGGACCAGGAGGCCCCAGAGGGCCAGGGATCCGGCCAGGGATCTCCGGGTCCAGGCCCCGGCCCTCCGCCGGAGCATGGAGTACGCCCGGGGTCCGATCACGGGGCGAGCCTCCTGCGGGCCGAATAGACCAGGCCGGCCGCCGTCAGCGCGGCCCCGGCGGTCCCCGCGGGCGACCCGGCGACGGCCGTGAAGGCGGCCAGGCCCGCGAGGGCGGCCGCGAAGGCCGGGAATCCTCGGCGGCCGCGGAAGGAAGCGGCACATTCCGCCGCCGCGGCGGCCGCGTAGAACCCGGCCCAGAGGGCCGAGGCCGTAAAAAGATCCGGGAATCCCGGAGCGGACAGGAGGGAGAGTATCCGGACCGCGAAGGGCGCGGCCCAGAGGGGGGCCTCCGGCAGGAACGAGGGATCGGGCCGTCCGAAGGCGCGGCCCGCTGCTCCGTCCAGGATCCGGACGGCCATAGCCAGCAGGGACGAGGCGGCCCAGGCGGGAAGGGGCCTGTCCGCCAGGGGCATAAGGAGGGCCGCCGTCCCCAGGGGAGCCAGGACAGCCGCAGCCCGGAGGATCCGCCTATTCAAGGAGTTCCCACCCCAGGGCGAAGCCCTCGAAACGCAGCGAGAACGAGCCATCGCCGTCCCCCAGGACGAGGGGAGGATCCCGGAACCGGAACAGGGCCCCTTCCGGGAAGGCCGACAGCGGCACGGACCGCCCGGGAGGAGTGCGGATCCCCAGGACCGTGAGGGAGGGACGGGTCGGCCCGTTTCCGGACGGATCGAACCGGACTACGGACAGGCCGGGACTCCGCTCGATCCCGGTCCGGACCTCCAGGTCGTAGGGACCCCTCGGGCCGGGAAGGGGAAACCGGAAGAGGACGGCGGACGGCCGGGCCGCGGCCATGCCCGCCGCTCCCGCCGCGGCCAGGACCAGGAGCGCGGGAAGGTAGGCCCGGCCCATTCGGCCCCGGAAGGCCGCGAGGGCGAGGGCCCCCGCCGCGAAGGCCGCCAGGATGCCCGCGGCCGCCGGCTCGGGGGGGACGCCGAAGAGCCGGGCGGCCTCCGACCCGGCCTCCCCGGGGTCCCGGGCCCGGAGGCGGGCCGATCCCGGAAGGCGGGCGGGCGGACGGGAGCGGAACGGCGGGGAAAGGGAGGCCAGGAAGCGCCGTCCCGCGGTCTCCTCCGTCCCGCCCGGAGGAAGGGGAAGACCGCGCTCCCCGCCCAGCCCGGCGACGTAGACCGCCCGGACGTCCTCGTCGGGAATGAACCGGAACTCCAGGGAAGCGGTCCACCCCGGGATCTCCGCCCGGAACAGGGTCACGTCCCGGCCGTCGAATCGCCGGCCCCTGAGTTCCAGGGTCCCGGAAAAGCCCTCGGGGGAGCGGACGGTTCCCGAGCAGATCCCGTAGGGACGGTAGCCCACCTCGTCGAACCGGATCTCCGGTTCCGCCCCCAGGCGCGCGGAAACCGTCAGGGCCGCGATCAGGACGGCCGCCGTCCGGGCGCCGGATCCGTCCAGCCGGAGCAGGACCGTCACCCCCAGGGACGACAGGAAGAAGGCGACCAGCCAGGCGCCGCGGCCGGGGTACCGGACCAGGCGGGCCGGCCTGTACTCCCGGACCGCGCGGTACGCCGACGCCGGGACCGCCCGGAACACACCGTTCATCGCGACGGGGACCCGGGCGAAGGCGGCTCCGCGGTCCGAAAGGACCGCCGTGTACAAGCCCCGTTCGGACAGGGGGAGGGCCGCGCCGTAGACCCCCGGGGCGCTACGCTTGAGGGGATCCTCCCGGGCGACCCTCCGATCCGCGTACAGGACCCGGACCTCCGGGGACACGAGCCAGGGGCTTCGCAGGACGAGCTCCACCCCCCCCGCGTGCTCGTGCACAGAAACCGGCACGCTCTCCTCGGCCAGCAGGGCGTCCAGACGCCGTTTCAGGTAGGATACGGCCCCGGGGGATCGGAAGAAGTCCGCCGTATAGGCTCCGTACAGGTCGCTGGCGAAGACCACGACCCCCCGGTTCCGGTATTCCCGGGAAGCCAGGAGAGGATCCCCCAGTTCGTTGGCCAGGAGGATCGTGGAGGGGTCCCTCGGCGTCAGCAGTGCCATCCCCTCCACCGTGGAGACCTTGTCCCCGTTGAGGGCCAGGACGGACTGGGTTTCCCGGGAGAAGGAGGTCCTCGACACGCTTTTCCGGTCCTCGAAGAGCAGGGCGGGTATCTGGTCGAAGCGGTCCGCCCGGTAGGCCCGGCCCCCTGTGTTCTTGGCCAGCCGCCCCAGGAGGGAGACGTCGGCGTCCTTGCCCACGGCAATGGTGGAAAGGCTTATTCCGGCCCGCGCCGCCGCCTCCTCGATGGGCCGGAAATCCGCCGGCTTCGTGACCCCGTCGGAGATGACCACCGCGTGCCGGTCCCGGTCCCGGAATTTCGACAGTTCCCCGAGTCCCTCCCGGAGGGCCGCCGCCAGATCCGTCCCCCCTCCCGCGGCCAGGTTGGGGATATCCCTCCCGGGCTGGATGGAGGAGTTCGGCTCGAAACGGTACAGCCAGGAGCGTTCCTCCGAGAAGAGGAGGAGCCCGACCCGGTCCGTGGGCTTGAGGGCCTTGAGGAATTCGACACCCGCGGCCTTGGCGAGGGACAGTTTGTCCCCGAACATGCTGCCCGATACGTCCAGCAGGAGGAGGACGGCCAGGTCGGGAAGCCGCTTCAGGGACCGGGGAAGCAGGTCCACCGGGAGCAGGGCCTCCAGCTCGGGGTTGTCCCCGGATCGGCCGAAGTCCGGGGAATCGACGGCGAAGAGCAGGCTGACCGCCTTGCGTTCCACCAGGCTCCTGAGGGTCCGGGAAATACCCGGGGGGATCTCCCGCAGGGGCACCCCGTCGAAGGCGACGAGGGGATAGGCGGTCAGGTCCGTCGTTTCCAGGTCCTCCGGAAGTATCCTGCGGGCGGAATACGCCGAATCCAGGAAACCCGATGAGCCGGTTCGGCGGCTGACGACCAGGACCCGGGGGAATCCGGGATCGGGCTCCGCCAGGAGGATCTCCTCCCTGCGGGTACCGCCGGATCCGGAAAAGACCAGGGATACGGGTCCGCCCGTACCCGCGGTGGAAAACCGGAGCCCCTCGGACGGCATCCGCGGAACCTGCCAGGTCCCCAGGGTCGCGGAGTCCTGGACCGCGGACAATAGATCGAATTCCCGGGCACCCGGCCCGGTCGTCATCGAGATCTTCAGCCCGGAGCTGCCGGACGCCGAAGCGTACGAGGAAGCCCGGAGCAGGGGGCGGTCGTCCGGGAGGACGAGGAGGGAGACGGAACGACCCGTGCGCTCCTGGAATTCCCGGATCCTCGCCACCTCCTCCGCGGAGGGGTGGACCCCGCAGACCAGGCGTATCCGTCCGAACACCTTCGGGGAGGCTTCCGCGTCCCGAAGGGCGGTCTCCACGGCGGGCCGGGCCGGCAGGGATTCCGCCCGGATCTCTTCGAGGCCCGGCGCCCCCCGTTTCAGGGGGACGACCCGGTCGGAGAGCACGGCGAAGAGATTCATACCGGGAAGCTTGACCTCCGCGAGGGAGGAGGGGGCGCCGGAACGGGGAACGAGCAGGTAGGTGCGCGCGGGCGAAAGGAACGCAGGCAGGGGAACGGGGATCCCCGCGAGGTACGCCGCCAGGAAGAGCGGAGGAATCGAAAGGAAGGCGATCCGGGTCGCTTTTCCCTTGTGCGGGGTCATGGTTCCGCCTATTCTATAAGCGAGCCCGCCGATTCCGCAAGGCGGAAAAAGGAGCCCCCATGGACGCGTCCATCATCAACCCCTTCATCGCCGCGACCACGGCCGTCTTCAAGGAGATGTTCGGCCTGGATGCCGCGCCCGACAAGCCCTACGTCCTGGAGGAGACCTCGGACTCGAAGTGGGAGATCTCCGGCCTGATCGGCCTGGCGGGATCCGCCCAGGGGATCGTGGCGGTCCGCCTGCCCTCGGGATTCGCGGAAACCCTGCTGGGCAAGACCGGCATGACCTTCAAGACCGACGACGAAAAGAAACAGATGGTGGGCGGCCTGGTGGCGGAGCTCACGAACATCGTGTCCGGCAATGCCGCCGGGCGGTTCAAGGACGTCAACCTGGACATCGCCCCGCCCGTGGTCGTCCGGGGCGACAAGCACCAGATATCCTGGCCCAAGATCGCCCCGGTCCTGGCCGTGCCCATGAAGACCCAGGCGGGCTCCTTCGAACTGGACGTGTGCTTCAAGGGGGCGTAATGGATCCGGGAATTCGCTGAAGCGCAGCTTCAGCGCCGTGATTTCCTGTCCGAAAACTATATTTTCCGACAGGAAATCACGTCACGTCCCTGAGCCATTTCCGGGACCGCAGCCTCCAGAGACCCAGGCCGAACTTGGCCGCCTCGTCCATGCAGAGGAGGAGGAACACGGCCCAGGGCGAGAGGTTCCACGCGAAGGCGCCCAGGGCGGCCAAGGGCACCCCCACGAGCCAGACCCCGAAGATGTCGAAGAAGGCCGCGAACCGGGTGTCCCCGCCGGACCTGCACACCCCCACCACGATGTGGAGGTTGAAGACCTTGATCGGGAAGACCGCGGCCAGACAGCAGACCATCGCGCCGGCCTGGAACAGGACCCCGGGCTCCAGCCGGAACAGGATGGGCAGCGCCGGGATCGTCGGCAGCAGCAGGATTCCGATCGCGGTGCCCAGGACGGGGCCGAGCACGGCGAAGCGGCCTGCCCAGTCGTAGGCCCCCTCCCGGTTGCCTTCCCCGATCCGTTTTCCCAGCATTACCGCCGAGGCGTTCGCGGTGCCCATGAACAGGACCATGGACAGCTGGGAGATCGTGCTCTGGATGTTGAACGCCGCGATGGCCTCCGTGGAGATCCGCGCGAAGATCCCGTTGTAGAAGGTGATGCCCAGGGCCCAGGCCGCCTCGTTGAAGACCACGGGAAGGACGATCCCGGTGAACCTCCGGACGTAGGGCCGGGTCCAGTCCGTCAGCTCCCGGAGGGATCCCGCGGGGGGATACTTTTTCGCGTAGGTGACGACCAGGACGATGGCGGCCTCCATCCAGCGGGAGACGACGGTGGCTATGGCCGCCCCCCGCACCCCCAGGGCCGGGAATCCCAGGGTCCCGAAGATGAGGACCCAGTTCAGGAAGGCGTTGGCGGAGAGGGAGATTACGGTCGCCGCAAGGGGGAGCCGGACCCGTTCCACCCCCCGGAGAGCCATGGAGAAGATGAAGCTGGCGGCCAGGGCGGGGTAGCTCAGCGCTGCGATGCGGAGATAGACGGCCCCCGCGTCCAGGACCGCGGGGTCCCGGGAATACAGACCCAGGATGGCCCGGGGGGCCGCCAGGGACGCGGCCGTGAAGACCAGGGACGCCGAGAGTCCGAGGGCCAGGGCCATGCCCGCGGTCCTCCGTATCCCCGCCTGGTCCCGGGCTCCCCAGTACTGGGAGGTGAACACCCCGGAGCCGGATCCGATCCCGAACAAGAGGAGCAGGAGGAGGAAGAAGACCTGGTTCCCCAGGCCCACCGCCGCGAGCTCCACGGCTCCCAGGCGGCCCACCATGATCGTGTCCAGCATGTTCACCGAGGACGCCACGAGGTTCTGGAGGGCTATCGGGATGGCGATGCGGAAGAGGTCCGTGAAGAATCTCCGATCCGAGAGGAACCGGGATAGCGGGGTGGATGAGCCTGGGGGGATTCGCACGGGGTGCATCCTAGCCGAAGGGGGAACCGGTGGGCAAGGCCGGGGTCCCGGGCCGTCGGCTAGGTTCCGGCGGGCGGTTTCCGGGCCAGCACCGCCAGGACATCCCCGAAGCCGAGTAGCTTGGCTGCCCGATCCAGGGCGGCCTTGAGGGGTGCCGGGGCCAGGCCCAGGGCGATCCCTCCCCAGGTCGCGGTCCGGAGGGGCGCGAGTCCCGAATCCCGGACCAACCGGAGGAGACCGGGGCGCGAGAACAGGTGCATGTGGTCCGGGATGACGCTGCGCCATCCGGAGCCGAAGAGGGCGGCCTGCAGGCTGGTCCGGTTCGGGGTCACCGTGACGCACCAGCCTCCGGGTTTCAGGATCCGGTGGATCTCCGCCAGGAAGGCCCCGGGCTCGGGTACGTGCTCGATGACGTGGCTGGAATGCACGAAGTCGAAGCCGTCGTCCGGGAAGGCCGCGTCCCGGAGGCTGCCCTCCAGGATCGTGACGCCCCGAACTCTCCGTCCGTACTCCGCCGCGGGACGGCAGACCTCGACCCCCGTCGCCTCCCAGCCCCGCCGCGCCGCGTGCTCCACCAGGGCTCCCGTGGCGCAGCCGACATCCAGGAAGCTCCGGCCTTCGGGAAGGGCGGCCTCGATCCTCTCGAAGCCCAGGTCCGCAAGGCCCAGGAGCATGAGGCGGAGGTAGGGAAGGGCGTTCCGAACCTCGTACTCGAGGTATTCCTCGTCGTAGCGCAGAGTCAGGTCCGCGGGATCCGGGCGGGGGTTCTGGTAGACGTGGCCGCAGCCGGCACAGCGCGCGAAGGCGAAGTCCCCGAGGTCCCAGAGGGGGCGGGTTTCCGGGGAGCCGCAGACCGGACAGGCCGTCCCCCGGAGCCGTTCCGAGGGGGAGGGGCGCTTGGAAAAGGTCTTCATCCCTCCCCGGCCCCCGGGGCCGTGCGGCCCAGGACGGCCGGGACGGGCGCGGAAAGGCAGACCCAGGTGCCCCGGACCGTGAATCCCTCGGACTCGTAGAGCCCCAGGGCGTTCTTGTTCAGCGCGTTGACCGAAAGGGACAGAGTCCGGAAGCCCTCCCGGCGGCCCAGGGCCGCGGCGGAGCGGAGCAGGAACCGTCCGAGGTCCCGGCCTCGGTGTTCCCGGTCCACCGACAGGGCGCCGATGGACAGGCATTCGGGGTCCGTGTCCCGCTCCGCCCGCATCGTGCCGCAGGCCGAGCCGTCCGGGGCGCGGAGGACCGCCAGACCCCCGGAGGGGATCCCCGGATCCTCCAGATCGGCCCGGACGGTCCCCTCGTCGATCGGAAGGGAGCCCAGGACTTCCCGGAAGTTGCGGTTCCGGACCTCCACGTAGGCCCGGATGCCCTCCCCGTCCCCCGGGCGCAGGGGTTCCAGCCGGTACCCCGAGGGAGCCTCCGGGGCCTCGAGGTCCGGGTCGTCCCGGGCCATCTCGAAGGACAGGCGCTCGACGGCGAAGCCCGCCTCCCGCAGGCAGGAAAGGGGTTCGGCGCGGGCTTCCGGGAGGAAGAGGAAGAGCTCTCCGGCGTGGGGCGCCGCGGCGGCCGCGGAGGCGCCCAGAAGCGCGAAGTACCCCCGCCGCCCGCCCTCGGCGTGCAGGATCGCGAACCGGGCCCGCCGGGCGGCCCGGTTCGCGGACTCCAGGAGCAGGGAGGCTGCGCCCGCGGGCCTGCCGTCCCGGAGCAGGAGGAAGGAGGGGTGGTCGGCGTCAGGCCGGAAGCCCGCCCCCGGGAGGAAGCTTTCGTCGTGTTCGGGACCCCGGAGGGAACAGTAGGAGAGGAAGGCCTCCAGGTTCGCCTCGGTGACCGGAACGACCTGCGATTCCGGGTCCGTCGGCTCCGTATCGGGTTTTTCGCTCATGGGGATAGTATCCACGACCGCGGCCCGTATTTCCACCCGCCGCCCTTCACAAGCTCCCGGACACCCTGCATACTCGTCCCATGCCGAACTTCGTCGCCCCGCCGCGCCGACCGGGCCTTCCCGCCGCCGCGGCCCTCCTGACCGCCTGGATTCTTTGGTCCCTCCCCGGGGGCGGCCTGTCCGCCCAGGAGCCGCGGACCGGGAAGCCCCGGCTTTCGGTCCTCTACTTCACGGACACCCGCGGCTCCGCGGACCTGGCGTGGCTGTCCAAGGGCCTCGCGGACCTGCTGGCCGGGGACCTCGGGGCGTCGGGGGCCTTCACCCTCGTGGAGAGGGAGGAGCTGGAGCGGGTCCTGCGGGAGCAGGAACTAGCCCTCTCCGGCCTGGTCGATCCCGCCGGGGCCCCGAAGGTGGGCCGGCTCTTGGGCGCCGACCTCCTGCTGTACGGAAGCTTCCTGGCCGCCGGGGAGGAGCTCCGGATCGACGCCCGGGTGGTGCGGGCGGAGACCGGGGAGATCGCGGCGACCGCCCGGGCCGAGGGCCCCGCGGGCCGGGTCCTGGACCTTGAGCGGGAGCTCTCCGCGCGCCTGGCGGCCGCCCTCGGCGTCCCGGCCTCGCCCGGCCCGTCCGTCCGTACCTCGCCCGGGCCTTCCAGCCTGGACGCGGCTCGGGCGTACTACCGGGGGCTGGACCTCCTGGACGCGGGCCGCTACGCGGAAGCCCTGGAGTACTTCGCCCAGGCTACCCGGCTGGACCCCCTGTACCTCAAGCCCGGCCGGGGCATCGAGGACGCCTACCGGTACCTGAAGGATTTCCGGAAACAGCGGCAGAGGCGGGAGATGAACGCCCTGGTGGAGGACATCTCCGCCCTCTCCGCGCGGATCACGGCCCCGACCTTCTTTTCCTTCGGGGACGCGGTGATGAACCCGGCCCGGTTCGGCTTCAAGGACCAGGCCGCCGTCACGGAGGCCTATCGGGCCCATCCCTACCGCATGGCCGGGGATACCCCCGTCCAGGCGGTCTGGAACCTCCAGAACCTCCTGCACGAGCTGGGCCGCTCCGCCTCCGAGAACTTCGGGGACGAGACCCTGGCGGACCGCTGCCGGGACGAGGTCCTGCGCTGGTCCGACGCCGCGGATTCCGCCTACCCCCGGGATCCCTTCCTGCCGGAGGTCCTCTACCAGAAGATCTTCGTCCATGTGGACCGGGAGGACTGGCAGGCCCTGCGATCCTTGTGCGAGCGCCTCATGTCGGACTACCCGGACTATCGCATGATGTGGGCCGTGGAGGACTTCTACGAGCGTGCCCTGGAGGAGTTGGGAGGGTAGGAACACGGTGGTTTCCGGCCCCGGATCGCGGTATATTCCCCGCCCGGGAGGTGCCATGAAGCGATTTCTAAACGTGGTTCTGCTGTGCCTGGCCGCCGGGTCGGCCTTCGCCCAGAGCGATTCCGAGATTCGGACCCTCATCGGCAAGGCCGAGCTCATCGGCGAGTTGAAAGTGAACTTCAAGGCGGATTTCGACGTGCTTCCCGTCCGACTGAAGGAAGGGGCCCTGCGCAGGCTCGTCTTCCTTGCGGAAGGCAACGACGTGGAGATCGAGCGCATCGTGGTGACCTACGGGGACGGCAGGAAGGACGAGATCCCCCTGCGGCACCGCTTCGCGGAGGGGACCCGGTCCCGGGCCGTCGATCTAGAGGGCGGGAGGCGCCTTATCCGGACGATAACCTTCCATTACCGGACCGAGGGCCGCCTCAAGGACGGCCGGGCGGTCGTGAAGGTCTACGGGATCAAGTAGGCTCCGGATCCAGCCGGGTCGGGCGAGCCAGGCCCGGCTCCGGGGCCCCTTCTCTTATTTCGCCGGGTCGCCGCCGCGTACCCGAAGGCCGCCCCGAAGGACAGACCCCCGGCCATACGGTACTTCACGTTCAACGTGCGTTTTCCTTGAAGTCCCGCCCCGCATGTATAGAATAGACGGTATGGCGGAACGATACGTGCTGTGCGTGGACGACGAGGCCATCATCACCGAGAGTCTCAAGCGGGAACTCCGGCACGAACTCCCGCACCTCCGGGTGGAAGCCGCGTATTCCGGGGAGACGGCCCTCTCACTCCTGGCGGAGATAAGCCAGGACGGCGGAGAGCCCGCGGTCCTGGTTACCGACGAGCGGATGCCGGGCATGAAGGGGCATATCCTCCTCCGGGAGGCCCGGAAGGCCTTTCCCCGGCTGTACGGCATCCTCCTGACGGGTTATTCGGATATCGACGCCATAGCCCAGGCGGTCAACGAGGCCGGGTTGTTCCGCTATATCCACAAGCCCTGGGAACGCCGGGACCTGGTCATGTCGGTCCGGAGGGCCGCGGAACTCTACGATCGGGAGGCGGAACTGGAGCTGCTCCGTCGGAAGGTGGAGGAACTCAACACGGCCCTGATCGCCGCCCTGGAAAACCAGGCCCGGGACTGGGACCCGGACTCCTTCTGCCATGTCCAGCGGGTGGCCTGCTACGCCGCCCTCCTGGGCCGGAAGCTGGGTCTTGCGGAGGCGGAGGTGCGAAAGCTCTATACCTACGCCCCCCTGCACGACATCGGCAAGGCGGGCATACCCCACGAGATCCTGGACAAGCCGGGAAGGCTCACCCCGGAGGAGTTCGAGGTGGTCAAACGGCACGTCGAGATCGGCACGAACCTGCTGAAATCCATCGACATCGACGAATTCGCCAAGGACTTGATCCTGTACCATCACGAGCGCTGGGACGGGAAGGGGTACCTGGCCGAGATGGTCGGGGCTCGGATCCCGCTCTCCGCCCGCATCACGGCCGTGGCGGACAGCCTGGACGCCATGCTCACCAAACGTCCCTACAAGGACGCCCTCCCCTTCGACGAGGTCGCACGGGAGATCGAGGCGGACTCCGGCAAGCGTTTCGACCCGGCCGTCGTGGAGGCCTTCCGGACCGAGAAGGACTCCTTCCGGCAGATCTCGGCCGGTGACGCCTCCCGCCATTGCGGCAAGTTCCGGGATCCGGCGTAGGTACCGACGTGCCGTACCGATTCCGGGTGTTCGCGGCCGCGATGGTGCTGGCCGCCTTCGCGCCCGCGGCGCGCGCCCAGGACCGGCCGGCCGATCCGGAGATGGAGTTATCCCAACTCGAGGCGGAGCGCATGCTCTCGAGCATCCTGCGCAGCGCCCCCGGGGGGATCGGCGTAGTCGTGGACCGGGTCATCGTCCAGGTGAACGACTACATCGTCCAGCTGACCGGATACTCCCGGGAGGAACTCCTGGGTAAGAGCGCCCGGATCTTCTATCCTGCCGACGAGGATTACGAGTTCGTGGGCCGGGAGAAGTACCGACAGATCGCGGAGCGGGGCACCGGGACCGTGGAGACCCGCTGGAGGACCAAGGAAGGGGAAATCCTGGAGGTGATCCTCTCCTCGACCCCCCTGGATACCGCGGACCTCTCCGAGGGGGTCGTCTTCACGGTCACGGACATCACCGAGAAGAACCGGACCGCCCGCACCCTCCGGGACCGGACCCGGACCTTCCTGGCCGGCTCCTTGGCGCTGATCGTCCTGCAGCTGGGGCTGATCCTCGCCCTTATCCGGTCTTCCGCCCTGCGCCACAAGGCCGCGGAAGCCCTCCGGCTCAGCCAGGAACGCTTCGACCTGGCCATGCTGGCGGTCAACGACGGGATCTGGGACTGGGACATCCCGAGCAACACGGTCTACTTCGATCCGAGGTACTACAAGATCGCCGGGTACGAACCGGGAGACTTCCCCCACAGGTTCGACGAGTTCGAGAAGCGGGTTCACCCGGATGACCTGGAGCGGGTCCTCGCGCACTCCCAGGCGCACATCGACGGCCGGGTGATCCAGTTCGACATCGAGTTCCGCTTCCTCCGGAAGGACGGGACCTGGATGTGGATCCGAGGCCGGGGCAAGGTCGTCGCCCGGGACGGGGCCGGGAAGGTCCTCCGGATGATCGGGACCCATACGGACGTCACGGACAAGAAGGCGGCGGAGGAGGACCTGCGAAAGAGCCGGGCGACACTGGACCTGGTGCTGAACACGATTCCCCAATCGGTCTTCTGGAAGGACCGGGACGGCCGTTACCTGGGATGCAACCAGGCCTTCGCCCGGGACGTGGGCCTGGAGGATCCCGCCCGGATCCTGGGCAAGACGGATTTCGACCTTCCCTGGACGGCCGAGGACGCGGAGGCCTATCGGGCCGACGACCGGGAGGTCGTGGAAAGCGGGCGTCCGAAACGCCACATCGTGGAACCCCTTCAACAAGCGGACGGAGCCCGGCTGTGGATCGATACGACCAAGGTGCCCCTCGTGGACGAGGGACGGGTGTTCGGAGTTTTGGGGATCTACGAGGACGTCACGGAGCGAAAGCTCATGGAGCAGAGGCTCTGGGAATCCACCCGCATGCTCAACGACGTGATCGACACCATCCCCGTCCGGGTATTCTGGAAGGACCGGGCCGGGCGGTACCTGGGATGCAACCGGTCCTTCGCCCAGGACGCCGGGAAGGATCGCCCCGAGGACGTGATCGGTCTGGACGATTTCTCCTTGTTATGGAAGGATCAGGCCGAGGCGTACCGGGCGGACGATCGGTCGGTAGTCGAGCAGGACCAGGCCAAGATCAACTACGAGGAGCCCATGAGCTCCGACGGAGGCCGGAAATGGCTCCGGACTTCCAAGATCCCTCTCAAGGATCCCGAAGGCCGAATCTACGGGATCCTCGGTGTATATGAAGATATAACCGAGCGAAGACGGGTGGACGAGGAGCTCAAGGCCCTGAACGAGACCCTCGAACAGAGGATCCTGGATCGAACCCGGGAACTGGACAGGATGAACTCCAGCCTGGTCAAAGCCAACGAGGAACTCCAGGCCACCCTGGAAACCCTCCACGAGGCCCAGGATTCCCTGGTCCAGTCCGAGAAGCTCGCGGCCTTGGGCCAGCTGATCGCGGGCATCGCCCACGAGCTCAACACCCCCCTGGGGGCCATCGTCTCGTCCAACCAGTCCCTGATCCACCTGATCGGGAATCGCCTGGAGGAGGCGTCCCGGACCGTAGCCGGGCTCTCCCCGGAAGTCCTGACCTGGTTCAATGCGGCCTTGAAATTGTCCCTGGGCTCGCGGCCCCTGGAGGAAGAGGCATCCGGCCGTTTCCGAAGGCGGAAAGGGCTTGCGGCCCGCCTGGCGGACTGCGGCCGTCCGATCCCGGACAGGCTTCTGGATGCCCTGCTCGACCTCCGTCTGGACGGGGACCCCTCGATTCCCGCCCTGGTCCGGGATCATCCGGATTGCCCGGAAGCCGTGTACGCCCTGGATACCCTCTCCTCGATCAAGAACATAACCGACGTGATCGCCGTGGCCGCGGACAAGTGCTCCAACGTGGTGTCTGCCCTCCTTTACTACGTCCGGAAAGAGGAGGACGAGGACGCCTCCTCCCGGGTCGAGATCCCGAAGGAGCTGGACAGCCTGCTCACCCTCTACACCAACAAGACCAAGTACGGAGTCCGGATCGAAAAGGACTACGGGTGCCCGGGGCTCGTGAAGGGCAACCGGAACCAACTGAACCAGGTCTGGATGAACCTGATCCAGAACGCCCTGCAGGCCATGGATTTCCGCGGGACCCTGGGGCTGAGCGTCCGGGAAGGGGATTCCCGGATCGTGGTCGAGGTCCGGGACACCGGCCCCGGCGTGCCCGCCCACCTGCGGGAAAAGATCTTCGAACCTTTCTTTACCACCAAGAAGAGCGGAGAGGGCACCGGCCTGGGGTTGGACATCTGCCGCAGGATCGTCGAAAAACACGGGGGTCGGATCGAGCTGGAGAGCGAGCCCGGGCGCACCCTGTTCCGGGTCCTCCTTCCGGCGTGGAAGGATGACTCGACCGCCTAGGCTCCGGCGCCGCGGTCCGGGCGGTTCCGCGCGACCTCATGACGGCCCATAAACCGGAACTGATACATATTACGTAGGCTTTCCACCCGATTTTCATAGCTTCGTCCGATCCCCATCCGTCTTCGGAATCCCTATCCTCTCCCTCGGCGGACGGCGCCGGAGTCGAAGGATCCGGTGATCGCCGCCGCGGGTGGATGGGCCCCGGGCCGCCTCCCGCATCCTTCCTTCGATGGAGCGTCGGAATGGACGAGAACGTGGGGTCGCATTTCGGAACCTGGTGGGCGGTCGCCGTGTGGGCCGCCCTCTTCGGCGCCTTCCTGCTCTTCGTGCCCTTCTACCGTAAGGCGGACCGCAAGCCCGCGGGGGTCTTCCTGGGCTTCGTGGTGGCCTTTGCCCTGGAGATGTTCGGGGCGCCCCTGTCCCTGTATTTCGTGCTCTGGGCCTTCGGGAAGACCCTGCCGGAGGGGGTTCTCTGGGGGCACACCCTGTCCGGAACCTTCGGCATGACCGGGCACTACGTCTACCTGGCCTGCGTCCTGGCCGGAGCGGTCCTGGTGGTGGGCGGCTGGGCCCGCATCCACCGGGAGTACTGGAGCAGGGAGGAAGGACAGGGGAGGCTGGTCGCGGAGGGGTTCTACCGGTACGTGCGGCATCCGCAGTACACGGGCTTTCTGCTCGTATCCCTGGGTGTGCTGTTCGAGTGGGCGACGATCCCGCTCCTGATTCTTTGGCCGATCCTGGCGTCGATGTACGTCCGGCTGGCCCGAAAGGAAGAAACGGAAATGGAAGAACGATTCGGAGACGAGTGGAGGGCCTACAAGGCCCGGACGGGGATGTTCCTTCCCCGTTTCGGCAAGGCGCCGGTCCTGGTGCTGGCGGCCCTGATCCTCGCGGGGGCGGCCGGACCGGCCTGGGCCGGGGAAGGACTGACCTGGAAGTCCTATGCCGAGATCGGCGGCGGGGCCACCGCCGCGGGCGGGGAGATCCGGTCTCTGGCCTCCCTGGAATCGGGAATCTTCCTGGGCCGGGTGGAGCTCGGGAGCTACCTGCACCTGATCCCCCTCAAGTTCGGTAGCCCGGACCTGATCCAACAGGGGGCTCTCGTCTACGGCGGCAGCCTGGGCTTCCGCCTGGGCCCGGGGGCCGCGGGAATCGTTCCCTACGTCCGCCTGGGTCTGGGGGGCATCGCCAAGGACGAGGCGGACGGGAGCGGCGCCTTCGACGGCCAAGGGGTCGAGAAGAGCTTCTGCGGCATCCTGACCCTCGGGGCGGAAGCGTCCCTGGGCGGCAGATGGTCGGCCCGGCTCTGGGGCTCCTGTCGACTCGCCCCCGGGTATGAGGACTTCGAGGGTCGCGGCTTGTCGGGCTTCGACCTCGGCGCCTCGATCCGGGCGACCTGGTGGACCACCCTGCGGTAGGCGGTCGTTGTACGACGCCTCTTGCCTTCCTGGAAAGCTTCGTACCACTATGGGCGGGCAGGAGGCGGCATGTACGATTTCGATACGGTCCCGGACCGCGTTCCCACAGGATGCGTGAAATGGAGCGCCCGCCGCGAGCTCTGCGGCGAGGAGGATGCCATCCCGCTCTGGGTCGCGGACATGGACTTCCCCGTGGCCCCGGAGATCCAGGAAGCGATCCGGGCCCGGGCTGAACACCCGATCTACGGCTACCCGGTTCGGCAGGACGGGTTCTACGAGTCCCTGACGGGATGGACCCGCCGGCGCTACGGCTGGGAGATCCGGAGGGAGTGGATCTGCTACTCCCCGGGTATCGTGCCCGCCGTCAACCTGGCCGTCCTGGCCTTCACCCGGCCCGGGGACAAGGTGGTCATCCAGAGCCCCGTCTACTACCCCTTCGGGGCCGCGGTCCTGAACAACGGCCGCCGGCTCCTGGACAATCCCCTGCGGCTCGAGGGGGATCGGTACGTCATGGACCTCCCGGACCTGGAGCGCAAGATCGATTCCCGGACCAAGCTTCTCATCCTTTGCAGCCCCCACAACCCTGTAGGGCGGGTCTGGACCCGGGAGGAACTTTCGGCCCTGGCGGAGCTCTGCGCCCGGAAGAACTTGGTCGTGGTTTCCGACGAGATCCACGCGGACATCGTGATGCCCGGTCGGCGGCACACCTGCTTCGCCGCGATCTCCGAGGACGCCGCGTCCCGGTCCCTCACGTGCCTGGCGGTCAGCAAGACCTTCAACCTGGCGGGCCTGTGCACGGCCAACGTGGTGATCCCGGACCGTCGCCTGCGGGACGGCTTTTCCACGGCGGCCGGCAACCTCGGCTTGGGCACCTCGAACGTCTTCGGGATCGCGGCCCAGGAGGCCGCGTATACGAAAGGGGAGCCCTGGCTGGAGGAGCTGATCCGGTACGTCCGGGGCAACTACCTTCGACTCAAGACCGTCCTGGAGGGGGGCATCCCGGGGATCCGGGTCCTTCCCCTGGAGGGCACCTACCTGGCCTGGGCGGACTGCCGGGGCCTGGGGATGTCCGACCCGGAGCTCAAGGACTTCTTCCTCCACAAAGCCAAGGTTTGGCTGGACGAGGGGATCAAATTCGGGACCGGAGGGAGCGGCTTCCAGCGGTTCAACCTGGCCTGCCCCCGGGCTACCCTGGACGCGGCGCTGGATCGGATCCTCTCCGCGTACGAGGCGCGCAGGGCCGCCGACTGAATCCCCTGCTCCGGGAAAGCACGGGGCCGCTCCTTCGAGCGGCCCCGTGCTTTCGGGGGATCCCGCCGATGTGAGAACAAAGGATTGACATAACCTAACATATGTAATATAACAAGAGTTAGCTTATGCGGAGGAAGTCCTAGTGCCAAGACCCGTATCCTTCTCGAGGGAACATATCGGAACCGCCGCCCTGGACCTGGTCCGCCGGGAAGGCTGGGATGCCCTCACCGCCCGGGGGCTGGCGGCCGCCTTGGGGACCTCCGTCGCCCCGATCTACGGAGCATTTGAATCCATGGAGAGCCTCCAAGCCTGGGTCCTCGGGGAGGCTTCCCGGCTGCTTCGCGCGTCGGGTACCCGCCCCCGTACGGACAGCGGATTCCTGAACAGCGGCATCGGCCTCGTGCTCTTCGCCCGGGACGAACCCAGGCTCTTCCTGGCCCTCTACCGGGCCGGGATGGACGGGGAGCTCGAGCGCCACCGGCGGGAAGTCCGTAGCCGCATGAAGGAGGACGCCTTCCTGGCCTCTCTCGGAGAAGGGGAGCTGGATCGGATCTTCGACCAGCTGTGGACCTACACCATGGGCATGGTCATGGCCATGCTTTTCGGCCACGCGAAGGACCGGAGCGAGGAAGGGGCGGCCAGCCGCCTCCGCTCCGCGGGCTCTCTCCTGATGTACGGGGTGCTCTCCGGCCTGGACGAGGACGGCAGCCCCGAAGCCCGGGAGCGGTGGACCGACCTGTTCGAGCGGCGGGGGTGGACGATACCGCCCCGGGCGGGAGATTTCCGGAACGGACCGGCCCCGGGCCGGTGAACTAAATCGCTTTGTCAAGGAGATTTCGACATGGAACGCAAGCAACCAAAAAATCCGGCTCTCTACGGCGCCCTCCTGGGCTTGTCCGGCCTTTTTACCCTGGCGGCGATCCTGACCCTGGTCCCGAACCCGGGCGCCCGTTGGGAGAACGTCCTGGGCTACAGGTCCCTGTGCACCTTCGCGCCGATCGCCACCGTGATCTGCGCCTTCCTGGCCGGGGCGACCTGCGTGATCCGCGCCCGGATCGCGGGTCCCCGGGCGGGGGAGAAGCGATCCCTCGTCGCGCCCGTAGTGGTCGCGGCGGCCCTGGCGGCAGTCGTCGCCCTTACCCTTCCGGCCTACCTTTCCGTCAAGGCCGATGTCGGCACGGGCGCCAGTGTTGCCCCCTGAGGGGGCTCGGAGGGACTGAGGCGCCGCCGGCCGACCCGTCGGCGGCCGGCCTCAGGCCCGGAGCTTGTTGATCAACTCCACCCGGCTGCGCGCCCCGGCCTTCTGGTAGAGGTTATAGATGTGGGTGCGCACCGTGGCCGGGGAGATACCCAGTTCCGCCGCGATCTCCTTGTTGGCCAGGCCCCGGGCGATCAGGACCGCCATCTGGGCCTCCCGGCCGGAGAGGCCCAAGGCCTCGATCCGTTCCGCGGGAACCGAATCCAAAGCGGGGACCCCCGCGTCCCCGGGCTTCAGCAGCCGCACGGCCGCGCTCATGGACACGATGTTCCAGGACAGGTAGAACAGGTGGTCCAGGGAGAGGAAGGGCAGGCCGGGAAGACCCGCGGTCTCCACCGCGTACTCCACGAGACCCAGGGGGGCGAAGGCCAGAGCGCAGGTCCCGTAGGCCTTGAAGAGGGGCCGCAGGGCCGGGGCTTCCCCGGGAGGAAGAGGACCCCGGGCGGTCACCCCGAAGGCGGCCATGGCCAGGCCGGTCAGGATGTACCCCGCCAGGCTCCAGGCCTCCGTATCCAGCAGGGCTCGAGCCCCGGGCCGGGAGGCGCCCGCCAGGGCAAGGACCAGGCTCGCCAGGCTCTTCGCTATCACCAGGCCCGCCAGGATCTCCGCCGCCGCGGGATAGGCCTTTCTCCGGGACGCGGGCGGTGAGATCCTCCGGACCAGCAGGATGGCCACGGCGTAGATGGCGGCGTTCATCCCGGTCAGGACGGTTCCCAGCACCAGGGCCAGGGTGGGCGGCACGGCACCCCAAAGGCCGTACAGATAGGCGTAGAGGGCGACCAGCCCCAGCCCCACCAGGAAGAGGGCCTGGAAGGCCAGGAGGGGCCGGATCAGCCGGCTGCGGATCCTCAGGCCCAGGACGAAGAGGGCGGCGCCCCCCATGAAGCCCGTGGCGAAAAACAGGATATAGAAGGCCAGCAGGACATGCTGCATCGTTCGGCTCCCGGTCGTCGGATACCCGGAGGATAGCATAGAAGGAGTCGGGAGTCAGGAGTCAGGAGTCGGTGGACAGTCGACAGTGGACGGCCGCTCTTTTGTCCGTACGATGGCGGAGTCCCGGGCAGGGAGATTATACTTCGATCCGACGCGGCCGAACGCGCCGGGCGTCGAGGGGGACGATCTCGCCCGAACCCGTCTGCTTCGTACTACTGTTCACTGTTAACGGACCACCGTCCACGGAACTGGCACGATGATTGCTACAAGATTTCCATCCCGGATCGAAAGGAAGCTACACCATGCTGCTGCTCGTCCAGAACGCCGACCTTTACGCACCCGAACGGATCGGCCCGCGGGACATCCTCATCGCCGCGGGCAGGATCGTCGCGATCGCCGATCGGATCGACCCCGCCGGCCTCCCGGCTCCCTGCGAGGTCCTGGACGCCCGGGGCCGGTTCGTCGTGCCGGGTTTCGTGGATTCCCATGTCCACGTGACCGGCGGCGGCGGGGAGGGAGGGTACCGGACCCGCACCCCCGAGCTGGTCCTGTCGGGCGCCCTGCGGGCCGGGGTGACCACCGTGGTCGGGGTCCTGGGCACCGACGGGGTGGCCCGGAGCATGGAAGCCCTGGTGGCCAAGCTCTACGGCCTGCGGGAAGAGGGCATCTCCGCCTACGGATACACGGGTTCCTACAGGGTACCCCTGACCACCGTGACGGGGGATCCGGTCCGGGACATCATGATGATCGAGCCCATCCTAGGCATCGGGGAGCTGGCGATCTCGGATCACCGCTCCTCCAAGCCCACGGACGCGGAGCTGGCCCGCATAGCCTCGGAAGCGCGCCTCGGGGGCATGCTCTCCGGCAAGGCGGGAGTCGTGAACGTCCACCTGGGCGACGCCCCTGCGGGATTCGAGCCCCTGGAGCGCATCGTGGCCCCCGGAGACCTGCCCCGGACCCAGTTCCTCCCCACCCACTGCAACCGGAACCCCATCGTGCTGGAACAGTCCGTGGCCTGGACCCTGGCGGGGGGGTATGCGGACTACACGACCAGCACGGTGCCCCGGTTCCTGGAGGAGGGGGAGAGTTCCGCCGCGGAGTCCTTCGCCCTCTGCCTGTCCCGGAAGGTCCCGGCGGACCGGATCACCTGGTCCAGCGACGGCCAGGGCAGCCTGCCCTCCTTCGACGCCGCCGGGAAACTTTCCGGGCTCCTGGTGGGCACCTGCGCCAGCCTTCTTTCCGCCCTGCGGGAGGCCGTGAAGGTCCGGGGCATCCCCCTGGAAACGGCCCTCCTACCGATCACGGCCAACCCCGCCGCGGTCCTCAAGCTCGTCCGCAAGGGGCGGATCGCCCCGGGTTTGGACGGTGACCTGACGGTCCTGGACCGGGACCTCAAGCCCGTGTCCGTCGTGGCGCGGGGCCGTGTGATGATCCGGGACGGCCAGGAGCTCGTATCCGGGACCTTCGAGAACATCGACCCCCTGGAGGCCGCCCCGTGAAGGTGGCCGTGGTCGCGGGCAGCGAGAGCACGGCCCGCGTCCTGGTCCGTCAACTGGCCGAGTACGTGGAAGGCCGGGCGGAGATCGTGCCGTACTGGGTGGACGAGGGTCTTTCGGAGCCTCCCGAGGGGGACCTCGTGGTCCTTTCCAGCGACCTCGTCCGGAAGGATCTGGAGGCGTCGGGCCTCCTTCCCGTCGGTACGGAGCCCCTGGTGGCCCGGCGGGTCGTGGACTGCGACGCCCTGGAGCGCGTGGTGGCCCTGCCCCCGGGCCTCCCGGTCCTCTTCGTGAACGACCGCCCCGAGACGGCCCGGGACTGCGTGGATTCCCTCCGGGACCTGGGACTGGACGGGGTGGACTGGCTTCCCTGGAACCCCGAGGATCCGCCGCCTCCGCGGTCATACCGGATCGCCGTGGTGGCGGGGGAACCGGATCTGGTCCCCCCGGGGATGGACGAGGTGATCGACATCGGGGTGCGGATCCTGGATTTCGGAAGCCTGGCGGAGATCCTGAAGCGCCTGGGGATGGCGGAGACGGATATCGGCGGCTACTCCCGGCGCTACCTGGCCAAGATCGTCAACCTGGCCCGTCGTCTGGCCCGGTCCACCGAGGAGGCCCGCCGTCTGTCCGGCCACCTCGGCTCCGTGATCGATTCCCTGCGCCACGGCATCCTGGTCTACGACGAGGAAGGCCGGGTCTCGGTCTGCAACGAGGAGCTCCGGGACCTCCTCCATCTCCGGCCCGGCAGCGGTCCGGGGGCGGCCCTGGGATCCCTGATCCGCAACCGGGAGCTTCTGGGCTTCCTGGACTGCCGCTGCGGGGAGGAGGAGGGGACCTTCAAGCTCCCGGAGGGCACCCTGGTCGTCCGGCGCTTCGACCTTGGGGAGGGCGGGCACACCGTGGCGGTCTTCCGCGGCGAGGGTCCCGAAGCTTCCCGGCTGGGCCGGGAGTACCGTCGCCGGGGCCACGTGGCCAAGTGGACCCTGGAGGACATCGCCGGAGAGAGCGAGGCCGTCCGCAGGGCCAAGCGGATCGCCACCCGCCTGGCCGCCACGGACCTGTCCATCCTGATCCACGGGGAGAGCGGCACGGGCAAGGAGCTCTTCGCCTCCGCCATCCACGCCGCGAGCGCCCGGTCCGCCGGGCCCTTCCTGGCCGTGGACCTGGGGGCCCTTTCGGACGACCTGGTGGAGAGCGAGCTCTTCGGGTACGAGGAGGGGGCCTTCACGGGGGCCAAGAAGGGCGGCAAGACGGGGCTCTTCGAGCTGGCCGACGGCGGCACCCTCTTCCTGGACGAGATCGGGAACGTCTCCCCCAAGGTCCAGACCCGGCTGCTCCGGGTCCTCCAGGAAAAGGAGGTCATGCGGGTGGGCGGGGCGGACCTGAAGCGTGTGGACGTCCGGGTGATCGCGGCGACCAACGAGGACCTCCTGGACAAGGCCCGGAAGGGCCAGTTCCGGGAGGACCTCTACTTCCGTCTCAAGATGGGCTGGCTCCGCATACCTCCCCTGCGCGAGCGCAGGCAGGACATACCCCGGCTCGTGCGCCGTATCCTGGAGCAGGAAGGGGCCGGGGACGTGGCGGTCAGCCCCGAGGTCCTGGCGGCCCTGGAGTCCCGGGACTGGCCCGGAAACGTCCGGGAACTCCGGAACGCCCTGACCTACATGCTGGCCGTCCGGGAGGATCGGGAGATCTCCGCCGCGGACCTGCCGGAGCACGAGTACTTCGCCCCCCGCGAGGCGGAACCGTACCGTCCGGCCCTCTCCGGGGACGCCGGTCCGGCAGCCCCGCTGGGCTTCGAGGACCGCTTCGTCCTGGGGGCGGTGGCGGAGCTGGAGGCCGAGGGAAAGGCGGCGGGCCGGGACACCATCGCGGCCCTGGCCCGGGCCCGGGGCCTCGGCCTGGGCACCGGCGCCGCGAGGTCCCGGCTGGAACGCTTGGCCGCCCTGGGGCTTCTGGTCATGGGCCGGGGCCGCCGGGGCAGCCGGCTTACGGCGGAGGGCCGGCGGGCGGTCCGGTCGGTCCATTGAGGCGGGATTGTATTCCGTTTCCTCGCGATAAAATCGGCCATGAAAAGGTTAATATGGCGCCAATTGACCAGAAAAAAGCCGAAATGAGGAAGCCCTTCGATGGTCAAAGGTGATCTGTTCATAGCCGGCGGCAACCTCCGTACCCGCGCCCGGGACGTGCACGCCGCCTTCGTGAAGGCCGCCGGCGGGCCGGGAGGACGCTTCGCGGTCCTGGGCGCGGCCTCGAAAGTCCCCCGATCCGGATTCGAATTCTTCCGTAACTCCCTGACATCCCTGGGGGTGGATCCTTCCCGGATCGAGCTCCTGCCCGTAGCCGCCGCGGTACCCGGCTGGGAGGACGGAGCCCGGGATCCCGCGGTCGCGGAGCGGGCCGCCCGGGCGGACGGGATCTGGATGCTCGGGGGCGACCAGAACGCCCTGACGGACACCCTCCTGGAGCCGGATGGCTCCGATACCCCCCTGCTCGCCGTTATGCGCCGGGCCAACGAGGGGGGGGCTCCCATGGGGGGCTCCAGCGCGGGGGCCGCCGTGATGTCGGATCCCATGATCGCTGGGGGCACCAGTTTCGGCGCCCTGGCCCTGCCAAGGGCCGTCGAGGCCGCGGATGTCGAAATCTCCCGGGCCCTGTACGTGCGCCGGGGCCTGGGATTTTTCCCGGTCGGCATCGTGGACCAGCACTTCGACGCCCGGGCCCGGCTGGGGCGGCTCCTGGAAGCCTGCCGGGTCGAGGACGGGGGCCGGCGGCCCGGGTTCGGGATCGCCGAGGACACCGCCCTGGTCTGGAGGGCGGCCGAGGGCCGGGCCGAGATCCTGGGTGCCGGCGGGGTGTACGTCGTCGACCTCCGGGAGGCGATTCGGGGCCTTCCCGGGGGCAGGGTCGAGATCCGGCATGCCCGCCTTCATTATCTCACCGAGGGGGACTCCTTCCGCCCGGCGGACTGGTTCGTCGAGTTCCGGGGCAAGGAGCCCCTGGATCCCGGGGATCCCTCCTTCGACGTCTCCCGGCCCCAGGCCTCCGGCATTCTCTCGGAGTACGGGACCCTCGCGGACTTCGCCTTCCGCATGCTCTTGGACAACCATCCCGAAGGCCTCCTTCGGGGCCCGGACCGCGGGTTCCGGTACGTCCGGTCCTTCCTGGTCGAGGAAGGGGATGACGACCTGCCCCTGGCCTGGGAAGTCCGCCTCGGCCGGAAGGAAGGCTTGACCCGCGGTTGGACCGGGGACCAGTTCGGCTTCGAGCACGTCTTCGTGGACATCCTTCCCGCGGAAATCGAAATCAAACTCTTCCGATGACCTGCCGCTGGTACGGTTCTTGCTGTAATGAAACGGGGCATGGCCCCGCACAGGCTCGAGATCCGGCACCGTCCGTATTCCGGCGAAATTCCTAGGAGGAAGGCATGAAATCGAGAGCGATGATCATCGCGGTCCTGATGGCCCTCGCGGCGACCGCGGGCGCCTGGGCCGCGGGCGTCGACCGTTACTACGCCGTGTACGCGTCGGAGGGTTCGTCCCTCCGGTATTTCTACACCCCCACGACCACGGACCAGCGCGTGGCCGCGAACACCCAGGACGGCCTGGTGGAACAGGACCGCTTCGGGCGCTTCGTGCCTTCCCTGGCCCAGTCCTGGACGGTGAGTCCCGACGGCCTAACCTGGACCTTCAAGCTCCGGCAGGGCCTGATGTACGTGGACTCCTCGGGCCAGAAGACCCGTTGGGAGATCACGGCGGACGATTTCGTGGAAGGACTGCGCTACGTCTCGGATCCCAAGAACGGGATCAAGAATTTCTCCCGGGACGTGCGGAACCTGATCGCCGGCCTCAACGGCTATTATCTGGACCTCTCGGATGTCGACTCGGGCAAGAAGAAGGACATGACCCGGGAGGACGCCCTGGCCAACTTCTCCAAGGTCGGGATTTCCGCGCCGGACAAGTACACCCTGGTCTACAAGCTCTCCAAGCCCACCCCCTTCTTCCTGTCCTACCTGGTCATGGAGCTCTTCCTCCCCGTGGAGAAGGAATTTCTGGATTCCGTCGGCCTGGACTTCGGGGTCTCCAAGGAGAAGCTCGTCTTCTCGGGCGCCTACTACATCTCCGACTGGCAGCGCTCCAAGCGGATCGTCCTCAAGGCGAACCCCCACTACTGGGACGCGGGCAAGATCTCCGTCAAGACGATCACCCTCCAGTACGTCCCGGACCCGACTACCCAGGTGGCCATGTTCCAGCGGGGTGAGCTCTCCCGGGCCGACCTCGGGGCCGACCAGGTCAAGGCCCTGGCGAAGTCCAAGTGGGGCCAGTACATCTACTCGGATCCGCCCTCGGCGGACCGCTTCTCCGTCACCTACTGGTTCGTCCAGAACTTCACTTCCTCGAACCCCGAGTTCAAGGCCTTCGTCAACAACCTGAACTTCCGCAAGGCCCTGTACTACGGCATCGACCGGGTGAAGCTGAACGAGCTGGACGATCCCTACAAGCCCGGCCAGATCATCCGGAACACGGTGGTGCCGGAGTTCCAGATCTTCGACGAGAAGGGCGTGGACTACACGGACTACACCGGGGTCAAGGAGATCAAGGCCGCGGGCAACTACTACAACAAGGCCAAGGCCCGGGACTATTTCAAGAAGGCCGTGGCGGAGCTCACGGACGGCAAGGGGACCATCAAGGGCGTCTCCCCGGCCACGGTGGACTACAAGCCCATCGCCGAGGTCAAGGTGGACGGCAAGCTCCCCCTGCAGATGGTCTACGTCTCCCTGCCCGACGCGGTGGAAACCAAGCGGGCTCTCCTGCTCAAGGCCATGCTCGAGGAGGCCTTCGGCAAGGAGAACATCGAGGTCACCCTGGGCCAGTGCATCGACGACGTGTTCGGCGAGGTGGTGGAGCCCCGACGCTTCGACCTCCTGCACGACAACTTCCGCTTCGGCTACGCGGACCCCGCCGCCCAGCTCAGCCGCCTGGTCACGAACGGCGGCGTCAACGACGGGCAGTACTCGGATCCCGAGTTCGACAAGCTGGTCCAGGACGCCATGTCCAAGACCGTCCTGTCCGAGCGCTACGCGATCTTCGCCAAGGCGGAAGCCCTCTACCTGGACCGCTGCTACGTCCTGCCCTGGGCCATGGGCGGCACGGCCTACCAGATCACCAAGGTGGTTCCCTTCACGTATCCCCGGGGCGGCTTCGGCATCACCCGGTTCAAGTTCAAGGGCATGGTCGTGGAGAAGGATCCCATCACGGCCAAGCGGTATGAGCAGCTGAAGGCCGCCTTCTACAAGGAGATGGCCGCGGCGAAGTAGTTCTCATAACAATAAAACCACGGAGACACAGAGGGCCCGAGGCTGACTATTTGTCAGCCTCGGGGCAACGAAGACCTTCGGTCTTCGTCGAGCTTGTCGGAGTTGGGATCGCCGAAGCTTGCTTCGGCGCCGACCGGCCGGTCGCTCTCTGTGTCTCTGTGACTCTGTGGTTTGCTTTTTCAGTAATTTTTTTTTTGAAGGATCGCCCATGGGTGCCTATGTACTGAAACGTCTCGGACAGTCCCTGATCACCGTGTCCATCGTGGTCCTCACGGTATTCCTCCTGCTCCGGCTCATGCCCAAGAACGGCTACTTCACTCGGGAGGACTACGTGAACATGGACAGGGACGCCCGGACCGCCTACCTTCGCAACCTGGGGGTCCTGGATGATCCCTTCACCCAGTTCGGGCGCTTCCTGTCCGGCCTGGCCCGGGGCGACCTGGGCCGTTCAATCACCGTCTACCCTCGCAGCCCGGTTCTGGACGTCATCGGCGAGAAGGCCCCCTATTCCCTCTGGTTCGGCCTGGCGGCCCTGGCCCTGAGCATGGCCCTGGGCCTGGGCCTGGGAATCCTTATGGCCCGGTTCAAGGACCGCTTCCCGGACGGGGCGGGCACGGTCTACGTCACCATCGTGCGGGCCATACCCAGCCTCATCTGGCTCTTCTTCATACAGCAATGGGTGACGGCCCTGCTGGGCTGGCCCATGGTCTTCTACGAGGACCGCCCCGTCTCCTGGGTCCTCCCCACGATCTCCCTGGCCCTCTCGGGGATCGCCTGGTACGCCATCTGGCTCCGGCGCTTCATGGTGGACGAGGAGAACAAGGACTACGTCAAGTTCGCGGTCTCCAAGGGACTGCCGTGGAAACGGGTCATGCGGGGCCACGTGCTCCGGAACGCCCTGGTCCCCCTGGTCCAGTACTTCCCCCAGCAGATCCTCCTGACCATCGCGGGATCCCTCCTGATCGAAAGCATTTATTCGATCCCCGGCATGGGAGGCCTCCTGGTCAGCGCCATCCGCCAGCAGGACAATCCCCTGGTCCAGGCCCTGGTACTCCTGTACTCGGTGCTCGGGGTCGTCGGGGTTTTCCTGGGGGACCTGCTCATGGTCCTGGTGGATCCCCGGATCAAGCTGGCCGAATCGTCCGGAAAGGGGGCCGCCGCATGATCCGAACGATTCCCGAGGTACCCGCCGAACTCTTCCGACCCGCGGCCTTCGACGAGGCGGCCGCGGAGCGCACGGGGTACGCCCGGTATTCCTACTGGCGGAGCACCTTCCGCACCTTTCTCAAGAGCCCGGTCTCGATCTTCCTCCTGGCCCTCATCGTGGTCCTGACGACGGCCAGCTTCGTCTATCCCCTGTTCGCCCACATGGACCTCGGAGCGGTGAACCTGGACACCGAGACCTGGAACCTGAGCCCGAATCGGGACCACGTCTTCGGGACCGACGGCCTGGGCCGGGACATCTGGGCCCTGACCTGGTACGGGACCCGGACTTCCCTGCTCCTGGGCTTCGTGATCGCCCTTTTGGATGTCGGGATCGGGATGATCGCCGGGGCCCTCTGGGGCTACGTCCGGAAGCTCGACCGGATCATGACGGAGCTCTACAACGTCCTCAACAACATCCCCCAGACGGTCTTCCTGGTCCTCCTGGCCTACATCATGCGGCCGGGATTCTGGACCATCGTGACGGCCCTCTGCTCCACCGGCTGGATCGGCATAGCCCGCTTCGTGCGGAACAAGGTCATCACCATCCGGGACGCGGAGTACAACGTGGCCTCCCGCTGCCTGGGCACCCCCCTCCGCCGGATGATCACGAAGAACGTCCTGCCCTACCTGGTATCCATCCTGATCATGGAGGCGGCCCTGACCATCCCGTACTCCATCGGTTCCGAGGTCTTCCTGGGCTTCATCGGCCTGGGACTCCCCATCGACACCATCTCCCTGGGAAACCTGGTGAACCAGGGAAAGAACAACTTCATGCTCTACCCCTACCAGCTGACCTGGCCGACCGTGATCCTGGCGGCCATCACGGTCTCCTTCTACATCGTCGGGAACCGGTTCTCCGACGCCTCCGACCCGAGGAACCACGTATGAGCGGCGACACCATCCTGGAGGTCCGGGACCTCCGCGTGAGCTTCTCCTTACGGGGCCGACGGCTCACTGCCCTGCGGGGCGCCGGCCTGGACCTGCGCAAGGGGGAGACCCTGGCCGTGGTCGGGGAATCTGGGTCCGGGAAGAGCGTCCTGGCCAAGACCTTCCTGGGGATGCTGGACCGGAACGGCCGCGTGGACTCCGGGTCCATCCTCTTCGACGGGAAGGACCTGGCCCGCTACAACAAGGAGCGCGAGTGGCTGGGCATCCGGGGCAAGCGCATCGCCATGATCTTCCAGGATCCCATGACGGCCCTGAACCCCCTCAAGACCGTGGGCGAGCAGATCCGGGAAGCTGCGGCCCTGCACCGGGGTCTGGACCGGGTCGCCTCCCGGGCGGTGGTCCTGGAGACCCTGTCCCGGGTGGGCATACCGGAACCGGAACTCCGGTATCGCCAGTACCCCCACGAGTTCTCCGGGGGGATGCGCCAGCGGGCGGTGATCGCCGCGGCCGTGGCCTGCCGTCCGGAGATCCTGATCTGCGACGAGCCGACCACGGCCCTGGACGTCACGGTCCAGGCCCAGATCCTGGACCTGATCAAGTCCCTCCAGCGGGAGCTCGGGATGACGGTCCTCTTCATCACCCACGACCTCGGGGTCGTGGCCAGCGTGGCCCAGCGCGTCGCGGTCATGTATTCCGGCCAGGTCATCGAGGAGGGGAGCGTGCGCGAGGTCTTCTACGATCCCCGGGCCCCCTACACCTGGGCCCTCCTGGCCTCCCTGCCCCAGCTGGGGGTCAAGGGCGAGGAGCTCTACTCGATCAAGGGAACCCCGCCCAGCCTCTTCAAGGAGGTCGTCGGGGACGCCTTCGCGCCCCGGAACCCCCGGGCCCTGGAGGTGGACTTCAAGCACGAGCCCCCGGTCTTCCCGGTCTCGGACACCCACTGGGCCCGAACCTGGCTCCTGGATCCCCGGGCGCCCCGCATCGAGGCTCCCGAGACCGTACGCCGCCTGCGGGCCCGTCTGGCCCGGGGCGGAGCCGGCGCCGCCGCGACGGGCGGCGCGGATACCGGGAAGGGAGGCGCCGAATGAGCCGGGATGTCCTGCTTTCCGTACGGGATCTCCGGGTCGACTTTCCCGTCGACCGCAAGACGTTCACCGCGGTCCGGGACGTGTCCTTCGACGTCTACCGCGGGGAGACCTTCTCCCTGGTGGGGGAGTCCGGGTCCGGCAAGACCACCATCGGCCGGGCGATCATGCGCATCCACCCGGCCTCCTCGGGGGAGGTCCTCTTCGAGGGTCGGCGCGTCTCCGGCCGGATCGACGCGGCCTCGGAGCGGCTCCTCCGGCAGAGGATCCAGATGATCTTCCAGGATCCCATGGCCTCCCTGAACGAGCGGGCCAAGATCGACTACATCGTCTCCGAGGGTTTGTACAACTTCAAGCTCTTCAAGGACGAGGCGGAACGCCGGGAGAAGGTGGAGCGGGCCCTCCGGGACGTCGGACTGCTGCCGGAGTTCGCCACCCGCTTCCCCCACGAGTTCTCCGGGGGCCAGCGCCAGCGCATCGGGATCGCCCGGGCCCTGGTCATGGAACCCGAGCTGCTGATCGCGGACGAGCCCATATCCGCCCTGGACGTCTCCATCCGGGCCCAGGTCATCAATCTGATGAACCGGCTGAAGCGGGAAAAGAGCCTCACGTACTTTTTCATCGCCCACGACCTCTCGGTGGTGCGCTTCATCTCGGACCGTATCGCCGTCATCCACCGGGGCCGCATCGTGGAGCTGGCCGGGGCGGAGGAGCTCTTCGCCCGGCCCCTCCACCCCTACACCCGGGCCCTCCTGTCCGCGGTGCCCGTGCCGGATCCCGACGCCGAGGCGGGCAAGCGGCTCACGACCTACGATCCCGCCCGGGCCCACGACTACTCCCGGGAAGCCCCCGCCTGGCGGGAGGCCCTGCCGGGCCACTTCGTCCTGGGCACCGAGGGGGAGACGGCGGGGTGGGTCGGAGGGTCCAGCGGGACTCCCTGAGCTCGGCGGATATTCCTCGCGGAAGGGTGGAAGGATCTGCTATACTCCCCGACCAAGGAGACGCCATGAACATCCTCGTCTGCAACGTGGGGAGCACCTCCCTCAAGTACCAGCTGATCGCCATGGGGGACGAGGCCGTCCTGGCCAAGGGCAAGATGGAGCGGGTCGGGACGGACCGGGCCGAGTACTCCCACGAGGACGCCGAGGGAAACCGCATCCGGGAGGAGCTTCCCCTGCGGGACCACGGCGAGGGGATCGAGCGGATGCTCCGGGCCCTGATCGGTCCCGTGGTGCCGTCCTTGAAGGCCGTCGACTGCGTGGGCTTCAAGGTGGTCCTGGCCAAGGACATCACGGGGGTGCAGGAGCTCACCGAGGAGGTCGTGGCGGCCATGGAGGCCATGAACGGGATCGCCCCGGCCCACAATCCTCCGTATATAGCGGCGATCCGGCAGTTCCGGCGCATCGTCCCCTCGGTGCCCCTGGTCGGATCCTTCGAGACGGGGTTCCACCGGAACCTCCCGCCCAAGGCCTACCTCTACTCGATACCCAAGGAATACGCCCTTCGGGGGGTGCGGCGCTACGGGTACCACGGGGCCAGCCACGAGTACCTGGCGGGCCGGGCCGCCGAACTGACGGGCCGGAGGGATCTCAAGCTGGTCACCTGCCACCTGGGAGGGTCGGGCTCCCTGGCGGCCGTGGACTCGGGGGTCTCCATCGACACGACCCTGGGATTCTCCCTCCAGTGCGGGATCATGCACAACAACCGCTGCGGGGACATCGACCCCTACCTTCCGATCTACCTCCAGGAGACCGAGGGCTTGAGTCTGGCTGAGGTCAAGACCCTCCTCACCAAGAAGAGCGGCCTCCTGGGCCTGTCCGGGGTATCGAACGACCTACGGGACATCGAGCAGGCCGCGGACTCGGGGAACCGGGATGCCCGGGAAGCCGTGGAGGCCTACGCCTACTACATCCGCAAGCAGATCGGGGCCTACGCGGCCGCCCTGGGCGGTTTGGACGCCGTGGCCTTCGGGGGCGGGATCGGGGAAAACAGCGCCCGGGTCCGGGAGCTTTCCCTGGAAGGCCTGGGGTTCCTGGGACTGGACCTGGACAGGGAGCGGAACCGGACGGCCCGCTGCGACGCGGAGATCTCGACCGCCGAGTCCCGGGTCAAGGTCTTCATCCTGGCCACCAACGAGGAGATCGTGGTGGCCCGGAAGGCCAAGGAGTTCCTGGAAGCCCGAAGACTCCCGGAATAGCCGGCCGGGACGGCGCCGAAGTCCCGTTTTTCTTGTGCGGGAGTACCCGATTGTCTATACTTTTCCCGTGGCGGACACAGGGCGGCGCACGGCGACAATACCGGGCAGGTTCATCCTCCTCCTGCTCCTGGCTTCCGTGCCCTTCATCGGGGCGGCGGTGTTCTCCACCCTCTGGACCGCCCGGGCCTCGGGAGAGCTGATCCGGAACCAGCTCCAGAATTACACCTCTACCCTGCACGCGGTCATCGACACCCTGCTCAAGGCCAACGTCCAGACCTACCTGCGGAGCAAGGTGGAGGTCGGGGTGGACGCGCTCCGGGCGGTCTTGCGGGAACATCCCGGGGACGGCGCGGCCCGGAAGACCGGGCTCGAGCAAGCGGTGGGGGAGCTCCTGAACTACAAGGTCGGAGTTTCCGGCTATTACTACGCTCTCGACCTTGAAGGGAACGTGGTCTTTCACCCGGATGCCGCGATCGTGGGGACCAGCCAGGCCGGAAAGGAACCGATCGACACCCAGGTGGTCCGGAGGACCGGGTACTTCGAGTACATGTGGCAGAACACCTACGAGGAAGCGCCTCGCCGAAAGGCCCTGTACATGGAGTTCATTCCGGAACTCGGGTGGATCCTGACCGCCACGTCCTATCGGGATGAGTTCACGAGGATGATCGACCTGGAGGGTTTGCGATCCGCGGTCAATTCCGTCGTCTTCGGGCAGAGCGGATACTCCTACATCGTCGATCGGGAAGGATTGGTGATCTCCCATCCCTATCTGCAGGGAGAGTACGTGAGGGATCATTTCTCCCCCGAGGAGGGCGAGCTGCTCATGTCCCGCTTCTTCTCCGCGGGGTCCGGCTACACCACCTATCCCTGGAAAGATCCGGGAAGCCGCAGGACCCGGGTGAAGATGGTCAACCACAAGCAACTGGAGGACTTCGGCTGGGTGGTCGCCACCTCCATGTACGTGGACGAGATGAACCGACCCCTCCTTGTCCTGGCCGGTACGAACGCGGCGATCGCCCTTGCCGCGGCCCTGGCCCTGGCAGCGGCGGTCTATTTCATCACCCGGTCCATCGACCGCCCCATGCTCCAGTTGATCGAGGTTCTGCGCAGGTCCTCCGCCGGGGACCTTTCGGTGCGCGCGGAACCCGCGGGTCTGCGGGAACTGGACGAGGTGGCGGATCACCTCAACTATTTCATCCAGGCTCTCCACGATAAGATAGCCGCACTGGGCAACCTGACCGCGGGGATCGCCCACGAGCTCAATTCCCCCCTGGGGGCCATCCGTTCGACGGCCCGGTCCATGGAGGCGAACATGAGGCGGTGCCTGGAGGATCAGCAGGTCATCCTGGCGGGCCTGTCCCCGGGAGAGCGGGTGGAATACTACGCGCTCCTGGACCGCGCCCGGCTCGATCCCGCGAAGCCGGATCGCCTGCTCGACCGGGAGCTCAGGAGGCGCCTGGAAACCTACCTGTCGAACCGGGGACTCCCGGGTCGGGAGGATCTCGTGGACGCGTTGATCAGCCTGGGAGCCGGGGACGATCCCGAAGCCCTGGGTACCTGGCTTTCTTCGGATAGGGGGATCGAGCGGCTGGCGGCGGCCTCCCGGGTCATGGAGAACTTCTACTCGGTTCGCCTGATCGATCAGGCCAGCAGGACGGCGGCCAAGGTCGTGGATACTCTTAGGAATTACATCTATACGGGGGAAGAGGGGGCCGTGGAACGGCTATCCGCCTCCCAGGAGGTGGAACTGGTCCTGACCCAGTTCCAGGGCAGGATCCGGGAGGGGTTGGAGGTCCGGCGGGACTACGATCCCCAAGCCGTCCTGGAAGGGGATCGCAAACGCTTGAGCGTGGTCTGGAACGCCCTGATCAAGAACGCCCTGGATTCGATGGGGAACTCGGGCGTCCTGGGCGTCCGGACCTCGGCGGACGGAGGCCGGGCCCGGGTGGAGATCTCGGACACCGGTCCCGGGGTAGATCCGGCGATCCGGGACCGGATTTTCGAGCCCTTCGTCACCACCAAGACCGGCGGGGCGGGCATGGGCCTGGGGCTCGACATCGCCCGGAAGATCGTCCAGGAATACGGCGGAACCATCGAGTTCGAGAGCGTTCCGGGACGCACGACTTTCCGGGTCACCTTCCCGAAGCCGGGAGCCCCCTGATGCGCAAGGTCATTCTCTGCGTAGACGACGAGGCGGTCATCCTCCTGACCCTAAAGTTCCTCTTCAAGGGCGCATTCGGCAACGAGTACCGGATCGAGTCCGCCTACGGAGCGGAGGAGGCGCTGCGGATCCTGGAGGAGGAGGACCGGGAAGAGATCGACGTGCGCCTGCTCATCACCGATTGGCTCATGCCGGGGCGCAAGGGGGACGACCTCATCCGGTCCGCCCGGGCGATGAAGCCGGGCCTGCCCTGCATACTGATCACGGGACAGGCTGAGGAGGATGTCCTGGCCGCCCTGGTGAGGGAAGACCTGGTTCACGCCATCTTCCGCAAGCCCTGGCATGAAAATCAGCTTTTGGACGCCGTTCGGGAGTGCCTGGATGAAAAGAGATGAGTCGCCGAAGATGAGTCGCCCAGGGGCGCGCGGGATCCTGTTCTGGATCATCCTGGCCGCGCTCGCTCCAGGGGCGTTTTCCCAGACCCGGCTCTTCGACTATCTGGACAACCACACCTCCGTCATGCTCCTGGTGGATCCGGATACGGGGATCATCGAGGACGCGAACAAGGCCGCCGCGGAGTTCTACGGATATCCCGCCGATACCCTAAGGGGCATGCCCATCACCCGGATCAACGTGTTGTCGTCCCCGGAGATCCAGGCGGAGATGAGGGCCGCGGCGAGCCAGCGACGGAACTATTTCGTGTTCCCCCATCGCCGGGCGGACGGCACGATCCGGACCGTGGAGGTGTATTCCTCGCCGGTGACCGCCCCGGCCTACGGGCGACCGCTCCTTCTGTCCATCATCCACGACATAACCGGAAAGAGCGTGCCCGAGGCGGAGATGGACGCCTACCGGATCCGGCTCAATTCCCTGGTGGAGACCCGGGCCCGGGAGGTGGTGGAAGCCCGGTCCATGAACATCGTCCTGGCCGCGGCCGCGATCGTCGCGAGCCTGACCGGCCTCGCGCTCTATCTGGGCGTGCGAAGCCAGCGCCGGGCCGCGGAGACGGTCCAGGCCGCCCTGGAGGATCGAAACAAGCTCTTCGCGGAACTCCAGCACCGGGTCAAGAACTCCTTCGCGACCATCGTCTCCCTCATCCACATCGACCAGTCCCGGGCCGAGGATCCCGCGGTACGGTCCGCCCTGGAAACGCTGGGAGGGCGGGTGGAGACTCTGTCGGCCTTGTACCGCCTGATGCACGAGGGGCGGAGGGACGAGGAGATCGACCTGCCGGAGTACCTCATGGAAATCGCCCGGTCCATCTCCTCCGCGATGGGAGCCGGCGGCCCCCGTCTGGAGTTCGATAACCGCATCGAGCACCTGGTCTGGGGCGCAAAGGGAGCCTCCAGCCTGGGCCTCATCCTCAACGAACTCGTGACCAACGCCTACAAGTACGCCCCGGAGGGGAATCCCGGCGCCGTCCGGATCCGGCTGGAGAGGATCGACGAGGACCTCCTTCTCCTGGTATCGAACCCCGGAGGCCCCCTGCCCGAGGGCTTCACCCCGGGGCGGGGAAGCGGATTCGGCCTTCTTATGATCACGGAGCTGGTGCGACAGTTCCAGGGTTCCCTGGACGTCCGGTCCTCGAACGGCCGGGTGGAGTTCTCGGTCCGGATTCCCGCCTAGGAGCCCGACAAACTCCTAGGTCCGGGCGGCGGTCCAGGGCAGGCGGTCCAGGTCCACGTTCCCGCCCGAGAGGATCAGGGCCACCGTTGAACCTTCCGGTGCGCCCTTGCCCTCCAGGAGGGCGGCCAGGGGCACGGCCCCGGAAGGCTCCACCACCAGCTTGCACCGCTCCCACAGCAGGCGCATCGCCTCCACGATGGATTCCTCGGACACCGTGACGATCTCGGAAACCGCATCCAGGATGATGGGGAAGGTGAGCTTACCGAGGCTCGTGAGCAGGCCGTCGGCGATGGTCTTCGGGCCCGTCTGGGGGACGAAGGTCCTCGTGGTGAAGGACCGGAACGCGTCGTCCGCCCCCGCGGGCTCCGCGGCGACCACCCGGACCCCGCCTCCGAAGTACCGGGCCGAGAGGGCCGTACCGCTGGTGAGCCCGCCCCCGCCGACGGGACACAAAAGGACGTCGGGCCTCTCCCCGAATTCCAGGATCTCCAGGGCGCAGGTCGCCTGGCCCGCGATCACCCGGGGATCGTCGTAGGGGTGGACCAGGGTCGCCCCGGTGGCCGCGATGATCGCCTCCGCCGCGGCGGTCCGGGCTTCCAGGGTGGGCTCGCAGAAGGTGATCTCGGCCCCGTAGCCCTTGACCGCGGCCACCTTGACCGCCGGAGCCGTGCGGGGCATGACGATCCGGGCCGGGATGCCCCGCATGCGGGCCGCCAGGGCCAGGGCCTGGGCGTGGTTTCCCGAGGAATGGGTCACGACCCCCCGGCGTGCTTCCTCGTCGGACAGGGACAGCACCGCGTTGCAGGCGCCCCGGAACTTGAACGCCCCCACCCGCTGGAGGTTCTCGCATTTCAGCAGGACCCGGCGGCCTGTCCGTTCGTCCAAGGTCCGGCTGGTTATGAGGGGGGTTACGTGGGCGTAGGGGGCGATCCGGGCCCGGGCGGCGCGGATGTCGTCTGCGGTCGGTGCGAGTGGGGGCAGCATGGGTTCCTCCAAACCGAGTATACGCGGACCGCGGAATCGGGTAAAGTGCGGAATCATCCTCGAAGAATTGAAGGACGGGAGGTCCCATGCGCACGATCCGGACGGAAGCCGCGCCCATCCCCGCGGGGCATTATTCCCAGGCCGTGGTGCACGGCGGAGTCGCCTACGTGGCGGGGCTCCTGCCCGTCGAGGCCGGCACGAACCGAAAGGTCTTCGGAGAGATCGAGGAGGAGTCCGCCCAGGTCTTCCGCAACCTGAATGCGATCCTGGCCGCCTCGGGGAGTTCCCGGGACCGGGTCCTGCGCTGCACCGTGTACATCGCCGACCTGGAACTCTGGGGCCGGTTCAACGCGGCCTACGCCGCCTACTTCGGGGAGCACCGGCCCGCTCGCACGGTGGTGCCCGTGCCGGGCCTCCACTACGGGTTCAAGGTGGAGCTGGACGCGATCGCGGCGGCGGACTAGCAGGAAGCGCGGATCGAGCCGTCTTGGCGGGAACCGGTGTTATTCCAGTTCCTCGAAGATCCGGGCGAAGAGATCCTGGTTGTCCTCAAAAACCCGCACGATCCGGGGATCGAACTACGCGCCGGCCTGGGAGACGATCTCCACGGCCGCCCTGTCGTGGGGCCAGGCGGTCTTGTAGGGGCGTTCGCTCCGCAGGGCGTCGTAGACGTCCGCGACGGCGGTGATTCGGGCGGACAGGGGGATCTCCTCCCCGGACACGCCGTCGGGATATCCGGTGCCGTCCCACTTCTCGTGGTGCCGCAGGGTGATGGCCGCCACCAGGGCGAGTTCCTGCTTGTCCTTCACGATATTGTGGCCCAGGACGGTGTGGCGCTTCATCTCCGTCCACTCCTCGTGGGTGAGCTTCCGACGCGCCAGGAGCAGGGAATCCGGGACTCCCACCTTGCCGATGTCGTGCATCGGGGCGAAGAGCTCCAGGTCCTCGCAGTACTTGTCCGGCATGCCCAGGGATTTCGCGATGATCTTGGAGAAGATCCCGACCCGGCGCATGTGGTTCGCGGTCTCCTCGTCCCGGAGCTCAGCCATGGCCGCGATGGTGGCGTAGAGCTCCACCTTGGACATCGTTTCCCGGGACCGGCTCTCGGAGATGTCGATGGGAAGGCCGATCAGGTTCTTCAGTCCGCCCCGATCGTCGTAGACCGCGTTGAGGATGAGGCGGACCCAGACCAGGCTCCCGTCGTTGCGCCGGTTGATGACGGTGCCCTCCCAGGTCCCGACGGAGGGGTCCTTCATGGCCCGCCACATCCCGTCGAACAGGGTCACGTAATCCTCGTAGGAATACCCGAGGTTGACGTAGGTCTCCCACCCGGGATTCAGGATCCGGGGGTTCTGGCCCAGGACCTCTTCCCGGCGAAATCCGTACAGATCCAGGAAGGCCCGGTTGGCTTCCAGGATTTTCCCGTCCGAATCCGTGATGATGACGGGCTGGTCGATGGCTTCCATGGCCCGGGAGGACAGGTCGTTCCGTTCCTCCGCGTACTTCCGGACGGTGATGTTCTTGCAGTATCCCAGGAATCCACCCTCCGGATTCCGTACCGCGTCCACGGCCACCCAGATACGGCCCCCGTCCTTGCGGAGGAGCTTCAGTTCGCAGGAGCTCCGGCCCTGGGCTTTCAAGGTCTCGAGGGCCCGAAGCCCCGCCTCGAGCTGGTCCGGGGGTAGGATCTCCCGGATCGAGCGGCCGAGGAGTTCCCGCCGCTCGTAGCCGAGCATGGCCAGGGCCGCGGGGTTCGCGTCCCTGTACCGGGCCTGCTCGTCCACCAGGAAGATCCCGTCCGGAGCTTCCCGGAAGTAATAGGCCGGTCCGGTGTCCTCTCCGGCGTTCCGGGATTCTGCATTCGGGTCCCTGCCCGCGGTGCCGGTCCGGGAGGACGGGTCGTCCAGGAAGACCGCGAAGGTTAGCGGGTCGCCCAGGGGGAAGGCCCGGATCCGTGCTAGGGTCTTGCCGGGAGGGAAGGTTCGCTCGAGCTCGGCCTCGACCCCGTCCAGGGCGACGTTCCCGAAGAACCGGATCCAGTCGAACTCGTCTCGCAGCAGGTCGGGCAGGACTTCGCCGGCTCTGCGGCCCACGATCTCGGCCTTCTTCAGGCCGCTGATGCGTTCGAAGACGGGGTTGACGTCCAGGAAGATAAAATCCGCGGGTTTGCCGCCGCCGTCGACCATCAAGCGGTGGCAGGAGTATCCAATGGGCGCGCGATCCAGGGAAGAAGACCGCCAGAGTTCCCGGTTCATGTGTTCCCTCAAATCCTTCCAGGTCGGATTCGTCCGTGCAGGGCACGGACGTCGAATACTTCTCCCGACGATAGTTCCCGGGAGAAAATCTACCTAACTTGGATGAATTCGCTGTACGGTGCGGACGGGCCGCGAACCGACAAACTCGACATCGTTACCATAACAATTCTGAAGGAAAAAGGAAAGACGAAGCTCGACCCGGAATCGGAGTATTCCGACGGATTCCCGTTCCTACGGCTCCTCCCGCTCCACCGGGCAGGTCATGCAGCGGGCGCCGCCCCCGCCCCGGGCCAGTTCGATGCCGTCGAAGCCCACCACCAGGCGGCCGAAATCCTCGGCCTTCACGGAACCTTGGATGAAGTCCTCGGCCTTCCGGTACTCGAAGCCGGCCTTGGTCAGGGCGTCCAGGGTATAGGCGTTGCAGTTGTACACGACGATCTTCCCGGGACCGAAGGCGAAGGAGTTGGCCCCGGAGAGCCACTGCTCCCGGTCCTGGAAGAGTCGGTGGCCGTCCCCGCAGAGCACGGGCTCCAGGTCGAAGCCCGCGGACTTCAAGGCCGGCAGGAGTCCCTGCACTTCCGAGAAGGAGGCCTTGCCGTTGAGCTGGGCCTGGATCCGGACGGCCCTGCAGCGGCCCTCGTCCATCACGACGGGGGCGTAGACCAGGCAGGCTTCCCGGTCGATCATGGTGAAGACCATGTCCAGGTGGATGGTCGCCCGCTCCCGGGGGATCTGGACCGCCACCACCGTGACGGGTTCCCCCAGCTTGCGGGCCGCGTTGACCGCCACCCTCTCCACGGCGTCCGGGGTGCTGCGCTCGGAAACCCCGACGGCGAGGGTCGTCGGCCCAAGGACCAGGAAATCCCCGCCCTCGATGGTGATGTACCGGCTGCGCTCCTCCGGTCCGTTCAGAAGGAAGCCCTTGGCCATGAAATCCGGGTGGTGCTGGAAGATGAAGCGGGTGACCACGCTCTCGATCAGGCGGACGTCGAAGGCCGTGGCGCAGGACACGACGTATTTCCCGAACACCGCCGCGGAGTCCCGCATGAAGTAGGTGTTCGGCAGGGGCCGGACCGCGAAGGCGTGGGGATCCAGGACCGCGGAAAGGCTTTTCTCCAGGGCGGGCAGTCCTTCGATGGTCAGGCGGGCCAGGTCCGGGGGGGACAGGGCCACGAGTTCGTCCATCCGGTTGCGGATGGGGCAGAGGGCGGCAAGGTCCTTCAGGAACTCGAACTTATTGCCGTTCGGGGCGATGGCCTGGGCCAGGAGATCCGTGACCTCGTACACCGAGGCTACGGTGGACAGGAACGCCTTGAGGCTGTCGTACTCCCGACGCACCGCCTCCAGGGGGATGATGTCGTTGTAGAGGTCCTGCTCCGCCTCCTTGGGGGTCATGGCCTCGATCTCCGGGCCGGGGGTGTGCAGGATCACGCGCTTGAGCGTCCCGATTTCACTGGTTATGTTGAGTCCGGACATGGCTCCGCCTTTCGGGCGGATTGTACCCCAGGGGCCCCGCGCATGGGAAGGGCCCGGGTCTTTGGAATGATTATACCTTCTTTCCGTATAAATATTTACGTCGTTTTTTCTTGACACCGTTTTTTCACGGGCGCATACTTTGCCCGCGCCGGATCCCCCGGCGCTAGTCCGTCGGGACGAACCGGACGATCCGATCCGCGAAGCGAACCTGGCGCCCGATCCGCCTCGATCATAAAAGGCAGGTCCTTGTCATGGAGAAGAGGAACGTCATCATCATCGGAGCCGCCGGACGCGACTTCCACAACTTCAACACGTACTTCCGCGACAAGCCGGAGTACAACGTGGTGGCCTTCACGGCCGCCCAGATCCCGGACATCGCGGGCAGAAAATATCCCGCCGAGCTCGCGGGCAAGCTGTATCCGAAGGGCATCCCCATCCACCTGGAGTCCGACCTTCCCAAGCTCATCAAGACCCTCAAGGTCCACGAGTGCGTCTTCGCGTATTCGGACGTGCCCTACACCCACGTGATGGGCATCGGCGCCATAGTGAACGCCGCGGGCGCCTCCTTCCGGCTCCTCGGGCCCGCGGACACCCAGGTCAAGTCCACCAAGCCCGTCATCGCGGTCTGCGCCGTGCGGACCGGCTCCGGCAAGAGCCAGACCAGCCGCAAGATCGTCCAGATGCTCATGGCCAAGGGGCTCAAGGTCGTGGCCATCCGCCACCCCATGCCCTACGGCGACCTGGTGGCCCAGAAGGTCCAGCGCTTCGCCACCGTCGCGGACCTCAAGAAGCACAAGTGCACGATCGAGGAGATGGAGGAGTACGAGCCCCACGTGGTCCGGGGCAACGTGATCTACGCGGGCGTCGACTACGAGGCCATCCTCCGGGAGGCGGAGAAGGAGGCGGACGTCATCCTCTGGGACGGCGGGAACAACGATTTCCCCTTCTACAAGACCGACCTTTTGATCACCGTCGCGGATCCCCACCGGCCCGGCAACGAGGTGTCGTTCTACCCCGGCGAGGTCTCCCTGCGCATGGCCGACGTTATCGTGATCAACAAGATCGACACCGCGGCTCCGGACGCCGTCCAGACGGTCCGGGAGAACATCCAGAGGGTGAACCCGAGCGCGGTCGTCATCGACGGGGCCAGCCCCATCACCGTGGACAAGCCCGAGCTGATCAAGGGAAAGCGCGTCCTCTGCGTGGAGGACGGCCCGACCCTGACCCACGGGCACATGAAGATCGGCGCCGGCATCGTGGCGGCCCGCAAGTTCGGCGCCGCCGAGCTGGTGGATCCCCGGTCCGCCGCGGTGGGCAAGCTGGCGGAAACCTTCAAGATCTACCCGAACATCGGCACCCTCCTGCCCGCCATGGGCTACGGGGACCAGCAGGTCAAGGACCTGGAGGCCACGATCAACAAGACCGCCTGCGACACCGTCGTGATCGCCACCCCCATCGACCTCAACCGCATCGTCAAGATCAAGAAGCCCACGGTCAAGGTGGAATACGATCTTCAGGAAATCGGCAGTCCCAACCTGACGGAGGTCCTGGACGAGTTCCTCAAGAAGCACAAGCTGGGGAAGAAAAAATAAGCAGCCCGAGCGGGCCGGGCATCCGGCCCGCGAATTCGCGGGGCCGTCCGAAGGGGCGGCCCCGGTTCTTTGGCGCGGCCGGGAGGATTTTGCATGTCGAACAATGCGTCCATCGTCCTGCGGGATTTCGAGGAGGAGGACTTCGGATCCCTCTCGGAGCTCTGGACGGAAACGGGCATCGGCAACCCGGCGAGGGGCGACACCCTCGAGTCCGTCCGCCGCACCCTGGCTCTGGGCGGGCGGCTTTTCGTCCTGGCCGCGGGGGACCGGATCGCCGGATCCGCCTGGATCTCCGACGACGGCCGCCGGCTCTACCTGCACCACATGGCCGTCCTGCCGGAACTCCAGGGCCGGGGCCTCGGGAAGCGCCTCATGGAGGCGGCCGTCTCGGTCGCCCGGCAGCGCGGGATGCAGATGAAGCTGGAGGTCTCCGAGGCGAACCCGGGGGCCATGGCCCTGTACCGGAACTACGGGTTCCAGACCCTGGAGGGGTACCGGACCATGATACGGAGGAGTACGGAATAGGGGCACGAAGGCCGGGTCAAACTACGGCGGTCAGGACCGCCTCCGCGTACGCGCAGACCGCGTGGTAGACCGGGCGGTGCAGGTCCTGGATCTCCCCGGCGTTCGCGCCGGGTACGGGGACCGTCACGTCGAAAAGGCCGGCGGGGGGCGCGGCGTCCGGTCCCGTGAGTAGGGCCGCGGAAAGCCCGAGGGACCTGGCGGCCGCGGCGGCCGCCAGGACGGAGGGTGATTTCCCGGAGGTACTCAGGCAGAGGATGAGATCCCCCTTCCGGCCCAGCCCGAGGACCTGCTGGGCGAACACGGCGTCCGGGCCCTGGTCGTTGGCGATGGCCGTGAGCAGGGCCGAGTTCGAACACAGGGAGACGGCCCGGAGGGGGACCTGGAGGCGCCCGGCCAGGCCGGCGCCGGTCCGGCCCAAAGCCCGTTCAAGGTTCCCCTCAATGGAGTCCCGGAGCGGACCCGGGAGGGGCCGGGAGAGGAGGAACCCCTTGGCCAGTTCGCAGGCTACATGGTCCGCGTCCGCGGCGGATCCCCCGTTGCCGCAGGCCAGGACGGTCCCCCCGTCCCGGAGGCACCCGGTAAGCAGGTCCGCCAAGGCACGGATCGCGGATTCCGCCCCCGCGAGCTCGGGCCGGCGGGCCAAGAGCCCGGCGATGTGCCCTTCCGCCTCCGTCACGGGACGGCCTCCGGAGCCAGGGCGTGGGCCGCCGCGGGGGGGAAGCTCAGGGAAACCCCGTCGCCCACCCGGAAGAATCCCGCGACCACGGGATCATGGGACACCGCCATCACGGGGCGGTCCAGGCCCGCGTCGATCTCGTACTCGACCACGGCGCCGAGATATACGGCCTTGTCGATACGCCCCCGAAGGAAGCGGGCCGCCGAACCCGACTCGGGCTCGAGGCGCAGGGACTCGGGCCGCACCGCGACGACCGCCGCTCCTCCCTCCCGGATGTCCCCGTTCCGGGATCCCGCCCGGATACGGACGCCCCGGTAGTCCGCGTCCAGCCCCTCTTCCGAGAAGGAAGCGTCCGTGACCGGAAAGAAGTTCACTCTGCCGATGAAGTCCGCCACGAAGCGGTTCGCGGGCCTCGAGTAGACCTCGAAGGGGGTTCCGATCTGCATTACCCGGCCGCCTTCCATGACGACGATCCGGTCCGAGACCGTCATGGCCTCGATCTGGTCGTGGGTGACGTAGATGCTCGTGATGCCGAAGCTCTGCTGGATGCGGCGGATCTCCAGGCGCATCTGGTCCCGGAGCTTGGCGTCCAGGTTCGAAAGAGGTTCGTCGAACAAAAGGACGCTGGGCTTGTTGATGACCGCCCGGGCCAGGGCCACCCGTTGCTGCTGTCCTCCGGAGAGCTGGTCCGGCCTCCGCTTGGCCAGGGCCGTCAGCCCCATCACGTTCATGATCCGCGCGGTCTCCTCCCGGACCTCGGCTTTGGGCCGACCCTTGAGCTCCAGGCCGAAGCCGACGTTCTGTTCCACGGACATGTGGGGGAAGATCGCGTAGCTCTGGAACACCATCGAGGTGTCCCTCTTGTTGGGGGGCTGGTCGTTGACCCGCTCTCCGGAGATGAAGACGTCCCCCCGGGTGGGGGCCTCGAATCCCGAGATGATCCTCAGGGTCGTCGTCTTGCCGCAGCCCGAGGGGCCCAGGAGGGTGACGAACTCCCCCTCCCGGACTTCCAGGTCCACGCGGTCCACGGCGGTCACCGAGCCTTCGGGCCGGGAGGGATCCAGGAAGACCTTGCTCACCTTGTCCAGACGCACGCTCATACGGATCCTCCCTAGAATTTCAGCATCGAGCCGCCGTAGCGGCCGTACCGGGCCTTGAGCAGGGCGCGTATCAGGAAGATGGCCCCGAAGATGATCAGGACCAGGATCACGCTGAACGCCGCCGCGGCCCCGAGGCGGCCGGATTCCACCTGGGCCATGATCTGGACGGTCATGAGGTTCCACCGCGAGGAGACCAGGAAGATCGCCGCGCTGATGGCCGTCATGGCCCGGACGAAAGCGAACACCAGGCCGGAGAAGTAGGCGGGCACGATCATGGGAAGGGTCACCCGGGAGAAGGTCGTCCGGGCGTCCGCCCCCAGGTCCACCGCGGCCTCCTCGATGGCCGGGTCGATCTGCTGGAGGATTGCGACCCCGGACTCGATGCCCACGGGCACGTAGCGGAACACGAAGTTGAGGAGCAGGATCAGGAGTGTGCCCGTCAGCACCAGGGGAGGCTTGTTGAAGGCAAGGATGTATCCGATGCCGATGACGGTACCGGGCACCGCGAAGCTGAGCATGCTGGTGAACTCCATGAATTTCCGGCCCGGGAAGGACTTCCGGATGACCAGGAAGGCTATGACCATTCCCAGGAGACCCGAGGCGGGGGTGGAGAGTCCCGCGATGGTCAGGGTGTCCCGGACGGCCTTGAACCCGACTCCGAAGACGTAGAGGAAGTGGCGGAGGGTGGGGGTGTTGTCGCTTCCCCATACCTTGGCAAGGGCCCCCCACAGGATGGACGCGTAGATGAGGAGGATGAACGCGGTCACCGCCAGGCAGGCCGCGAAGATCAGGGACCGCACGGCGGGGCTGACGATCTTCACCGAGGAGATCGTGGGCTTCCCTGTTATGGTCACGTAGCGTTTCCGGGAGACCCAGTACTTCTGGATGACCCAGGCCGTGACCGACGGTACCAGGAGCAGGACCGAGAGGGCCGCTCCGGTGGGCAGGTCGTACATTCCCGTTATCTGGAGATAGGCCTGGACGGAGAGGATGGGGAAACGGCTTCCCGCCAGGATAAGGGGATTCCCGAAGTCCGCCAGGGTCTCGATGAACAGCACCAGCATGGAGCTGGCTATGCCCGGCATGGCCAGGGGCAGTGTAACCCGGCGGAAGACCCGGAACCGGGATCCCCCCAGGTCCAGGGCCGCGTCCTCCAGGGTGGGATTGATCGATTCCAGGACTCCCCGGAGGGTCAGGTAGGCGACGGGAAAGAAGGTGACCGCCTGGGCGATCATGAGTCCCGTGAAACCGTAGATGGGGAAGTTCCGGATCCGCAGGAGGTTCCAGGTGATGAAGCCGTTGTTCCCGAAGAGCATGATGATGGCCAGGGCGCCGATGAAAGGAGGCGACACGATGGGGATGATGGCCACCGCGTGGAGGATCCGCTTAAAGGGGACGTCTGCCCGGGTGACCGCGAAGGCGAAGAGGAATCCGATCCCCGTGCCGATCACCGCGGTCAGGACTCCCATCAGGATGCTGTTCCGGAACCCCTGCAGCAGGTAGGGATTGGAGACGACATGCCGGAAGATCTCCAGGGTCCACCGCCCGTCCGGGCGCAGGGAAACGATGATCACGCTGGCCAGGGGGTAGAGGATGAACACCGCCAGAGCCGCGAGGACGGCGGCGACGACGAAGGCCAGCAGGGGATCCCGGACAAGCCGACGGATCTCCCCCAGGGAGGCGCCGATCGCTCGGTCGGTCATGGGTACGCTCCTTGGCGGCCGTCCCGGAGGGTCCCGGGACGGCCGGGGGGAATCACTTGACGGGAAGGACCTCGGCGACCCAGCGATCGACCAGCCGCTTCTTTTCGGCCGCGGCCCAGAGAGGATCGACGGCGATGGTCTTGAGACTCTTGAAGGCGGGCATGCCCGCACCGAGCTTGACGCCGGGAATGATGGGGTAGAAGTACGTCTTCGCTTCGGTGAAGACTGCCTGGCCCTTGGGACTGGTAAGCCATTCGACCAGGGCTTCGGCGGTCTTGGGGTTCCTGGCGCCCTTGACGATGGAGACCCCGGGGGCCTCGAACCATACGCCCTCGGAGGGGAAGATCACCTCCATGGGGAATCCCTGGTCGATGAACTCGAAGAACGCCGGGGTGAACTGGAGGGCGATCGCGCACTGTCCGACGGATACCCCCTTGGAAGGACCGGTGCCCGAGGAGGTGTAGGTCTGGACGTTCGGTCCGAGCTTCTTGAGGTACTCGAAGGCCTTGTCCTCACCCATGAGCTTCACCAGGGAGGCGATGATGTTGTACGCGGTGCCCGAGGACTGGGGGGAGGGCATCTGGATCTGGCCTTTGTAGGCCGGGTTCAGAAGATCGTTCCAGGACTTGGGCACGGGGGCTCCCATCCGGGCAAGGATGTCCTTGTTGACCGCGATCGCCATGGGATTCATGTAGAAGCTCCGCCAGTAGCCGTCGGGATCCTTGAACTCCGGGGCCAGGGACGAGAAGTTGCCCCCCTTGTGCGGCTGGGTGAGTCCGTCGGTCTTGGCGGAGATGTGGTTTTCGCTGGGCGCGCCCATCCAGACGTCCGCCTGGGGATTCGCGGATTCGGCCTTGAGCCGCGCCAGTGCAGGGCCGGAAGAAAGGTGGACGAACTGGGCCGTTATGCCCGTGTCCGCGGTGAAGGCGTCCAGGATCTTCTTCGCGTTCGCCTCGTCCACGCTGGAGTAGACGATGACGGTCTTGGCTTCCTTGCCCTCCTTATCCCCCATGGCGAACGCCATGGGCGAGGCGAGGATGAGGACCAGGGCGAGTGCCACGATACGGTTTCTGAGCGACATAGAGCCTCCTCGAGAAAGGGTTGCCATGTATAAAGCAAGGGGCGTGCCAAATTCCGGGCACCCGTCAGCCGGAGTTTCACGGTCCGGCGGAGCCCGTCCCCCGTAAGCGGTTCCGGGAGTACCGAGGAAGGGACCGCAGGGTACGGCAAGAAACCGCAGTCTTCTCAGGCTTCCGCCGCGGTTTCCCCCGGACAGGGACGGTACTTCTCCGTCCTACCCGCTGGAATCGGGGAAGCCGGCCCCGGGAGGAATCGGCCGTCTTCACGGTGCCGCGTACAAAGGTGTGCAACGGGTGTGCAGCGAGGGTTCAGTCGTTTCCCGGAGCGTCCCCCGCCTCGATGCCCAGGCGGCTCATCCTGTAGTACAGGGCGCGCCGGGAGATCCCCAGGGACCGGGCCGCCGCGCTCTTGTTTCCCCCGGATCTTCGCAGGGCATCGAGAATCTCCGTCCGCTCCCGGGCGTCGGGATCCATGGGCCCGAACCGGTCGGGTGCCTCCTCCTCGAGGAGGCGGGCTTCCAGGACCTTCGGCCGGTACAGTACCACCAGGCGTTCGACCAGATTCTCCAGTTCCCGTACGTTCCCCGGCCAGAGGTACCCCTTGAGAGCGGCCAGAAAGTCCTCCGTCGTCCCTGGGCGATCGAGGCCCTCCGCGGCGGCCACCCGCCCTGCGAAGTGCTCGACCAGTTCGGGAATGTCTTCCCGGCGTTCCCGCAGGGGAGGCACCGAGAGGGGCACGACGTCGAGCCGATAGTACAGGTCGCTCCGGAAGGTTCCTGCGGCGACCAGGGCCTCGAGGTTCCGGTTGGTCGCGGCCAGGAGGCGGAAGTCCGCCCGGACCAGGTCCGTCCCGCCCACCCGGGAATAGGCCCGTTCCTGGAGGACCCGGAGCAGCTTGACCTGGGTTTCCGGCCCGATCTCGGACACCTCGTCCAGGAAGAGGGTGCCTCCCCGGGCGGCCTCCAGGTACCCTTCCTTCCGCCGGAGGGCTCCGGTGAAGGCTCCCGCCTCGTGGCCGAAGAGCTCGGACTCCAGGAGGTTGGGATTCAGGGCCGCGCAGTGGACCGGAACGAAGGGGCCGTTCCGGCGGGGGCTCCGGGAATGGATGGCCCGGGCGGCCAATTCCTTGCCCGTACCGTTCTCGCCCCGTATCAGGACCGTCGCCTCCGAAGCCGCGACCGCCTCGATCCGGGCTAGGAGCTTTCGCACGGCGGGACCGGATCCTAGAATGCTCCGGGAGGAGGACCGCTCGGCCTGGGCCTCCCCGGACTTGTGCAGGACGGCCCGGCGGATGATACGGAGGAGTTCCCCGTAGTCCACGGGCTTGGTCAGGTAGTGGACAGCCCCGTCCCGGATCGCGTCTACCGCGTCGGGCACGGAGGCGTAGGCTGTCATGAACACGAAGGGCGCGGAGATGCCCCGGGACCGGAGCTCCCGGAAGAGCTCCGTGCCGCTCATTCCGTCCATTCGTACGTCCGAGAGCACCAGGTCGGGGGTCCTTTCAAGGGCCAGATCCAGGGCTTCCCGGCCGTCCGCCGCCGTGAGCACCTCGAACCCCTCCCTCCGGATGACCGCCCCCATAACGGTACGGATGTTCTCCTTGTCGTCCACCAGAAGTACCGTAGTCACTCTCGCTCCTCCCTCGCGGGAAGCCGCAGGATCGCCTGTGTCCCGCCGTCCCCGTCCGCCGATTCCAGGGTCAGGGTACCGCCGTGCTCCTCCACCGTCTGGCGGGCCAGGGCCAGGCCCAGGCCCGTGCCGCCGGGTTTGGTCGTGAAATAGGGTTCGAACAGGCGCATCCGGTCCGAGGGAGCGACGCCGCTTCCCCGGTCCCGAACCCGGAGGACGACGGAGTTCTCGAATCGCTCCGTAGCCGCCTCCACCGCCTGTCCCGGCGCGGAGGCTTCTACGGCGTTCAGCAGGAGGTTCAGGACGGCCCGCTTCACCGCCGACCGGGAGACGACACAGGGGCAGTAGCTCAGACGCAGGTCGAACAGGACCCTCGCCTCTCGGGCCCGGGGGGCCGCCAGGGCGGCCGCCTCCCGGATCAGGTCCGCCAAGTCCGCGGCCTCCGGCCGTCTTCCGCCCTTCCGTGCGAACTCCAGGATCCCCGCGAGGTATTCGTTGAGGTTCCGGACCTCCTCACGGATCACCCGGGTGAACTCGTTGTCCTGGGGGACGGCCCCCGCCAGGGCTTCCACGGCTCCGGAGATCGCCTCCAGGGGGTTCCGGATCTCGTGGGCCAGGTCCGCGGCCATCCGGCCGATCGTGGCCAGACGCTCTTCGGCGACAAGCTCCGCCTGGTACTCCGCGGCCCGCATCCGGAGCTCGTCCACCGCCCGGGCGATGCGGGCGATCTCCGGGGCGGCCCGCCGGGGCAGGTCGATCGGCTCGTACCCCGCCTCCGGTCTCGCTTGTCCCAGCCGGGCTACCAAGGCCCGCACGGGCTCGAAGAGCTGTCGGTACAGGAGGATCATGAAGGCCAGGAAAAGGGCGAGTTCCGCGGCCAGGAAACGGGCCAGGATGCCCAGGCTCCTCCGGATCTTTGCATCCAGGGGCCCCCGGTCCATCCCCAGCTCCACGTATCCGTCCCCCTGACCGGGAATTCGGATGGGCGCACGGGCTACCAGCCCGACGTCGGTCCACCGCAGGAACCCCTCCGGTTCGGGAGGGCCCGAGATCGACCATCCGACCAGCCGGTCCTCGGAGGCCGCGAGGACCCGGGACCGGTGGTCCAGGATCCGGGCGTAGGTGACGTCCCGCTCCCCCAGGAAGGACCGAATCTGGCGATCCAGGGACCCCAGGCGGCCCGAGGCGATGGGTTCCCGAGCCAGCTCGGCCATGTTCCGGACCAGGACCGCCGCCCGTTCCTGGGCCTCCTCCATGAGAAGGCTCCGTTCCCGCGCGATGGAGGCCCCCCACTGGGCCGACAGGAGCGCCAGAAGGGCCAGGGCGAACAGGACGAGCTTATGGCCGAGGGGCACGGAGAGCCTCCTCCAATCCGGAAAGGACGGCCTCCAGGTCCGCGGGCGGGGTCCGGAGCTCCAGGGTACCCGCCGAGAGCCCCAGGAGACCCTCCGCGAGGGCCGCCCGATCCCCGGCTAGGTCACGACGGGCTACCAGAAGCGCAAGCGGGCAGGGCGGGATCGCCGCCACGATCCGGATCCGGTCGGCCAACGCGCTGGTCTTCCTTCTCTCGAGGAAGCCTCCGGGCAGGAAGCCCGCGTCCGCCTGGCCCAGTGCGACGTTTCGCAGGACTCCCTCGTAGCCCGTCTCCGGCCGCGGATCCGCGGCTCCGGCATCCGGACCACGGTAGCGCCGGGCCCAGGCCAGGGGCAGGTCCCAGGGGAGGGTTCCGGGAGTTCCGGCGAGGACCAGCCGGGCCCGGGGCAGGTCCTCGGGCCGGTGGATGACCGACTCGGCGCTGGCCACCAGGAGGAACCTCTCATAGGGGGACCCGTACTCCGCGGCGACCCCGAGAATCCGCAGCCGGTCCCGGTTTCTCAGGAAGGCGGCGGCGTCCAGGACCGCCGCTTCCGCCTCCCGGGAGTCCAGGGCTCGGAGCATCTCCTCGGACGACGACACCAGGAGAGGCTCCAGGGGGACGCCGGTACGGGACAGGTACTCCCGGGCGGCGGCCTGCCAGTCCTGGGCAGTCCGGAGGCCGTCCGCCCCGGCCTCCAGCGCCAGCCGAAGGGGCGGATCCGCGGCCGCGGTTAGACAGGCCAGAGACAGGAGGATGCAGGCCAGGGCGCGCATAGGGAGATTCTGGACCGGATCGGCGGCTCTGTCAAACCGCCCGTACGGGACGGCGGGGTTGCTCCCGGCCCCGGTATCCGGACCGGCGGCTGCTTAAGGCATGACCCGGATAGGGATGGAATGAAGGGTGGACGAGAGCTGATACGTAACATGACATCCGATGTCGACATGTTCTTCTTGCTTGCCCCGGAAACCGCCCCTATAATCCTCTTCCATGACGATCACCTTGTCGGGCACCCGAAAATGGATGTTCAGTCTGGGAGACCTTACCGCCGCGGTCCCCCTGACGATCCTGGGATTCTTCCAGCTCTACTTCTTGACCGACGTGGCCCGAATACCTCCGGGCATGGCGGCCTGGTCCATCCTGGTAGTCAAGCTCTGGGACGCGGTCAACGATCCGGTCCTGGGCGCCCTGTCGGATCGCTTCCGATCCCGGGGCGGTCGCCGGAGGGTGCCCATGCTTGCGGCGTCCGTTCCCCTGGGTCTCACCTTCTGCCTTCTTTGGATCGTGCCTCCCTTCCGGCCCCTCGGCGCCGCCGTCTGGTATGCCATCGTCTTCCTGGTCTTCGATACCTGCTTCACAATGTTCCATGTCAGCTTCAATGCCCTGACCCCCGTCCTGGCCCGGGACTACGACGAACGGAGCTCCCTGAACGGCTACCGGATGGTGTTCTCCATCGCGGGCACCCTGGCCGCCGTCATCCTGATGACCGTGCTCTCGGGCCGGATCGAGGACGCGCGTGCCCGGTTCGCCCTGGCGGGGATCGGCCTGGGTCTCTTCTGCATGATCCCCCCATGGTTCGCCTACAAGGCCGCGGAAGGCTTCGACGAGGAGGGCGCCTGTGAAACCCCCGGTTCGGGAAGGATGCGCCCGGGTTTCCTGGAAGCTCTGGCGGAATCGACCCGGGCCGTGCTGGCCAACCGGCCGTTCCGGCAGGTGATGGGGCTCTACCTGTTCTCCTGGACCACCACCGCGGTCATCTCCTCCGCCCTGGTATACTTCGTCAGCTACTACCTCCGGGCCCCCGCCCACTCCAACTACCTGGTCCTGGCAGCGGAAGTTTCGGCCATCGCGTTCATACCCCTGGTCGTAGCCGCCGCACGGCGCTGGGACAAGCGGCGGGCCTTCATGGCGGGCTGCGCGGCCTGGGCGGCGGTACAGGGGGCCATCAGCCTCCTGGCCCCCGGCCAGCTGGTCCCGGCATACGCGCTGGCCGTCCTGATCGGCCTGGGGATCGCCACGGCCTACGTCCTTCCGTGGGCCATGATCCCGGATGTCATCGAACTGGATACCGCGGCCTCGGGCCGGAACCGGGAAGGCTCCTACTACGCCTTCGCCTCCTTCTTCCAGAAACTGGGTACCGGTGCCGCCCTCTGGCTCATGGCCCGTGCCCTGGAAGCCGGGGGGTACGTCACGCCGACCGCCGCCGTACCCTTCCCGGAACAGCCCCAGTCCGCAATCCGGGCGATACGGCTCTTCATGGGGCTGGCCCCCGCGGTCCTGCTCGCCTGCGCGACGGCCTTCGCCTGGCTGTACCCGGTCAGCCGGGAGGACCAGCGGGCCGCCCGGGACGCCATCCTGGCCCGGGCCGGGGAATGACGCCCCCCGCGTCTCCTCCCGGCCGCCGCCGCTTCGGCCCGCCCTGGCCCGAATCGCCGGGGCGCAGGTCCACGGTTTCCCCCGGGCCTGCGGCCTGCCTCCGGGGCCTGCTCCGCCTTGCCTCCGGAGCCGTCTTCCTGGCCGGACTTTGGGTCTTCGCGGCTTCGGTGGAGGCGGCCGCGGACCCCGGGACGCGGGACAAGAGGATGCGGCTCCTCAGGATGCGGGGCGCCCGGTATCTCTCGTCCCTGCTGGGGGTGATTCGGGTCCGTCGGGGGAGACCCTCCGAGGGCACGTTCCTGGCCGCGGGCAACCATATTTCCTGGCTGGACAGCCTGGTCGTGGTAGCCGAAACCGGGGCGGCCTACACGGCCTATTCCCGGGACAGCCGCCTGGTGGATTCCTTCCTCCGGGTCATGGGAACCATCCTGCTTCCCCGAGGCTACGCCGCTTCCCTACCGGGCGCCGTGAAGGCGGCGGCGGAGCGGCTGCGGGCGGGCTGCCCGGTGGGGGTGTTTCCGGAAGGGACAACGACCTTCGGACCCGGCTGTCTGCCCTTCAAGCCCGCATTCTTCCAGGCGGCCCTGGATACCGGGGTGCCAGTCCAGCCCTTCGCCCTGACCTACGAGACCCCGGTTCCCTGGCCGTCCGCGCCCCGGTCCGTGCACTGGGTGGACTGGACCCCCCTGCCGCTGCACGTTTTCCGGGTCCTCTGCCTCCCCCGCATAGAGGCCCGGGTGGCCTGGCTTCCTGCGATCCTTCCCGAGGCCGGGGAGGACCGGAGGGGTCTGGCGTCCCGTACCGAGGCGGCGGTGCGCGTGGGATTGGCGGCCGGGGCTGCCTGAGGGCCGGACTTCCCCCTCAGTTGTCCCGGGCGACCTCCCGCTCGTAGAGGTCCTGGAAGTAGGCCCGATGACGGGATTCCTCCCCGGCCAGGCGTTCGAAGGTCTCCCGGATCCCGGGATCCCCGGCCTCCCGGGCCAGCCGGCCGTAGAGTTCGAAGCTCCGGGCCTCCTTGGAAGCCGCCGCGGTCAGGATGTCCTGGAAGGTCATGCCCGCGGGGGGGCGGTCCGTCGCCTCGACTCGCCGCGCCGCGCCCAGGTCCACCGCCGTGGAGGCGGAGAGCTTGACCGTCCCGCGGGCCTTCATCGCCTCCAGCATGGCCGCGTGGCCTCTCTCCATGGCGATGAACTCCGCCAGGGTGGACTTCTGGGCCGCGAAGGCCGCGATGCCGGACAGCTCCCGGTAGAAGTCCACGGCCGCGTTCTCCCGGCCGATGGCGAACTCGAGAACCTCCCCGAACGTGGCGTATCCCATGTCAGTCCCCCCTCCCGCCCAGGATGCGGTCGATGGCCCGGGCCGCGCGGTGGCCGTCCGCGATGGCGGAGATGGCGTCCTTCTTTTCGTTCACCAGGTCGCCGCCCGCGAAGACCGTCGGGACGCTCGTCCGGCCGGTCCGGTCCGTGACGGGCTTCATGCGGCGGACCTCCACGCCGTCCGCCTCCGTGATGTACGACAGTTCGGGGCCCTGGCCGATGGCCGCGATGATGGAGTCGTAGCGCTCGGTGACGACCGCCCCGGGGATGGGTTCCGGCACGGGGCGCTTGCCCGGCTCCTTCTGGACCATCTCGGCCTCGTTCCACACGAAGCGGGCCCCTCCGTCCCCGGAGTCCTCCACCCGCAGGGGGATGGCCCGCTCGATAAGGCGGGCGCCCTCGGCCTTGGCTTCCCGGATCTCCTCGGGGTCCGCGGGCATGTCGACCTGGCGGCGGCGGTAGACGATGTCCACCTCGCAGCCCCGGCGCAGGGCGGTCCGGGCGGCGTCCATAGCCACGTTGCCGCCCCCGACCACGGCCACCCGCCGGCCCAGTCCGAGCTCCTCGCCCCGGGTGGCGGCTGCCAGGACGGCCACCCCGTCCAGGACCCGGGGGTGCTCGTCCCCGGGCACGTCCAGGCGGTACGCCGAGGGCAGGCCCGTGGAGAGGTAGACCGCGTCGAAATCCTCCCGGAGCTTCGCCAGGGCCGGATCCTTCCCGACCGTCGCTCCGTGGCGGATCTCCACGCCCAGGCTCCGGATGTAGTCCACGTCCTTGTCCAGGGCGGGGTAGGGCAGGCGGTATTCCGGGATCCCGTACCGGAGCATCCCGCCCGGCGCCTCGTCCTTCTCGAAGACCGTGACCTTGTGGCCCAAAAGCGCCAGGTAGTAGGCAGCGGAAAGTCCGCCGGGGCCGGCGCCGACCACGGCGACCTTTCGGCCCGTGGCGCTCTCCGCCCGGGGAAGGGACTTGCCGTAGTCGGCCAGTTCCACCTGGTCCGCGATGTAGCGCTTGAGCCAGCGGATGGCCACGGGGTCGCCCCCGGAGCCGATCGCGCAGGCGGACTCGCAGGCCCGGGTGCAGATCCGGCCGCAGGCCTCGGGGAAGGGGTTGGTCTCGTACAGGAGGCGCAGCCCCGTCTCAAGGTCGCCGCCCCGGACCGCGTTTATGTAGCCGGGGATGTCCATGTGGGCCGGGCAGGAGGCCACGCAGACTCCGCAGGCCACGCAGCGGTCCGCCTCCCGCTCGGCTTGCTCCCGGGAATAGCCCTTCACGAGCTCCAGGAAGGACTTCACCCCCTCGGCGTGACTTAGTTCCGGCATGGGGACCCGCTCCATGTCCAGGAGCCGGTAGCCCTCGGCGCGGCGGTACCCGAGCTCTGCGCCGTCCCAGGGTTTGGGATCCACCCCGGGCACGTAGCGGAAGACCTCCGGATCCGAGTCGATCCACAGGTATTCGTTGCTCATCCCCAGGGAGCCCGAGGGGCAGATGTCCACGCAGAGGGCGCACCAGCAGCAGCGGCCGTAGTCCACCCGGGGCCGGAGGCCGGAATCCCCGCCGGAGGGCGATCGTCCCTCCACGGGCACCAGGTCGATGGCCTTGTTCATGCATATGCTCTCGCAGGTGCCGCAGCCCACGCACGTGTCCGCGTCGTTGATGTGGAAGCCCCGGTACCGGGGCGCGCCGGGACGCTCGTCGATGGGCTTGCGGACCGTGAAGGGCTTCTCGAAGGCGCGCTTCCAGACGGCGAAGGGGGCTATGATGTCCTTGATATCCATGGGCTCACCTCTCGATCTCGGGCGGATAGGTGTGGAGGCTCACCATGAGGCCCGCCACGTCGGCGATGTTCACGCCCCGGACCAGGCGCTCCATGACGGAAACCGCGTGGGTGTAGCTGGGGCCCCGGACCGCGACCCGGCGGGGCTTGTCGCCCCCGTCGGACACCACGTAGAAGCCGTACTCACCCCGGGTGCACTCCGCGGCCACGTAGGTCTCCCCCGCGGGGATCTTCCAGTGCAGGGGGTTGGGCAGCCGCTCCCGGAAGGGGCCTTCCGAGGGCAGGAAGTCCACGATCTGGCGGATCAGGTCGATCCCCTGGAACATCTCGGCCAGCCGGAGCCGGGCCCGTTCGAAGGCGTCCGACTCCGCCCCGACCACGGGCTCAAAGGAGAGGCGGGGGTAGGCCAGGTAGCCCCGGTCCTTCCGGAGGTCCCGCTTGAAGCCCGCGGCCCGGGCGTTCGGGCCCGTGATGCCGTAGCGGTCCACCCAGTCCGGGGGGATGTACCCCAGGCCGACGGCCCGCATCTTCATCACCGCGTTGTGGAACATCACGAGCTCGATGTCCTTGAGGTTCTGCTCGACGACGGTCATGGTCTCCAGCACGTGCCGGAGGAAGCCCGGCGGGACGTCCGCCCGGACCCCGCCGGGGATGATGTACATGTGGTAGATGCGACCTCCCGAGAGCTCCTCGAAGAGGTCCAGGACGTAGTCCCGCATCGTGACGCTCCACTGGGCGATGGTCCCGTGACCGAAGGCCCCGGCCTGGCCGCCGATCCACATGAGGAAGCTGGCCAGGCGGATCATCTCCAGGGAGAGGGTCCGGAGCCAGACCGCCTTGTCCGGGACTTCGATCCCCGCGAGCTCCTCCAGGGCGGCGGCGTAGCAGTACTCGTTGAAGTCCGGCTCCGGCACGGCGATGCGGCAGACCAGGGGGAAGTTCTGCATCCACAGCCGCCGCTCCATGAGCTTCTCGAAGCCTCGGTGGAGGTAGCCCACGTGGGTCTCGCAGTCCACCACCGAGTCGCCCTCGATCACCAGGCGCAGGGACATGTTCCCCGTGATACCCGGGTGGTTCGGACCCTGCCACATCACCAGGTACTTGCCGGAATCCAGGTCCGGGACGGCCCGCTCCTCGGGGGCCACGTAGGGCGTCTTGGGGCGGCTCATGCGTCGGCCTCCGGGTAGAGCTTTTCCTTCATGTACGCCGCGGGGTCCCGGGTCTCGCGGCCGGGCCGCTCCGCGTAGGTGGCGTCGCTGTAGGCCAGGGAATCGAAGTCCCTCCGCATCATGGGCGGCCCCTCCCAGCCTTCCAGGACGAACTCCTCGTCCACCCGGGGGCTGCCGGGGAAGTCGATCCCGTACCACTCCCTCATCTCCCGCTGGTAGGTCCAGGCTTGCCCCCAGAGCCGATGGATGGATTCCATCACGGGCCGGTCCCGGTCGATCTCGCAGTGGACCAGGATCCCGTGGGCCGTGCCGTAATTGTGCACCGTGTAGGTCAGCCGGAAGACCTTCCGCTCGATCTCGTCCACCGCGGTCGCGAAGGCCAGGTGGGCGTAGCCCGCCTCGTCCCGGAGCCAGGTGAGGACGTCCCGAAGCTTCGAGGCGTCCACGGTCACGGAGGAGAGGTCCTTCCGCTGGTCGTGCCATTCCCGGGCGCCGTAGCGGCCGGAAAGCATATCCGCCAGTTCACGCATCCTTCCCCCCTACCAGTTGTAGTCCGGCATGTTCCAGTCCTTGATGACCCGCTTCTGGTTGGCCTTGTACCGCTCGAAGTCACGGGCGTAGAGGTTCTGTCCCTCCGCCTTCCCGGCGCGGATGATCCGCTTGAGCTCCTGGAAGCCCGCCAGCAGGGCCTCGGGCCGGGGCATGCAGCCCGCGATGTAGACGTCCACGGGGATGTACTGGTCGATCCGCTTGATGGTGTTATAGCTGTCCCAGTACATCCCGCCGTTGATGGTGCAGGATCCCAGGGCCACGACGAACTTCGGGCCCATCATCTGCTCGTAGCTGCGGACGATGCGCTTCAGGGTCTTCACGGAGGCGTAGCCTCCGATCACGAAGACCGAGGACTGCCGCGGCGTCGGCCGGGGCTGGATGCCGAACCGGTACATGTCGTAGCGGCTTGTCATGAGGGGGCGCAGTTCGATGGCCCCGCAGCCCGTTCCGAAGCCCAGGATCCACAGGCTCTGGGACCGGGCCCAGTTCCAGAAATCCTCCACGATCTTCGCGGCCGGGGCGTACTCCCGGGGGGGCGCGTCGCAGAACAGCCCCCGCTCTCCGGGGGGCAGGCCCTCGTTGGCCAGGGGAACCGGCTTGCCTTTCTTGTCGGACACGGTCGGCCTCCTATATCGCCGCGATGATGACCGAGGCAATGCCGATCAGGGTGGGCACGCCCAGGAAGAACCGGATCGACTGGTCGACCCGGAACCGGGGGAAGGCCTGTCCGACGAACACGTTGATGAAGTAGATGAGGAAGGTCTTCACCACCATGGTCACGACGTCCGTCGCGCCCCCGAAGTAGAGGTTCATGTACAGGACGAGCTTGGCCCCGTTGAAGATGGCCCGGTTCGTCTGGAGCATCCCCAGGAGGTTGCTCTGGTACTCCGTGGGCGGGCCGATGGGGATCTCCTGGGGGGCGATGACGATGCTGAAGGGGTTGTGCATGGACATGCCCAGGAAGGCGATCAGGGCGGCGGCTACCGCCAGGGGGTTCGTCGCGACCGTCCAGTTCCAGAAGCCCCCCTGCTGGGCGGCCACGATGGCCGTGATGTCCAGGGTCCGGTACTGGATCGCCACGGCGATCACGGACAGGGCGAAGGGCACCTCGAAGGCGGTCATCTGGGCCAGCCCCCGGCTCACGCCGATGGCGGAGTAGGGATGTCCCCCCTCGCTGGCCCCCAGGGCCATGCCCAGCTGGCCGAAGAAGATGAAGTACATCACGAGGAGCAGGTCCCCGGAGTCCGAGAAGTTCCGGAAGAGGACCGAGCCGTAGACCGCGGGGATGAACATGTACGTGCCCACCCCCCCGGCCAGGCGGAAGACGGGACCCAGGTAGAACATCACCCCGTGGCCGATGGAGTTCCGCTTGGCCGTGCTCTTCACGATGTCGATGTAGGGCTGCCACACGGGCTGGCCCACGCGCCCCTGGACCTTGGCGCTGATCCGGGCCATCGACCCGATCAAGAGGAGGCCGTAGTTCGTGATGACGAACAGGGAGACCAGGGCGTACCCGACGCGGACTAGGATTCCGGTTTCCATCACAGGACCCCCAGGAGGAGATAGAGGACCGCCACGTACAGCACTACGTGGAGGGCGTAGGTCTGGCCGTTTCCGGTATACAGGCGCCGCAGGGCTCCCCCGACGGAGGCGGCCCCGGTGCCGAAGGCGTCCCAGAAGCGCTCGGCCCGTTCCCGGGTCAGGAAGCCCAGGGCCTTCCGGTAGGGCTCGAAGAATCGCCAGGCGTAGTGGGTGGTCTCGGGCCTCAAGGGGCGCTCCGCCGCGAAAACGATGTTGAACTGCCTCACGGACTGGGGGTTGTGGAGGTTGGCCAGCATCCAGGCCAGGCAGAGGGCGAAGACCCCGCCCGTCACGACCATGGTCAGGGTCCCGTCCCAGTACCCCAAGGCCGAGCGCAGGCGGCTCCCTTCGAAGGCCAGGGTGGTCGGGAACCGGTCTCCCACCAGGGCCAGGATGGGATCCAGCATCAGGCGGGGGAAGACCGAGACCGCCATCAGGACCGCCATCAGGAGCAGCTGGGGCAGGACCAGGGCCGCCGGGGCCTCCCGGACCTCCGACTGGGAGGGCTTGGGCTGGCCCAGGAAGATGGAGTGGATCAGCCGGTAGAGGTAGAGGAAGGCGACGCCGCTGGCGAAGAAGGCGACCGCGGCCTCAAGGTACCAGCCCTTGCCGATCAGGGTCGAGTAGAGGAGCCACTTCCCGCCGAAGCCGGACAGGGGCGGCACCCCGGACAGGGCGATGATGGCCATGAGCACGGACAGGAAGCTCACGGGCATCTTCTTGATGAGCCCCCCCATCTCGTACATGTTCCGGGTGCCGGTCCGCTGGATCACCCCCGCCACGGCCAGGAAGAGCATGGACTTGTACAGGAAGTGGTTCAAGGCCAGGTAGAGGGAGGTCGTCCACCCCGCCTGGTCCATCGCGGCGAAGGCCAGGAGGATGTACCCGATCTGCCCCAGGGAGGAGTAGGCCAGGGTCCGCTTGATGTCCTCCTGGTAGACCGCGTACAGGGCGCCCCCCAGGGCGGTGGCCAGGCCCAGCCAACCCAGGACCCGACTAGTCCACGGTCCGCCGGGCAGGGCGGCTCCCAGGGAGAGGGCCAGGGCGAAGAGGGCGAAGACCGGGGCCTTGGAGAGGGCCGCGGACAGGAAGCCCGAGGACTCGTCGTCCGACTCCGCGTAGGAGCCCGGCAGCCAGACGTGGACCCCCAGGGCCCCGGCCTTCACCAGGAGGCCCGCCAGGACCAGGAGGCCCGGCCAGCCCGCGGCCGCGGTCCCACCGTCCCAGCCCCCCGCGGCCAGGCCGGCCATGAGGAGGAAGGCACCGCCCAGGCCGAAGACGATGTAGGACAGGGCGGGCTTCCGCCCGTCCCGGCCCCGCAGGACCAGGAGCCAGCTGGCGGCCGTCATGGTCTCCCAGGCGAAGAAGAACTCCAACGGGGTCCTAGCGGCGAGGATGGCCCCGAGGGCCAGGGTGGCGGCGGACAGGAGGGGGTAAAGGCCCCGCCGGGCGCCGCCCTTGCGGAGGGCCGCTATCGAGAAGAGGGCTCCGCCGCCCAGGAGCATCACCGCGAAGAACTGCCCCAAGCCGTCCAGACGGCCCCAGACGGCCGCGCCGAAGGCGGCCGCGGCCGCCGCGGACAGGATGCCCTTGAGCCGGCCGGGGATTCCGTCCAGGAGGAAGAGGACGGCGGCCGCGGCCCAGGGGGCCCAGAGCAGGAGGTCCGGGACCGGTCCCCGGATCCCGCCCAGCGTGCCCGCGGCGACCAGGAGCAGGGCCGCCAGGACGGGGCCGGCGCCCCGGATCCCGAGCCGGACGGGTGCCTCGCCGGCCTCGCCCTTGGTACGCGCACCGAGCCACCGGAAGACGTAGAAAGCCTCCAGCAGGCTCCCTCCCAGGACCAGGGCCAGGATCCACCACCGCCCCGAGTCCGCCAGGGCTCGGACCAGGCGCCACTTGGCCCAGAAGCCCGGGAAGGGCGGAAGTCCCACCAGGGCCGCCGAAAGGATGCCCGCGGCGGCCAGGGCCAGGGGGGACAGGGGTCCCCGGGCGCGATCGTCCTCCACGGCCCCGGCCAGGAGGAAGAGGCCCGTCTTGGCCAGGAGATGATTCAGGAGGAGCCCGCCCGCCACCATGGCGGCGAAGTCCGATCCCCCGTCCCCCAGGCCCGAGAGCCGGGCGAGGGCCGCGACGGCGGCCACCAGGCCCACCTGGGCCACGGAGGAATAGCCCAGCATACGGAGGGGCCGGTCCTGCCGGGCTCCCACGAGGTTGCCCGCCGCGAAGGTGGCCAGTCCGCTCGCGGCCACCAGGGACAGGTGGGCGGGGCCCAGGAGGGGAAGGATCTTCCAGAGGGCCAGGAGGAGGGCCGTGGCGGAGGCACCGGAGAGGATCGCGGAAACCCCGGGATGGGCGGTCTCGTAGGCGTCCACCGCCCAACCGTTGGCCGGGAAGGGCTTGAGCTCCACCAGGAGGGCGGCCAGGAGGAAGAAGACCGCGGCGGTCCCTGCGGGGCCCGAGAGGGCCGTGCCCGAGGCGGCGATGTCCAGGTTCAGGGTGTCCGCGAGGCGGTACACGTAGATCACCCCGATCAGGTACAGGGAGCTCGCCAGTCCCCCGGCGATCATGTACTTGAAGGCCGCGCGAAGCGCCGGCTTCCGGTCGTCGAACCCGAGGAACCCGTAGGTCCCGATCGCGGAGATCTCCAGGAACACGAAGAGGTTGAAGAGGTCCCGGGTGAGGACGATCCCGGAGAGCCCCATGAGGACCATGAGGAGGGCCATGGATCCCCCCAGTGGGGCGTCCCGGAGGGACCGGGTCAGGGAGGAGGCGGCCAGGAGGCCCGTCAGGGCGACCGCCGTCACCCCGGCCGCCTCGGCAAGGCCCACCCGGAGCACGATGGCCAGGGGAGCCATGAACCCGGCGGTCCCGAAGTCCATGGCCTCGCCGCCGGACAGGAGGATCGATAGCCAGAAGATGCCGGCCGCCAGCCAGGCGGCTGTCACCCCGTGGACCAGGGCCAGGGCGATCCTGCGCCCCAGGCGGTCCACCAGGGGCAGGAGGAAGGCCGCCCCCAGGGACAGGGCGAAGAGCCAGAGGGGGTTCACCATTTCTCGTCTCCGTAGGATTCGATGGAGGAGCCCCCCCCGGCGGCCCGGAGCCGCACGGCGTAGGAGAGCTGGAGGGCCGTGACCGCCAGACCGATGACGATCGCCGTGAGGACCAGGGCCTGGGGCACGGGGTCCGTCATCCGGGCCGCGGCCGTCGAGGCGTCCGCTGCGCTGTCCAGGATGGGCGCCGTGCGGCCCCGGATGTAGCCGGTTGAGAGGATGACCAGGTTCACGCCGGTCTCCAGCACGGAGGTCGCGATGGCGATCTTGAAGAGGTTCGGCCGGGCCAGGACGCCCCAGACGCCCACCAGCACCAGGACGGCCCCGGAGGCCGCCACGGGGTTGATCCGGGAGACGAATTCCAGGATGCTCATTCGCGGTCTCCTTTCAAGGCGTCGAGGATTCCGGAGAGCTCGGCGCCGACCTTGAGGCCGATCAGGGAGTAGATGACCGGGATGGATCCGGCGCTGACCAGGGATCCGATCCGGCCCAGGGGCAGGACCCGGGGGTCCAGGAAACCCCAGGCCAGGAAGGCGCCCGCCAGGCCCATGCCCACGTAGGCGGCTCCGGACAGGGACTCCACCGCCGACAGGATCCCGTGGGAGAGTTTGGATTCCGGCCGGGCCAGGAGTCCGAGCAGAAGGGCCGTGGCGATCACCACGCCGCCCTGGAACCCGCCGCCGGGAGTGAGGTGGCCGTGCAGGAATATGTAGACCCCGAACATCACCAGGAGGCCCGTGAGGAGCCCCGTGGCGGTGACCAGGATCTCCGTGGCCGCGGGTTTGTCCGCGGGCTCCGCGTCCCCGATGCCCAGGCGCTTCCGGGTGAGGAGGGCGCCCACCCCGGCGGTGGCCGCGAAGAGGACCGCCACCTCGCCCAGGGTGTCGAAGCCCCGGTAGCTCACCACGATGGCCGTCACGACGTTGGCGGCCCCGAAGTCCCCAGGCGCGTCCTCCAGGTAGGCGGTCGCCAGGGCGCCGGGGGCCTCGGGGACCCCCGTCCCCAAGGCCAGGGGCAGGAGGGCCGCGGCCAGACCGGCGACGGCCAGGAACACCAGGACACGGCGCATCATCGACGGCCTCCCTTCACGGCATCCCCGAGGGGATCCGCGTCCTCCTCGTCGGGCTGTCGGGCCCGGGCCATCGCGTAGAGGTAGACCACGGTGGTCAGCCCGGACCCGATGGCGGCCTCGGTCATGGCGACGTCCGGGGCCCCCATGAGGAGGAACACGAGGCTGGCCACGAGGCTCACCCCTCCGGACAGGAGGATGGATACCAGGAGGCTCCGGGCCAGGACGGCCCCGATCCCCGCGGCGATCATGACGAAGCCGGAAACCAGGATGGCGGCGTCAACCAGCATGTCCGGCCTCCTTCCCCTCGTCCGCGGCCGCGAGGGCGTCCGGTTCCAGCCGGGCTCCGATCCGCTTCCGATGGGCGTGGGCCGCCCGGGCCAGGGCGTTGGAGCTGACCGGGTTCGTGAGGACGATGAACACGATCAGGATGATCATTCTTCCCAGCCAGTCCGGCTTCATGATGCCGACGCCCAGGAGGAAGAGGATGGAACCCAGGGTGGTCGCCTTGGTGCCCGCCTGCATCCGGTTGAAGGCGTCGGGCATCCGCAGGAGGCCGATGGCCGAAAGGAGGAAGAAGAGGGAGCCGGCAAGGCTCACGAAAGCCCCGATGGTCTCGTTCATCTCAGAGCCCCCCTTCCAGGTACCGGGCGACGGCCACGACCCCCGCGAATCCCACGAGTCCGTAGACCATCCCCACGTCCACGTAGATCCTCCTTCCGGAGAAAACGGCGAAGGCGACGATCAAGGACGTGGCGATGATGGTCATCACGTCCAGGGCCACGGTCCGGTCGATCGCCCAGGGCCCCCGGGCGAAGCGGACGGCGGAGAGGAGGAGGCCCAGGACGGCGAGCCCGGAAGCCGCCGCGAAGACGGTGTCAGCCACAGATCACCTCCAGGTATTTCTCGAATCCCCCCACGATGGCGGCGGTGGCTCCTTCCGGATCCGAGTCCGCCACCTTGATCCAGTGGACGTAGATATCCTCACCCCGCATCTCCACCGTGATCGTCCCGGGGGTCAGGGTGATGGAGTTGGCCAGCAGGAGACGGCCGAGGGGGGTCTTGAGCCGGGTCTTCACCTTCACGATCCCCGGGGCGATGGGGAGCCGGGGGTGGAGGACCCGGAAGGCGACGTCCAGGTTGGACAGGACCAGGGCCTTGGCGAAGACGAAGAAATAGGCGACCAGGGTCGCCAGGGCCCGGGGGCCCAGCCTCAGGTCCCCGAGGGGGGAGGCGGCGGAGAAGGGGAGCGCCGCGACCAAGAGGGCGACGACGGCCCCGGCCGCGGCCTCCTCGGAATTCCAGGGGGCCGTGAGGAGGAGCCAGACGCCCCAGAGCCCGAGGAAGGACAGGATCCGTTGTTTCACTGTTCGCATGGAAAGCCCTCCGTACCGGCCGTCCCCGGGACCGGGGCGGTTTTCGACATGATATATGAGGTATTCAATATATGTAAAGCAAAATATAGATGTTGATATATTTTTTTCCCGGAATTTCGGCGGGCGGGGAGGAGCGTGAAGACGGACGGCGGTCCGCAGGGGCGCTCGGCCGCGCCCCCTGCCGGCCGCCGAGGGCCCCGCAGGGGATCGGCGGGCGGACGCATGGAAACAACTATAGTGGATGCGGGGACCGGATTGCCCGGATTTCCGGGTTTATTTCTTCCGGCACAAGCGCGGGTACCGGACGGGCTGTCCTAAAAGCCCAGTTGGCTTTTTGGACACTCCGCCCGGCGGGGGCGGCGTCGCGGAACGATCAGTAGGACATTCCGACTCCCAGAAATCCGGGGCCGACCACGGGTTTCAGCTCGGCCCGGCCGGAATCCACGGCGGCCCGGGCTCCGGCATACGCGTCGCCGGAGGCCCAGAACCGTACGCCCAGATCGACAAGGGTTCCCGCCAGCATCATCCCGATCGACGGGAGATAGTCGTTCAGGCTGTGCGCCTCCCACGTGTCGTTGATGTCCTTGAACGAGGTCTTGAAGTAATCGAGCCGATCGAACCTCAGGTCGGCGGGGAGCAGGAAGTAGAAACCGGCCAGGGTACCGGTCACCACGGCGATATGGAGGGACAGGAATCCGACCCCCTTCGACGTGTCGCCGTTCTCGAACTGCCCGGTTCCCGGAAGGATCATGGACATCTTCGAGACACGCTCAAGGTACTGGTCCTTGCTCAGGGCCAGGTTCATCCGAGTCCAGTAGGGCTCCAGCCGGGCCAGGGTCAGCTCCCCGAACTCCCGATCCCCGAGCTCCGTCCGGATCGCCCCGAGTTCCGCCTTGGCGTACGGACCGGAAAGGGAGAATTCCGATACCGGCTCTTCCCCCATATGCTTCTGCCATGCGGGCTGGGCAGAAAGCCCGCCCGCCCCGATCGCGATACAGACGGCGATCATCCAAACTCTGTTCATACCGGTTCCCTTCCTGTCGAATCATGGGATAGTTTATACCCGGGAGAATCCACGCGTGCGGGCATGCCTTCCGGGCAGCCATGATCCACATATCGCAAAACAATAAGAAGATATCGCAGAACAATAAAAATACATTGCCGAGCGTAGAATATTCGGAAGTCGCCCGAGGGTCCGGATCGCCGCCGCGCTTCCGGGGGCGCCGGGAGTCGCTCGGGGAACCGCCGGCGCCTTCCTTGACGGGACTCCGCCGGGGACGCCATCCTGGAGCCGCGGCGGGCAGCCGCGACCAGGAGTTCTCGCCATGCCCCATAGCCCCGAAAGCATCCGTAGACTGTTGCTGGACCTCGTCGCCATACCCTCCGTCTCCCCGGACCCCCGGACCGAGGACGCCGCGGTCCGTTACCTTCGGGACCGCCTGACCATGCTTTCCTGGTTCCGGGACCATCCCGAGGACCTGGCCCTCCTGCCCTGCGAGGGGGATCCCCTGGGACGGTCCTTCCTCTTCGCCCTGCTCCGGCCCCGGCCGGGCCTGCGGGATACGGTGATCCTCACGGGACACATCGACGTGGTCGGGGTCAAGGTCTGCGGCCCCCTGGCTCCGTACGCCTTCGACCCCGAGGGCTACGGCACCCGGATCGGCGGGATGCCCCTGTCCCCCTCCGCCCGGCGGGACCTGGAGTCCGGGGAGTGGCTCTTCGGGCGGGGCGTCGCGGACATGAAGTGCGGGGCGGCCGTCGCGACGGCCCTGCTGGAGGACTTCGCGGAGGAACACGCGGCCCTGGAAACCAACCTGGCTCTCCTCTTCGTCCCGGACGAGGAGGACTCCTCCCGGGGCATGCTGGGGGCGGTCCGGCACCTGGCGCGCCTGCAGGACGGGGGCCTTCGTTTCTTGGCCTGCATCAACACGGAGCCTTCCATCGGGACCGGGGACCGACTTTCGGACCTGGCCGCGGTCTGCACGGGTTCCGCGGGCAAGATCAATCCCTTCTTCTTCTGCGTCGGCCGGGAAGCCCACCTGGGGGAGTACTACGAGGGCCTGTCCGCCGCCCTCCTCACATCCCAGATCAACCTTCTGATCGAGGGCGATCCCGCCCGGGCCGACCGCGGGGGAAGGGAGGCCCTGACCCCCTGGGCCTGCATGAAGCACCGGGACTTCCGGCACGAGTATTCCTGCTCCGTGCCCGAGCGCTCGGCCTCGTACTACAGCTACTTCACCGCGGAAACCCTGCCGGGACGGCTGTTGGAGGAGATGCGCCGCATCGCGGGAACGGCCCTGCGCCTTTCGATCGCCCGGACCCGGAAGAACGCCCGCCGCTTTTCCCGGATGGGCAAGCCCCGGCCCGCCGCTTTGGATCTGGAGCCCCGGGTGCTCACGTACGCCGAACTGGAAGGCCGGGCCCGGGCCGCCGCGGGACCGGACTGGGAAGCCGCGGTCGAGGCCGCCGGGAACGCCCTGCCGCCCGGCTCGGACGCCCGGGACCGGGCCCTGGCCCGGGTGGACGCCTGCGTCACCCTGGCGGGGGAGAAGGGCCCCCTCGTGGTCATCGGGTACCTCATGCCCTGGTACCCCCACCGCGGGAACGACGGCCGGTCCGTAGGCGATCGGGCCATGCTCGCCCTGGCCCGTGACCTGCGATCCTTCGCCGCGTCCCTAGGATCGCCCCTCTCGATCCGGCCCTACTACGAGGGCATCTCGGACCTGAGCTACCTGGCCGCACCCTGCGGGAAGGCCGACCTCGCGGCCTTTACGGAAAACGTCCCCGGGTATGGTCCGCTCTACGAACTACCCCTGGAGGCCCTGGATCGCCTGGAGGTTCCCGTCCTCAACCTGGGTCCCGTGGGCAAGGACGCCCACAAGCTCTCCGAGCGCATCCACGAAGGGTTCGCCTTCAAGACCTACCCGAAGCTCCTGCGTCGGGCGGTGCTGGGGGCGGGGAAGACGGGAGCTTCGGGGATGCTTTGAGCAGATCGCGCGCGGGGTTCGGGATTCTCCGCCAGGGCCCGGCTCAGGCTCCCCGACCGTCCGGTTTCCCTCCCGCGGCCCGCCGCGCCCGGTCTTCCAGGCGGCGGAGGGACGCGTCCGCGAACAGGGCCAGCAGGGCGGAGGGTACGGCTCCCCGCAGGATGAGGGCGGGATCGAAGCTCCGGATCCCGCTGATGATGGGGAGCCCCAGGCCCCCGGCACCCATGGCGGCCCCCAGGGTGGCCGCCGCCGTGTTGATCACCACGCTGGTGCGCACCCCCGCCAGGATCACGGGAAGGGCCAGGGGGAGTTGGACCCGGATCAGGACCTGGCGGGGCCGCATGCCCATGCCCCGGGCGGCGTCCACCGCCGCCTCCGGGACGCCTTCCAATCCCGCGATCGTATTGTGCAGGACCGGCAGCATCCCGTACAGACTCAGGGCCAGGAAGGTCGGGGCGAAGCCGAAGCCCGCCAGGGGGACCGACAGGGCCAGGACGGCCGCGGACGGAAAGGTCTGAGCCGCGGAGCCCGCCGCGACCAGCAGGGCCCGGAGACCGGATTCCGAAAACCGGACCGCAGCGATCCCCAGGCCCAGGGCTATCGGCACCGCCGCGGCGCTGGAGGCGGCCACCAGGCCCAGGTGCTGGAGGGCCAGTTCCCAGAGGGGGATCCGGGAAACCAATAGTCCCCGGGCTCGGATTCCCAGGAGGGACTCGATTAGGTCGAAACGGAGGACCGAGAGGATCAGGACGGCCAGGAGCAGGGCCGGAAAGACCCAGCCCGGAGCCCGGAGGCGCCGGGAGTCGGCCTGGGCGGCCGCGGGATTTCCGGAGGCATCGTTCACGGGCAGGCCTTCCAGGTCCCCAGGACATCCTCCATGCGGAGGCTCCCGGCCCGGCGGCCTTCCCCGTCGGTGACGGAAAGGCATTCGACCCTCCGGGCGGCCATGAGTCCCAGGGCCTCCTTGAGGCTCGCCTCGGCGCGGATGGACGGCGCGCCGGGATCGGAGCCGATCTCCGCAGCGGGCCGCAGGACTTCCCGGACGCGACGGCGCGATAGGATCTCCACCCCGTACTCCAGGCCCAGGAATTCTCCCACGAAGTCTTCCGCGTCGGTTGCGACGAACTCCTCGGGGGTGGCATGCCGGAGGATCCGTCCCGAACGCATGACGGCGATGCGGTCCGCCAGGCGGATGGCCTCCTCGACATCGTGGGTCACGAAGAGCACGGTCTTGTGGAGCCGGCGCTGGATGGCCAGGAACTCCCGCTGGAGCCGGACCCGGGTCAGGGGGTCCACGGAACCGAAGGGCTCGTCCATGAGCAGGATGGGTGGATCCGCGGCCAGGGCCCGGGCCACCCCGACCCGCTGGGCCTCCCCGCCGGACAGTTCCCGGGGCCAGCGGCTGGACCACTCGGGAGAAAGGCCCACCAGCTCGAGCATCCGGTCGACCCGGCCGGCGATCTCGCCCTTGTCTATGCCCAGGAGGCGGGGCACCACGGCCACGTTGTCCCCCACGGTCATGTGGGGAAACAAGCCCACCGACTGGATGACGTAGCCGATCCCCCTGCGCAGTTCCTCGGGCGGATGTTCCCGTACGGGCCGGCCGTCCACGAACACCTCGCCGGAGTCGGGTTCCACCATCCGGTTCGCGGTCCGGAGGAGGGTGGATTTGCCGCAGCCCGAAGGTCCGATGAGGACGCAGAGCTCCCCCGGGGCGATCTCGAGGTCCGCCCCGTCCACGGCCCGGGCGGATCCGTAGGATTTTACGATATTCCGGAACCGGATCACGGAGCCTCCGATCGCAGGCCCCGGGATACCGCAAGCCGGAAGGCCAGGGCCAGGGCCCGGTCCGCCGCCAGGGCCAGGGTCGATGTGGACAGGGCGCCCAGGAGGATCAGGTCCGGGGCCGCCTGGGCCAGCCCCAGGAAGACCAGGGTCCCGAGGCCCCCCCCGCCCACCAGGGCGGCCAGGATCGCGTTTCCCATATTGGCCGTGAAGGCGGTGCGGACCCCCGCCAGGATGACCGGGAGGGCCAGGGGCGCCTGGACCCGCAGGAAGGCCTGGCGACGGCTCATCCCCATGCCCCGGGCCGCGTCCAGGGCTTCCGGCGCGACGGCCCCCAGGGCCGCGAAGGTATTGCCCGCGATGGGCAGGAGGGCGTACAGGAAGAGGACGACGAAGGCGGGCGCCCATCCCACTCCCCGCACGCCGATCCGGCCCAGGTAGGGCACCGCCGCGCCCAGGGCGGCCATCGGCACGATCAGCAGGCCCAGGAGGGAAAGGGTGGGGATGACCTGGGCCCCGCTGACCGCCACGGAGATGAGCCCCCGCCATCGGGGGCGGCGGTGCATGGCCAAGCCCAAGGGGATGCCGACCGCCGCGCCCAGGGCCGCGGATCCTCCGGCCAGGGCCAGGTGCCGGACAAGCTCGGCGGTGAAGGTGTCCCGGCGGGAAAGGAGTTCCCGGACCAGGGAGAGATCGTCCAGGAGGCCGGCAAGGCCCGCGGCCGCCGCGGCCGCGGGTATCGCGAGCGCCGCGGCCAGACGCAGCGCCGACCGGGAGGGAAGCCTGCGGGAGAAGGAAAAGAGGGCTGCTCCAAGACCCGCGGCCGCCAGCCAGAGTCCGGGGCCCGCGGATACCCGGGCGACCGCGGAATCCCCCGCCAGGCGGTCCGCGGCGGCTCCCGCCAAGGGCAGAAGGGAGGCCAGGCCCGCGCCGGACACCAGGGTTCCCGCGGCGTCGAGCCCGGAGTGTCGTCTTCGGAGGGCCGCGAGGACCGCGGCGGCTGCCGCCGCAGTGAAGATCAGGACCGACCCGGCACCCAGAACCTCCATCGCGTACTGGGGAACCCCGGCCAGGATCCGGTTGGGGCGCAGGCTGAGGAAGGGGAGGGCGGCGGCGGACACCAGTCCCGCCCCGGCCCCCGCCAGGGCTATCCAGTCGACGGTCATGCCGTGCGGATCCGTCCGGGGGCCGTCAGTTCTTCAGGAGGCCGCGTTCCTTGAGGTAGGACCGCGCCACTTCCTTGGGATCCTCCCCGTCGAAGGCCACCCGGGCGTTCAGGCGCTGGAGGGTGACCAGGTCCAGGGACTCGAAGAAGGCCGTGAACAGGTCCTTCAGGGCCGGATGCTTTTCAAGGACCGCTCCCCGCAAAATGGGGGTCGGGAGGTACACGGGGGGCACGTTCGCCGGATCCTCCAGCACCAGGACGTTCATCTTGTCCAGGGCGCCGTCGGTCCCGTACACCAGGGAGACGTTCACCCCGTCCGTGCCGTCCACCAGGGCCTTCAGCATCTGGGCGGTGTTCCCGCTTTCCAGGAGGATCAGCTGGTCCTTCCGGAGCTTGAAGCCGTAGGCCTTCTCGAACCCGGGCAGGCCCAGGGGATTCTCCGCGAACCCGACCGCGCAGATCAGCTTGACCGGTTTACCCGCGTTCACGTAGGCGGCCAGATCCTTCATCGACCGCAGGCCGTTCTCCTGGCCGAAACTCCGTAGCACTGCCAGGGCCTCCGTGTTGTTCGCCTTGGCGGGGGCCAGCCAGACCAGGTCGTGCCGCTTCCTGTCCGTATCCCGGATCAACTCGTAGCCCTTGACCGGATCGTTGAAGACCGTCGTGTCCAGGTCCTCGTGGTAGTACTGCCCCGAGCCCGTGTAGTCCACCACCAGGTCCACCTCTCCGGCCACCAGGGCCTTGCGCAGGATGTCCGGGGTCCCGAACCCGACCTTGTCGGTCACCGGGATGCCCTTGGCTTCCATAAGCAGGATCATCCCCTTGCCCAGGATGGCCCCTTCGGAGTCCACCATGGTGGCTACGGTGACCGGGGTGACGGGGGGCTTGGGACTGCAGGCGGAAAGGACGACCAGGGCGGCAAGCAGGACGGACAGCAGAATAGGATACTTTTTCCGGTTCATGGAGATCACCTCCGTTGTTGGCTTTTTAAGGATACTGCTTTTTCGGGGAGGTGTCACGGTTCGACACGGCCGGGCGGACGTGTCCGGATTTCTTTCGCTCCGATAATTTTCCTTGCGTCCTTTATAAATGACAAAAAAAGTAATATAATAGCTCCATCTGCTCTTCTCCCGGAGGAGGTGGGACATGTCCCGAGCTTCGCGGCCTTTCACCCTCGCTGCCGCCGTCCTGGTCGTAATCCTGACCGGCTGCCCGAATCCCATCACGGACGACATCGTGCTCAGCGCCAAGGATGCGGAATCCCCGTCGATCCTCGTGACGACGCCTTCAGAGTATTCGAGCTATTCCAGGGTCATCCGGATCGAGGGGGTCGTACTGGACGGGGCCGGCGGAGGCCGCTCCGGACGGGTATCGTCCCTGAGCTACGAGATACTTTCGTACACCGCCGAAAAGTCCGCGACCGTATCGCCCTCCGGGGCCTTCGTGATCGAGGAGCCCAACGACCTGCGCACGAACATAACCGTCCTCCTGAAAGCCGTGGACTGGAACGGAAACGCGGCGGAATACCGGCTTCCGCTGGTATACCCGGGGAACGACATCCCGAGCTTCCAGTCGGAGGAGGACAGCCGGTCGGTGACCTTGACCTGGGACCCGGTGCCGGGCGCGACCCGGTACCGGCTCTACGTCGAACCCTCCAGCAAGACTCCGGACCCGGGGATCTCCACCTATTTCGACGACGTCACCTCACCGCACACCTTGAACCAGCTTGCCAACGGTTCCGTCTACAGCCTGCTCCTGGCCGCCGACGGCCCGGGCGGCCGCGTGAACTACTCCCAGGTCGTTCGCTCCGTTCCCCTGTCCCGGATGCATCTTCTGCCCCGGGCGACCGAGCGCTACGACGGCATAGCCCTCTCCTGGCGGACCTTCGAGTCCATACCCTCCTATACCGTGCTCCGGTCCGCGTCGCCGGCGGGCCCGTGGGAGGACGTCTCGGGGCCGGTCGTGGGCTCGGGGTATTTCGACGCCAGCGCCTCCGGGGGCCGGAGATACTACTACGCCGTCAAGCCGACATCCCGAAGCACGGTCGTGAGCGAGTACATCGAGGCGGCCTCCGACTCCGTGTCGTCCCGCCAGGACGCCCCGGTGGCCGTCTTCGACGGGGTGGAAAATTCCCAGAGCTCGGCCTACAAGGACGGGTACCTGTACATCGCGGACTTTTACGGAGGGTTACGGGTCTTGGACGTACGGAACCCCGGACTGCCTACGCAGGCGGGATTCCTCGCGCTGACCCAGGTCCAATCCGTCGTACTGGACGAGGATGAACCGTACGCCTATCTCGGGGGCTACCGGTGGACCGGAACGGCATGGGCGATCGCCCTGTTCATCGTAGACATAGGAAATCCGAGCATGCCCTCGATCGCGGGCTATGCGGACCTGGATCCCTCGGGGTTCGTTCTTCAACCCGAAAGCGTGGCCGTCCTGGGAAACCTGGCCTTCGTGGCGGGATTCAACAGCGGGCTCTACGTGGTCGACGTCACGAACAAGTCGGCTCCGGCCGTGCGCATTCAGGCTCGGGACGCGGCCCTCCTGGGCCAGGCCTACGACGTGACGGTGCAGAACCGTTCCGGAACCCGTCTCGTGGCGGTGGCCGGAAACAGCGCGACCGCCGTCTATACGGTCACGGGAACCGACGCCGTCCCGACGGTCACACGCAACAGTTCCTCCATAAGCGGGGCGGGTTCGGTCGCCTTCACGGCGAGCGGCACGGTCCTGTACGCCGCCCAGGGCAGCTTCGTCCGGGCCTGGCAGACCTCGAACCCGGCCTCGCCCTCCGCGCTATCCGCGGTTGAACCGGGCGGGTCCTCCGTGCTCGTCGGAGAATTGACCGTGTCCGGGAACCGAGTATTCGCGGCCATGAACATCTACGGGTATTCGGTGGTGGATGTCTCGAATCCCTCGTCCCTGCGAACCGCCTTCACCCGGAACGTCCCGGGCTCCACCGAGCACGTGGCCGTGGGAGACGGATATTCCTTCGTGTCCACGGGCCGGGATTATCCGTTCCGTATCTACGGCGCCAACGATCCGTCCGCGGCCGTCCTGGTGAATACCCAGACCGGCCTGCGTTCCGCCGCCCGGCTCGCCGCGTTCGGGGGAAGACTGTACGTGTCGGAATACTCGGCGGACTGGACCTCGTCCGTATTCAGCCTGGAAGCCCCCGCGGTACCCGCCCGGGTGGCCACCGACGCCGGGGGCTACACTCCCTATGACTTCTCCTTCGCGGGGGAGCGTTCCTACATCGCCGCCGAGCGGAGCGGGGTGATGCAGTGGTCGCTCCAGACGCCGGGAGCCCCGACCCATGCCCCGCAGGTCCTTCCTCCCTGGTACGTCAGCACCCAGGGAGGCAACGCGTGGTCCGTGGCCCTGTTCGGGAACTACGCCCTGATGGGAACCTCGAACTCCTGGCTCAACGTCGTGGATCTGTCCCGGGCGTCCCAGGGCTTCCTGACCGTCGTGGCGGCCGTCACCACCCAGCCCTCCCCCGGCGCCAACCGGGAGGCCCGGCGCATAGCCCTGGCCGGCTCCTACGCCTTCGTGGCCAACGAGGCCGCGGGGGTCCGTGCAGTCTCCGTCCAGGACCCGGAGTTCCCCTCCGCCCTGGCCGGGTACGGGTCCCCCTGGAGCACGGGCGAGACCGCGGCCGTGGCCGTCTACGGCGATTACGTCCTGGCCGCCGACACCCTGGGCGGGCTCCTGGTCTACGAGGCCTCCAACCCCCGTGCCTGGAGCGCCGGCGGAACGGCCCACGCGTGGAGGCAGCCTTCCGCGGTCCCCGCCTTCGATCTCGCGGTCCGGGGAAGCTACGCCTACGTAGCCTACGGGGCCGCGGGGCTGGGAATCTGGGAGATCAGCAACCCCCTTGCGCCGCTCCAGGTCGGAACCGTCCAGGCGGCCGGTTTCGAACCTCGTTCCTTGACCATCTACGGGGACTATCTGTATGCCGCGGACGGCGGAAGCAAGCTCTACACCGTGAGTCTCAGGCCATGAATCAGGAGGCGGTCATGATCGGATATCGCAGGGCAGAAGGAAGACCGAGAGCGCGCTCCACGATAGCCGCGGTGCTGGCGCTCGGGACGATCTTTCCCGTATTTCCCCAGGAGAGCATGGCGGAACTCAACGAGCGGTACAGCTTCCCCGTATCGGTGGGGGCGATGTACCGGGATCTGCAGGCCTTCGGAGGCTTCCCTTCCGGATTCTCGTTCCGGGAGATCGGAGCGGAGCTGCGCGTGCCCCTGACCAATCTGTCGACCGTCCAGCCCTTCGTCCGCGCGGGGACCCTATCGGTGCTCCAGGCCGGCAGCGCGGGAGGATCGCAATTCGACCACAGCCAGATGTGGGGGGCCCTGGGCCTGGGCTACTCCACACGGTTCTCCCGTAATTTCGAGATCGGGATCGACGCGGGGGGCGGGATCTTCCAGACCGCCTTCCCGAACCTCTCCCCGGGCACGACGGTCGGCGAGCTCGGATACCTCGCCGAGGCCGGAGCCCGCATCGGGCTGGTCCCTTCGTACAACCTGTCCGTGGACCTGCGACCCGCGATCCGGTATTCCCGAAGCCTCGGCCTCCTGGACGATTTCGACGGCCTGTACTTCGGCCTCGGCTTCGCGGTCTCCTGGCGCTTCGGCCAGGACCCGGACGCGGCCGCGGCGGCCGTCCGCGCCCTGCGCCTGGAGACCCAGAAACTCGCTCCGGCGTTCGCGGCCATGCAGAGCTATTATTCCACCCGCCCCTTCGCCCAGGTCGCCCTCGTGAACGGGGAGAACACCGAACTCCGGGATATCGAGGTATCGTTCTTCCAGCCCGGCTACATGGACGCCCCGACCCCCAGCGCGACCCTAAACTCCCTGGCACCGCGCGGCCGTACGGAGATCGGACTCCTGGCGGCCTTCAACCAGGAGGTATTCCGCACGGAAGGCACCGTACCCCTGGCCGGGGAGGTCATCGTCCGCTACCGGTATCGCGGCCGACCCGTGGAACAGCGCCTGCCCGTGTCCTACGAGCTGCTCGATCGCACCGCGATCACCTGGGACGACGACCGCAAGGTGGGAGCCTTCATCACCCCCGCGGACTCGGCACTCCGGAATTACGGCAGCTTCGTGGCCACTTCCCTGAGAGCTGAAACCCTTCCCCAGCTCAACCAGGCGATGCAGGCCGCGGCCCAGGTGTACTCGTCCCTGGGGTCCTTCGGGCTTACCTATCAGGCGGACCCCAGCTCGCCCTTCGTGCGGGCCCAGGCGGGAGCGATATCGGTCGACTCCGTAAGCCTGGCGCGGGCCACCCTGGCGCGGGGAACCGGGGACTGCGACGACCTCACCGTGCTCTTCGCCAGCATCCTGGAATCGATGGGACACGAGACCGGCTTCATCACGGTGCCGGGGCATATCTACCTGGCGGTGAACACGAAAATACCCGCCCGGGATTTCCGGGAGATCCATCCCGATCGCTCCATGACCATCGTGCAGGGCGATCGGCTCTGGATACCCGTCGAGATCACCCTGGTCGGCAAGCAGCCCTTCGCGGACGCCTGGCGCCGCGGCGCGGAGTTATGGAAGCTCTATGACACCAATCCGGACAAGCGGGGTTTCTACACGACCGCCGCGGCCCAGACCGTGTACCGTCCGGTCGGCCTGCGCGAGACCGACCTGGGCCTCCAGTACGGTTCCCGTTCGGACCTGACGGCCGCGTTCCGCCCGGAGCTCATCCGGCTGGGCGACTTCGCCCTCACGGAACTCGCGGCCCAGACGGCCAAAGGCAACGACGTCCGGGAGTGGAACTCCCTGGGCATCGCCTACGCGAAGTTCGGACGGACGAAGGAAGCCGAGTCCGCGTTCACCCGGGCCCTGAGGATCGATGCCTCCTTCACCAGCGCCCAGGTCAACCTGGGAAACCTGGCATACCTGCAGAAGGACTACCGCAGGGCGCTCGCTTCCTGGCAGGGCGCCGTCCGCGCCTTGGACACCCAGGGCAAGGGCCGGAGCACCTCGGCCCAGATGATCCTGGTGAACATGTCCCTGGCCTACAACGCCTTGTCCGATTTCTCCCAGGCACGGACCATCTTCGAACGAGCGGCGGAGATCGACCCCGCCCGGGTCCGGGACTTCGCGTACCTTGCCAGCGTCGGGGCCGGGTCCGGCTCTACCGGCAGGGCCGCGGAGCAATCGAGCTCCGTTCTGTTCTTGAGGGAGGAGTGAGGGAGGATACACCGGCCCGGAGCCCGGAACAATGGGACAGGGGGAACGTCGACTAATGCTTCGCGCAGGTTACGTCAATCCTTCGTGGGCGGCCAGCCCCTCCCGGCATCTCCGGACCACGGCGTCGGCCAGCTCCGGGTTGTCGAGGATCACGCACCGGCGTCCGAGGCCCAAGACGACGAGTTCGGCGTAGAGCGAGGAGTCGAGCCCCACGCCGGCCCGGACCCAGCCGGGCCTCTCCCAGGGTCCGACCACGTCGACGCGTCCCGGGGCGATGCCCCGCAGGTAGCGCACCCGATCCTCGGGAAGGCCCAGGGAGAACCGAAACCCCGCCAGTTCGCCCGCGAATTCGGCGGCGTGGGCGGACCACCAGGCCGGGAGGTCGAACTTCGGATCCCGAGCGAAGGCCCCCGACGCTCGGACAACCTCGAACCGGGACACACGATAAACACGCCACTCGCCTGCCCGGCGCCCCACGAAGTACCAGAGGCCCGCCTTGGCGGCCAGTCCGTAGGCCTCGAGCCGGACGGCCTTGGCGCCGCCTTCCCAAGTCTGGTATTCGCCCTCGATCACCCGGTCTCCCCACACGGCGGCCTGCAGAACCTCGAGGTTCGGTTCCCCGGCCTCGTGCCACCACCACCGGGAGTCGATGATTAGGCGCTGCCGCATGTGCTCCACCCCGGGTTCGAACCGGCGCGGCACCGAGGCCCTCAGCTTGGCCTGGGTCTCCCGAAAGGTCTGTCCCCAGCCCAGGTCGTCGAGCAGGCGGGCGTCTCCGGCCGCCAGCAGGGTCCGCAGCTCGGCCTCCTTCATGCCCGTCAGGGACGTGCGGTACGCCGGATCCAGCCAGATCCCGCCGCCGAGTCCGCCTTCGGCCAGCACGGGCACTCCCGAGAGGGACAGAGCGTCGATGTCCCGAAGGATGGTCCTTCGGCTCACCCCCAGGGCGGCGGCCAGATGCGCCGCGGTGGTCTTTCCCCGGTCCTGCAGGGCCAGGATCAGGGAAATCAGTCGATCTGCTCGCACGCTATCCTCTTTTTTTGAAAAATGTCGAAGGTGGGTGACACAAGATGTCACCCACCCGGGTGGAATATACCCGCAAGGAGTCACCATGAACAAGTATCTCGACCTTCCCGGCCACGGCCGGATGTACGCCGAATCCGAAGGGACCGGCCCCGCCATCGTGTTCGTGCATGCCGACTTTTTGGACGGGCGGATGTGGGACGGCGTCCGAGCCCGGCTGGCGGCCCGCCATCGGACGGTATCCTACGACAAGCTGGGGTTCGGCCGTTCCGACCCCGCCGCGGTCCCCGTGGTCCGCCGCAAAGAACTGACCGCCGTAGTCGACGCCCTGGGCCTCGAGACCTTCCATCTCGTGGGCTGTTCCAACGGCGGCCAGCAGGCCCTCGACTTCACCCTGGAGCACCCGGACCGGGTGCTGTCCCTAACCCTGGTCAACGCCTCGCCGTCGGGCTGGCAGCCCCAGGGCGACATGCCTCCGCTCCTGATGGAGATGTTCGCCGCGGTCCAGGCGGGGGACACGGCGGCCGCCTCCGAACTCCAGCTGAGGATCTGGTTCGACGGCCCCGACAGGGACAAGACTCGGTTCTCCCCGGAAATCCGGGAAGCCCGTCGACAGGCTTCCGTCATGAACCGCATATTCGTCGAGAGGGGGACCTTTTTCCTTTCCGATCCCCAAGCCCCGGAATCCCCGGCCCTGTCCCGGCTCGCCGAGGTGAAGGCGCCCGCCCTGGTGGTCGACGGCCTGTGGGACTGGAGCGACAACCGCCGGGCCAGCCGTTTCCTGGCCGAGGGGATTCCCGGCGCCCGACGGGTCGAGGTCGACGGAGGCCACGCGGCCCCCCTGGAAGACCCGGCCGGATTCGCGGCCCTGTGGGAGAAAATCTGATCCAGCCCGTTGGTCATGGGCGGGTCTTGGGTTGAAGAATGCTCACCCCGCCTTCTCCTCGCCCAGGAAGCCCCAGTACGCCAGTTCCCGGATGATCTTCATGAACTCGTCGCGCTTGCGGGCGTCGCTCATGACCTGCCGGGCGAGGTCGGAGTTCACCTTGGCCTGCTCGTCCACCGCGTCGAGGATGGCCTCGTGCAGGTCGTCGGACTCGTCGAACTGTTTCCGGGTGTTGTTCCGGGCCTGGGTTCTTAAAAGCTCGTTCTCCAGGAGCTTGTCCCGGACGGCGAACGCGTAGTTCACGAGGTCGGAATCGGAGAGGTCCCCCTCGAAGATTAGGTTGAGCTGTTCGATGAGCTCGAGGAGCTTGATGGTCTCCGGATCCCGGCTCGTTCCGGACCCGATGTCCCCGTAGGCAGGCGGGAGCTCGCTGACGCCGGCCGGATCGAGCTGAAGTCTTCCCGCGTCCTTGGGGCGGATCCCGTAGTGGGACAGGCGCACCCCGGATAGATCGATGTCGCTTGAGTCTCGTCCGTCCCGGAGAATTCCGAGCATGAGGGGCAGCAGCTCCTTGAAGTAGGAGTAGCGCATCTCCAGCCCGATGTCGTCGCCGTAGTCGAAAATCTGGGTTATGAACTCGAAGAGTTTACAGAAGCTGCCCACGTCCTTCACGAAGATCTCGATCGCGTTCTTGGTCTCGTTGTCCTTCCCTTCAATCGCTGCGACATACCGCTCCTTGAGGCGCTGGACGGGCGGTTGAAGGTATTTCTGAAGCTGGAAATGGTTGTTCTTGGAGCGCTTGGGGTCCCAGTACCAATTGGCGAATGCCTCGACCTCCGACTCAAGGTAGATGCCCGCCGCGTCGAGCTTGGTTTCGAGCTTGTAGAGCAGGTTCGGGTCGGTCCCCTGCGGTAGGCTCGCGGAGCGGTAGAACAGCTGGAAGTCCTCGAGGATGGAATCCGGGTTGTTCACGAAGTCCAGGACGGCGGTCCAGTCCTTGCCGGGATAGGTTCGATTGAGCCGCGAGAGGGTCTGGACGGTGGCGACCCCGGATAGCTTCTTGTCCACGTACATGGCGACGAGCTTCGGCTGGTCGAAGCCCGTCTGATATTTGTTGGCTACGAGGAGAATCTGGAACTCCCCCGTGTCGAAGGCGTCCTTGATGTCCCGGCGCCGGAGGCCGGGGTTCATGTTGCTCTCGCTGAAGGGAAGGTCCGCGAGATCTTTTATCTCGATTTCCCCCGAGAACGCCACCAGCGTCCCGATGGGATACCTGTTCTCCCGGATGTAGGCGTCGATCGCCAGCTTGTAGCGGATCACTTCCTCGCGGCTGTTCGTGACCACCATGGCCTTGGCTTGACCGCCCAGCCGCCACGCGACGTGCTCGCGGTAGTGCTCCACGATGATCTTCACCTTCTGGGCGATGTTGTGCTCATGGAGGCGGACCCATTTTGTGAGCGCCTTCGTCGCCTTGTTCTTGAGGACCTCGTCCTGGCTGTGCTCTGCGCCCTCATGGACGAGTTTCCAGGCGACCTTGTAGGACAGGTAGTTTTGCAGGGGGTCGAGGATGAAGCCTTCCTCGATCGCCTGCCGCATGGAGTAGGTCTTGAACGGTACCCGGACGCCGTCGGAATTGAGGGTCCCGAAGAGCTCCATCGTCTTCGACTTGGGGGTCGCGGTGAAGGCGTAGTAGGAGACGTTCAAGGGCTGCTTGCGGGCCTCCAGGTCGCCCAGGATGAGGTCCTCGGCGGACACCTCGTCCTTGTCGTAGGCCTCTTTCGCGAGGACCTTCTTCAGGGCACCCGCGGCCCCGCCGGTCTGGGACGCGTGCGCCTCGTCGATGATCACCACGAAATTGCGCTTCTTGAGCTCCTCGTCGCTCCCGATCTTGTCCAGGAGGGGCTTGAAGGTCTGGATGGTCACCACGATGATGCGCTTTCCGCCGAGGAGGGCGTCCCGGAGCTTGTTGGACTTGGCCCCCTCGTCGTTCGTGACCGCCTCTACGACGCCCTGGGTCTTCTGGAACTGGAAGAGGTTGTCCCGGAGCTGCTTGTCCAGGACCGTCCGATCGGTTATGACGAGCACCGCGTCGTACACGGAGTCGTCGTTTTCGTCGTGGAGACCAGAAAGCTGGTGGGCGAGCCATGCAATCGAGTTCGACTTGCCCGAGCCCGCCGAATGCTGGATGAGGTAGCGGTGCCCCGCCTTCTCGATCCGGGAAATCTTCACGAGCTCCGTCACCGCGTCCCACTGGTGGTAGCGGGGGAAGATCATCCGTTCCAAAAGCGCCTTCCTGCCGGAGGCGTCCGTCCTTTCCGTGCGCTCCAGGTGCACGAAGTCGCTCAGGATGTAGATCCAATTGTCCCGCTCGAGCACATTCTCCCAGAGGTACGCGGTGCGACAGCCGTTGGGGTTGACGGGATTTCCCTTCCCCTCGTTGTCGCCCTTGTTGAAGGGGAGGAAGTCGGTCGCGTCCCCCGCGAGCTTCGTCGTCATGTGGACTTCCTCCGTGGAGACGGCGAAATGGACGACACAGCGGCTCTTGAACTGAAGAAGCGGCTCCAGGCGGTTCGCGCCGGGGTCCTTGGGAAGACGGTCCTTCTTGTACTGCTTGATGGCGGCATGCACCGACTGGGTGCTCTCGGTCTTGAGTTCGAGCGTCGCCACGGGTATCCCGTTCACGAAGAGCACGAGGTCGATGGAGTTCTTGTTGTTGGCGGAGTAGTAGACCTGCCGGACCACCCGCAAGGCATTCGCCTCGAAGAGCTTCGTCGAGTCGGGATTGCGGTTGCTCCGAGGCTTGGCCTGCATCATCGAGAAGTAGATGCCGCCCGCGCCGGGAATCTTGAAGCCGTGACGAAGGACATGGAGGGTGCCGAGCTGGTCGAGATTGGACCAGAGGCAGCTCAGGAACTGCTCACCCGCTTTGGAGCCGTGCTGGCTTTCAAGCCTGTCCCACGCGTCCTTGTGGGCGACCTGGACCCAAGCGAGGGCGTCCTCGGGGTAGAGGGCGCGGCCGATGTCGTAGCCGTCCGAGGTACCCTCGAGCCAGCCGTTGGACATGAGATGGGCCACGATGTCGGTCTCGAACTCTTTTTCAAGATGGATGTTCGTCATCTGGTTGCCTCAGAGGTAGGGGAATACTTTTGGAATACATGTCGAGTACGTATATCGGCACAACATATGGTGTCGTTTTCGAACATCTTGCAATCTGGTACGCAACCGGTTGGGTTCTGGTTGGTGTTCACTTACATCCCGCTTACATCTTTCATGCCCAGAACGGCACATAGCCGCTTTTAGGCAAATCAGGATCGGCAAGTTTTATCAGCTCGCCTTTCAATGCGTCATTGATGACTTTTGATGCCATCGGGTAGTTTTCCTTGCCGATTCCAAGTCGTTTTCTTAAGGTGGCATTGGTCATTCGTTTTCGCCCGCTCTCATACAACAATACCGCATGCCAGTAGCAGGCCCACATCCGCTCCTGGGGCGTCATTTCCGCGTGCTCCCTCACGCAGAACAAGACGATCCGGGTCGAATCGGCCAATACTTGGAACTCGGGCGGGGGAAGTTGAAAGGATTCGACGGCTATGAACACCTTGTCGATACCGCTGCCGCGTTCCTCGCATATGTTGACGCGCCGGAGGAAAACGGCAAGATGCTCGTTGCGGGATCGGGGGCTGTGGTCAAGGAATCTCTTGGTATCAATGAGCGGGACGCCCGGATTGGTGATTTCGATACGGTCGGAAAAAATTTCGACCATTGGACCTGCGCCGCCAACCGAAAAGTCCTGGTGTATGAGGGCGTTGGCTATAAGTTCCCGTATGGCGATCTCAGGGAACAGCTTCACTTCCTTTCTGAACGCTTGTCCGATTATCTCGTTCATCGGCAGAAGGTTGTTTATATACTCGATGGCTCCTGAAAAACCGCTCGCATACCCTTTTCTGCCCACTTGTTCCTTGATCGTCTCGGACCGATTGCCGCCCCGGTATACGATCACCCGAAGGGCTTTTCGGCTCAGGCTTTTGAACCCATCGAGATCTTTGGCCAGAAGCACGGCTCCAAGATTGGTGATCGCGTAGGTGCCTGGGTGTTCCTTTTCCACTAATCCGTCTTGGCACAAAGCTTCGATTATTGCCGACTTGTTTTCGGGCAATCCCTTCCCTAAAAGGTCGAAATAGGAGGGGTAATCGAGGTTTGCCAATACGTTGGATGAATCAAGCCCCCGCAGAGCCAGCCCATCTTCAAAACATTCCCCGGCGAGATTCTGCCAAAGCTTCTTCTCCATGGCCGGGACATCCGAGAGGGCTTTCTTGACGTTGCCGACTCTCACGTAGGCTTGTTCCCGGAAGCGGGTTGGGCTTGTTCGAGCAGCGGGAACAACCAGGAGTACCAGTCGCTTACCCTCATGTTCGATTACATGGAAACGGGTATCCACGTCGGGCTTGGTGGAGGTTCGAAGCCAGATGATGAGGTCTTGGTTCCCTTGTTTTGCACGGTACGGATCAAAATCCGTTCCGACCAAGGCGTGGTCAACATCCCGGACGCCCCAGATCAAGAACGCTTCTTCGAGATTATGAAGGGATGCCGAGTTGGAAAGCGCAGAAATATACTCGCCGATCACTTGCGGGTTGGCTTGGTTCTCCTTGAACTCTACCCATTCCATTTCGGAAGGCAACTTGCAGAGTTCCAGAATCTTGGCCAAAACTTCCTTGTCGGTCATGCGATATTCTCCACATTGATTTTTCCGGTGACGGCGTTGGTGATGAGGGCGGAGCGATGTTCCTTTAGGAGTTCGATGGCGGATTCCGAGTCAGCTATCAAGGTATCTATCTTGGAGGTTTCTCTGTCGAGGAATGAGGCGATGGCGTGTTGCTCTTCAATATCGGGAGATGTAACACATAATTCTCGAATTTGTTCTACATTCACCCTTTTGAATGTTGCGCCAATCATTATTGATTCTAATTGGGACACAATTGAAGCGCTTTTCAATACAAGAAGTATAAAGCTCGAATCTGTATTGGGCCCCAGAGGTCTTAAACGGCAAACGTCTTGTCCCATTGCACATTCATTCGGCATTTCTGGGACTATGGATACTTGACCGACGCCGACATTTCGGCAGAAAACCAAGTCCCTCTTTCTTAGCTCTCGACCGCCGTCTATCAATTTATTGAAATACTCGACGGTTGTATGCTTTGCCTCAGAAATGTCCACAACATGGCCCTGTAGCTCGCGGATGCTCACCAAGGCATATCCAGAGTCAACAAACTCAGCGGTTAGGTGTTTGCAATCGACGACAGATAACCACTTCTTGAGAGCCCCTGCTTCCCACCCCTCCGGTATCTCCCCAATCCATTCAACCCCGGAATCCTTGAACTTCACCGGCTTCGCCCACTCGCCGAACTCGGGATCGTCGGGACCCACGAGCTCCGAGAGCCCGCGAGTGACCGCCCGGGAGATGAGGGCTTGCCGCTTCTCTTTCAAGAGTTCGATCAGGTCCTCGTAGTCTTTAATGAGGCCGTCGATCCGGGCCGTCTCGGCGTCGAGGAATGCGGCGATGGCGCGTTGGATATAGAGTGGCGGAAATCCTATAGCAAAATTTCGAGCGAAGTCATCTGGTACTCTCTTTTGTCCACCAGCACCATACATCCATGATTCACCAATTTTTCGGAATGGAGTAGATATAGTTGTGTACCAGAGCCACCTTCCATCGCATTTATGATTAGGACGTAGAACACATAATTCTGTCGTTCCAAAACCCATCTTATTTTTAAGGCCAAGCATTTGTGCGCCTTTTCCGTTTTCGAAACAAGGCGTAATTATTGCGTAAGTAACGTCACCCTCTGCAAAATAGGTATACCCAGACTCGACATCATCCCATGCTTTTATTGTATCAAGCCGAAGTGTGCCATTATCTCCGATATTATCCATAGGAAGAAATGAAACCTCATCAGGATGGTTGTCAGTAATAGCGCTTTTTGACGGATTCAGCTTTGCTAAGAAACGGAGCCGCTTGCACTCCCACCCCTCAGGTATCTCCCCCAACCAAACGACCCCGGAGTCCTTGTATTTGGGGTACGGCTTGTACTTCATCCCGAAATCTCCCCCAGCAACTTCATGATCTTCTCGGTCTTCGCCTTGAGGTCGCGGTCGATCTCCTCGAGCGGACGGGGAGGCTTGTAGGTGTAAAAGTATCGGGTGAAGGGAATCTCGTAGCCGACCTTGGTCTTGGCATGGTCGATCCAGGCGTCGGGAACGTGCGGCAGGACCTCCCGCTTGAAGTAGGCTTCGATGTCGTCCGAGAGCGGCACGTTCTCGGTGTCGCGCAAGCTCGAATCGGGTTTGGGATTCCCCTTCCGGTCGGTCTCGATCGCGCCCTTCTCGTTCCTGAGCGGGCGCTCCACGGTGATGGTCGAGTAGCCGAACTCGACGTTGGGGACGATCCTGCAGATGTCCGTTTCCTTGAAATTCCCGAAGGTCTTGGTGAGGAGCTCGATGTGCTCCTCGCCCAGTTCCTTGCGCTTGGAGCCCAGGGACTTCTTCATCTTCTTCCAAAGGTCGATGCCGTTGATGAGCTGGACCTTGCCCTTCCGCGCGGGCGCCTTGTGGTTGGTCAGGATCCACACATAGGTGGCTATCCCCGTGTTGTAGAACATGTCCGTGGGCAGGGCGACGATGGCCTCCAGGAAATCGTTCTCGAGGATGTACTTCCGGATCTCGCTCTCCCCGGAACCGGCCCCGCCCGTGAAGAGGGGCGAGCCGTTGAGGACGATGCCGATCCGGCTCCCGCCCTCGTCCACCGGACGCATCTTCGAAAGGAGGTGCAGGAGGAAGAGGAGGCTTCCGTCACTGATGCGGGGGAGTCCGGGACCGAAGCGGCCGGCGAAGCCGTGCTCGGCCTCCTTCTCGACCTCCTTCTGCACCTTCTTCCACTCTACGCCGAAGGGCGGATTCGTAAGCATGTAGTCGAACTTCTTGTCCGGAAGTCCGTCCTCGCTCAATGTGTTCCCTTGGATGATGTTCTTTACGTCCGCGCCCTTGATGAGCATGTCCGCCTTGCAGATGGCGTAAGACTCCTCGTTGAGCTCCTGCCCGAAGACCTTGAGGGTCGCCTTCGGGTTCATGGACCTAAGGTGCTCTTCGGAGACCGAGAGCATGCCCCCCGTGCCCGCGCAGCAGTCGTAGAGGGTGCGAATCACCCCCGGCTTGGTGAGCGCCTCGCCGTCCTCGCAGAACAGGAGGTTGACCATGAGGCGGATGACCTCGCGGGGAGTGAAGTGCTCTCCGGCGGTCTCGTTCGAAAGCTCGGCGAACTTCCGGATGAGCTCCTCGAAGACGAGTCCCATGTCGGCGTTCGAGACGGCGGAGGGCCGGAGGTCGATGGACGTGAAACTCTGGAGCACCAAGTACAGGAGGTTCTTGGCGGCCAGGAACTCCACCTGCTCGGCGAACTTGTAGCGGGTGAACACGTCCTGGGCGTTCGTCGAGAAGCTCGACAGGTAGTGGAGGAGGTTCTGCTTGAGCTGGTCCGGGTCCGAGAGCATCGTGTTCAGGGTGTGCTGGGAGGTGTTGTAGAAGGTCTGCTTGGACGCCTTGCAGAGCGCCCGGTCGAGGACGAGCTCGCCCTCGCCCTTCTTCGCCTTGGCCTCGGCGAGCACCGCCGCCTTGGTGGGCTCAAGAACGCAGTCCAGGCGGCGCAGGAGGGTGAAGGGAAGGATCACCTTGCCGTAGTCGGCCTGTTTATAATCCCCGCGAAGGAGATCCGCGACGGACCAGATCAGGTTGGAAAGCGGAGACGCCATCTAGAACTCCATGAATTCTATTTTGGAGGCTATTGTACGCCCTTGGCGGGGGGGATGGCAACGAGATTCGCCCCGCCTCGGGATCGTCGGCTCGGTTCGACTCCCCCATTGAAACAAAACCGCCGCCTTCCATGCTGGAACTGCGGCGGTTACTGGAGGTGGCGGGAGTCGACCCTTCGGTCGGCGCGATCATCGCGCCTCCCTGCGGGCCGGGGCGTTCGCTCCGCGCCCGTCCTTGGGCGCGGCCGGCTCCGCTCCTCGCCGGCTCGGAGCTACGCCGTCGCGAACGCCCGTTCGACTCCCCCACTTAAAATGGTACGGCCGCCGTTCCTGGTGGAGCGGCGGCCGTTACTGGAGGTGGGGGGAGTCGAACCCCCGTCCTGATGCGCGTGACAGGAGCCTCTACAGGTTTAGCCGCGCATTGGATTGTCGGGACCCGCTTGGCTGCGCGGCGCGCGGCGGGCCCGTATCCCGGTTATTCTCGTCCTACTTTCGTTCGGGCCCGAAAGTCGACCAGCCTCGATCGTGTCGGGAATGACGGCCGCTCGAGGCGGCGCAGCCGGTTCCCGCGTTCCGCCGCTTACGCGGCGAGAGCGTAACTGTCGTTGTTGGCAGTTAAAGGGTTGCCGAATGTTAGGAGGTCGGCGCTCCACCTGCGGCCCATGCCCCAATCGCACCAGTCGAAACCGGGGCACCCCCGTAGGGGTCAAGAAAAAATATACCCCGCCGCCGGCCAGCGGTCAAGCGGCGGGGCGTACGGTCCCTACTTCTCGTTCCAGGTGCCCGATCGGAGCTCCCCGGCGATGCTGGGGATGGTCAGGACGATCCCGGGCTCGATCAGGTCGGGATTGTCCGGCTGGGGGATCTTGTCCTTGTTCGCCTCGTAGAGGATCTTCCACTTCCATGGATCCCCGTAGATGAAGGGATACTCCGCGATCCGCCAGAAACAGTCCCGGGCCTCCGGGATCAGCCGAACCGTATAGAAGGCCGGTAGTGCGGCGGCCGCCGGGGCCTTGGCGGGGGCGAAGTCCTTCATCAGGTCCATCACCTTCTTGCTGGCTTCCGTGGACTCGGCGTAGCGCTTGGCGTCGTATTCCGCGACGGCCAGGGCGAAGGCGGCCTTCGCCTCGACCCATACGGGACCCAACTGGCCCGCGGCGTCGTTCTTCTCGCCGAAGCCGATCCGGTCGGAGGCGCGGTTCTTCCAGGCGTTGGCGATCCACTGAAGGCGCTGGGTCTCCGCCTCCTGGCGCGCGATCACCGAGAGGCGTTCGGACTCCTTGGAGAGCTGTTCGGCCTTGAGGTAGTCCCCCTGCTGGAAGGCGAGGTCCGCCTGCCGGCGGAGCTCCTGGGAATTCCTGTAGTTCGGGTTGTCATAGAGGCTGTGCTGGGCGAAGGCGAGGGTCCCGAGGGAGATCAGCACGGCCAGGGCGACGAGTCTGTTGAGGTTCCTCACGGCGTGCCTCCCTCGATCTCGGTCTCGATGGCCTTGAGTCGCTCGTCCGTGGCCTGGAGCGAGGCGTCGGCGCTCTTCATGGCGGCCTGGGCCGCGGCCTTCCTGTCCGCCGCGAGCTTCTGGGCCTTGCCGAAGCCTTCCTCGGCGAGCTTGTAGGCCGCGACGGCTTCGGTATATCGCCCCGCGGCGAATTCGGTCTCCGCCTTCTTGTAGGCTTCCTGGGCGGCCGTATACTCGTCCTTGGCCGCCACCGCCGCCTTCTCCTCGTCCGCCTTCACGCGGGCGGAGTCCGCGGCCTGCTTGGCCGCCTCGGCCTCGGGGCGGCCGCTTACGGTCTTGACCTCCGGGGGGGGCGGTTCCGGGGTTTCCGGAGCCCCCGCACAGGAAACGATAAAACCCGCGACGATTAGAATCGCCGCGAGGACCTTGAGTCGTCTCACCATGTCCTCCTGATTATCAGAGTATAGTATTGATTGTGGGCTCGAAACTCCGTGGAGTCAACCCGAAGGGGCCGAATGGGAAAAATCTTCCCGTCTCGACCGGTAACGGCGGGGTTCCCGGCCCCGCCTCCCCGGTCAGAGTCCCAGGTCCGGGATGTCGATCCAGCGGCGCTCCTTCCAGCTCCGCAGGGCCAGCTCCGCCAGCTGGACCCCCCGGGCCCCGGTCTCCAGGGTCCAGGGGAAGGGGTCATCCTGGACCAGGTGCAGGAGGAAGAGCTCCCACTGGGCCTTGAAGGCGTTGTCGAAGGTCTGCCGGGTCGGAACCTTGGCCCAGTCCGCGAAGTAGTCGATGGGGGAGTCGAGGTCGGGGTTCCAGACGGGCTTGGGGGTCATGGCCTCCCCCTGGATCCGGCATTCCCGGAGGCCCGCCACCGCGGAGCCCCGGGTGCCGTCCACCTGCATCGTGAAGAGGTCGTCCCTGCGAACCCGCACGTCCCAGGAGGAGTTGAACTGGCAGACGACCCCGCCCTCGAGCTCGAAGGTCCCGTAGGCGGAATCCTCGGCGGTGCAGTCGTAGGGCATTCCCTTTTCGTCCACCCGCTTGGGAAGGTGGGTGGCCCCCAGGGCGGAGACGGAGCGGATGGTCCCGAAGAGGTTGGAGATCACGTACTGCCAGTGGCAGAACATGTCCAGGATGATCCCGCCCCCCTCCTCGGCGCGGTAGTTCCAGGAGGGGCGCTGGGCGGGCTGGGAGAATCCGTCGAAGACCCAGTAGCCGAACTCCCCCCGGACGGACAGGATCCGGCCGAAGAAACCCGTGTCGATCAGGTACTTGAGCTTCCGAAGCCCCGGCAGCCAGAGCTTGTCCTGGACCACACCGTTCTTGATCCCCGCGGCTTTGGCCGCCCGGCAGAGGCCCAGCGCCTCGTCCAGGGTCGTGGCCGTGGGCTTCTCGGTATAGATCGCCTTGCCCGCGGCGATGGCCTTGAGGATGGCCGCGGGCCTCAGGGAGGTGACCTGGGAGTCGAAGTAGACCTGGTTGGCCTTGTCCGAGAGGGCCGCGTCCAGGTCCGTTGTCCAGGCCCGGAGGCCGTGCTCCGCGGCCAGGGCCTTCAGCTTGCGCTCGTCCCTGCCGACCAGGACGGGCTCGGGGACGATCACGGATCCGTCCCGGGCCCGCAGGCCGCCCTGGGCCCGGACGGCCAGGAGGGACCGGACGAGGTGCTGGTTGGTGCCCATGCGGCCGGTGACTCCGTTCATGACGATCCCGATAGCTCGCTCGCTCATACGTACTCCCGGAAGGCCGCCAGGATGCGGCCGAGGTATTCGTCCTGGTCCATGGCCCAGAACCGCCTGGAAAAGATCTCCACTTCCGCGAAGCCCCGGAACCCGGCCCGCTCGACCCAGGACCGGATCCGGGGGATATCGATACAGCCCTCGCCCATGAGGCCCCGGTCCTCCAGCATGTCCTCCAAGGGGGTCTTCCAGTCGCAGACGTGGAAGGCCGCCAGGGCCCCCAGACGGCCGGCCCGCCCGATCTGGGCTTCCAGCTCGGGGTCCCACCAGACGTGGTACACGTCCACGGCCACGGCCAGAGAGGGGCTCCCGATGCCCTCGCACAGGTCCAGGGCTTCCCTCATCGTGTTGATGACGGACCGGTCCCCGGCGTACATGGGATGGAGGGGTTCGATCGCCAGACGGACGCCCTCCTTCTCCGCCAGGGGCAGGACCGCCTCGATCCCCGAGCGGACCTGGTCCCGGGCCTCGGCGATCCGGACCTCGGGATGGGCCCCGCAGACCAGGACCAACAGGGGGGCTCCCAGCTCGGCCGCGGCGCGGAGGAGGCGCTCGTTGTCCCGGATCCGGACGGCCCGGGTCTCGGGGTCCGGGGCCGGGAAGAAGCCCCCCCGCACCAGGGACACGGGCGCCAGGCCCGCGGCCCGGATCGCCGCCCCGGCCGCCGCGGGATCCCGGCCCTCCAGGGCTTCCTTCCAGACCGAGATGCCCGAGACCCCCGCGTCCGCGTACTTGCGGACGGCGGTTTCCAGGTCCCAGGGCTTGGTGGTGGCGGTGTGGATCGCCAGGCGGGAGAGGTCGTTCATGATCCGCCCCCGTCCGGGTCGAGGCCGATGTCGAAGAAGCGCTGGCCGCCCCGGCCCCGGGCCGTGCGGGAGATCCACAGAGCCAGCTCCAGGAGGTGGTAGTCCCCCCAGAGGCAGGACTCGCCGTGGGGGACGGGGCTCCCGTCCGCGGACCGGTCCCAGGCGTTGGGGTAGTGGTACACCGCGTGCAGAAGCAGCCCCTCGTGCTTCGGGTTCTCCGAAAGATAGGGGGCCGAGAGGACCGAGGCCGCCGTCCGGAGCCCCGCGGCGGTGTACCGGGCCCCGTCGGGGTCTCCGGCGGCCGTGAGGAAGGCTCCCAGGCGCAGGAGCCCCTGGGCCGCGATGGCGGCGGCGGAGGAGTCCACGGGCTCGAATGGATTCTCCGGGTCCGCGGGCCTGTCCAGGGCGCCCGGGATCTCCCGGAGGCGGGGCCCCCCGGTGTCCCAGTAGGGGATCCCGTCCGGGGGTGTATTCTCGATGTAGAAGTCCGAGACCGCCCGGGCGGTCTCGAGGAACCGGGCGCGCACGGAAGCCGCGTCCGGGAAGTAGGCTAGGCCGCAGGCCGCGACCTCCGCGTCCGAAAGGCCCGCCGCGAACTCCAGTTCCTCCGCGTAGCCCAGGATGATCCAGGCCAGGCCCCGGGTCCAGGTCGTGAAGGGGGAGTAGCCCTGCTGGCTGGAGGCGCAGCGGTAGCTTCCGTTGACGGTGTTGAACACGGACTCGTGGGCCACCCGGCCGCGCACGTCCCAGCGGTCCCGTCCCGTCCCGAAGTAGACGTTGTACCGGGCGGTGGTTTCCGCGTGGGCCAGGAGCCGGCCCAGGAGGTTCGCCTTGGCGTCCTGCTCCCCCAAAAGGACGTGGCCCAGGCGGTGGCCCAGGGCCAGGCTCCGCAGGGAGCGGATGGTGTCCGCGAAGAGGCTGTGGGGACCGTTGAAGGACCGGATGAAGCCCAGGCTCTCGGGCAGGGACGTCCAGCGGGCCGCCTGCACGGCCCCGGAAGCCTTGAGGGCCAGGGCGTAGTACCGCCGCTCCCAGGTCTCCGCGGGGAATACGCCCTCGTGGGCGTGGCGCAGGAGGGTCCCGTAGGTGCTGACGTTGTTGAACCCGTGGTCGTGGACCCCCGTGTGGGTCAGGTGGGGGGCCATGCGGCGGAGGGTCTTGGAACGCCCGTACTCCAGGTGCCAGGGATCCCCGGAAGCCTCGTGGACCAGGAGGGGCATCCCGAACTGGAAGCCCTGGGTCCACTCGGTCCAGCCCCGGGCAGTGTAGCGGCCCGCGTCCGTGAACACCGGGGCTCCGGATCCCGCCTTCCAGCGGGCGGCCAGGGCCCGGATCTTGGCGTCCGCGGCCGAAAAGGCCCGTCCGCAGGCGTCGGCGAGTGCCGGGGGATTCGGCGCGTTGCGAAGATCGATCATCCTACCTCTCCGATCCGCGGCCGCTCAGAGCCGCGAGACGTGGAATCCTCCGTCCACGTCGAAGATGCCTCCGGCGGAGAAGGGGAAGGCCCCTTCCAAAAGGGCCCGTACGGCCTTGCCCGTGTCCTCGGGGGTGCCCCAGCGCCCCTGGGGCACCAGGCCCTGGGCCAGGAGGGCGTCGTATTTCTCCTTCACTCCGCTGGTCATGTCGGTCAGCATGATCCCCGGACGCACCTCGTAGACGGGGATGCCCTCCGGTGCCAGGCGGGCAGCCCAGAGCTTGGCCGCCATGGACAGAGCCGCCTTGGACATGCAGTAGTCCCCCCGGTTCACCGAGGCGGTCACCGCGGAGATGGAGGTGACGAAGACGACCTTCCGCCCCCCGGGAAGGGGGGTGTCCCGGGGTCCGGCCAGCCAGAGCCGGGCCACGTCCCGGGTCAGGAAGTAGGGTCCCCGGACGTTCGTCGCGATAAGCTCGTCGAAGGACTCCTCCGAGGCATCCAGGATGTCCGCCCGGATCCGGGGGGCCATCCCCGCGTTGTTCACCAGGGCGTCCAGGGTCCCGAAGGCCGAGAAGACGTCCCGGGCCAGGGCGGCTCGGGCGGCGGGGTCGGAGAGGTCCGCCCGGAAGGCCTCGAAGCGGGGCTCCGGGGCCCGGTCCGGCCGGAACCGCTCGGCGGCGTCCGCGCACAGGCGGAGGGTTTCCCGTGCGGCCTCCTCGTTGCCCGCGTAGTGGACGGCCACGGAAAACCCGGCCGCCGCGAGCTCCAGGGCTATTCCCCGCCCCAGGCCGCGGCTGGACCCGGTCACGAGGGCTATGGGGCAGCGGCGGGCCGGTTCGGGCTCCGTCCGGGGTGATGCGGAGGGTGTCATGGCTAAAGCATGCGGGGCGCCCTCGGCCCATGTCAAGCCGGAAAAATTCCAGGAACCATGGATTGTTTTCTTGACGCCGCCGGAAAGGTATTCCATACTTTCGGAAAGCGAACGTTTCCGTAAGGAGGCTCACGACATGAAACTAAGCGCTCGAATTCTCGCGGTCGCCCTCGTCCTGATCCTGGCCGTCGGCGCCGTGTCGGCCCAGGCCAACTGGAAGCCGAACAAGCCGATCACCATCATCGTGCCCTGGGGAGCCGGCGGGTCCACGGACCAGGTGACCCGGGTCTGCGCGGCCGAACTCGAGGCCGCCCTGGGTACGAAGATCGTGATCGTGAACCAGCCCGGAGCCTCGGGCTCCGTGGGCACCAAGAACGCCCTGGACGCCCCGAAGGACGGCTACACCTGGACCGCCGGCGCCGCCGCGGACCTGGCCACCTACAAGGTGCAGGGCATGCTGGACACGGACATCCGCAAGGATTGGCACGTCTTCCTCTCGGTGGCGAACGTCTCCGTGGTGGGTGTCAACGCCATGACCCCCTACAAGGACTTCAGCGAGCTCCTGGCCGCGTTCAAGAGCAAGCCCGGCCAGATCACCGTGGCCACCGCCGGCCAGAGCTCCGCGGGACACATCGGAATCGAGCTGATCCGCAAGTACACGGGGATCGAGTACAAGCACGTCACCTACGACGGCGGCAACCCCGCGGTCATCGCCTGCGTGTCCGGCGAGACCGAAATGACCACCCAGCTGGCGGTGGAGCAGGCGGACATGATCCGCGGCAAGAAGATCCGTCCCCTGGCGGTCATGTCCGACAAGCCCCTGAACCTGGAAGGCTTCGGGGAGATCCCGCCCATCACCAAGTGGGTCAAGGACTTCAAGACCGGCCCGAACTACTTCGGGATCTTCATCCCCGTAGGCGTTCCGAAGAACGTCGTCGACACCGTGGAGCGGGCCTGGAAGAACGTGATCATGAAGTCCACCAAGGTCCAGGAGTACGCCAAGAGCCGGGGCGCCATGTTCGCACCCTCCTTCGGCAAGGAAGCCCAGGACCGGGCCTTCAGCTACTACCAGCCCGTGGCCTGGCTCTACTGGGACGCCGGCAAGGCCAAGGTCTCCCCGGACACGGTGGGCATCCCCAAGCCGTGACGCGGCCCCTGTCCTGACTCCCCCGCTTCGTACGAGCCCGCCGGCCCCGCGCCGGCGGGCTTTTCCCGTGAAGGGGCTCCGCCCCGGAACCGAACGCCGACCCTGGAGCGAACCATGACCGAACGGACCATGACGAAGGCCGACCTCGTCACTTCGATGCTTCTGATCGTGTTCTCCGCGGCGATCCTCCTCATGTCCCTGCGGATGCCGACCATGGCGGACCGCAACGCCAGCCCCTTCTCCGGGCCCGGGGTGGTCCCGGCCTTCGTGGGAGCCGTGCTGTTCCTGCTCAGCCTTTCCATGCTGATCCGATCCCTGCGGAAGGGCGCGCCCAGGCTTTTCGCGGAGGACCGGGCCGGGACCGGAACCGGCGACCGGTCTTCCTGGGTCCGGATAGCCCGGACCCTCGTGCTCTGCATCGGCTACGTGATCCTGCTGGGCAGGATCTGGTTTCCCCTGCTCACCTTCCTGTTCGTGTTCCTGTTCATCCTCACCTTCGAGTACGACACGAAGGTTCCCCTGACTGCGCAATGGAAGAAGCCCCTCTTCGCGGCGATCCTGGCGGCCGTGGCGGCGGCTTCGGTCTTCCTGGTATTCCAGTACCTCTTCCTCGTCAACCTTCCCTAAGGAGTCCGGGATGTTCGAAGGCTTGAAACTTTTCGGCGAGGCGATGGGCACGGTCTTCACCTTCCGGGCCCTGTTCGATTCTCTCTGGGCTACCCAGTTGGGAATCATCATAGGCATGCTTCCGGGCCTCACGGCCACCATGGGGGTGGCCCTGCTGACGACCCTCACGTTCAACATGGCACCCGGCAACGCCATCCTGATCCTGATCTGTATGTACATCGGGGCCATCTACGGAGGCAGCCGCAGCGCCATCCTCCTCAACATACCGGGCACCCCCGCCAACGCCGCCACCACCGTGGACGGCTACCCCCTGGCCCTGCAGGGAAAGGCGGGCAAGGCCATCGGCATCGCCACGACGGGATCCTTCCTGGGGTCCATGATCGGCATGCTGGCCATGCTGGTCTTCACCCCCATGATCGGTACGGTCGCCCTGAGCTTCCAGTCCTACGAGTTCGTGTGGTTCTCCATCTTCGGGATCATCATCTGCGGGAACCTGACGGCTCCCAAGGACCCCCTGAAGGGCTGGATCTCGGGCTTCCTGGGACTCTTCGTGGCCATGATCGGCATGGAGGGGATCCACGCCTACGTGCGCTTCTCCTTCGGCTCAACCAACCTCTCCGGAGGCATCTCCCTCATACCAGCCATGGTCGGGGCCTTCGGGTTCGCGGAGATCATCTCCGTGATGCGGGTGGAAAAGTACGAGGTAGTGAAGACGGCCATCGACCGGGTCATCCCCAGGCTGTCCGAGGTCTTCAAGTACTGGAAGACGATCATACGATCCGGCCTGATCGGAACCTTCATCGGGGCCATCCCCGGGGTGGGGGAGGACATCGCGGCCTGGGTCTCCTACGACATGGCCAAGCGGGGCGCCAAGCCCGAGGAGAGGGAGAAGTTCGGCAAGGGTTCGGTCGAGGGGCTCCTGGCCTCGGAGACGGGGAACAACGCCTGCGTGCCCGGGGCCATCATCCCGGTCCTGACCCTGGCCATCCCGGGCTCCGCCCCCGCGGCGGTACTCCTGGGGGCCATGCTGATCCACGGGGTGCGGCCCGGACCCCTCATCATGCTGGAGTTCCCGACCTTCATCTACGAGGTCGTGGCCATGGTCCTCCTGGCCACCATCATGATGTTCGTCCTGGGCCTGTCCATGGTCCGGCCCCTGGTCAAGGTCCTCCAGGTCCCGCGCCAGAAGCTGATGCCCGTCATCTTCATCCTCTGCGTGGTGGGTTCCTTCGCCCTCCAGGCCCGGCTCTTCGACGTGGGGATCATGATCGTGTTCGGCGCCCTGGGCTTCATCCTGCGGGAGATGGACTATCCCATGGCCCCCCTGGTCCTGGGGATCATCCTGGGGGACATCCTGGACAAGAACCTCCGCCGCGCCCTGATCCTCTCGGACGGAAGCGTAGCCCCGTTCTTCACCCGGCCCATCTGCGTGGTCCTGGGCCTTTTGACCCTGATCATCGTCCTGGGCCGGGCAAAGTGGTTCCGGGCCCTGATGGCGCAGATGTTCCGGAAGAAAGCGGCTGTTTGAATTTCTGGACTCACCACGGAGACGCGCGAGCCGGACGTTCGTCCGGCTCGCGGCGACGAAGCCCTTCGGTCTTCGTCGATTGCGGCTCAAATAGATCGCCGAAGCGAGCTTCGGCGCCGTCCGGATGGCGCAGCCATCCGGACGCGTTCTCAGTGGTGAGTCCTGATCGTTCTTATCCGGCTAGTCCGCCAGCCACTCCGGCAGGTGAGCGGTCACGAACTCGTCGTCCGTGAGGTGGGGGTAGGACCGGCAGACCCGGTCGATCTCCTCCGCCTGCCCGGGTGACAACCCCTCCTGGGGATTCAGGCACCAGGTGCCCGAAAGGAGGCCCTGGCGCCGGAGCACCTCGTGGATCCCGGGGATGCAGCCCGCAAAGCCGTTGGCCGCGTCGAAGACCGCCGCGTTGGCGTCCGTCACCTCCTGGGCCAGGGTCAGCAGGGATTGGGGTATCGGGGCACCCGCGTCCGAGAGGTCCCGGGCCGAGCGTAAAAGTTCGACGGCCCGGCGGGTCCAGACGCTCCAGTGTCCCAGGAGGCCCCCGGCGATCCGGAGGCGCCGTGTCTCCCCCGCGGTCCGGACGGCGTACTCCGTGAGCAGGTCGACCACGATGTTGTCGTCGTTCCCCGTGTACAGGGCGATTTCGCCCGCCCGGCCGGATTCCGCCACGGCGCGCACCACGTCGAAGGTGCGGTAGCGGTTGAAGGGGGCCATCTTGATCGCGATGACGTTCTCGATCTCGCAGAGGCCCCGCCAGAACTCGTAGGGCAGGACCCGGCCCCCCACGGCGGGCTGGAGGTAGAAGCCGATTACGGGGATCCGTCCGGCCACCTTCCGGACATGGGCCAGGAGGTCCTCGATCGAGTCCTCCCCGTGGCCCGCCAGGCTCAAAAGCCCCGCGTGGTATCCCGCGGAGACCAGGAAGTCCGCCTCCTGGCACGCCTGGTGGGTGGGGCCGCAGACCCCGCCCACCTTGAGCACCCTCGTGCCGCGGCGGCCGCACCACTCGTCTATGGCTGCGGAGACTGCGGAGAGCACCGGCCGGAAGAGTCCGTGCCGGGGATCCCGGATCTCGAACTGGGTCGTGTGGACCCCCGCCGCGATGCCCCCGGCTCCGGCGTCGATGTAGTACCGCACCAGGGCCTTCTGCCTCCGGGGGTCGAAACGGCGGTCCGCGTCCAGGGCCAGGGGGATGGCGGGGATCACGGTCCCCCGCCGCAGGGTTTCCAGGAGTCCCGTCGGGATGTCCGATCTTTTCACGATGCGCGCCTCCGTCTAGTAGGTTCCGTCGGTGGTCTCGAAATGGGTCGGCTTGCCCAGGGACCCGCCCCCGGAGGCGATCCAGTCCGCCTGCATGCGGATCATCTCTGCCAGGGGTACCCGGGGATAGCCGAAGAGCCGGAAGGAGAGGGCCGCGTCGTTCAGGTAGGCCCGGCCGCCCTCGCCGCCGCCCCGGAAGACCGGGGGCTTGCCCAGGAGGCGGCCGAATTCCTCGGCGGTCCTGCGCACCGAAGCCGTCTCCGGTCCCGTGAGGTTCAGGACGAAGGCGGGACTCGCGGCGTGCCGGAAAGCCAGGAGGGTGCGCTCCAGGACGTCCCCCTGCCAGATGCAGTTGAAGTTCTCCACCGCGAGCTCCACGCCCTCCCCCGCGGCGACCTTCCGGGCTATGTCGTGGAGCACCCCGTACCGGGGGTCGATGGCGTAGTTGAGCCTAAGTATGCAGACCCGGGTTCCCTCCGCCCTGCTGAAGTGCTGGAAGACCCGCTCCCGCCCCAGGGCGGACTGGGCGTAGTCCCCGACGGCCCGGGGGGGGTCGGATTCCGAGGAGCCCCCGGAGTAGGGGGTCACGACATCGTACACGCAGCCCGTGGAGTAGGCGACGATCGCGGAGTCCCGGTACCGCCCCGCCACGTAGGCGGGCACCACGGTGTTCATGGCCCAGGTCGTCTCCTCGGAGCCCGAGGTGCCGAACTTCTTGCCCGCCATGAACACGACCCGGGGAGCGTCGGGGAGCTTGTCCACGGACGAGCGGTCCAACAGGTCGCACTCCAGGCACTCCACTCCGGCCTTTTCAAGTCTGGCCCGGGCCGCCTTGTCGGAAAAGCGCGAGACTCCGAGAATCCGGGATCGGACCCCCGCGGCGTCCCGGGCCCGGGCGGCCATCATCCCCAGGGTCACCCCGATCTTGCCGCCGATCCCCAGGATGGCCAGGTCTCCGGGATTCTTCCGGAACTCCTCCACGACCGCGGCCGTCGGCTCGGACATGCGGGATTCCAATTCCTCCTCGGTCTTGAAGGACGGCAGCTTCCAGGTATCCATGGCATCCTCCCCGCTCAAGGTCGCCGGGCCTCGCCGTCCCGTACTTCTAAGCCCAGGGAGGCCAGAAGGGTTTGCAGGCGGCGGCCGTACTCCAGGTACACGGCCTCCCGGGCGGCGGCCGGGGAGCTGACAGTCGGATCGTGGTACACCACGGCCATGTGGGGCTCGATGGTGAGCCAGCCGGAATAGCCCCGGGCCGCGCAGTCCGCCAGGATGTCCTTGACCCGGGACGGTCCCTCCCCCGGAAAGACGTAGGTCTCCGCCCCCGTCCCGGGATCCCTCCATCCGTCCTTGACGTGGATGTGGACCACGTGATCCCGCAGGGCCGTCCAGGACTCCCAGGAATCCTGGTTGGGCCGGGGCGGGGGCCGGGTGAAGTCCGGGGTCAGGGAAGGGTTGCCCGTGTCGAAGACGAGCTTGAGGCCGGGCACCTCGGAGAGGAGTTCCCGGGTGTTCTCCACGCCCATGCCGCCGTAGTTGAAGCAGTTCTCGTGCACCGGGGTCATGCCCCGTTCCGTGAAGACCCCGCAGAGTTCCCGGAGCCGCTGGAACCGCTGGCGCTTCTTCTGGTCCGGAAGGGGATTCCCCTCCGGGTCGACCAGCACGGCATAGCTCATGATCCGCACCAGCCGGGTTCCCAGGACCTCCATCCGGTCCGCGGCCCGCCGGGCGGCCGCCAGGGACGCGGCGAAGTCCTCGTCCGGGCTCTTGCCCCAGTTGGCGATGCTGGAGCCCAGGCAGCAGACCCCGATCCCGGCCTTCTCCAGGGCCGCCCGGAAGGACTCGAAGTCCCGGTCCGGCAGGTCATGGACGTTCACACCGCCCGAGTTGCGCGCCTCGATCCACTTCCAGCCCAGGGCCTTCGTGACCCGGACCTGGCCTTCGACCTCGTCCGCCGCCTCGTCCGCGAAACCCGCAAGACGCATGGTTCCGTCCTTCACTTCAACCTCCATCCGCAGGCCGCTCAGGCGGGATCCGCGGGCGTCACGGGCCGCCCGGACGCGGCGCTCTCGTAGATCGCCCGGATCAGCGCGACCGGGCGGGTCGCCTCGATTCCGTCCACCAGGGGCTTTCCCTTCTCCCCGATGGCCCGCAGGACGTCCTCTATCTGGAGCCGGTGTCCCCGGTGCCCGATGGCCGAGGGGTCCGAGGCCCCGCCCCCCGTCGAGGTCAGGGACGCGAACCGCGACCTGGCCTCCTCGTCCGCGGGGGTCTCGGAGGCGAAGCGCCAGAACGCCAGGCTCTCCTCCTCCAGGATGGCGCTCCCGGAGGTGCCCAGGACCTCGACCCGCTTCAGGAAGCCCGGCCAGACCGCGGTGGAGCCCTGGATCGCCCCGAGGGCCCCGTTCTCGAACTCCAGGGCCGCGGAGGCGTTGTCCTCGATCTCCAGCCCCGTGTGGCCCGCCACCCCCGTGAAGGCGCTGACCCGGCGGACGGGACCCATGTACCAGAGCAGGAGGTCGACGGCGTGGATGGACTGGTTCATGAGGGCCCCGCCCCCGTCCATCGCCTTGGTGCCCTTCCATCCGCTGCCGGAGTAATAGGCCTGTTCCCGCCACCACTTCACGTAGGCGCTGCCCATGGAGAGCCTTCCGAACCTGCCTTGGTCCACCGCCTCCTTGACCGCCCGGGCGGCCTCGAAGAAGCGGGAGGGGAAGATCCCCGAAAGGACGACCCCCGAGCGGGAGCAGGCTTCCACGATGCGCAGGCAGCGCTCCACGGTGATCTCAAGGGGCTTCTCGACGATCAGGTGGCGGCCCGACTCCGCGGCCGGTACGGCGGAATCCAGGTGGGCCCCCGAGGGGGAACAGACGTTGACCACCTCCATCTCCGGATCGGACAGGAAGGACTTGAGGTCACCGTAGGCCCGGCACTTGTGCTTCTCCGCGAAGGAGCGAGCCCGCTCGGGCACCGTGTCCAGGCAGGCCGCCACCGACGCCCCCGGAATTTCCCCGATCGCCCGGGCGTGGAACTCCGCGATCATCCCCGTGCCGACTATGCCGAACTTCATCGGGATCCCTCCTCCTCCAGCCGTTTGAACAGGTCCATCGAGCCTCTCAGGATCGCGCCCGGGTCCGGGGGAACCTCGAAGATTTCCACGCTGACCCAGCCCCGGTAGCCCCGGGCCAGGAGGGTCCGAAAGGCCGGGAGGTAGTCGGAACTCCCGGTCCCCGGGGCCCGGCCGTCGACTTCGTTGGCGTGGACGTGCCGGATGTCCCCGAAATGCCGGTCCAGCAGGGCCTGCCAGCCCTCGGCCTCGCCGGAGACGTTCCGGAAGTCGAACATGGAGCTCACCGCGGGGCTTCCCGCCGCCCGGGCCCGCCGCACGGCCTCGGCCAGGGAGTTCACCACGTCGGTCTGCTCCGGGGACAGGGATTCCAGGAGCAGGGAGCACCCCGCGGCCTCGACCGCGGGGGCCGCCTCCCGGAGGGCCCGGTCCAGGGCGGCCTCCGCCTCGGCCTTCGGAACCTCGGGCAGGCTGCCCCGCTGTCGGGGGGAGCCCAGGATCAGGGGGCCTCCGCCGAGCCTTCCCGCGCAGTCCGCCAGGAACCTGAGATGGTCCACGCTCCGACTGCGGACCGCGGGATCCGGGGAGGCCAGGTGGAGCCCCTCGGGCTTGGCCAGGAGCCAGTGGAAGCCCGCGAAGGACAGTCCCTCCCCGTCCAGGACGTCTCGAGCCTCGGCCAATCCGTCCCGGACGGACCCTGGTGAGAAGTCCCCGAAGATCGTGAAGGGCGCGAACTCGATGCCGGTATACCCGGACTCCCGGATGATTCGGGCCGCCCGAGGCAGGGGAAGGTCCCCGAAAAGCTCATTGCAGACGGAATACGTCAGCTTCATGGGATTTCACTCTAAGGGCGGCCCGGCGGGCTGTCAAGGAAAACAGGGCGGTCCGCCGGGGCAGGGCGCCCCGGTCGCGGCTATTCCACGGCCAGGACGGTCACAGTCTTCTCCCCGCCCGGAAGGAGGACCACGGAGTTCTCCCCGGGGGCCCTGCCCATCAGGGCCCGGGCCAGGGGGGCCGTCCAGCCCACGAGCCCGGCTTCGGGATCGGACTCGTCCACCCCCACGATCCGGAAGGTCGAGGTGGCCCCGTCCCCGTACCGGACGGTGACCCGGGCCCCGAACCGCACCCGATCGTATCCCCCGGCCGGACGGTTCACCACCTCCGCGAGGCCCGCCATGCGGGCCAGGTACTCGATGCGCCGGTCCAGCCGGGCCAGGCGCCGCCGGGCCGTGGCGAGGGCGTCCGAGTTCGTAGGATCCCGGGACAGCCGGAGGATCTCCGCGGCCAGGTCCGGGCGTTCCGTAGCTTCCAGGGTCTTGAGTTCCGAGTAGAGCCGCTCGGCTCCCTCGGGGGTTACGTAGTTGCGGGCTCCCGGGGGCAGGGGGATCTTGAACTCCGGGGCGTCCTCGTCCCGGGAATCCGCGGAGGCCTCGTCCACGAAGGCCCGGCTCACCCTTCTACCCCCGCCCGGCGCCTAGAGTTGGGGAGCGGGAACCCGCACCAGGCGGACGGGGAGTTCCCGATGCTCCGCGGCGAACTCGGGCCAGGAAAGGTTTTGCCGCGTTTCGGGATCATACCCTTGGATGCCGAAGATCCCGTCCGGTCCGAAGCCCGGGACGAGGAGGATTCTCCGGGGACGGGGACCGTCCTGCAGGAAGGCGGCGTACAGGTCGTCGGGGTGTTCCAGGGAATGGGAGTGGACCAGCGCGGCGGCGGCAGCGGCGGGAAGTCCCTTGCCGGGTTCGTAGCGGGGGAAGGACCTGTAGGCCGCCGTCCGCCGGGGATCCCGGTCGTCCGCGAAGGGATGGGACGGGACGGAGGCGAGCTCCCCGGCGCCCAGGACCCGGCCGGAACCGGAGAGGAATTCCTCGACCGAGTCGTCGTAAGCCAGGCTGGAGATCAGGCGGAAGCCGGGCCCCCCGGGGGTCAGCCGCCCGGCGGAAAGGGCCTGGCCGAAGCGGACGGCGCCGGAGGGGGCGCCGCCGGGGGACCGGATGAATATGCTCCAATCCAGGGATCCTTCCGCGGCGGTGAGCATTTTCCCGACATGGTCCCGAAGCTGGTAGTAGAAGATCTGGCCCAGGAGTATGTTCTGCCGGACCACGGCCCCGAAGAGGACGATGTCGGCACGGGTCCGTTCCGCCTGGGGGTAGAGCCGGAGGTAGCAGGAGGGATCGTCGGACAGGAATATCTTGGCCTGGATCAGGTCCCCGTTCCGCTGGTAATTGCGCTGGACGATCGTGTTTCCCTGGGACACCAGGGGGAAGGCGCCCGAGCGCTCCCGAAGGAACCGGACGTAGAAGAAGTCCTCCTGGCGGTCCACGCTCACCTGGACCCGGCCCGCGGCCCCGGTCAGGAAGGTTTCCGGGAACCGTACGGCGGAGTTCCAGTTGGCGGTGATGACGGAGGTCAGATACCGCGTCCTTGCCTCGTGGGTGTCCGCCAGGGACGAGAAATCGGCCCTTGCCGGGACCTGCCCGTGGAACGGGACGGGCATCAGGGATAGGAGGCAAAGCAGGGCAAGGACTGGCTTCATCGGTTCCGCTCCGGTGTCTTGAGGGTATGCGAGTATACTATACGACGGACCCGAAGGATAGACGGCCCGGCAGCGCTTATCATTCCTCCGCGGTCCATGGTACTCTATCGCATCATGATCGAGGATTCCAGCGCCGGCCCTTCGGCGCTTTCCGTGCCCGACGAGACCGCCCTTGCGGACCTCGCCCGCCTGAAAAAGGAGCGGGGAGCCCTCGTCCTGGCCCACACTTATCAGCTTCCCGAGGTCCAGGCCGCGGCGGACCTGGTGGGGGACTCCCTGGAGCTCTCCCGGGCCGCGGCCCGGACGGACGCCCGGGTCATCGTGTTCTGCGGTGTGCGGTTCATGGCCGAGACGGCCAAGATCCTGGCCCCGGACCGCACGGTCCTCCTGCCCGTGGAGTCCGCGGGTTGTCCCATGGCGGATTCCATCACCGCGGAGGATCTCCGGGCCTTCAAGTCCCGCCATCCCGGCCGTCCCGTGGTCACGTACGTGAACTCCACCGCGGAAGTGAAGGCCGAGAGCGACTGGTGCTGCACCAGCGCCAACGCCCTCAAGGTCATCGAGGCCGTGGATGCCCCGGAGATCCTGTGCGTCCCGGACCGGAACCTGGCCCGGTGGTGCCAGCGGAACACCAAGAAGAAGCTCATCTGGTGGGACGGTTTCTGCATGGTCCATGTCCGGATCACCCCCGAGGATGCCCGGGCCGGGAAGGCGAAGTACCCGGATGCCCTCCTCCTGGCCCACCCGGAATGCGAACCCGAGGTCCTCGACCTGGCGGACCACGTGCTCTCCACCAGCCAGATGCTGGCCTTCGCGGCCCGGTCCCCGGCCCGGCGCTTCCTGATCGCCACGGAGGCCGAGGTCGTGTGGCGGCTCCGGAAGGACCACCCGGACCGGGAGTTCTACACCGTAGGGGCGGCCCAGCACTGCCTCAACATGAAGAAGACCCGGTTTGCCGACGTAGTCCGGGCCCTGGAAGGCGGGAAACCCGTCGTCGACCTGGATCCGGGGCTCATGGACCGTGCAAGGTTACCCATCGAACGCATGCTGGCCCTGGCGTAGGGCCGCCGGGGATGAGAGCATGAACGATATGCCCTCCGTGGCCGTGGGCCTCTCGGGAGGAGTCGATTCCTCCGTGGCCGCGGCCCTTTTGGTCCAGGCCGGGTATCGGGTTTCGGGCCTGACTATGCGCATCTGGGACGGTCCCGAGACCGGGCAGCCGGGCTGCCGTCAGGGCTGCTACGGCCCCGGGGAGGAGGAGGACGTAGCGGCCTGCGAGGCCCTGTGCTCCCGCCTGGGCATACCGTACACGGTCGTGGACCTTTCCCGGGAGTACGAACGCACCGTCCTAGAGTACTTCCGCACCGAGTACCTGCGCGGCAGGACCCCCAACCCCTGCGTGCTGTGCAACCACGTCATGAAGTTCGGGTTCCTCCTGGACCGGGCCCGGATCGAAGGTCTCCGCTTCGACCTCTTCGCCACGGGGCACTACGCCCGCGTCCAGGAGAGGAACGGCCGGCCCTGCCTCCGGACCGCCGCGGATCCCTCCAAGGACCAGAGCTATTTCCTCCATCGACTGAAACCCGAGGTCCTGGGAAAGGTGCTCTTCCCCCTTGGGGAGAAGACCAAGCCCGAGGTCCGGGACATCGCCCGATCCCTGGGACTGGAGGTGTCCGAAAAGCCCGAGAGCCAGGATTTCGTCTCCGGCGGCGACTATTCTTCGGTATTCAGCGGGCGGGAGAGCCCGCCCGGGGACATCGTGGACACCGAGGGCCGGGTCCTGGGGCGCCATCGGGGAATCCACCTCTACACCATAGGCCAGAGGCGGGGCCTGGGGGTCAGCTCCGGACCCGACCCCCTGTACGTCCTGCGGCTGGATCCCGACCGGAACCACGTGGTCGTGGGTCCCGGGGAGGGACTTTTCTCGGAGGGTCTCGAGGCGGAAGACGCGGTCCTGTCGGACCCCTCCCTGGAGGACGCCCCCTTCGAGTGCCGGGTCCGGATACGGCAGAACCACGCCCCCGCGGAAGCTCGGGTCACGGTCCGGAAGGGATCCGCCCGGGTCCTCTTCCGCACCCCCCAGCGGGCGGTGGCCCCGGGGCAGTCCGCGGTCTTCTACGACGAGGCCGGATTCGTGCTGGGCGGCGGGGTCATCGAGAAGGCCCTCCCGCGGGAGGAGTAGGAGGCCGAGCCGTCCGTCCCGCGCTTGACACCCTCCGGTCGTTCCGGTTATATATTCCTTCGCGTCCCGCGACGCGCTTGGCGGCGTAGCTCAGACGGTAGAGCAAACGGCTCATATCCGTTGTGCCGAGGGTTCGAGTCCCCCCGCCGCTATCCGGACCGCGCCTCAAGCCCCCGGGCTTCGGGCGCGGTTTTTTTACTGGCCGAGCGAAACATAGCCGAAGCATCCGGCAGCCCGGCCCCCGGGCTGTCCATAAAGCTCAGTCGGCTTTTTGGACAACTGGTTTTAGGGCGGCAGTTTCTAACGTTCTTGAGAGAACGTTAGAAACTGCAAGGGTGTCCAATAAGTAACCGACTTATTGGACACGCCGGCCTCCCTTCCAAAACCACGGGGCCTCCTATATAATCCCACCGATCCGCCGCCCCAGGCGGCCCGCCGGAGGCAGGATGCCGCTATCGGACTGGAAAGAACGGAAATTCGACGAGGTGTACCGCGCCTGCCTGGCCAGCCTGGAACGGCAGAGACGGACGGACCCTTCCTTCACGGTCGATACCGCCCGGGGGGTCCTGGAGCACCTGTACATCCAGGAAGGGAACGACTGGACGGGCCGGGGCGAGGTCCAGGACATCCAGATCGAGGCTTCCATCGCCGCCTACGAGCGCTTCCTGTCCGACTGGGCCTCGGAGCCCGCAATCCGTACATAAGGAGTGCCTATGTCCATCGAAGTGAGGCTCGTCCAAACCCCGAAGGATCTCCGGACCTTCATCCAGGTGCCGTTCTCCATCTACAAGGACAGCCCCTTCTGGGTTCCCCCTCTGGTCTTCGACGAGCTCAACTCCCTTCGGAAGGACAAGAATCCCGCCTTCGAATTCAGCGACGCGGAGTACTGGATAGCCTACAAGGACGGCGTCCCGGTCGGGCGGATCGCCGGGATCGTGAACCGGCGGGCCATGGAAAAGTGGGGCAACAAGGATGCCCGGTTCGGCTGGATCGACTTCATCGAGGACTTCGAGGTGGCCAAGGCCCTGGTCGGTACGGTGGAGGCCTGGGCCCGATCCAAGGGCATGGAAGGTCTGGCGGGGCCCCTGGGCTTCACGGACCTAGACCGGGAGGGGATGCTGGTGGAGGGCTTCGGGGAGCTGGGCACCCTGGCTACGATCTATAACCACCCCTACTATCCCGAATACCTTTCCAGGCTGGGGTACGCCAAGGAAGTGGATTGGGTCGAGTACGAGGTCAAGACTCCCAAGAGCATCCCGGAAAAGGCCCTGAGGGTACAGGAGCTCATCAGTAAACGCAGCGGAATCCGCCTGTACGAATGGAAGTCCAAGAAGGACCTCATCCGCCGCTACGCCCCGGCCATCTTCGACCTGATCAACGAGTCCTACGCCAAGCTCTACGGTACCTTCGTCCTCACGCGGGCCCAGATCCAGGCTTACATCGACCAGTACCTCGGCTTCGTGGATCCCCGGTTCCTCAAGGTCGTCGTGGATTCCGAGGACAAGCTCGTGTGCTTCGCCATCTGCATGCCCAGCCTGTCCCGGGCCCTCCAGAAGGCCCGGGGGGCCTTGCTTCCCTTCGGCTGGTTCCACCTCCTGCGGGCCCTGCGGAATCCCCGGACCGTGGACATGTACCTGGTCGCCGTCCGCTCGGACTGGGCCAACCGGGGGGCCGTGGCCTTCCTGATGACCTCCCTGGCGGAAAGCTGCATCCGGGCGGGGGTCCAGACGAACGAGACGAACCCCGAGCTCGAGACCAACGTCGAGGTCCAGAGCATCTGGAAGGATTTCGACCGCCGCCAGCACAAGCGCCGCCGGGCCTTCCGGAAGGCGCTCTAGCGGGGGATTTCCGGCGCGAGTTTTCACGACTCATCACGGAGGGCACGGAACTCACGGAGAGATCATAAGGAAAAAATATTCGCAGAGATTCGACAGGATCTACAAGATTTTGAGCGGATCGACAGGATGGAGGTATGGCAATGTCCCATCCTCGATTCATCGAGTTTATCCGATTTTGTCCTTGTCTATCTTGTCTTTCCTTTGGCTCGCGGTCTCTTTCTCCGTGCCCTCCGTGAGCTCCGTGGTGAATCCTGGAATCTTTGTTTTCATTCTTTGGCGGTCTCGGCGTCGCTCTTGCGGACATAAAGGGGGCCGCACTCGGGATCCGAGGGGCCCTCGGTCCGGAACCGTTCGACCGCGAGATCTAGCAGGCCCCGGGCCGGGGATCCTCGGCCGTAGCGGACGATCCTGAGACCCGGCCGGCCTTCCTCGGAACCGACCAGGAGGTCCGCCGCGGGCCCCGTGAAGAGGACCTCCGGAAAGGCGTCCGCGTACCGCAACAGCTCGGTGAGCGGCAGGTCCAGGTAGCCTGAGGTCCTCCGTCCTCGCTCGTAGACGGCCGCGTAGAATCGCCCCCTTTGGGCGTCCAGGACGGGGATGACCACGGGACAGGCCCCTTCCCATTCCGCGGCCAGACAGTCCGGGGTGGGCACCGTTACGAAGGGGATACCCAGTGCGGACGAAAGCCCCTTGACCGTGGATAGGGCGATCCGCAGCCCCGTGAAGGACCCGGGCCCCGCGGCGCAGGCCAGGAGATCCAGGTCCCGTAGTTCAAGGCCCGCCTCCCGCAGGCAGAGGTCGACGGCGGGCAGGATCCTCTGGGCGTGACGGAGGCCCGCGGCGATTTCCAGGACGATCGTGCCGTCCCGGGTCTCGTGTCCCCGGGGCTCTCGGAAGGGATGTTTGGGAATTCCCGGCTTGCCCTGGGCGGCCGAACCATCGCCCGAGGGGCTGCCCGAAGGACTGCCGGAACGGCGTACGGCGGCGCACAGGGTGTCGGCGGAGCAATCCAGTCCCAGGACGTTCATGGCAGGAGTTCCTCCAGGGGTGAACCCGAGATTTCCACGATGCGCGCCTCGGGCCCGTCACCCGGAAGGATCTCCACGACCACGGCCTCGGCGGGCAGGGCGGCGGCCACGTTCTCGCTCCATTCGATCAGGCAAAGGCCGTCCGTCCCCATCAGTTCCGAGGCCCCGATCTCCTCGAACTCCGCCGGCGAGGACAGGCGGTAGGCGTCCACGTGGCGCAGGGGCATCCGGCCCCGATATTCGAACACCAGGGTGTACGTGGGGCTGGTGACCTCGTCCTCGACCCCCAGCCCCCGGGCTATGCCCTTGGCCAGGGTGGTCTTGCCCGCCCCCAGACCTCCCCGGAAGGCTATGACAGTCCCCGGGGGCACGGACCGGCCGATCAGTTCGCCGAGGTCCCGGGTTTCCCGGGGGGAACGGGTTCGCACTCGCTTCAGGGCAGGGAACCCTTCTTGTCCAGGGCCGCGATATAGGTCTTGAGTTCCCGAACCACGGGTATGAGCGGGTAGTCCAGGTTCTCGATCCGGTCCACCTGGATTTCCACCCCGCCCACGGGGAGGTGCTCGACCGTGAACTGCACGTCCTTCTCCGCCCGCCCCCGGGGGGATTCGAAGACGGCCTGGGCCGTGTAGACGCGGCGGTAGAAGAGGGGAGTCTCCTTGCGGGAGATGTTCAGCAGATCCACGATTCGCATGATCGAAAAGTGTACGGCACCGCCGAGGGGCCCGTCAAGGTTGGGCCCCGGCCCGGGACCGAGCGCTGAACCCTAGTCCGTGTACCCGTACACGTAGGACAGCACCGAGTTCAGGGCCTTCCGGGAGATCTTGACCCAGCGGACGTGCATGACTCCGCCGCCCCGGAGACGGTTGGTCCGGACCACGATCCCGAAGGCCGAGAAGGCCCCCTCCCCGACGTCGAAATCGATCTTGACGTATTCCTGGGCGTCCAGGGGATTCGCGGTCTGCACGGAGATTCCGCCGGCGGAGATGTCGACCGCGGTGCCCGGGAAGGGGAGGTTCTCCACGAAGACGTCCTTCAGGGTCTTGCCCCGTTCCTTCCGGACCTCCACCCGCACCCGCCGGAAGGTGCAGGCTTCCCGGAGGTCCCTACGCTGGTGCTTGCGGGAGGGCAGGGGGGTGATCGAGTCCGAGTGCTTGAGCACGAGGACCAGCTTGCCCCGGAGTTCCTCGTATCCCCGGACCCGGGTGCGGAAGTTGTATCCCTGGTGTCCGGTGCCGTAGAAGTAGACCGTCAGCTTGGTGCCCCTGCGGAAATGGACGGGCCGCCCCAGGGCGTCGGGCGGGGGCTCCACGGCCAAGCCTCCCGCCTCCACGGCCACCACCACGGAAGGGTAGTTGGTCTCGTCGGAGGCTATGAAGGACAGGGTCGTACGGGGCCGGAGCTGCCGGGTCGAGCTGACCTGGGGGCCCAGGGTGCGGCGGACCTCCAGGGACTCCCGGATCCGGAGCAGGTTAGAGCGGCGTTCCTCCGCGGAAGCCTCCGCCTCCGCGGTCTTGTCGATATGTCGGAGGGCGTCCTTGAAGAAGGAGTCCAGGCGGCCGGGATTCTTGAACACGAATTCGGGATTGGAGGCCCGGGAAGCCCGGGCGAACTCCTCCAGGAAATGCGCGTCCGCGTCCGAGAGCCCGGCCTCCGCGGCGGCCTTGCGGAAGGCCCCCCGGGAAAAGGAGGGAAGCCCTCCGGTGAGGGAGGATCTCCGGGAACCCGCCTTGCCCCGGCTCAGCAGGGAGGAGACGACGGCGAACAGGATCAGGGCCCCGAGGACTCCGAAGACGACGATGTTCTGGGTCGGATCCTCCTGCTTCCAATAGGGCTGCAGGACCGGAAGGTAGACGCTCATGGGACCAGGGCTCCCGTCATCGTCTCGAAGAAGGCGTTCATCCGGGGCACGATCTCGTACTCCGCCAGGTCGCCGATCAGCACGGCGTCCTTCGCCTCGAAGGCTTCCATGAGCTGGCGCAGGATGCCGTTGAAGGACTCGTAGAACTCCGGGATGGAATTACCGTCGATCCGGAGGCTCGAGGTGTCCATTCCGATCCGGGCCAGCTCCGGAAGGATGCGGTTGGCCTTGTTGAAGATTTCCACGAAAAGCAGGATGCTGCGCATGGCCTGGGCGTCCTTGCCGGTCTGGAGGCGCACGGAGACGTCCATGAGGTTCTGTCTCTCCGCCTCGTAGAGCCGGGAGGCGGATCGCAGGGCGGCCGCGGGATCCCGGAGTTCCTCCAGGCGCTCCCGGAAGATCGGCTCCAGGCTGTCCGCGTGCCGGGCCAGACGCCGGCGCCCCTCTCCGCCGACATCGGCGGATTCCAGGTCCCGTCCCAGGAGGTCCAGGAAGGAATGCTCGTCCGAGGAGAGCAGGCCGGAGTATGTGCGTCCGTAGGTCTCCCAGGCCTCCCGGAGGGGTTCCGACGGTCCCGTGCCGGCGGACCATTCCCGGAGGACGCCCAGGAACTCCAGGAGGCTCCCGTACGCCCGGCCGCGCAGCTCGGAGGCGGGGGCGCTGTCGATCTCCAGGAGCCGGTATTCCGAGGCGGGCTTGTCCCGGAGACCGGGCAGGTCGTCGGCTCCGATCTCCGTTCCGTCCAGGCGGAGACCCAGGATCACGGACCCCGCCCGTTCCAGGATGTCGTCCGCGCTCGCGAGTACCTCGCCCAGGCTGGCCCCGGCGGTATCCATGTCGAACTCGTTGCCGTTCACCGTAATCGTCATGCCGTCTCCTGAGGAGGTGAATGGGTGAATATGTGAATAGGTGAATAGGATACTTGCAGCGATCTATTCACGTATTCACCCATTCACCTATTCACACTTCTAATTATCGTTCTGTTTCATAAAATTGCTGATATCCTGGGAAGAGCGCTCCATGCCCTGGAGGGCTCCTTCCATCATGCCGTACTTCCGCCGGAGCTCCGCCTCCTTGGCCACGAGCTGGCGGTCCAGGGTCTCGATCCGGGTCTGTTGGCTGGAAATCTGGGTATCGAAGGTCCGGGTCTTCACGGCCAGTATGCCCCCGGTCTCGACGTAGGGCCGGTAGAGGGCGTCCAGTCCGAAGGCGACGCCGGAGTCCACAAGCAGGTCCCCGTCCGTGTCGTATCCGAACAGCCGGCGGACGGTCTCGAAGTCGTCCCTGAGGGCCTTCCCGAGGGCTTCCTCGTCGATCTCCAGGTAACCCCGGAGGCGGGACGCGTCGTAGCCTCCCGCTCCGCCTCGGGCGGCGTTCGTGGATATCCCGATGCGGCCCAGGACCTCGCTGGTCTCCCCGACCGGCTGGGGATTCGTGGTGATCCTCTGCATGGAGGTCCGGAGCAGGTTCAGGGTGGAATCGCCCTGCAGGAGACCCAGGCGCGCCGTGGCGGTCTTCCGCTCCTCCTCGGTGTAGTACGAGATTTCCTGTACCAGGCGCTCGTCGTTCCGGGAGAGGATGTTGATGTCCGCCATCAGGCGGTTATAGTTCCCCACCATCTCGATGATGGCTTCCTTGGATTTTTCCCGGTCCGGCTCCACCTTGAGGCGTATCTTCTTGTCCGAAGCCTCCTGGAGGTTCAGGGTCACCCCGGGGATCAGGTCGGAGATGGAATTGGTGTCCCGGACCACCTCGATCCCCTCCAGGGAGACGATCGCGTCCCGGGAGGTGTCCACGGGATCCCGAGGCCGCAGGCCCCCGGTTTCCGTGGGATCGTAGACCCGGACGTTACGGACTTCCACGTCCCTATGGGTGTTGCGGTTGCGGATCCCAAGACCGGAAAAGTCCGCCAGGTAGTCCGACAAGGTCACCGAAACCGTGCGGAACTCCTCGGAATCCGGCTGGGCGGGGAGGGGCACCGATCGGCCCGCCCCGTCGGACAGGAAGAGCACGACCGGATCGTCCGTCCGCGTCGGAGGCGGCGGGGGGGTCCAGGCGGGCACCTGGGGATCCGAGGGATCCGCGGTGATCGTGATCCCCTCGTAGGTGATGGAGCCCGGGGCCGAAATGGAGGGTCCCGGGGGAGGGCCCGCCGGGGCGGGAGGCTCCGTCCGGCGGGTCACCCGTACCTCCATCTCCAGCACGAGACCCTTCGTTGAAAGGGAGGGGGAGACGGGAAGCTTGGCCTCCCCGCCCGGGCCGACCGCCAGGGAGCCCGGCTCGGCCCGCACCAGGCTGCGATCCAGGGGTTTCTCGAAGGGCTGGGCCGACCCGGTGGCCAGATCCCGGCGGCTCGAGCGGGCTTCCTCCACCAGGCCCGAGGCCAGGGCCCAGTCGCGGGCCGCGCCTTCGAATCCCAGGCGATTCTTGGAGCCCGTCTTCAGGGACTCGATTACGATGGACTGTTCGGACTTGGATACCGGGATCACCCGGGCGCGGAGGATGTCCCCGCCCTTGCGGGTGAGGGCGTCGGCGAACTCCTTGAGGGTCCCGCCCGAGAATTTAAGGCTGACGGCCCGGTCGCCCACGGTGAAGGCGTAGTCGCCCGCCGGTACCCTGTAGTCCGAGGCCAGGCGGCCGGAGAGGAATCGGTCCGCGGAGGCGGTCTGCTTGACGACGATGGTGTGCTCGTCCTCCAGGGCTTCCCGGGTGGCCGCGGCCGTCAGGACGCCCTCGTCCGAGGACTTGGCGATACGCTCGTTGAAGGGGTTCTGGAAGGAGAACAGGGCTCGGGAGGTCTCCCGGGCCCGGACTATACTACGGTTGACGTCCTGCCAGGCCGTCTTCTGCAGCTGAAGGGCCTTCAGCTGCTCCTCGGCGCGGTCCCGGGGTATGCGTTCGACCTTCATCAGGTCTTCGATGAGTTTCTTGGTGTCGTACTTGCTGGTGACGCCGGGGATCGTAATGTCCGACATGGCGGACGAGGCCTTCCTTACCGATCAAGATGCCGAAGAGGCTCCGAGCCCCTCCGGCGGGTTCGTCACGCCCGCTCGTCGAACAGGATTCCGATCACCTCGCGGATTCTCTCGTGGACGTGCTGGAGCTCTGCGGGCGGGATCTCCTTGATGATCTTATCGGTCTCCGAATCGATCACCTTGACCACCACCTGGTCGAGCTTTTCGTTCAGGGCGAAGGAGAGGCGGCGGTTGAAGGCCTGGCTGACCTGCTGGAGCTCGCTCAAGACCAGCTCCATGTTGACCGGCTCCTGGGGGGCGGGGGAGGGGGCGGTCCGTGCCGCGGCTTCCCGCGCCGCGGCTTCCCTCAGGATCTCCGCCTGGGGCAAGCCGTGCTGTATAACGGAAACATCCATGTCTTCCTCCTCGAACGGGAAGAAAAGAACGGGAGAGGGGCGCGATCCCCTCCCGTCCTGGGTCTGCCGCGGGCCGCGGCAAAAAGAAGACGTCCAGAAATCTCTTCGACGCTAAGCCCGCAATAACGGTTTTCCTAGGCTAGGATCTGCATCACCGACTGGGAGCGCGTGTTGGCCTGGGCGAGCATGGCTCCGCCGGCCTGGCTCAGGATCTGGTTCTTGACGTAGTCCACCATCTGGGAGGCCATGTCCGTGTCCCGGATCCGGCTCTCGGCGGCCTGCAGGTTCTCCGCGGCGATGGCGACGCCCTTGGCGGCCATCTCGAAGCGGTTCTGGTAGGCGCCCAGGTCGGCCCGCTGCTTGGACACGACGCGCAGAGCGGCATCCACGGTTCCGATCGCGGCGTTGGCCTTGGTCGGGTCGTCGATGGCGATCTGTTCCGCCGACCCCTGGGCTCCCTGAAGTCCGAGAGCCTGGGCGGTCATGGTGCCGATGAAGACGCGCTCGTTCTGGTCCATGTTCGCGCCCACCTGGAACTGCATGACCTGGGTCCCTTCCTTGGCGAAGCGTCCCGTCAGGATGTTCATGCCGTTGAACTGGGCGTGGCTGGCGATCCGGTTGATCTCGTCCACCAGCTGGGAGACCTCGACCTGAATCTGCATGCGGTCCTCGGCGCTGTAGATGCCGTTGGCCGACTGCACGGCGAGCTCCCGGATCCGGTGCAGGATGTCCTGCGATTCCTGCAGGTACCCTTCCGTGGTCTGGATGAACGAAACCCCGTTCTCGATGTTCTTGGTCGCCTGATTGAGACCCCGAACCTGGCTGCGCAGCTTTTCGGACACCGCGAGCCCGGAAGCGTCGTCCCCGGCGCGGTTGATCCGCAGGCCGGAGCTGAGCTTCTCGATGTTCTTGTTCAGGTCGAGCTGGGTCACGCCGAGAGAACGGTTGGCGTACATCGCGCTCATGTTGTGGTTGATGATCATATAACCCTCCTTGAAGGCCTTGAGCGGCCGTCCTGGCCGCACATCCCGCGCACATGGCCGTGGGGTCGGAAAACAATAGGTCCGCGCCGTTTCCCGTCCGTCTTACCCCGTGCGGCGGGAGCTCGGCCCTTCCGTAGGCCGAAATCCCGCCTCATGTACGCATAGGAGAGTGTTTTTCAAAGATCTCATGGGCCGCCCGGCGGCGAAAGGCCGGCGGACGCCCGCGGTGCCGCAAAAGGCGCCCCGGGAAGATCCGGGGGCGCCCTTCGCCTTTTATAGTATACTACGCTACTGGAGCAGCTGCAAGACCGTGGCCGTCTTCTGGTTGGCCTGGGCCAGCATGGCGCTCGCGGACTGGACCAGGATCCTGTTCTTGGTGTAGTCCACCATTTCGTTGGCCATGTCGGCGTCCCGGATCCGGCTCTCGGCGGCCTGCAGGTTCTCGGCGCCGATGTCGATGCCGCGGACCGCGTGCTCCAGGCGGTTCTGGTAGGCGCCCAGGTCGGCGCGCTGCTTGTTGACCACCTTGAGGGCGGCGTCCAGGATCCCGATGGAGCGGTTGGCGCTGTCGGGGCCGGAGAAGGTGATGATCGCCTCGCTGCCCGGGTCCTTGACGCCCAGGGCCTTGGCGGTCATGGTGCCGATGTAGACCCGCTCGCGCTGGTCCATGTTGGCGCCGATGTGGAACCACATGGAGCCGGTGGGGATGTTCTCCCCGGTTTCCCGGGCGAAGCGGCCGGTCAGCAGGTTCATGCCGTTGAACTGGGCGTGGCTGGCGATGCGGTCGATCTCGTCCACCAGCTGGGAGACTTCCACCTGGATCTGCATCCGGTCCTCGGAGCTGTAGATCCCGTTCGAAGCCTGTACGGCGAGCTCCCGGAGCCTCTGGATGATGTCCTGGGATTCCTGGAGGTAGCCTTCCGTGGTCTGGATGAAGGAGATTCCGTTGGCGGCGTTCTTGCTGGCCTGGTTGAGGCCGCGGATCTGGGAGCGCATCTTCTCGGAAACGGCGAGCCCGGAGGCGTCGTCCCCGGCGCGGTTGATCCGCAGTCCGGACGAGAGCTTTTCCATGTTCTTGTCGATGTAGGTACCGTTGACCCGCAGGTTGCGGTCCGCGAACATGGCGCTCAGGTTGTGGTTGATGATCATCTAGTTCCTCCTTGAATGTATCGCGCGAGACATCCTTGCCTCGCGGTTCGATCGCGCGACGCCCATTCAGCCTTCCGGCCCGGGCGCCGTTCCATCCCCCTTTCCCGGCACGCCCGATCCGCCCTCCCGGGCCTCGGGCCGTATCGCGCCGGATGCGATATAGTGAAGGGGCGCCCGGCAGCCGCAGGTGACGTCCGGGCGGACCTTCTCCGCTCAGAATATCGGCAGGAAGGGTGAAAAAGATTAGAGGAAAGTGAATGGGTGAATAGGTGAATGTGTGAATGGGTACTGCCGTTTCACCTATTAACTATTCACTATTCACCTATTTACCAACTATACTTTTCCCATGAACTCATCCACCTTTACCCACACCTCCTCCGACGGCGTAGGCATCTTCGTGCGGCGCTGGGCCGGGGACTCCCCGCCCAAGGCCCTGCTCCTGGTCGTCCACGGGGTCGCGGAGCATTCGGGGCGGTACGCCCGCCTGGCTTCCGCCCTGACCGTCCGGGGCTACGAGGTCTGGGCCCCGGACCACCGGGGGCACGGCGGGACCGCCCGGGCTTCCGGCGGCCGCGGCTGGTTCGCGGCCCGGGACGGCTTCCGGCGGGTGGTGGACGACCTGGAGGAAGTCCGAGGTCGAATGGCCGCGGAGCGTCCGGGGCTCCCCGTCTTCCTGCTGGGGCACTCCATGGGGAGCTCCCTGGCACGGTGCTACGTCTCCCTGTACGGGAAGAGCCTGGCGGGCTGCGCTCTCTCCGGGCCCCTGGCCCTCGATCCCTTCCTGGCCGCCGCCGGCGACCTCATCGTAGCCGCGGGGCGGGCTCTCCAGGGGGGGCGGGGGATCGCGAATTTCGCCCACGGGTTGACCCTGGGCTCCTACGCCAAGCCCTTCAGCCCGGTCCGCACCCCCCAGGACTGGCTGTCCCGGGATCCTGCGGAGGTGGACGCCTACATCGCGGACCCGGACTGCGGCTTCGTGTGCACCTGGGACTGGTACCGGGACATGAACGAGGGGACGAAATTCGTGGAGGACCCCCGGAACGTCGCCCGCATCCCGCAGGCCCTGCCGATCTACATCTTCGCGGGGGCCGCGGACCCCGTCGGGGCGGCCTCCGGGGGAGCGGAGCGCCTGGCGGCCTCGTACCGGGCCGCGGGGATCCGGGACGTCTCGCTCAGGCTGTATCCCGGGGGCCGGCACGAGAGCCTGAACGAGGTCAACCGGGACGAAGTGACCCGGGACCTGGCGGATTGGCTGGACGGGCGCGCCGGCGCGATCCGGAATCCCGGTTCTTGACGCGGCCCGATCCCCGCGGAGTATAATCCCCGCAAGAATTACCGCACCCCAGCGTGCAGAATCAGAGGTCCGTTTGCTCGTTCGATACAGTACGGGAAGCGACGGCCGCCCGGTCAAGCGGGCGCTCGTCTACACCGCGGCGGAACACCGCATTGAAAGAAGATCCATCGATCCCGACGCCCTGCGCATCGTGGAGCACCTCCGGGCCAACGGGCACTCGGCCTACATCGTGGGAGGCGCGGTTCGGGACATGCTCCAGGGCCGGCGTCCCAAGGACTTCGACATCGTCACGGACGCCCAACCGCCCCGGATCCGGAAGATCTTCCGGAACAGCCGGGTGATCGGCCGGCGTTTCCGCCTGGTCCACGTCTACGCGGGCCGGAAGATCTTCGAGGTCTCCACCTACCGCTCCATCGCCGACGGCACCATCGGGAACACCTACGGGACCATCGAGGAGGACGCCCTCCGACGGGACTTCACCATGAACGCCCTGTACTTCGATCCCGTGGACAACCTGCTGGTGGACTACGTGGGCGGGTACAAGGACATGGAGGCCCGGGTCATCAAGCCGGTCATTCCCCTGAAGACGATCTTCAAGGAGGATCCGGTCCGCATGATCCGGGCCGCCAAGTACGCGGCGATCACGGGGTTCCGGATACCCTTCCGCACCGGCTGGGCCATCCGCTCCCACGCGAACCTGCTGTCCACGGCGTCCCCCTCCCGCCTGACCGAGGAGGCCATCAAGATCCTCGGTTCCGGTCGAGCCATGGAGATCTTCCGCCACCTGGATCGCTACCGCCTCCTGCCCGGCATCCTGCCCGCCCTGGCCGTGCGCCTGGCCGGGTCCCCGGCGCGCAAGGAGGCTTTTTTCTCCGCCCTGGCCGAACTGGACCGCCACATCGAGGCCAAGGCGGACAAGGCCCTGGCGGGACTCCTGGCCTTCGTGCTCCGGGACGAGGTGGCGGCCCTCTGCGCGGAGCATCCCGTGGGCGAGCCCTCCGAGGTCTTCCGCATGGCGGTGCAGGCCGCCCGGGAGCTGCTTTCGCCCCTCAACATGCCCAGGATCGAGCTGGAGACGGCGGTGGCCTCGGTGTTCATCCGACCCGAGAGTCCCCCCAAGCCTCCCCGTAAACGCCGCCGCCGCAGGTCCCGGGGCCGCAAGTCCGCGGGACAGGAAACCGGGGAATCCCCGGCCCCCTGAGGGCCCCTTCGTACCGGGACCCGCGCCGGACGATCCCCCTTCTCCCGGCGGGCTTGACAATCGAAAATCCTTACGGAGAAGATAGGGTAGTGAACATCGAAAAGCTCTCGGCCCTTTCCGACGAAGCGCTCCTCACCCTCGCCGACAAGCTGGGACTGATCGTGCCCGCGGGTCTGGAGCGTTCCTTCCTGGTCGAGGCCCTCCTGGAGGCCCTGGCGGAGGACTCCGAGGAGCGGGAGGAGGCCCTGGACTCCTCCGAACGACTGGAAGAGACGAAATACGGCGGCACCGATGCCGACATCCTGGAAACCTCCCTGGATTCCGGATGGTGTTCCGACAACCGCTACAACGAGACCATGATCCGGCTCCTGGTGCGGGATACCGCCTGGGCCTTCGCCTTCTGGGACGTGAACGACGAGGAGAAGGCCCAGCTCCGGGCCGGGGAGCCCGGCCCGGGCTTCCCGGGCCTGTTTCTCCGGGTGATGGAGGAGGGGGGAGAGACCCCGCGGAACGCGGACCACTTCGACATCCCCGTGGATGAATCCGACCTCCAGTGGTACATCAACCTGCCCCAGCCGGACAGCCGCTATCGCATCGACCTTTGCTGCAGGGCCGGAGGGAAGACCCGGGTGCTGGCCCGGTCCAACGTGGTGCAGACCCCCCGGGGCGCCCTGGCGGAGGATTCCGCCGCCATGGAGGGCGGGACCGTGGAACTCCTGGCTCTCTCGGGCTTCGGGGAGCTGGACATCCCGCCCTCGGAGGATCGCCACCCGTCGCGCATCCTGTCCGGATCGGAAGTCGAGGAGTGAGGATGGAGCGAGGCTATATCGCCCTGGTGCTGAACGCCCATCTCCCCTTCGTCCGCCAGCCCGAGTATCCCCGGTTCCTGGAGGAACGCTGGCTCTTCGAGGCCCTCTCGGAGACCTACCTGCCCCTCCTCCGGGTCCTGCGGAACCTGGAAGCCGAAAAGGTTCCCGTGCGGCTCACCCTGGTCCTGTCGCCCACGCTGACCGCCATGCTCTCCGACGAGGTGCTCCGGGACCGGTACGTGGCCTGGCTGGACCGGCAGATCGGGCTCGCCGAGCGGGAGAAGGAGAGGACCGCCGGGGACCCCGAGTTCGCCCGCCTGGCCCTGCTCCACGCGGACCTGTACACCTCCGCCCGGGACGACTTCACGATCCTGTACGGCGGGAACGTGCTCTCGGGCTTCGACTACTTCTACAAGAAGGGCCGGCTGGAGATCATGACCTCCGCGGCCACCCACGCCTTCCTGCCCCTGTACCGGGACGTCCCCGAGGCCGTGGCCGCCCAGGTGGAGACCGCCGTGATCTCCCACCGCCGGCAGTTCGGGAAGGTCGCGTCCGGGTTCTGGCTGCCCCAGCTGGGCTGGTATCCCGGGATGGAGGAGGTCCTGAAGGCCTACTCGGTGCGCTACACCCTGGTGGCCACCCGGGGCGCCCTCCTGGGAAAACCCGTCCCGAAGTACGGCTCCTATTCCCCCGTGACCTGCCCGAACGGGCTGTCCGTGTTCATCCGGGACGCCCAGGCGACGAACGCGGTCTGGTCCGAGCAGACCGGTTACCCCGCGGACCCGGTCTACCGGGACTTCTACCGGGACATCGGCTTCGACCTTCCCCTGGACTACGTCTCCCCCTGGCTGGAGGACGGGGCCCGGGGCTTCACGGGATTCAAGTACTGGGCCGTCACCGGAAAGACCGAGCGGAAGAAACCCTACGATCCCGCCGCCGCCTCGGCCCGGGCCGCCGAGCACGCCCGGGTCTTCCTGGACGGACGGGCGGACCAGATCCGGAAGGCCTCGGCCTACATGGACCGGCCGCCCCTGGTGGTCTGCCCCTACGACGCGGAGCTCCTGGGCCACGGATGGTTCGAGGGGCCCCAGTGGCTGGAAGCCCTGTTCCGGCTAGGGAAGGACCGCGAGGAGTTCCGTTTCGTGTCCCTGGGGGAGTACCTCAAGCTGCACCCGGAAAACCCCGTATCCGTCCCCGAGTTCTCCTCCTGGGGGAGCGGGGGGTACGCCGGGGTGTGGCTGGACGGGTCCAACGACTGGATCTACCGCCACAGCTACAAGATGCTGGACCGGATGATGGAGCTGGCCGAACGATTCCCCAACGAGACGGGCCTCAAGGAGCGGGTCCTGAACCAGGCGGCCCGGGAGACCCTCCTGGTCATGTGCTCCGACTGGGCCCTCCTGATCCGGGCCGGCAAGGCCGGCGCCTTCGCCCGCAGGCAGGTGGAGGACGCGGTTTCCAACTTCCAGCGGATCTACGAGATGCTCTGCGCCAACACCGTGGGGACCGAGTGGATCACCCGGCTGGAAAAGAGGAACAACCTCTTCCCGAGCATCAATTACCGGATGTTCCGCAGAAAACGGGCCTAGCCCCTCCATGACCAAGACGAACGCCGTGCGCATCCTGGAATCCTCGGGGCTGCCCTTCCGGCTCGCGGAGTACCCCGTGGACGAGGACGACCTGTCGGCCCCCGCCGTGGCCGACAAGGTAGGCCTGCCCGCGGAACAGGTCTTCAAGACCCTGGCGGCCCGGGGGGACCGGACCGGACCCTTCCTGGCCTGCGTGCCCGGAAACGCGGAGCTGTCCCTCAAGAAGGCCGCCGTCGCCACGGGCAACAAGGGCGTCGAGATGCTTCCGCTCCGGGAATTGGAGCCCCTGACGGGATACGTCCGGGGCGGATGCTCCCCGGTCGGGACGCGGAAGCGGCTTCCGGTGTTCCTGGACGAGACCGCCCAGCTGTTTCCGGAAGTCTCCGTGAGCGCCGGGACCCGGGGACTCCAGATGATCCTGGCCCCGGAGGATCTCCTGGCCGCGGTACGTCTGGGAAACCTCTCCGCGGAGTGGGCGGACCTGGTCTGAGCGCGGCGGCCCGCGCCGCCGTAGTTGACGTGCGGACCCCGGCCGGGCATACTGCGGTATGCAGTCCCGTGACATCTTCGACAACCTCTCCCCCCTGGACCATCGGTACTGGGAGGCCAACCGGGAGCTCTTCGACGCCCTGTCGGAGCGGCTTTCGGACCGGGCCTCCGTACGGGCCTGCGTCCTGGCGGAGATCGCCCTGCTCAAGGCCCACCTGGCGGCCCGGGGCCTGGGGACGGAGGAGAGGTTCCGGGATCTGGACGCCCTGGCGGGCTCCGTGGACCCCGAGGAGGTGGCCCGGGAGGAGGAGAAGACCCGGCACAACATCCGTGCTTTGGTGAACGTCCTCCAGTCCAAGGTGCCCGCGGACCTGGCCCCCCTGGTCCACCTGGGAGCCACCAGCGTCGACATCCTGGACACGGCCCGGGCGGTACAGCTCCGGGGCGCCGTCCTCGAGGTCCTGCTTCCCCTCCTGGCCCGGGTCCTCGCCGAGCTGGCCCGCCTGGCCGAGGAGGAGGCGGATACCCCCCAGGTGGGTCGCACCCACGGCCGCCACGCCGTGCCCGTCACCTTCGGCTTCGCCCTGGCGGAGTACGCCGCCCGCCTGGGAAAGTGCCTGCCCCGCCTGGAGGACCTGGCCCGGGACCTCCGGGGCAAGCTGGCCGGGGCAACGGGTTCCTACAACGCCCTGTCCATGATCTACCCGGACCCCGAGGAGGTGGAACGGACCTATCTCGGCTTCCTGGGCCTTTCGCCCAGCGAGCATTCCACCCAGCTCGTGGAGCCCGAGCACGTCCTTAGGCTCCTGCTGGAACTGAACACGGCCTTCGGCATCCTGGCCAACCTGGCGGACGACCTGCGGCATCTCCAGCGAGAGGAGATCGACGAAGTCCGGGAGTCCTTCGGCGGAGCCCAGGTGGGTTCCTCCACCATGCCCCAGAAGCGGAATCCCTGGAACAGCGAGCACGTGAAGAGCCTCTGGAAGGCCTTCTGTCCCAGGGTCCTCACGTTTTTCCTGGACCAGATCTCCGAACACCAGCGGGACCTGACGAACTCCGCCAGCGAGCGCTTTTCCGTGGAGTTCCTGGCGGGCCTGGGGGCCGCGGCCAACCGGATGCTCAAGGTCCTCAAGTCCCTGTCCGTGGACCGGGAACGCATGGCGGTCAACCTCCGGTCCAGCGGGGGCGCCGTTTTGGCCGAGCCGGCCTACATCCTCCTGGCCGAGTCGGGCAGGGCGGACGCCCACGAGGAGGTCCGCAGGCTGACCCTCCAGGCCGAGTCGGAGGGCCTCTCCTTCTCCGAAGTCCTGGCCCGCCGCCCGGAGATCCGGGACATCCTGTACGGCCGGCTCCGGGACCTGGGGCACCCCGACCCCGAGGGATTCTTCGCGGCCCCTGAGCGCTACCGGGGTCTCGCGGCGGAGAAGGCCCGGGCCCTCGGAAGGAAGTACCGGGAACTCGCCCGGCGCTGGGCGGATTGAAGGAACGGCGGCCGCCCGGCGGCGACGGGTTTTTGCGGGCGGCCCTGAAAGCTCGACGGCGGCCGAGGGCGGCCGGACGAGTCTCTATCGACCGGAGAGGCCGTGAGCCTCTCGCGCGGAGGCGACTGATCATGGAGGAGACCCTCTCCTACGACGACGTGCTCCTTCTCCCGGGGTATTCCGAGATACTCCCCCGGGAGGCGGACGTCCGGACCCGGCTGGCCGCGGATATCCGGCTGAACGTGCCGATCCTCTCCGCCGCGATGGACACGGTCACCGAGGACCGTCTGGCCATCGCCCTGGCCCTGGAGGGAGGGGCGGGGGTCATCCACCGGAACCTCCCGCCCGCGGAGCAGGCCGAGCACGTCTCCACCGTGAAGCGCTACCTCAACTGGATCATCGACTCCCCGGTGACGATCGAGTCGGACCGGACCATCCGGGACGTACGTTCCCTGATGTCCCGCCACGGGGTGACGGGTCTTCCCGTCCTGGACCAGGAGGGCCGGGTGGTGGGGATCATCACCGCCCGGGACCTCCGGTTCAGCCGGGACGACGGGACCCTGGTCCGGGACGCCATGACCCCGGACCCCGTCGTGGTGCCCGGGGACACGACACCCGCCCAGGCGCGGGAGAAGTTCGACCAGTACAAGATCGAGAAGCTCCCCGTGGTGGACGCCGCGGGGCGACTCACCGGGCTTATCACCGTCAAGGACATGGAGAAGCGGGAGATCCACCCCAGGGCCGCGGTGGATTCCGGCGGGCGCCTGGTGGTGGGCGCCGCGGTGAGCCCCCAGGACATCGAGGCCCGGATGCCCCTCCTGGCCGCGGCCCGCTGCGACTTCGTGGTCCTGGACACGGCCCACGGGGACTCCCGGAACGTGGCGGAGGCGGTCCGGGCTATCAAGGCCAAGTACCCGATCCCCGTGGTGGGCGGGAACGTGGCCACCCGGGAAGGCGCCCGCCGCCTGGTCGAGGCGGGGGCGGACGCGGTGAAGGTCGGGGTGGGGCCGGGTTCCATCTGCACCACCCGGATCGTGGCGGGCATCGGGGTTCCCCAATTCACCGCCGTGCTCTGGTGCGCCGAGGAGGCGTCCAAGGCCGGGATCCCCGTGATCGCGGACGGGGGCATCAAGTATTCCGGGGACGTGGTCAAGGCCATAGCCGCGGGGGCTTCCTCGGTCATGATCGGGAACCTCTTCGCGGGGCTCAAGGAGTCCCCGGGCCGGGAGATCCTGTACGAGGGCCGGATCTACAAGGAGTACCGGGGCATGGGTTCCCTGGGGGCCCTCAAGGACGGAGCCGGGGACCGCTACCAGATGGCCAAGGACGAGGAGCCCGTACCCGAGGGCATCGAGGGCCGCATCCCCTACAAGGGGGAGCTCAAGCCCTATCTCGGCCAGATCGTGGCGGGCTTGCGGAAGGGCATGGGGTACACGGGCTGCCGCTCCATCCAGGAGTTGCAGAAGTACGGCCGCTTCGTGCGGATCACGTCCGCGGGCCTCCGGGAGAGCCACGCCCATGACGTGGCCATCACCCAGGAAGCGCCGAATTACAGCAGGTGACGGGAGGCTGACGTGAACATCGTCGTGATCGGTGCCCAGTGGGGCGACGAGGGCAAGGGAAAGATCGTGGACTACCTGGCCGCGGACGCGGGGCTCATCGTCCGCTTCTCCGGGGGGGCCAACGCCGGGCATACCATCGTCCTGGGCAAGGAGCAGTACGCCCTGCACTTGGTTCCCTCGGGCATCCTCTACCCGGACAAGATCACGGTCCTGGGCAGCGGTATGGTCATCGACCCGGAGGCCCTCTTCGCGGAGCTGGCCATGCTGGAGTCCCGGGGCGTGGACTGGAAGGGCCGGGTCCTGATCAGCGACCGGGCCCACATCGTCCTGCCCCGGTACCGGGAGATGGACAAGCAGCAGGAGGCGACCCGACGCAAGCCCATCGGCACCACCGGCCGGGGGATCGGGGTGGCGTACTCCGTCAAGGCCGCCCGCGACGGGATCCGTCTTGCGGACCTGGAGGATGCGGAACGTTTGGCCACCCTGGAGGATGAGGATCGGGCCTTCCTGGCGCGGTACGCGGAACGCCTGCTGCCGATGTCCGTGGACCTGGTCGCCTTCCTCCGGCAGCACCGTAACTCCTGGACCCTCTTCGAGGGAGCCCAGGGGGCCCTCCTGGACATCGATACCGGGACCTACCCCTACGTTTCCAGCGGGATGTCCAACGCCTCCGGGGCGGCGGCCCAGGGCGGCATCGGCCCCCGGGCCATCGACAAGGTCCTGGGGGTCTTCAAGGCCTACACGACCCGGGTGGGGAACGGTCCCTTCCCCACGGAGTTCGATCCCGATTCCCAGGGCGCCCTGTGCAGCTTCATCCGGGACACCGGACGGGAATACGGAGTGACCACGGGACGGCCGAGGCGTTGCGGCTACCTGGACCTGGTGGCCCTGCGCTACGCCCGGTACGCCAACTCCATCGATTCCCTGGTGCTCACCCACCTGGACGTCTACGACACCCTGGACGAGTTCGAGGCCTGCGTGGCCTACAAGATCCGGGGCCGGGTGGTGGAGGACTTCCCCACCTCCGTCCGGGACCTCAACGACGCCCGGCCCGTCCTGCGCAAGTTCCGGGGCTGGAAGACCTCCCTGGGAGCGGCCCGGACCTGGGACGACATCCCCCGGGAGGCCCGGGAGTACGTCGCCTTCATCGAGGAGTTCGCGGAAGCCCCCGTGGGGATCGTCTCCGTGGGTTACGAGCGCAACCAGACCCTCGTCAGGGAGAGCCCGTGGACTCGATCCTGATCCTGGACTACGGGAGCCAGTACACCCAGTTGATCGCCCGACGGATCCGGGAGATCGGGATCTACGCTTCCATCCTTCCCGGGGACGCTAGGATCGGCGCACCGGACCTGGAGGGCGTGAAGGGAATCATCCTTTCCGGATCCCCCTGGAGCGTGTACGAGCCGGGCGCCCCGGCCCCGGATCTGGTCGTGTACGAGTCCGGCCTTCCCGTCCTGGGAGTCTGCTACGGCATCCAGCGGATGACCGCGGACTTCGGCGGCTCCGTGCGGACCCTGCCGGACCGGGAGTACGGCCGCCAGGCGGTCCGGGTCGAGGAGGACAACGCCCTGACCCGGGGGCTTCCCCGGAGCTTCCTGTCCTGGATGAGCCACGGCGACTCCGTGGAGATCCCGGCCCCGGGTTTCCGGGTCCTGGCCCGCTCGGAGACGGGCATTCCGGCCCTCCTGGCCCACGAGTCCCGGCCCCTCTGGGGCGTGCAGTTCCATCCCGAGGTCACCCACTGTGAGCACGGCCTCGAGATCCTCGGCAATTTCGCCGCCGGGATCTGCGGAGCCGCCCGGGAATGGAGCATGGAGCGTTACGTGGAGGAGGCGGGCGGGCGGATACGGGACGCCGTGGGCTCCGGGGATGTACTGCTCCTCATCTCCGGCGGCGTGGATTCCACGGTCGCAGCGGCCCTGGTGCTCAAGTCCCTCGACCCGGGACGGGTCCATCTCATGTACATCGACACGGGGCTCATGCGAAAGGGAGAGAGCGAACAGGTCATGCGGACTCTCCGGAGCCTCGGGGCGACCCATGTCCACAGGATCGACGCGGAAGGGGACTTCCTCACCGTCCTGTCGGGAATCGACGAGCCCGAGGAGAAGCGCAAGCGGATCGGGGACATGTTCATCACCGTCCAGGAGCGGGAGGTCGCGCGCCTGGGCATCCCCGAGGCCTTCCTGGTCCAGGGAACCCTGTACACGGACCTCATCGAGTCCGGCAAGGGGGTGGGCAAGAAGGCCCACGTCATCAAGAGCCACCACAACGTACGCTCCCCCCTGGTGGAGAAAAAGCGTCAGGCGGGAAAGGTGATCGAACCTTTGGACAGGCTCTACAAGGACGAGGTCCGCGCCCTGGGCCGCCTGCTGGGTGTCCCGGAGGAGGTCGTGGGCCGGCATCCCTTCCCGGGCCCCGGCCTGGGCGTCCGTGTCCTGGGGGAGGTGACGAAGGAGAAGTGCGACGTCCTGCGGGAAGCCGATGACATCTACGTCTCCGAACTGAAACGCCGGGGACTGTACGACGAGATCTGGCAGGCCTTCGCGGTCCTGCTGCCCGTCCGCTCCGTGGGCGTTGCCGGGGACGTCCGCCGCTACGGCTGGGTCCTGGCTCTGCGGGCCATCGTCTCTTCGGACGGCATGACCGCGGACGTGTATCCCTTCCCCATGAAGGACCTCCTGGAGATCTCCAGCCTGATCACGAACCGGGTGCCCCAGATCGGCCGTGTCACCTACGACGTCTCCTCCAAGCCCCCGGCCACGATAGAATGGGAGTAGCGCGAGGCGGGCCTAAGGCCCGCCTCGCGGCAATGAAGCCCTGCGGGCTTCGTCGAGTCATCCGCACTTCTCTTTTCTCAGTGCCTCTGTGCCTCTGTGGTTGGTTTGTTTAAGTAGTCGCTTTCACGGTTGCACGCCCAGGATGCGGGGCGGGTCCAGACGCCAGAGCACCCGCAAGGCGAAGGGCACGAGTGCTCCCGTCGACAGGATGAACCGGCCCCGGACCACCGCCGCGGGTCCCTCGATCCGAGCCTCTTCCCAGGCCATGTCCCGGACCCGGGAGACGGGAAGCAGTTCGAAGCGGGCGTACTCCGGTGCGTCCCCCGCCAGGGAGCCTGCGGCGAAGAGGTAGGTGTAGAAGTAGGGATCCCTGCCCCGGCCTTCCATGGCCCGCAGGAAGGACGGGTCCGCCCGGTCCGCGGCCCAGGCCCAGTCCCCGCGCCGGACACGGTCCCGGAGTTCGACAAGGAACACCCGGGTTTCCGGAGGCAGGGCCGACAAGGGGCTTTCCGGCTTTGCGGGGGCGGCGGGCGGTGGATTCCGCTGTCCCGAAACGGGATCCCCGGAGGGAGGGGCCTTGGTCCCGGGGTGGACGCAGGCGGACATCAGGGCCAGGACCAGGACGGCCGCGACGGCGGCCGGAACGGGTTTCATCACGTGCTCCTCCCTACAGGAACATCCGCAAGCCTTCATTCTAGCCATCCCCCGGGGGAAAGCAACGCCCGGACATCGAGCCGGGATCCCTCGCGTCCGCGGTCCGGGGCGGCGGCCGGTTTCAATCCGCGGGATAGGCGGCGCGGCCGCCGAAAGGCGTCTCCAGGATGTACCGGTCTCCCTCCCGGCCGATGATTCCCTCGGGCAGGTAGACCTTGCCGCCGCCCCCGGGTGCGTCCACGGCATACCGGGGAAGCTCCAGCCCCGAAAGCCGTCGCCGGAGCTCCGCGTAGATGTCGAGCCCCCGGGAGAGGGGACAACGGAGGTGGGCCGTGCCGGGAGCGAGATCCGCCTGGAAGAGGTAGTAGGGCTGGGCCCCCCTCCGAGCCAGCCCCGCAAAGAGGGTTTCCAGGACCTCCGGGTCGTCGTTGATCCCGGCGAGGAGGACCGTCTGCACCGAGACGGGGATGCCCGCGTCGATCAGGAGCTCCAGGGCTTCGTCCGCCTGGGGGGAAAGCTCCCGGGGGTGGTTAAAGTGGGTGACCACGCGCAGGGGCCGGAAAGAACGCAGAAGGGCGGTCAGGGCGGGGGTGAATCGCATGGGGAGTGTGGAAGGACAACGCGTGCAGATCCGAAGGACCGCCTCCGGCCGGGCGGCGCGCAGGGCGGATAAAAGGCCTTCGATCCGGGCGTCCGAGGCGACCAGAGGATCCCCCCCGGAGACCAGGATCTCCCGGATCTCGGGGTGCCCGGCCAGCCAGGCGGCGGCCGCGGCCTGGTCCTCCGGGGAGATGTAGCCACGTTCCGAGGGCAGGAGGTTCCTGCGGAAGCAGTGGCGGCAGTGGACCGCGCACTCCCCGGACGCACGCAGCAGGGCCCGGGATCGGTACTGCCGGACCAGGGAGGGCGAGGCGCGGTGCAGGGACTCCCCCAGGGGATCCGGGACGGCATCGGGATCGGGTTCCGATTCCCGGGGCGAGGGCAGGCACTGGGCCAGGATGGGGTCGTCCGGTCCTGGGCCCGCCAGGGAAAGCCAGTAGGGGGTTACGCGGAGGGGGAGGCCGCCGCCTTCCGAGAGACAGTCGATGGCGGTGATCGTTTCCGGATCCAAGGAAACGCGGAGGGCCAGACCCCCCGCGTCCCGGACGGAGGAGCCCAGCTGGGTCATCCAGTCATGGTCGGTGAACAAGATGTCCAAGAGTACCGAAAGCTCGAGATCGCGGCAATACGGGAGGCGGCGGGACGTTCGTCGAACAAGGGGCCGGGCATCCTGCCGGCCCCGCGATTCAGGTATGGTCCTGGATGATCCGCCCCGAGGCCTTGTCCAGCCGGAAGACCGTCTTCTTGATCTCCTCCTGGATCTGGAACCGGACCCGGCAGATCTCGATCACCGCTCCCGGGAACGCCCCGCCGCGGATCTCCACGAAGGCGCGCTCGTCCGCGTCCAGCTTGGGCAGGAGGTCGGAGATCAATGCGGAGAGCTCCGAGGCCGCCTTGTCCAGCTCCTGCTTGAGGGCCTCCAGCTTGGCGCTGGGCCGGGTTTTGCCCAGCTCTTCGAGCTTGTCCCTCTTCATCTGGATCAAGCGTAACCGCTCGTTGGCAAGGTCCAGCCTCTGCTGGACCGTGAAATCGATGCCGACGTGCACGTACGTGGTCTGTCCGGTGTCCGAGCCGATCCATCCGCAGCGCACCCCGTGGACCGCGAAGGTCTCCCCCGCCAGGATCCTGCCCTTGTCCCCCATCTCCAGCATGCCCAGGGTGAAAAGGCGGCAGGAGACCAGGGAGCCGGGAATGAAGACGTCCCCCCGCACGGCTACGCGGCAGTTCTGGGCGAACTTGGCCCGGAGCACGCCGCCCGCCTTCAGGAAACCCTTCTGGTGCCCGATGAGACCGCCGGCGCAGGTGATGTCCTTCTTGGCGTTCACGTCGAAGACGTCCATCGTGTCCTTGGCCAGGATGGAGCCCCCGGAGTGGACCTTGAATCCGTCCCGGACGGGCCCCTCGATGGTGACGTCCCCGGGGAAGACGATGTGGCCCGTGTGGTAGCCCACTCCGCCCTTGGCCACCAGGACTTCCTCCACGTCGATCCGGTTGCCCGAGAGGGAGAATCGGCCGTCCACGTCGGCCACCAGGGCCTCGCCGTCCATGCGCACGTTCCGGCCCGGGAGATACTGGGTCACGGACCTCTTTTTCGCGGGGATCGCCTCGCCGCGGACGGTCTTTCCGGGGGTGCCCGCGCGGGCCGATATCTTGTCCGCGATCCTCTCGCCCCGGGTGACCACGATGACGGGGGACAGGTCCTTCCAGTCCAGGGACCCGTCGGGTACGGCCGCATCCAGGGGCGTCTCCTCGAACCGCTTCAGGAGCTTGAGGTGCCCCGGGATCTCCTCCTCCGCGGGAACGCCCCGGGCGATCACGACCTCCCGCAGGGGATGCTGGTCCAGGTTGCAGGACAGGACCGAGTCCCCGATGACGTCCTCCAGGATCCCCTCCGTCACCCCCGCCCGGGAAAGGAGTTCCCGGACGTACTCCTGGGAGAGGGGGGCGCCGCCTCCGACGGCGGGGTGGAAGGAAGCCTGGACCTCCATGGCGTCCTCGGGCACGGAGATCTCCACGAATCCGTCGTTCTTGCGCCCTCCGGGACTGAAGGAGAGTTTCATCTCCCGGGGTTTGGCGGCTTTCTTCTCTGGGCTCTTGGATTCCATCCTGATATATGCCCCCCCATTATTGTATCGGCATACCACCCGGAAATCACCAACAAATCCGTCCTAGGTCGATGGTGTCCGTCATCGAGCTTGCAAGAACCTCGTACCCGTGGCATGATACGAAAACAGCAACAAACCGAGGTCGGGATCGTGAAAGACTCCAAGGAACGATCGGAACGTCTCAAGGCGATATTGCGGCTGATCCGGGCGCATCGGATCGAATCTCAGGAAAGCCTTCTCAAATTCCTGGAAGCCGAGGGATTCATCCTCACCCAGGCCACCCTTTCCCGGGACCTGAAGGCCCTGAAGGTGGGGAAGATCTCCGCGGGAGAATCCGGATACTACTACTCCGTCCCCTCCGACGAGGAACGGAGGGAGACCGACGCCAGTTTCATCCAGGACCTCCAGCGGGGCTACGTCTCCGCGGACTGGAATTCCAGCCTGGTCGTGGTCCATACCTTCTCCGGCCATTCGGCCACCGTGGCCCTGGCCCTGGACAGCCTGGGCTTCGAGTGTTCCCTGGGCACCCTGGCGGGCCAGGACAACGCCGTGTTCATCGCCCTTCGGCAGGGCTACACGGGGGAGCAGTTCGTGGAAGAGCTCCATCGCAAGGTCCCGAGCCTCCGGGCCGAGTGAACCGCCCGGCTCCGATCGCCGGCGCACCGGGCCCGATCCGGGCCGCCCCGTCCTTAGGAGGTCCGGCTCTGCCGGAAGGCCTCGTGCTCCTCGGCCACGTGCTCGATCAGGTCCCCCACCTTCCAGTCCACGTTGACCGGGGTCGTCGACGCGAAGGCGATTCCCGCGGGATCGGGCAGGACGGCCTTGATGGCCCTCACCGCGGCGATCAGGGACTCGCCCTCGAAGCCGTGCAACAAAATCACGCGTTGTTCCATGCCCCATCCTAACGTAAAACGTGCTATCGTGCCATAAACTCGACAAAGCCTCCTAGGCTTCGTCGCCGCGAACCGCGTCGCGGTTCGCGCCCTTCCCGCTCCTCCTTCGGCGGAGGTATATTCCATCTCATGGACTACGATCGCTACACAACCAAGACGCAGGAAGTCCTGCAGGCCGCCACGACCCTGGCACGGCAGAATGACCACGGTCAGATAGACACCGACCACCTCCTGGCGGCCCTCCTGGAGCAGGAGGACGGCGTGGTCTCCCCCCTCCTGGGACGCCTGGAAGTCGACGTGCCGGGCCTCCTGGAGGCCTCTCGCTCCTTGATCGCGAAGAAACCCAAGGTGTTCGGGGAGGCCGCCCAGGTCTACCTCTCCCCGGCCGCTTCCAAGGTTTTCGCCAAGGCCGAGGGGGAGGCCAAGGCCCTGAAGGACGACTACGTGGCCACGGAGCACCTCCTCCTGGCCCTGATCGGCGACGAGGGACCCGTGGGAAGCCTCCTCCGGGACCGGGGGATCGTGAAAACCGCGGTCCTGGAGGCCCTCAAGGCCGTGCGCGGCACCCGGCGGGCCGCGGATCCGGAGGCGGAGGCCAAGTACCAGGTCCTGGAGCGCTACTGCCGGGACCTGACCGCCCTGGCCCGGGCGGAGAAGCTGGACCCCGTGATCGGCCGGGACGAGGAGATCCGCCGGGTCATGCAGGTCCTGTCCCGGCGCACCAAAAACAACCCCGTCCTGATCGGGGAGCCCGGGGTCGGCAAGACCGCCATCGTGGAGGGCCTGGCCCGGCGCATCGTGGCCGGGGACGTGCCGGACAGCCTGCGGAACAAGAAGCTCCTGGCCCTGGACCTGGGGGCCCTGGTCGCGGGATCCAAGTTCCGGGGGGAATTCGAGGAGCGCCTGAAGGCCGTGATCGAGGAGATCCAGAAGTCCGACGGGAAGATCGTCCTCTTCATCGACGAGCTCCATACCCTGGTGGGGGCGGGTGCCGCGGAGGGGGCCATGGACGCCTCCAATCTCCTCAAGCCCGCCCTGGCCCGGGGGGAGCTCAAGGCCGTCGGTGCCACGACCCTGGACGAATACCGCAAGCACATCGAGAAGGACGCCGCCCTGGAGCGCCGCTTCCAGCCCGTGTTCTGCGGGGAGCCCTCCGTGGAGGACACCATAGCGATCCTCCGGGGCCTCGCGGAGCGCTACGAGGTCCACCACGGCGTCCGGATCCGGGACGAGGCCCTGATCGCCGCGGCCACCCTCTCGGACCGTTACATCACCAGCCGCTTCCTGCCGGACAAGGCCATCGACCTGGTGGACGAGGCGGCCAGCCGCATCAAGATGGAGATCGAGAGCCAGCCCACGGAACTGGACCAGGCGGAGCGCCGCATCCTCCAGCTCACGATCGAGAAACAGGCCCTTACCAAGGAGACGGATCCGGGCTCCAAGGAGCGGCTGGCCAAGCTGGAGAAGGAGCTGGCGGAGGTCCGGGGCCGCAGGGATTCCATGAAGCTCCGGTGGACCTCGGAGAAGGGCAAGATCGAGGAGATTCGGAAGCTCAAGGAGAGCCTGGAGCGGCTCAAGATCGAGGAACAGCGCTACGAGCGGGACGGCAACCTGGCCAAGGCCGCGGAGATCAAGTACGGCAGGCTCCTGGAAGCCGAGAAACGCCTGGCCGAGGTGAGCGCGGAGATCGGCAAGCAGGACGACGGGACCCGCCTCCTCCGGGAGGAGGTCTCTGAGGAGGACATCGCCCGGGTGGTTTCCACCTGGACCGGCATCCCCGTGTCCAAGATGCTCTCCGGGGAGGCCCAGAAGTACCTGGAGCTGGAGAAGGTCCTGGGCCGGAGGGTCCTGGGCCAGCAGGCGGCGATCAAGGCCGTGGCGGACGCCATCCGCCGGAACCGGGCGGGCCTCTCGGACCCGAACCGCCCCCTCGGAAGTTTCCTCTTCATAGGCCCCACGGGGGTCGGCAAGACCGAGCTGGCCAAGACCCTGGCGGAGTTCCTCTTCAACGACGAGAAGTCCCTGACCCGGATCGACATGAGCGAGTACGGGGAAAAGCACTCCGTGAGCCGCCTGATCGGAGCGCCCCCGGGCTACGTGGGCTACGACGAGGGCGGCCAGCTGACCGAGGCGGTCCGCCGCCGACCCTACAGCGTCGTCCTCTTCGACGAGATCGAGAAGGCCCACCCCGACGTCTTCAACGTCCTTTTACAGCTCCTGGACGACGGCCGCCTCACGGACGGGCAGGGGAGGGTGGTGGACTTCAAGAACGCCATCGTCATCCTGACCAGCAACCTGGGCAGCGACCTCATCCTGGCCGCCGAGTCCATGAAGGCGGTCAAGCCCGCCATCGACCAGCTCCTCCGGGTCAGCTTCAAGCCCGAGTTCCTGAACCGGATCGACGAGACCGTCCTGTTCGAGCGCCTCGGGAAGGCGGAGATCCTGGGCATCGTGGACCTGCAGATCGCCCTCCTGGCCAAGCGGCTGGAATCCCGGAAGATCGCCCTGGAGGTGAGCCCCGAGGCCAAGGCCTGGCTCGCCGAGGCGGGCTACGATCCCCTGTTCGGGGCGCGCCCCCTCAAGCGGGCGGTGCAGAACGAGCTCCAAAATCCCCTGGCCCGGGACGTCCTGGCCGGGAAGATCCGGGAAGGGAGCCGCGTGAAGGTGGCCCTCTCCGGCGGCAAGCTGGCTTTCGGGACGGCCTCGTGACCGCGGCGGCTCCCGGAGGACCGTGCACCGACTCCCACGCCCACCTCTCCATGATCCCGGCCCGGGCGGGCCGGGCCGCCCTGGAGGGTGTCCTGGCGGCCTACGACGCCGCGTGGGAGGCCGCGGCCGGGGTTCCGGGCCGGGCCCCCCGGGTCGTGGATCCCGGCACCCGGGCGGACGACCTTCCGGAGCGGGTCCGCGCCCTGGGCCGCCGCCCCTGGCTCCGTTTCTCCGCGGGGATCTGGCCCGGGCCGGAGGCCCTCCGGCTGCCGGAACCTCACATCGCGGCCCTGGAGGCGGCCGCCTCCTCCCCGGACTGCGCCGCGATCGGGGAGGGGGGCCTGGATTACCACTGGATGCACGGCAGCCGGGAGGCGCAGCGCCTACTCTTCGAGGCCCAGATCGACCTGGCCCGGCGCCTGGGCAAGCCCCTGATCGTACATTCCCGGGACGCCCACGGGGACACCGTCGAGACCCTCCGTTCCGCGCGGCCCGGCATCCCCGTGGTGATCCACTGCTTCGGCTACGACGCGGCCGCGGCCCGGGACTACCTGGACCTGGGGTGCTTCGTCTCCTTCGCGGGGAACCTGACCTATCCCGCCGCCCGGAACCTGCGGGAGGCCTGCGCCCTGGTGCCCCGGGACCGGCTGCTCCTGGAGACCGATTCCCCCTACATGGCCCCGGTCCCGGAACGGGGAAAGCCCTGCACGCCCCTGCTGGTCGGGCACACCTACGCCTTCGCCGCGGAGCTCCGGGGCGAGGACGCGGGGGACCTGGCGCGGGCGGTCACGGAGAACACGGTCAGGATTTTCTTCGGGCCTCAGTAGCCGGACAATCGTTTCGGGATCGAGAGCCGGACCCGGGTGCCCTTTCCCGGCTCCGATTCCACCTCCACGGTGCCCCCGTGGGCTTCCACCACGTTCTTGACGATCAACATGCCCAGGCCCGTGCCCCCGGCCTTGCTGGAGGAGTAGAAGGGCTCGAAGATGTGGGCCAGGACCTCCGGGCTCATGCCCTCTCCGGTATCCTCCAGGACGAAGACGTTGGCATCCTGCTGGGGATAGGCCCGCAGGGTCAGGACCCCGCCCGGGGACATGGCCTTCCGGGCGTTGTCCGCCACGTTCAGCAGGGCCCGCAGGATCCGTTCCCCGTCCAGGAGCAGGGCGTCCTCCAGGCGGCAGTCCGTCACCACCGACAGCCCCGAGGTCCGGAACCGTTCCCGGACGGATTCCTCCACCCGCTTGAACAGCCAGGCGGCGGTTGTCACCCCGAGGTTCAGGCGGATCTCCCCCCGGGAATAGTCCAGGAACTCCGAGGCCAGGTTTTCCAGGCGGGCCGTCTCGGCCAGGGCGTTCCGGACGTGGCCTTCCAGCTTCTCCGGCTCGTGGAGGTTCAGGATCATGAGCTGGAGGAGTCCCTTCAACATGGACAGGGGGTTCCGGATGTCGTGGAGGATCATGGAGGAGAATTTGCCCAGGGTCGAGAGGCGCTCGTTCCGCAGGCGGTCCGCGTGAACCTCCTCCAGTTCCCGGTACGCGGACTCAAGCTCGGTGTTCCGCTTCTTGAGGTCCTCCAGGAAGACCTCGTTGGAGGAGCGCAGCATGAAGGAGATGGAGACCATGACGGACAGGGCGATGGAGGAGTGGTCGCGGATCAGGTTCCGGAAGTCTTCCCGGTACAGGAAGAGGACCCGGGCGTTTTCCCGGGCCACCACGGTGGCCGAGCGGGGAAGTTCGTCCAGCAGGGCCAGCTCCCCGAAGAAGTGTCCCGGCCCGTGCACTCCCAAAAGACTGGGTTTTGCCTCGTTGTAGTCCTTCCAGACCTCCACCCGGCCCTCCAGGACGATGTAGCAGCGGTCCGCGGCGCTGCCCTCCAGGAACAGGATGTCCCCCGAGGTGTGGCGCTCCTCGTGGCAGGCGTTGGCTACCAGGAGTATCTCCTGGTCCGAGAGGTCCTTGAAGAAGAAGATCCTGCGGAGAAACTCGTAGTAGTCGTTCATACCGGTTCCAAAAAAAAGCCCTCCCGGAAAGGAGGGCTCGGATGATCAGAATCCCGCGATCACCAGGTATCCTTCATGTCGTCCGGATCCCGGTAATCCTCGGCGAAGAGGTCCGTCACCGCCCGGAGATCGTCCATGTAGAAGTAATAGGTTCCGAAGGCCTCCATGGGATCGCACTCGATCTTGAATCCCACGATCTTGATCCCCATCCGGGAGATGAAGTGGAAGTTCCGCTGGATGATCCCGGTCTTGCCGTCCATGTTCTGGGGCGGGATCGCCACGGTCAGCTTCTTCCAACCCTGGAAGTTCAGCTTGCCCACGGTGAGCTCGAAGGGGGTGTTGAAAGCGTCCAGGATCATGATCTTGAGGACGTGGTTAAGGTTGCGGCCGGCCACCCAGACGGATACGGTCTTGCTGATCCCCTCGATCGGGATGGGCTTGTCCGCCAGGATCCGGATCTCGTTGTATCCGCGGCGGAAGAAGTCCGTGCGGACGCCCAGGACGAACTTGTCCGCCACCTTGGGATCGATCCCGACGTAGCGTTCGTCCGCGATGGGCTCGTTGGCCTTGCCGGCGGGGCTTCCTTCGAAGAGGCGGTACTGGATGGCTCCCTCGTCCGGGGAAATGAAGGCTTTCCAGAACCCGGCTGCCTCGAACTTGTCCACCGAGACTTCCTTTAGTTTCTGCTGTGCGGTGTCCACTCCGATGTCGTTGGGGTTCGGGTCCCCGACCGCGGTCTGGGCGGAGGCGAAGGCCGCGAGGCACAGGGCAAGGGCGATTAGGATGATCTTCTTCATGGCTGTTCTCCCTTATTTCCCCGAGCTCCAGGTCTGCTCGATGAGTTCGGGCGAGGTGAGCGCGTCGCCGTCATACATGTCCTCGTAGGTGTCCGTGAGGACCTTGAGCTGGTCGAAGTAGAAGTAGATGGCCTTCTTGTGGGCCGGCTCCTCGGCCCCCGCGGGGATCGCCACCACCTCGGTGGGCCGGGTCCAGATCCGGAACTTCACAAGCTTGAGTCCCTCAAGCTTGGGAAGGTACTTCTTGGACTGGGGGATGTTCGAGGGGATGTTAATCCGGAAGTTCTTCCAGCCCACGTGGTTGAGGTCCCCCATGTAGATGGTGTGGACGATGCCCTTGTAGTCCCGGATGAAGGCCTCGATGTAGTAGTTGAAGTTGCCGGACCAGATCCACATGTCCAGCATGGCCACCCGTCCGGGGAGGTTGCGTTCCTGGGGTTCGTACTTCACGCTGTCTCCGGAACCGGTCTTCTTGCCGGGGACCACGTCCACCCAGTTGTACTCCTTCCGGTCGAAGAGCATGGCCACGCCCAGGGTCTTGAGCTTGTCCTTGTCCGCGGGGTTGTAGCCGTAGATGGAGATGGGCCAGGAGTTGACGGAGGCTACCTTGGGGAACTCCGCGGTGGAGAACTTGCTGCCCATGACGAACCAGGGATTGCCTTCCGGGTCGTCGAAGCTGTCGATGACCTTGGACTCCAGGTTGACGGGCTTTTCCTGGGCGAAGACGCCCCCTGCGGACAGGAGGCTCACCAGTAGGATCGCAAGGCATATCGATCGGGAGACTCGTCGTTTCATTCGAATGGCTCCTTTTGCCCCATGAGTGAAATACCTGCGGTTGTACGAATTATAGATATCGGCCATTCCTTTGTCAAACAAATTGAAAAAAAGCGAAACGCCTTTTCAGGGCACCCGATCGGGGATCCGGAGGGCTTCCGGGACGTCGATCGCGCCGGTCCGGCCCTCCTTCAGGGCCGCGCGGAAAGCCCGCAAAAGGTCCCGGGTTTCCCGGAGGAGCAGGAGGTCCGCCGGCGTCCCCGGCGGGGGGGGGAGGGCCGACCGGAAAACCGTGAACCGGGGTCCCCGGACGCCTTCGGGGGTGGATTCCGCAAGGAGCCGGGCGGCCCGGAATCCCCCGGTCCCGGGATCCAGGAAGGCCGCCTTGGCCCCCGGGCCCCCCAGGCCCCGGATCAGGACGTCCGCCTCCCCGGCCTGGCCGGGAAGCTCCAGGATCCGCAGGGGGGTATCCGGCCGCGCGGACAGAAGCCCTTCCCGGAAGGCTTCCGCCGCCATCCCGCTCCCGGTACCGCCACCGGCGGCGCCGGATACCAGGATCACGGCCTCCGGGGGCTCGGAAAGCCCCTCCCCCCGGTTCCGCAGGAAGGCGGCCGCCCGGACTCCCGCCTCCCGGGCCGCGGGGACGGGGTCCCAGGAGGCGGAAAGGGAGCGTTCTCCCGCGGGGATGCCGGTTCCCAGGATCACGGCCTCCGGAAAGGCGTCCCGGACCGCCGGGTACTCAGGGGCCAACAGGGGCGTGAGGAGGACGAAGGACGGGGGCGGAGCCGAGAGCCCCCCGAAGAAGGCGGCGGATTCCGAAACAGGGTAGTCCCGGACCGCCCTCCGCGTGCCGGGGACGCGGAAGGACGAGAAGGCCTTCGCCCCCTCGGGGTCCAGGACCGGCAGGGCGGGATCGATCAGGACCAGTCCTACGGGACGGGAACAGGAGGCCAGGAGGCCCGACAAGGCGAGAAGGAGGGAGATGCGGCATCGAACCGACCGGGGGCCTCGGTTTCCGTCCATGCTCCGCATCCTACACCGTACCCGGCGCCCGGACAACCCGGACAATCCGTACGGCCCGGGGCCGCGGGACCCGGGGCTTGACGTCCCGAGGGCCTCTTCCTAGACTGTCCGGGCACCTATCCCCCTATCACAAGGAGCGAACGATGACGAGTTACAAGGAGCTCGGCCTGGTGAATACCGTGGAGCTCTTCAAGAAGGCGGTGTCCGGGGGCTACGCCCTTCCCGCCTATAACTTCAACAACATGGAACAGCTCCAGGCCATCGTCCAGGCCTGCGTGGAGACCAAGTCCCCGGTCATCCTCCAGGTCTCCGCGGGAGCCCGCAAGTATGCCAACTCTACCATGCTCCGGCACCTGGCCCGGGGCGCCGTGGAGTACGCCAAGGAGCTCGGCTATCCCGTCCCCATCGTCCTCCACCTGGACCACGGGGACTCCTTCGAGCTCTGCGTGGACTGCATCGAAAACGGGTTCTCCAGCGTCATGATCGACGGCTCCCACCTGGCCTACGAGGAGAACGTCGCCCTGACCAAGAAGGTCTGCGAGTACGCCCACTCCCGGAAGGACTACGTATCCGTGGAGGGCGAGTTGGGGGTCCTGGCGGGGGTGGAGGACGACGTCTCCGCGGAGCACAGCCACTACACCCGGCCCGAGGAGGTGGAGGACTTCGTCAAGAAGACCGGGGTGGATTCCCTGGCCATCTCCATCGGGACCAGCCACGGCCGGGCCAAGTTCAAGCCCGAGCAGTGCACCAAGGACGCCAACGGCATCCTGATCCCGCCCCCCCTGCGCTTCGACATCCTCAAGGAGATCGAGAAACGCATCCCCGGCTTCCCCATCGTCCTGCACGGGTCCTCCAGCGTACCCGTGGACTACGTGAAGATGATCGAGAAGTTCGGCGGCAAACTATCCGACTCCGTGGGCATCCCCGAGTCCCAGCTCCGGGAGGCCGCCAAGAGCGCGGTGTGCAAGATCAACATCGACTCCGACGGACGCCTGGCCATGACGGCCCTAATCCGCAAGGTCCTGGCGGAGAAGCCCGACGAGTTCGACCCCCGCAAGTACCTGGGTCCCGCCCGGGACGAGCTCAAGAAGCTCTACGCCTACAAGAACGAGCACGTCCTGGGGAGCGCTGGGAAGGCTTAGCGCGAGACGGGCGAAGTCCGTCTCGCGGCAACGAAGCCCTCCGGGCTTCGTCGAAGTACAGGAAAGGGGGTCGGGTATAACCGGTCCCCTTTCCTGGAAATCTGTTCAATCCTGTTCTGAATCGCCAGGTTCTGCTATTTTTTTCTTCTTTCTTCTCTCTTCTCCGTGCTCTCCGTGTCCTCCGTGGTGATTCCGGGATTTATCCTCTCATCCCCGCAGCCGCGCTATCTCCCCCCGGGCCAGTTCGTCGCAGCGCTCGTTGAACTCCTCCCCGGCGTGGCCCTCGACCCAGACGAACCTGGGCTTTAAGGCGGTCGAAAGGCGGTCCAGGTCCTCCCAGAGTTCCCGGTTCTTCACGGGGGATTTCGAGGCGGTCCTCCATCCGTTCTTCTTCCAGGCATGGATCCAGGCGGTGATCCCGTTCTTGACGTACTGGGAGTCCGTCCGGACCTCCACGGCCCGGCCCGGGGGCAGGGCTTTCAGGGCCTCGATGACCGCGATCAGCTCCATGCGGTTGTTCGTGGTGGCGGCCTCGCCCCCGGATCCTTCCCGGCGGCTGCCGTCTTGGAGGGCCACCCAGGCCCAGCCCCCGGGGCCGGGGTTCCCGGAGCAGGCCCCGTCGGTGTACACGATCACGTCCGCCACGGCGTCAGCCCGCGAAGACCAGGCTCAGGGCCGGGACGTAGGTGATCAGGATGACCACCGCCAGCTGGAGCAGGAACCAGGGGGACACGGCCCGCCAGACCCTGCCCAAGGGACGGTCGAAGGCGTAGGAGGCCAGGAAGAGGTTCATCCCGATGGGAGGGGTGATGAAGCCCACCATCAAGTTCGACACGAAGATGATCCCCAGGTGGATGGGGTGGATCCCGAAGGCCTGGCCGACCGGGATGACCAGGGGCGCCAGGACCAGGATGGCGGAAAAAACGTCCATCAGGCAGCCCGCGGCAAGGAGAAGGAGGTTCAGCAGGAGCAGGAAGAGGAGCTTGGAGCTGATCTGGGAGGTCACGAAGGCCGCGGCCATGTCCGGGATCCCCGAGTCCACCAGGAAGTACGAGAAGGCCCGTGCGGCGGCCAGGAGGATCAGGGTGCCCCCGATGACGGGGAAGGCCTTGGCTGCGGAGGCGGCCAGGGACCGGAGGTCGAACTCCTTACGCAGGAAGCCGTAGGCACCGGTGTACAGGATCGAGAGGGCGCCGATCTCCATGAGGGTGGCGGTTCCCGAGAAGAACAGGAGGGCGATCCCGAAGGGCAGGAAGGATTCCGGGAGGGCCGCCCAGAGGGATCTCCGGATCGAGGGCCGCATATCGGGCGCGGCCGGGGTACCCGCCGAGGGTACGGGCGCGGCGGCCGCGGCCCCCTTCCGTTCCTTGGCGGCGAAGTAGATCCCGGCCCCCGCCGTGACGGCCACGAAAAGCAGGCCCGGGATCACGCTGGACCGGAAGAGGGCCAGGATGTCCAGGGGGTTCTCGGGGCCGTAGGAATACTGGGCCGTAACCGCGTACACGATCACCGCCATGCTCGGCGGGAACAGGAGGCCCACCGCCCCGCTGGCGGTCAGGAGGCCCTTGGAGGTCTCGTCCCCCATGCCCTCGGCGTCCACCAGGACCCGGGCCAGGAGGGGCCCCAGGGCCAGGATGGCCACCCCGGAGGAACCGGTGAACACCGAGAAGAAGGCGCAGACCGTGACGGCCGCCACCGCCGCCCCGCCCCGGACCCGGCCGAAGAGGGCCCGGAACAGGGTCACCAGGCGCTCCCCTGCCTTGGTACCCGCCAGGAGGAATCCCGTCAGGGTGAACAGGGGGACCGCGGCGATCTGGGGGCTCCGGAGCATGGCGTAGGATTCCGTGACCGCGAGCTCGATGAGGGAACCGTCCGCGGTGAACAGGATCGCCGCCATCCCGGCCAGGACCACGAAGAGGGGGGTTCCCAGAAAGGCGGAAGCTCCCAGGACTAGGGCCAGGGGCAGTCCGAGGAGCCGCAGCGAGGCTACGGCGGCCCCGGCCAGGGAATCCAGGGCCGGCCAGAAGATTCCGGCCAGGGAGGCCAGGTTCACGAGGCTGGGGGCGGCCAGGAAGACCCCCGCGAGGATGCCGGCCGCGGCCGCCGCCCGGGGCCATCCCTTCACCCTGCGCAGGTCCAGGACCAGCATGGACAAAAAACCCGCGGGCAGGGCCAGGGCGAAGATCCAGTAGGGGACGAAGCCCGCCCGCTCGGAGGGGTCGAAGCCCAGGAGGGCGAAGGAGAGGGTCCCCAGGACGAAGGCGGCCTCCACGGCGCAGGTCAGGAAGGAGACGGCGGAGGACTGTATCCTGTGCCGGGTGTCGATGCCGTGGTGGGGGGTCTTGGTCAGGGCCAGGTGTTCGCCCTCCAGGGAGGTGATCACGGCGCCCGCGAAGGCCAGGACCAGGACGGCCTGGATGGAAAAGGGCGTGGCCCCCGGGATCCCCCACTGGAAGATCCGGAGTATGAAGAAGTCCAGGACCGGAACCGCCACCGCGGCGACGGTCATGACCAGGGCCACGGCGCCCGCGGCCTTGCGGAACACCGGGGCGACCACGGGCGTCGATTCCGCGGCGCCCTGGGGTTTGACCTCCCCGGCCGAACTCACGGGCGGCTCCGGGAGCGCACGACCCGGTCGATGGCCTCCAGGACGTCCTTGGAGAAGAGATCCCGGACGAAGCGGTCCCGGTTGGCCACGAAGACCTCGTACCAGGCGGCCCGGTCCGCGGCCGTCAGGGGTACGACGGATAGGCCGTCGGAGGTCATGGCCTTGATGGCCACGTCGTCCAGGCGGTCCGCCTCCCGGGCCAGGTCCCCGGCCATCTTGTCCGCCGCGTCCATGAGGGGCTTGCGGAGGTCCGCGGGAACCCGTTCCCAGCTCCGTGTGTTGATGAGGGCCGCCCCCACGAAGGGTGAGATCTTCATGTCGCTGACGTAGGGCAGGTAGGACTTGAAGAAGGACCACTGGGCCTGGACGAAGGCCGGGGAGATGAGGAGGGCGTCCACGGCCCCGGTGGCGATCTGGCCCACCAGGTTCTGGATGTCCACCTGGACCGGGACGGCCCCGGCGGCCTGGAGCATCCGGCTCATCTTGCGGTCGTCCACGGGCACCGCGACCTTGAGGTTCTGGATGTCCGAGGGCTTGGCTACCGGCCGGCGGGAGAAGAGCCAGACCCAGCCCGCGGAGGAGTAGGTCAGGATCGTGTAGCCCTTGCGGCCGATCTCGGCGCGGAAGGGGCCGTCCAGCTCCTTGAGCACCGCCCGGAGCTCCGCGTCATCCCGGACCAGGCTGGGGATGCTCAGGGCCAGGATGTCCTCGTAGATCAGGGACAGACCCGTGCTGGGGAAGACCCCGGCGTCCAGGCCGAAGCGCATCTTCTGGATGATGGAGTTGTCGTCCCCCAGGGTGCCCGCGTAGACCGTCAGGGTCACCTTGCCGCCGGAGATGCGCCGCCAGTCCGCGGCCAGCCGGTCCAGGCTCATGCCCCAGGGGCTGTTCTTGGGGGCTGCTACGCCCAGCTTCAGGTTTACCTGGCCGAACAGGGAGGCGGCGGCCAATACGAGCATGAGGAACAGGATCGGGGTTCTGCGGTTCACGGTTAGGGACCTCCGTTCGGATTATTCGAGTATCAGGAAAATGTCCGGCGCCTGGGCAAGGAGCCGCTTGGCGCTCCGCTGGGCGATGATGTTGGCCAGCCTGCCCGAGGGATCCGCGTCGACATCCACCGCCAGGGCGGCCTCCAAAGCCGCCTTGAAGGCCTTGTAGTCCTGGCGGGCGACGCACACCGAGGACGCGTAGGAGACGTAAGGGGAGGCCCGGAGCCCCCCGGAAGCCTCCAGGGCGCGCCGGTAGGCCGCCTCGGCCCGCTCCTCGCCGCCGCCCAGCTCCCGGGGCAGGGAGGGGGCCAGGGAGATCACGAGTTCCTGGAGGGCCCCGAAGTTCCAGTCCGGATCCAGCTCCAGGGCGCGCTCCAGGAGGGCCACCGCCGCGGCCAGGTGCTTGGAGGCGGAGGGATCGAAGGGATCCAGGGAGAAGGCCCCCAGGGCGGAGGCGCTGGTCCAGTAGAGAAGGGGCACGTCCTTGGCCTTCAGCTTTTCCAGGGGCGTCGTATCCCCCGAAGCCAGGGCCGCCAGGCTGCCCTTCCGGCGCTGTTCCAGGGCTGCCGAGGAGCGGCGGAAGGCCCTCTGCAGGAGGCGCTTGGCCCGGAGGTTGGCCTCCATCCGGGCGTCCACCTCCTCGGAGGGGATGCCCGCGGCGTCGGCGCTGACGAAGCCCATGGCGTACATCACCGCCAGCGAGGAGGCCGTGACGGCCCGGTCGACGTCCGTGGGTTTGGAATCCGCCAGGATCTCGGAGGCCTTGAGCAGGAGGGGCAGGCTCTGGCCCACGAGTTCGGGGTCCTCCTCGGAGAGGAAGGAATCCGTGGCCCGGGTGCCCAGGGTGGCGATCGAACAGGAAGAGAGGAAGGCCGCCGCGAGGGCGACCGTCAGGATCGATACTTTGGACATATTTATATATTGTAGGGAACGGCCTTTCTTGTCAACGCTTGCCATTTCCTGCCCTCGTCGATACTCTTGTGCCATGCTCCGTGAATTCCGCACCCTCCTCCCGTACCTGAAAAAGTACAGGTTGAACTACCTGCTCGGGCTTGTGTTCCTGGTCACCGTGGACGCCGCCCAGCTGGCCATCCCCCAGTTCGTGCGCCGGGCGGTGGACGACCTTTCCCTGGGCCGGACGGGGGAGGTCCCGCGACTCGCCCTGGCCATCGTCGGCGTGGCGGCCGTGGTGGCCGCGGGGCGTTTCCTGTGGAGGTACTTCCTGCACGGGGCGGCGCGGCGCATCGAGGTGGAGCTCCGGGACCGTCTCTTCGATCACTTCATGGTCCTGCCCTCGTCCTTCTACCAGAAGAATAAGATCGGGGACCTCATGGCCCGGTCCACCAACGACCTCCAGGCCATCCGGATGGCCTCCAGCATGGGACTGGTGACCTTCGTGGACGGGGTCTTCATGTCCGCCGCCATCCTGGTCATCATGACCGCCCGCAATCCCCGGATCACCCTGTACACCATCATTCCCCTGGTTCCCATAACGGTCCTGATCCTGATCTTCGGCAAGATGGTTGGGGCGCGGTTCAAGCGGGTCCAGGAGCTCTACTCCAAGCTGTCCGACGTGGTCCAGGAGACCATGACCGGAATCCGGGTGGTGAAATCCTTCGTCAAGGAGGAGGTCTTCGCGGCCCGGTTCGCCCGGGGGAACGACGAGTACCGGGACGCCTCCATGGGACTGGCCAAGATCTTCGGCTTTTTCTTCCCCTTCATCGCCTTCCTCTCGGGCCTGACGACCCTGATCCTGCTCTGGGCGGGGGGCGGGGCGGTCATCGAGAACCGGATGAGCCCCGGGGACATCACCGCCCTGCTGGCCTACCTCGAGATGCTGATCTGGCCCATGATCGGGGCGGGGTTCACGGTGAACATGATCCAGCGGGGAGCCACCTCCCTCAAGCGGGTGAACGAGATCCTGGACGAGAAGCCCGAGGCGGCGGACCGGCCCGGCACGATCCGGACCGTGCCGTCCTGCCGCGCCCCCGCGGACGGCACTCCGGCCCTGGAGTTCCGTTCCCTGACCTTCTCCTACCCGGAAGCCCGGGACCCGGCCCTGAAAAACCTGACCCTCCGGGTTCCCGGGGGCACGACCCTGGGCATCCTGGGCCGCATCGGGAGCGGGAAGAGCACCCTGCTCAAGCTCCTTCCCCGGATGCTGGAACCCCCCGAGGGGACCGTGTTCCTGGCGGGGCGGGACGTCCTGGACTACGACCTGGAGACCCTGAGGAAGACCTTCGGATTCGTTCCCCAGGACACCTTCCTCTTCTCCGACACGGTCCGGGCCAACATCCTCTTCGCCGCCCCGGACCTGTCCCCGGAACTGTTCGACCGGGTTACCTCCATCAGCGCCATCGACCGGGACGTGAAGGACTTCCCCGCGGGCTGGGATACGATCGTGGGGGAGAAGGGCCTGACCCTCTCGGGAGGCCAGAAGCAGAGGGTCGCCATAGCCCGGGCCCTGGCCGCGGACCCGGAGATCCTCGTTTTCGACGACGCCCTGTCCGCGGTGGACACGGAGACGGAGGAGCGGATCCTGGAAGCCCTCCTGGCCCGGAGGGCGGGGCGCACGAACCTGATCATCTCCAACCGGGTGTCCACCCTGCGCCACGCGGATCGGATCGCCGTCCTGGACGGGGGAGTCCTGACCCAGTTCGGCACCCACGAGGAGCTCCTGGCCGGGGAGGGGTTCTACTCCGAGATCGCCCGCCTCCAGGCCCTGGTGCGGGACCCCGACGGGAGGCCTCTCCATGGCTGATTTCTTCGACTCCGACGTGATCACCAAGGAATACGACCCCCGGATCATGCGGCGCATCCTGGGCTACGTGAAGCCCTACCGCCGCCTCGCGGTCTATGCGGTCGCCGCCCTCTTCCTGGCCACCGCGGGGGAGCTGGCCCTGCCGGTCCTGATCCAGCGGACCGTGGACGACGCCCTCCTTCCTTCCTGGTACGGGCTCGGGACGGATATCCGGGGCCGGCCCGAGGCGGCCCACCTGGGGCTTTCCGGAAGGGAGCCCGAGGCCCTGGGCCGGGTCTGGGTCAAGGCGGACCGGGTCTCCCGGCTCTCCGCCGCCCAACGGGAAGCCCTGACCGTCCGGGGGTTCCTGGATCGGGAACCCCGATACCTGGCGCGCCTCGAGGCCGGGGACGCCGAGACGGACCGGGTCCTGGCCGTCCTGGGACCAGCCGCCGAACGGGACGGCCCCTGGGCTGCGGTGCGGATGGAATCCCTCCGGGCCCTGGCTCCCGGGGACGTCCGGGTCCTTAGGGCCCGGGACGGGAGGTCCGTAGCCGTCTACCTGGCCGCCTTCCTCCTCATCCTGATCCTCGTCCTGGTGACGACCTACGCCCAGATCTGGGCCTCCGCACGGATCGGCCAGAACGTCATGAAGGACCTCCGGATGGAGCTCTACCGGCACACCACGGGGCAGTCCCTGGCCTTCCTCTCCCGGCACCCCGTGGGGCGCTTGGTGACCCGGATGACCGGGGACGTGGAGACCATCAACGAGTTCTTCACCAGCGTGGTGATCTCCTTCGCTAAGGACGCCAGCCTCATGGTCGGGGTCCTGGCCGCCCTGGTGATCCTGAGTCCCCGTCTGGGCTTCGTGGTCCTGGCCACCCTGCCTCCGGTCCTGGCGGCCTCCACGATTTCCCGCATCAAGGCCCGGGACGCCTTCCGCCGCCAGCGCCAATGGCTGTCCAAGGTCAACTCCTTCCTCTCCGAGCACCTCTCCGGAGTCTCGGTGGTCAAGCTTTTCGCGGGCCGCCTCCGGAGCGCCCGGGAGTTCGCCCGGTACGACGACGAGCTCCTGAAGGCGAACCTGGGGGAAATGTACGTTTTCGCCACCTTCCGCCCGGTGGTGGAGTTCCTGGCCTCCTGTTCCCTGGCCGTGCTCCTGTGGTACGGCGCGGGCCTCCACGCCGCGGGGGCGGTCTCCCTGGGGACCCTCATCGCCTTCATCAACCTGGTGCGGATGTTCTACAACCCCGTCCAGGACATCTCGGAGAAGTACACCATCCTCCAGAGCGCCATGGCCGGGGGGGAGAGGGTCTTCAAGCTCCTGGACGCCCGGGAGCCCATCGAGGACTCCGGCACCGTCTCCCTCCCCAAGCCCGTCCGGGGGCGCATCGAGTTCGACCGGGTCTGGTTCGCCTACAAGAACGAGGAATGGGTGCTCAAGGACCTTTCCTTCGCCGTGGAGCCCGGGGAGATGGTGGCCATCGTCGGGTACACGGGAGCCGGCAAGACGACCATCGCCAACCTCCTGGCCCGGATGTGGGACGTCCAGAAGGGCCGGATCCTGGTGGACGGGACGCCCATCCGGGACATCCCCCTGCCGGAGCTCCGCGGGACCGTCCAGCCGGTGCCCCAGGACGTCTTCCTCTTCTCCGGCACCGTGGCGGAGAACATCCGGCTGGGAAGCCCCATCGGGGATGAAGAGGTTGAGAAGGCCGCCAAGGTAGTCCACGCCCACGGCTTCGTGTCCCGCCTCCCGGGCGGGTACGGAGCGGACCTCTCCGAGGGTGCGGCGAACATCTCCACCGGCCAGCGACAGCTCCTCTCCTTCGCCCGGGTGGTGGCCCACGACCCGGCCATCGTGATCCTGGACGAGGCCACCAGTTCCGTGGACACCGAGACCGAGAAGCTCGTGCAGAAGGGCCTCACGGAGCTCCTCAAGGGCCGGACGAGCGTGGTCATCGCCCACAGGCTTTCCACCATACGCCATGCCCACCGGATCCTGGTCCTTGCGGCCGGCCGGCTCGTGGAGGAGGGGAACCACGAGGCCCTCATGGCCCGGGGAGGGGTGTACGCCAACCTCTACCGGCTCCAGTACGAGAAGCTGGAAGCCTAGGATGGATCGCCGCAGCCCCGTCCTGTCCGCGGCCTTCGTCCTGGCCGGAGCGTTCCTGGCCGCCGGGATCCTGACGTCCTGCGCCAACCTCCCCCCGGAGCCCGCGCCCCGGGGGGAGGTCCGGATCGGGCCGGTGCGGACCGAGGCCCTGGATCCGTCCCGGGTCCGCTTCCTGTTCGAGGTACGCACCTCCAATCCCGGCCCCCGGGCCCTCCCGGGCCTGTCCCTGGACTGCCGACTGGAGGCGGGGGGCATACCCGCGGGGCTTTCGGAGGCCTCCGGTGCGGGGGGGGCCGGGAGCCCCGGCCCGGTCGGGCCTTTTTCCCTGGGCCCCGGGGAGGAGCGGGTCTGGAGCTTCGAGGGGACCGCGGACCTGAGATCCCTCCCGGCGTCGGGGCCGGACGAGGTGCCCTGGCGGATCGCGGCCGTCCTTTCCGCCCCCGGACCCGACGGGATCCCCGGGGAAGTCGGATCCGCCCGGACGGAGGGGACCGTCCCCCGGGTCCGGGAGCCCCTGCTCACGATACGGTCCATCGTCCTGGTGCGGCACGAGCTCGTGAACGTCCTGCTGGAACTTGTCCTGGACGTGGAGAATCCCAATCCCTTCCCGGTGGAGTTCTCCGCCGCCTCCTACCGCTTCCACGGGGAGGGCCGCAAGTGGGCCTCCGGAAAGGTGGACCGGCCCGCCTCCGTCCCGGCCCGGGGAAGCGCGGAGGTCCGGCTTCCCATCCTCCTCAACTTCACCGAGACCGGCCGGGACCTCTTCGACCTGGTGGCCAAGCTGCAGGTGGTCCGGTTCCGTCTGGAAGGACAGGCTAGGGTGACCGCACCCCTTCCCTTCCTCCCGGAGTTCCGGATGGACTTCGACCGGTCCGGGGCGGTCCAGGTGGAGCGGACCCTCCCGACGAGGCCCTGAGACCCGTGCCGCGCTACCGAATCCCCGAACTCAAGCTCCCCCTGGACCACGGCGGGCCGGAGATCGAGCGCCGGATCCTGGCCCTGCTCCGAACCTCCCCGGAGAATCTCGAGTCCTTCCGCCTGGACCGGAAGTCCTTCGACGCCCGGGACAAGGGGGACATCCGGACCGTCTACGGAGTGACGGTGAGCCTCCGCAAAGCCCTTCGGGAGTCCTCCGGCCGGGGCTGGATGCCGGCGCCCCCGGAGGAGCCCTATCGCTTTTCCGCCCCCGCGGAGCCCTCCCGGGAGGAGGGCCGTCCCCGGCCCGTGGTGGTCGGGGCCGGACCCGCGGGGCTTTTCTGCGCCCTCCTCCTGGCGGAGAACGGGTTCCGGCCCCTCCTCCTGGAGCGGGGCGGGGATGTCCGGGCGCGGGCCGAGTCGGTCCGACGTTTCTGGGAGACCGGGAACCTGGACCCCGAATGCAACATGCAGTTCGGGGAGGGAGGAGCGGGGACCTTCTCGGACGGAAAGCTCAACACCGGGGTCCACGACCGCCCCGCGGCCATGCGGAAGGTCCTGGAGGAGTTCGTGGAGTCCGGGGCCCCCCCGGAGATCGCCTGGCTGGCCAAGCCCCACATCGGAACCGATTTCCTCGTGACGGTGGTCCGGAACCTTCGGGCCAAGATCGAGCGGCTGGACGGCGAAGTCCGTTTCGGGGCCCGGGTTAGTTCTCTGGAGGTCCGGGACGGCCGGATCCGTTCGGTCACGGTGAACGGCTCCGAGCGGATCGAGGCGGACCGGGTGGTCCTGGCGGTGGGCCACAGCGCCCGGGACGTCTTCGAGGAACTCGAGCGGGTGGGGGCGGTCCTGGAGCCCAAGCCCTTCGCGATGGGACTTAGGATCGAGCATCCCCAGGAGGACATCCAGCGCGCCCAGTTCGGCCCCTCCTGGAAGCATCCCGCCCTGCCCCGGGCGGACTACAAGCTCACCCACCAGGCCCGGGACGGCCGGGGAGTCTACTCCTTCTGCATGTGCCCCGGGGGCTGGGTGGTCAACGCCGCCTCCGAGGCCGGGGGGGTGGTCTGCAACGGGATGAGCGACTTTGCCCGGGATGCCCGGAACGCCAACAGCGCCCTGGTCGTGGCGGTGCGACCCGGGGACTTCGGGGGATCCGGCCCCCGGGCGGGAGTCGATTTTCAACGGGCCTGGGAAGCCGCCGCCTTCCGGGCGGGTGGCGGGGACTACGCCCTGCCGGTCCAGACCCTGGGGGACTTCGTGGAGGGCCGTCCGTCGTCCCGGCTCGGGACCGTGGAGCCCTGCATCCGGGGCCGGTACCGGCCCGCCGACCTGTCCGCCTGCCTTCCGGGTTTTGTTCGGGACGGGATCCGGGAGGCCCTGGGAACCTTCGGCCGCCGCATCCGGGGCTTCGACCGGCCCGACGCGGTCCTCTCGGGGGTGGAGACCCGCACCTCCTCCCCGGTCCGGGTCCTGCGGAACGAGACCCTGGAGAGCGGGATCGCCGGCCTCTTCCCCTGCGGGGAGGGGGCGGGCTACGCGGGAGGGATCCTCTCGGCGGCCGTGGACGGGGTGCGGGCGGCCGAAGCCGTTGCTACCCGCGTCCGTTACATCCTGTAACCGCCGAACTTCGTTCGGCGATTGACCGTGGCGCCGCATCCGTGCGGCGCGTAACCGCCGGGAGCGGATGGGAGATTCGCCATGCGTCTGTCAGCTTTCATCGTGAACGCCTTCGCCGAGGACCTGGCCTGCGGGAACCCCGCGGGGGTCGTGTTCTCGGAGGAGGCCCTTCCGGAACGGACGATGCGGGACCTGGCCGCGGACCTGGGCAAGTCCGAGACGGCCTTCCTCACTCCCCGGGGCCGGGACTACGGCATCCGATGGTTCTCTCCCCTCCAGGAGATGCCCCTCTGCGGCCACGCGACCCTGGCCGCGGCCTGGGTGATCTTTGGCCGAGAGCGAGACCGGACCGGTATCGAGTTCTCCCACGCGGGCGGGGCGATCTCGGCACGCAGGGCGGAGGACGGCTTCATCGGGTTGACCTTTCCCCTGGACGGGTACGAGCGCATCGAACCGGACCCCGAGTGGCTCGGCCTCCTGGGCTTGGACCGGGCGGAGGACTGCGTGCGCGGGCGCGGGACCGGGAAGGTGATCCTGGCAGCCCGGGCGGACTTCGACCTGGCCGACCTCCGGCCCGACTTCCGCCGGATGCGGACCCGCCTTGGAGTCTGGGAGCGCGGTGTGGCCGTGACCAGGCCCTCCGCGGCCTTCGACTTCGAGACCCGGTACTTCAACCCCTGGGCGGGGGTGGACGAGGATCCCGTCACCGGCTCGGTGCACACCGTACTGGCGGGGTACTGGCGCGACCGTCTGGGCCGGACCGTCCTTACAGGACGCCAGGCTTCCCAGAGGCCCGGGACGATCCGGATGAGGATAGACGGAGAAATGGTGGAGCTGGCCGGGAAGGCCCGGATCGTGTTCGAGGGGACGGCGGACGTCTGAGCCCCGAACCGACGGTCCCTAGAAACTTTCCAGGAAATCCTGCCGGGACAGGTCCTCCCAGGACTGCCGGGCCTGGCCGCCCTGCATGAACTTCTCGAGCGTCCCGAGGTCGAGGTACTTCACCGTCAGGGGGCGCTCCAGGGACAGGCGGACGCTACCGTCGGACCAGACGCTCTCCCGGGGCGAGAGGGATCCCGGCTTTCCGTACCGGTCGGAGAGCCGGGTAAATACCGAATAGTGGTCCACCCTTTCCGGGTTCAGCACGTAGATCGCGGAGAAGAGCTTGTCCTCGTGGAACTGGAAGAAGGCCCGCTTCACGTAGGAGAGTCCCTGGACCTCCAGGAGCTTCTCGTCCGGCCGTGGCAGGAGGGTGACATCCGGTCCGCCCCGGTACAGGAAGAGTTCGTCCGCCTTGAGGACGGTTTCCACCTCCGAAAGGGACATGCCGAGCTCGACCCCCCGGAAACCCCGGGGCAGGCCCGAGGAAGGGGCGGACGCCGGGGATGCTGGCGCGGGCCCCGGGGCGGAGGGGGTCGGCTGGCCGATGACCGGAAGGGCCGCCGCCAGGGCGAAGGCCAGGATCGTCCGGATGCGGGCCGCCGGGGCGGGACGGGGTTGTGTTCTCAAGGCAGCATTCATACCGGGCACCTCACTTCGAAAGGGCGATGGACAGGGCCGTGGAGAGCTTGAGGACGTCCTCGTTGCCCTTCCGCAGGCGCGCGCCCAGGACGGCGGCGATCCGGCGAACGACCTTCAGTCCGAGGTCGGGATCCGCGTCGCAGAGGGCGGCGAAGTCCTCCCGGCGGATCCGGTAGAGCAGACAGTCCGAAGCCGCGGTGACCGTGGCGCTCCGGGGTTCGGTCCCGAAGAGGGCCATCTCCCCGAAGACCGAGGCCTGGCCGGCGTTCAGCTTGGTCATGGACTTCTCCGCCCGGCCGAATCCCGTCCGGCCTATCTTCAGGGTCAGGTTCTTGCTGACGTCCACCCGCCCCTCCATGAAGAGGAACACCTCGTCCCCCGGCTCGTCCTCCCGCATGATGACGGTGCCGGCCTTGACCTCCAGGGGCTCCGCGATCTCCAGGATCCTTCCGAGCTGTTCCTCGGACAGGTCCTGCAGGATCCCGACCTTCCCCAGGGCCGCCGCGTTCTTGGCCGCCTTCCTCATCATCGGGCCCCCGATCCCACCGTGAAGGCCCAGTCGGTGTCCCGGATGACGTAGTCCGGCCCGGGGGCCAGCCGGATCTCGTTCCCGGACCCGGCCTCCCGGGACAGGTCCATCTCGGCCTCCTGGAACTTCCGCTTGATGAAGGCGTCGATCGCGCTGGAGTCGTCGGACAGGAGGTCCTCCAGGGCCATGCCCTTTCCCTTGGACAGGACTCCCACCAGGACCGCGGATTTCTCGGACAGGTACCAGCCCGAGGCCTCCCGGAAGGTCCTGCCCACCAGGGCCGGGGGGATGGGGGACTGGCGCAGCCGGGATTCGCCGGAGAAGAGCCTGCGGGCCGCGCCCGGAAGTCCCGGCTCGAAGCCGGCGGCGGATAGGAGACGGCCCGCGAACTCGCCGTTCACGATGACGTCGTCCGCCTGGGCCCGGACCAGGTGCTGCTCGCTCTCGGTCTTCAGGATTTCCGCGCTGGCGTGGATCTCGGGATTCAGGGCCTTGACCGCCAGGCAGGCCATGATCGTCCGCTCGTCCGCGTTGGCCGTCCCGCCGGCCCCGGACTCGTCGGGCAGGAGGATGCAAGCCCGGGCGGTCCCCGCAGAGGCCCTTCGGAGCACGGTTTCCTGGGTGTGGTCCCCCCGGACGAACCGGAGGTCCAGTCCGGGGAACTGGGTCTTCAAATCGTCGAAGAGGTCGCTCTCCATCTGGCAGACCAGGACGACGGGGGTGCGAGCGGCCTCCTCGGATCCCGAGATGCCCTCCAGGACGTTCCGGGCCTTGGCATTCCACCCGCAGACCAGGATATGGCGCTTCAGCTTTACGTCCCGCAAACCTTTACCCTCCCGTATCCTGCGCTCCACGAAGATTGAGGCGATCGTCCCGGAGATCAGGGACGTCAGGACCACTCCGGACAGGATGAGGAGGATCGCGAAGGACCTCCCGACGTCCGTCCGGGGATACTTGTCCCCGTAGCCGACCGACGCGATGGTGACCACGGACCACCAGATCCCGTCGAAGAGCCGGGCGAACATCCCGTCCTCCCAGCCCGACTCCGCCAGGTGCACCAGGACGGCTCCCGTCACGACGGCGGACAGGAAAAACACGAGCAGCCGCGGGAGGTTGGCCCGGGCGGCGTCGTTCTTCAGGCTGGACCACCGGTCCGAAAGGCCCGAGAGGAGAGTCCTGCCCTCGGGGTCGGTCCCGTGCCGGGCGCGGGGCCTCCGGGAATCGGTTCGTGTGCGTGTCGGCATCCTGGATGGTTTCCTCCTTATCCTATCGGCTGATATCGGTCCCGTATTGACCTCCCCGCGCGGCGGGATTGACGGCTTCCCCGGGACGGGAGGATATTCGGGCATGAGCTCCTTCGACTTTCCGACCCGGGGCGGGGATCCCCGGGTCGTCCGGGCGGATCCGGACTTCCTGGCGGTCTCCAAGCCCGCGGGGATGCACACGGCCCCCGCCCCCGCCGGAGATCCCGACCCGTCCTCTCCCGACCTGGCTTCCTGGGTCTTCGAGCGGTACCCGGAGATCCGGGGGATCCGGGGCCGGGACCGCGGAGAGGGGGGACTTTTACACCGATTGGACCGGGAGACCTCGGGGCTCGTCCTGTTCGCCCGAACCGAGGAGTCCTTCCGGGCCCTGTCCGCCGCGGCCGCCTCGGGGCTCTTCCGCAAGGACTACATCCTCCGGGCCCGCCCTTCCCGGTCGGGGCTCCCGGGTTCACGGCCCGTTCGGACCGCGCCGGGGGGGGTGGATCCGGAGGCCTGGGCCGCCTGGCTTGACCGGGGAACCCCGCCCGGGGCGCTCGGGGGGACCGATTGCGCCCCGGGTGCCGCGGAGGGCCTTCGGGGCATCCTTGCCGGCGCCCTGGAGTCCGGGCGTCCGGTCTTCGTGGAAAGCCGGTTCCGCCCCTTCGGACCCGGAGCCGCCCGGGTCGCCTGCGCCGCCGCGGACGCGGACCTCGGCCGGTCCCGGGGGGACTGGGGCCTCGAGACGTACCGAACCGACATCCTCGAAACCGGCAGGACGGGATCCGTCCTGGAGGTACGGGTCTCCCTGACCCGGGGATTCCGGCACCAGGTCCGCGCCCATCTGGCCTGGATCGGCCTGCCCCTGGAGGGGGACGGCCTGTACGGGGGCGGGGAAGGGGAGCGGCTGGCCCTGCACGCGGCGGCCCTGGACTTTCCCCGTCCGGGCACGGGCGAGCGGATCCGGGTGGAGGACCGGGGTGTCCAATAAGCCGGTTACGTATTGGACAACTCGCCGGATTGCGCCCGGCCGGGGCATGGATTAGGATAGGGGTAGTATGAGCGAACCCTCGACCTTCGACAGCCTGGTTCGGGGCCTTTCCCGGGAAGAACGGCGGGACCTCCTCACCCGGATCCGGGGGACCGCCGAGGTGTCCGACGAACCGATGTTCCGGCCGGAGACCGTGCGGGAACCCCCGGTCGACTATTCCGCCCAGTACCGGGAGCTCGGTCCCCTGGCACGGCTGGTCATCCTGGTCCGGAGGCTGTTCTCGGGGAAGCCCCGGGACGAACTGGTCAAGGAACTCCTGCTCAGGCACTTGGCGCGCCGGATCGAGCTGGGGAGCCCGGGGCTGGTGTCCTATTCCCGCCGGGTCTTCCTGAACCGCATGCTCGCGGAGCTCCGGGACCTCCGGGACGGGGCGCGGTACATCTACGACCTCCTGGACAGGTCGGTCGAAAAGGACCGGGGAGCTTTCTATGCCTTCCTGGCCTCCCTGGAACTGGAGGAACAGCACCAAAGGCTCCTTTCCGAGACGGATCCCTTCCTTTTTGCCCAAACCAATTCCCTGGCGGGGGAGCCCGAAGTGCGGACGGCCGTCTGGACCGCCTTCGACGGCATCCTTTCCTCGATGCCCGAGGAGAGCCGCCGGAGGATGTACGCCGACGTCCGGAGCCTCGCCTTCCTGAAGCGGGTGGCGGGATTCCTGTACGACCGCCTGTTCTCCTGCTTCGAGGGGGCGGGCGGGGCCGCCCCGGAAAGCCCCTTCGTCACCGCCCGGGACCTCATGTCCGAGCTCGCGGACATCCTCTACTCCATGGCCTCCCCGCCCTCCCTGAAGCTCATGGAATCCCTCCTGGTCTTCCAGATGCGGGAGGAGATGGAGAACCCCGATTTCGACGCCGAGACGGCCTTGAAGACCCAACTGGCCCGGGTGGAGGAGGCCCTGGCCCGGATCCGGTCCTTCAACGCCCGGGTTCCCCTCCACGAGATCCTGCGGGTGGTGATGGAGGACCCCAACTACCGGCCCCGGGAACTCGCGGGCGGGGAGGACTGGTTCGCCATCTACAAGGGATTCTGGAAGGAGAGGATCGAGAAACAGCTGTCCCTCTACGGGACGGCCCGGAGGATGCAGGACCTCCAGTCCGACATAGCGGGCTTCCTGGGATCATCGGAGCCGGTCCGGTTCGAGTACATCAACGAGGAGGGCAGGGAAGGCAGCCCCCCGGTGCGGCTGGAAAAAGCTTTGGGCTTCCTCTCGGCCTTCTACGAGCGGCTCTTCGTGCCCGAGATGAACCGGACCCTCAAGATCCTCCTGATCGAGGGGGAGTTCTACAAGAAGGACAACCGCGTGGAGTACACGGACGCGTATAACGAGCTCCTACAGATCCCGGAGGCCCTGTCCGGACTGGACGCCCGGCTCGGCCCCGGCGGGGACCTCGGTTCGGCCTGGGTCCAGGCCAAGGAGGAGCTGGTATCCCTGCCCCTCAAGCGCCGGAAGGTCCAGGCGGCCCTCCAGGCCGCGAACGGGGAGGCGGAAGCCTTGCTCAGCCGCAGCCGGGAGGCGATGAAGCGGATGCAGGCCATCCTGAAGGGCCTTCTCAAGGGGGAGGCCGGGGGACGCTACGATTCCCTGTCCAACCTTTCCTACATCGAGGGCAAGGGCAACAAGGAATTCCTGCGGAACCTGGATTCCATCAAGAACCGCCTGGAGCGGACGGTCCACTTCCTGGATGAGCTCGAGAAGCTGGGTATGACCCGGGAGCCGGCGTGACCTGCACGGAACTGTCCCTCGACTCGGTCCGGTCCGGCGGCTTCGCCCGCTTTCCCCTGGGCGCGGATCCCGGAGCCCCCTGGGCCCTCTTGTCCCTGAGACCCCTGGGATCCATGCGCTTCCTCCACGACCGGCCGAACCCCCTGCGGGAGGACTTCTTCCGGGACCGGGGAATCGATCCCGGCCGGGTCCTGGCGGTGGAGCTGGTCCATTCCCGGACGGTCCTCTTCCCCAAGGGCCCCGCGGAGCTCCGGGGAATCCGGGCGGACGGCCTCATCGTGGAGCCCGGACCCTGGGTCCCCACGGTGACCGTGGCGGACTGCATGCCCATCTGGATCCGCCACGCTCCCAGCGGGGCCTACGGGATCCTCCACTCGGGCTGGCAGGGCACCGGCATCCTCGCCGCCGCGGTCCGGGGACTCGAGGAACGCTTCGGAGCCCGCCCCTCCGAGATCGACGCCTTCCTGGGGCCCGCCATCGGCCCCTGCTGTTACCGGGTCCCCGAGGACCGAGCCCGGGGCTTCCGGGCCGAATTCGGTCCCGAGGCCGCGAGGCTCGAGGACGGAGCCTGGAGACTGGACCTGGGGGCCGCCAACCTCGGTATCGCACGGTCCTTGGGCCTCCGGTCCGTGACCCGCATCTCCGGCTGCACATCCTGCGACGGTGACCTCGGCTCCTTCCGGCGGGAGGGGCCGGAGCTCTTCACCCGCATGGTGGCCGCCGCCGTCTGCGGCCTCCCGGGCCGGGACGCCGCGTGAGGACCCCGGGCGGCCCCGGCGCGCGCCCCGGGAGGGTCCGGGCCGTACTGGCCGCCCTCGCCTGCGCGGCGGCGGCCCCGAGTCTCGCCCAGCCCGTCCTCCTGGCCTACGCCGGGACCGATTCCTACGTGGTCACCGAGAAGTCCGACTGGTCCCGCTACGAGGACGGCCGCTACCTAGGGCACGTCTACCGGGAGGTCCGGGGTCGTCTGGAGCCCGAGAGCCCCTCCCCGGACGCCCTCTGGAAGGGGGACTTCCTGGTCTTCGAGGAGACCCTACGGGACCTGAGCGCCGCGGCCCGACGGGTGGACGACCAGGTCCCCGCGGCCTTCCGCATGGGGACGGACGGGTCCCTACGCATGACCGTGGACAACGGGTTTCCCGGACTCCGGGGCTTCCCCGCCTTCCCGCCCGGTCCCGTCTCCCCCGGGGACCGCTGGACCGCGGAGGGGGTCCGGGTCGTGGATCCCCGGAACTCCGGCGTGCCCACGCGCACCCGGATCCTGGCGGAGTACGAGTACCGGGGGGAGGAGACCTACAAGGGCATCCCGGTACGGCGCATCTTCGCCAAGTTCGCGGTCCGGTACCGGGCGGGCCAGGATCCCAAGGGGGACCCGTCCCTCGTGGAGGCCCAGGGGACCCACGAGGCGGATATCCTGGTGCGCTCGGACACGGGCCGCCCCGTGCTCATCCGGGACCGCCTGGACGAGACCTTCCGGTTCGCCTCGGGGCCCTCCCTCCGGCACCGGGGCTTCACCCTGACCTTCTTCGACGCCGCCATCCCGAGGACCGCGGACCCCGCGTCGGGAGCCCTGCGAGCGGCTTTGGCCGAGGAAGCTCCGGGGGCGGCCGCCGTGCCCGGCCCGTCCTCCTCGTCGGCGCCGCCTCCGAAACCCGCGGTCCCCGGCCCGGGTGCCGGATCTTCGAGCCCGTCGGCCGCCCCGATCGTCTCTCCGGCCCCGGGCACGGCGGGTATGCCGGCCGGATCCCCGCCTGGCGCTTCGGCCCCTCCCGGCTCCGGTCTTATGGGCGCCGGCACCGAGGGTCCGCTCTCGACGGGGTCCTCCTCCCTGGACCCAGGATCCGGGATCGCCCTGGAGGACCGGCCCGAGGGGCCGACCCTGGTGGCCTTCGGGCTCCGTTTCGTCCCGGACCAGGACGTCCTCCTGCCCGAGGAGAAGGGCCGCCTGGACGGGATCGCCGCGGCCCTGAAGTCCGTGCCCGGGGAACGCACCCTTCTGGTGACCGGCCACACCGCGGACGTGGGCAATCCCGCGGGCCAGAAGGACCTGTCGATCCGCCGGGCCAAACGGGTTGTGGACGAGCTCGTCGCCCGGGGCATCCCGGCCTCCCGGTTCCTCTTCCGGGGCTTCGGGGCGGAGCGTCCGATCGCGCCGAACGACACGGAGGCGAACCGCGCCCGGAACCGGCGGGTGGAGATCACGGTCCTCAACTGAGGCCGCCGCGCCTGAGTCCGGATGATCCGATTTCCCCGCCGAGCTTGCCAGACCCGGCGCACCGTAGTACGCTCCTAGCCATGACGAGTACCCGGGATTTCCTCCGATGGTATGCACGATCCCCCCTGGGAATGGGCGCCTTTGTCCTCTCCGCGGCGGCGGGCGTCGGGATGGGACTGGCCGGCGTCGCCGTGCCCGCCGCGGTCGGCATCGGGGCGGGGGCCTTCCTGGCCGCTTCCGCCGCGGCCTTCGCCTCCGGGGCGGGGGGCCGTGCCGCGGCCCGCGAACGGGACCGGGACCTGGACGCCTCCCTGGCGGCGGGGATCGCGGCCGCCGCGAAGGACCGGGACCGGATCGCCGCGCTGCGCATCCGGGACGCCGAGGTCGCCTCGGCCTCCGCGGCCTTCGCCCTGGCCTTCGGCGAGTACCTGGACGCCTGCCGACGGGAGGGCACCCGGGACCCCCAGGCGGACGACGCGGCCCGGGACGTCCTGGCGGCCCTCACCGCCTACCTCCGGGAACTGGACGGCACCGCCGTGGAGCGCCGCTTCGACCTGCCGGATGCGGATCCCTTCCCGGAGGCCAAGGCCCGGACCCTGGCCTTCCTGAAGGAACGGATCGCCTACGTCCGGGAACGCCGCCTGTCCGTGGACGGCGGCCTCGGGGGGAGCGACACCCTGGCCATACGGGAGGAACTCCGATGACGAATACCCTTCGGCGGCCCCACCGCGCCGCGGCGCTTTGCGTACTTTTGCTCGCCGCCGTCTCGGCGGCCGCCCTGGAATCCCGGGTAGCCACCGTGGACGTCACCGTGAGCCTCCGGCCGGACGGGAAGGGGACGGTCTTCTACCGCCTGGAATGGGTGGTGAGCTCCGGGACCCTGGGAGGCTTCTATTTCCAGGGCGAGTCCTTCGCCCCCGTCTGGGATTCCCAGCGCTGCTGGGCGGACCTACCCGGAGGTTCCCGGGTCGGCCTGGACATCAAGAATCTGGGAAGCGGACGCTACGACGTACTGCTCGCGGGTGGCCGCCGGACGGGGGGGACCTCCTTCTGGAACCTGACCTACGGAGGGGACTTCGCGGCCGCGGATCTGGTCGGCAGGACCACGAGCCCCGAACTCGGGGACCTGGTCCGCATCACCTGGGCCCCCGTGGAGTGGGACCAGATGCTGGATTCCCGGACCGTGCGGATCGTCCTTCCCGTGGCCGTATCCGGACCGACCCTCACGGACGAGGAGAAGCGGGCCATCCCCCTGCGGACGGAGGAGTTCGTCAACCGGGAAAACCGCATCGACTACTACGGTTCCCCCGGGGACGACGGCCGGCATTACCTGACCTTCCTCTTCTACCAGGAGGGGGTCCCGATCCGGGGAACCCAGGAACTGGTCCTCTACCTTCCCGCGGACTACCTTAGCATGGACCTTCCCGAAGCCGGGGCCGCGTCGGCCAGCGGGGACGGGTACGAGGAAGCCTACGAGCCCTACGTATGGGTCGGACCCCGGGAGTACTGGGGCACCCGGCCCTGGGTCGCGGCGCCGGTCTTTGCCGGGCTCGCGGCCCTGGCCCTGGTCCTGTACGCCCGGCGCCTATCGGCCTACCGGCGGGCCGCCGCGGTGCTGGAGGGCATAGCCTGGGCCGGGGACGCCTGGACCCCGCCCCGCCTCCAGGAAGGCTCCTACCAGGTCCCCGGCAAGGTGGCCGAGGACCTCCACCCCGTGGAGGCCGCTCTCCTCCTGGAGCTCCCCCTGGCCAGCGTGGCCTCCATCATGCTGGAGGGACTCAAGGCCCAGGGCATCGTCGAGATCCTGGACCCCGACCCCCTGCGGATCCGCATCCTCTCGGCCCGCAAGGCCGAGAGCGAGTACGAGGAGCTCTTCCTGGCCGCCTTCGACCCGGAGGGCAAGGTCCTGTCGGGCCTCATGGCGGACTTCTTCGAGGAGGCCATCAAGCGCCTCCAGGAGAAGATCTGGGACTGCGACCTGGAGGCCACCCGGGCCTTCTACCGGGAGCGCCTGGCCCGGGCCGGCCGGGAGGAGTCCGGGGTCGAGGCGGGCGGGACCTCCGCGGCGGGCCGGCGGTATGACCCCTACTGGCACGGGTACTGGATGGTCCATTCCCGCCCCGCCTATTACGAGTCCGTGCGCCTTCCCTCCGATCTGGGCACGGGGTACGCGGACTTCATGCGGAGTGCCTCCTGTTTCTCCGGCTGCTTCTCCCCGCCCGACGTGGGCACCGTGTCCGCCTGCCACTCGGCCTGCCACAACGCCTGCCACGACGCCTGCCACTCGGCCTGCCACAGCGCCTGCCATTCCGCGTGCCACTCGGCCTGCCACTCCGCCTGCGTGTCCGGGGGCGGCCACTGATGCGTTCCGAAGGAGCTGCCGCAGGCCTCGTGAAGCTGGGGTGGATCGCCCCCTTCTGGCGGAAGGTCCGGTCCCGCCTCCTCTTGCGCCCGGAGGACGACGTCCTCATCCTGCCCCCCAACCGGGTCTACAAGCTCAATTCCACGGCCAAGGCCCTGGTCCTCTTCCTGGAGGCCGGGGGCCGCCTGGACGACTTCCCGGGCCTGAACGCCGGGCGGGCCCGGGAGACGGACTCCTTCTTCCGCTCCCTGGAAGCGGCCCTCTCGGGGCGCCGGCCCGACGCGGACCGGGTGGCCTACGACTTTTCCTTCACCCGCCTGCCGGTTCTGGCGGAGCTGGCGGTCACGTACCGCTGCAACAACCGCTGCCGCTTCTGCTACGCCGGATGTTCCGCGGGAACGGGCTGTCGCCGCCCCGGGACCGCGGGCGCCGAGGAGCCCGCGTCCGGCCGCTCCGAGATCGAGGACCTTCCGGCCCGGGACCTGGAGAAGATCCTCCGGATCTTCAAGGAGGAGGCCAAGGTCCCCTTCTTCTCCTTTACGGGCGGGGAGCCCCTCCTGCGGGAGGACCTGCCCCGGCTGGTCCGATACGCGGTCCGGATCGAACTCAGGACCAACCTGGTGACCAACGGGACCCTCGCGACCCCGTCCCTCGCCCGGGACCTCTTCCGGGCGGGGCTCCGGACGGCCCAAGTGAGCCTGGAAGCCCCGGAGGAGGAGCTCCACGACGACCTGTGCGGGGCCGCCGGGGCCTGGGAGCGGAGCGTGGCGGGTATCCGCGCCCTGATGGAGGCGGGGATCTCGGTGCAGACCAATACCACCGCGGTCCGGACCAACCTGGACGCCCTGGAGGGGATGCCCGCCCTGGCCAAGTCCCTGGGGCTGCGACGGATGTCCCTCAACCTCTTCATCCCCACCGCCCGCAGTCCCGAGGCGGACGCTCTGTTCGTGCCCTACCGGGAGATAGGCCCCGTGGTGGACCGGGTCCGGAAGCGGGCCTTGGAGGCGGGGGTGGAGTTCCTCTGGTACTCCCCGACGCCGATGTGCCTCTACAACCCCCTGGCCCGAGGGCTGGGGAACAAGAACTGTGCCGCCTGCGACGGCCTTCTTTCCGTGAATCCCCGGGGGGACGTCCTGCCCTGCTCGTCCTGGGACGAGGGGGTGGGGAACCTCCTGTCGGATGGGTTTGAAAAAGTCTGGTTCGGGGATCGCGCGGCGGCCCTCAAGAACAAGGAGTATGCCCCCGCGGAGTGCCGGACCTGCCCGGCCTTCGCGGCCTGCCAGGCGGCCTGCCCCCTGTATTGGTCCTACGCGGGGTACGGGGAGATCGAGGAGGCGGGCCCGGCCTTCCGCGCCCGCCATGCCCGCCCGGCCTCGTCCGCAGGGCCGGAAGCGACCGGGGAACCGGCCCGAGGAGGAACCGATGAGCGACCTGTCCCTTAAGCCGACCGTGACCGCGGGATTCCGGTTCTTCCGGATGGGCCCGGCGGCCCGACTCATCCTGACCGGGGCCCTCTTCGCCCTGGGGGCGGCCCTCCAGGTGGGCGTGGGCGTCCTGCCGGGTACCCTGGTGATACTGGCGGGCTGGATCCCCCTGGGACTCCGCAGGGTGACGAACAAGCCCAAGGACCAGGGCCTGGAGAAATGGAAGCCCGTTACCGCCGCGGAAGTGGACCGCATCCTGGACGCCTTCTCCCGGGCCGGCAAGCTCCGCCGGGCTTCCGGGGGCCGGTCCGCCCTCCGCATACTGGCGGGAGTCCTGCTCATGATCTCGGTGCCCGTCTCCTTCGGGATCTCCGGGGGAGCCGGCCTCGTGGCCCTGGACGCCCTTCTGTTCCTCTTCCCGGCCCTCTTCTTTGGAAAGGTAAAGGTCTTCACCCCGGGCCTCATCGCCCAGAAGCTCCTGGGCTTCGAGGCCATCCGCTCCGAACCCCTGCCCGAGGGCTGGGTCCTGACCCCCTACATCCGCTTCGACGAGGACGAGGAAGGCCGGGACGTGCCCGAGGACCTGCGCTTCCTGCTGGAACCGAAAAAGAAGATCGGGGACCTGGTGGGCGTCCAGTTCCAGACCGCCATCAACAACGGCGCCAACGGACCGGTACCCTACATGTACGCCGTGGTCCTGACCCGGGGACGGAAGGGACCCGCCTACGAGGCGCTCCGGGGATTTTCCGCCCGGGGCTACGAGGTGGAGCGGGGAGGGGACGACGAGTACGGGACCGTGGTGATCCGCCAATCCACCGGGGGCGGGGGCTACCATACCAAGCCGGACCAGTGCCGGAAGCTCTTCCGGCTGGCGGCCTCCGCCCTTGCGCGGGGGTAGGATGGTGAAGTGAGCGGCGAATTGGTGGCGTTCCTGTCCCGGTACATCCCCGTGTCCGGCGACCTGGAGCGTATTTTCCGGGAGAACGACTTCGTGCGGACCTTCCCGAAGGGCTCCGTGCTCCTGAGGCCGGAGGACCGCGCCCGGGAGGCCTACTTCATCCTGAAAGGCTGCGTGCGGAGCTACATCGTCAAGGACGCGGAGGAGCGGACCGTGGACTTCTTCGTGGAGGAGGACGCGGTCCTGCCCCTGGGGTACGGACGGGAGGAGCCGGCGGGCCACTACCTGGAGTGCCTGGAGGATACCGTCGCGGTGGCGAGCGACCCGGACCGGGAGCGGGAGATGCTGGCCCGGTACCCGGAGCTCAAGGCCGTCTGCCTGGCCATGTCGGAGATCATGGCGGCCAAGCTCCAGGAGAACCTGGCCCGATACCGGACGAGCACCCCCGAGGAACGGTACCGGGACCTGGCCGCACGCCGTCCGGACCTGCTCCGGCGGATCCCCCAGTACCGGATCGCCGAGTACCTGGGCATCCGGCCTGAGTCCCTGAGCCGTATCCGCCGCCGCCTTGCCCGGCCCCGTCGGCCGGGCGGCAGTTCCGATCGATCTTAACCCGGATCAATTCCCTTTCCCCTCATATCCGGATACTTTTTGCCCCATCCGGAACCCGCCCGGCCGTGTCGCCGCGGAGGTTCCGGGAGATCGACGGATAAAGGAGAATCCGGAATGAACGCAACGACCGACGCACGATTCCTCGACGTGAAGGCGGACCCGAAGGTGGTCTTGGCCCTGGCGTGGACAGCCCTGCTGGGTCTGTACATCTATTGCGACATTTATTCCCTGTTCAGGCCCGGGATCTTGGAGGAGATGCGGGCCGGGAAGATGGGCCCCTTCGATGTGAGCCAGACCTCCCTGGCCCTCGCCTCCCTCCTCATGATCCTGCCCATCCTGGCGGCCCCGGCCTCGGTCCTCCTGCCGGCCCGGGCGGGGCGGATCCTGAACCTGCTCCTGGCGCCCCTCTATTTACTGGTGAATATCGGAAACCTGCTGGGCGAAGCCTGGGTCTACTACTATCTGTTCGGGATTCTGGAGTTGGCCCTGACCGCGGGCATCTTCCTCGTCGCTCTCAAATGGCCGAAGGAACGCTTCAACCCGTAGTTCTTCAGGATAACCTGGCAGGACTCACCACGGAGATCACGGAGATCACAGAGAACATCCAAGACCGGAAGGAGTCCGACAGGATGGACAGGATGAGGGACGGATCAACAGGATTGAATCGAGAGTTAGATATCCAAAATTCTTATCTTGTCCATCCTTCTTCCATCTTGTTCATCCTGTCTGATCTTTCCGATCCTTTATCTCTCAGTGACCTCCGTGTCCTCCGTGGTTGATTCCGGAAAACGTCCTGTGTTGCGGCGTGTCGGGCTTACAGCGCCTGGCCCTTGGGGATGCTGGTCTCCAGGGGGAGGGCCCCGAAGAGGAGCTCCTCTTCCGGTTTTTCCTTGGCGGCCCTGCGGAATCCCAGGGGGGAGACCCCGTAGGCTTTCTTGAACAGGTGGTAGAAATGGCTGAGGCTCTCGAATCCGACGTCCGAGGAGATGTCCACGATCTTCTCGTTCGTGGAGGCGATCGCCCGGGCAGCGTGCTCCAGCCGGAAGTCGTTGATCAGCTCCGTCGGCGACTTGCGCAGGTGCTTCCGGCAGCTTCGGGATATGTGCTCCTCGCTCTTGCCCGCTAGGCGCTTCATGGCCGGGAGGCCCTCGGTGAAGTTCTCCTTCTTCATCATCTCCAGGACGAGCCACCGGAGCCACACCGGGGTCTCGGACTTCCTCTTGTCCGGGAGAATCGGGAAGCAGGATACGATGATGTGCAGGAGGGTGATGCGGAACAGGGAGTCCGAGCTGGTCCTGCGGATCTTCCGGGAGAGGATCAGCTGTTCCAGTTCCTGGACGATCGCCTCGTGTTCCCGCTGGGCGACCTGGGCCAGGGGGGGCAAGGGACAGGACAGGAGCCGGCCGGGATCGAAGCCCTCTCCCAGGTAGTCGAAGAGGGCCTGCACGGTCTCGCAGGGGATCAGGACGTTGATGATCTCGAAATCCCCGGACATCTCGTCGTAGGAATGGGAGTCGTCGGGCCGGATGAAGGCGATGGATCCGGGCTTGAGGCGCTGGACCGATCCGTTCACCAGGTGGTGGGCGGTGCCGCGGTTCACCAGGAACAGCTCGAAGTAGTCGTGGCAGTGCCGGATGCGGAGCTGTCTCCGTTCCCCGATCAGGCTGGCGTATTCGTGGGAGGGATCCCCGGTGAAGCGGCTCAGTCTCAGTTTCACGAGATCATTATAGGACAATAATCCGGTCAACTCAAGACAAGACCGTTTCCGGTTTCGGCCGGAAAATGCGGCATGAACAACTTCAAGGTCAAGAGTCCGCGGAAGGACCTGCGGTTCGAGATAGCCTTCACCAAGGCCTATCGGGACGCGATCGACCGGTATACCCATCCCGCGGCCATCGAGGCAGCCTGCCTGCGGGCCCAGTTCCCGGCCATCCTCCACCCGATCCAGGACGAGGACCTCCTGGCCGGGAGGATCCAGATGGGGGTGGTGGGCTTGGGGATCCAGCACCAGACCGGGGGCTTCGGTTTCTACGCCAACGAGGAGAAGCTGGTCGCGGAGCTGGAGTTCAAGGCCGGTGACGCCCGCTACCGGGAGGACCTGCACGACCTTTTGACCTTCTGGAAGGGCCGCACGACCAACGCCGTCGTATTGCGGGAGATGCCCGAGTCCATCCGGGAAGCCCTGGGGAGCGACCAGTGGCGGCACCTGCCCCTGCCCGCCTCGCCGATCCTGCGGATGGCCGGGGCCTACGTGGATTTCGACAAGCTCGTCCGCGTCGGGCTCCCGGGGCTCCGCAAGGAGGTCCAGGAGTATAAGGCCCGGGCCGAGGCGGGCGGCGGGGACGTGGAGCTTTTCGCGGCCATGGCGGACGTCCTGGACCTGGTCGGGGAGGTCTGCGCCTTCTACCAGGCGCAGGCCCTCGACCTCGCGGCGAAGGCGGGGGACGGGAAGCGAAAGGCCGAGCTGGGCCTCATGTCCGCCGCCTTGAAGAGCATTCAAACCGCCCCGCCCGCGTCCCTGCGGGAGGCCCTCCAGCTGGCCTGGATCTACGGGATCATGGCCCCCCTCATCGAGTTCGGCCGCCTGGACGAGTACGCCGGGGATTTCTTCGTCCGGGACCTGGAATCCGGGGTCATCACCGAGGAAGAGGCCGTGGACCTAGTGTCGAGCCTCTACCGCCTTATCGACCACCTGGACTGCGAGACCGACGGACGGGTGATCGTGGGCGGCTACGGCCGGCGCAACCCCGGAAACGCGGACCGGTTCTGCCTGGTGGCCGTCGAGGCCTGCCGGCGGGTGAAGGAGGTCTTGCCCCAGTTCACCCTGCGCTTCAACAAGGACACCCCCAAGCCGGTCTGGGAAGCCTCGATGCGTTGCATCGAGGAGGGCCGAACCTATCCGCTCCTCTACAACGACGACATCCTGGTGCCCGGGGTCATGAAGGCCTTCGGAGTGGACCGGGCCCGGGCGGAAACCTACATGCCCCTGGGCTGCGGGGAGATCGAGTTCGACCATTACAGCTTCGGGACCCCCAGCGGGTCCATGAACGTCCTCAAGATCCTGGAGCTGACCGTCCGGGGCGGTTACGAGCCCATGACCGGCAGCCGCCGGGGGCCCGCGACCAAGCCCCTGGCCGCCTGCGCGACCTACGAGGAGTTCCTCGCGAACTACAAACGTCAACTGGACTATTACATCGAGGCCCAGGCGGTGTTCGAGAAGTACGAGTACGAGATCACCGGCCGGATGCACCCCTTCATGATGGTCACCCTGCTGTACGACGGGTGCCTGGAGCGGGGCAAGGCGGTCTTCAACGGGGGCTGCGCCTACCTGGGGGGAACCCTGGAGCTCTACGGCAACGTCAACGCCGCCAATTCCCTGGCGGCCATCAAGCGCCTGGTCTTCGAGGAGAAGAAGATCTCCGCGGAGCGCCTGGTGGAGGCGATGGACCGGAACTTCGTGGGCCGCGAGGCGGAGATGAAGCTCCTCCGGGACGCGCCGAAGTACGGCAACGACGACGACTACGTGGATTCCATCTTCGTGGACCTCCACGACTACCTGTCGGACAGGATCCGGGAGCAGGCCCCGAAGGTCGGCCTGGACAGCTACCTGGCGGTCACCATCAACAACGCCCAGAACACCACCCTGGGTCGCTGGGTCGGGGCGACTCCCGACGGAAGGAAGGCGGGTATGCCCATGGCCAACGCCAACAACCCGGCCCCCGGCACGGACCGGAACGGGGTCACCGCCATGCTCAACTCCATCCTGAAGCCCCGTCACGACAACCACGCGGGCATGGTATCCAACATCCGCTTTACCCGGGAGCTTTTCACCGCGTCCCGGGACAAGATGCACGGTCTGGTGCGCGCCTACTTCGACCGGGGCGCGGCCCACGCGATGATCACCGTGGTCGGCAAGGACGATTTGAGGAAGGCCATGGAACGGCCCGAGGAATACCGGGACCTGATCGTGCGGGTCGGGGGTTTCTCCGCCCGTTTCGTGGACCTCAAGAAGGACGTGCAGCAGGAGATCTATGACCGCGTCACCTACTGACGGTCCGACCGCCGTCGTCTACGACATCCAGCGCCTTTCCCTGAACGACGGGCCGGGCATCCGGACGACGGTGTTCCTGAAGGGCTGTCCCCTGCGCTGCGCCTGGTGCCACAACCCGGAATCCTGGGAGCGGGAGCCCCGGCTGGCCTACACGGAATCCCTGTGCCGTCTCTGCGGGGAATGCGTCCGGGTTTGCCCGACCGGGGCCCATACCCTGGAGGGATCCGCGGACTCCGGCTTGCGTCACCGGATCGATTGGAGCACGTGCGACGCCTGCGGGAAGTGCGTGGAAGCCTGCCCACACGACGCCCTGTCCCTATGCGGCCGGGAGTATACCGTGCCGGAGCTCTACGACGCGTTGAGGCCGGACCTTCCGTACTTCAGGATCGGGGAGGGCGGGGGCGTGACCTTCTCGGGAGGCGAGCCCATGGTCGCCGTAGATTTCCTCCTCGAGTTCCTGAGGCGGAAGGGAAGCCTACATGTCTGCCTGGAGACCTCCGGACAGGCACCGGCCGAGGACTTCCGGAGGATCGCGCCGATGGTGGACCTCTTCCTCTTCGACTACAAGGCCACGGGGGCGGAACGGCATCGCGCCCTCTGCGGAGAGGGCGGCGAGCGGATCCTGGAGAACCTCCGCCTCCTCTGCCGGTCCGGGGCACGGGTTCTCTTGCGCCTGCCCCTGGTGCCGGGGATCAACGACCAGGAGGAGCACCTGCGCGCGGTCGCGACCCTGCTGGACGAACTGCCCGGGCTCGTGGGGGCCCAGATCCTGCCGTACCACTCCCTGGGAGCCGGCAAGGAGGCCCGATTCGGGTTGGAAGGCCGCACGCTCCGGCTGCCCTCGGCCTCGCCGGAGCAGGGGACGGCCTGGCTCAAGTCCCTGGAGTCCTTCGGGGCCCGGAAGGTTTTCCTGTGAAATCGTGCATTCTTCCGCTGCGGCGGATAGGATATAAGGGGGTACGGAAATGAAGAGAATGGGGATTGCGATCCTGGCTTTGGTTGCCCTGGCCTTGCTGTTCGCCCCGGCGGCGGCGGCCCAGGACAAGAAGGTGAACCTTCTGGTCTCTCGCTGGGCAGGACCCCACGCGGACTTCCAGAAGCAGATGGTGAAGGAGTTCCCCGACGCCGCCGTGCGCATCGACGACATCGACTACGGCAGCCTCAAGCAGAAGCAGATGACGTCCTTCCAGGCCGCCAAGGGGACCGGGAACTACGACGTGGTCTGGGTGAACATCCAGTGGATGAAGGAGTACGTGGACGCGGGCTACCTTCTTCCCATCGACGACCTTTTGAAGAAGTACAAGGTCGACACCAAGATCTACGCCAAGGGGATGATGCAGGGCGCGGTCATCGACGGCAAGACCTACGGTCTCCCGACCTTCGCCCAGTGCCTGATCCTGGCCTACGATTCCGCGGCCTTCGACGCGGCCAAGCTCAAGGTGCCCCGCACCGCCGACGACCTGGTGGCCGTGGCCAAGTACTTCAAGGAGACCAAGGGTTCCGGCATCGCCATCCCCGCCAAGCAGGGCGGCGCGGCGGCCACCCTCTATTCCCAGCTCCTCTTCTCGTCCGGCGGATTCTACTTCGACAAGAAGGGCAAGCTCGACCTCCTGAGCGAGCCTTCCGTCTACGCGGCGACCATCTATGACCAGCTGGCCCGGTATTCCGTCCGCGGCGCCACCGCGTGGCACCACGACGAGACCGCCGAGGCGGTGCGCACGAAGACGGCGCCCATCGGCATCATCATGAGCGGACTGGCCAACCAGAACCACGATCCCGAGAAGTCCCTCATCGTCGACACCGTCAAGTACGCGACCCTGAACGGGAAGACCGGGGACACCGCGGCCAACAACGCCTACTGGGTCTGGGCCATCGCCAAGAACACCAACGACGTGGACGCCTCCTTCAAGTTCATCTCCTGGATGACCAGCCCCGCGATCGAGAAGAAGCAGACCCTGGCGAACAAGCAGATCAGTGCCATCACCTCCCTGTCCGAGGATCCCGAGGTGCAGAAGGCCATGCCCTACCTCTCGGTGGTCATGAAGGAACTGGCGAACGGGAAGATGGACCCCGCCCTCAAGAACTTCCAGACCCTCAAGAACGCCCTGATCGTGGGTCTCTCGGAGATCGCGACCACGGACGCGAAGCCCGAGGACGTGCTCAAGAAGATCCAGGCCGACCTGGCCGCCACGGACTTCAGCAAGTGACCCTGCGCCGTCCGGTCCGTTCTCGGGCCGGACGGCGACTTTCTTGACGCGGCCGCGCACCCGGAGCTCCGGGTGCGGCCGTGATCTCGAACCGGACCACGGAGGAAGCATGCGGAAGCCCCGCGCCCTGTCCCTCGAGAAAGGCGACCTTTTGCCCACCCTGCTCATGGCGCCCGCCGTGAGCCTGGTCCTGGGCGTGATGGTCGTACCCCTGGCGTTCGGCGCCTTCCTCAGTTTCTTTGACTTCTCCTTCGGGTCCTTCGACCCCCGGACCGCCTTCGTGGGCCTCAAGCACTACCTCCGGTTCTTCCGGGACGGGACGGCCCTGAAGGCTTTGTTGAACACCCTGATGTTCTCCGCCGGGGCGATCGCCGGGGACTTCACGATCGGGACCCTGGCGGCTGTCCTGATCCATTCCCTCTCCCGCCGCCTGGCCCGCTTCGTCCGCCCGATCGTGACGGTGCCCCTCCTGGTGTCGCCGATTGTGGTGGGCCTCATCTGGCGCTACATCTACGATCCCCAGGGCATCCTGTACTGGATGATGGACCGGGTCGGCATCCCCTTCGAGTTCTTCCCGGGGGTGACCAGCGCCTCCACGGCCCTGCTGTCCACGATCATCGCCCACTGGTGGCAGGTGGTACCCTTCCTGATCATCGTCCTGACCGCGGGCCTGGTATCCATTCCGACGGAGCTCTACGAGGCCGCACGGGTGGACGGGGCGGGGGCGCTGTCCATCTTCTTCCGGATCACGGTGCCCCTCCTGCGGGACGTATACCTGGTGATCCTGTTGATCAGCGGGGTGGATACCATCAAGGTCTTCGACATCATCTTCGCCCTGACCGGGGGAGGCCCGAACAACTCGACGGTCTCCCTGAGCATCTACGCCTACACCCAGGGCTTCGAGAACGGGGACCTAAGCTACGGGATCGCGGTCTCCATGGTCGCCATGATCGCCACCTTCGGGATCTTCGGGATCCCCTTCATCCTGCAGAACCGGAAGCGGAGGGGGAGCTGATGACACGGAATACCCGCATGATTGCCCCGAGCAAGTGGCCGCCCCGCCTGGCCAAGGCCTTCTTCCTCCTGGTCTTCGGGCTCTGGACCGCGGCGCCGGTCTACATCATCGTGTCCAACGCCTTCCGGCGGACCCTGGACATAAAGAAGATGCCTCCGGACCTGATCTTCAAGCCCATCTTCACCCACTTCCAGCGCCTCTTCGAGCTGGACGACTTCCTGCGGTACTTCGTCAACTCCATCGTCATATCCGTGTCCGTGACCGTCACGACCATAGCCCTGGGCACCCTTGCTGCCTACGGGCTCAAGCTCTTCAAGTCGAGGCTCGGGGAGCGGCTTTCCAACCTCCTTCTGATCGGGAAGCTCGTGCCCGCGATCACGGTGCTCCTGCCCATGTTCATCCTGATGAACCGTCTGCGCCTGACAGGGACCTACCTGGGCCCCATCCTGGCACACTCCGCCATGGGCCTGCCCTTCGTCACCTGGATCATGGCCTCCTTCGTGCGGGACATCCCCGGGGAGATCCTGGATTCCGCCACCGTGGAGGGCTGTTCCCGGATGAAGGCCTTCTCCCGCATCATCTTCCCCATGCTCACCCCGGCGATCGCATCCGCGGTGATCCTGATCATGCAGTTCTCCTGGAACGAGCTTCTGTTCTCGCTCCAGCTGACCAACCTGGACACCTATCCCCTGACCGTCGGGATCGCCCGCTACGTGGGGGCCATCTCGGTGGACTGGGGCAAGTGCTCCGCCGCCGCCACCATCAGCATCGCCCCCATCATCGTGGTCGGCTTCCTGATGCAGAAATACCTGGTCACCGGAATGACCGCCGGGGCCGTCAAGGGCTGATCCGCCCTGCGGGTTTGGGAGACATCCATGATTTTCGGCGCGCAGTACTACAGGCCTCCGTTCCCGGGCCGGGAATGCTGGGACCGGGACCTGGCGAACATGGCGGACCTGGGCTTCAACACCGTCAAGCTCTGGGCCGTGTGGAACTGGATCGAGCCGGTCCGGGGCCGCTTCGATTTCTCGGACCTGGACGAACTCTGCGGGCTCGCGGAGCGCCGGGGCCTGGCGGTTGTGATCAACACGATCCCCGAGGGCTCGCCCCCCTGGGTCCTGCCGGGCAACGAGGACGCCCTGTACCGTACCGGCCGGGGTGAGGTCATCCCCTTCGGCGGGCCGCCGAACCTCCCCTCCGCGGGCTGGCCCGGGCTCTGCATGGACAAGCCGGCGGCCGCGGACCTCACGGCCCGCTTCATCGAAGCCGTGGCCGCCCGGTACCGAACGGCCCGTTCCGTCGTCGCCCTGGACGTGTGGAACGAGCCCCACCTGGAGCCCATGTTCGACTACCGGGGGGAGCTGTTGTGCTACTGCGAGCACTCCCGGGCCGCCTTCCGCCGCTGGCTCAAGGACAAGTACGGCGACCTAGGGTCCCTGAACGCCGCCTGGTTCCGCCGCCTCTCGGACTGGTCCGAGGTCGAGCCGCCCCCGCGCTTCGGAACCTGGGCGGACATGCTGGACTGGCGGCTCTTCTGGATCGAAAACCTGGCCCGGCACCTGCGGATCCGGACGGAGGCGGCCCGGCGGGGCGCCCCGGGCACGGCGATCCAGACCCATGTGGCCTACAGCGCGGTCCTGGGCAACAAGCTGGCCGGGGGTCTGGCCAACGAACTGGGGGACGAGTTCTCCCTGGCCCGGGAGGTGGACGTCTTCGGCCTCTCGAGCTTTCCCAAGTGGCTCCAGGGCAAAAACCATCCCTTCACCCACCTGGCCCACAACGAGGTCGTGGCCGAGGCCGCCCGGGGCAAACGGTATTACCAGGTCGAGCTCCAGGGCGGGGGAGGGAAGGCCGGCTTCCTGGGGGGCGAGGTTCCGACGGCCCGGGACGTGCGGATCTGGAACTACAACACCGCCGCCGCGGGCGGGAAGGGCGTCCTCTACTGGCAGTACGCCCCGGAGCCCGCGGGCCTGGAATCCCCGGGCTTCGGACTCACCGCGTACGACGGGGGGAACACCGAGCGGTCCCGGGAGGCGGGGGCCTGCGCCCGGGAGCTCTCGGATCCCCGCCTGGACGCGGCGACCCGGGTCCTCCCGGTCAACGCGATCTACCTGTCCCGGAAAAGCCAGGTTCTCTCCTTCTGCGCCGAGCGCCGGGAGGACCTCTACGCCGGGAGCGTGGCCGGGATCTACCGGGCCGCCTACGAGGCGGGGATCCCCGTCCGCTTCGTCCACGAGGACTACCTGGAAAGCCTGGGCGTCGAGGGGGTCCGGACCCTCTTCGTCCCCATGGCCCTCTGCCTGGACGACCGGGAGCGGGCCGCCCTCCGGGCCTTCGCCGAGGCCGGCGGGCTTTTGGTCGGAGAGGCCGCCACGGGGATGTACGACTCAGGCGGGGCATTGGACCCGGACAGCCGGGCCCTGGCCGACCTCTTCGGGGTGCGGCACGTCGAGCTCGAGGCCCTGCCCGATTGGGGCTTCACCGAGGCTCTCGGGGACGGCTTCTCCTTCGGAGGCGCGCAATACCGTCGCGTCGTGGAACCCGGGCCGGGGACCGAAGTCCTTGCCCGCTTCCCGGACGGGCGTCCCGCCGCGACCGGCCGGGCCCTGGGGGCCGGCCGGGCCGTCTATGTAGCGACCTTCGCGGCCCTGGCTTTCCACCTCCGGGGGGACCCGGGGACGCGGAACTTCCTGGCGGGCTTCCTCGATCCCGCCGGGTATCCCCAGCTCCGCCGCCTGGCCGTCCTCCCCGGGGAGGAGCCGGAACGGGCCGAGGGCGCCGCGGCGGCGCCGTCTTCGGCTGCGACGCGTGCGGCGGCCGTCAGCGCCTCGTCGGCTCCGGCGGCCGCGCCGGGCGCACCGGCCGCGCCGGCCGCCTTCGTCCCGAGCGCGGTCGTCCGCCTCCTGGAAACCCCGGAGGACTGGGTCCTGGTGGCGGTGAACCACCGGGAGGGCCCCGCCCGGATCGAACTGGACTTCGACTCCGCCCTCGTCCGGGAGGCCTCCGCGTCCCTGACCGTCCCGGGAGGGTCCGGGACCGTGCGGTATTTCCGGAAGGCCGGGCGGACCTAGCGTACATAGCGGGCTCACGGCGAAGGCCGCCCGCGCTTGCCCGGCCGTTCCGGCCGCGCTACACTGTCGGCCTCGACCCGAAGGAGGCCCCCGATGAAGAAATTCAAGGACATCCCCTACGCACGGCCCGACATCGAGGCCGAGTCCGCGGCCTTCCGCTCCCTGCTCGCGGACTTTTCCGGGGCCCGGAGCGCCGAAGCCGCCCGGGAGGCCATGGACCGCCTGTCCGCCCTCCGGGACCGGATCTCCACCGTGAAGGACCTGGCCGAGATCCGGCACACCTGCGACACGACGGATCCTTTCTACGAGGCGGAGAACGATTTCTGGGACGGGGCGTCTCCCCGGATCGACGCCCTGGAGCACGAGCTCTACGCGGCCCTGGTCTCCTCGCCGTTCCGAAAAGAGCTGGAGGCGGTCTGGGGCCCCCACATCTTCCGGATGGCGGAGTGCAGGCTCGCTGCCTTCAAGCCGGGGATCGAGGAGCTCCTGGCGGCGGAGAACCGCCTGTCCAGCGAGTACGACAAGCTCAAGGCCTCCGCTTCCATACCCTTCGACGGACGGGTCCTCAATCTGGCCGAGCTCGGACCCTACATGGAATCCCCGGACCGGGAGACCCGAGGCCGGGCCGTGTCCGCGGTCTCCGGGTTCTACCGGGACCATGGTGACGAGTTCGACCGGATCTACGCCGAACTCGTGGCGGTCCGTCACCGCATCGCGCTCGAGCTGGGCTTCCCGAACTTCGTCCCCCTGGCCTACGCCCGCCTGGGCCGGACGGACTACGGCCCCGCCGAGGTGGCCTCCTACCGGTCCCAGGTGCTCCGGACCGTGGTGCCCCTGGCCGCCTCCCTCCGGGAGCGGCAGGCCCGACGCCTGGGACTTCCGGTCCTGGCCTACCGGGACGAGGCCTTCGAGTTCCCCACGGGCAATCCCAGGCCGGTCGGGGGCACCCCGGTCCTCCTGGAAGCCGCGGGGAAGATGTACGACGAGATGTCCGCCGAGACGGGGTCCTTCTTCCGGATGATGCGGGAGCGGGAGCTTTTCGACCTGGAGACCCGGAAGGGCAAGGCCCTGGGAGGCTATTGCTCGTATCTCCCCGCCGAGGGCGTCCCCTTCGTCTTCGCCAACAACAACGGGACCTCCGACGACATCGACACCCTGACCCACGAGGTCGGCCACGCCTTCCAGGTCTCCCGGGGCGGGCGCTTCGCGTTCCCGGAGTACCACTGGCCCACCCTGGAGGCCTGCGAGATCCACTCCATGTCCATGGAGTTCCTGGCCTGGCCCTGGATGGAGGGATTCTTCGGCGCGGACGCGGACAAGTACCTTTTCCGGCACCTGACCGCGGGGATCCTCTTCCTGCCCTACGGAGTCCTCGTGGACGAGTTCCAGCACTGGGTCTACGAGCATCCCGGGGCGGCCCCCGCCGAGCGCCGGGCCGCCTGGCGGAGGATGGAGAGAGTCTACCTTCCGTGGCGGGACTACGAGGGCGACGGATTCCTGGAGGCCGGGGGCTACTGGTTCCGCCAGGGCCACATCTTCCAGGACCCCTTCTACTACATCGACTACACCCTGGCCCAGGTCTGCGCCTACGAGTTCTGGGCCCTGTCCCGGTCGGACCGCCCCGGGGCCTGGCGCCGGTACCTGGCCCTCTGCGACGCCGCGGGTAGCCGGCCCTTCCTGGATCTCCTCGGGGTCGCGAGCCTGCGGAATCCCTTCGCGGAGGGCTCCATCGCCGGGATCCTGGCCCCGGCCCGGACCTGGATGGACGCCGTGGACGACCGGGGGTTCTAGGGAGGGGATGCATGTCCTCATAGAATCAAGCACGCATACGGGTTTCCGCGGCCTGTCGGGGCGGGAGCGCATGCATAACCCGTGCCGCCCGCCGGGCGTCGGGGCATTGCGCTGAGCCCGTACCGGGCTTAGAATTTCTTCCGATGGGCGGCCGAGGAGCGCCATGCTTCGCGGCCGCCCGAAGGAAAAACCATGGTGGAGCGCGTACGCGAGAGCGTCCGCGGATCCGGTCCGGTCCGGAATCCGCGGCTCCCGGCATCGGCGTCCCGGAGTCTGCCGCGGGGGGTCCTGCTCGCGCTGGTCCTCCTGGCGTTCGCGGACCCCGGGGGAGCCCAGGTGACCGGACTGTCCGGCATCCGGTTCGAATCGCCCATCCCCGTCCCCGTCTATCTCCTCGACCGAACGATCGCGATACCCGAAGCGGTGCCCGGGTATTCCGAGCCCGACTATATATTCCGGGCGGAAGGAGGGAACCGGACCCTTCGCGCCCTGGACCTGTACCGCTACCTGGGGGACTCCCCGGTCGCCTTGGATCTTACCCCCGGGGCATACACGTTCCAGCTGGTTCTGCCCGGGAACGAAGTCCGAACCATCCAGGTGGACACGAGGGAACCCGGGGACCGGACCCAGACTTGGGAGATCCGTCCGGGCCGGGAGGGTGCGAACGTTCTCGGCCTGACTCTGTCCCTGGCCGGGGGCATGGTCTGGTGGGGCGCCGTGAGTCTCGCCGTTCGGGAATGGTTCGTCGAGGACGAGTTCGGCGCGGCCTCCATCGTCTGGGCTTCGAGCCATGCGCTATTCATCGGAGGACTGGTTATCGCGTTCGGCCCCGGCTCTCCGAGGATACGCCGGATCGAATAGCGGGGCCTCCCCAGCCGTTCCTCGGGCGCGGGCGGCCAAGAAGCCTAAGGTTTTCGGAGGTGTGCCAGGATGCGCTTTCGAAAGCTGTGTTGTTCGTGCATCCTGATCCTGCTGTCCGCGGCATCCGCCACAGCCCAGATCGATCCTCTCGTGGAGGCCGTCCGCCGGGGTTCCCTGGACGACATCCGGAAGATCCTTGAGTCCGGAGCCGACGTCAACGAAAGGAACGCCGGCGGGATGACCGCCCTCATGGCCGTGGCCCGGGACGGGGACGACGTAGAGGTGGTCCGAATCCTAGCCGCAGCGGGGGCGGACGTGGACGCCCGCGACAAGGTGCACGGGGCGACTCCCCTCATGCTGGCCGCGGCAAAGGCGGAGGATGCGGAGGTCGCGGCCGCGATGGCAGAAGCGGGAGCCATGGTACGGGACTTCGACGCCCTGGGCTGGATCCCCCTCATGTGGGCGATCTACGACATCGCCCGGGCGAATCCCAAGCTGACGAGTTCGGCGATCCTGGATCGCCTCAATCCTCGGAAGCGATAGATCCCTCAAGCGGCCGGACGGTCTGCACGTACTCCTCCTGCTCCCGGGTCTCGACGGCCCCGGGCCGGGCGGCCCGGACCGAGCGGATCGCGTCCTCCGGCGGGACGCCCAGTTCGACCAGGAGTCGGGCGGCGATCGTCCCGGACCTTCCCAGGCCCCCCATGCAGTGAAGACAGATCCTCCCTCCCCGCAGGAGAATCGATCGGAGCCCGGGACCCGCGGCCTCCCAGGCCGCCTCCCACTCCGGGCCCGGAAGCCCGTAGTCCGGGACGGGCAGGGCCAGGTGGGCCATCCGGGCCCGGGCCTTCTCCGGCAGGTCCTCCACCCCGAGCCGTTGGTACTCCGCGGGCTCGATGAGGCTGACCAGGACCTCCGCTCCCCAGGCCCGGATCGCGTCCAGGTCCGCGTCCAGGTCCCGGTTCCAGGATCCCGAGGCGGCCCGGGCCTGCTTTTTCCCCGGGCAGAAGGTCAGGCCGATCCGCCCACCCCCGGGTGTCTCCACGGAGTCGACAATCAGGGGATGCGTGAGGCTGGTGCGTTCCATGGGGAAAGTATGGGGCGGGGAGGGGAGGAGGGCAAGGGGAGGGGCGATTGGATTCGGACTACTGCGAGGGATTATCCTTCGCATGTGCAGCCTTCGAGGAACGTCCTTGGGTTTCCTTTTTGACTCTTCCGCCTCCCGTTTTCAGTATCTTCTCCTCCAGCACCTCCCCGGTGCGAAAGGAGCCGCCATGGACCTCGGAGCCTTTTCCGTCAGCCTTGCCGTGAAGAATGTGGAGGCCTCGAGGGCCTTCTACGAGAAGCTGGGATTCTCCGCCTTCGGCGGGGACGCGGCCCAGGGCTGGCTGATCCTCAAGAACGGGGTCTGCATCCTGGGCCTCTTCCAGGGCATGATCCCCAGGAACACCCTGACCTTCAATCCCGGCTGGGACCAGGACGCCCAGGCGCTGCCCTCCTTCACGGACATCCGGGAGATCCAGAAGGAGCTCAAGCGGAAGGGTGTCCGGCTCGTCACCGAGGCCGACGAGTCGACCTCGGGACCCGCCAGCTTCACGGTGGAGGATCCCGACGGGAACCCTGTCCTCTTCGACCAGTTCGTCTAGCAGGGTGCTGACAAACTCGAAGCTTGTCAGCACCCTGCTATGCAATTGCTCGAAAAGCTCTCGCTTTTCTGCGCAATTGCGGTATTGAGGAAGCTGTTGACAAAGGCGCCATCGCCTTTGTCAACAGCCTGCTAGGGCCGGCCCGGCTATCTCCCCCGTACGAGCCGGAATCCGTTGTCGGCGTCCCGGTAGAAGGGGTCCTCGTCGCGCCGGGCGGCGGACCGCAGCCGGTAGCCGAAATTGCCCCAGGCGCCGCCGCGCAGGACCCGGTACCGCCCGCCCTCCGCCCCCCGGGGATCCGTATCCGGGGATCGGGCGTAGTATTTGTCGGCGTAGTGATCCCAGCACCATTCCCAGACGTTGCCGTGCATGTCGTGGAAACCCCAGGGGTTCGCCGGGTAGCTCCCCACGGGCGTCGTGCGGCGCAGGGGTTCCGCGAGGATCTCAGAATTGTACGGCCGGCTCCCGTCGAAGTTCGCCCGGTCCGGACCCAGGGAGTCTCCGAAGGCCGTGGCCGATTCCGTCCTCGCCCGGCACGCGTACTCCCATTCAGCCTCGGTGGGCAGACGGTAGCCGTCTGCGGAAAAATCGCAGACGACGGCATTCCAGGCGCCGTTCGAACTCGTCGGCACGCTCCCCCAGTCCGCCGGATCCGCGCTTCCCTGTATGGTATAGCAAGGATCCAGACCTTCCGCGATGCTGCGCTTGTTGCAGTACACCAGGGCCTCGTACCAGCTCACCCCCTCGACGGGCAGCCGGTCGCCCCGGAACCGGCTCGGATTGTTTTCCATCAGCGCCGTCCACTCGGCCTGGGTCACCTCGTACCGGCCCATCGTGAAGGGCGCGACCTTGACCGGATGTTGAGGTCCCTCGTCCGGATTCCGCTGCTTCTCCGTGACGGGGGAGCCCATCAGGAAGCCGCCTCCCGGCAGGCGGATGAACTCCTCCTGCGCGGCCAGGTTCCCGGACAGGCCGAGGGTCAGGGCGAGAATGCAGGCCAGAGAACGGGGGAACGAGGAATGACGCATGGTCGCCTCCATCGGCGTTCGACGGTCAACGCCGAGAAATGCCGGATGATCGCCGAGAAAACCGCGGAAGCCCGGTACCGGCCCGATTTTCGGGCCGGGGCGTTCACCTCGGCGGTTCGAGGTCGGCCATCTTCTTGTGTTCCCGCCCTGCCAGCCACAGCAGGCCCAGCACGAGGGGGACCGCCGCCCAGGCCGCGGCCCTTCCCTGGAACAGCCCATAGAGCCAGTAGCGGAGCTGGTTGCCCCCGTCCGTGAAGGCCGTGAGTTCGCGGCCCCCGAGGTCCAGGTTCATCCCCGCAGCCGCGGCCTGCTCGGTGTACAGGGGGGCCATGTCGGAGGCTATGAGCAGGAAGCTGGCGATGACGGGTACGCCCGCCAGCACGGATCGCAGGACGTTGCCTCCCATGACCAGGGTGCACAGGGACATGATCGAGATGAGGTTGGGCAGGTCCCCCAGGGGCAGGACCCGGTTGCCGGGCAGGAGGAAGGCGACCAGCAGGGACACCGGTATCAGGATGAGCCCCGTCGCCATGACGGAGGGGTTGGTCATGAGGATTCCGGTGTCCACGGCGATGGAAAGTCCGCGCAGGGACCGGAAGCGCCTCTCCACGAGGAGCTTGAAAGCCAGGGATACGGCCCCCATGCCTTCCCCGATGAGGGCTCCGCACTTGGGCAGGAGGAACATGACGGCCGCGATGTTTACGGAGGTCTCCAGGACGCCCTTGAGGTCGTACCCGGCCAGCAGGGAAAGGCCCGTCCCGACCAGGATCCCTATGACCATGGGTTCCTGCAGGAGGCGCGGCCCCGAGCCCTCGGCCCCTGTCCGGGAGGGATCCCAGGAAAGCCGGCGCAGGCCCGGGATCGCGTCGAAGGCCCGGTTCAGCGCCACCGCGTAGGGAAGCAGCCCCGCGACCGACACGGGGCTGACGGCCAGTCCCTCCAGTCCCGTCTCCCGCCGCACGTACGGAGCGGACCATTCGGCGGTCTTGATGGTGTAGAGCGCCAGGAGGAGGCCCGCGGCCAGGCCCAGGACCAGGCTGCCCGTCGCGTTCCGAACCAGCACCCCGATCAGGGCGAAATGCCAGTAGTTCCACAGGTCGATGTAGAGGGTCTTGGTGCTCCGCGCCGCGATCATGACCAGGTTCAGGACGAGGACCAGGGGGATGAGCAGGGGGGTGAGGGGGGAGGACCAAGTGATGGCCGCCAGGGGCGGCCAGCCCACGTCCGCCACCGGGTAATTGAGGCCGCGCAGGGCGATGACGGCCTCGATCGCCGGTCGTATCTGGGTCACGAAGAAGCTGAAGACGATGAAGACGCCGGAAAAGCCCGCGCCGATCTTGATCGAGGCGAAGAGCGCCTCCTTCGGCCTCATCCGGGCCGCCAGGGCCAGGACCAGCATGAATGCCGGAAGGATGACGTAGGCCTTGAAGCCGAAGAAGGCGGCGAGGGCGGACTTCAGTCCGACTACGATAGAATCCATGGCGCTACTCTAGGCCGTCCGTCCCCCGGAGTCAACGCCGGCCGTTTGGGCTGCCAGGTTCCGCCGCGCACTCCCGATAGATTGAATTGTTGATCTTGATATGTGTAAAATATACTTGACATAAAGAATGTTATGATTTACATTACATCAAGTAAAGAAAACTTGACATGGCCGATTTCGGCACAAGGGGCGAATCATCTGCGTAAAAGGGCAGGCCGAGGCGTCCTGCGGCGCCTCGCGATGTCGGGTTGGTGTTCATAGGTCGATAGGAACCAAAACAAGGAGGCTGTGATGCCGTTCGAGGAGAAGATCACCTGGGTTAACGCGGTCGTTTCGGCGGCGGTGGCGGCTGTCTACGTAGCGCTCGTGCTCAAGCGGATGGAGTCCGTGCCGGTGGACCAGGTCTCGTACCAAGGGCCGTTGCTCATCGCGATCGGCTCGGTGATCGTGATGTCGATCCTTGGAGCGATTCTGGTGGCGGTGGCGGGCTCCGTCTCCGCGCGGATCAAGGGAGACGGATCCGAAGCCGAGGTCAACAGGAGCGACCAGAGGGACACCGAAATCAACAGGCGGGGCGAGCTCGTCGGGTACTACGTCTCGTCCGGGGGTGCGCTCGGGGCCCTGGCCCTGGCTATGCTCCGATATGATCCGTTCTGGATCGCCAACGCCCTGTACCTCTCGTTCGTCGCGGGGGCTCTCGTTTCGTCGGCGTCCAAGCTGATCGCCTATCGCCGGGGGTTCTAGCCGTGGCCGCGCGCACCCTGGTTACGAACAACATCCGGTCGCTGAGGTTCGCCGCCGGCGAGATGACGCAGGCCGAACTGGCGGATCGCGTGAGCCTGACCCGCCAGACGATCATCGCGATCGAACAAGGGCGGTATTCCCCGACTCTCGAGACGGCGTTCCAGATTGCCCGGGTTTTCGGCGTTCCCCTTGAAGAGGTCTTCCAGTATCCGGACGAGCGGGCGGACTCATGAAAGCCGGTGGAATCGAATTCGACCCAAGGAGTATCGTGATGGATGACAAGAGGACGGCGCGATATCTGGGGATATTGCTCGTTTCCGCGATCGCATGCGGGATATTGAACACGGTGCCGGCGTTGGAATATCCGGATTACCTGGAGAAACTGCCGTCGATCCGAACGTGGGTTCTCACGGCGGTATTTTTCCAGGCCGTTATGGCTACGATATACGTGTACATCGCGGTATTGTTTAATCAGGTACTCCGAAAGCGACGCGACGTCTTGGCGACCGTGTATCTCGTGTTCAGGATCGTCGGAGCCGCGTTTCTCTATGTCGGGATAGGATCCCTTCTGCTGCTTTTAATGCTTAGCCGGCGTTTCGCGGCCGAGGCACCTTCCGACCCGTCATACTACAGGACCTTGGGAGAGCTGCTAAGGCAGGGTAGGGACCACATGAATCACATAGGAATGGTTTTACCGTGGATGACCGGCGGGTTGATCCTCTGCTACGGACTTTTCAAGGACAGGCTCGTGCCGAGATGGCTGTCGGTTTGGGGATTCACCGGTGCTGCGCTGACGATACTCGCGACCGTGATGCTGATGCTCGAATTCATCAAAATGGCCACACCGATCTACTTCGCCCTGAATGTGCCCACGGCGCTGTTCGAACTGACCCTTGCAGCCCGCCTTGCGTTCCGGGGATTCGATGAGGACGTCCGGCCCGCCGTCCGTTAACAAGTGCGAGGGTGCGCGTGAGGCCGCATCATCCGTGATGATCCAGAATTGCCTGTGCAATTCTGGCCGGCAATTCGGCACCCATCCTGGGTGCCGGCCTCACGGCGACGAAGCCTGGCGGCTTCGTCGAGTTTCTGGGAATAAACCTACGAAGGGGTAGCGGAGAAGCGCCGCGCGGTACGCGCGGCCTTCGTAGCGAGGGGGAGCCGCGTTAAAGAACGCCGCCGCGGCCTCGCGACGGAATCGACCGCTGCCCCTTTCTCCCCCGGTCAAACAGACCGGGAATAGGCGGCGCACCCGCGGGACCGCCCAGGAAGCGCCGAACCAGACTAAACCCGAAGGGGGCGCGTCGTCCCTGACGATTCAGAATCGCAAAGCGATTCTGGATTCATGGGCAAGCGCCCATCCTTGGGCGATAAGGCGATGTCGTGGTGCGCGATGGCGCACACGATAATCACTTCCGCTCGACAAACGACGCGAAGCGTCGTAGGACGTAGCGAAACCCCGGGATTCCGCAGTGCCCCATTGGGATACCACGTTCGGCGCTTCCTGTGGAGTTTTCCCGAACGCGCTCCCCCTACTCTCGCTCTCCCAGGAGTTCCTTGATCTCCCGGATGTCCCGCACCAGCTTGGTCCGGTCCAGGTTCTGGAAGCGCTTGGGGACCATCTCCTTGCTGGTGCATTCCAGGACCGCCACCAGGTTCTGGAGCTCGATCTCGTGGGGGTAGGCGGGGGGCACGAAGTCGGCCAGGATCTCGTCCATGTCCTCCCGGGTCACGAAGGATCGGCCGTCCATGGCGGCCCGGAACTTGGCCCGGATCAGGACGGCCTCCAGGTCCGCCCCGGAGAACTCGTACTTGAAGCGCCTGAGGAGGTCCCCCACGGGGAACTTCCGGATGGACAGGTCGAGCTTGCGCACCAGGGTGTCGAAGAGGGCCTCCTTCTCCGCGTCCGTGTCGGGGTAGAAGAGGGCCAGGTGCTCCTCCGCCCGGCCCTGGCGCTTGAGGTCGATGGGCAGGAGGTCCGGCCGGCAGGTGATCAGGAACCAGATGATCCGGCCCCGGTACTCGGTGTTGCCCATGAACGAGGCGATCTGGGCGAAGATGCGGTTGGAGGTGCCCGAGTCGCCCTCCTGGTTGCGGTCCCCCAAAAAGGCGTCGGCCTCGTCGATCATCACCGCCACGGGGGCCATGGCCTTGAGTATGTTCAGGACCTTCTCCAGGTTGGACTCTGTAACCCCCTGCCACTTGGACCGGAAGTTCTTGAACTTGACCATGGGGATCCCGATCTCCCCGGCGAAGGCGGTGACCAGGAAGCTCTTGCCCGTGCCCACGGGCCCGGAGATGAGGTAGCCCATGGGCAGGACGTCCAGCCTCCCCTGCTTGAGTGCCCGGGCGGCGCTCTTGAAGCGTCGCTTCACGAAGTCGTGGCCGGAGACGTAGGACAGGTCGTGCTCGGTCTCCAGGAATTCCAGGAGGCCCGAGGCCTCGTTCTCGATGATCTCCTTCTTCTTCTGCTTGAGGTAGTCCATGGAGATGGGGAGGTCCTCCTGGTAGGACTCCGCGGCCAGTCGGTTCAGGTTCATGAGATTGAGGCCCGAGGTGATGGTCCCCACCTCCCGGGGCCCCAGGCCCTTGTCCAGGAGGAGGGTCTTCCGGCGCTCCAGGAACTCCAGGAAGCTGATCCGCACGGACTCGTCGGGTATGGGGATCTGGACCTTGACGGTGGTGGGGGAGGAGACGATCCGGGGATTGATGTCCGTGAGGTTCTCGGTCAGGAGGATCACCGACACGTCCCCCTTGGTGAACACGGGGTCGTGGGACCAGCGGTTCAGGGTGACGAAGCAGTACCGGTCCTCGTCGGACAGGCGGGACACGTCGCTGGCGGGCAGGAAGGTCTCCGCGTAGTCCGCGATCAGGACGATCCGCTTCTTTTTGGGGATGTTGAGAAGGAAGTACTCCTCCAGGTACTTGAAGGCCAGGAGGGGATCTGGAGAGACGAGGTCGTCCTTGTCCACGTCGGGGTTCCGCTCGACGTGGGCCTCCAGGTAGGCCTTCATCATCTCGGGGGTGCAGAAGGTGACCCCGCTGGACCGGTCCCAGAAGGCGATGACGTCCCGGTTCCCGAAGAGGACCTCGGACACATAGTCCTGGATCTTCACGAAGATGAACTCCCCCTCGTTCATCTTGTGGGGCAGGAAGTCCCGGATGTTCCCGTGGAGGATGTAGAGGTTCGCGGTCTTGGACAGGTACTTGTAGGACAGCTCCTGCGCCCAGGCCGGGAGGATCTTGATGAAGGGCAGGTTCTTGACGATGAGCTGGTCTTTCATGAGGGGAAGTATAGAGTGAATGGGTGAATGGGTGAATGGGTGAATGGGTGAATGGGTGAATGGAGCCGCGCCTCGGATTTCGATAATCCGCGAACTGCCTTCACCGGAATACCCGGCACCCCTCCTATTCACCTATTCACGATTCACCTATTCACCACCTTTGACTTCCCGACGCCGCCCGCATAAAATTCATCCCGTCACGGGAGGTCGACATGGCGGCTAAGCGCGTGAACGCCCGGGCGGGGGCTGAGCCCCGGGCCTGGGTGGCGGCGGCGAACATGGGGCTGGGGCACAAGCGGGCGGTGCGGCCCCTTTCCGACCTGGCGGAGGGCGGGATCCTCATCGTCAACGACCCGGGCTTCGCGGACCCGGAGGAGCTGAAGCTCTGGGAGCGCCTCCTTTCGATCTACGAAAAACTTTCCCGGGCCCGGGGCATCCCCCTGATCGGCCCGGCCCTCTTCGGGATCCTGGACTATTTCCAGCGGATACGACCTCCCTACCCCCGGGTCGACTTGTCGGTACCGACCATCCAGACCCGCTTCGTGGACCGGATGCTGGAGAAGGGGCTGTGCCGGACCCTCCTGGCCAAGATCAAGGAGAAGCCTCTGCCCCTGGTCACCTCCTTCTACCACCCCGCGGTGGCCGCGGACCGGGCGGGCTGGGGCCGGATCTACTGCATCATCTGCGACGCGGACATCAACCGGGTCTGGGTGCCCTCCCGTCCCCGGGATTCCCGGATCGAGTACCTGGTGCCCTGCGGGTCCGCCATGCGGCGGCTCCGGCAGTACGGGGTGCCCGACGAGCGGATCTGGATGACGGGCTTTCCCCTTCCCCTGAGCCTCCTGGGGGACGAGAGTCTCTCCGTCCTGCGCCGGGACCTGGGCCGCCGTCTGCGCCGCCTGGACCCGGAGGACCGGTTCCGTCCCCTGCACGGCCGGAACGTGGAACACTTCCTGGGTCCCGAGAACTTCCTGGAAGGAAGGGACCCGGGCCCGGTCACGATCACCTTCGCGGTGGGGGGCGCGGGGGCCCAGAAGGAGATCGGGACGGCGGCCCTGGAGAGCCTGGCTCCCGCCATCCGGACCGGCGAGTTCGCGATGAACCTGGTCTGCGGGGTGCGCTCGGAGGTGCGGGAATACTTCGAGGAGGCGGTCCGGCGGATCCTCCCGGATCATCCGGGAGTCCGGGTGGTCTCGGGCCGCACGGACTCGGAGTACTTCGAGGCCTTCGAATCCTGCCTGCACGACACGGACGTCCTGTGGACCAAGCCCTCGGAGCTCTCCTTCTACGTGGGCCTGGGGATACCCCTGATCGCGGCCCCGACCATAGGGAGCCAGGAGGACTTCAACCTCCGCTGGCTCCGGGAGATCCAGGCCACCCTGCACCAGTCGGATCCCCGCTACGCCCTGGAGTGGATCCGGGAGCTGTTGGAGCAAGGGCGCTTTGCGGAGGCGGCCTGGAGCGGGTTTTTAAAGGCCCGCAAGTACGGGACCTACAAGATCCGGGAGCTTTTGGCAACCGGGACCATGGAGAGGGAGTCGAATCCCTTGAGGCGCTGATCCGGGCGGGGGATGACGGCGTCCAGTGGCCGGCGCACCATGCCTATGGGTATATTCTGATCGAGTCCCCGCAGTCATTCCGTGCGCTCCCCGGAGGTCCCGAACCCATGGATAGGAAGAAGATCCTCATGACGATGATCGAGGTCGGGTTCGGCCACAAGGCCCCGGCCCTGGCGGTCCGGGACGCCATCGTGGAGAGGGTGGGCGACGCGGTCCAGGTGGATGTGGTGGACTTCGCCCGGGAGTGCGGGGCCCTCAAGGACGACCGGGCCCTCAAGGACTCCTGGGACCTGGGCCTGGCCTTCCCCCTCTCCGCCCGGATCGGCTACCTCCTTGTGGAACTCTACGGCAAGGGGGCGGAGTACATCGACCTGCTGTTCAAGGACTTCGTACACAAGGGGATCGAATATATCGACCGCTACCGGCCGGACCTGGTCTTCGCAACCCACCCCCTGGCCCTCTACGTGGCGGTCAAGGCCAAGGAGACCCTGAGGCGGCCCTTCAAGGTGATCGCCTACGTGGTGGACCCCTTCGACGGGTACGCATGGTGGGCCAACGAGGGGGCGGACGCCCTCCTGGTGGCTTCGGACTATTCCAGGGACCGGCTCCTCCGGCACGGAGTCCGGCCGGACATCATCCGGAAGATGGGCTTCCCGATCAACAAGAAGTTCTTCGAGATCCGTACCCCGCCTCCGGAGATCCTGCGGGACCTGGACCTGAACCCCGAGTGGCCGACGCTCCTGGTGACCGCGGGAGGGCAGGGGATCGGGAAGGTCTTCGCCTACGCCCAGGCCCTCTACCTCTTCCAGGCCCCGGTTAACCTGATCGTGGTGACCGGCCGGAACAAGGCGACCCTGCGTCGGCTGGAAAGCATGAAGGCCAAGGTCCTGTCCCGGACCCGGCTGGCTCCCCTGGGCTATGTCTCCAACATGAACGAGCTGATGGCGGCCTCGGACGTGGTGGTGGGCAAGGCCGGGGCGTCCACGGCCATGGAGGCGGCTTTCATGAGCAAGCCCTTCATCTTCACCGAATGGGCCACCTACAACGACCGGTTCATCATCAATTTCGCCCTGAACTACCATGTCGGATGGTACTGCCCCACGGTCTTCGCCTTTTCTCAGGTCGTTCGCAAGATCGTCGATACGGATGTCCTGGCCAAATACAGGAGTAATTTGGAGAATCTCTCCGTGGAACCCGGCACGGACGAGGTGGCTGACTACCTGTTGAAGGAGGCCGGAGCCTGAGGCCGGCTGCGCCGGCCTCAGGGCGCCGAAGCTGTGCTTCGGCGAGTTTCCTCCAATGGTCTGCGCCGGCCTCAGGAGGCGGCGGCCCGGGCGAGCTCCTCGGTCTCGTCCCCCCGGAAGGCCTTGTCGATGTCCAGGATGATGACGAAGGCGTCCCCCCGCTTGCCGATGGCCCGGATGAAGCCCGAATCGATCCGGGTACCGAAGCGGGGAGCCGGCTCCATGTGCTCGTCGTCGATGTCCACCACCTCGTGGACCGCGTCCGTCAGGGCCCCGATCACCAGGGACCGTCCCTCGCCGTCCGCGATCTCCATCACGATGATCGCGGTGTCCTTGGTCACCGGGATCTCCGGCAGTCCGAAGCGGGTCCTCAGGTCCACCACGGGTATCCCCGAGCCCCGGACGTTGATGATGCCCTTCAGGTACTCCGCGGTTTTGGGCAGTTTGGTGGGCTTCACGTACTCCAGGACCTCCCGGACCTTCCCGACGGGGACCGCGTAGGTCTCCCCGTCGATTCCGAACGAAAGGTACTGCTTGTCCGTCTGCTCGGCCATCTCAGAACTCCTCGAAGTCATCGTCGCCCAGGGAGGTGGCGTCGGGATCATCCTTGACGGTGATGCCCGTGGCGTCCGACCGGCCCGGAGAACTCGACGAAGCCCCGCGGGCTTCGTTGCCGTGAGACGGGCCGCGACCCGTCTCACGAGGCGCCGCGGCGGGCTTCGGGGATAGTCCGGATCCCGCGGCGGGGAGAGCCTTCACGGGCTTGGCCGAGGTTTTTCCTATACTTGCCGGGCTGCGCTCCGTCGACCTCGACGAAGCCCGTCGGGCTTCGTCGCCTTGAGGCCGGCGCAAGCCGGCCTCAAGCGCCGCGCCTATGCGCGGCGCGGCGCCCTCCACCTTGAAGAAGCTGATGGTCTGGGCCAGCTGCTCCGCTTGGCTCGAAAGCTCCTCGGCCATGCTGGCCATCTCCTCGCTGGCGCTGGCGTTCTGCTGGATCACCGTGTCCAGCTGGGTCATGGCCTTGGCGATCTGGTCCACCCCCGAGTTCTGCTCCGCCGAGGCGCTGGCGATCTCCTGCACAAGGTCGCTGGTCTTCCGGATGTCAGGTACGATGGCCTGGATGATCTCGCCCGCCTTGGTCGCGGTGCCCACGGTGTGCCGGGACAGGTCCCCGATCTCCCCCGAGGCCTTCTGGCTCCGCTCCGCCAGCTTGCGCACCTCGCTGGCCACCACCG
>JAKLDN010000005.1 GCA_022703505.1 Spirochaetota bacterium | reverse complement strand
GCAGGCCTCCGGATACCTTGTAGGAGCCCTTGTCGAACTTGCCTCCCGCGTGGAGCTTGGTCATGACGATTTCCAGGGCGGAGACCTTCTCGGTGGGGTGCATGTCCACGGGGATGCCGCGGCCGTTGTCCGTCACCCGCACGATGTCGTTGGGCTCCAGGACCACCTCGATACGGTCGCAGACCCCCGCGAAGGCCTCGTCGATGGAGTTGTCCACCACCTCGTAGACCAGGTGGTGCAGGCCGTCCAGGCCGGTGGAACCGATATACATCCCCGGGCGTTTGCGGACTGCCTCGAGACCCTTCAATACCTGGATATTCTGGGCAGAATAGGTTGATTCCATGCGGGTACCTATCATCGTGGTATATCGCGGCGGCGTTCCCGCGTTCCGGGACGGACGAGCGCGGATCTGCCTCCATCGTTCGATGGAAGAAAGGACTTGCCGAACCTGGTTTCAGGATTATACTCGTTCCCGGGAGGAAAGACAAGGCGACCCGCCTTTCGAGGACAGGAATTACAGGCTTCCGAGTCGTTGTGGATATCCTGTTGATAGTTTTATAACGCATTGCTCATCAAGGAATAACAAGATTTCGGACCCGTTCCGCCCCGCGGCCGGCATCCTTGCAGTGAAATTATTTTATTGTCTCATAATTACTTACAAGAGCCTTCCGAGGTTCGAGAGTCCTTGATTGTGGATAAACCGGAGAGTATCCCTTCCGGGATTCTTGACAGGCCCGTGGGTCTTCTTGATTGATTGTGGATAACTTGTGAAAATACGGTACCGTACAGGGACAGGAAAGGCGTAGCAGGATGAACGAGATCGATTATTCCCCCTTCTGGAACGAATCGCTGAAACAGCTGGAGCAGGAACTCGGAGAGCACGAGTTCGCCATCTGGTTCAACATCGAGTACGCGGGCGCGACCCCGGACAGCATCCGGGTCCGGGTTCCTTCCGCCTTCTACCGGGACCAGTTCGTGAAGGCCTACCAAAAGACCTTCGAGGCCAAGCTGGCGGACCTGACGGGAAAAAACCTGACCCTGGAGTTCCTGGTCGAGAAGAAGCAGGCGGCTCCGGAGCCGGCCAAGGGAGGCGCGCCGAAATCCCCGGATCCCGCGGCCCCGGCCGCCGGCCGGCCGGCCCGGTCCAAGCACCCCTCCCTCCGGACGGACCTGACCTTCGAGAACTTCGTGATCGGGGAGAACAACTCCTTCGCGGCCAACGCCGCCCTGGCCATTGCCAAGAACCCGGGCACCGCGTACAACCCCTTCCTGATCTACGGCGGCGTGGGCCTGGGCAAGACCCACCTGATGCAATCCATCGGCAACCGGGTCTGGGCGGAAGCCGGCAAGGCCAAGATAATCTGCCTGTCCGCGGAGGAATTCACGAACGAGTTCATCCAGTCCATCCACGACAAGACCACCCACGCCTTCAAGAACAAGTACCGCCAGGCGGACATCCTCCTGATCGACGACATCAACTTCCTCGAGAAAAAGATGGGCAGCCAGGAGGAGCTCTTCCACACCTTCAACGCCCTGTATGACACGAACAAGCAGATGGTCTTCACCTGCGACCGTCCCGTGTCGGAGCTCAAGAACCTGTCGGACCGCCTGCGCAGCCGCTTCGAGCGGGGCCTGAACGTGGACCTCCAGCCCCCCAACTACGAGACCCGCTGCGCCATCCTCCGGAAGAAGGCGGAGAGCGCCAAGCTGCCGGTTCCCACGGAGGTCACGGACATCATCGCCAAGAACATCTCCACCAACGTCCGGGACCTGGAGGCGGCCCTGATGAAGCTGAGCGCGTACGCCGCCCTGGTCGGGAAGAGCATCACCCTGGAGATCGCCCAGCAGCAGCTCAAGGACGTCTTCAGCCAGTCCAAGCACGGCAACGTCACCATCGACCACATCCTGCGGGTGGTGGCGGACCACTTCAAGATCTCCTACGGGGACCTCAAGGGAAAGAAGCGGACCAAGAACATCGCCTACCCGCGGCAGGTGGCCATGTACATCGCCCGGGAGATCACCGAGTACTCCACCACGGAGCTGGGCCTGGAGTTCGGAGGAAGGGACCACACGACGGTGATGCACGGGTGCCAGAAGATCGAGGAACGCCTGAAGCTGGACCCCGCCCTGGAGACGAACATCCAGCAGATCGTGGCCGCCGTGAAGGAGATGAGTACCAAGGGATAATTTTCTTGGACTCACCACGGAGGACACGGAGGACACGGAGGATACGGAGTAATTTCGGGGAAAAGCACCCGAAACGTCCGTCGAGCCGTGCATGGATGAGGAGCCTCGTGGATATGTGGATATCGATCCGAAAATTTCGGGAAAATCATCCCCAGGGCAAGTACCGGATCCTGCGATACTTGCGCCGACTATCCACAGAAACCTTTCCCTTATTACTACTGCTACTGAATTTAATAAATTCTACAAAGACAATAACTGCGCCCCGATTCCTGACATTCTCCCTTCGCCCGTTTCAGATCTACACCTACCACGGGGCATCAGCCTTTAGCCGCGGCGTCCTTATCTAATCTCTTCTCCGTGAGCTCCGTGGTGAGTTCCTGAGACACGTCTCTCCCGTTTTCCATTGTCCTAGGCCGGAAAAACATGGTACAGTACCCCGGAGGTGGAAACATGAAGTTTACCTGTGAAAAGAACGCCTTCGCCAAGGAAATTTCCTTCGCCCAGGAGATCATCGCCTCCAAGAACGCCCTGTCCATCATGTCCAACGTCCTGCTGGAAGCGGCGGACGGGGCTTTGTCCATACGCGCCACGGACATCAAGGTCGGCTTCGAGACCCGCATCCCCGTGGACGTCGCGGTTCCGGGATCCGTGACGGTCTTCTGCGACAAGCTGTCCGGCATCCTCTCCAGCATCCCCGAGGGGGACATCGAGGTCGAGTACGACGACGCCAAGGTCGTGGTGAAGCCCCAGTTCAAGAAGGTGCGGTTCCAGCTCAAGACGATCTCCAGCGAAAAGTTCCCGGAGCTTCCCCAGGCGGACGACGCGGCCTGGTTCGCCCTCCCCGCCAAGGACCTGAAGGAGATGATCACCCAGACGGTCTTCGCGGTGTCCGACGACGAGACCCGGTACTTCATGAACGGCGTCTTCCTGGAGCGGACTCCGGAGGGTCTGGTCATGGTGGCCACGGACGGGCGCCGGCTTGCCTACATCCGGAAGGACATCGATCCCTCGGTTCCGGACTTCAAGGGCGTGATCGTCCCGCCCAAGATCCTCTCCCTGATCCTCAAGCGCGCCGCGGACGAGGGGCCCGTGGACCTGGCGGTCACGGAGAAGAACCTCTTCGTCCGCTTCGGAACCTACCGGGTGAGCTCCGTCCTGATCGAGGGTCAGTTCCCGAATTACCAGAAGGTCATCCCCCAGAGCCAGTCCCGGTTCTTCGTCCTGAACCGGGCGGAGACCCTGGACGCCCTGCGCCGGGTTTCCATCTTCGTGGAACAGAAGTCCCGGCGGACCTTCTTCAACCTCTCCGCGGGGAGTCTCGCGGTCTCCTCCGAGGAGAGCGAGCTGGGCACCGCCAAGGAGGAGATCCCCTGCCGCTACGCCGGAGAGGACGCCCTGCTGGCCCTGAACTACAAGTACCTGGAGGATCCCTTCCGGGTCATCAAGTCCGACGAGGTGAAGATCGAGTTCACCGAGCCGAACCGGGCCATCACGGTGCGGCCCGAGCCCGAGACGGACTATTTCCACATCATCATGCCCATGCAGCTCGAGTGATCCGGGCGCATGTTCGAGACCGTCACCACCCTCCGCTTCCGTAACCTGGCCGACGCCTCCACGGGCGTCGGCGCCCGCCGGGTCTTCCTGGTGGGCGACAACGGCCAGGGCAAGACCAACTTCCTGGACGCGGTCTACAGCCTCTGTTACGGGGCTTCCTTCCGGGGGGCGACGGACGCGGAGGCGGCCCGGCACGGCCAGGAGGAGTGGTCCCTGGCCGCGGACACCCGGGCCGGCTCCGAGGACCCCCCCTCCCGGGTCACGGTGAGCTTCCGGGCCGGTCGAAAGGCCGCGGCCCTGGACGGGAAGGCCGTTCCGGACCGCAAGGCCATGATCGAGCGCAACCCCGCGGTGGTTTTCTGCCCCTCGGACATGGACTTCGCCCAGGGGGAGCCCGAGCGCCGCCGCTTCTTCCTGGACCAGACCGCCAGCCTCGTGTCCCCGGGTTACCTGGACAGCCTCCGGGCCTACCGCAAGGTCCTTCGGATGAGGAACCAGTCCCTCAAGGACGGCAGGCTGGACGTCCTGGAGGTGCTGGACGAGCAGCTGGCCGAGTACGGAACGGTCCTCCGGGATCGGCGCGCGGAGATCCTGGGGCTCTTCGACCCGGTGTTCGCCGAGCGCTACGAGGCGGTGGCTCGGCTGGGGATCCGGGTGGGTCTGGAATACCGGCCCTCCTGGAAGCCGGGAACCGGTCCGGAGGAGGTCGTCGCGGCTCTCCGTGCGCGGCGACGGGACGAGCTGGCCCTGGGGGTGACCCTCTCGGGACCGCACCGGGACCGGTTCCGGTTCACCCGGGAGGGGGGGGATTTCGCCGCCTTCGCGTCCACGGGACAGCTGCGCCTCCTGGCCCTGACCCTGCGCGGCGCCCAAGCGGGGTTCTGCGCGGAGCGGACCGGGAGGAAGCCCCTTCTCCTGTTGGACGACGTCCTGCTGGAGTTGGACCCGGAAAAGCGCCGGCGGTTCATGGAGGGCCTTCCGCCCCACGGGCAGGCTTTCTTCACCTTCCTTCCCGGGGAACCCTACGGGGACTACGCGGACGATTCCACGATGGTATACTGGGTGGACGATGGACGACTCTCGGATAAGGACCGCCGCTGAGCTCATCTCCGCCCTGATCTCCCCGAAGGCCGCGGAAGCCGCGGGGACCTGGGCCAAGGTCACGGGAGCCTGGCCCGCCCTGGCGGGGGACCGGGCGGCTCCCCATTCCCGGATCGCGGACCTGGAGAACCACGTGGTCACCGTGGAGGTCGACCATCCGGGGTGGATCCAGCTCCTCCAGTTCCGGCAGGCCCGGCTCCTTACGGAGATCCAGGAGCGGTTCCCGTCCCTGGAGGTCCGGGCCCTCCAGTTCCGTCTGGCCCGGCGGGGCGGTCCCGGGCCGGCCGGTGCGGCCGACGGGGCTGGCCGGGGCGGCTCGTCCGGAGATACCGGACGGCCCGCCGATCGGAACGATGCGGGTCCGGGGACCGTGGCGGGGCATCCCGAGGGTCCGGAGAGCCCGCCGCCCGCCGCCCCCCTACGGCTGGATCCGGAGGCCGTCGGGGATGAGGCGCTTCGGAAAGCCCTTTCGGGCCTCCGGGACGCCTACGAAGGCCGGTGAAGCGCGGTCCGTTGACCAAGGGAGCCGAAACCCGTATAATCCCCAAGCTTATACCGAGAATCCGAAGGCGGTCCGGCCTGGAGCCGAAGCTCCCCCGGAAAGCCTGCCAATAGCAAGGAGCAGTTCGCCATGAAACGCACGTACCAGCCCAGCCGGACCCGCCGGGTCCGCAAGTTCGGCTTCCGGGCCCGCATGAAGACCGTGGGCGGCCGCCTCGTCCTCAAGCGCCGCCGGGCCAAGGGGCGCATCAAGCTGACCATTTCCGACGAAGGCAAGAAGTACTGATCCCGTGGGGAACGATGCCGGCAGGGCGCGGCGCTGTACCTTCCGGAAGCGCGAACGCCTGCGCGAACGATCGGACATAGACAGGGCTTTCAAGCAGGGAACCCGGTACTCGGTGAGGGGCATGCGCCTCCACGTCGTTCCGAACGGAACGGCCGCCGTCCGGGCCCTCTTCGTTCCCGTGCGAAAGTACGGGAACGCGGTCCTGCGCAACCGGGCCCGGCGCCTGGCTTCCGAGGCCTACCGCCTCGTGAAATCCGGAGTCGCCCCGGGCCGCGACCTGGTCTTCGTCCTGTACCCCGGCACCGATTCCTTCGAAACACGATCGGGTCAGGTGGAGCGGGTGCTCCGCCTGGCGGGCGCTATGCCCGGGGGATCATGCGAGCTCTCCTCTCGGCGGTCTTGATCGGCCTCATCCGGTTCTACCGGGCCGTCATCTCTCCGCTCAAACCGCCGTCCTGCCGCTTCTATCCCACCTGTTCGGAATACGCGCTGGAAGCCGTACGCAAGCACGGTCCCTGGAAGGGGACCGGATTGGCGGTACGCCGGATCCTGCGCTGTCACCCCATGAACCCCGGAGGCTTTGACCCAGTACCATGATGAACGAAACCCGATCCGACAAGGCGTTCGATTCCAAGACCATCCTGGCCATCGTCCTGTCCGTCCTCGTGATGGCGGGAGGGACCTGGATCCAGCAGAAGTTCTGGCCCACCCAGCCCGCCCCCGCGGCCCCGCCCGCGGCGACCCAGCCGGCCGCCGCCCAGCCCGCGACCGCACCGGCCGCCGTCTCCCCGGGGCTTCCGACGCCCGGCGCCGCCGCTCCCGTACTCGCGGCCGCGGAGTTCGAGGCTCCCTCCGCGGAGGCGACCTACACCGTCAAGACCGACGTGATGGAGGCGGTGTTCACGAACCGGGGAGGAGAGCTCGTCTCCCTGCGGCTGCCCGAGCACGCCGACAAGGACGGGGTCGTCGAGCTGATCGACGCCCCCCGGGGGGAGGCCCAGGCCTTCGCCCTGGCCCTGGGCGGGCCCAACGCCCCGCCCCTCCGGGAGCTCATGAACTTCCGCCGGATCGACGACCGGACCGTGGAGTTCTGGAGGACCTTCCTGCCCGCAGCCGGGGGAACCGACCCCTTCACCCTCCGGAAGCGCTTCACCTTCGTCCCCGGGGAGTACATGTTCCGCCTGGAGATCGTCCTGGAGAACTCGGTGAACGACGTCCTGCCCCTGACTACGGACGGTTTCGCCTACACCCTGGGCTACGGTCCCCGGATCGGACCGACGATCCACGAGGGCGGACGCTACGCGGACTTCCGCAAGTTCGCGGCCCTGGAAAACGGCAAGAAGAAGAACATCAACCCCAAGGGCGGCGTGGAAACCACGGACCGCCGGGCCGCCTGGAGCGCCGTGGCGGGCAAGTACTTCACCCTGATCGTCCTGCCCGACGCCACTCCGTACACGACCACCTACCGGAACCACCAGGAGAACGGCAAGACGGACCTGTCTTCCCTGGCCTTCTCCCGGCCCGTCGTCAAGGCCAGCCGGCAGACGGACATCTTCCATATCTACTTCGGGCCCAAATCCTCCCGGGAGCTGGTGCGCTACGACGACTCCTCCAAGAACGCCTTCGGCCGCACCGGGGACAAGCTGGAGGAGGTCATGGAGGGGGGCAACGTCCTGGGCTGGCTGGAGGCCATCCTCAAGGTGGGCCTGAACTTCTTCCACGGCCTGATCCCGAACTACGGGATCGCGATCATCCTCCTGACCATCCTGACCAAGGTCCTGATGTACCCGATCACGGCCAAGGGCTCCCAGGGCACGGCCCGCATGCAGGAGCTCCAGCCCAAGATCCAGGAGATCCAGGCCAAGTACAAGAACAACCCCCAGAAGATGAACCAGGAGATGGCGGAGTTCTACAAGCGGGAGGGCTACAACCCGATGTCGGGCTGCCTGCCCCTGCTGATCCAGTTCCCCATCTTCATCGCCATGTACAACCTGTTCAACAACCACTTCGACCTGCGGGGAGCCAGCTTCATCGCGGGCTGGATCTCCGACCTCTCCCAGCCCGAGGCGATCTTCAAGTTCGCCGAGCCGATCAACCTGGTGATCTGGAAGATGAGCGCCATCCGGGGCCTTCCCATCATCTACGTGGCCAGCCAGCTGTTGTACGGGAAGTTCACCCAGCAGCCCCAGTCGGGCGGGCAGAGCGCCAGCCAGATGAAGATCATGATGTACGGCATGCCGATCATGTTCTTCTTCATCCTGTACGACGTTCCCTCCGGTCTCCTGGTCTACTGGATCGTATCCAACGTCCTCACCATCGGCCAGCAGGCGGTCATCAACCGGATGATCCACCAGAAGAAGCTGGCCGCGGCGGCCGCCGCTCCCGCCCCCGTCATCGCCCCGGTCAAGGGCCGGAAGGGCAAGGGGAGGTAGGATCATGGTGTACGAATTCGAGGGAAGGACCGAGAAGGAAGCGATCGACGTGGCCGCCGCGGAACTCGGCCTGGCCCGGGACGAGTTCGACGTCGAAATTCTGGAAACCCAGTCCGGCGGACTCTTCAAGAAGGGCAAGGTCCGGCTCCGGATCCACGTCCATTCCAACGCCCGCCCGGCGCCGATCTCGGAGGCCGCGGCCGCCCAGGCCGCGGGCCGGCCGATCCCCGAGCCCCGGTACGACCGGGAAGGCCGCGGCGGACGCCGCGACCGCGGCGAGGAACGCGCCGAGGAGCCCCGCACGGCGGCGCCCCGGGCCGCGGCGACGGATCCCGCGGGGGCCGACGAGTTCGAGGCCAAGGTCCTGGAGTTCGTGAAGACCACCGTGGAGAAGATGGGCTACGCCTGCGAGGTGTCTGTCCTCTTCCGGGAGGACAAGAAGCTGGGGGTCCGGCTGGACAGCGAGCACGCCTCGATCCTGATCGGCAAGAAGGGCAAGAACCTGGACGCCCTCCAGCTCCTGGTCAACGTCTACGGCGGCCGTCTGGGGCGGGAGGATCTCCGGATCGTCATCGATTCCGAGAACTACCGCATCCGGCGGGAGGAAGCCCTTGTCAAGCTGGCCTACGAGTCCGCGGAAAAGGTCCGCCGGTCCCGGGGCTCCCTGCTCCTGGAACCGATGAACCCCTTCGAGCGGCGCATCATCCACACCACCCTGAACGACATCGTGGACGTGGAGACCAAGAGCGAAGGCGAGGGCCTCTATAAGCAGGTCCGGGTTCTCTGGAAGGGAGCCAAACGCTGATTCGGGGTCGGTAGGCTCGAATTTCTCCCGAACCTGCGTTACCATTACGCCGAGGGGCGGGACAGTCGTACGGAATCCGCCCTCCTTCGGCTTGGTTAGGGGGATTCCGATGGGCATCCAGTCCGCGATCCGAAAACGGAAGAGTCCGACGGTCCCGGTTCCCGGGGAAGCGGGAAGCCGGGGCTCCGGACGCACGGCCTTCGACGAGCTCTCCCGGGCCTCCGCCCTCCTCTCCTCCGGGACGGATTTCGGGGAGCTCGAGTCCATCCTGGTCGAGCAGGCCTGCGACATCACCCGGTCCGACCTGGCCGCCCTCTATCTCTACACCGGCGATCCCCGGGACCCCAAGACTCCCCTCCGGCTCTCCTACAAGCGGGGTCCCTGGTCCGTGCCCGCCTCCCTGGCCCGATCCGGGGAGGCGCTCTCGTTTCTGGAAGACTGCGGGGAAGCCGCGGTCCTGAACCGCCGCCGCCCCTGCGCCCTGGAGGGCATACTCCTGCACCCGGAGATGGCCTCGGGCATGGCCCTGCCCGTGGCGGTGCCCAAGGCCGCCGTCGGGATCCTGTTCGTGAACGCCCGGACCGAAAACCACTATGACCGGATCCGGCTGAACTTCCTGGGATCCTTCTGCGCCCTGGCCGCGGGGATGCTCCGGAGCTCCCGGCTTTTCCAGGAGCTCAAGGAGCACGTCGCCGTCATAGAATCCCTGGAACGCTACCAGGAGAGCGTCTTCTCCTCCATGACGAATCTCCTCGTGACCACCGAGCGGGACGGCTCGGTCCGGTACTTCAACGAGGAGGCCGCCCGGGCCTTCGGACTCTCCGAGGAGGACGTGGGCCGGCCCCTGAACGACCTGCTGGGTACCCGCGTGGACGCCAAGATCCTCCGTACCGTGGAGGAGACCCTCTCCAAGGGATCCACCATCCTGGGGGTCGAGGGGATCGCGGCGGGAGCCCGGGGGGATCTGGACTTCTCCCTGAACCTCTCCCCCATCCGCGGGAAACGGTCCGACCGGCACGACGGGCTCACCCTCCTCTTCACGGACCAGAGCCGGGAACGGGCCCTCAAGGAGCGGATGAACGTCGTGGTCGAGGAGCGACGGGCCATCAAGGACATGTTCAGCCGCTACCTCTCCAGCGAGGTGGTCCAGCACCTCATGGAATCCCCGGACCAGGTACGGCTCGGGGGCGCGGGCAAGAAGGCCACGGTCTTCTTCGCGGACATCCGGGGCTACACCTCCTTCTCCGAGGGCCGCACCCCGGAATACATCGTGGAAGTGCTGAACGACTATTTTTCCCAGGCCGTGGAGGTGGTCCTCCAGTACAAGGGCTTCATCGACAAGTTCATCGGGGACTGCATCATGGCCGCCTGGGGGGTGCCCATGACCAGCGAGGCCGAGGACGCGGTGAACGCCGTCACCTGCGCCCTGGAGATCCAGAAGCTGATCGAGGACCCGAAGCGTACCTTCTTCCGGGGGGACGCCGAGCACCTACGGGTGGGCATCGGCATGCACACCGGGTACCTGGTGGCCGGCAACCTGGGCTCCTCCCGGAGGATGAACTATTCCGTGATCGGGGACACGGTGAACGTGGCGGCCCGCCTGGAGGGCGTGGCCAAGGCGGGGGAGGTGATCATCACCGAGGACACCCGCGGTCTCCTGGGAAGCGCCTTCCAGCTGGAGGAGCGGGAACCCGTCAAGGTCAAGGGCAAGGTCGAACCCATCCATATCTACAGGGCCGTAAAACGCCGCTAGAGTCCGGAGGTACAGCATGGAACGTATCGTCGGTTTCCTGGCAGGGATATCCACGGGAACCTGGATCGCGGCGGGAATCGCGGCCGCCGTAGCCGCGGCCGCGGTCCTGATCCTCTCCGCCCAGGCCAGGTTCCGCCGCTTCGTGCGGACCGCGGCCCTGGACCCCGCGGCCCTGGGCGGCCGCAGGCTTTCTCCGGGAACCCTCGCGCTCCGGGAACGGTACGTGATCCGGCGCGCCCGCGGGGGCTTCCGGGGGAATCCCGGCCCCTTCCCCCGGCTGCCCGCGACCCTGGGCTACGGGGAGCGGTGGATGTCCGCCCTGGAGTCCGGGGGCGGCCGCGGCACGATGTCCCGGGTCCTGGAATTCCTGCCGGACACGGGTCTCTTCGCGTGTTTCCGGGCGGCCCTCCGCAGGGAAGCCCTGGGCCGGCAGCTCCTGGAGTGGACGGGGACGGACGCGGGGGCCTTCGCCCTGCGCAGGATCGCCCTGTCGGGCCCGGGCCGGGACTTCGACGGCCCGAAGGCACGTGCCCTTCTGGCGGAACGCCTGGACGAGGTGCGGGAGCTCCTGGGCGATCCCGAGTGGGCGGTCCGGGTCTTCGCGGTCCGGATCCTCCTGGGGGACGGCGAGGAGCGGACCGCCCGGAGCCTCCGCTCCTGCCTGGCGGATCCCCATCCCCTGGTCCGCCGCCTGATCGTCGAATCCTGGACGGACCCGGACCGGAAGGGGTTCTACGAGGGGCTGTACGGGCTGCTCGTGTCCGATTCCGTGCTGGAGGTGCGGAAAGCCGCCCGGGCGCGGATCCGGAAGGACTTCGCGGACCTCTATTCCCCGGATCCGGGCTCCCTGGGTCCCGAGCAGGTCCTCCATTTCCTGGAGCTCCTGGATCCCGCGGATCCCTCGGACGAGGGGATAGCCTTCAAGTACCTGGAAGCGGACTCCCCGGAGGAACGGCTCGCGGCCGCCGAGTGCCTCCAGGCGGGCGGGGCCCTGGCCCGGGTCCTGGAGACCGCGGAGCTCGGGGACGCCGTGGAGCTGGAGCGCCGGTTCCGGCTCCTGGACGCCGCGGCGGAACTCCAGGTGACCGGCTTCCTTTCCAAGGTCGAGACCATCGAGGGCGACGGGGCCTTCCACCTGGCCGCCCGTATCCTGGCCCGGGCCGGGGACCGGAAGCACATCGCGACCCTCGCCAAGAGATGGTTCTCCCGGATGGGCATGCCCCCCTATACTCCGGAACGTCTGGGCATCTACGACCTCGTCCTGGCGGCTTCCCGGGCTCGGGGCGGCGAGGACGCCTGCGAGCTCGTGGTGGGCGAGCTGAACGCCCGGAGGGGCCAGCCGGAACTGGCCTCCAATATCCTCATGTCCCTGGAGGGCAACCAGGGTCCCTGCGTGTTCCCGGCCCTGCAGGGCCTCTTCCTGGATCCGACCTTCGAACTCCGGGCCCAGCTGCGGGCGGCCCTCCTGGGCCAGCCCCGGGAGCAGGTGGTTCCCCTGGCCCTGTCCCTGGTGAGGGCGGACCGCGTCTCCCTGCCCCGGGTGGTCCGGAAGGACGCCCTCTACCTGATCGGGGAGCTGAAGCTGACCGGGGCCCTCCAGCGGGCCCTGGAGTCCCTTCCCCTCCTGGACGCGGACGAGATTTCCGACTTCGCCCCGGTGCTGGCGGGGGCGGACATGAAGGCCTTCGAGCGGAAGGCCCGGGTGATCCTGGACGGGGCGGACGCCCCGACCCGGGCGGCGGTCATTGCCGCCCTGCCCGCCGCGGGATCCAAGGCCTTCCTGGCGGACGTCAAGGCGGCCCTCCGGGACGCGGACCCGGACATCCGGGTGGCGGCCGCACGGGCCCTGGCGGGCTTCCACGAGGGCAAGGCCCTGGCGTCCGGGGGGCTCGACCTCCTGCGGGATCCCGTGGAGCGGGTCCGCTTCGCCGCGTCCGCGGCCCTGGCCATGGAGGGAGGGGCCGCGGTCCTGCAGGGCCTCCGCTCCGTGCTGGACGACCCCAACGAGGTGGACGACGTCAAGCGCTCCCTGATCGAGGGCCTGGGCCGGGCGGATGACGTCGGCAGCCTGGACCTTCTGGCGGACATCCTGGGCGAGAAGGAAGGGCACCGGGAGGAGATCTTCAAGGCCCTGGCGGCGCGGGTGTCCAAGCGCGACCTGGAGCGCCTGGTGGAGAGGTTCAAGGACGCCACGGGTGACCTCAAGACCCTCCTTTCCGAGGCCTTCCGCCGCATGGGCGAGACGGGGGAGCGGACGATGGCGGCCCTCCTGGAGGAGGACATCGCCTCCCTCAAGCCCTACATCGTCCAGGTCCTGGAATCCCGGGGTTACGTGGAGGCCCGGATCCTGGAGCTCAAGCACCGGGATCCCAAGGTCCGCCGGGACGCGGCCGCCGCCCTGTCCAACGTGGGAAGCCTGCAAGCCTTCCGGGGCATCGTCCTGGCGGCCCGGGATCCCGATCCCGAGGTGCGGGTGGCCGTGACCCGGGCCCTGGAGAGGCTGGCGGGTCCCGAGGGAGCCTCCCTCCTGGCGGAGCTGGAGGCGGACCCGAATCCGAGGGTGCGCAAGTACGTGCTGTGGGCCCTGGAACGGGTCAAGGCGAAAAACCTGTGAGAAGCCTATACGGGGAGCCTGCCGTGAAGAATCGTAAGAGTGCGCTCATCCTGGTCCTGATCCTGCTGGCCGCGCCCGCCTGGGCCCAGCTACAGAAACCGACCGCCGAGGTCCGGCGCTTCCAGGTGGAGGCCCTGACCCTGCGGGACGTGACCTTCCTGTTCGAGCTGGCCGTGAAGAATCCCTACCCCGTGGAACTGTCCTTTTCGGGAATGACCCTGGACTTCTCCGTGGAGGGAGCCAAGGTCTTCTCCGCCCAGAGCAAGGGGGGATTCAAGGTCCCGGCCCGCCAGGAGAAGGCGAACACCTTCACGGTCACCCTGGAGTACGAGGCGGTCATCCGGATGGTCAAGGAGTACGCGTCCAAGGAGTGGCTGAACACCGTGATCGACGGGGTCCTGGTCATCCCCCTGCCGAAGCTTCCGGGCCTGCCCCAGGACGTGAAATTCACGTACAAGCTGGAGAAGAAGATCCCCGCGATCAAGCCCCAGGTGGCCCTGGTCGGGTTCTCGGTCGAGCCCCCCACGGCCGCCCAGGTGACCCAGGCCCTGGCCAAGGCGGGGAAGAAAGCGGATCCCGCCAAGGCCCAGAAGGTCTTCGCGGACGTCCTGGCCGGCAGGAAGCCCGAGGCCCCGGTCATCGATCCCGCGGAACTGGACCTTCCCCTCTCCGTTAGTTTCACCCTGGAGATCCGGAACGACGCCAAGGGGCCCCTGTCCTTCCAGAAGCTGGGGTACGAGCTTTTCGTGAACGGCGAGTCCCTGGTCCTGGGAGACAGCTCCGGCGTCGTGCGGGAGGGCGCCCGGACCCTGGTGAAGGTGACCAACACCTTCAGTTCCAAGAAGCTGTCGAAGGGCGTCCGGGCGATCTTCTCGGACCGGAAGGGAAGCTTCGCGGTCAAGGGCAGCGCCTCGATCAAGCTTCCGGACGAGATTCGGAAGGAACCCGTGCCCCTGGCCTTCCACGAAACGGGGACGTTCTCGTTGAAATAGAGAAGGGGCTGTCCAAAAAGCGCAGCTCGCTTTTTTGGACAGCCCGTCCCTCGATAAAACAGGGCGGGCCGGCAGGTCCGCCCGTTTCCGATCAGGCCAGGTTGAACATCTTCCTCAGGGTTTCCACGTTCCGAGGATTCGCCGGCCGGGAGCCCTCGGATCCGTAGAGGTAGGCGATCCCCTCGGCGTGGACCTTGGCCACCCGGTGGCGGACCAGCTTCATGGTCGAGTTCACCGTCCCGTCCTTGTCACTGAAGCCCTCGGGCACGATCAGGAAGGTGGCGGGGATCCAGTTGGCGGGGACTTTCTTGGCCTTGGGGTCGGACTTGAAGCGGTAGAACTCCTCGGCCAGCCGGTCCATCAGGGCGGCGGCGGTCTTGATCCCCTCGGCCTTGATCATGCGTTCCACGGGGCCGGTCTCCAGGGAGACGATGCCCGCCGTGTACTTGCTCTGCTCGTTGTAGGCCATGATCTGGGCGAAGCAGTCCGTGGAGGTGCCGATGGCCTCCTCTATCTCCTCGGGGCTGTACTTCTCCCCGTCCGCCGCGATGAGGAGGGCCTTCTCCCGGCCCACCACCACCAGGAACCCGTCCTTGTCGTAGTAGGCCAGGTCACCGGTGTACAGGGCCCCGTCCCGGAGGGCCTTGGCGGAGGCCTCGGGGTTGCGGAAGTAGCCCTTCATGACGTTCTCGCCCCGGATTACGATCTCGCCGGTCTCTCCGACCGCGCACTCCGTGCCGTCCTCCCGGAGGATGCGGCACCGGACGGTGGGGGCCACGATGCCGGAGGTGCCGAACTTGTGCTTGCTTGGGGTGTTGGAGGAGATGACGGGGGCGGCTTCCGTTAGGCCGTAGCCCTGGAAGATGGGAACCCCGAAGGCCGCGAAAAACTCCTGCTGCTTGACGTCCAGGAGGGCGCCGCCCCCCACGCAGAAGCGGATGTTTTTGCCGAAAACCATCTTCTTGATCTTGTTGAAGATCAGGGCCTTGGCGATCCCGTGGACCAGGGCGTTCCTGGCCCGGACGCCGAAGGGCACGGGGTTGAATCCGTTCCCGTTGACGGCGATCCCCGCCGCGATCCCGGCCTTGAAGAGCTTTTCTATGAAGCCGCCCTTTTCCTCGATCCCCGCCACGATCTTCTTCATGAAGTTCCCCGAAAGGGCCGGGACGGTGAGAAGGAACATGGGTTCCACTTCCTTGAGGTTGATCGGGATGTTGCGCAGGATGGCGATCCCGCCGCCCCGGGGGTCCACGAAGTAGAGGGAGATTCCGCAGAGCAGGGCGGCGTAGATGCCCACGGTGTGGGCGAAGGAGTGGTCCACGGGCAGGATGATTAGGGTGGTGAAGAAGTAGGGCTTCTCGAAGAGCTCGATCCCGTCCTTGCAGTTGGCCCAGTAGTTGAGGTGGGTCAGCATGATGCCCTTGGGGTCGCCGGTGGTCCCGCTGGTATAGCAGATCGTGACCGTGTCGTCCTCGGCCGTCGCGTCCTCAATGTCCTTGAGGGCGGGGGTGCGGGCGGGGAGGGCGGTCCGACCCTCCTGGAGGGCATCCTTGAAGCGGACGATGTTCTTGCGGGGGAATCCGGTCTTGCCGCAGACCGCGTCGGGCCGTTCCTCATCCTCGTCCAGGTAGACCACGAGGGTCTTCTTGGCGTCCGTGGACACGAGGGCGGTCAGGACCTTCTCCAGCTGGTTGCCCGTTGTGATGAAAACCTTGGAGCCCGAGTGCTTTACCCGGAAGGGGATCTCCTCGGACAGGAGCTTGATGGACAGGGGCACGGAGATCCCCCCGGCCATGAGCACCCCGAACTCGGCGGCCACCCATTCCGGGCTGCCCTCGGCGAGGATGCAGGCGGTATCCTGCCGTTTCATGTCCCGGCCGAGGAGGAAGGAGGCGAAGGCACGGGCTTCGGAGCGCACGCGGCCGAAGGTCCAGCCTTCCCAGCCGGCGTCGGTCTTTTTAAGGACGTAGTTGACGTTCGGATAGGCGCGTTCGGCCTCTTCCAGCATGGATAACACGGTCCGTTTCATCGTCCCTCCTTGGGTATCACACCACACTACCATGAAGGTACGTTCCGCGGAAGAGCGGATCTATTGACAACGTCTCCGGGGGGGTGTAGTTTCAAGGCATCCTCTCCCCAAGGCGAATCCAATGAACTACTCCGACCCCACGAGACTCGGGATCCTGGCCTGTCCGGGCGGCGAGCGCTTCACGGAACTGGTTCTCCAGCGCCTGGCGTCGATCTACAAGCGCAGGTTCGAGCGAAAGACCCGGGTCCTGGCGGACCGGTACCACCTGTCCGCGGAGCTGGTCATCCGGAAGAGCAATTTCGCCAACGACATCCAGTCCTCCATGCTCTACATACCCGGGGACGTGAACAAGTTCCGGGCCCCCCGGTTCAAGATCAACGCCCGCCACTCCTGGTTCGCCAACGGGGAGATCAAGACGGAGATCCTGGATTCCGTGCGCGGCAAGGACCTGTACATCGTCCAGGACGTGGAGAATCACCAACCGGTCAAGTTCAACGAGGGGCGGGACGAGCGGGTCCTCTCGGTCAACGACCACATCTTCAACCTCCTGGTGGCCGTGGACGCGGCCATGCAGTCCGGGGCCGAGCGCATCACGGTGGTCGTTCCCACGTATCCCTATTCCCGGCAGCACAAGAAGAAGGGGCGGGAAGGGCTCACCGCCGCGCGGATAGGGCAGATCCTGGAGAACATGGGGGTGTCCCGGATCATCACGTTGGACATCCATTCCCGGGAGATCGAGAACTGCTTCAACAAGCTCCGGCTCGAAAACCTCCACGCCAGCTACCAGGTGATCCAGAAACTCGCGACCGTCGTGGACGTGAACTGCGACGACCTGGTGGTCCTGTCCCCCGACACGGGGGCCATCGACCGCAACAAGTTCTACGCCAGCACCCTTCAGAAGCCCCTGGCCCTGATCTACAAGGAACGGGACTACTCCCGGGTCACGAAAAACGCCGAGGAATCCAACATCACGGACATGAAGCTCCTGGGGGACATCCGGGACAAGATCGTGTTCATGGCGGACGACATGCTGGGCACCGGGGGGACCCTCCTCAAGGCCATGCAGTTCCTGAGGGACCAGGGAGCCCGGCAGGTGATCTGCGCCGTGTCCCTGCCCATGTTCTCGGCCACGGCCATCCAGGACTTCGACGCGGCGTACCGGGAGGGCCGGTTCCACCGCATCATCGGGACGAACGCCATCCACCACGACGAGCTCTTGAAGAAGGAGTGGTACGTTCAGGCGGACGTTTCGACCCTCTTCGCCCAGATCATCTCCCTGGTGTACCACAACCATTCCCTCTCGCCCATGCTGGACAACCGGGGCCTGATCTCCAAGATGCTCAAGAAGTCCCAGCAGGCGGCTTGCCCGCCCCAGGGGAACCTCTTCCAGGAATGAGGGTTTTCCGCCTTCCCGCCGCTCCCCGGGCCCTCCTGTTCGACCTCGATTCCACCCTATACACCCACGCGGAGTACGCGGCCTTCCAGAACGAGGTCCTGGTGGGCGAGCTTGCCCGACGCCGGGGCGTCGACGAGGAGCGGATCCGAGCCGAGATCCGGGCAGTCCGGGACCGCGTGGCTCGGGAGACCGGGAAGGTCACCTCCCTGGGAAACGCCATGGCCGCCCTTGGGGTGGACATCCCGACCAGCGTCGCCTGGAGGGAACGGCTGATAAAACCGGGGGACTGGCTGACCCGGGATGATCGACTGGCCGAAGCCCTGTCGGCCCTGTCGGCGCGGTTCGTCCTGGCGGTGGTGACGAACAATCCCCGGTCCGTGGGCCGGGAGACCCTCCGTGTGTTGGGAGTGGAGGATTCATTCCGGGAGGTGGTGGGCCTGGACGACACGATGATCTCCAAGCCCGCCCGGGAACCCTTCGAGTTGGCGGCCCGTCGGCTGGGGGTGCCCGCCGGAGACTGCGTGTCCGTGGGGGACCGCTACGACGTGGACCTGGCCGTGCCCCTGGAACTGGGGATGGGCGCGGTCCTCGTGGACGGGGCCGAGGACGTCTACCGCCTGCCGGAACTGTTCAAGACGGCGGGCAAGCCGAAAGACGGACGGTTTCCTGATCTAACCACGGAGATCACGGAGAGCACGGAGTGAGAATAATGAAATAGAAGGAGGGGCGATATTCAATCCTAGTTCTTTTCTATATTAAGATTGAAGTTACATTGAAATCCCCATCGCTCCTTTTCCCTGCTCCGTGTCCTCCGTGTTCCCAGCGGTTCCTGAAACCTCGACGAAGCCCCTCGGGGCTTCGTTGCCGTGAAATGGCCGGCCACGGCCGGCCATTTCACGCTACTTCGCGATAAGGCCGCTGATCATGCCCCCGGCCACCTCGATGCAGGTTGCATTGACGGCGTCGTTGGACACGATGAAGGCGATTGTCTCGGCGATCTCCTCGGGTTCGATGAGGCGGCCGAGGTGCACGCCGGAAAGGATCTTGGCCAGGGCGCCCTGGTCCATGCCCTTGACCATGGGGGTGCCGACGTAACCCGGGGCGATGGAGGCCACCCGGATGCCCGTGATTCCCTTCATCTGGAACTCGCCGACCAGGATCTTGGGCCACAGGGCCATGGCGGCCTTCGTGGAGGAGTAGTTGATCTGCCCCACCCCTCCCTGCTTCTGGATGGAGGAGATAGTTATGAGGACGCCCTTCCACCCGTTGTCGACCATGCGGGAGGCGGCTTCCCGGATCGTGATGAAGGGACCCACCAGGTTCACGTCGATGACGGCCCGAAAGTCCGCGGTGGACAGGACCCGCTTGACCTTTCCGGTTTCCTTGTCCGGGGAGATCATGAGGCCGTCCTTGATGATGCCGGCGCAGGGGACCACCACGTTGATGGCCCCGAACTCCTTGACCGCGAAGTCCATGAAGGCGGCCGTGTCCGCGTCGTCGGTCACGTTCAGGGTCTTGCCCGCGGCCTTGCCGCCGGCCTTCTTGATCTCCGCGACCACCCGGTCGATTCCGGCCTGGTTCATGTCCCCTATGACGACGGACGCGCCCTTGGCGGCCAGGGTCTTGGCGACCGCTTCCCCGATCCCGCTGGCCCCGCCGGTGACGACGGCGACCGATCCCTTGATTTCCATGGAGTCCCTCCTGAAGAAAATGACCATGGTCAATGACCACGTTTGTTGACTGCGGTCATTGTAACGCCCTTTTTCCCGAATTGTCAAAAAAAATCTTGATCTTTCCGGTATTCCGGATTATACAGTACTTGGACCGGACGAACCCACCTGACTTCCTCGAAGCCGCGCGCGGGGCGCGTACGCCGCCCGCCGCAAGCACTGCGGATGAAGGAGTCACAATGAAAAGCGACAAGATTATGAGCGCTGCGGACGCCGTGGCCCGCATCAAGAGCGGGGCCGTGGTCGCCACCGAGGGATTCGTCGGAAACGGATTCCCCGAGGAGTTGGCCGTGGCGCTGGAGCAGAGGTTCAAGGAGACCGGGGCCCCCCGGGACCTGACTCTGATCTACGCGGCGGGCCAGGGGGACGGAAAGACCCGGGGCTTGAACCATTTCGCCCACGAGGGGCTGGTGAAGAGGGTCATCGGGGGCCACTGGGGCCTGGCGCCCGCCCTGGGCAAGATGGCCATGGAAAATAAGATCGAGGCCTACAACCTGCCCCAGGGCTGCGTCTCCCACCTGTTCCGCGCCATCGCGGGCAAGCGCCCGGGGCACATCACCCACGTGGGCCTCAAGACCTTCGTGGACCCCCGGAACGGCGGCGGGAAGATCAACGCCAAGACTACGGAGAACATCGTCGAGCTCCTGACCCTGGACGGCAAGGAGTACCTCCGCTACCGGACCTTCCCGATCGACGCGGCCCTGATCCGGGGCACATCCGCGGACTCCAAGGGGAACATCTCCCTGGAGAAGGAAGCCCTGTACCTCGAGAACCTGGCCATCGCCCAGGCGGTCCACAATTCCGGCGGCGTGGTCATCGCCCAGGTCGAACGTGTCGTGGAGGACGGCTTCCTGAACCCCAAGGACGTGGTGGTTCCGGGCATCCTGGTGGACTGCGTGGTCGTGGCCAAGCCGGAAAACCACTGGCAAACCTTCGCCACCCAGTACAACGCCGCCTACGCCTCCGAAGTCCGGGTTCCCGTGGCCTCCCTCAAGCCCATGGAGATGTCCGAGCGCAAGATCATCAGCCGCAGGGCTGCCATGGAGCTCCACCCGGGCACCATCGTGAACCTGGGGATCGGCATGCCCGAGGGGGTGGCCATGGTGGCCGCCGAGGAGGGCATCCTGCACGATTTCACCCTGACCGTGGAGCCCGGGCCCATCGGGGGGGTTCCCGCGGGGGGTCTGGATTTCGGGGCCGCGACCAACGCGGAATGTCTGGTGGACCAGCCGTCCCAGTTCGATTTCTACGACGGGGGCGGCCTGGACCTGGCTTTCCTCGGGCTCGCGCAGGTGGACGAGCAGGGCAACCTGAACGTCTCCAAGTTCGGCCCCAAGTTCGCGGGGGCCGGGGGGTTCATCAATATCACCCAGAACGCCAAGAAGGTCTTCTTCTTGGGGACCCTGACGGCGGGAGGCCTCGAGGTGGCGGTGGAGGGCGGAAAGCTCAAAATCGTCAAGGAAGGGGAGGTCAAGAAGTTCGTGAAGGCTGTGGAACACAAGACCTTCAGCGGGGAATACGCCGCCCAGGTCGGGCAGACGGTGATGTACATCACCGAGCGGGCCGTGTTCACCCTGACCAAGGAAGGCCTCGAGCTGACCGAGATCGCACCCGGTGTGGATCTGAAGAAGGACGTGCTGGACCTTCTGGAGTTCAAGCCCGTCGTTCGAGGCACCCCTAAGCTGATGGATTCGAGGATCTTCGCGGACAAGCCCATGGGGCTGTCGAAGAACTAGTTCGGACATCCGTCTCTGATTCCAACTCGGGCTCCGGCAAGGAATTATCCCTGCCGGGGCCTTTTTTGGTTTCTTGATACTATACTATGAATCATGATATGCTCCGGATCCGGAGGGTTCATGACCAAGCGTACGAACAAGCGGCAGGAACAGGCGGCGTCCACGAAGGCCGCGCTGTTCGAGAGTGCCATCACCCTCTTCAACGAAAAAGGCTACTACTCCGTCACAATCGAGGAGATCGCACAGCGGGCCGGTACCGCAAAGGGCAGCTTCTATACCTATTTCCGGACCAAGAGCGACATCATCATCGAGGAATTCCGGGCCATCGACGACTACTACAAGCGCTTCGAGAAGACCCTTCCCCGGTTTCCGAACGCCCTGGAGAAGATCTACGCCTTCAACAGGGCCCAGATGAAGTACGTCCGGGACCAGGTGGGCCTCGAGATGCTGAAGATCCTGTATGCCAACAACATCCTCGAACCCAGCACGGAAAAGATCCTGATCAACACGAACCGGTATCTTCACGGCCTCATCCGGGGACTCATCGAGGAAGGTCAGCGGGAGGGGCTCTTCCGGACCGACGTGTCCGCGGACCGCTTGGCCCTCCTGTACACCCGAGGCCACCGGGCGGTCTTCCTGGACTGGGCGATCTCCAACAACGCCTTCGACCTGGTCAAGGACGGCGTCGAGTTCTGCAAGATCGTCATGTGCCCTGCCTTGATGGCCAAGTCCGTCCCGGCGACCGGCACCGACTCGGAACCGGACAAGTAGCGGTTCTGTATATCTTTTTATCCACTTCTTCTTAAAAGCCCCGAAATGAAGCCCGGTCGATAAGTTTTTATTGACTGCGGTCATCGAAATTAGGGGACTCGCAAGAAATTTGTTGACAGATTCCGGGACCCGCGATACCGTCGAGTGACCGGGGCCATTGACCATGGTCAATGACCGCGGACAATTCAACACGGAGGCGGTAATGAGCAAGGTCTCGATCGTCGGCGCCTATAACACCAAATTCGGTTCCTTCGTCAACAAGAACAAGGAGACGGGGGAAATCACCGACACCTGCTCCCTCTACGAGCTGATGGCCGAGGCCGCCCAGGGCGCCGTCAAGGACGCCGGGCTGGATCCCGCCCAGATCGACGGAGTCTGGATCGGGTCCTTCGCGCCCGGACTCTTCACAAGCCAGGACCACCTGGGGCCCCTGGCCCTGGAGTCCTTCCCGGACGCCTTCCGGTTCAAACCCACCCAACGGGTGGAGGGGGCCTGCGCCTCCTCCTCCATGGCCGTCTACAACGCCCTGTACGCCATCGAGAGCGGCCGGTTCCGAAACGTCCTGGTGGTCGGGGTGGAGAAGATGAACCTCCTCAAGACCGCCGGCGTGACCCACGCCCTGGCCGGGGCTTCCTACTGGCCAACCGAGGGCGGCGTGGGGATGACCTTCCCCGGGCTGTTCGCGGAATATGCGAAGGGCTACGCGAAGCAGTACGGGCTGTCCCCCGAAAAACTCCGGAGCATCCTGGCGGCGGTGGCCGCCCTCTGCTACAAGAACGGCCTCGAGAATCCGCTGGCCCATTTCGGCAAGGGCGGGCCCTCGGACAAGCTGGGTCTCCACACGGCGGCCAACATCCTGGGGCTTCCGGACGAGAAGAATCCCATGGTCGCCGAGCCCCTGCGCCTCCACGACTGCTCCCTGGTGACCGACGGGGCCGCGGCCCTGGTCCTGAGCCCCACGGAGGAGGCCAAGCGGAGGGCCGGCCCGGCGGTGGAGATCGCGGGCATCGGCCACACCACCGAGCGCATGGCCATAAAGGACCGGGTCAACATGTACGACCTGATCGCCGCCAAGAAAGCCGTCCAGGCGGCCTACAAGGAGGCCGGAATCAGCGCCAAGGACCTGAGGGCCGCGGAGGTCCACGACTGCTTCACGATCACCCAACTCCTGTGCACCGAGGCCCTGGGCCTCTCCGGGGACGGGAAGTCGGGCTTCGAGTACGAGGCCGGCCGCTTCGGGCCCGGGGACGACTGCCCGGTCAACCTCTCCGGCGGGCTCAAGGCCAAGGGGCATCCCGTCGGCGCCACGGGGGCGTCCATGCACGTCCTCCTCTATAAACAGATGACGGGCAAGCCCATCGGCCAGGCCCGCGAGAAGGGGGCTCCCGAGGTGACCGCCACCCTGAACGTGGGAGGGTCCGCGGTGACCAACGCGGTCAGCGTGCTTCGAAGGATACGGTAAGAAAGGCGGCCGGCCGAGTCGGGAGACGAAGCCGGCCGCTTTGAGGATAAAGACAAGGAGGGAACCGGAACAGCAAGAGGAAGGAGGGCACGGCCCCTGCAAGGCGCGGAGTGCGTCCGGTCCGGGACAAGCGCTCCAAGTTGTGGATGCGAAATCGAATCCTGCCTGTCAAAGGAGTACCGAACATGTTAGGAGTCATCGGTATCATCGTTTCCCTGGGACTTCTGATGTACCTGGCCTACCGGGGCATCTCGGTCCTGATCCTGGCCCCGATCCTGGCCCTCTTCGCGGCCGTCTTCTCGGGGATGCCGCTCATCGCGACCTACACCCAGGTCTTCATGCCGAACCTCGCCAACTACCTGAAGCTGTACTTCCCCGTGTTCATGCTGGGGGCCATTTTCGGGAAGGTGATGGAGGAGACCGGCGCGGCCAAGGCCATCGCCCACGCGATCGCCACCAAGCTGGGCAAGGACAAGGCCATCCTGGCCGTGGTCCTGACCTGCGCGGTCCTGACCTACGGCGGCGTGTCCCTCTTCGTGGTGGTCTTCGCGGTGTACCCGATCGCCGCCCACCTCTTCCGCGAAGCCGGAACCCCCAAACGGCTCATCCCGGGCGCCATCGCCCTGGGCTCGTTCACCTTCACGATGACGGCATTCCCCGGAACGCCCCAGATCCAGAACGCCATCCCGATGCCCTTCTTCAAGACCACCGTCTACGCGGCCCCGGTCCTGGGGATCATCGCGGGCATCATCATGTTCGTGGGCGGCACCTGGTGGCTCATGGCCCGGGCCAAGACCCTGAACGCCAAGGGCGAGGGCTACGGCAACCACCCGAACGAGCAGATCAAGGAATTCGATTCCTCCAACCTGCCTAGCGTGCTCGTCGCCCTGATCCCGATCCTCATCGTCCTGGTGCTGAACTACATCATCGTCACCTTCATTTACACCGCGAACAACCCCGCCTACGAGTACCTCAAGGCCAAACCCTTCGAGACGAACATCAATTCCGTGCGCGGGAACTGGGGCCTCATCATCGCCCTCATCGCAGGCATCGTCGTGGCGATCCTGATGAACCTCAAGCGCCTCAAGGTCAAGGAGACGGTCAACGCGGGAGTGTTCGGCTCCATGCTGCCCATCCTGAACACCGCGTCCGAGGTAGGGTACGGGAACGTCGTGAAGACCCTCTCGGCCTTCGCCATCGTCCAGGCCGCCCTCCTGTCGATCTCCGACAACCCGCTCATCACCTCCGCGATCGCCACCAACGTCCTGGCGGGCATCACGGGCTCCGCGTCCGGCGGCATGAGCATCGCCCTGGGCGCCATGGGCGAGACCTTCTACAACCAGGCGATCGCCAAGGGCATCAACCCCGAGGTCCTGCACCGCGTGGTGGCCATCGCCTGCGGCGGCCTTGACAGCCTCCCGCACAACGGCGCGGTCGTGACCCTCCTGGGCATCACCCAGATCACCCACAAGGAAGGCTACGCCGACGTGGGCATGGTCTCCGTGGTCATCCCCGTCCTGACCTGCGTGGTCGCCATCATCCTCGGGAGCATCGGCATCGTATAAGCTGAGCCTGAGGAGTTCCTTCCCGGGGGAGGTCCTTGGAACTCCCCCGGGCTTTCCTTATTTGAGGGAGGATCCTATGATCGGTACCATCGGAGTCGTCGGGGCCGGGCAGATGGGGGGCGGGATCGCCCAGGTCTGCGCCCAGGCCGGATACGAGGTGGTCCTGTTCGACGTGGTGGAGGCCCAGCTGGCCAAGGCCCGTTCGGGCATGGAGAAGAGCCTGCGGAAGCTGGCGGAGAAGGGCGGGATCGATCCGGCCGCCGTGGAGCCGGCCCTGGCCCGGGTCAAAACCGTCACGGAGCTGGAGGCGATGGCGGCCGCGGACCTGGTGGTCGAGGCGGTCAACGAGAACGAGGCCTTGAAGCTGGAAATCTTCCGCAAGCTCGACGGGATCCTCCGGCCCGAGGCCATCCTGGCCTCGAACACCTCCTCCATCTCGATCACCAAGCTAGCCTCGGCCACCAAGCGTCCTTCCAAGGTGATCGGGATGCACTTCTTCAATCCCGTACCCCTTATGAAGCTCGTGGAGATCACCCGGGGGCACGAGACCGGCGACGAGACCTACGCGGCCGTGGCGGAGCTGGCGGCCAAGGTGGGCAAGGAGAGCGCCGTGGTCCAGGACTATCCCGGCTTCATCGTGAACCGGATCCTGGTGCCCATGCTGAACGAGGCCGCCTACGCGGTCTACGAGAACCTGGCCACCCCGGAGGACATTGACAAGGCCATGAAGCTCGGGACGAACCAGCCCATGGGCCCCCTGACCCTGGCGGACTTCATCGGACTGGACACCTGCCTGGCGATCATGGAGGTCCTCTACGACGGCTTCAAGGACCCGAAGTACCGGCCGTGTCCGCTGCTGGTCAAGATGGTGCGGGCGGGTTATCTCGGCCGGAAGTCGGGCCGCGGGTTCTTCGTGTACGGCTAGGCCCGCTTCGGCGGCGCAGCGAAGGACTTCCGCAGCAGGGCCGCAAGGGCGGCCAGGCCCGGGTCCGAGGGGCCCGCGAAGCCCAGGTCCGCAAGGGCGTCCGTCCGCTCCCGGGACATCCAGCGGTGCAGGCCCCTCCCCGCCTCCGCGGCATCCGGATTGGCGTGGGCGATCCGGACCAAGGCCAGCATCTCGTCGGCGGAGAACATCTTGTACCGGCCGGCGGACACCACGTGGTAGGTCTGGCCGTCCTGGGATCGCTCGATCCGGAGGGCCGGGGATCGGGGGCCGGTCCGTCCTCCCGCGGCCGGGCGCTTCCCGGCCCGAATCGAAACCGCTTCCGCCCTCCCGGCCTCCCGCCGTTCCTCCGCCTCGTTCAGGCGTTCCACCTCCATGTTGTACCGGTGGACGTGGGCCTGCTCCAAGAGGAAGTCGAGGCCCTCCTCGTCCAGTTCTTCCAGGACGGATTTCAGTTCCTTGAGCAGGGCCGCCTTCCGCTTCTTGCCGGAGGCGCGCGCCGCGGCCGAGGCTCCGGCCCGCCGCGGAGGCGATCCCGAGCTAAGAGAAACCGGTTCCTCCACGGCAGAAGCCCGGCCCCGTCCGCGCGCCGGGGCGTCCTGCTCCGGGGCGGGCTCCGGCGCGGGACGGGCCCGCGCGGCGGCGGCGTTCGCGGCGGAGGGTCCGGCTTCCTCGATCTCATCCCGCAGGGCCTTGGATAGGCGGTCCAGGAATTTCGGGTCCGGCTTTCCGGGCGCCTTGGTCGGCTTGGGTTTCCTGGGAGCCAGCTTCTTCTTGAGGGAGGCGAGTTTCTTCCGGTCAGCCATGGTTCCTCCTCGAGCGCCGCGTATAGTAGTATTCTATCCGACGGGGTCCGGAAAATCCGCGGCGGGCGGAAAGTTCCGTGTAGCGGACGGCCTCGTCACGGAGAGCGGATGAACCACGAGGAATTCTATGAATCCTGCCGGGAGGCCCGGGAGGAACTGGCGTACTTCATGCGGCGCCTCTACGAGCGGGGGCTGACGACCTGCTCCGGGGGCAACCTGAGCGCCCGCGTCGGGGAAGCGCACGTGATCGTCACCCCCTCCGCCCTGGACAAGGGCCGGATCACCGGGGACCAGGTGGGGCTTATCACGATGGACGGAGAAAACCGGACACCGCACCTCAAGGCCAGCATCGAGACGGGGATGCACCTGGCAGCCTACCGGGCGAGGCCGGACATCCGGGCCATCGTCCACGCGCATCCGGTGACCGCAACCAGCTTCGCGGCCCGGCCCGGCGGTATCGACACCACCCTGACGGCGGAGGCCTACACGGTGCTGGGCCGCCCCGCCGTCGCTCCCTACGCCCTCATGGGGACCCGGGACCTGGCCGACCGCGTGGCGGAACGCCTGGCGGTCGCCGACGTGGTGATCCTGGAGAACCACGGGATCCTGACCGTCGGCCGGACCCTGCTTTCGGCTTTCGACCGGCTGGAGGTCCTGGAGGCCGCGGCCAAGATGACCCTGTACACGGCCCTCCTGGGTGGCGCGGCGCCCCTGACCCCGGAACGGCTCACCGAACTGGACGCCTGGAAGGCCGCCCGGAAATGAAGTACCGCCGCGGCCGGTATTCGGCAGGCGGCGGCACGGTTTGGGGATGGGGCGGAGCCGGATAGACTCGAAGCTAGGACTTTCCCGGGTACTCTATCCCCAGCCTCTTCAGGGTCTCCGGTTTCGGGATGCCCTCCGGGGACCAGCCCCGGAGCCGGTAATACTCGTCCAGGGAGGCGTCCAGGTCCGGGGGCAGGTTGTCCCCCGCTCCCCCTCCCTTGGGCACGAAACGGATGCGGTCCGGCAGGGTGTCGTCCTTCCGGGAGACCCCCAGGGCGCAGTTGTAGGCGCGCTTCAGGTTGAAGATCCGCTCCCCGGCGGCCAGGAACTCTTCCATGCCCATGTCCCACCCGGTGGCCAGGTTCAACCACCCCAGGGCGACGGTCGCGCCGACTCCGCCGTTCATGGCCAGCTTGCAGAGCTTCAGGCTGTCGAACAGGCCCATGAGGTCCTGGGAGGCGATGACCAGCTCGGCCTTGCGTTCCGTCCCGAACCGGTCCTGGGCGGCGGGGAAGCCGCGTTCGGGAAGGGTGATCGCTTTCTCGAAGACGTAGGTGAAGCCCTGGAGGTGGCAGGCCCCCCGGTTGCTCGTGGCGTAGGAAAGGGCCAGGCTGTTGAAGGCCCGGGGGTCGTGGGCCGGGAACTCGAGGCCCTTGGAGTGGATGGCGTATTCCGGCCTGCCGATGACCCGGGAGGCCCGGAGGACACCCTCTCCGAGGAGTTCTCCGGCTCCCCGGCGCTCCCCGATCATCCGCACGAGCTCCACCAGGGCTTTTCCGTCGCCCCAGGCGGGCACGACGCTCCCCAGGTCGATCCCGGCGGTCTCGCCCTTCTCGAAGGATTCCATGAGGAAGCCTATGGCGGCTCCCGCGGAGATCGTGTCGATCCCGAGGCGGTTGGACAGCTCGTTGGCGGCGATCACCGCCTCCGGGTCGCCCACCAGGCAGTTGGAGCCGTACATGCACGCCGTCTCGTACTCCGGGCCCGCCCCGAGGGTACCGTCCGATAGCTCCACGGTGCGTCCGCAGCCGATGGGGCAGCGGCCGCAGAAGAAGCGCTTTTTCAGCCGGCCGCTCTCGGCCAGGTGCTGGCCGGACAGGGGCGCGGCCCGGTCCCCGAAACTCCCCTCGTTCCAGTTGCGGACCGGGATGTCCCCCAGGTCCTGGGAGCTCACGACGATGCCCGCGGTGCCGTACTTCACCAGGCGCTCGGTCTTTCCCGGCATCTCCCGGGCGAAGGCCGTGCAGGCCTCCGCCAGGGCCGCGGAGTCGTGGACGGGGCGCGGGTTCTTGTGGGCCGGGGCGGCCACAACCGCTTTCAGGCGCTTGGAACCCATCACGGCCCCGATCCCGCAGCGGCCCGCGGCCCGGGCATGCCGGCCGTCGTGGAGGACCGCGGCGATGCGGACCAGGCGTTCCCCCGCGGGGCCGATGCAGGCCGTCTCGGACCCGGGAATGCGGGACGTATAGGTTTCATAGGTCTCGAAGGTGTCCCGGCCCCAGAGGTCCCCGGCGTCCTCGAGGGAGGCGCCGTCCTCCCGCACGATCAGGGAGACGGGCCGGTCGGAGATTCCCCGGACCACAAGCGCGTCGAAGCCCGTCGCCCGGAAGGCGGAGCCCCAGGCTCCCCCGACGTCGCATTCCCCGAAGACTCCCGTGAGAGGACTCTTGGCCAGGACCTGGTGCCGGCCCGAGGTGGGGACGGGGGTCCCGCAGAAGGGTCCGACGGTGAAGACCACGGCATTGTCCGGTCCCAGGGGATCCGCGGCCGGAGGGACGTGGCGCGCAAGCAGCCGGGTTCCTATTCCGGAGCCGCCGATGTAGGACCGTATCTCCGAAGCCTCCAACGGTTCGATCCGGACCTTCCGGGTGCCCAGGTCGACGATCAGGGTCCTGCCGAACGAAAGTGCCATGGTTACCTCATTTCCCGCAGGGCGTGGGCGATCCCGTAGGCGTGGTCGCCGATCTTCTCCACGTGCCGGACCAGGTCGATATAGAGGAGCTCGAGCTTCACGTCCGCCCCGGCCTTCAGGCGTTTTCGGGCGCTCTTCTTCAAGGTGGCCCGGAGCCCGTCGATGCGGTCCTCGTACTCCGAGGCCTGGGCCAGCTGTTCCTCGGAGATGTGCTTGTTCATGTTGGCCACCACGAAACCCAGGAAGTTTTCCACGAGGAGGGTGTAGGGGCCCAGCTCCTCGAGCTTCAGGGCGTCGGTGGGAAGCTTTCTCTTCCTCCCCCGGTCCATCAGGTGCATGAGGCTCAGGGAGTCATCCGTGATGTTCTCCAGGTCGTCCACGATCCGCAGGGAGGCGGCCAGGTCCCTGCGGGCCCGCTCGCCCATCTCGTGGGACACGCACTCCAGGATGAAGCCGGTCAGCTCCTCCCGCATCTGGTCCGCCCGGTCCTCCAGGGCGGCGATGGCCTCGATCTCGGGTTCCAGGTCCGCCGGCGGGGACTTCAGGACGTTCCGGAAGCGGACGAACATGTCCCGGGCCAGGGCGGCCATGTCGGCGATCTCCTTCTGGGCGTAGACCAGGTTCATCTCCGGGGAGTCCATGATGGGTCCGGCCACGTAGCGCAGGCGTTCCGGGGCGGCGGCCTCGCCCGGCCGCTCCCGGACAAGGCGCTCCAGGAGGGCGGCGAACTGCCGCACGAAGGGGAAGAGGACCAGGGTGTTCACGACGTTGAACACCGTGTGGAGCATGGCGATGTGGGTCGCCACGTTCCCCTCCGTGCCTCCCGGGGTCAGGACCTCCACCAGGCGCAGGAAGGGATTGAAGAGGATCACGGCCCAGACTGTGCCGGCGACGTTGAACAGGATGTGCGCCCAGGCGGCCCTTCGGGCGTGGACCCGGGCGGCCAGGGAGGCCAGGAAGGCGTCGATGGTGGTCCCGATGTTGCAGCCCAGGACCAGGCCCGCGGCCATCCGGAAGTCCACGACCCCCTCCAGGGCCAGGGTGATCACGATGGCGGTGGAGGCGCTGGAGGAGTGGACCAGGACCGTCAGGATCGTGCCCACCAGGACGCTGATCAGGACCGAGACCAGGCCCAGGCCGGAGAACCGGGCCAGGAAATGAAGGACCTCGGGGCTGGGTTTGGGCAGGGTGTGGGAGAGGAAGTCCAGGCCGATGAAGAGGATCCCGAAGCCGATCAGGGCGTCCCCGTAGCTCCGCAGGGACTTGTTCCGGGTCTTCAGGTACGTGGTTAGGATGAAGCCCACCCCGACCAGGGGGACGGCCAGGAGGGTGATCTTGAACTTGAAGCCCACCAGGGAGACGATCCAGGCGGTCACGGTGGTGCCGATGTTGGCCCCCATGATGACGCCCACGGCCTGGATCAGGGAGAGGAGCCCCGCGTTCACGAAGGAGACGACCATGACCGTGGTGGCCGAGGAGGACTGGACCAGGGACGTCACGCCGAGGCCCGTCAGGACCGCGGCCAGGGGGCTCCGGGTCATCTGGTTCAGGGCGCCCTTCAGGCGGTCCCCGGCGGCGCGTTGGATCCCGTCCGACAGGACCTTCATCCCGTACAGGAATAATCCCAGGGCGCCAATCATTTCCAAGGTCAGGGTGACGACGGTCATGGGTGCTCCCGCGTTAGAAATTCGGGGATCGATCAGGAACCTTATACAATTCTAACGAGGTTTTTGCATAGCGGACCCGGGCCCGTGCCGGGGAAGGCGAAGCGCCCCGTTCCGCGGTATATTCCCCTTCGAGGCGGCAGGAAGCGGCCGCCGGATCTACATCCAGGAGTGACACCATGCGGACCGGAACCCCGTCCCCCGCGGCCATCGCCGCCCTAGCCTTTTTCGCGGCCGTCCTGCCCCTGGCCGCGGACCCCTTGGCCGCCCGCGTGCCCGCGGACCGTGCCGCCGTCCTGATCCGCGGGGAGGAACTCCGCCGCTCCTCCACCGGTCGGGAGGCCGCCGTCGCCTGGTCGCCCTCCCACCCCCTGGCCGCAGGGGTCCAGTCCGACCTGCGGGCGGAGGGGCCGGACGTGGTCGTGGAGGCGCTCTACCTATGGAAAAAACCGCGCTCCGCCGCCCCCGCGACGGAACTCCTGACGGTCTACAACGTCCTCCGGGCCGTCGGGACCCTCCAGGGCATCGAGTACTGGTCCGCCAGCCGCAACACCATGCGTCTCTTCTACGAGGAGTCCTGGCGGGTCGTCTCCCTGGAGGACCGCACCCGGGTGCCCGACCAGCGGGTCTCGGTCGTGCCGCCGGCTGAGACCTTCACGGTCTGGCAGAAGGACCTCTCCTTCGGGGGGAACCTGAACCGCCTGGACTATCGGACCGCTCCTGACGGGGTCCTCCTGGAATCCGTCAACCTCACCCGGATGTACTACAAGTTCGTACCCATGGCCGCTCCCGGGGCCCTGAAGGTCCGGGTGCTGGTCCTGAACACCGACGAGGGGATCCTGTTCTGGGCCGTGTCCAGCGCACGGGCCGCGGTGGTACCCGGGGTGCGGGGAAAGCTGGAGGACTCCTTCGGGAATCGGGCGGAGGCCGTCTTCCGCTGGTTCTCCCGGAACGTCGAGGAGGCCTGGAAGACCTTGTAGCCTTCCGCCCCCGCTTCCTCCGGTGCCTCCGCCGGGGCGGCCGCGTTTGTGCCCCTCCCCGGGCCGTGCTATAGTGGATCCATGAACCAAATCGGGGGAGAGACGCCGTCGGTCCTGGACGTGCGCGCCTCGGCGGAGATCCTGGCGGACCTGGCCGCCGGGATGGGCACGGTCCTCCGGGGCAAGGACGGCTTCGTGCGGGACTTCCTGGCCTGCGCCGCCGCGGGGGGACACCTCCTGGTGGAGGACCTTCCGGGCCTCGGGAAGACCACCGCGGCCAAGACCTTCGCGGCCCTGCTCTCCCGGGATCCCGACTCCCCCGCCCTCTTCCGCCGCCTCCAGTGCACCCCGGACCTCCTTCCTTACGACGTGACGGGGGTGGACGTCTTCGACCCCGACGCCCGGGCCTTCGTCTTCCACCCGGGTCCCGTCTTCGCCAACGTCCTCCTGGCGGACGAGCTCAACCGCACCCCTCCCAAGGTCCAGTCCGCCCTCCTGGAGGCCATGGCCGAGGGCCAGGTCACCACCGCGGAGGCGACCCGCCCCCTGCCGGAGTTCTTCTTCGTGGCCGCCACCCAGAATCCCGTGGAGACCGAGGGAACCTACCCCCTGCCGGCCGCCCAGCTGGACCGTTTCCTGATGAGGGTCTCCCTGGGGTATCCCGACCGGGACGCGGAGATCTCCATCCTCCGGGACGACCCCTCGGTCAATGTGCTGACCGGACTTTCCCCCCGACGCTCCGTGGAGGAGCTCCTGTTCGTCCGCCGGACCGCCCGGGCGGTCTGGGCGGATCCGGGACTCATGGGCTCCCTGGCGGACCTGGTCTCCGTGACCCGCTCGCACCCGGGTATCCTCCTGGGGGCGTCTCCCCGGGCGGCCCTGGGCCTTCTGGCCGCGGCGCGTGCCCGGGCCCTGCAGGAGGGCCGGGGCTTCGTGGTCCCCCAGGACATCGTGGACCTGGCCGCCCCGGTGTTGGCCCACCGGCTCCGGACCCGGGATCCCGGGTTCGACGCGGCCCGATGGCTCCGGGAGGAGGCGGCCGCCCGGACGGATCCCCTCCGAAGGACCTAGGCGGGCCATGCGGAATCCCGAGGCGCGCGGAAGACGCCGAAGCGTTCCGGGCGCGGGACCGCGCCTCACGCGCCGCGGGCTGGGCTTCTCGCTCTTGTCCACGGGGCTCCTGGCCGCCGGAATCCTGAGGTCCGAGCTGGGCGCCCTGATCTCCGGGGCGGGCCTTGCCGCGGCGGTCCTGGCCTCCCTGGCCGGAGTACTCCTGGAAGGACGCCGGCGGGACCGGGCCCTGGGCGCCGACCCCGAGGCCCTCCGGCCGAGCCTTTCGCCCCCGTCCCGGGACGGGGATCCGGACCTGCGGGCCCTCTTCCGGATCGAGAACCGCGGAGTGCCCCTTCCCCGGGCACCGGGGATCTCGGCCTGGGTGGAGCTGCGGTGCGGGAGCCGGCAGGGGCGGCACGCCGAAGCCGCCGCGGCCCTGCCCGCGCCCGGCTCGTCCGGGGCGGCGGGATTCCCGCCTTCCGGCCCTCTGGCCCGGGGGGTGTACCGGGGCCGGGCCGCCGCGGTCGCGGGGGACGCCTTCGGGTTCTGGCACTCCCGCCGGGAACTGCCCGGAATCCTGGAGACCGCCGCGCTCCCGGAGCCCTCGGCCGCCGCCGCGGCCGTCCCCCGGGGATCGGGGGGACAGCGGGCCGACGTTTCGGACCGGAGGATACGGGGGGAGGACCGCTTCGACTCCCGGCCCTACCTGCCCGGGGACGACCCGCGGCGCCTCCACTGGAAGCTTTACGCCCGCTTCGGGGACCTCTTCGTGCGTCCCGGAGACCTCTCCCCTCCGCCCCGCAAGACCGTCAGGATCCTCCTGGACACGGAGCGCCCGGCCTGGCTGGCCGGCGAGGCCGGGGACTACTACCTGGACAGGATCGTATCCGCGGCCCTGGGCTACGCCCGGTACCTGGAGGACCGGGGCTTGGAGGTCCGGCTCTCCGCGCCGGGCTCTCCCGACGCCCCCCCGGATCCCCCGGGCAGGTTGTACTGGCTGGCGGACCTGGCCTGGGACGCCGACGGGGCGGGGGCAGTGAATCCGGGTCCCGACCCCCTCGCGGTGTTCGGCGCTCCCGGGGCCGTTCGCCGCGGGGCCGTGCTGGCGGAGCGGAAGGCGGCGGGCTTCGACACGGTCCTGATCATCCCGGACCTCCCCGAAACCGGACCCGCCGGCTTCTGGGCCCGGTTCTTCCTGGTCCCGGACGGCCGGCCGGCGAAGTCCGGCGCTTCGGGGGTGCCGCGCGCTCCCGGGCATGGCCCGGAGACCGGGCGCGCCCTCCGGGCCGCGTTCCGGACGGCCCTGGATCGGGAGACCCGGGTTCTATCGGGGGCGGGGGGCTTCGATGTCCGGGTCCTCTAGGGTTCTGTCCGTCCCGGCCCGGATCTTCCGTACCCTGGCCCTCCTCCTCCTGACATACCAGGCCCGGCTCCTCCTGGCGGACCTGGTATCCCTGCCCCGGGCCCTGGGGCTCTGCCTGCTCTTGAGCGCCGCGGGGGTTCTTCTGGGTCGTACCCGCCTGCGGCCCTGGGTCCGCCTGGCCGCGGCCGGAGTCCTGCCCTTCGCCCTCCGGCTCGCGTTCTTCGCGGCCTTCGGGATCGCCGGCGCGATCCTTCCGGGTCTCGGAACGGACGGTCTCTTCCCGGCCTTCGACGAGACCTTCCGTCCCCTCCTGCCGCTGTGGATCTGGAGCGTCGTCGCCTCGGACGCGGCGGAGCGGAACCGGTCCTTCGCGGTCTTCGAGGCCGGGCTGAACCTCGCCCTCCTGGCCCTCCTCTTCGCGTCCCAGGGAGGGTTCCGGGTCACTCTGTACTCCCACCCCAGCCTTTTGGCCGCGGTCGCCGCGGCCCTGCTCTTCCTGAGCCTGGCCGTCCTGGCCCTCCTCGCGCCCCGGGGCTCGGGCAGGAGTCCGGGCTTCCCGTTCCGGTTGGCGGTCCTGTTCGCCGCCCTGGCCCTGGTCCTCCTGGCCCTCCTGGGCCGGTACTCCGAGGGGGCGGCCTCCCGGGGCGGGGGCCTCTTGAAGCCGACCCTGTTCCGCTTCGACCTGGCCCGGTACCTCAAGCTGGAGACGGAGATCTCCCTCTCCGACGACCTGGTCCTGATCGCCCGGAAGGATCCCGTGGACCCGAACGTCCTGGTGCGGCGCTTCGTGCTCTCGGAGTACGACCGCCGGGGCGGGTTCCGGCCCGGCCCCGGGGATGAAGGGATCCCCGAAATACTGCCCCGGGAACCCGGCTCCTGGGAGGTCCCGCCCTGGGAGGGCCGGCAATCCCTGGAGCAGGAGTACTGGATCCTCAACCTCGAGCCCGGGGCCCTGCTGGGGGTGGACGCCCCGGTATCCGTCGTTCCCTGGAAGCTGGAGCCGGGCTCCTCCTTCGCCTCCGCGTACGCCCTGAGCTCACGGGCGGCGGTGCCGGCCCTCTCCCTCCTCCTCGGGGACTTCGATCCGGCCCGAACCCCCCCGGCCTTCGCCCTCTCCGAATCCGACCGAGACCGGTATACCCGGTGGGGGGACGACCCGCGGATCCGGGCCCTGGCCGAGGAGGTGACGGCGGAGGCCGCGACCCCGTACGACCGGGTGACGGCGGTGCTTTCCTACCTCCGGGAGAACTACCGCTACTCCCTGAAACCCGGGGCGGCCCCGGACGGGAACCAGCTGTCCCACTTCCTCTTCCGGAGCCGGAAGGGGTACTGCTCGTACTTCGCCTTCTCGATGACCGTGATGCTCCGGTCCCTGGGGATCCCGGCCCGGGTGGCGGCGGGCTTCTTCCTGGACCCCGACACGGCGGTCCTGGAGTTCCACCCCGTCCGGGCGGACATGGCCCACGCCTGGACGGAGGTCTGGTTCGGGGAGTACGGCTGGATCGCCTTCGACCCCACCAGCCGAGAGCCCGCCCCGGGGGAGAGCTTCGAGGAATCCAGGGGCACGGACCCGGCCTTGCTGGAAGGCCTCCTGCGGGAGATCCTCCGGGGTGCCCGGGAGGCGGCGACCCCGGAAGGCCCGGGGCCCGCCTCGGACCGGCGCCCCGCCTGGGATCTCCGGCGGGCGGCCGCCTGGGTTCTTCGGCGGTCCTGGCTCCTGGCCCCCGGGCTGTGGCTGGCCCTGGCCGTCCTGGGCCGAGGGATCCGGGCCCTGCGCCTCGGCCTCCTCAAGGACCGCCGCGGAAGGCTCCTGGCGGCCTGGGAGTCCTTGGAGGATGCCCTGTCCTCGGCCGGGAAGCACCGGTCCCGGGGGGAGTCGATCGTGGATTTCGCGGGGCGCCTGGACCGGGAGGGCCGCGGCACTTCGGCGGAAGACCTGGAAGGGCTCGCCCGGGACTGGGAGAGGGCGGTCCACGATCCCGCCCCGAACTCCGAGGAGGTCCGGGACCTGGAGGCCCGGATCCGGGGCTTCCGCGGCCGAGTCCGGTCGGGGATCCCCGCGCCGCGACGGGTATTGGCCTTCCTGGACCTGCGCCGTGGCCTGCGGCCCCTGCCGGGGGGTCCGGGCCGGCGGGGAGGGCGGAGATGACGGAGAGGAGGAGGCGGAAACCCGGCATCCCGGCGCGGGTCCTGGCGGTCTTCCTGGCGGCGTCCTTCGCCGCCGCGGCCTCCGCCCAGGCGCCGGACCTGCAAGCCCTGGAGGCCGAAGCCGCCGCAGCCGCGGAGGCGGGGGACTACGGCGGAGCCGCGGCGATACTGCGCCGGGCCCGCTCGCTCTTTCCCGGGGATCCCCGCCCGGCGGTCCTCCTGGGGGACCTCTACACGGACCGGTCCCTCCACGCCCTGGCCCTGGACGAGTACCTGGCCGCGGAGAGCCTGGACCCGGCCGACACGGGCACCCTCCAGCGGATCGCGGATTCCTACGGGTACCTGAACCGGGAGGAGGATTCCATCCGCTACCTGCGGAGGCTCCTGGACCTGGATCCCGGAAGCACCCGGGCCGTCGGGGATCTCGGGTGGATGCTCTTCAAGACCCACCGCCTGAATGAGGGGATCGCCCTCCTGGAGGACGCCGAGCGGCGCCTGGGACCGGACATCGGATTTTCCATGACCCTGGGGACTCTCCGGGCTGAGCTCTTCGAATACGAAGAGTCCCGAAGGCGGTACGAGGAAGCCATCGCGGGGGCCCGGGCGGAGGGCTACTCGAGGTTCACGGCGGTGGCCCTGTACAACCTGTCCCTCCTGGAGTCCCGATTCCGGCTTTGGGCCCGGGCCCTGGAGGCGGCGGACCGGTCGCTGCTGGCGGAGTCGCGGTCTTCCGGCTATCTGGCCCGGGGGGAGCTCCGGCTCCGGCGGATGGAACTGGACGCGGCCCAGGCGGACTTCGCCAGCGCCTTCGGAGTGGACACGACCCCCCTGGCACGTCTCGGCCTGGCGGAGTCGGCCCTTGCGGCGGGCCGGCTGGACGAGGCCCTGGCCTGGGTCCGGGAGGTCGCGGACCTGGAGGACCACCCCTGGATGGCCAGCTTCGGTACGGATCCCGACAGCTTCGCCATGGACCTCCACGAACTGCTGTCGGAGATCCACCGGGGCCGGGCCCGGGTCGAGAAGGCGCGGCCGAAGCGGGATCTCCGGGACGGGGCCGCATCCTGGGCGAGCCGCGCCGTCGAATCCCTTCGCGCGGCCTGGCACGAGGGCCTCTTCCGGAAGTACGCCCGGGCAGTGGCGGAGGCCTACGCCCGGGAGGGGGCGGAGCTTCCCGCCGCGGTCCACGCCTACCTCGCCTTCCGGGGATACCCGCGCCGGGCCGCCCGGTACCTGGGCAGGGCCCGGGCCCTGGAGGAAGCCTGGGTGCCGGAAGCCCGGCCTTCCAACGACCTGGAAGCGGCCCTGCTGGCGCGGAATCCCCGGGCCGTCGAGGCGGCCCTGGCGACCCTGGATCCCGCGTGGGAGCGGGACCTGACGGAGGAAGGCCTGGGAGGCCTGGCGGAGATCCTGGCCCGCAGGGGCCGGAAGGCCGAGCTCCGGTCCGTCCTCGAGCGCCTCTGGATCCTGAACCCCGGCGCCCTACCCCGGCGGGGCTTCTCCCTGCCCGCGGTCCTGGTCCTGGAAGCATCCCCGGACGCGGACGGCCGGACCGTCCGTTCCCTGCTCCGGCGCCTGGCAAAGCTCGGCCTTGAGACGGAACCCGGGGCCGGAGACCGGATCTTCGAGCTCCGCCTGCGCCTCTCCGGATCCGGCGCGGAGTTCTCCTTGGAACAGCGCGCTTCGGGAGCCGTCCTGCGCAGGGGATCCGTGTCCTTCGGGGCCGCGGGCTACGGGGCGTACGAGGTGGCGGAGTTCGTGTTCCGGGAGGTGAACAAGTGATCGGGTCCCGGGGGACCGGGTGCCCGCGTCCTGGCTCCCGTCGTCCGTGTCCTGTATACTGTCCCCGATGAAACGCGCCGCGTGGATCCTGGCCGCCCTCTTCGGGGCCGCCTTCCTGGGAGCCATCCTCATGAACGCGCGCCTGGTGGACCAGAGCCGGAGGGCCTTCGCCGGGGGCGTCTTCCGGGAGACCTCCAGGATCCCCAAGGCCCGGTACCACCTGGTCCTGGTCATTCCGGACGACGACGATTCCTTCTTCTCGGGCCTCGCCGAGGGGGTCCGCTCGGGGGCCCAGGAAACGGATTCGGCGGTACAGGTTTTCCGGTATGCGGCCTCCTCCCCCGCGGATTCGGAACGGTTCTTCGAGATCGCCCTGGGCGCCGGCGTGGACGGGCTCATCATGTACTCCCCCCGGGGCGAGCCGGTCTTGCGCCGCGCCGAGGCGGCCTTACGGAGGGGGGTCGTGTTCGTGCCCGTGGGCACGGATGTTCCGGAGGGAGAGCCCCCGGGCTTCATCGGCTCCGCCTCCCTGCTCCAGGGCTTCGAGGGGGGGCGCCGCATCTGCGCGGCCCTGGGGGCTTCCGCCCGGATCGGGGTCATCCTCCCCGCCGGCGGCGCGGGCCCCGAGGAGGAGGAACCCCTCTTCCGGGGCGTGTCCGCCTCCATACAGGCCTTTCCGGGGGCCCGGGTGTCCGCCCTGACCCGTGCCCGGCCGGGCACCCTGGCGGGGGAGGAGGCGGCCTCGGCCATGCTGGGGGCGGACCCCTCGATCAACGCGATCTTCTGCGCCAACTCCCGGGACACCATGGGCGTGGCCCAGGTGATCGTCGACCTCAACCGGGTGGGAAGCATCCTGGTGGTCGGGGCGGACGAGACTCCCGAGATCCTCCGGTACATCGAGAAGGGGGTGGTGACGGCCTCCATCGTCCGGGACTCCAAGTGGATCGGCAGGGAGGCGGTGCTCGCCTTCGCCCGCATCAAGGACGGGGGCGCCCCCGCGGGACCCGTGGAGGCGGGGTTCTACGTGCGTACCGCCGAGGGGAGGTCCCCGTGAGACGGGCCGGCGTCCGGGGCAAGATCATCCTCAATTCGGCCCTGGTCCTCCTGATCGTGGCCTCCGCGGTCCTCTACGCGGGCCTGGCCTCGGTGGGGCTGGCCCGGAGCGTGGAGATCCTCTTCCGGAACAACCGCCTCATGGAGGACATCCGGGACTCCCTGGGGCGCACCGAGGCGAGCCTGACGGTGTACTTGTCCACGAAGAGCTCCGATGCCCTCAAGGACTACATCAAGTACTCCACCCGGCTCTCCGAGGACGCCCGCCGCCTCAACCGGGAGATCCGGGCGGACGAGGTCCTCCTCCTGGAGCGGGACCTGGCGGGCCTTCTGGATTCCTTCCTGGCCGACGCGGAGGCCTCCGTGGCGTCCAAGCGGGGCCGGGACGTGGCGGCCTACACGGAGCGTTTCGAGAGCGCCGAGCGTACCCTGGACCTGGTCATGTTCCTGATCGACCGGATCGAGGGGGTCTTCATCTCCGACTCCCTGGCGGCCTTCTCGGGCTTCAACTCCCGGGTCACCTCGGTCCTGGTATCCAACGCGGTCCTGGTGGTCTTCGCAACCCTGATGGGCATGGCCATCCTGGTGAGCTTTTCCTTCCGGCTGACCGAACCCCTGGCCGAGCTGGCCCGGGCCGCCGAGGCCCTGGGCCGGGGCGACTACGACCACGACCTTCCGCCCCCGGGCCGGCCGGACGAGATCGGGGTCATGGCCGCCTCCTTCGCCAGCATGCGCGAGTCCGTGCGCCGCGCCTTCGAGGAGCAGAGGGCCAAGGCGGAGCTGGAGCGGAGCCTCATGGAGGAGCGGGTCCGGCTCCTGGACATGGACCACAAGCTCAAGGACGCGGAGCTCCTGGCCCTCCAGACCCAGATCAACCCCCACTTCCTCTTCAACACCCTGGCGGCGGGTCAGCAGCTGGCCCTCTCGGAGGGGGCGGACCGGACCGGGGACTTCATGGAGAACCTCGCGGCCTTCATCCGATACGCCCTGAAGCCCCCCTCCCGGTCCGTCCGGGTCTCGGACGAGCTCGAGTGCGTGCGCCTGTACATCTGGCTCCTGCGCCTCCGCTTCGGGGAACGGTACCGGTTCGAGGTGGAGGCGGACGACCGGGCCCTGAGTGTCGAGACCCCCGCCCTGGTCCTCCAGCCCCTGGTGGAAAACGCCGTGGGGCACGGGCTTCGGGACCGGGAGGAGGGCGGAACCGTCCGGGTCTCCGCCCGGGTGGAAGGCCGGGAAGCCGTCCTTTCGGTTGAGGACTCCGGCGGAGGGATGAGTCCCGCCGAGAGGGAGCGGATCCTGGGCGAACCGGCCGGGGAGGGGGATCCCCGGGCCGGGATCGGGCTTCGGAACGTCATCCGCCGGGTCACCCTGGCCACCGAGGGAAGGGGCCGGGTGGACGTGGAGTCCTCGGAGGGGGCCGGGACGGCGGTCCGGATCCGACTGCCCCTGGAGGGGGTGGTCCCGTGAAGCGCGTGCTGGTGGTGGACGACGAGCGCCCGGTGGTGGAGACCATCGAGCTCATGGTCCGAAGGGACCTGTCCGCCGAGTTCAGCGTGGTCGGAAACGCCTCCTCCGGCCGGGACGCCGTGGAGAAGGCCGCGGCCCTGGCCCCGGACATCGTCCTCATGGACGTCTGGATGCCCGGGATCTCGGGCCTGGACGCGGTCCGGGAGATCCGGGCCCGGGGCCTCCCCTGCGTCTTCATCCTGGTCACCGCCTACGAGCGATTCGACATAGCCCGGGAAGCCATGGAGCTGGGGGTCCTGGACTACCTCCTCAAGCCCGTGTCCCGGGACAAGCTGGCCGCGGCCCTCCGGGCGGCCTCGGCCTTCGCGGACCGCAGGTTCGAGCTGGAGCGGAGGGAGATGGAGCACCGGGAGCGGGAGGAGCGCCTGCGGTCCTTCGTGGAGGAGGCCTTCCTGGACGCGATCCGGTCCGGGGACGGCGCGGAGTTCGACCCGGAGCCCTACCGGGCCACCCTCGGGATACGGGGAACCCGAGCCGAGGTCGCGGCGGCGGCCTTCCTGCCGCCCCCGGGTTCCCCGGACCGCCGGTCCGACATCCGCGGGCTCTACGAGTCCTTCCGCCAGGCGATCCGCTACAAGACCCGGGCTTTGGCGGGCCCCCTTCGGGGGGGACTGTCGATCGTCCTGCTGCCGATCGAAGACCCGGATCAGGAGGCCAAGGAGGCCGCCGCGTTCCGGGAGACCCTCGGGCAGTCCCCGGGGATCGAGCCGGGTCGGGGATCGCTCCGTCTCGGGTTCGCGGGCCCCGCCCCCCTGGCCGAGGCTCCGTCGGCCTGGGTCCGGGCCTACCGGGAGTCCCTGGGCCTGGGCTCCCCGGGCGGAGAACCCGGTCCCGAAGCCCCCGACATGCCGGCCGAGGCGCGGGCGGAGGACGAGCGGACATTCCTGGAAACCCTCGCTTCCGGGGATCCCGACCGGGCCCGTCAGGCCCTGGACCGCATCCTGGAAGGTTTCCGGGGCCGCGCGGAGCCGTCCCCGGGGCAGCGGTACCGACTGATCGGGCTCTTCTCCGAAGCCTACCGGGACTTCGAACGGCGCGGGTTCCTCGGTTCCGCGGAGGCGGCCCGCCTTCAGGACCTGGAGGATCTGCGCGCGGCTCCGGGGGCGGAGGGACTGGCCGAGGCGGCCCGCGCCCGGATGCCCGCCCTTGCCGCGGCCGCTGAAAAGGCGCCCCGGTGGTCCGTCCCGGTGGCCCGTGCCGCGGCGTACATCCGCGAGAACTATGCCCGGCAGATATCCCTGGAGTCCGCGGCCGCGGAAGTACTCCTGTCCCCGGGCCGCCTTTCCCGGCTCTTCGTGGAGGAGACGGGCCGCGGCTTCTCGGATTTCCTGACGGAGGTCCGGATCGAACGGGCCAAGGAACTCCTCATCCAGCCCGGAGCCTCCGTTAAGCTCGTGAGCGCGGTCTGCGGCTATCCGGACCCCAACTACTTCGCCCGGCTCTTCAAGAAGGTCACGGGGTACACCCCCTCGGCCTTCGCGTCCGACCCCAGGGAGGAACCCGATGCGGAACCCTGACCGATCCCGGCGCGCCCTTGTCCTCGCGGCCGCCCTCCTGTCCGCCACGCTTCCGCTGGTGTCCTGCAGGCCCGCTCCGCGGAGGGCGGAACCGGGGCAGGCGCCCTTGATCGGCTTTTCCCTGGATTCCCTGGTCGTGGAGCGGTGGAAACGGGACGCGGAGATCTTCATCCGCTCCGCCCGGGAGCTCGGCGCGGACGTCCTGCTCCGCGTGGCGGACCAGGACCACGCGGTGCAGGAACGGCAGATCCGGGACCTCGCGGACGCGGGCATCCACGTCCTGGTGGTGGTGCCCAACGACGCGGACCGGCTATCCTCGGTGATCTCCGAGATCCGGGCCCGGGGCATCCGGGTCCTGAGCTACGACCGGCTGGTGCGGAACGCGAACGTGGACCTCTACGTCTCTTTCGACAATGTGATGGTGGGCCGCCTGATGGCGGAGTCCGTGTCCCGGGCCGTGCCCCGGGGAGGGTTCGTGATCATCAACGGGGCCCGGTCGGACAACAACGCCCTGATGCTGAACGCCGGGATCCGGGGGGTCCTGGATCCCCTGGAAGCCTCCGGGGCGGTGCGCATCGTGGGGGAGATCTGGCCCGGGACCTGGGACAGCGAGGAGGTCAAGTCGGCCCTGGAAAAGATCGTCCAGCACGACCGGGGCATCGACGCGGTGGTGGCGGGGAACGACATGCTGGCCGAGGCGGCCATCTCGGTCCTCTCGGAAAACCGGCTCATGGGGAACGTGAAAATCGCCGGCCAGGACGCGGAGCTGGCGGCCTGCCAGCGCATCGCCGAGGGGGTCCAGTTCGCCACGGTCTACAAGCCCATCGACCGCCTGGCCCTCAAGGCCGCGGGCTACGCGGTCATGCTGGCCCGGGGCGAGGAGATCCGGACGGACGCCGTGATCAACGACGGGAAGTACGAGGTGCCCTACGTCCGGCTGGAGCCCATCCTGGTCACCCGGGATCTCCTGGACGCGACGGTGATCAAGGACGGGTTCCACTCCTCCGCAGACGTGTACAGGAAGGTCCGGAGGTAGGCTGTCCGCGCGGGGGGCGGGGGCCGGCCCGATCTGGATTTTTCCACCATTCGCCGAGCCCGAGTGCTAGCAGGGCTCCGGGAATCCAAGAAATCCCGGCAGGGCGGAATTTCGCCGGAACATTCCTGAAGACCGATCGTAAAAAGCCCCGGATACTGTAGGCCAGCGGCCCGTCGGCCGCGAGTCGCAGTAAGGGGGTTTGTATGAAGCGTATCGTCGCCATCCTGTCCGCCGTCCTGTTCCTGGCGGGCATCGTCGTCTCCGCGGTGGCCCAGGCGGGGAGCCTGCCCGTGGGCATCGTACTTCCGACCAAGGACGAGCCGCGCTGGCTCCAGGACGAGGCCCGGTTCAAGGACGCCCTGGCCAAGGCCGGGTACAACGTGGAGATCCTCTTCTCCCAGGGGGACTCCGCCAAGGAGAAGGCCAACGTCGAGTCCCTGATCACCAAGGGGATCAAGGTCCTGATCATCTGCCCGCAGGATTCCGCCGCCGCGGCCGCCGCCGCGGACGCCGCCCGGAAAGCGGGTGTGAAGGTCATCTCCTACGACCGCCTGATCACCGGAACCGCCAGCGTGGACTACTACGTAACCTTCGACTCCGTGGCCGTGGGCGAGGCCTGGGGCGACTTCCTGGTCAGCCAGGCGGGGACCCGCAAGGGACTCAACCTCTACCTGTACGCCGGCGCGGCCTCGGACAACAACGCCTTCCTCTTCTTCGAGGGCGCCTGGAACAAGCTCCAGCCCAAGATCGCGGACGGAACCTTCGTGGTCCGCAACTCCACCGAGGCCGTGGCCCAGAGCAAGAAGGCCAAGCTCTCCCGTGAGGAGATGGGCAAGATCATCGGCCAGGTCACGACCAACTGGGACTTCAACACCGCCAAGAGCAAGGCCGAGGCCGACCTGACCCGGGCCACCGGAGCCATGAAGGGCGAGGTCTTCATCTGCGCCCCGAACGACGGCACCGCCCGCGCCATCGCGGACGCCTTCGCCGTGGACCGGGCCGTGACCAAGTACTGGATCACCGGCCAGGACGCGGAAAAGGCCTCCGTGCAGTACATCATCGACGGCAAGCAGTCCATGACGGTCCTCAAGGACGTCCGGGTCCTGGCCGCCGACGCGATCGCCGCGGCCGTCGCCTACCTCAAGGGCGGGACTCCCGCGAAGACCAAGTCCTACAACAACGGCCGGGCGGAAATCCCCGCCAAGCCGTCGGCCACGACCACGGTCACCAAGGCGAACGTGAAGGCCGCCATCGTCGACTCCGGCTACTATCCCGCTTCCGACTTCAAGGGACTATAATAAGAACCTAGCATGAAACGCCCGGAGGGCGTCGGCGGCCCGGCCGTCGGCGCCCTCTTCCGCGGACGGAGTGCGGATCCCGAACGGAGGCCGGAAGATGAGCGAACCCATCCTCGAGATGAGGAACATCACCAAGACCTTTCCCGGGGTGCGGGCCCTGAGCGACGTGAGCTTCCGGGTGGCCCGGGGGGAGATCCACTGCCTGGTGGGGGAGAACGGGGCGGGCAAGTCCACCCTGATGAAGGTCCTCTCGGGAGTCTATCCCCACGGATCCTACGAGGGGGAGATCCTCCTTTCCGGATCGCCCCAGCGGTTCCGGGGCATCGCGGACAGCGAGCGGGCCGGGATCGGCATCATCTACCAGGAACTGGCCCTGGTCCCGGACATGACGGTATACGACAATATCCTTCTGGGCCACGAACTGCGGTCCGGGGTGACCGTGGACTTGAACGGAACCATCAAGAAGGCCACGGAGATGCTGGCCAAGGTCCGGCTCCAGCTGGATCCCTCCACGAAGGTGAGGGACCTGGGAGTCGGGAAGCAGCAACTCGTGGAGATCGCCAAGGCCCTGAGCCGGGACGTGAAGCTCCTGATCCTGGACGAGCCCACCGCGGCGCTCAACGAGGACGACTGCGACAACCTCCTGGACATCCTGCGGGGCCTCAGGCGGGACGGGGTCACCTGCATCATGATCTCCCACAAGCTCAAGGAGGTCATCCGCATCGCGGACACGGTCACCGTCCTTCGGGACGGTCGCACGGTCCGCACCCTGGACGCCGGCAAGGGGGAGGTGTCCGAAGGGATCCTCATCCAGCACATGGTCGGCCGGGAGATCGACGACGTCTATCCCAAGCGCACCTCGAAGAAATTCGGGGACGTGGTCCTGGAGGCCCGGAACTGGACGGTCTATTCCCACGGCCTGGGGCGCACGGTCCTGAAGGACGTGAACTTCACGGTCCGCCGCGGGGAGATCGTGGGCTTCGCGGGACTCATGGGTTCCGGCCGCACGGAGCTGGCCCGGAGCGTCTTCGGCAACCCCGACGGGTACCGGGTGGAGGGCGAGCTCCTGGTGGAGGGCAGGCCCGTCCGCTTCGGGGATCCCCGGGCGGCCATCGACGCGGGGGTCGCCTACGCCAGCGAGGACCGCAAGCGGAACGGGCTCATCCTGATCCAGGACGTCAAGCAGAACATCACCCTGGCCAATCTACGGGCCCTGGCGGCCCGGGGGGTGGTGGACGGCAACGCCGAGACCAAGGTGGCGGAGGATTACCGTTCCGCCCTGTCCATCAAGACCCCCAGCATCGACCAGAAGGTCCTGAACCTCTCCGGGGGGAACCAGCAGAAGGTCTCGGTAGCCAAGTGGCTCTTCGTACGGCCCAAGGTCCTGATCCTGGACGAGCCCACCCGGGGCATCGACGTGGGGGCCAAGTACGAGATCTACACCCTGATGAACAAGCTGGTGGCCGAGGGCATGAGCATCGTCATGATTTCATCGGAGCTGCCCGAGGTGCTGGGCATGAGCGACCGCGTCTACATCGTCTCCACGGGCCGGATCACCGGAGAGCTTCCGGTGGAGGAAGCGGACCAGGAGAAGATCATGCGGCTGGCGACGAGCTGAGGAGGGAACGGTGATACTCAAGGACTTGCGCTCCGCCCTGCGGAGCAACATTCGCGAATACGGCATGTACATCGCCCTCGTGGTGATCATGGGGATCTTCACGATCGCCACCCAGGGAATCTTCATCTCCTCCCGGAACATCGCAAACCTGCTGAACCAGACGGGGTACATCGCGATCCTGGCCATCGGGATCACCCTGGTCATCGTGATCCGGCACATCGACCTGTCCATCGGCTTCCTCTCGGGCTTCCTGGGAGCCGTGGCGGCCATCGCGATGACCGCCTGGGGAGTCTCCACCTGGATCGCCATCCTGATCGTCCTGGTTTTGGGGACCCTGGCGGGGCTGTTGACCGGATACCTGGTGGCGGGGGTGGGGATCCCCGCCTTCGTGGCCTCCCTGGCGGGCTGGCTGATCTACCGGGGGGCCCTCCTCACGGTCACCCTCAAGACCGGCACGATCATCATCCCCAACGAGGACTTCAACGCCATCGGCAACGGCTACATCCCGGACATCCTGCCCGCGGACACGGCCTTCCTGCCCGAGCTCCACAAGCTGACCCTCCTCCTGGGCATCCTGGCCATCGTGTGGCTCAATGTCCGGGCTTTCCAGGAGCGCGCCAGCCGCCAGAAGTACGGGCTCGAAGTCCTGCCCGGGGACATGTTCGCCCTGAAGCAGCTCTTCCTCTCCGTAGTCCTGTCCCTGATCACCTGGGTCGTGGCGGGGTACAACGGGATGTCCTGGACCCTGGCCATCGTCATCGTCGTGGCCCTCATCTACAACTTCGTGACCACCCGAACGGTCCTGGGACGGCACATCTACGCGGTGGGCGGCAACCCGGAGGCCGCGGAGCTCTCGGGGGTCAGCGTCAAGAAGATCACCCTGACCGTCTTCGGGTCCATGGGGATGCTCTGTGGGCTTTCGGGGGTCCTCTTCGCGTCCCGTCTGCAGTCGGCCACCACCACCGCGGGCACCCTCTTCGAGCTGGACGCCATCGCGGCGGCCTACATCGGCGGCGTTTCCGCCGCGGGCGGGGTGGGCAAGGTGACGGGTTCCATCGTGGGAGCCATCGTCTACATGTCCCTGACCAGCGGGATGAACCTCCTGGGCACGGACATCTCCCTGCAGTACATCATCCGGGGCGCCGTCCTCGTGGCGGCCGTCATCTTCGACGTGCAGACCCGGAAGGCAAAAAGTTAGAGCAGTCCGGAAAGCGCGGCCGCGGCCGCCCCCGCCAGGAGCAGGCTGAGGGCGGCGTCCGCGCCGGTGCCCCTCCGTTCCCAAAGATCCAGGATCCTCCTCGCGGGCCGCGTTCCGGCGGCCGCCGCTATAACCGCGGCCGCGCCCAGAGTCGGCAGAGCCTTGGCCAGGGCGGGCCATCCGAACGCCGGGATGCCGAGGGGGCCGGCCCCCGAATCGGCCAGGGACGCCGCGGCCGCCGGAATGCCGGGCAGACCCCCGGCGACGCACAGGACGGCCAGGGGCAGGAGCCCCGTCAGAACGACGGCGAGGTTCCGGATGTCTCCGGGACCCGACGGCGCGGGGGACCCTTCCCGCGGACCTCCGGAGAGGCGGAAGATTACGAGGAGCGGGAGGACCCGGAAGGCCGCGGCCGCGGAAAGGACGGAGGCGGCGGCAAGGATCATCCCGGCCGCGCCGCCGCCCGCCGCGTAGCCCGCCAGGGATTTGGAGGCCCAGCCGGCCAGGGGCGGCAGGCCCGCCAGGGAGGCTGCCCCGATCAGGATACCCAGGGAGGGGCCGAGGCCGGCCCGTCCCTGGAGGATGCCGAGGTCCCGACTCCCCGCCTCGTCCGCCGCCCGGCCCACCGACAGGAAGAGCAGGGCCTTGGCCGCCCCGTGGGCCAGGGCGTGCAGGGCCCCGGCCGCGAAGGAGCCCGAGGCCAAGGCCGCCAGGCAGAGCCCGGCCTGTCCCACGCTGGACCAGGCCAGGAGGCGTTTGGCATCCCGCTGGGCGACCGCGAACAGGCCTCCCGTCAGGGCCGTCAGGGCACCGGCCCAGAGCAGACCCTCCCGCAGGGCGGGGACGTCCAGGAGCGACAGGATCCGGCCCAGGGCGAAATACCCCGCCGCCAGGGTGGCCCCGGACAGGAGGGCCGAGACGGGGTGGGGGGCCGAGGCGTGGGCCTCGGGAAGCCAGGCGTGGAAGGGAGCGTAGGCGCTCCGTACCCCCAGGGCCACGGTCAGGAACCCGAGGGCCATCCGGAGATCCCGGGGAGGGACCGGACCCAGCGACTGGATGGACGCGGCCGCCTCCGGGATGGACAGGGTTCCGGCGTACCCGTACAGGAAGTAGAGTCCCAGCAGGTAGAACACCACGGCCACCGTGGAGGTCACCAGGTAGGAATAGGACGCCCAGAGGGACGCGGGTGTCCTTTTGTAGGCGATGAGAACGTAGGAGCAGAGGGCCAGGAGTTCCAGGCTCACGAAGAGGTTGAAGAGGTCCGCGGTCAGGACGCAGGCGTAGAGGGCCGAGAGGGCCACGAGGAAAAAGAACCAGAACGCCGGGGAATATCCCCCCGAGACCAGGCCGTACAGGCCCGCGCACAGCCCGATCGCCGCGATCAGGGCGCAGGCCAGCCAGGCGGGGCCGTCCAGGAGGTACCGGATGGCCAGGGGAGAGGGCAGACCCAGGGCGAAGGCCACGGTTCCGCCGCCGGTCACCGCGGCATGGAGGCGGATCAGGGCCGCCGGGGACGCCAGGAGACCCAGAACGAGGCAGACCGCCGGGATGGCTCGAGCCGCCCAGCCGCCTCGGAGACCGGGGTCCAGGAAGGCCTTGGAAACCAGGGGACCCAGACTGGCCGCGAGGGGGGCCAGGAACACGACCAGAACGGCCGTCACCTCGGGACCCGGTGCGGTCATCGTGGGCTACCCCGGGATTCCCCGCCCCGCCCAGCCGCCCAGGGCCGCCAGGAGGGCAAGGCCCAGGAGGGTCAGGGTCAGGGTGGTTTCGGATCCGGTACCCAGGCGCTCGAACCGGTGGGCCAGGGCCCGGCCCCGGGGGGAGAGGACCGCCCGGGCCGCGGCGAAGCCGGCCGCCGCGATCCCCAGGCTCTTCGCGGCCCCGGAAAGGGAAAAGGCGAAGGCCGCGGTATATCCCGGCGCCAGGAGCCCGGCCGCGGCGGGCACCAGGGCCGGAGCGGCGAGGCCCGTGCCCAGGCAGAGGGCCGCCAGGGGCAGGGCTCCCCGGCGGAGGGCCGCCCGGAGCCTTCCCAGTTCTACGGCGGAAAGGGCCGGGGTCCGGGATCCCGGTTCCGGCGCCGAGAAGAAGAGGATGCCCAGCTTGGAGAAGGAGGCCGCGGTGCCCACGGAGGCCGCCAGGAGGAGGGCTCCCGGCAGGCCGCCTCCCGCGGCGTAGGCCACGAGGTCCTTGCTCACCGCCCCGATGAAGGGGGGCAGGGCCGCGATGGACAAGGCGCCGAAGACGAATCCCGCAGCCGCCTCCGGCAGGCCCCGGAAAGCCCCCGCCATGCGGTACGCGTTCCGGGATCCCGCGGCGTCCGCCGCGCTCCCCACGGAGAGGAACAGAAGGCTCTTGAACAGGCCGTGGGCCGCGGCGTGCAGGCCCGCCGCCAGGAGGCCCGCGGGGCTCCCGGCCCCGAAGGCGGCCAGGACGTAGCCCACCTGGCTGACCGAATGCCAGGCCAGGAGGCGCTTGGCGTCGGACTGGCAGAGGGCCAATACCACGCCCGCGCACGCCCCGGCCGCCCCCAGCCAGAGGAAGCTCTCCCGCAGCATCGGGAACTCCGCCAGGGAAAGGATGCGCCACTGGGCGAAGAAGCTCACCTTGATCATGGCCCCCGACAGGAGGGCGGATACGGGATGCGGGGCGCTGGCGTGGGCGTCCGGTAGCCAGCCGTGGAAGGGCAGGAAGGCGGTCCGCACCCCCAGGCCCCCGGCCAGGAAGGCCAGGCCCAGGGCCGCGAGGCCCCGCTCCCGAGGTCTCGCCGAGGCCAGGACGCGGCCGGCCTCCTCGATGGACAGGGTGCCCGAGGCTCCGTACAGCAGGTACAGCCCGAAGAGATAGAAGACGATGGCGGCGGTGGACACCATCAAGTAGTTGAAGCTCGCGAAGAGGGCCGCGCTCTCCTTCTTGTAGGCGATCAGGACGTAGGAGGTCAGGGCCATGAGCTCCAGGCAGACGAAGAGGTGGAAGAAGTCCGCGGCCAGCAGGGCGGACTGCAGGGACCAGTGGCACAGGAGGAAGAGGAACCAGAAGGTGGGGGAATACCCTCCCCGGGCCCGGGCGTAGAGCCCCGCGCACAGGGACACGACCGCCGTGAAGGCAGAGGCGAACCAGGCCGGGCCGTCCAGGCGATACCGGATGCCGATCGACGGGGACCACTCGCCCAGGGTCAGGTGGACGATCCCCCCGTCCGTCACGGCGGGGTAGAGCAGGGCCAGGACGGCCAGCGGTCCGGCCAGGCCGAGGAGGGCGCCCAGGTCGCTCGCCGGACCGGCTTCGGTCCGGGGCCGCCCGAAGGCCTTCTCCAGGAGGGGCAGGGCGGCGGCCAGGAGGGGCAGGAGGGCGATCCACAGGGCCAGCCGCTCAGGGCTCATCCCGTATCCTCTCCTCGATCTCCCGGGAATCCAGGGTGCCGAAGCGCTCGTGCAGGCGGACCGCCAGCACCAGGGCCAGGGCGGTGACCGCGACGCCCACGACGATGGCCGTGAGCATGAGGGCCTGGGGCAGGGGATCCACGACGGGCAGGTCGGTCCCCGTCAGGATGGGAGACCGTATCCCCGTCTCGGACCCGCCCAGGACGAAGAGCAGGATGACCGCGCTGTTCATGACCGAGAGGGCCGCCACCTTCTTGATCAGGTTGCGGTTCCAGACGAGCCCCGCGAGCCCGGTCAGGAGGATGGCTCCGCACAGCAGACGGGGGATCATCGGTCCGAGTCCTTCAGCAGGATCAGGCAGAGGTAGGCCACCCCGGCCCCGACCTTCACCCCGATCAGCACGTTCAGGGCGATGATGAATCCGACCGGGCCCGCCGGGCCGCCGGCGGTCAGGAAGTTCCCGAAGAATCCCTTGCCCGCCAGCATGCCCGCAAGTCCGGTCACCAGGAGCAGGGCGAAGGCGGAGGCCTCGATCCGGGCCAGGAGCCGGGGGGTCAGGAGGGCGAGCACGGTGTCCGTGCCGCGGCCGATGGCCAGGAGGAGGACCCCGCTGGCCAGGACGACCCCTCCCTGGAACCCGCCCCCCGGGGAGACGTGGCCGAAGGCTATCAGGTAGGCCCCGAACACCAGGACCAAGGGACCCAGCTTGCCGGTTATCACGGAGAGGGCGTCGGTTTTCCTCATTCCCGGCCTCCCAGTAGGTAGAGGGCGCCCGTCACGGCCAGCAGGAGGACGATGGTTTCCCCCAGGGTGTCGTAGGCGCGCCAGCCCAGGTAGATGGCGCTGACCAGATTGGGTGCCCCGGTCTCGGCGATCCCCCGTTCCACGCAGTAGTCCCGCAAGGCCGTCGGGGCCGGGGGCATCACGGCCAGGGGAAGGATGACCGCCACGGCCAGGGCCAGGAAGGGAAGGAGTTCCAGGACGCGCCGCAGGGTCCTCATCCTTCCTCCCCGCGGGCGGTGCGGCGGACCGCCCAGACCAGGATCAGGGTGGAGACCCCGGCGCCCACGGCGGCCTCGGTGATGGCCACGTCCGGGGCGTGCAGGTAGTAGAAAACCACGGCGCACAGGAGGCTGAATACCGCCAGGAGCACGATCGTGGCTAGGAGGTCCCGGGCCGCCAGGGAGAGGATCGCGACCAGGAGCATCAGGACGAGGGAGGCCTCGATCATGGGGATCCTCCTTTTCCAAGCCTTCTCTTGGGCCTGCGCCAGGGGACGATCCCGGACTCCCAGGCATACCGGGCGATGATGGTCGTGGCCACGGGGCTGGAAACCAGGAAATAGAGGAGGATGATGGCCAGCTTGCCCGTGGTGGGGGAGAACCCCGAGGAGACCATCGCCGCCAGGATGACGGAGATCACGCTGGTGGTGGAACAGGTCGCGGAAGCCTGGAGCCGGGTGTAGGGATCGGGCATGAGGAAGACCCCGAGGTTCCCGATCAGGGCGAAGCCCATCCCCAGGAAGATCAGGATCAATTCCATCCAGTAGGCCGGGTTCATGACGCCCTCCGTTTCGTGAAGTACTTCACGATGGCCAGGATGCCCAGGAATCCGAATATGTCGTAGGCCAGGGCCACGTCGAGGTACAGGGCCACGTCCTCCTTGACCGCCAGGAGCACGAGCAGGGCCAGGACCTGCCCGGCCACCAGGTTCAGGCCCACCAGGCGGTCCGCCGTGGAAGGGCCGATGACCAGGCGCACCAGGCCCAGGACCAGGGAACCCAGGAAGAACCAGAGGACGAAATCCCAGGGCATCACGACCAGATCCTTCCCAGGAACCGCTCCATGGACTCCGCGATCTCCCGCCGGGCCCGTCCGGAGTGGCCGGACTCGGCGTTGAACCAGTGCACCAGCAGGTGGTCCTCGTCGATCAGGACGGCGATGGTGCCGGGGGTCAGGGTGACGGAGGAGCACAGGACGACCCGGGCCAGGTCCGAGCGCAGGCGGGTCCGGAAGTGGACGATCCGGGGGTTCATCCTTCCCGCTATCATGTCGTAGACGAGGATGAAGCTGGCCGCGTAGATCCGGAACAGTATGTACGGCAGGTACAGGAGCAGGAGCAGGGGGTTCGGTATCAGGTGGCGGGCCCCGGCCTCGTGGTCGTCCAGGAAGAACCGGTAGGTCAGGGCCGCCAGGACCGCCGCGGAGAGGGTCCCGGCGGCGATGGAGTAGGCGTCCGGGGGGCCCGCGAAGAGCAGCCAGGAGGCCAGGAGGACCGAGAAGGTGGAGACGAAGCGCACGAGGTCCCATTTGGTCCGGGGTGTCATGCCCTATTCCTCCTCGGTCCGCCGGAAGGCGGATGCGACCTCCTCGCCGGATGCGGCGGCGGCCACGGTTTCGCGGAAGTCCGGTTCCCGGAGGAGCCGGGTCAGCCGGGACAGGATCTGGAGGTGGGCGGCAGGGTCCTCAGCGGGACCGGCCAGGGCGAAGACCAGCCGGACGGGGATTCCGTCGGGGCTTCTCCAATCCACCGGGTCCCGGAGCCGGAGGAAGGCCAGGGAGGTCTTTTCGAGGCCCGGCAGGAGGACGTGGGGGGCCGCGACTCCTTCGCCGAGGCCCGTGGAACACAGGATCTCCCGACGCTGGAGGGCGTCCTCCAGGGAATCGGCCTTCCCCGTGCCCGGCCCGGCGAGCATCTGGGAAACCTTCCGGAGTACGTCCCCCTTCTTGCGGGCGGAAAAATCCAGGACCACGGTCTGGGGGGTGAAGAAGGGGCTGAGGTCCGTCATGACGGCGTCTCCTCGGGTCCCGGGGGATTCTGTTCCAGCAGGCCCACGGCGAAATCCACGGGCACCGTGAACAGGATGCCCGTGTTGGAATTCCGGAAGCCGCCGCAGACCTTGTCGATCAGGCGCACCACCCGGGGGATGGCGCTCTCGTCGGGGACCACGGAGAGGATGGTCTTGTTGTAGGGCTTGTGCCCCTTCAGGAAGTCCTTGAAGTCCGCGAAGAGGGGGACCTCGTAGACCAGGAAGTGCCCCATTCCCTCGGAATCCAGGATCGTGGCGCCGGTGATCCCGGCCTCCATGTAGGCTTCCAGGACCCGGTCGAGGAGCTCTTCCTTGTTCAAGACGAATACCAGCAGCTTCATGGGAAGTACCAGTATACCCGGGGTCCCGGGTCCGTCAAGAAAAGATTCCGGCCGGGTTCCTTCGACGCGGGTCTAGCAGGTTGTTGAAATACTCGAAGCATTTCAACACTCGGTTAGGCCCCCAGGGCCTTTTCCGCCAGCTCCAGGAGCACCGGGACCAGCTGCTTCTTCCGGGAGAGGATGTCCTTGAGGCGGTAGACGTGGTCCTCCTCCTCGGGGTACTTCACCAGGCTCTCGAACTCCTTGTCCGCCGACAAGAAGAGGTAGGAGGAGAGCTCCGTGATGTCCGTGACCATCAGGGCCGACAGGTATCGGCCTCCCTCGGACCGGAGGGCGGCCAGCTCCCGGAGCACCTCCTCCCGGCGGGCCAGGAGGTCCTCGGGGGAGTCCACTTCCACCTGGGAGACCGAAAAGGTCCGGTCCGTCACGGTGTAGGTCTTCATGTCCAGGCGCACCAGGTCCCGGGCGGGCTTGGAGCTTACCGCGCTGGAGGCGGCCAGGATGTCCGCGCCCAGGGCCGGGATGTCCAGGTCCGCGATGGCGGCCAGGTACTCGGCGGTCTCCCGGTCCGTCTCCGTGGTGGTCACGGATCGCAGGACCAGGGTGTCCGAGAGGATGCCGCACAGGAGGATGGAGGCGATCGGCTTGGGCAGGGGTATCCGGTGCTCCCGGTACATCCCCGCCACGATGGTGCTGGTGGAGCCCACCACCCGGTTGATGAAGGTGATCGGGAACCGGGTCGAGAAGGAGCCGATGCGGTGGTGGTCGATCACTTCCAGGATCCGGTAGTTCTCCGCCCCCTCCACGGCCTGGCCCAGCTCGTTGTGGTCCACCAGGATCAGCTCCACCTTCGGGTCCCGGAGGAGGTCCCCCTCGGTGAACATGCCGGCCACCCGGCCCTCCTCGTCCGTGACGGGGACCGAACGACTGGGGCTCTCCGCCAGGGGGCTCCGCAGGTTCCGCAGGGGGGAATCCAGGCGCACAGGCTTCAGGCCCTCGTCCCCCATGGTCTCCACGGGGGTCGAGTAGATGACCAGGAGGGCCGTGGAGCTGGTGTCGTAGGGCGAGAGCAGGACGGACACCCGGTTGCGCTCCGCGATCTCCTTGAGGGACCGGTCCAGGACGGCGCCGTTCGTGACGATCAGGACCCGGGCCTTCGACTCCAGGACGTAGCGCTGGACGTCCGCCCGGTCTCCCACGATGACGATGCAGTTCTCCCGGGCCTCCCCGTCCAGGTGGCGCTTGAAGGATTCGGTCTCCAGGGCGGCCACCAGGATCCGGGCCTTGAACTCCGTCTCGGGATCGAAGGAGGTCACCACCTGGGCCTTGATGGTGGCGGCCATCCTCCCCACGCTGGTGGGGATCACGGCCTTCTTCCGGGGATTGATCTTCTTGAGGATGTTGCGGGCGAAGGCGGAGTAGTGGAGGGTGGCCCGGTAGCGCCCCTGGCCGTCCACGATGGGCAGGGCGGTCCGGCCGTGCTCCTCCATCAGGGCCAGGGCGTCCCAGAGGGGGGTGCCCGCCGGGACGGTCACCGCGGCGTCGTCCAGGTAGTACTCCGCCTTGGGGACCAGGTCGGGGACGAAGGCGGGGACTTCGACCTTGAAGCGCGACAGCACGTATTCCGTCTGGGGGTTGATCATCCCGGCCCGGGCTGCCGTCGCCTCGGCCATCCCGAGCTCCCGCTTGAGACGGGCGTAGCCCAGGGCGGAGACGACGGAATCGGTGTCCGGGTTCTTGTGGCCGATCACGTAGACCGTGCGCTTCATGCTTCCTCCAGTCCGTCGAAGAGGCTGATGGAACGGGGGGCGAACACCGTCCGGCCGCCTTCGCTCCGGAACCGGGCCAGGACCGCCTTGTCCGCGGGCCAGGAGCCCGGAACCACGGCGTCCGAGTCGGAGAGGTTGAGGACCGCCGCGGACCGGCCGTCCCGGCTACGGGCGGTGTAGACGTCCCGGAAGCCCGGGACGCGTTCGGGGCGGAACTCCCGGCCGGATATACGTCCGTACAGCTCCGCGATCCGCTCCGTGAAGGCCCCCTCGGTCGCGGGCTCGAAGTCCGCGGTGTCGTCGGAGAACATCACCTGGGAGGCGAAGATCCGGGCCGTCAGGGCCACGAGCTCTTTTTCGGTTTCGGAAAGGCGCATGCGGCGGGTACGGCAGAAGACCACGTCGGGATCGTTCAGGAAGACCGTCCCGTCCCAGAGGGCCCGTCCGATGGTGTCCTTCATCGAGATCCAGGCGGAGGGCCGTCCGGGGTGGCGGAGGAACCGGGCCTGGGCCCAGTCCCAATCCTCCCGGGTGTCCGCCCCGATCCGCATCAGGGGCAGGAACTCGAAGGAGGCTTCGAAGGGGGCGCCGCAGCCCAGGTAGGCCACGGGCTTGCCGTTCCTCCGGTTCCGGATCGAGGTGAGACGTTCCAGGGCCTTCCGGTAGTGGATCCAGGCGGGGTCTCCGTTCCGGCGACTTCCCCGGAGCATGCCCGCGTACAGGAAATCCAGTTTCAGGTAGCGGTAGCCCCATTCGTTCACCGCCCGGTCGAAGATACCCGTAAGATAGTCCAGGACCTCCGGGATCGAGAGATCCAGACAGTAGAAATCGTGCCCCCAGGCGGGGATCCAGCCGGCCGCCACGGGGCGGCCGCGCTCGTCCCGGAGGAGCCACTCGGGCTTTTCCCGGTACAGGGGTGCGAAGCGGGTCACCAGGAAGGGAGCCAGCCAGAGCCCCGGGATGAAGCCCGCCTCCTCGATCCGTCCGGCCAGGTCCTTCATGCCCCGGGGGAAGCGGGCTTCGTTCACCCTCCAGTCCCCCACGGTCCGCTCCCAGCCGTCGTCTACCTGGAAGACCGTGGGCTTGCCCGGTCGGATGTAGAGCCGGTCGATGAGGTTGCCGTTCCCCGCCAGGTTCCGCAGGTCCGCCAGGATGAGGCCCTCGTCGATGTCCGCGTAGTGGTTGTACCAGGACTCGTAGCCCCCGGGCACCAGGGGCTCCCCGGGGGCTCCCAGGAAGGCGAGGCGGGAGAATAGGTCGTAGGGCGCGTAGGCCTCCCGCAGGACGTCCTTGAGGGCGAACCAGGAGCGGGCGCGGACGACCAGGATCCGGGCCGCCAGGTCCCCGGCCCGGAAGCGGTGGCCCTCGGCATAGGCCAGGAGAGAGACCGTTCCTTCCCGCCGCCGGAAGAGGAAGGACAAAGGCGGACCGCCCTCCGGGAGGGAAGCCAGGGCCAGGTACTCGCCCCCGGACCGGAGGTAGCCCAGGAAACTCGCCAGGACCTCCCCGCGCCGGGGCACGAGGCCCGGGTGGTCCGTAAAGACGTTGAGCCGTCCGACGAAGCGGGCCCGTTCCATCCGCTCCCCCGGGGCGAGCTCCCAGCCCGGGGACCAGGACTGCCAGCCGTTGGCGAAGACGAAGGCGCCGCGCAGGTCGAAGGCCGCGTCACCAGCCGGATTGCCGGGACCGGCCGTCGGCCGCCCTCCTGCGGGTCCGTCAGCCAGGCGGACGAGTTCGATCAGGGGAAGCTCCTCTAGGAGGGTCATCCGCGGCTCGACGTCCGTGGAACCATCCCGGGAGCGGTATTCGAGGACGGCGCAGTCGAGGTCCGCGAAGCGTTCGGACCGGAGGGTTCTCACGAAACGGGTGGGGGTCATGGGGCTCCTCGCTTGTCCAGGGACGGTTCCGCATTGTACTATCCCCCGGTCCCGGATGTCCAATCCGGGGCCGGGCCGCGCGGGCCGGCGCGACTTCCGCTGCGGCCGCAACCGATCCCCCGATCCGAAGGAGCTTCCGGATGGTCCGACTCTACGCCTTCCTGGGCAATCACGGACGGCAGTACCGGAACAACCGTCACAACGTCGCCTGGCAGGTCCTGGAGCGCCTTCCGGCCCATCCCTCCCTACGCTGGGAGCGGGGGTACAAGGGCCGCTGGGCGTCCCTGGATACCCCCTCCGGCCGCGTGTTCCTCTTGACCCCCGAGACCTTCATGAACCTCTCCGGGGACAGCGTCGCGGAGCTCATGCGGTTCCACCGCGTCGAGCCCGGGGAGCTCCTGGTGGTCCACGACGAGTTGGAACTGCCCTTGGGTACGGTGGGCCTGAAGCGCGCCGGGGGCCTGGGCGGTCACAACGGCCTGCGGTCCATCCGGGACCGCCTCTCGACCCCGGACTTCCTCCGATTCCGTATCGGGATCGGGCGGCCCGACCATGACGACGTCGCGGGCTATGTCCTCTCGGACTTCTCCAAGACCGAGCGGGAACTCCTGGAGACCGCCGTCTACCCCGTCTCGGTCCGCATCCTGGAACGTGTCCTCTCCGAGGGTTTCGAGGCCCTGGAGGAGGAGTGCCGGAAGGTCAAGGCGATATAGGGCGCCCGCTCGGCCTCGCCGTATCCGGCCGATCCCCGTTCCCGTGATAGAATGGAGGCACGGAGGCTTACTATGAGGATGTTCACCGTCCTTCCGCTGATCCTGGGGTTGTCCTTCGCGCCCGCGTTCGCGGTGGATCCTCCCATCCTGGAGGCCGGGATGGATCCGGCCGTCCGGGAGTGGGCCTTCACCCGGGGCGGAGGGGAGCAGAGGAACGTCCGGTTCTGGATGCGGACCCGACGGGAAGGCTTCCTGAACGCCTACGGCAATTTCGACTATTATCTCCGTGTCCAGGTCCTGAGGCCCGACGGAAGCATCGCCTGGGACACCCAATACGGTTTCGACCTTCAGGGGTACGCGGACACGAGCTTCGTCCTGCCCGGCCTCTTCTTCGACCTGAGCCCGAACAAGGCCGCTCCGTCCTTCGGGGCCTGGAAAATCCGGACCGTCCTGTTCGACAACGCAGCCAAGGTCGAGCGGGCCTCCCGGGAGTACGTCCTAAACTTCTCGGACGGATCGAAGGCGGCCGTCCCCGGGGGATCCGGGGCGGGCTCCCCCTTCTCCGTCCCGCCGTTCACCCACGGATCCTGGACCCTGCGGGACTGGGGCATCGGACTTTTCCGGCAGTCGCCCTCGGGCCCGGGGACCTACGACGTGGAGACCCGTCCGGTCGCGGTCCGGGCCTCCTTCAGTCTGGCCGAGATCCGGGAGGGCTACGCCCGGGGGGAGATCTTCGGGGCCCGCCTGGCCGGCCCGCCCCAATCCGCCTTCCTGAACTCGGGCGGAATGCCTCTGTACGTCTTCGGGTATGCACTGCGGAATCCCGACGGCAGCGGGACCGGGGAGGCCGCCGCGGGCCGGAACAACAAGTATGTGAACAATCCCGGCGACACGGTGTTCCCCCTGGATCCGCGTTCCCCGGGCCCGTATCGCGTGACCCTGTATATCCGGGATCGGGATTCACCCTCCTGGGACGAGGCGTCCTGGAAGCGAATCGGGGAGCTGGTCTTCACGGTAACGCCCTAGGCGGGGGTTCACGATCGAGCCTCCCACGAACAGGCCGACCGTGCAAGCTTCTTGGAACTCCTCCGTGGTCGCGCCTTCCTCCTTGCAGCGGATCGTGTGGTAGAGGATGCAGTCGTCGCAGCGGAGCACCAGGGAGGCGACGAGGCCCAGGAATTCCTTGGTCTTGGCGTCCAGGGCCCCCGGCCGATAGGTCTGCCCGTCCAGGCTGAAAAAGCGCTTGATCTCGAGTCCGGCCATGGCCATCACCGTCTCGTTGAGCCTGCCGCGCTGTTCCCGCCACTCCTCTATGCTCGGTTCGAGCCGGATGTCCGATTCCATGAGCGCCTCCTCGCAATCTCAGGAGAGTATCGCAGTCCGGACCGGGAAGTAGCAAGCGGGAACCGGGCGGTCGGCGGGCCCTGCGGTTTCCGGGTCAGAAGCTGAACTTGGCCCCCAGGTAGACCCCGTCGTTCGAGTCGTACCGGCCGAAATCCCCCTCGTCCCCCAGGAAGAGGTAGGCCCCCAGGAAGAATTCCAGGGCGTCCGTCGCGTCCCAGGTAACCTTCGGCTTAACTAGTGCGTTCAGGGGATCGAGACCCATGTAGGTGAACACCTCCGCGGTCAGGGTATCCCGCAGGAAGGTCCGGGTCGCAACGAAGGTCATCGTGGTCTTGAGCTCCGGATCGACCAGGTCCGGATCGTGGTCCAGGATCAGATCCTGTATGAACTGGATTCCGAAGGTAAATCCGGCCGCGGAGGCGTCCGCTCCGGCCATGTACTGAAGGGAATACTTTTCAGCGTAACCGTCCGGGTAGATCATGGGGTTTCCCTGATACCGCCGGAGCCCGTAGAAGGCGCCTTCGGATTTCAGGATCACGGGTCCCATGGCGCCCGACGCGGCGTATCCCGCGGCGGCGGTACGATAGTACTCGGGCCGCACGGTCAAGGCGGTAATGCCGACACCCGGTACGAAGGTCTTGTCGGTCACCGTGTAGCCCGGGGTATCGTTCCAGAACCATCCCCCCATCAACGCAAGGTCGAAGGATTCGCCCAGGAAGGAATACCGGGCGAAGTATTCCCCGTTGTCCAGGGAGAATCCGGGCGAAACTACGGATTCGAAGGTCGGCGTCACGGGGAAGGGCAGGGCAGGGGCCCAGAGGGATCCGGCGGCGGGAGCGGTCCCCGGGGTGAAAGCGGGCAGCCATACGAGTTCCAGGGCATGAGACCCGAGGTAGAGGTCCAGGCACGCCCCCGTCACGGCGCCCCGGATCTCCTCGAAATCGGGGACCAGGAACCGGGACAGGTCCTTGGGAGACACGATGTCGGTTATGAACACTCCGTCCCCCTTGCCCCAGATGATCTGCTGTTTGCCCAGACGGAGGTCGAAGGACTCCCCCCGGAAATCCATGTAGGCTTCCCGAAGGACCGGCTCTTCCGTCTGGCCCTCCCGTTCGTACAGCACGGGGTTCGCGAAGAATCCGGCGTCCCCGCTCCGGTAGGACAGGCGGAGGTCCAGGGTCGTCTCCGAGAGGAAGAGGGAGGCGTCCTCCAGGAGGGCACCCGCCTTGGTCCGCGCGTATCCGTTTACCGCGGCGCCCTCCTGTCCCGCAAGGTTCGCCGCCGCGAGGAAGACGGCTGCAAGGGTCCATAGTACACGGCTTTTCATCATAGCCCCCGGGTCATGGCCCGCTCGGTGAACTCGTCCTCCGGGATCCCGGAGTTCACCTTGACCTCCGAGAATTCGATCCGGGTGCTCGTGTTCTTCTGGACGTTCCGCATTTCCGTCTTCAGGATCACCCAGACGCCGGAAATGGATTCCAGCTTGGAGATCGTCAGCGTCTTGAGAAGGGCGCCGCGGTGGTCGTAATACTCCCGTTTCACTCCGACCATGGTCTTCTTGGACACCCAGGTCACGGTGCGGGAGTACAGGTCCTTAGGGTCCCGGGGGACGCTTTCCACGATCCAGCAGTCCTCTCCCGCGATCGATTCGCTTCCGGTCACCCGGTGTTCGTCCTCGGAGGGATGCCGGTCGCCCAGATCGTCGTAGGTGAAGTCGGAGCCCATGAAGGAATCCCCCCGTCCCTCGGAGGAGATCCGTTTGACCCGTTTGAGGGCGGGCAGGTAGATCCACTGGTCGTCGCTCCGGCCGGCCTCTTCGTAGCTCCAGTTCATGAAGGACGTCCCCCGGACGTCCGCGGGGCCCAGGAAGACCATGAGCTTCTTTTCCCCGGAGGCGAAGGTGCCCGTGACCTGCCGGAGGGAGCGGACCCGCTCCTTTCCCTTGGAATCCACGAGGGTCATCGTGAGGGTTCCCTGGACATCCTTTCCTTGGGGACGGTCGTAGACGGCCTGCATGATCTCCGTTCCCGAGGGTTCGGCGGCGTGCAGGGCAACGGCGGCGAAGAGGGTCGCGGTCAGGATCAGGACACGGTTTGCGTGGGCGTTCATTTGTTCTTCTCCTTGATCGAGGTATGGAAGTTCCTCAGCACGAGGAACATGATCGTCACGGTTCCCGCGAAGGCCGTGACCATGTTGAGCGAAACCAGGGCGCCGACCTGCCGGTTCGGCGGGAAGACCGAGAACAGGAGCACCAGGAACCCCGCGATGACGATCGCCGCGTTGAGGAACACGGCTCTACCGGTGAGGCCCATCGCGAAGCGGCCGGCCTCCGGGGCGGCATGGCCCTCCTTCATCCGTTCCCGGTAGCGTTCGATGAAGTGGATGGCGTAATCCACCCCGATGCCGACGGCGATGCTGGAGATGAGGGCCGTCGAGGTCGTGAGGGGCAGGTTCAACAGTCCCATGCTCCCGAAATTGACGGCTATGGAAATCACCACCGGTATCGTGCCGACAAGGCCGAGCAGCAGGCTGTGGAACATGAGGCTCACGAGCAGGAAGACGATGAGGACCGAGAGCCCCAGGCTGCTGATCTGCCCCTGGAGGATGAGGCCGGAAAACACGAGGCTTTTGTAGCCCGATCCGGCGTACCGCGCCGTGACGCCGTACTCGGCGAGACGGTCCGCGTACCCGTCGAGGAAGGAAACGACGTTCGTTGTGGTCCGGGAGTCGTCGCTCTTCAGCTGTACGATCATGTTGGCGGATCTGTACTCGTTGTCCACCACCTTCCAGAGATTTTCCGGATCCCCGGACATTTCGTAGAGAAGCAGGTACTGGGCCGTCATCTCGCGGCTCTCCGGCACGGTGTCGAATTCTTCCCGATCCTCGTGCATCACCTTGTTCATGCGCGCCAGGTAATCCGCGATGGATACCGAGTCGCCGACCTTGTCCCGGGTTTTGACGCTCTTCTGGATTTCCAGCATGAGCCGGAGGAGGGCGGGATCCTTGAAGGCGTCGGCGTCCCGGGCTTCCAGGATGACGTTTAGCGTGGAGGTTCCGCCGAACCGGGCGTTCATGAAGGCGTCGGTCCGTACGATGTCGCTGTCCCGCTCGAAATTGTCCAGGAAACTGGTGTTGATCCATACCCGGGTAATGCCGAAGATCGCGAGGACGATCACGAGAAGGCTGATTCCGAGCACGGCCTTCGGCCGCTTAAGGATGGCGTCCGCGAACCGGGCGCCGAACCCGCCGGAGCCCGCGGCCGCCGACCCGCTCTGGGTCGGCTTTGCCCGGGGCGTTCCCGCTCCGAACAGGACGATGCCCGCCGGAACCAGGAGCATGGATAGGAGCAGGGCCGCGAGCACGCCGAAGGCGGCGAACAGGCCGAAATACTTGACCGGATACACCTGGGAGGTGGTCAGGGAGACGAAGCCTGCCATCGTGGTGAGTCCCGCGAAGAGGACAGGATTCCAGATGACGTCGATCGCGTTCTCGGCGATTTCCTCCCGGGTCGAGCCGGGATGCTCCCGGGTGAAGTAATCGATCTGGTTGTAGATATGGATGGCGTAGGCGACCCCGATGGCGATCAGCATCACGGGAATCATGATAGTGACCGTGTACACGGGGATGCCCAGGAGAACCATGAGGCCGAAGGTCCAAACCGTGCTGACCAGGACGACGGACAGGGAGATGAGAGTCCGGAGCAGGCTTCGGAGCACGACAAACAGGGTCGCGGCGATCACCAGGATCACCAGGGGACCCATACGGGCCATGTCCTTGGGACCCAGGATGGCCATGGTCCCCTCCACGATGGGGCGCCCCGCGACGTGGATGGTCTCCGGTCCCTCGAACTGTTCCGCCAGGGCCAGGATCTTGTCGTAGAGGTCCCGCGAGAATTCCCCGTCCGCCAGGTCCACCAGGACGAGAGCCGCGCGCTCGTCGGAGGATACCAGGCGGCCCCGGACCATCTCGTTGGCGCGTACGTCGTCCCGGATCCGGTCGCAGGCGGCCTGGTCTTCCGGTGCGTCAGTATAGAAATCCCGGACGTCCAGGCCGTCCTCGGTTCCCAGGATGTTCTCCGCCGTGTGGAGGGAACGGATGTCCGACTCCTCGATCTCGTCAAACCCGGCCAGGGCTTCCTCGATGAGTATGAGTTTTTCCAGGGTGTCGGGATTGAAGATCGACTCCGGGTGTTCAACCGCCACCAGGATCGCGTCCCGGATCAGGAACCGCTCCTCCGCCTCGTCGCTGAACACGAAGGCCGGGTGGTCCCGGGGCATGTATTCGTCCAGATCCGTCTCCATGCGCATCCGGGAGCGGATCAGGATGCCCGATGCGGCGACCAGGGCCAGCACCACCAGGAAGACCGCGACGGGACGCCGGGAAGCCCATTTGTAGAACGGTTTCATCTGTGCTCCTTATTGTAGTGCGAGTTATCGATAACTCGCTATTTGGGTAAACAAGTCCCGCCATGTCGCCGCCCTCGGCGATTCCCGGCGTCAGCCTTTCAAGACCTTTATCGCCGATTCTAGGTAGGATCTCGTTCGCGCGATCAGGTCGAAATTGTGGCCCCTCAGATTCCAGAGGGAGACGAGAAGCCGGAATCCCCCCGCCAGCATCAAGGCGGCGGCTTCCGGTTCGAGGTCGCGGCGGAAATCCCCGGAGGCCCGGCCCTTCTCGATTTCACTCCGCAGGAGTTCCTGGGTGTTCGAGACGATGGCTCCCACCCGGGAGTGCAGGGTCGGGTCGTTCCGGAACAGGTCTTCGGAAAACAGGACCGCCGTCAGGGCGGGATGCTCTGCGAAGCGGCGGGAATGGGACTCGAGGAAGGACGCGAGGACTTCGGCGGATCCCCGTCCCGTCCGCCGGGCGGATTCGAGGGACTGGGCGCTGACGGTCTCCATCTCGCCCACGACGGCCGAAAGGATCTCCGACTTGGAAGTGAAGTGGCGATACAGGGCCGGTTCGCTGATCCCCACGGTAGCCGCGATCCGCTTCATCGTCAGCTCCTGGATGCCCAATTCATCGATCCGTTCCAGAGCGGCGTCCAGGATCTCCCGTTGACGTTCGCTGAGCGACAAAAAGGCCTCCTTTCTTGGGGGTTAGTTATCAATCACTAATCTACAGGAATCCTTTACAACTGTCAATGCTTTTTTGAAGTTCACGGTCGTGATGCAAGCCCGGGGTCCTTTGAATGCCACCGAGGAACATGGGCCTGTCCACCAGGCGGGATTCTTCGTCGCTTCCTTGACTTTCTTGAGATGTATCGACGATGGGCAGGATCGGATGATGAGAGAACCGGATATCTCCGAATCTCTTCCTCCCGTATCCTGTCCATCCATCTCCTATCCTGTTCATCCTGTTGGGATCCATTCTGGCAAGCTCAGTAATACAGCTTCCGGATGAGCTTTTCGTCCTTCTTCCAATCCGGCTGGACCCGAACCCGCAAGGATAGGACCACCGCGTACGGGAAGATGTCCGCCAGGTCCCGCTCGGCCTCCTCCCGGATGCGCCGGATCGTGGAGCCCTTGGCCCCGATCAGGATGCCCTTCTGGCTTTCCCGCTCCACCACCAGGTCCGCCTCGTAGACCAGGGCCCCGTCCTCCCGGCGGCCCGAGTCCCGGTAGTCCACGTAGACCGCGTGGGGCAGTTCCTCCCGGGTATGGAGCAGGACCTTCTCCCGCACCATCTCCGCGATCCGGAACACGGGTTCCTGGTCCGTGTAGTACTCCTCGGGATACCAGGCCGGGCCTTCCGGGGCCCGCTCGTAGAGCCGGGCCAGGAGCTCCGGAGTGCCCGTCCCGGTCAGGGCGGAGATATCCAGGGCTTCCAGGCCGGGCAGGGATTCCGTCAGGAAGGCGCGGGCCCTCCCGGGGTCGGCGCTTTCGGCGTCCGTCTTGTTAACTGCGGCCACGGCCTTGGCCGCGTAGGGAGCCAGGAGGGCGGCTATGGCCTGCTCCTCCCGGCCCGGGGCACGGGTGGAGTCCAGGACGTAAAGGACGAGGTCCGCCTCCCCCAGGGCTTCCCGTGCCAGGTCCCGGAGGCGCTGGTTCAGGCGCTGGCCCGAGTCGTGGATCCCCGGGGTGTCCAGGAAGACCAGCTGGCCCTCCGGGCGGTTCACGATGCCCCGGATGGTGTTCTTGGTGGTCTGGGGGACCGGGGAGACGATGGACACCTTCTGGCCGCACAGGGCGTTCATCAGGGTGGATTTTCCGCTGGAAGGTCGGCCGACCACGGCCACGAAGGCGCTCTTGCTCTGCATAGGTCTCCTTTGTTTAACAATCGCGCGGAAAAGCGCGGGCTTTTCGAGCAATTGCAGAGCGGGGTGCTGACAAGCTTCGAGCGTGTCAGCACCCTGCTAGACTACGTCCCCGAAGGGCAGGCCGGGGTACTTTTTGCCGGTGAACAGTTCGAACTGGACCTCCCCCTGGGCGCGTAGCATCCCCAGGCCGTTGGCCACGGCGCAGCCCGCCTCCCGGGCCCGGCGCATCACGGGGGTCTCCTTGGGGTTGTAGATGATGTCCACCAGGGCTTCCGAGCCCGTGAACTCGTACCATTCCAGGGGATCCCCCGGAACTCCCCCCTCCATGCCCACCGAGGTGGTCTGTACGATGAGATCGTTGTATCGGCCCAGGAGCTCCACCGCCCGTTCGTTCATCCCCGCCCACTCGAAGCCGTGGCGCTCGGCCAGCTGCTTGGCCTTGTTCATGCCCCGGTTGACCACGCAGGCCGAGGCCCCCAGCTTCTGCAGGGCGTAGGCCACCGCCCGGGCGGAGCCTCCGGCCCCGATGATGGCGGTCCGGACGCCCTTCAAGTCGGGGCGCTTGAGGAAGTCCAGGACGGAGCGCTCGAAGCCCGCGGCGTCGGTGTTCGTGCCGTACCAGCCCGAGGGGGTCCGGACCACGGTGTTGCAGGCACCGATGGCGGAGACCTCCGGAGCGCGTTCCGTAAGGTAGGGCAGGATTTTTTCCTTGAAGGGAACGGTGACGGAGAAACCACGAACCCCCAGTTCCTCCGCCAGGGCCAGGAACTGCTCCAGGGAATCCGAGGGGAAGGGTAGGTAGACCGCGGGCATCCCCAGTTCCGCGTATCCCGCGTTGTGCAGGGAGGGGGAGAGGGAGCCCAGGACCGAGGGGCCTCCCAGGATTCCGAAGACCGAGTAGTCCTTCCGGATCTTCCGCCAGCGGTAGACGTTCTCGTACTCCTCCGCGGTGGCCTGTCCGGGGGCGGCGGAGGGAAGGCCCGCCAGGGAGGGACTGGCGTAGTTGATCAGGCTTCCCGTGCGGGAGGTCAGGATGCGGAAGCAGAATCCGTACTCCCCCATCCCGGAGACGATGTGCTCCGTGTCGGGCAGACGGTCCGCGAACTCGAAGAGCCGGCGGGTCTCCCCGATGCCCCGCAGGACGGCCGCCAGCTTGGGGATCTCGTAGGGATCCCGTGAGAGGTCCGTCCAAATCTCGTCCAGGTCCTCCGGCAGTCCGGCGGGGCAGTACCGGGACCGGATGATCCGGGTACCGAAGGTGCGCGCCGCCTCCTCCAGGGCCGGGATCCGGAAGTCCTGCTCGATGTCCACGTAGGCGAAGTTCAGTCTCCGGTCCCGGCTGGCGAAGGCCAGGCCCTTGGCGAAGACCACGAGCCGGGCGCCTTCCCCGTCGTCGAAGTAGCCTCCGTCCGCGCGGCGCCGGACCGAGAGGATGGTCGGGATTCCCGCCAGCTCCGGGAACGAACGGATATGGAAGACCTCGTTGGGATCCAGGCAGTCCGCCCGGAGTTCGGCCAGGTCGATCCGGCCCCGGTACATGTCCAGGGCCCGGAGGTTTTCCGCCAGGGTGCTTCCGGTCAGGCAGAGGCAGAGCTGGGCCACGGGCACCTCCTAGAAGTCCGAGCGGTAGACATACACCTCCGCGATCGCGCCGTCCCGGGTCACCACGCGAAGCTTGGCCGGGTAACCCCGCCAGGGCAGCCGCCACTCCAGGATGCCGGACTCCCCACGGTCCGGGGTGCCCAGGAGGGACAGGGCCTTGTCCGCGGGATCGCCCAGGAAGAACCCGAAACAGGAACCCGCGTACCCCGCGGAGAGACGCACCTGCCACAGGCGGTCCCGGTACCAGTACACCGAAAGCCCGTCCCCGTACTCGAAGGCGACGTCGTCCTGCCAGGGCTCGTTCCCCCGGACCGCCAGGATACTCCGGGGCGGCCCCAGCCGGTTCCAGGCCTCCTCCAGGGACAGGTCCAGGAGGGGGGCGGGATCGTCGGGAAGGAGCACGCGGGCCCGCCGGTCCGCAGTCCCTGCGGGAGGCACCGGGAGGGCGGGCGCGTCCGGCCGCGGTGCCGGAACCTGGGCGGCCGCCGAGACCAGGAGGGACAGGAGGATCGCCGCGGGGATTCGATTCTTCATCGGATCGACAGTATACCCTCCGCGGGGCTTCCTTGTGGAGCGGCGAGGAGGCTACAGCCCGTTCGAGAGGTGCTCCGCCAGGATCTTGATCCCGATGCCCACGAGGACGGCTCCCCCGGCCACCTCGGCCCAGCGCTCGAAGACGGCGCCCAGGCGCTTGCCGAACTCGCAGCCCGCCAGGCATACCAGGAAGGTCAGGACGCCGATGATGGAGGCGGGGGGGAGGATGGGCTGGTCCAGGAGGCTGTAGGAAAGCCCCACCGCCAAGGCGTCGATGCTGGTGGCCACGGACAGCAGGACCAGGGTTCCCAGGTCCAGGATGTTCCGTTTGCGGAGCTCCTCCTCGTCGCAGGCCGCGTCCGTGCGGACCTCGAAGCCCTCCTTGATCATCTTGGCCCCCACGAAGGCCAACAGGCCGAAGGCGATCCAGTGGTCGTAGCCCCGGATCGGGCCCCGGAAGGCGGCGCCGACGAAGTACCCGGCCAGGGGCATCAGGAACTGGAAAAGGCCGAAGAAGGCGGCTGCACGGAGCCCGTGCCGGAACTCGAGCCTGGGGATGCAGATCCCGCTGGAGACGGACACCGCGAAGGCGTCCATGGAAAGGCCCAGGGCGACCAGGATGTAGGTGGCCAGTTCGTTCTTCATGGACGGCTCCGTTCCCGCGTCCGTCAGTAGGCCCGCACCAGGAGGCGCTCGGTCACGCGCCTCAGGGTCAGCCGTACGGGCTTGTCGGGCAGGCCCTCGATCTCCCGGAGGGCCCGCTCCGTGTACCTCCGCGCGATCCCCCGGGAGGCCTCCAGGGCTCCCGACTCCCGGATGAGCCGGACGATGCGGTCGACCGCGGGGCGGTCGAAGGGGGGATTCTCCAGCAGGGCGGCCAGGCGGCCGTCGTCCCGCTCCAGGGCGTGGATGAGGGGCAGGGTGCACAGGCCCTCGGAGATGTCCTTGCCCACGGGCTTGCGGAAGATCCCCTCGGTGCTCTCGTAGTCCAGGATGTCGTCGATCACCTGGAAGGCCATGCCGATGTCGTACCCGGTTCTCCGCAGACGGCCTACCGTCCCGGGGTCGCAGCCCCCCTCCACGGCCCCCAGGGTGAAGGCCAGGGAGAAGAGGGCCGCGGTCTTTCCGGCGATCTTGCGCAGGTACTCGCGGACACTCTTGGAGTACCGGAACTTGTCCAGGTCCTGGCGGATCTCCGAGGAGCAGACGATGCCGATGACCAGGGCGAAGCGCCGGGCGTTCTCGGGGGTGGAGAAGGCCGAGGCCAGGCGGAAACACTGGGCGAAGAGCCAGTCCCCGGTCAGCACCGCCTCCTTGACCCCGTTCCGCACGTGGAAGGCGGGCTCCCCCCTGCGGAGGGGCGCCTCGTCCAGGATGTCGTCGTGGATCAGGGTGGCTATGTGCAGCAGTTCGATGGAGGCGGCCAGGGGCGCCAGGTCGGCCGCCCGGCCGGGCTTGCCGAACTCGGCGGCCAGGAGGAGGAAGCCGGGGCGGAGCATCTTGCCGTCCGACTCCACTACCCGGGCCAGTTCCGCGGCCAGGGGGAAACCCGCGGAGCGGACAGTCGAGGCCATCTCGGCGGAGACGGCCTCGAGGCGCTTCTTGACGGTGGGGAAATCGTTCCAGAAGTCAGTCATCGCTTCGGGTCGCTTCGCGACCCGAAGGCGACGAAGCCCTTCGGGCTTCGTCGAGTTCTCCGGATCGTGTTTCTGAAGGCAGGGCGGCACGTCTTCGGAGGGGAAGGACGGCACACCGCCCCGGGTGCGCCGTCCTTCCGGAGATCATTCGAATCACTTGGTCGGGTCGTCCGCGTAGAAGTAGTTCTTGCGGGCGAACTTGGTGCCGTTCCACCAGCGCTTGAAGAAGGGGACCACCCAGTAGTCCATGCCGAAGGCGCGTCCGACCCCGCCCATGCAGAGGATGGCGGCGAAGACGAACCAGAGCTGGTCCCAGGCGAACATGCCCGAGAGGGTGAAGACCACGCACATCCCGATGCTGGCCACCGCGGCCAGCCAGGTGAAGCAGCCGCCGAAGAGGGCGAGTCCGATCAGGATCTCCATGACGACGATCATGCCCTGGAAGGCGGCGAAGTGCAGGTGCGCGAACATCCCGTCCATGAAGGTGGTCCGGAACCAGGTGGAGACCGGGCCGTTGAAGTCGAAGATCGGCTTGGCCAGGTCCCAGACCTTGCCCAGGGCCTTCCCGGCTCCCTCGGCTACGGCTTCCGCGGCGCCCGAGGCGGCCGCCGTGGCGTCCGCGGCCCATTCGCCGGAGGCGGCGGTCACCGCCTCGGCGGCGGCCTCCACGGCCCCGGAGGCGGCGGCGGTGGCGTCCGCGGCCCACTCGCCGCTGGCCGCGCTGGCCGCGTCGGCCACGCCCTTCTGGACCACCCCGGAGGAGAACATCCACCCGCTCTTGCTGCCCAGATCGAACTTGAGCCAGCCCTCGCCGATCTTGTTCACGCCCTCCATCACCCACATGAGGCCCAGCCACATGCGCAGGAGGAGCGGCCAGTAGGCCCGGACCCGGTGGGACACGAAGCCGCCGATGAAGGTGCGGCCCGTGGTCATGTCCAGGAATTCGTGCTTGAGGTATTCCCAGACCTGGTTGATCCCCGCGATGTTCAGCAGGTACCAGCAGTTGATCATGTGCTTCATGGCCATGGCCATGAAGCCCCGGGTCTTCATGCCGCCCGCGTTGGCCACGCCGTACTTCCCGCCGATGGACACCATGAAGCCGTGGTAGTTCGGCTTGAACTTGTGGTGCTCCCCGCCGTCGATGTCCGCCATGATGTTGTGGGCCACCGTCTCCGCGGAGCAATGGGAGGCCTCCACGATCTGGGGCATGGGTTTGCCGTTGGGCTCCAGGATGAAGGCGGAGTCCCCGGCCAGGTAGACGTAGGGGTAGGCGGTGGACTGCATGAAGTCGTTGGCCTGCATGCGGCCCCGGCCCCGCTCGGCCTTGGGGACGTCCAGGACGGAGGTGAAGGACGAGCCCTTGACCCCGCAGGTCCAGATGAAGGTGTCCGTCTCCACGACGGTGCCGTCCTTCAGCAGGACCTTTCCGGGCTCCGCGCCGGTGATGGCGGAGTTCAGGAAGATCTCGCAGCCCATCTTTTTCATGTAGTTCTCGGCCCGGACCCGGAGGGGCTCCTCCAGGATCGGGAGAATGGAGGGCAGGGCTTCGATGTTGACGACCCGGGTCTCCTTGGGATCCAGGTGGTGCTTGCGGCACATGTCCTGGCGGTACTCCAGGAGCTCGCCGATCATCTCGATCCCCGTGAAGCCCGCGCCGGCCACCACGAAAGTGAGCATGCGCCGGCGCTTGGCGGGGTCGGTCTCGCAGGCGGCCTTGGCGAACATGTGCTCCACGTGGTGCCGCAGGCGTATCGCGTCGTCGAAGGACCACAGGGGGAAGGAGTTCTCCTGGACCCCGGGAATGCCGAAGTACTCGGGCTCCGCCCCGACCCCGATGACGATGTAGTCGAAGGGGTACTCCGCGCTGGAGCTCTTGGCGACCTTGGCGTGGAAGTCGACCCCGGTGATGGTGTCGACCCGGATGTCGATCTTCCGGGCGCCGAAGATCTTGCGGAAGGGGACCTGGACCGATTCGGGCTCCACCCGCCAGCCGGCCACCTCGTGCAGCTCGGTCATCAGGGTGTGGAAGGGCTTCTTGTCCACCAGGGTGATTTCCACGTCGTCCCGCTTCCGGTACTTCTTTTCTAGGATCTTCCCGGCCCAGACGCCCGCGTAGCCGCCGCCCAGGATCAGGATGCGCTTCTTGTCCGCCATATACGCTCCTTGCGTAGGATTCATGATTTGGTTCGCCCCGAAATCTCCATAATCTTGCCCGGATTTTGCCGTTCGGTCAAGTATGGAATAGATAATATAGATATAATAATATATTTAATCGGGCCGGATTCCGGAGGCGCCGCGAGCCCGGGCCCTTGCGATTCCACCCGGTATCCGCCAATATGGAAACCAAGGAGTTTGATGTGTCAACGGAAGATACGCAACACGGCTTTCCCGCCGCGGAAGCCGAGGCTCTCATCGGGAAGATCCTGGAAGACGTGCGCTCCATCCGCGACCCGGCCATCCTGAACGCCTGCCGGTCCCTCTTCCGCTCCCGGGTCCCCTTCCATCTCCGGTCCTACGTCGCGGCGGCCCTGGTCCTTCGTGCCTTGGGCGCTTCCGCCGGTCCCCGCCGCTCGGTCCCCGTCCCCGCCCCGGGACCGAACCGGGTCGTGGGGCCGAAGGGCGAAAAGCGATCTCCCGGATCGGCGCCCGGTAAGCCCGGCGCTCCGTCGGGCAAGGCCGGGACCGAGAATGCCCTCGAATCGGCGGACCTCCGGATCCGGAAAGGCTCCTACTCCGGGGAGGGCACGACCCTCTTCTTCAGCATGGGCCGCCGCCAACGCTTCACCGCCCAGAACGTCCTGCGGGTGCTCTCCGGGATCTCCGGCCTCGAGGAATCGGACATCGGATCCATCCGGACCTTCGACAACTACACTTTCGTCAACGTGCATCCCGCAGCCGCGGACCTCATCATCCAGGACGCGGACGGCACGTCCTTCAAGGGGCGGAAGCTCGCGGTCAACCGGGCCCGCCCGCGGAAGGAAGAGTCCCGGCCCGGGAGGCCCGAGGACCGCCCCGAAGGGGAGGAAGAAACCGAGGGAGACGACCCCGTCAACGAATGATCCCGCGGACCGCGAGCACGGCCAGCAGGAAATTCGACGACAGGGCGGCCGCGAAGGCCAGCCCGGCCAGGACTTCATCCTTGCGGGCCCTGCGCACGCGGGCCTCGGCCGCGTCCTCCGGGTCCTCCGCGTCCCCGGGGCCGTACTTCCCGCCCGGGTCCTCCAGTCCGGATCTCAACAGGTCCCTATGCGCCCGGAGATACCGCGCCCGGGCCCAGAGTCTGCGGTATATCGAAAGGAAGGCCAGCCCGGGCGGCAGGAAGGGGAGGACCGGGGAGACGGTCAGGGCGGCCGCCAGGGCCGCGGGTAGGGACAGCAGGGGCGGCCGCAGCAGGTCGTAGAGGGCCGCTCCCGTGGAGAGGAAGCCCGCGGTCAGGGACACCAGGGTGACGGGATTCCAGTACTCGTTCCGGTGCCGGCCCGCCCAGACCGCGCGCCGGGCAAGATCCCCGTCCCGGCCGTCGTGGATCAGGATCAACAGGGGCTCGGCGGGGGAACCGAAGAAGACGGGAAGACCGCCCTCGATCCTGAGGTTTCCGGCCGCGTAGACCCGGGCCCCCTCCGAGAGGCCGGACAGCCGGTTCCAGGCCGCGGGCTGCAGGGATTCGTCCGCGGCTTCGAGATCATAGGGGCCCTCCGGGGTCCGTGCCGACGGGAGCAGGTAGATGCGGGCGTCCTTGAGTAGGACCGCCGCGGTCGTTCCATCGCCGCGGACCCAGAGCCGGTCCTCCCCCTGGAGGACCTCCGCGGAGCCGGAATGCCGCCGTACCAGGACCTCTCCCTCCGGGGACCGCAGTCCGTCCCCCAGGGCGAGGGGCGCGTAACCGAGGGAGGCCAGGAACCGTCTCCGGAAGGTCCTCCACCCGGCCCGGGCCGAGAAGGCCCCGGCGACGGGCAGGACCCCGTAGAAGAGCAGGGCCGCCAGGACCGCCAGGGTCAGGGACCGGAGCATGCCGGTATTGCCCCTCCCCCGGGGCTTCGATAGGATACCATTCCTATGATCACGACCTTGAGTGTAGGGCCTATCGGAGTGAACGTCCATATCGTGGACCTGGGCGGGGGCCGGGCGATCGTCGTGGATCCCGGGGCGGAGCCCGAGCGGATCGCCGCCGCCTTGGAAGGCCGGAAGCCCGTCTGCGTCGCCCTCACCCACGGACATCTGGACCATACCGCCGGCCTTCCGGGCCTCCTCGCCCTCCTGGGGCCCGTGCCCGTGGCGATCCACGCCGCGGACGCCCGCTACCTGGGGGCCCTCGGGGAGGAGACCAACCTGCGGACCTTCACGGATATCGGCGCCCGCAGCTTCTTCACCCGCTTCTGGTCTCCCCTGCCCGAGGCGGACGTACTCCTTTCGGACGGGGATTCCCTTCCGGGCACCTCCATCCGTGTCCTGCACACCCCGGGACACACCTCGGGCAGCTGCTGCTTCTATATCGAGGGGGATTCCGCCCTCCTGGCCGGGGACACCCTCTTCCGGGGCGGCCTGGGAAGGACGGACAACTTCGATTCCTCCGAGGAGGCCATCCTGGACAGCATCCGGCGGCGCATCCTGGTCCTGCCCCCGGACACGACGATCTTCCCGGGCCACGGGGAGACGACCACCGTCGCCGCGGAACGGCCGTACTTCCTGTGAGAGGGCGCGACCCCGCCGTATCCCGGCCCGCGGATTGAACAAACCGGGGATTATCGGAATACTTCCCTCCATGCGCCGTATCGTTCCGGCACTCCTGTGCCTTTCCCTTTCCCTATCCGCCTGCGCCCGGACGGGCACCCGGGAGCCCCTGCGGGGATCCGAGTACGTCCTGGGCACCATCTGTACGGTCTCCCTCCAGGACGGGGGATCCGAGGCGGTCCTCCAGGCGGTTTTCGCCCGGCTCCGGGAGATCGAGGCCCGGATGAGCGCCAACCGGGAGGGCACCGAGATCGCCGCGGTCAACGAGGCCGCGGGCCGCTCCCCCGTCCGGGTGTCCCCGGACACCCTCTTCGTGGTCAAGAAGGCCCTGGAATACGCCCGGCTCTCGAACGGGGCCTTCGATCCGACCATCGGGCCCGTGGTCAAGCTCTGGAACATCGGACTGGACGGACAGAGGGTTCCCTCGGACCGGGAGATCCGGGAGGCCCTGCCCCTGGTGAGCTGGAAGTCCGTGGTCCTGGACGAACGGGCCTCGACGGTCTTCCTGCCCCGGTCCGGCATGCGCCTGGACCTGGGGGCCATCGCCAAGGGCTACGCCGCGGACGAGACCGCCCGCATCCTGGGGGAACGCCGGGTCCGGGCCGCGGTCGTGGACCTGGGGGGAAACGTCCTGGTGTACGGGAAGAAGGCCGACGGGTCCCTCTGGCGGGTGGGGGTGCAGAATCCCTTCAATGACCGGGGCAGCTACCTGGGGATCGTCAGCATGGGCGCCGGCACCGTCGTGACCAGCGGGGTGTACGAGAGGTTCTTCGAGCAGGACGGGAAGCGTTACCACCACATCCTGGACACCCGGACGGGAAGTCCCGTGGAGTCCGAGATCGTCTCCGTGACGGTCATCGCCCCCTCCTCCATCGACGCGGACGGACTGTCCACGACCCTCTTCGCCCTGGGGCGGGAACGGGGCCTGGCCCTGGTCCGGACCCTGCCCGGGGTCGAGGCGATCTACGTGGACGACCAGCGGAGGCTCTACCTGTCTCCGGGGGCTTCCAAGGCCTTCAACCTGACGGACAAGACCTTCACGTTCGCGGAGTAGCCGCGGGCCGTTCCTCCGCGAGACCCAGGCGAAGGAAGACCCAGGGAGCCCCCAGGGAGACCCAGGCGCCCAGGACTCCGTACCTCAGGAAGCGGAAGAGGGCGTAGTTCGCGGAACCTTCACCCGGAAGGACGGCCTTGAGGCCGAAATAGAGGACCGCGGCTCCCGCCGTCCCCGCGGCCAGCCGCAGGGCTTTCCGGGCGAGGCCGCCCGAGGCGGCGTCGAACCGGGCCCGGGATGCGGCCAGGACGGCCCCGACCACCATGCCGAAAAGGGCGCCCGGCAGTCCCGTCTCCTCCGGGTTCAGGGCGTTCATGCCCAGGGCCGCCGCGGCGGCCGCCGCGATCCACAGCCGTCCCGGTAGGCGCCCGACCAGGGCCTCCAGGGTATCCCCCCAGACGGCGTGGGACGCCGCGAAGAGGGCTCCCAGGGCCCAGCCCAGGAAGACGTCCGTGGGGAAGTGCACCCCCAGGTAGACCCGGGAAAGTCCGATCAGGAAGGGCAGGGCCAGGGCCAGCACGAGGCCCCAGGGTGCGCGGATCCAGGGGGCGACGACTCCCCAGAAGGTGGCCGAGCTCTGGGAGTGGCCCGAGGGCAGGCCGTAGCTCGTCTCCCGGGCCATTCCGACCGAGGGGTCCAGGTCGTAGGGCCGGGGCTGCCGGAAGACCACCTTGAGCCAGGAATTCAGGACCGCGGAAACCAGGACCAGGAGCCCCAGGCGGATTCCCTTCCGGTGATCCACGCACCAGTAGACCACGGGCAGGGCGAAGAGGAAGAAGTACTCCGTCCCGAGCAGGCTCAGGAAACGGAACGACGCCGTGAGACCCGGGGAGGCGGCGGTCTGCACGGACCGTACGACCTCCAGGCCCCAGGCCAGGATCTCGTCCATGGACGGCCTCCGTGGGATGGGCTGACCCAAGTCTAGCCCCCGGGGCCCCGGATCCGCAAGGCGGCCCGGCCCCGGCCCCTACTTGAGCGCCCGGACCGAGTTCAGCACCGCCGTCAGGGCCACCCCGACGTCGGCCACCACGGCCAGCCACATGTCGGCGAACCCCGCGGCTCCCAGGGCCAGGAAGACCAGCTTGAAGCCCAGGGCGAAGACGATGTTCTGCCGGACGATGCCCCGGGTCTTCCGGGCCCGAAAAACCGCCTCCGGAAGGGCGGACAAGCGGTCGGACATGAGGACCGCGTCCGCGGTCTCCAGGGCCGCGTCAGCCCCGGTGCCTACGGCCACCCCCACGTCCGCCCGGGCCAGGACCGGGGCGTCGTTGATCCCGTCCCCGACGAAGAGGATCCCTCCCGGCTCTCCGTTCCGCTTGGCCAGGAGGGTCTCCATCCGCTCGAGCTTCTCGTGGGGTAAAAGGCCGAAGTGGACCTCCCCGATGCCGAGCTCCGAGGCCGCCTCGTGGGCCGGACCCCGGGCGTCCCCGGTCAGGAGGACGAAGCGCCGGATCCCCTGGGACCGGAGACGGTCCAGAGCCTCCCGAGCGTCGGGCTTCACGGAGTCCCCCAGGAGGATGCGGCCCAGGTAGGAGCCGTCCGCCGCGACCAGGACCTCGGTTCCGGCGCCCAGCTCGGGCTCCGGGGGGGCCTCCGGCAGGGCGATCCCCTCCTCGGCAAGGAAGGCCGCGGACCCCGCGAGCACGTGGGATTCCCCGTCCCGCGCCGAGACGCCCCTGCCCGCCGTCTCCCGGCGGTAGACCGGGGCGCCCGCTTCCGGAGCGGGCGGAAGGCCCCGGCGCCCGGCTTCCCGGCGCAGGGCCGCGGCGATCGGGTGGTTGGACCCCGACTCCGCCCGGACCGCGCCTTCCAGGACCTCCCGTTCCGAGCGGCCGTCCCGGGGGATCACGGCGCGCACCTCGAACTCGCCCCGGGTCAGGGTGCCGGTCTTGTCGAAGACCACGGTCCGGGCCTCCGCCAGGGCCTCGAAGGCCTGGGAACCCTTGACCAGGATGCCTCGCCTCGCGGCGCCCCCCAGGCCCGCGAAGTACCCCAGGGGCACGCTCAGGACCAGGGCGCAGGGGCAGGAGATGACGAGCATCACCAGGGCCCGGTAGACCCAGTCCGAGAGCGACTGTCCCGGCACGAGAAGCGGCGGGAGGAAGGCCAGTCCCGCAGCTGCCGCGACCACGGCGGGGGTGTACCACCGGGCGAAGCGGGTGATGAAGCGCTCCGGCCGGGCCTTGGCGTGGGAGGCGTTCTCCACCAGGTCCGCGATCCGGGCCGCGTAGGATTCCGAGGCGGGCCGGATCACGCGGACCGTGAGCTCCCCCTCCCGGGCTATGGAGCCGGCCAGGATCTCGACGCCCGGGAGGGCGCGCCGGGGTACGGACTCCCCGGTCAGGGCGCTGGAGTCCACCCAGCCCTCGCCGTGCTCGACCACGCCGTCCAGGGGCACCCGCTCTCCCGGGCGCACCCGGACCGGCTCGCCGACCCGGACTTCCTCGGGCCGGACGACGACCGGACGGCCGTCCCGTAGGACCCGGGCGGAATCCGGCCTCAGGGCCAGGACCGCCCGGATGGACCTCCGGCTCCGCAGGGCCGCGGACTCCTGGAGGAGCTCCCCGATCTTGTAGAAGACCATCACCCCCACGGCCTCCTCGGGATGGCCGATCAGGAAGGCCCCGATGGTCGACACGGTCATGAGGAAGAGCTCGTCGAAGGGGCGGCCGGCCAGGAGGTTCCGGACCGCTCCGGCGATCACGTTCCAACCGGCCAGGAGATAGGCCGCGACGAAAAGGGCGAGGACGAGGGGCTTCGCGTCCGGTCCGCCGGTCAGGCCGGACTCCAGCAGGAACCCCGCGCCGGCCACCAGGGCGGCGGCGCCCAGGAAGAGGCCCTCCCGGGTCAGGGCGGGATCGACGGCGCGGCCGGGGTCCCCGGCGCGGCTTCGGGCCCCGCTTTCGGCCTCAGCCGCCCGGGAGCAGGTCGCGCAGGAGCATTCTCGGCCGCTATCGGATTCCATGGATTCCATCCTCTTCCGCCAGGTGCCCGGAAGCCACCGCCAGGATCTGGCGTACGTGGTCGTCGTCCAGGGAGTAGAAGACCGTCTTCCCGTCCCTCCGGTACCGCACCAACCGGGACCGCTTGAGGACCGCCAGCTGGTGGCTCACGGCGGACTGGGACATATCCAGGGCCGAGGCCAGGTCGCAGACGCAGAGCTCCTCCGAGGCCAGGGCGCCCAGGATGCGCAGCCGTGAGGGGTCCGCGAAGACCTTGAAGAGCTCTCCCATGCGGAGCAGGCGCGCCACCGGGATCTGGGCCTCCCGGGCCCGCTCGACGCGGTCCTCGTGGACCGTACGGCATCCGCAGACCGCGGCCCTGTCCGAATCGCTCACCTTCGCCCCTCCCGGTCCGACTCCGAGGCCGTATAAACAAATGAACATATGAACATATATTCATATATATCGCGGATGGTTTAGGTTGTCAAGGACGGGGGTGTTCACATATTGCCGTTTCGTTTAATCAGACTGGGCCGCGAATTATGCGAAGTTCAGATAATGGCGTGCACAACAAGAATATGCGCGGTCCCACCTGTCCGGCCGGGGCGTACGGGTTGTTGAAAACCTTCGAGTATTCCAGCAACCCGCTAGAGCCCCCCGGCCAGGACGGGGATGCTGATGAAGTTGCCCAAGGCGCCCCCCAGGCTGGAGAGGAAGAAAATGAGCAGGATGTGGGTCACCCGGTTGCGGTAGAAACCCTTCAGGGTGGAGATGTCCTCGTTCAGGGTCTCGAAATCCCGGACCGAGGGCTTGCGGAGGAAGGCCTCCACGAGGCCCGCGAACATCCCGACCCCGATCAGGGGGTTAAGGGTGGCCGCGGGGGCGCTCAGGAAGGAGGCCAGGATGGTCAGTGGGTGGGCCATGCAGAGGGCCGAACCCAGGGCCGCCAGGGATCCGTTCCAGAGCACCCATTGGAGCAGCATGCGCAGGCTCACCGCCGCGCCGGAGCGGAAGAAGCCCGCGGCGATGAGGCCGACCAGGGCCAGGGGTATGATCCATCCCAGGGCCCGGGCGAGGGGGGAGGGAGGGGGCACGACCTCGAGGTCCGAGACGTCGACTCCGGAACGGCCTTCGGTGAACTTCCGCAGCCAGGCCTCCAGTCCGTCCAGGTGGCCGGCCCCTACCACCGCCACCAGGGAGGATTCGGGCTGGGCGAAGATCCGGGCCGCCAGGTAACGGTCCCGCTCGTCGATGAGGACCTCCTTGACCGAGGGCATGTAGTCCGCTAGCTCCCGCATCATCCCGTCCAGCTCGTCACGCTCCTTGAGCTTCTCCACCTCCTCGGAGGAGAGCTTTTCGTTCGTGAAGACCCCGGACAGGAGACTGGCCAGGAGCTTGGACTTGCCCCAGAGGCCGGATCGGCCCCAGGCCCGACGCAGGGTGGTCTGCACTTCCCGGTCGCAGAGGCTCCAGGGTATGCCCAGGCGGTCGGCGGTCTCCACGGCGGCCAGCATCTCCGCCCCGGGCTTCACGCCGATGTCTCCCCCCAGGCGGCGCTGGAAGGAGGCCAGGGCCAGGTTGGCCAGGAGCAGGAACCCCTTGCCCTCCCGGAGCACCTTGCCGATGTCCAGGCTCTCCCAGGAGGCGGCCTTGGTCATGGACCGGTACCGCCCCTCGTCCAGCTCGACGCAGACGCGCCCGGGCTTCTCGGACTCGATGATGGCGGCGGCCTCGTCGATGCTCTCCCGGGAGACGTGGGCCGTCCCCACCAGGACGAAGGTCCTGCCTCCGAGCTCCAAACGGCGAACGTTCTGCATCTCACGCTCCAGAATCGAAGTATAAGGATCGTCGCGATCTACGGGGCCGGCGTTCGTCCCGCGGCCCCGGCGGCCGGAATCAGGGATTGGGGCTTATGCGCTCCAGCTCCTTTTCCGCCAGCCGGTGTTCCAGGATGCCCTCCCGGCCCATGTCCTTGGCCAGGAGGAGGTAGCGGGCTCCCAGGGAAGCCTTGCCTTGGATCATCCAGTACTGCCCCAGATAGAACAGCATTTCGGCCCGCGTGTCGAGGCTCCTCTCCGCGGGTATCTTGGTTTCCAGCTCCGAGACCGCGTCGTTACGGTCCTGAAGGAGCCGGAGGATGAGCCAGTGGAGGTTCTGGGTCTCCCGGCTCACCCGGGCCAGGTAGCGGGCGGCCAGGGCCTTGCCCTCCGCGTCCTGGCCGGCCCGGTAGGCGGAGATGACCGCCAGGATGCCGTACTCCATCCTGCCGGGGGAATAGGAGAGGGCCTTTTCGAACCCCTCCCGGGCCGCCGGGAAATCCCCGAGACGGAAGGAGGTGACGCCGATGGACTCGAAGGCGTACCAGTAGTCCGGATAGAGGGCCGTGATCCTCCGGTAGTCCGCCCGGGACTCCTCGTCCCGCCCCGCCTGCTCCAGCATCCCCGCCCGGTACACGTAGGGGAGGAAGTAGTCCGGGTCCAGGCGGATGGCCTCGTCGAAGTCCGCCCGGGCCTCGTCCAGGCGGCCCATGTCCATCCGGAAGCGCCCCCGCTCGATGCGGTACCAGGCCACCGCCGGGTCCAGCCGGACGGCCTCGTCCAGGTCCGAAAGGCTCTCCGCGTACTTGCCCCTGCGGTAGAGCACCCGGCTCCGGTCCGCCCGGGCCTGGGAGGAGGCGGGGTGGGACTGGACCGCCTGGTTGAGGACCAGTTCGGCGTCCGCGGGCTTGTCCCGGCGCAGGAGGGTCCTTCCCAGGCCCAGGAGGCCGGAGAGGTTCTGCGGATCCGAGGCGACGCTCTTCCGATAGAGCTCCTCCGCCTTGGTGTAGTTCTTGCCGGCGTACCAGGAGTCCCCGTAGGCCGCCAAGGCCTCCGCGTTGGCCGGATCGACCGCCAGGACCTTGTCCAGCGCGGCCCGGAGGGCCTTGTCGTCCCCGGAGTAGCGTTCCACCTGGACCACCGCCATCAGGGCACCGGGATCCGCGGGCGCAGCGGAGACCGCCTCGGCGGCCGCGGCCCGGGCTTCGGGTACCTTGCCCGCGGAGACCAGGACGGAGGAAAGGAGGATCCGGTACTCGTTCTTCCCGGGGTCCTCCGCGATCAGGGCGCGCAGGCGGGATTCCGCCGCCGTGAAGTCCCCCTTGGACAGCAGGTCGGACAGGGACTCCATGCTCCGGATTTCCCGCTCCCGGGGGCTCAGGGCCGAATCCGGGACCTTCTCGGGAACGGGGGCGCGTTCCGGCCCGCCGACGCAGGAGGCGGCCAGGAGGATCGCGGCCAGGAGGATCGCGGTCCGGAAGGCCGCGGGGAAGATTCGGTTTCCTCGCATCTGATTCTCCGTTCGCTCGAGTTCCGGCAGGTTGTCGAAATGCATCGAGTATTTCCGCAAACTGCCGGGGAGCGCCCATGGTACGGGTTTCCCGGGTTCCGCGCAAGCTCGCCCTCCAGGTTGCAATCGGGGGGAAAACCTGCTAGAGTCCGCCCATACCATGAAACTAGGCGCGTTCGGACGAGGCTTGGCCCTCGCCGTTCTCTATATCGGCATTCTCCTCGGCCTGGTCCTGCTCCAATTCCGGGAAGGCGGGGACTTCACCCGGGTGTCTTCGGGGATCACCCTGAAGGGCCGGGCGGGCGAGCAGGAAGGATCCCTGGTCTCCGGAACCCTCAGCTTCGGGGGCCTGGTCCTTGTCTTTTCCCCCGCCAAGCCCCTGGCCTGGACCGCCCAGGACGGGGGCTCGCGTTCGGCCCTGCCGAAGTCCTTCCAGGAAACCAAGGACGGGTTCCTGATCCAGTTCACGGACGGCCTGGAGCTCCGGGCCCGCTCCTCGGGCGAGCCGGGTTCCCGGGCAAGCTTCGAGTTCTCCCGCCGGACGGGTCCCCTGAAGGACGTGACCGTCTCCGTGGCCGCCGCCCGCCGCTTCCGCCTCGTCCAGGACTCCAGGACCTACCTGGTTTCCGGAAGCGCCGGCCGGTACGTCCTGGAAGTCCCGGAGGGCACGGTCTCCCCGGACCGGAAGAGCCTTTCCCTGCCCTTCACCCGGGGTCGGGTGGCCCCCGTAGCCCTCTCCAAGGCCCCGGACGAGGCCCAGACGGCCTCGCCGCGCTTCCTGGAGCAGGCCGCCCTGGATCCCGAAGTCTTCCAGCGGGAGATCTCCGCGTACCGGGACAAGGTCTGGAAGGGGCTGTCCTCCGACCGCTTCCTGCCGGGGACCGTGGAATGGAGGGACGCGGCGGGAAAGGCGGCCTTCTCGGAGCCCGCCCTGACGGCGTACCTGGCGGAAGCCTGGTCCCGGGGCCAGGGCCCCTCCGCCTTCGAGCGGGTCCAGGCGGCCAACACCCTGCACGCCTCGTCCCTGACCCACCTCTCCGTTCCCTTCCTGGGCCGCACGACGGACCGGATGCGCGCCTTCGAGGAGGCGGACCTCCTGGAGGTCAAGCGGATCGAGCGCCTGGTCCAGGCGAAGAACCCGTCCCTGCTGGAAAAGCCGGGGCTCGTGCGATTCCTCCTGGACCGGGCGCCCTACGCCCTGGCCCGGGACGCCTTCCAGATGGCCGGGGCCCTGGACCTGGGATCCCTCACCGTGGCCCAGGCCGCCGGGGGCCTGGCCGCCTGGGCGGAGTCGGAGGACCTGTTCCCGGCCGGGGAGAACCCCTTCGCCCGGTTCGCGGGCATCCCGGAGCGTCAGATCCTTCCCGCCGTGGTCCGCGCGGGGGACGGGTACTTCCTGAGCACCGGCCCCGACGGATCCTCGCACCTGGAGACCTCGATCCGTGCGGGACTGTCCCTGATCCGCCTGGGCGAGTCCACGGCCAAGCCCATGTTCACGGGCATCGGCCAGAGCCTGGTGCTGGGCGCCCTTCGCCTGGCGGATCCCCTGGGCTTCCTTCCCCGGACCGTCGTTGTCCGCAACGGGGCCGTGGCGGACAGACTGGAAATCCTCTCCCCCGAGGAAGCCTACCCCCTGCTGTCGGGGAATTTGTACTATCCCCGGGAGGTGTCCTTCTTCAAGGAGGTCGGACCCGGGGCCTGGATGTGGACCTGCTCGCCCGCCGTCTCGATCTCCGCCACACCGGAGAGGATGGTCTGGACCCTGGAATTCCCCGAGCAGGGAGTCCACTACATCGCGGCCTACGGGGTCAAGCCCTTCGCCAAGATGCAGCTATACGGTCTGGACTACCCCATGGACCCGGCCTTCGAGAACTACAACGCCTCGGGCTACCTGTATCGGCGCGCCTCCAACGTCGTGTACTTCAAGATGCGCCACAAGTCCCGCACCGAGGACATCCGGATGTTCTACTAGACGGTCCGAGCCTCCGCCCGGAACCGGCGGTTCACTTGCCCGCAGCCTTCCGGGCCTCTTCCGCGGCCTTGGCCAGGAGGTCCGCAAGCCTGGCCAACGTGTCCGCCGGCAAGCCGTCCATCCGGCCCTGCAGTTCCTTGACCAGTTTTTCCAATTCGACGGCCTTGGCCAGGGCCGCGTCCCCGGATGCCGCCCGGACCGCCAGTTCGTCGATACGCCGGGCGATCTGGGCGTTGTTCTCCTCCACGGACTGGACCGTCGCGACCCCGAGGGTCTTCCAGACCGTCGCGCACCCGGTCAACAGGACCCCCAGGGCGAGGGTCAGCAGGGCATACTTTTTCATATCCGGCTCCTTGCGTGCTCGGTGTCGACGGCATCACGGCCGCCTCCCCATTCGCGATCCTAGGACGGATTCCGGCCGGCCGCAAGTCCCGGGATCCGGAACCCGCGGCCGGAGGATGTCCCGTCCGACGGCACGTCCGGAGGAGAGCCCGCCTGAGGATTGTCCCGGCGGAGCCTTTTTATTATCATTTCTCTCAGCAAGGAGATACTTATGAGAAGGTCCATATTGCTGTTCATCGCCCTGGCGTCGGCCGCCGCGGCCGTCCAGGCCCAGCCCAAGCCGATCTCCCCCCGGGCCGCCCGGGATCTTCTGTCCGCCGACAAGAACGCCCTCCTGCTGGACGTCCGGACCCGGGAGGAGTTCCTCGAGGTCCGGATACCCGGATCCGTGCTCCTGCCCTTCGACGCCATCGACGCGGCCAGCGCGGCCCGGGTCGTGGGCCCCAAGGACCGGACGGTGGTGGTGTACTGCCGGACCGGCCGCCGGAGCGCCGTGGCCGCCTCGACCCTGGCCTCCCTGGGGTACCGGAACGTGCACGACATGGGAGGGATCGGGTCCTGGCCCTTCGGGACCGTCCGGGGAGAGTAGCGCTTTATTCCATGGAATTATGCTGTGAACCGCCGAGGCCGTAGGCTTCGGCGCCCGGTGTTCCCAATACGTTTCCAACGTATTGGGAACACCTCGCTATTTCATGAACAACCCCGGCAGGAACTCGGTGAACCAGGGAACATAGGTGATCAGGAGCAAGACCACGATCATGGCCGGCCAGAGGGGAAGTAAGGCCCTGCTCGTCCTTTCGATGGTCGTCTTGCCCACGATGCATCCCACGAAAAGGCTCGCCCCTACGGGAGGCGTGGTCAGGCCGATGCCGAGGTTCAGCATGAGCAGGATCCCGAAGGTGACCTCGCTCATCCTGGCGGCCTTCACTACGGGAAGCAGGACCGGCGTCACGATCACGATCAGGGGGGCCACGTCCATCACCATCCCGAGCAGGAGGATCAGGATGTTCACCAGGAGCAGGATCAGGAAGGGATTCTTGGTTAAGCTGAGGAAGGCGTTCATGACGGCGGCGGGGATCTGCAGGTAGGTCATCATCCATCCGAAGGCCGAGGCGCAGCCGATCAGGAAAAGAACGATGGCCGTGGTCTTCACGGATTCCATCAGGATGGGCCACAGGTCGCGGATCCTCAACTCCCGGTACACCACGAACCCCAGGAAGCCCGCGTAGACCACGGACACGGCGGAAGCCTCGGTGGCGGTGAAGATACCGGCCGCGATGCCGACCACGATGATCAGGGCGGCCAGGAGGGCCAGGATCCCGTCCGCCGCGATGCGGAGGCTTCTCTTCAGGGGAGGCCGCCCTTCGCAGGGGTACTTCCTCTTCAGGGCGATGATGAAGCAGGCCGCGGAAAGGGCCAGTCCCAGCAGGATTCCCGGTATGTATCCCGCTAGGAACAATCTTCCCACCGATACTCCGCCCGCCACCATGGCGTAGATGACCATGTTGTGGGACGGGGGGATGATGATCCCCTGGCTCGCGGAGGCGACGGTGACGGCCACGGAGAAATCCCGGTCGTACCCCTTCTCCACCATCATCGGGATCATGATGCTTCCGGTGGAGGAGACGTCCGCGACGGCGGAGCCCGAAACCCCGCCGAAGAACATGGACTCGATGCAGTTCACGATGGCCAGGCCTCCGGGCAGGGGTCCCACCAGGATATAGGCGAAATCGACCATGCGCTTGGCCACTCCGCCCCGGGCCATGATGGAGCCCGCCAGGATGAACAGGGGGATGGCCAGGAGGGGGAAGGACTGCATGCTCGCGGCCACCCGTTGGGCGATGACGGCGGGGCCCATCCCCACCGCCGTGGCGGCCAGGAGGGAGGAGATGCCCAGGCTGAAGGAAATGGGAATCCCCAGGAGTATCAGCAGGGCGAAGGACCCCAGGAGGATGACTTCAACGGGCATGGTCGCCTTCCTTCCGGGGGGAACGGCTCTCCAGGGCCTCCGCCGCCTTGCGGAGTATCCGGAGCGCCGCGAAGGCGATCATGAAGGCCGCCGCGATCGGGAGGACCAGGTACGTCAAGCCCAGGGGCAGGGGAATCGTGGACATCCGGCTGGTCCAGGTGGCTTCCGTGAGCAGCCGGCCGTTCGAGAGCAGGAACGCGGCGAAATATACGATCGCCGCGTCGATCAGGATCTCCAGGGCTAGGCCGTAGCGTTTGGGCAGTCTCTTCGTGACCCATTCCAGGCGCATGTGGTCGCCGGTCCATACGGCGGCCGCCGCGCCCAGCAGGCCGATCCACATGATCGCGGTCACGGAGAATTCCTCCACCCAGACGGGACTCTTCTGCAGGACGTACCGCGCGAAAACCTGCCAGCAGACGATCAGGGCCAGAACGCCCATGATCGCCGCCGCGATACCGGTCAGGACGCGCTCAAGCCGGTCGAGGATCCTGGAAAAAAGGTCGGGCATTGGGTTCCCCCGTGGAAGCTGTGTCGCCATGATTATACGACTCCCGGGTCATCCCGTGCGTACCCCGCACAGGATTCCCGGGAGCCGCGGATTCGGATCCAGTCCGAACGGTCCGGTCTATTTCGCGGTCACGATCGCGTCGATCAAGTCCTTGCCGACGATCGGTTCGAACTCTTTCCAGACGCCCCCGACGGCCTTCTGGAACTCGGAGATGTCCTTCACCTCGTTGAAGATCATCCCCTTGGCCTTGAGGTCCGCGACGGTCTTGTCGATCATCTCGCCCCAGAGCTTGTTGTGCTTCTCCATGGCCTCCAGGGCGGTCTGCTCGATCATGGTCTGCAGGTTCTTCGGAAGGCCGTCGAAGAGCTTCTTGTTCATCATGAGGAAGTCGGGGATGGAGGAGTGGCGGGTGTAGCTGTAGTACTTGGCCACCTCCTGCATGTTGAAGGACAGGACGGTGGGTTCGTTGTTCTCCCACCCGTCGATCACCTTGGTCTGGAGGGCGCTGTACACCTCGGACTGGCCCATGGGGACCGCGTTGCCGCCCAGGGCGTTCACCGTGTCGATGAGGGGCTTGCTCTGCATGACCCGGATCTTGAGCCCCTTGAGGTCCGCGGGGGTATTGATCGGGCCCTTGGAGGTCGTGATGGACCGGAATCCGGCGTCCATGAAAGCCAAGCCCTTGTATCCGGCCTTGTCCAGGTCGGCCATCAGTCGCTTGCCGATGGGCCCCTGCAGGACCTTGTGCTGGTGATCCAGGTTCCGCCAGATCAGGGGCAGGGAGATGACCTGGAAGGTCGGGGCGTACTGTCCCACCGGCCCGGAGGACACCTTCGCGAATTCCAGGGACCCGATCTTGATGGACTCGATGTAGTCCTTTTCCTGGCCGAGCTGTCCGGCGGGGAAGAGGGTCAGCTTGATGTCGCCTCCACTCTTCCGGGCGAGCTCATCGGCGAAGAAGACGAGGGCCTGGTGGACGGGATGGGTGTCCGGCAAGACGGACGCGAGTTTCCAGTTGTACTTGGGAGCCGCCGTAGCCAGGGTCAGGGCGAGCGCCGTGAGAAGAACGCATGCCAGGATACGTTTCATGATGGCCTCCTTGGTCGATCCGTTGTTCCGTATTGTGGAATAACGTTTCACGATCAAGAAAAGTGTACGACCGTTTCTTTAAATGCGCAAGCGATATTCGGAAGCTTCCCGGACGCCGCCGCGCTTGCCGCCGTCCCCGGGGGGGATTAGACTGGGATCGGCAAGGAGGTACGGGATGGATCGACTCCGGGGGAAAAAGGCCTTGGTGACCGGCGGCGGATCGGGGATCGGGAACGCTATCGTGCGGGAACTGGCGGACCGGGGTGCGGAGGTCCTGATCCACTACTTCAAGAGCGGGGACTCCGCCCGGGCCCTGGTGGACACGATCCGGGCGAACGGCGGCGCAGCCGAGGCCGTCCAGGCCGACCTCTCCGCCGAGGACGGTGCCCGGTCCCTGGCCGGGTTCGTGGAGCGGCGCTGGGGCAGCCTGGACGTCCTGGTGAACAATACCGGGGATCTCGTGGGCCGCCGGAGGCTCGAGGAAGCGGACTTGGCATTCTACCGCTCCGTGATGGCTGTGAACCTGGACTCCCTGGTGTTCGTGACCCGGGCCCTGATCCCCCTGCTCCGGAAGCCCGGGGCCGCGTCCATCGTCAACCTGTCCTCCCTGGCCGGCCGGAAGGGGGGCCACGGCGGCTCCCTGGTCTATTCCACCGCCAAGGGAGCGATCCTGTCCTTCACGCGCTCGCTTTCCACAGAACTGGCCCCGGACGGCATCCGGGCCAACGCGGTGGCCCCCGGGCTCATCCTGGGATCCGCCTTCCATCGGATCCACACCACGGAGGAATCCAAGCAGGCGACCATCCGGGACATCCCGCTCCGCCGCGCCGGCACCTGCGAGGACGTCGCCCGGGCCGTGGCCTTCCTGGCCGGCGAATACGACGGGTTCATCACGGGCGCCACCCTGGACATCAACGGCGGGGTCTACATGGCCTAGGAGCCTGTGGACTTGTGGATTTTTAGCGCCGATAGGCGCTAAAAATCCACGATTATCCGGCTCCTTTGGAGTTTGCAAGGTCGGGGTGTCCAATAAGTCGGTTACTTATTGGACACCCCCTTTATTTTGGTGGGCAAGCCCGACAAACTCATAGCGCACGGGTTCGGCACGGGACGGCCGGGCCCCGGCGGACCTGTCCCGAATTCCGCCGTCTCAGCCGGCCGCCCTGCCGTGCACCCTCTCCCGTTCGACGTAGGCGGTGTGGAGCAGGTGGTGGGCCTTCTCCGAGCAGGGTGAGCCGAGGAAGGTCTCGTACAGCCGCTGGACCGCGGGATTCTCGTGGGACTTGCGGCTCGGAAGGGTCCGGTCCTCCTCGTACAGGCCGCTTCCCCGCTCCGCCCGGGTGCCCAGGGTCGAGCCGAAGGGCTGTCCCCCTCCTCCGACGCAGCCCCCGGGGCAGGCCATGATCTCCACGAAGTGATACTCGCTCCTTCCCGTCGTCTCAAGCTGGTTCCGGATCACGTCCAGGATCCTGCGGGCGTTCCCGAGGCCGTGGGCCACCGCGACCTTCAAGTCCAGGGTCCCGCCGTCCGGCAGAGGGAGGGGCACGACGGCTTCCTTGACGCCCTCCATGCCCCGCACGGGCAGGATGTCCACGTTTTCCAGCTCCCGCCCCGTAACCAGGTGGTAGGCCGTGCGCAGGGCCGCCTCCATGACCCCTCCGGTGGCCCCGAAGATGGTGGCCGCGCCGGTGTACGAGCCCATCAGCTCGTCCGCGGGGGCGTCGGCGAGATCCTCGAATCGCAGGCCGGACTCCTTGATCATCCGGGCGAGTTCCCGGGTGGTCAGCACGTAGTCCACGTCCTTGAAGCCGCTGGACCGCATCTCCGGGCGGTCCGCCTCGAACTTCTTGGCCGTGCAGGGCATGACCGAGACCGAGACGATGTCCTCGGGTTTGAGCCCCGCCTCCCGGGGGTAGTAGGTCTTGGCCAGGGCTCCGAACATCTGCTGGGGACTCTTCGCGGAGGAGACTAGGCTCCGGAGCCCGGGATAGAAGGTCTCCATGAACTTGATCCAGCCCGGGGAGCAGGATGTGATGACCGGCAGGTCCGGGCTCCCCGACAGGATGCGCCGGACGACCTCGGTCCCCTCCTCCAGGATGCAGACGTCCGCGGCGAAGTTGGTGTCGAAAACCCGGTCGAACCCAAGTTTCCGCAGGGCGGCGTGCATCTTTCCGGAAACCACCGCTCCCGGGGATAGGCCGAACTCCTCGCCCAGGGCCGCCCGGATGGCGGGCGCCTCCTGTACGACCACGTGCTTCCCCGGATCGGCGAGGCTGCGGCGGACCTCCCTCGTGTCGTCCCGGGAGGACAGGGCCCCGACGGGGCAGTAGACCACGCACTGGCCGCAGTTCACGCAGACGCTGTCCTCGATCGGAAGGTCGAAGGCGGTTCCGATCTTAGAAGTATAGCCGCGGCCGATCCGGGTGAGGTTGGCCACCCCCTGCACTTCCGTGCAGACGGTGACGCAGCGATTGCACAGGATGCACTTGTTGGGGTCCCGAAGGACGATGCCGCCGTCGCTGCGCCGGGAGAAGACCTCCTTGGGGGCCATGCGAATCTCCCGGATGCCGAGGTCCTGGCCGATCCTCTGCAGGTCGCACTTGCCGTGCTTGTCGCAGATGGGGCAGTCCGCCGCGTGGTCCGCCAGGATCAGTTCGATCAGGGTCCGGCGGGTGTCCATCACCCGGGGCGTGTTGGTCCGGATGTCCATGCCATCCCCGGCGGGGGTGCAGCAGGACCGACGCACTCCCACGCCCTCGATCTCCACCACGCACATCCCGCAGGTGCCGTTGGGCCGGAGGTCGGGATGGAAGCACAGGCTGGGGATCTCGTATCCGGCCGTCCGGGCAGCCTGCAGGATCATCGTCCCCTCGGGGACTCGAACCCGGACCCCGTTTATGGTCACCGCGACATCACGACCGTCCATCGCCGGGCCTCCTGTCGTTCCTTCAGGACCTTGAAGCGGCACACCCCCGCCCTGCATTTCCCGTTCACGTGCTCCTCGAATTCCTCCCGGAAGTAGCGGATCGCGGTGCTCAGGGGCAGGAACGGCGACTGCCCCAGGGCGCAGTACGAGGCGACCTTCATGGCCGACGCGATCTCCTCCAGGAGGTCGATGTCGGACGGGCGGGCGGATCCGCTGCGGAAACCGTTCACCGTCCGGACCAGCCGCTCGTTGCCGATCCGGCAGGGGAAGCAGGCCCCGCAGGACTCGTGGAGGAAGAAATTGAGGATCCCGTGGACCATGTCCACGATGCAGGTGGTCTCGTCCATGACCAGCATGGACCCGGAACCCAGGATGCCGCCCTTTTCCTTGAGGGCGTCGAAGTGCATGGCCTCGTCCAGGACGCTCGGGTCGAAGATCCCCCCGGAGGAGCCGCCCACCTGGACCGCCTTGAGCCGCCTGCGTCCCCGGATACCCCCGCCGTAGCCGTAGATGAGCTCCCGCAGGCTCGTCGTGGTCTCCACCTCGACCAGGCCCGGGCTGACGACATGCCCGATGATCAGGTAGATCTTGGTGCCCGGGGAGCGCTCCGTGCCGAACTTCCGGAACCAGTCGGCCCCGTTGCGCAGGATCGGCGGGACGTTGGCCAGGGTCTCCACGTTGTTCACCACCGTGGGCCGTCCCCAGAGTCCCTCCGTCACCGGGTAGGGAGGCTTCAGACGGGGGGTGCCGCGCTTCCCCTCCAGGGACTCGATCAGGGCGGTCTCCTCCCCGCAGATGTAGGCCCCCGCGCCCTCCTTGACCCTCACCTCGAAGGAGAAGGGCGAGCCCAGGATATTCCGGCCCAGGTACCCCGCTTCCCGGGACTTCCGGATGGCGTTCTCCAGGCGGTCGATCGAGGTCCGGTACTCTCCCCGGACATAGACGTAGCCCTCCTCCGCTCCGGTCGCGTAGCCCGCCAGGGCCATGGCCTCCAACACGCGGAAGGGATCCCCCTCCAGGATGATCCGATCCTTGAAGGTGCCCGGCTCGCCCTCGTCGGCGTTGCAGATCACGTACTTCCTGTCCCCCGGGGCCTCCCGGACGGCCTCCCACTTCATCCCCGTCGGGAAGCCCGCGCCTCCCCGGCCCCGCAGGCCGGATCGCTTGACGGTGTCCAGGACCCCCTCCGGGGTGCCGCCCCGCACCGCTTCCGCCAGGGCCCGGAAGCCGTCCCGGGACTTGTACTCGGCCAGGTTTTCCGGGTCGACGGCCCCCACGTTGTCCAGGACCACACGGCCTCGGCCCTTCTTGATGATCCCTTCCCGCCGGCGCCATGCCATGAGGCGCCGCATCTCCGGCGAGTCCAGGAAGAGCTCCTCCACGGGCTTGCCGTTGATGAAGTGCTGGTCGACGATGCGGTCCGCGTCGGAGAGTTTCAGGTTCCCGTAGTACACTTCGTCGGGGTAGACGAGCATGCAGACGCCCTGGCCGCTGACGCCGAGGTTGGCGGATTCCACGATCCGGACGTCCTCCGACAGGAACTCCTTCCGCAGCTTGGCTTCCAGGACCTCCCGGAATTTCCGGGCGCCGGCCTGCTCCGCCTCCGCGCCCACGTCGAGGATGACGTGCATCAGGGGGATCATGGCTCCTCCCTTCGCTTCCGATCGAGGATCTCCCGGAGCCGGACCCCGTCGAGGTTCCCGAAGATCTCCCCGTCGATCATCATGGCCGGGGCGATGCCGCAGGTTCCCAGACAGCTGGAGAGCTCCAGGGTGAACAGGCCGTCCTCGGTCGTGTCGCCGAACTCCACCCCCAGATACTCGCGGAGTTCGTCCCGGATGGTCCGCCCGCCCATGAGGTGGCAGGGCGGCGAGGCGCAGACCCGGACGACATGGCGGCCCCGGGGCTTCACGGAAAACATCGAGTAGAATGTCGCCACTCCGTAGACGAAGCTGTACGGAAGCTCCAGATAATCGGCGACCTCGCGGAGTTCCGGCTGGTCCAGGAAGTTCGCGGGATTCGCGTCCTGTACCCGGTGCAGGATCGCCAGGAGGTTGTCCTGGGTCGGTTCCAGGGACCGGATGATCTGGCTCGTCGTCATGGAGGATCCTCCTTTCGACGGAAAGAACGGGATGAGAGGGTGGGAATGGAGGAGGGTTCGGAGGGAAGAACCGAGGATCCTTCGGACACCGAGGAAACCTCCCCGGTCGGGATTCCGTGCATCCTGGTTGTCGTGGCACCGGCCGTGCGCGGGAGCGTCTTCAGGGGCTCCCGCGCGTAATGATTACGTTGTATCCCCGTGCCGTTTCATCTGTCAATACGAACTTCGGGCTTTCCTGCGGGGTTCGCGGTTTCCGGCACCCAAAGCGCCGCCAGGGCGCCCAGAAGGCCCGTGGATACGGACACTTCCCAGAAATGGGCCAGGCTAACCGCGGGGGGCATCAAGGGATTCGGGAAGGCCAACTGGGCCGTGGGCAGGATTCCGAGGGCGAGCCCGGAAAGGATGGTCAGTTCCACGCGGCCGCCCGTGAATCCCCGGAACAGGGGCACCAGGCACAGGACCCAGAGGCAGCCCCGGAACCACTGGAAGACCGGGATCTCGGGTTTTTCCATGAAGGATCGTCCCCATTGGGCGAAGAATCCGAGCTTGTCCGCGTTCCCGGAGTAGAAGAGGCGGACCGCCTCGGACTGCCAGGCGACGTAGTACCCGAAGAGCATGTACAGGACCAGGTACGCGGCCCCGAGGATCGCCGTCCGGGCCAGGGCGCGGACCGGATCCACGGTGAACCGGGGCTCCCGGAGCTCGGCGGTCTTCCGGAACCCTCCGGTCAGAAGAGTTGCCGCCGCCGCGGCGGCGAAACCCCAGAGCGCTCCCCGCAGGACCATCCTGTAGGTTTCGAAGGATCCCTGTAGCAGGGGAAACGCCTCCAGAAAATAGGCCGTCTCGATCTGGGTCATGAAAGTCTGGGCCCCGATTACCAGGACGGCTACCTGGCCTACCCGCTTCCACCCGGGCACCGCGGACCTGCGGGCCGTCCAGTACGCCAGTAGGGCCAGGGAGCCCAGGAAGGAGAGGAAATCCAGGGGGGCCGGGAGGAATCCGGAGGCAGGGACAGCGGCCCGGATCGCCCCCGGGACCGGGACGGCCAGGCTCGCGGCGATGAAGGCGGCCCCCGCCAACAGGAGGGTGGCCAGGAACCCGCCGGTGTTCCTCAAGCCCTTCAGGAATGCACGGTCTCTTGTCATGGGACTCTCCTTACATCGGTCAGGCCCCGCGCCGTGCACCGGGCGAACAGGGCGATCACCGCGTCAAACCGGTCTTCGCCGATCTGGTCGGCGTGAAGGTATAGGAAGAAGTGGGAGGTCAGAAGCAGGGCCAGGGTCCGCGGGTCTCCCTCGACGAGGAGTCCCCGGGCCTGCCAGTCCCGGACGAAGGTCACCATGGCCCCCAGGGAGGCTTCGTCCAAGGCTTTCCAAACCTCCTCCGGAAGCTTGCGTCTCAGGAGGGCCCGGTCTTCGGGATCCGTCATCCGCCGGAGCAGGGGGTCGGACCGGAACGCTTCGAGGGCCCCCTTCATGAGGGCTTCCAGGGTTTCCGCCGGTCGCGAGGTCATTGCGGAGACCCTTCGGAAGGCCTCCGCGTTCGCCGCGTAGCGCTCTCTGAGCAACTCGGCATACAGGCGTTCCTTGGAATCGTAGAACGCGTAGAAACTGCCCGAGGCGATGCCGGCCCGGCCGCAGAGTTCCTGGATACCCGTTCCCCGGATCCCCCGCCGGCCGAACTCCACCGCGGCGGTTTCCCGAAGCGCGTTCCGGATCCTGCTTCGCTCTTCTTCCAAAAAGGGTTTCATGAAGACTCCCATCAGTATAAATGAATGTATAATTCATTCATTCACAGATGTCAAGGTACTTTCCCTTCTTCTTCCCGGGGAGGAATACGGGACGGCCGCACTCGAGATCGCCTCGTGCTGCGAATACAGGGTGGAGGATCCACTCCTGTTGAAAAATGATCGAAAGATAAAGAAAAGAACAATTAACTTGCATTATTCCAAGTATCGATCTACAATATGAACAGAAAATAGCTCGACACGCTCAAATAACGCTCAAAAGGAGTATCCAATGGCCCTACCCCTTCTCCAACTGGCCCTGGACAACAAGACCCTTCCCGACGCCCTGGTCTCCACCCGGCTCCTGGCTTCGGAAGTCGACGTCCTGGAAGCCGGAACCATCCTCTGCTGTTCCGAGGGGATGCAGGCGGTGCGCTGCCTCAAGGCCCTGTACCCGAATCGCATCGTCCTGGCGGACATAAAGGCTGCGGACGCGGGCACCATCCTGGCCAACATGGTCTACGACGCCGGGGCGGACTGGATGACGGTCATCTGCTGCGCCCCCATCGCCACGGTCGAGACCGCCCTGGCGGCCGCCAAGGCCCGCAACGAAGCGGGAAAGACCGGCGGCGTGCCTCGGGACGTCCAGGTCGAGCTGACGGGATCCTGGACCTGGGAGGAGGCCGCCGCGTGGCGGGCCGCAGGGGTCAAGCAGGTCGTATACCATCGAGGGCGGGATGCCCAGGCCGCCGGCCAGTCCTGGGGCGAGGAGGACCTGGCCAAGATCCGCCGCCTGGCGGACATGGGCTTCGACCTGTCCATCACCGGCGGCCTCGTGGAGGAGGACCTCCCCCTGTTCAAGGGCATCCCCGTGAAGGTCTTCATCTCCGGGCGCTCCATCCGGGACGCCGCGGATCCCGCCGCCGCGGCCCGGTCCTTCAAGGCCCGGATCGCCGAGCTCTGGGGTTAGTCGTGGACGAGCGGCTGCCCCTGCCTCCCCGGATCGGCATCTACGAGAAGGCCCTGCCCGCGGGACTCGACTGGCCCGGGATGCTCCGGGCGGCCCGGGAGGCGGGCTACGACTACGTCGAGATGTCCGTGGACGAGACGGACGCCCGGCTGGCCCGCCTGGAGTGGAGCGCCGGGGAGCGGGCCGCCTTCCGCGAGGCCGTGGCGGACTCCGGGCTCCGGGTGCCCTCGATGTGCCTGTCCGGGCACCGCCTGTATCCCTTCGGAAGCGCGGATCCGGCGGTGCGGGAGCGCTCCCGGGACATCATGGTCCGGGCCCTGGACCTCGCGGCGGACGTCGGTATCCGGACCATCCAGCTGGCGGGCTACGACGTCTACTACGAGCCTTCCACCCCCGAGTCCCGGGAGAGGTACCGGGAGGGCCTGGCCGAGGCGGTGGAGCTGGCGGAACGGGCCCAGGTCTGCGTCGCCATGGAGATCATGGACACCCCCTTCATGGGGACCGTCTCCCGGTGGCTCGAGTTCGCGGAGAAACTGCCTTCCGCCTGGTTCCAGGTCTACCCGGACATCGGGAACCTCTCGGCTTGGGCCGAGGACGTGCCCGGGGAGCTTGCGAAGGCCAAGGGACGCATCGCCGCGGTCCACCTCAAGGACACCCTGAAACCCCGGCCGGGCTTCCCGGGTCGGTTCCGGGAGGTGCCCTTCGGGACCGGGTGCGTGGACTTCCCCGGGGCCTTCCGCGCCCTGCGGTCGATAGGGTATCGTGGCTCCTACCTGATCGAGATGTGGACCCATCAGTCCCCGGACCCGGCCGCGGAGATCCGGGCCGCCCGGGAGTGGATCCTGGGCCGGATGCGGGAAGGAGGCGTCGCATGACCGTCGAGGAACTGAAGGAAGCCGTGTTCCGGGCCAACCTGGAGCTCCGGGACCGGGGCCTGGCCATCCTGACCTGGGGCAACGCCTCCGGCATCGACCGGGAGCGCGGGATCGTTGCCATCAAGCCCTCGGGGGTGCCCTACGACGTCATGAAAGCGGCGGACATGGTCCTGGTGGATCTCGACGGCAAGGTCCTGGAAGGCAAGCTCCGCCCCTCCTCGGACCTGGCCACCCACCTGGTCCTGTACCGGGCCTTCCCCTCCCTGGGGGGCGTGGTGCACACCCACTCGGTCCACGCCACCGCCCTGGCCCAGGCCGGGGCCGACCTGGCCGCCGAGGGTACCACCCACGCGGACCACTTCTACGGTCCCGTGCCCTGCACCCGGGCCATGACCCGGGCGGAGATCGAGGGGGAGTACGAGGCCGAGACCGGGAACGTCATCGTGGAGACCTTCCGGACCCGGGGGATCGACCCCGCCCGGGTCCCCGCGGTCCTGGTGCGCAGCCACGGGCCCTTCGCCTGGGGGAAGAGCCCCGGGGACGCGGCCATGAACGCCGTGGTCCTGGAGGAGGTGGCCCGCATGTCCATCCTGTCCCGGTCTTTCGGCGATCCCGGGCCCATGCCCAAGGAGCTGCTGGATCGGCACTACCTGCGGAAGCACGGGGCCGGCGCGTACTACGGGCAGAAATAAGCGGAAGGGCGGCCGGTATCCGCCCGGCGGATCTCGGCCTATGCCCTGGCCGCCAATAAAGAGAATGATTCCTTCCCGATCCCTTGATTAAGTCCTTTTATATAGATAGTATCCCGGCCATGTCGGACCCCCTCAACCAACCCCACAGCAAGACCAGCATCGTCGTGGCCAACCCCTCGGCCATGGGCCTCTTCGGACTGGCCATGGTGACCCTGGTCGCCTCCACCCAGAAACTCGGCTGGACCTCGGGCACCGCCTTCGAGTTGCCCTGGGCCCTCTTCCTGGGCGCGTCCCTCCAGCTCTACGCGTCCATCCTGGACGCCAAGCTGAACAACGCCTTCGGCGCCACGGCCTTCGGAGGCTACGCCTTCTTCTGGTTCGCCGTCGGGATGACCTGGATGATCCAGGGCGGCTGGTTCGGGGCCGAGGTCGCGGCCCGGGCGGATGTCCGCCAGTTGGGCGTCGCCTTTTTGGGGTACCTGATCTTCAGCCTCTACATGACCCTGGGGGCCCTGGCCACGACCAAGGTCCTGTTCGGGATCTTCGTGCTGATCGACCTGCTCTTCCTGGGCCTGTCCCTGTCCGTGCTCGGGATAGCCCGGGAGTTCTTCCATGCCCTGGCGGGCTGGGCGGAACTGGCCATCGCCCTGGCGTCCTTCTACGCCTCCGCGGCGGCCATCCTGAACGCCCAGTTCGGCCGGACGGTCCTGCCCCTCGGAAAGGCCTTCGGCATCCGCCGCGGCTGACCGGTAGCTCCGCGGAACGCACGGCCGGCCGTTCGGGCCCGAAGCCGCCCGCGCTTCCGATGCGGCCCAAAAAGGCCCCCGGTTTCCCGGGGGCCTTTTTGCATACTGCGGATAGACGATCCGCCGACCTCGCCGAAACCGGATGGTTTCGGCGAGGTCGGCCGCCCGCGTCCGGGCGCTACAGGAACGAGGGGTACGGCAGGTCCGTCGGGCCCTCGAAGACGTCCTCGAAGCCCCGGGGATAGTGGTACTCGATCCGGTCCCGGTCGGCGGGCCAGGTGAACTTGCCCCCCACCTGCCAGACGAAGGGGGTGAAGCCGTAGCCCAGACGGTCCTTCCGCATCCTCCACAGGGCCACCACTTCCATGGGATCCGCCTGGAAGTTGGTCCAGATGTCGTGGTGGAAGGGGATGACCGTCTTGGCGTTCAGGCACTCGGCCATGCGCAGGATATCCACGCTGGTCATCTTGTCCGTCACGCCTCGGGGGTTCTCCCCGAAGGAGCCCAGGGCCACGTCGATCCGGTGCTCGTTGCCGTGCTTTGCGTAGTGGTTCGAATAGTGGGAGTCCCCGGAGTGGTAGAGGGAGCCGCCGGGGGTCTTGAAGAGGTAGTTCACCGCCCGCTCGTCCATGTCCTGGGGCATCCTACCGGAAAGGCCCTGGTCCGCGGGGGCGGTGATCAGGGCGGTCCGGTCGAAGGACTCCAGGGCCAGGATCTCCACGTCCTTCACCTTCACCGTGTCCCCGGGCTTTACGGTCACGCAGCGCGTTTCCGGCACTCCCCAGGAGGTCCAGAGCTTCACGCAGGCAGCCGGCCCGACGAAGGGCACGGCCGGATCGCAGTTCTTGAGGACCGCGGCGGCCACGTTCACGTCGATGTGGTCGTTGTGGTCGTGGGTGGCCAGGATCGCGTCCACGTTCCGGATGGCGAAGGGATCCAGGGGGAAGATCGAGTTCCGGAGGTTGAGCTGGAGCTTCTTGGCCCCCGTCATCCTCTGCATCTGGTGCCCCGCGGCCATCACGGGATTCTTGTGGGTCTTCTTTCCGGTACCGACCCAGAAATCCGTGCAGAGATTCGCCCCCCCGGGGGACTTGAGCCAGATACCCGTACAGCCCAGCCACCACATGGCGAAAGTGCCGGGTGCGACCTTTTCCTCCTCGATCTCCTCGTTGAGCCAGGTCCCCCACTCGGGGAAGGTTCCCAGGATCCAGGATTCCCGGGTGATTCCGTCTATCTTTGCCAAAACGTTCCTCCTGCGATTCGTTCTGTCGTTCTATCCCGATCCCGGGACGGCGCCGCGCCCCGGGACCGATCCGCCGGCCCCCGGCTAGGCCCTCGAGAGGGTCCGCCGCTTGGGCACCAGGTAGCCCTCGTTCAGGAGCAGGGCCAATATGATCACCGAGCCGGTCACGATGGGGTGGAACGGCGCCGGGATGTTCATGAGGTTGAGGCCGTTGATGATGAAGGCCACCATGATGGCCCCGATCAGGGCGCCCAGCACGGAACCCCGTCCGCCCACGGCGCTGGTGCCGCCGATCACCAGGGCGGTCATCACGTCCAGCTCGATCCCCGAGGCCGCGGCCGCGAAGACCTGCTGGGTCAGGGAGGCCAGGATCACGCCGCCCACGGCGGAGGTCCCGCCGGAGATCGTGTACGAGATCAGCCGAACCCGGTCGGGATCCACCCCGGACAGCCGGGCGGCCACCTCGTTGGAACCCACGGCCATGACCTGCCGCCCGAAGGCCGTCCTGCGCAGGACGAACTGGCTGGTCACCGCCAGGGCCACCATGATGTAGATGGGGTTGGGCAGGCCCAGGAAGCGGCCCGTGCTGATCAGGATGAAGGGCCGGGGCTCCAGGATGGCCAGCATGGCCCCCTGGGACACCACCAGGGCGATCCCGTAGAGGTAGGTCTTGGCGGCCATGGTGACCACGAAGGCCGGGATCTTGATCTTGGCCACGATGAAGCCGTTGAACAGGCCCACCAGGGCGCCGATGACCACGGTCATCAGGATCGAGGGTATCCAGGGGATTCCCATCCGGTTCATGAAGAGGTCCACCACGATTCCCGAGAGGGCCGCCGTGGATCCCAGGGACAGGTCGATGCCCCCGGTGATCCGCGGGTAGATGGCCCCGGAGGACAGGATGCCGATGAGGCACACCGACCAGACCACGTTGGTCAGGTTGTCCAGGGTCAGGAACCGGGGGGACAGGACGGACAATACCGCCATCAGGGGTACCAGGACGACGGCGAGGCGGAGCTCGGTGGCGATCGGTTTCTTATTCATCGTCTCCCTCCCGGATGCCGGACGCGGCGCGAAGGATCTTCTCGCCCGTGAGGACGCACTCCCGGAACTCTTGGAAGAATCGGCCCTGGCGGAGCACGATCACCCGGTCCGAAAGCCGCGTCAGTTCGGGCAGGTCCGAGGACACCAGGAGCACGGACACCCCCCGGGCCGAGAGGGCCCGGATGTGGTCGTAGATCTCCTCCTTGGCCCCGATGTCGATGCCCACCGTCGGCTCGTCGATGAAGATCAGCTTGAGGTCCCGGACCAGCCACTTGGCCAGCACGACCTTCTGCTGATTCCCTCCCGAGAGGTTGCCCACCAGTTGTTCCGGCCGGGGGGGCTTCACGTTCAGGAGCTCGATACCCCGGGCCGCCCGGCGATCCTCCTCCTTGACGCTCACGATGCCCCGGGGGGCGATCAGGTCCAGGTTCGGGATCCCGATGTTCCGGGTGATGGACTGGGTGGCCAGGATGCCCTGGAGGCGACGCTCCTCGGGGATGAACCCGATGCCGCCCTCGATGGACTTCCGCACCGAGGGCACCCATTCCTTACCCAGGTAGCGGATCGTGCCCGCGTCGAAGGAGTCCGCGCCGTAGAGGGCCCGGACCAGCTCGGTGCGGCCGGAGCCCACCAGGCCCCCGATCCCCAGGACCTCGCCCTCGTGGAGGTCGAAGGACAGGTCCTCGAACTTCCCCACCGAGGTCAGACCCCGGACCTCCAGCACCACCTTCCCGCCCTTGGGGGTCAGCTCGTGCTGGACCGCCTTCTCCTCCAGCTTGTGGCCGATCATGAGGCGGATGATCTCCTCGGGGCTGATCTCCTCCTTGTCCAGGACCTTCACGAGCTTGCCGTCCCGCAGGACCGTCACGCGGTCCGACAGGGCGTAGACCTCCTCCATGCGGTGGGAGATGTAGAGGACGCTGATCCCCTCGCTCTTGAGCAGGGCGATGATCTTGAAGAGCATCTCGACCTCGGTCTTGGTGAGCGAGGAGGTCGGCTCGTCCATGATCATGATGCTCGCCTTGCCGGAGAGGGCCTTGAGGATCTCCACCAGCTGGCGCTGGGCTATGCTGATGTTGTCGATCAGGTCCGTTGGTTTCAGGGGAAAGTTGTACCGGTCGATGAGCTCCCGGGCCTGGTCGTTCATCTTCCGTACGTCGATCAGCCGGGTGAGGGGCCGCAGAGGCTCCTTGCCCAGGAAGATGTTCTGGGCCACCGTCATACCCGGGATCAGGCTGAGCTCCTGGTAGATGACCGCGATGCCCAGGGCCTCCGCGTCCCGCCGGAGATGCTCCATGGGGACCACGGTTCCGTCGTACACCATTTCCCCGGAGTCGCGCCCCGTGGCTCCGGTGACGATCTTGATCAGCGTGGACTTGCCCGCGCCGTTCTCCCCCACCAGGGCGTGGACCTCGCCGCGGCGGACCGAGAAGTCCACGGCGTCCAGGACCACGTGGCCGGAATAGGACTTCGTGATGGAGCGGCACTCCAGGAGGAGGTCCGCGCCGTTCTCGACCTTCGTCATGACGCCCTCCTACGCCGCGTCCCGGCCGCGCTCGGCCGAGAGCCGCTTGAGTTTGGCCCGGGCTTCCAGGTGCTCCCGGAGCTTCTTCTGCCAGACGTCCACGATGACCGTCACCACGATGATCCCCCCGATGGCGATGGGCTGGATCCAGGGGGAGATGCCGGTCTTCAGGATCCCGTTCTTGATCAGGGCCAGGAAGAGGGACCCGAGCATCGTGCCCCAGACGTCCCCGACCCCGCCGGAAAAGGCGGTGCCCCCGATGACCACCGAGGCGATGACGTCCATCTCGGACCCGAGCCCGAGCTCGGGCATGGCGGTCATCATGCGGGAGGAGATGAAGACCGCCGCCAGGGAGGCGCAGATCCCGGAGAACATGTAGACCCCGATGGTCGTGCGGTCCGTGTCGATCCCGGTGAGCCGGGCCGCGGTCGGGTTGGCTCCCGTGGCGTAGATATTCGTTCCCGTGCGGGTATGCTTGAGGAAGATTTGGGCGCCGACGCCCAGGATCAGGAAGGCGACCGTGGTCCGGTAGATCCCGAAGAGGCCGGAGGTCCCGAACCAGAGGTAGGAGTCGTTCTGGATGTAGACGTTCTGGACGAAGCCCAGGGAGTCCTTGACGGCGATCACCAGGGCCAGGCCCGCCAGGATGCTTCGGGTGGCCAGGGTCACGATGAACTCCGGGAGCTTGTACTTCGTGATGAAGAAGCCGTTCACGAGGCCCGTCAGGGCCCCCACGAAGAGGGAGAGGAAGACCAGGACGGGGATGGGCACCTTCGTGTAGTGGAGGAAGTTTATGCAGACCATCGAGGTCACGGCCACGACCCCCCCGATGGACATGTCGATCCCCGCGGTGATCATCACGAAGGTGAACCCCACGGCGACGATCCCCGTCTGGGCGGCTTCCTGGAGGAGCTTGAGCAGGTTTCCGGAGCTCAGGAAGACCGGGTTGATCACGGTGATCAGGGCGGAAAGGGCGAGCATCAGGCCGACCAGGATCAGCCTTCGTACGGCATGGTGGGACACGGCGGGCCTCCGTTTTGATTGGGAAGCGTCGGGACCGCCCGCGCCCGGCCGCGGCGAAGCGCCGGCGCGGGCGGGGCGGACCCGCCAGGGAAGAGAGGTGCTACCAGCGATCCTCGGCGGCGATCTGGCCGACGGTCTCCTTGGTGGCGGCGAAGGGCGGGATCTGGATGACCTTGGTCTCCGCGGCCTTGGAGGGGCCCAGCTTCTTCTGGAGGTTCTCCATGACCATCTCGGCGATCAGGCTGCCCTGGGCGAAGGAGTTGTTGTAGGCGGTGCCGGCGATCTTGCCCTGCTCGATCAGGGCCAGGGTGCTCTTCTGGCCGTTGGCGCCCCAGATCTTGATCTGGTCCAGGCGGCCGGCGGCCTCGGCGGCGATCATCGCGCCCTCGGCCATGTTGTCGTTCACCGCGAACACGCCGGCGAGCTCCTTGTTGGCCTGGAGGAAGCCGTTCATGATCGTGATGGCGATTTCCTTCTTCCAGCCCTCGGCGCTCTGGGCACCGACGATCTTGATGTTCGGGTAGAGCTCGGCCATGGCCTGGCGGAAGCCCTTCTCCCGGTTGACGCCCAGGATGGCGCCCGGGGGGGACTGGATGATGACCACGTTGCCCTTGCCGCCCAGCTGCTTGCCCATCTCCTTGCCCACGGCGTAGCCGGCGGAGATGTCCGCCATCTGGACGCTGGCGGTGTGCTTCTGGATGGTGGCCAGGTTCACGGTGATGACGGGGATGCCCTTGGCTTCCGCGGCCTTGACGGAGGCGGAGAGGGCGGCGGCGTCCATGGCCTGCAGGACGATGGCGTCGTACTTCTGGTTGATGACGTCGTCCATGTAGGATACCTGAAGCTCGGCCTTGAGCTGGGCGTCGAAGGACTGGACCTTGACGTTCGGGTACTTGCGGAATACCCGCATCATGCCCTCGAGCCAAGCGTTGGTGTTGGGCTGGCCGATGGACTGGGGGATGTACGCGACCTTGTAGGTCTGCGCGACGGCGGGGACGACGAGCAGCACGCAGAGCAGCGCCGCGACGATGGCGGTCTTCTTCATTCTGTGCCTCCTGGGCTGGATGGTTCGGATCCGATTCGCCGGGGCGAAAATGGTTGAAGCATCGCGAATCGATCTCGATCAAGCCCAGGATAGATCCATAATGCTCATTTGGCAAGCATTATTTTTGCATTTTTTGATTTTTATGTTCTAAATATGTTTTATTTTAGCCAATTCGATCAGTTTAATGATCAATTCGCGTTCACACGATGCCCGCCTCAGGCCAGGATCACCTGGAGACCCCGTTCCTCGAGCTCCTTCCGGAAGGATTCCGGGCATTCCGAGTCCGTGACCACGATGTCCACGTTGGACAGCGGGGAGGACACGAAGTTTGCCACCTTGCCCATCTTGGAGGAGTCCGCCAGGACCACCACCTTCCCGTGGGTGTGGTCGATCATGGCCTGGTTGACGCTGCATTCCTGGTAGACGCTGGTGGTGAGCCCCCGATCCAGGGACAGCCCGTTGGTGCCCAGGAAGGTGTGGTCCGCCCAGATGTCCCGGATGGCGGACAGGGCGAACTCACCGACCAGAGACTGGGACTGTTCCCGGTACTCGCCCCCCAGGATCATGAGCTCCACCCCCGGGGAGGCGGGCACACCCAGGGAGGCGACGTTGTTCGTGATCACCTTGGCCCTGCGTCCCGCCAGGGCCCGGAGGAAGCAGAGGGTGGTGGAGCCGGAGTTCATGAACACGATCTCGTCGTCCTCCAGGAGCCTCACCGCGGCCGCGGCGATGCGGTTCTTGGCCTCGATGTTGAGGACGTCCTTCTCGCTCAGGTTCTTTTCGGGTATGGAACCGGACTCCTCCTGGGGCACGGCGCCCCCGTGCGTCCGGATGAGGGAGCCTTCCCGGCAGAGATGGTCCAGGTCCCGCCGGATCGTGATGGGGGAGACCCCCAGGGACTCCGAGAGGTCCTCCACCGTCGCCAGGCCCCTCGACCGGACCGATTCCAGGATATGCAAGCGTCTTCTGTACACCGCCGCGTTGGATGCCATGATTCTCCCCGTTCGACCCAGCCGGCATTCCGGAACGCCCCGGGTCCGTATCCATATGTACCATACGAGGCGCGGCTCGGCTAGTATTTTTGATCGCTTCGTCGTATATCTTGCGGGAATCGATCCAAACGATCGTATACTGTTCACGGGAGGCCCCATGGACACCGAAGGGATCATCGCGATCGACGCGGGCACGACGAGCATCCGGGCGGTCCTCTTCGACCGGGCCGGGCGGCCCGGGGCCTTCGCCCAGGCGGAAAATCCCCCCGTCTACTTCGAGGACGGACGGGTGGAGCAGGAGGCCTCCACGTGGAGGGAAGCCCTGTTCCGGATCCTGTCCGAGGTCTCCGCGGCCGCGGGATCCTACGGGATCCGCGTCGAGGCGGTGACGATCACCGCGAACCGTTCCTGCGTGATCCCCGCGGATTCCGAGGGCCGGGCCCTCCACCCGGCCCTCATGTGGCAGGACGTCCGCACGGACGGGATTTGCCGGGATCTGGCTCCGCGCTCCCGGGAGGTGTACGAACGGTCCGGCCTCCCGATCACCTCGATCTTCTCGGCGGTCAAGATGGCCTGGATCCGGCGGGAGTGCCCGGAGCTCTGGGTCCGGACGGCCCGGATGCTGGGAGTCCAGGATTACCTGGTCTTCCTGCTCACCGGGAACTTCGTCACGAACCGCTCCCTTGCCAGCCGCACGAACCTCTTCAACCTCGAGTCCGGGGACTGGGATCCGGAGCTCCTCGGGATCTTCGGGATCGAGAGGCGGGTCCTCTGCGACCTGGTTGACCCCGGCGAGACGGCGGGATCCCTTGCTCCGGCCGCCGCGGCCGCTTCCGGCCTGTCCGCGGGCATCCCGGTGATCACCGCGGGGGGGGACCAGCAGTGCGCCGCCCTGGGCATGGGCCTCCTGGCCGCCGGGGACGTGGTGGCCAACACGGGCACGGGGGCCTACGTGATCGGGCTGGCCGACCGGCCCGTCCGGGACCCGGACATGCGCCTGTATTGCAACGTCTCCGCCCTGCCCGGTCGCTACGTCGCGGAGGCGGCTTCGCCCGCGGCGGGGGTGGCCTACCGCTGGTTCCGGGACCGGTTCTACGGGGGTCCCGACGGGTCGGCGGACGGATTCGGGACGATCAACGCCGAGGTCGAGGCGTCCCCGCCGGGTGCCAACGGGGTGGTCCATCTGCCCCGCTTCAAGAGCATGGGCCCGGTTCGCGGGATCGGAACCGGGGGCCCGGGCGGCCGGGCTTCTTTCCACGGCATCGGGCTTGCGACCGCCCGGGGGGACCTGGCCCGGGCCGTGCTGGAGGGGGTGGCCGGGGACCTGGCGGAGAACCTGGAGCTGATCGAGCGGTGGACGGGGCCGAAGGACCGGGTACGCGCCGCGGGAGGCCTTACCCGCTTCCCGGAGTTCGACCGCATCCTTGCGGGGCTCTGCGGCCGCCCGGTGGTCCTGGCCGCGGAGAGCGAGGCCACCGCCCGGGGCGCCTGGATCAGCGCCGCGGTCCGCCTGGGGCTGTATCCGGACGCGGCTTCGGCCTTCGCCGCCTCCGGCGCGGGCGCCGGGGACCGGGTCTTCGAGCCGGATCCCGCGCGCCGGGAGGCGTATACGAGGCTGAGGGAGGAGCGGAAGCGGATGGAAGTGAATGAGTGAATAGTGAATAGGTGAATAGGACACGGGGAATATGATATAGCCAGACCTGCTCCGTCTCGATTCGCCATATAGATATGCCCTACCCATTCACTTATTCACCCATTCACCCGTTCACTTGTACACCTCCGGATTCAGGCAATCCGGCGCTTTCTGGTTCTTGACCATGGCGATCACGTTCGTCGCCGCCTTCAAGGCCATACCGTTCCGGCTGGATACGGTGGCGCTGGCGGTGTGGGGGGTGATGACCACGTTCGGCAGGGCGGCCAGACCTTCCGCCAGGGCGGGCTCCCGTTCGTAGACGTCCAGGCCGGCCCCCGCGATGAGCCCGTCCTCCAGGGCCCGGACCAGGTCGTCCTCGGCCAGGACGGGACCCCGGGCGGTGTTGACGAGGTAGGCGCTCCGCTTCATCTTCTTGAAGGTGTCGTAGGTGAAGAGGTGCTTGGTCTCGGGCATCAGGGGCACGTGGACGCTGACGAAGTCGGACTGGGCCAGGAGCTCGTCGAAGGACACGAAGCGGGCTCCGATCGCCTTCTCCAACGCTTCGTTGCGGCGGGCGTCGGTGTACAGGACCTTCATCCGGAACCCGACGCTCTTGGCCGCCATGGCCGCCCCGATCCGCCCGGCCCCCACGATGCCCAGGGTCGCCCCGGTGACGTCCCCCCCGATGAACTGCATCGGCCCCCAGCCCTTCCAGGCCCCCGAGCGGTTCACCCCGTCGGACTCCACAACCCGCCGGGCCGCGGCGAAGAGGAGGGCCCAGGCCATGTCCGCGGTGGCGTCCGTGAGGACGTCCGGGGTGTTCGAGAGGGGGATGCGGCGGCGGGTCGCCTCCGGCACGTCCAGGTTGTCGAAGCCCACGGCGAAGTTGGCGAAGCCCTTGACCCCCGCGGCGGCCTCGAAGGCCTCCGCGTCCACCTTGTCCGTCAGGAGGCAGATCACCCCGTCCCGGCCTTTGATCGCGTCCAGGAATTCCGGGCGGGTCAGGGGCCGGTCGTGGGGGCTGACCTCCACCTCGCACTCCTTCCGGAGCAGGTCCAGTCCCGCGTCGGGGATCCGCCGGGTCACGTATACCTTGGGTTTCGCCATCGTCGTCTCCTCCAATGTGCAGGCCCGGCGCGGATCGACGGCCGGCCGGGCCCGAAAAGATTGCGGTGGTTTCGGAACCGCCTCAGTCCGTGAGTCCGAAGACCTCGGTCTCCAGGAGCTTCCAGGTTTCCAGGTACCCGGGGCCGCCCATCCGCGACTCGATGGCCTTGGAATCCAGGCGGTCCAGGAGCTTCTCGATGCGGCTGGACAGCCGGGCGTTCGCCTCGAAGGTGCCCGCCACGTCCCAGCGGGTCGGGCTCGTGTCCGAGGTGAACCAGCCGTCGTACCCGATGCGGCGAAGATACCACAGGAACTCCACGTACTCCAGGTAGTGCTTGGTGCCGCAGAAATAGTCCCAGTCCCACTTGCCGTCGTTGTCGTTGATGTGTACGTACAGGGGTATGCCGCTTCCGTGCACCAGGGCGGCGGCCTCCGCGGGGTTCTCCCCCCCGTAGACCGAGTGCCCGAAGTCCAGGGTCACCCCCAATCCCTTGGATCCCGCGTCCCGGACCAGGCAGACCGTCTTGGCCGCGCTGTCCACGAAACAACGTCCCCGGGTCTCCGAGGGCTTGTACTCCACGAAGAGGGTCACTTCGGGCCTGTGGGCCGCGGCCTCGGCGAAGGCGTCCACGAGGTGCCGCCAGGAGGCGGCGTAGTCGTACTGGAACGAGAATTCGTAGCCGTCCCCCAGGGGACAGCAGGTCACCTTGTCCGCCCCTACCGCGGCGGCGTAGTCCTTGGCCTCCTTGAGGAACCGGACCGCCTTGGCCCGTACCCCGGGATCCGCGGAGGTCAAGCCCCCGGAGCGGAACTCGGGCTCCGCCTTGACGTTCACGTTGATCGCCGCTACGGAAAGCCTGTGCTTGGCCAGGAGGGTCTTGAGCTCCGCGGCGGAGGGCACCTCGTAGGGGTGGACCACCTCGACCCCGGAATAGCCGGGTATGGAGGCCAGCAGCTTGAACTTCGCGTCCAGGTCCAGGGCCTCGTTGTATTCGTGGAACCGGTCCTTGGTCTTGCCCAGGAATCCGGTGATGACGGCCAGCTTCATGCGGTCCTCCTCATTTTCTCGAGACTAGTTCACGGGCCGCCCGGGCGAGGGCGGCGGCGTCCATGCCGAATTTCTCCAGGGTCTTCCCGTAGGCCCCGCTCTCCGCGAAGGTGTCCGCCAGGCCCGCCTGGGAGAAGGGCACGGACCGGCCGTTCCGCATGCACCAGGCCGCCAGCTCGTAGCCCAGACCGTTCCGACGCTGATGGTTTTCCGCCGCCAGGAGGGCTCCGGTCCGGTCCAGGGACTCCGCAAGACCGGCCTCGTCCCAGGGCTTCAGGGAGTATAGGTCCAGGACCTCCGCGGAGATCCCCTCGGCCGCCAGGAGTTCGGAGGCCTCGATCGCCTGGATGACCATGTCTCCCAGGCAGGCGATGGTCACGTCCTTGCCGCGCCGGGGGGTGTGGCTTCCTCCCACCCGGAAGGTGGTTTCGGGGGCGTAGACCTCCTTCAGGGGGTCCCGCATGAGGCGGACATACACGGGTCCCGGTGTGTTCCGTGCCAGGTCGAAGGCGGCCCGGGCGCTGGAGCTGTCGCAGGGGGCCAGGACGGTCATGTTCGGCAGGGTGGACATGAAGGCCAGGTCCTCGGTGGCCTGGTGGGTCACCCCGTCGATGGCGGCGGTCACCCCCGCGTGGCTGGAGAGGATCTTCACGTTGAGATGAGGATAGCAGACGAAGGACCGCACCGCCTCCAGGGCCCGCATGGTCAGGAAGACCCCGTAGCCGCACACGAAGACGGTCCGGCCGTCCGCGGCCAGGCCCGCGGCGGCGGCCATGGTCCCGAGCTCCGCGATGCCCAGGTTGAAGTACCGGTCCGGGAACGCGTCGCCGAAGAGGTAGGAATACGTGGAGTATCCGATGTCCGAGTCCAGGACCACGAAGCTCGGGTCTTCCTTCGCCGCCTCCACGAGGCGGTCCATGATCGCGCGCCGGGTGGGCACCTTGGCGGGGGGCAGGCTCACGGGGTCCTCCCTTCGATCTCCTCGCAGGCCCGACGGCGCTCCTCGTCCGAGGGCGGTTTGCCATGCCACTCGCGTTTGTCCTCCATGAAGCTCACTCCCTTTCCCTTGATCGTGCGGGCGATCACGCAGGTCGGACGGCCGCTGCGTTCCCGGGCCTTTTCCAGGGTCGAGAGGACCTGCCGCATGTCGTGCCCGTCCATCTCGAGGACCCGCCAGTTGAAGGCCTCGAACTTCTTGTCGATGGGCTCCATGGGCATGATCACGTCGGCCCGGCCGTCGTTCTGCAGGTTGTTCCGGTCCACGACGGCCACCAGGTTGTCCAGGCGGTACTTGGCCGCCTGGGCCGCGGTCTCCCAGACCACTCCCTCGTTCAGTTCCCCGTCCCCCAGCACGGCGTATACCGTGTTCTTCCGGCCCGAGAGCCGGGCGTCCAGGGCCATGCCCAGGGCCTGTCCGAAGCCGAGGCCCAGGGATCCCGAGGTGGCGTCGATCCCGGGAAGGTAGGTCGCCACGGGGTGACCCTGGAGGCGGCTGTCGTTCCGCCGCAGGGTGGAAAGCTCCTCCGCCGGGAAATAGCCCCGGAGGGCCAGAGCGGCGTACCAGACCGGGCAGGCATGTCCCTTGGACAGGACGAAGCGATCCCGGCCGGGCTTGCGGGGTTCGGCGGGGTCGATGTCCATGAGGTCGAAGTAGAGGGCCGTCACGAAGTCCGCCGCGGAGAGGCTTCCTCCGCAGTGCCCGGACTGGGCGGAGTGGACCATCTCCACGATGGCCTTGCGCACCTCCCGGGCTTTCATCTCCAGGAAGGCAGCCCGCTCATCCAAAGAGCGGGCGTTCGAAGTCGTCATGCGGGGCTCCTTTCCAGGGTGCGGGCGCCGGGCTCGCGGGTGTTCATGCCGCCGCGGCGTTCCGCCGCCTCGGCCGCCGGACCCTCCCGGGCCGGGTCGCTCGGGTCCAGGGACCGGAGGGTGTCCAGGGCTTTACGGTATTCCCGGGCCACGTCCCCGGGGGGGCATACGATCTCTATGTCCAGCCCGCCCGGGTATCCTGAGGCGGCCAGGGCGGCCAGGAGGGGTCGGAAGGGGATGGTCCCGGCCCCGGGGGCCAGGGAGAGGTTCTCGATCCCGTCGTTGTCGCAAAGGTGGGTGGCCGCGATCGCCCCGCCCAGGGATTCCGGCAGGACCGGGACCTCCTCCCCCATGGCGTGGAAGTGGCCGGTATCCAGCACCAGGCCCAGGTCCCCGAAGCCGGGGACGGATAGGAGGCCGCGGAACTCGGCGCCGCCTCCCAGGGCGTTGCCCGGAAGGAGTTCCAGGGCCGGGCGGAAGCCCGCCTTGCGGACGGCTTCGGCCAGGCGGCCCAGCTTCTCGATCAGGGCCCCCCGGAGACCGGCACGGATCGGGCCGATCGCGGAGTCGGCGCCGCGGGCGGGTCCGCCCTGGCGGGACAGGGCCAGGGCGGGCAGGGGCACCGCGAACACGGACGCTCCTCCCAGGGCCGCCGCGATCTCCAGGGCCCGGTCCGTTCCCTCCGGGAGCCCCCGGCGTCCCAGGGACTCGGCGGTCGAGAATCCCGCCCCCAGCCAGTGGGCCACGAAGGGACCGACCGAGAGCCCCAGGTCGCGAGCCCGGGCGGCGATCCTCTCGGAGTCCCCCCCGGTCCAAGCTTCCGCGGCCTCCGCCCGGAAGGCTTCCGGCTGGAAGGATTCGTACCCGAGGCCCCGAAGCCCCGGCAGGGCATCCAGGATGTCCGAGGGCCGGAAGCCCGGGCCGAAGGAGGAGAAGAAGTATGCGGGGGAAACTCCGTACATACGACCTGCCTAAAAATATTGTATACAAAACATAGACCGACTCCGGGCTCCTGTCAAGGGCGGAACGATCGGTTTGTATACAAAATCATTGACCGGGTCACCCAGCGCGGCTAGAATGGGGCCATGCGAGAATCCCGCTTCGAAGACCTCGCGGAACAGGTGTACCGGGCTTTGAGGGAAATGATCCTGACCGGGGAACTCGTGCCCGGCCAGAAGCTGGTGCAGGAAGCCCTTTCCGAGCGTCTGGGTGTATCCCGAACCCCCCTCCTGGCCGCCTTCTCGAAGCTGGAGAAGGAGCTCCTGGTGGAGCTGGTCCCCCGCCGGGGGGCCTACGTCAAGCGCCTTTCGCCCCTGGAACTCCTTCACCTCTACGACGTCCGTCTGCGCCTGGAACCCCTCGGGGCGGCCGAGGCGGCCCGCAACCTGGACGCGGCGGGGCGGGCGGAACTGGAGAAGGCTTTTTCCGCCTACCGCGACTGCGTGACCGACCGGGACGCGGCCCGGGTCCGGGTGGCGGACTTCGAGTTCCACGGCATCCTGATGCGCCTGAGCCGCAACTCGATCCTGGACCGCATCCTCTCGTCCTTCGCCATCGTGCTGGCCAGCAACCAGAGGGGCCTCATGAAACCCATGGAGAAAAGCCTGGCCGAGCACGAGGCCCTGGTGGAAGCCATCCTGCGCGGGGACGAGGGGCGGGCGGAATCGATCATGCACGCCCACCTCGCGGAGGCCCGGGACGCCGCGGCGGCCCTGGCCGCGGGCGCGGCCGGACCGGCGGCGGGAGGGATCTAGGATGCCGCGCATCCAACGGACCGTGGTCTCCTCGGCGGTGTACGACGCCGTAAAGGAAATGCTCTTCGACGGGACCTGGGTTCCCGGGGACCGCATCGACCGCAAGGCCCTTGCGGTCCGCCTGGGGGTGAGCCCGACCCCGGTCAACGACGCCCTCCACCGCCTCACGGGGGAGGGCCTGGTGGAATCCCGGATCCGGGACGGATTTTTCGTACCCGACTATTCGGATGAGGACCTGGCGGACCTGTTCGCCGTCCGCGCGGGCATCGAGGGTGTCGCGGCCCGGCTCTGCGCGGAGGAGGCCCTTCCCGGGGAGGTCGAGAAACTCTGCGCCCTCTTCGATCCCTTCTCCCGGGGGATACCGCCGGAAAGGACCGAGGAGTATCTTCGGGCGGACAAGTCCTTCCACGCGGGCCTCCTGGCGGCGTCCGGAAGCGCCCGGCTCCGGGAGGTGGAGCGGTTCTTCGGCCACGTCTTCCGCAGCTACGAGCACGGCCTGGTCCGGTCCCCCGGGGAAACCCTGCCCGAGCACCGGCGGATCATCGAGGCCCTGAGATCCCGGGACGGACGGGAGGCCCAGGCGGCCATGTCGGACCATCTTCTCCGATCCCGCCGGGCCCTGATGGACCGGGCCCGGTCGAGCGGCTAGCCCGGAACCCGGTTTCCCGGCGCGGACGACGCCATCGCAGTGGCGGAGCTCGGCGATCCGGGCTATAGTAGGATCGATATGAAAAAGCTTGGTCTCCTGTTCCTCATCGTCCTCTTCCTGGGCGGCTGCGCCCTGGCGCCGCATCGGGACGTGAAGGCGGCGGTCCTGGACCTCCGGGCCTCGGAAAACCTGGTCCCCCTCACGGGAGAATGGAACGCGGCCGTCCGAGGCCGGATCTCCGCGGCCCCCGCACCCCTGCGTTCCCTCCTGCCGGTTCCGACGGCCGGGGAACCCGAGACCTGGACCCTGACGACCCTTTTCCGGGCCGGAGGCGAGTACGCCCTCCTTTTGCCCTTTCCCGCGGAAATCACCGGGGTGTACCTGGATTCCCGGACGGTCTGGGAGCGCTCCGCGGGGGGAGCCGGCCCGGCCCGGCCCCGGATCCTCGAGCTCCCTCCGGACGCATCCGGGGTACTCCGGGTGGAGGTCCCCGCAGGCGGTCGATCCCCCGGCCGCCCGACCCTCGCGGCGACGCCGTTCATCCTGGGGAGTTCGGAAGCCGTGGAGGACTACCGGAGCCTGGTCGCCCTCCTCGCGGGGGTCAAGGTAGGGGCCTTCGGCGGGGCTCTCCTTGTGTCCCTGCTCTTCGCCCTGATCAGCCGCCGGGGCAAGGGCTTCCTCTCCCTGGCGATCTACCTCGCGGGCACCCTGGTCTACTTCCTGGTCCGGGACGCCTCCGTCCTGGGCTGGATACCCTTGGACTCGTACTTCCTGGACCGGCTCTTTTCCTCGGCCTGGTCCCTCCAGACCTCGGCCCTGGCCGTCCTGGCCCTGGCCCTCTGCGACCGGGCCCTCCCGGCCCCAGTCCGCCCGGCCCTGACGGTTCCGCCCCTCCTGCTGGCCGGGGCGGCCTTCCTGCCCCTGCCGATCCTGCTTCCCGTGCACGCCGCCGCCCTGGTCTGGACGGCCCTGTCCTTCGCGGCCCTGATCGGGTGGTCCGCCTTCCGTTCCCTCCGGGGCGACCGCCGCGCCGTACCCGTCCTGCTGGGCGGAATCCTGCTGGCCGCGGCCTACGGGGCCCGGCTGGCGGTGCCGGATACCCTGCTCCTGGCCCGGCTCCTGGAACCCGCGGGGGCGGGGGCGTTCACGGTCCTGGCCTCCCTGACCATGATCCGCAAGGTGGGGGACGCCTTCGAGGAGGCGGAAAACCTGTCCGCCTACGTGGACAGCGTGTCCACCTCGGTCAAGCGATTCATCCCCGCGGAGTTCATGGACTACCTCCAGAAGACGGACGTGACGGACCTCAAGCTCGGGGACCACGTGGAGAAGGCGATGACCATCTTCTTCTCCGACATCCGGGGCTTCACCCAGCTCTCGGAGTCCCTGACGGAGGAGCAGACCTTCGCCTTCATCAATTCCTACCTGGCCCGGATGGTCCCCGTCATCAAGGAGCGGGGCGGCTTCGTGGACAAGTACGTCGGGGACGCGATCATGGCCCTGTTCCCGGACACGGGCGGGGCCGACCAGGCGCTGCGTGCGGCCCTGGAGATGCAGAGCCGGGTGGTCGAGTACAACCGCCACCGGGCCAGCGTGGGCTACCGGGCCATCGAGATGGGGATCGGCATCCACACGGGGACCCTGATGCTGGGGGTGGTGGGAGTCCAGGACCGGATGGAGAACACCGTCATCTCCGACGCGGTGAACCTCGCTTCCCGTCTCCAGGCCATCGCCAAGGCCTTCAACATCGGGGTGGTGGTCAGCGAGCAGTCCTTCAAGTCCCTGGAGGATCCCACCCTCTTCAAGTACCGCTTCATCGGCAAGGTCCGGGTCAAGGGCAAGGCCGCCCCGGTGTCCTGCTTCGAAATCTTCGGGGACACCCAGGATGAGGCCTTCGACGAGCAGAAGATGAAGGCCAGCACCTATTTCGAGCAGGGAATGCTCCGGTACTACCAGAAGGACTTCCTGGCGGGCTTCCACTACTTCCAGAAGGCCCTGGAGTTCCTTCCCCAGGACGGGGCGTCCAAATTCTACATGGAAGTGTGCTGGCGGAAGAAGGATTAGCGGCCCGGAGGAAGCATGGGACTGAGCTTCGGAGTCGACTGGTATCCCGAGCAATGGGAAAGGTCGCTGTGGGAATCCGACGCGGACCGGATGAAGGCCTTCGGCGTCCGGACGGTGCGCATGATGGAATTCGCCTGGGCCCTGGTGGAGCCCGAGCCCGGGCGCTTCGATTTTTCTCTCTTCGACGAGGCGATCCGGGTGCTCGCGGACCGCGGGATCTCCGTAATCCTGGGAACCCCCACGGCCACCCTTCCGGCCTGGCTGGCCGGCGACCCCTCCGGAGTCCTCCAGACCCATCCGTCGGGGCGGGTGCGCGACTTCGGGGCCCGCCGGGAGGGGTGCTGGAACGCCCCCGCCTACCGGGAGGCCTCCCGACGCCTGGTACGGGCGATCGCCGCTCGGTACGGGAAGCGGCCGGAGGTGGAGGGCTTCCAGATCGACAACGAGCTGGGCCACGAGGGCTCGGACCGCTGCGTCTGCCCCCACTGCGCCCGGGAATGGCGCGCCTGGCTGGCCCGGCGCTACGGCGACGTGAAGGCCCTGAACGAGGCCTGGGGAACGGTGTTCTGGGGCCGGACGATCTCGGACTTCTCCCAGGTGCCCGTACCCCGGATCCAGCCGGCCACCCGGCACAACCCCGCCCTGCTCCTGGACTACGACCGCTTCCTCTCGGATACCGCCGCGGCCTTCGTGAACGAGCAGGTCGAGGTCCTCCGGGCCGCCTCGACCCCGGAGAAGTGGATCACCACGAACCTCTTCCCCGTTCCCTTCTCCCTGTCCCTGGACATGGAGGATGTCACCCGGGGCATGGACTTCGCCTCCTGGGACAACTACCCGGTCTGGGGGGAGGACGAGGCCCCCCTGCCGTACTTCTTCCAGTCCTTCCTGATGACCTACGTCCGGGGCTTGAAGAAGGACCGGGCCTTTACGGTCATGGAGCAGATGAGCGGGATCCAGGCCCACGTCTGCCTGGGCCACCTCCCGTCGGAACGGCAGGTGGCCCTGTGGACCGCCCAGGCCGTCGCCCGGGGGGCCGAACGGATCGTCTACTTCCGCTGGCGCACCGCCGCCTTCGCCCAGGAACAGCTCTGCTACGGCCTTTTGGACACGGACAACCGGGAGACCGAGCGGATGCGGGTCCTGGGGGAGAACCTCACCCGCGCCGAGACGGCCTTCTCGGACCTCGCCTCGGAGCCCGTGGAGAGCCCCGCCTGCCTGGTCTACTCCAAGGACGACGCCCGCCTCCTTCGGGAACAGTATCTTTCCCTGGGGCTTTACCACCGCGCCAACGACTGGATGCAGGCGGGCCTGGACGCGGAGCTGGCAAAGTGGTTCGCCCCCTTCGTGGCCCTGAACGTCAACGCGGACGTCAAGAGCGTCCGGTCCGTGGACCTCGACCGGTACAAGCTCGTCTCCCTGCCCCTCTACCAGATGGCCGACCCCGCCTTCGTGGAGCGCCTGGCCGCCTGGGTGGACCGGGGCGGGGTCCTGGTCCTGTCCTACCGGGCGGGCGCCCGGGACCTCTCGAACCGCAATGTTTCCGAACCCCTGCCGGGGCTCTTCCGCGCGCTCGCGGGGGTCCGGATCCCGCGTTTCGAGGCCCTGGGCAAGACCAAGGCCCGTCTGAGGGTCGGCCGACTGCCGATCCCCGCGCACGGGGAGGTATGGGCGGATATCGTGGAGCCCGAGACCGCCCGGCCCGCGGCCTTCTGGACGGACCGGAAGAAGTTCTACCGGGGCGCCCCCTGCGTCACCGTGAATTCCCTGGGCAAGGGAACGGTCTGGTACGTAGGCACCAGTCCGGACCCCGCGGCGACCTTCCTGCTATACCGCCGCATATTCAAGTCCGCGGGCATAGCCCCCCGATTCGCGGGGCCGGGTGTGGAGATCGTGGACCGTAGGCTATCCGACGGCTCCGAGGTTTCCGTCATCCTGAACCACAGTCCCCGTCGCAGGCGGGTCCTGGGACGGACCCTGGAGCCCTGGGGCTGGGCGGTGGTCCCCAAGCGGGGATAGCGGGACCTCCGTGGACGCCGCGGACTGGGATGCCCGGGGCCGGGAGCTCACGGACCGGGGGGACCTGGAGGGGGCGGAGGCGGCCTTCCGGTCTGCCCTGGAACTCGATCCCGGGAGCCCGGACCTCCTCTATAACCTGGGCACTGTCCTCCGGGACCGGGGCCTTCGCGGGGAAGCCCGGTCCGCCTTCCTGGCGGCCCTGGACGCGGCCCCTCCCCGGGCGGACGCCCTTACGGCCCTGGGCCTCCTGGCCTGGGAAGAGGGGGACGGCCCCGGTGCGGAGACCCTCTATCGCGAGGCCCTCCGCCTGGATCCCGCCTACCCGGAAGCCTGGAACGACCTCGGCGTCGTCCTCTTCGTCTCCGCCCGGTACCGGGAGGCCCGGGAAGCCTTCGAACGGGCCGTCGCCCTCCGGGATGACTACGCGGACGCCTGGTTCAACCTCCGGGACGCCTGCTCCGAACTGGGGGACCGCCGGGGGGCCCGGGCCGCGGACCGCCGCTACCGGGCCTTGAAGGGCGGCGCACGGGTATGAATCGAAGCGCAACCGGGGCGGGCGATCCGGCTCCGATTGCGGGATCCGGCGGAGGACTCACATTTCCCTAACAAACACGGCTGCCCGGGTGTATACTGGATCCCCCGCGCGCCGAAGAGCGACCCGCGGGGATTCTAAAAGGAGGCATCCATGAAACGTCGGTTCCGCACTCTGGCGGCGATCGCCCTGATCGCGGCCTTGTTCCTGGGGTCCTGCGCGACGAAGTTCGACCAGTTCGTCGATCAGCCCCTCAAGATCACCTTCATCGAGACCTCGGACATCCACGGGGCCATCTTTCCCTACGACTTCATCACAGGAAAGCCCCTGGCCACCTCCATGGCCCAGGTCGCAGGCCTCGTGAAGGAGAAACGGGCCGCCGGGGAGGTCGTGCTCCTGGAGGACGGGGACTCCCTCCAGGGCCAGCCCACGGTCTACTACTACAACTTTGAGAAGACCGGGGTCCCCCACATCTGGTCCGATGTCCTCAACTACCTGGCCTACGACGCCGTCACGGTGGGGAACCACGACATCGAGGCCGGACACCCCGTGTACGACAAGATGGTGAAAGAGCTCAAGATGCCCTTCATCTGCGCCAACGTGGTGGACGAGAAGACGGGCGAGCCCTACTTCAAGCCCTACGCCGTCGTGACCCGCCAGGGCGTGAAGATCGCCATACTGGGCCTCACGGAGCCCAAGATCACCGAGCAGCTCCCCCGGGCCTTCTGGAGCGGTATGGACATCCTGGACATGGTGGAAACCGCGAAGAAGTGGGTCCCGATCATCCTGGAAAAGGAGAAGCCCGACCTCCTGGTCGGCCTCTTCCACGCCGGGGTGGATTACACCTACGGCGGTCAGACCGCGGACACCCCCAAGAACGAGAGCGGCAGCCAGCTGGTCGCCGAGCGCGTCCCGGGCTTCGACTTCATCCTGGTCGGGCACGACCACGCGGGCTGGGACGGCATGGGCTTCGACCCGGCCACCAAGAAGAAGATGTGGGTCAAGGACCCGGCCGGAAAGGTCGTGCCCATCTACGGCGCCCTGGCCGGAGCCGCCGCCGTCCCCGTGGTGGAAGTCTCCCTGCGCTGGGACAGGCCGAACAAGACCTGGATCAAGGAGGTGAACGGAACCCTCCTGGCCCTCAAGGACCGGCCCGCGGACCCGGACTTCCTGGCCAAGTTCGACCCCTACAAGGCGGAGCTCATGGCCTGGGTCGAGAGGCCCATCGGCAAGATGAGCGGCAAGATCACCTCGGACGTGGCCATGTTCGGGGATTCCGCCTTCGTGGACCTGATCCACAAGATCCAGCTGGAGCTCTGCGCGGATCCCGCCATGGGCCTCAAGCCCGCCCAGATCTCCATCGCGGCCCCCCTGGACATGTACGCCTACCTTCCCACCACCGCGGACGGGACGATAAAGGTCCGGGATATGTTCAGCCTCTACAAGTACGAGAACTTTCTGTACACCATGGACCTGACGGGGGAGCAGATCAAGAAGTTCATGGAGTTCTCCTACGGCGGATGGTTCAACACCATGGCCGGTCCCGAGGACGACCTCATCGCCTTCGCCAAGGACAAGGAGGGCAAGCTGATCTTCAACGCCCGGTATAACTCCTACGACACCGTCACCCGGGCGTACAACTACGACTCCTTCGCGGGCCTGAACTACACGGTGGACGTCTCCAAGCCGGTGGGCAGTCGCGTCACGATCACCGGCATGTCCGACGGCAAGCCCTTCGACCCGGCCAAGACCTACAGCGTGGCCATCAACTCCTACCGCGGCTCCGGCGGCGGCGGGCATCTGACCAAGGGCGTGGGCCTGGACGCCAAGAAGCTGGCCCGCCTGGAGATGGTGACCTCCTCCACCACAAAGGACCTGCGGTACTACATGCTCAAGTGGTTCGAGAAGCAGACGGGCGTAATCGCCCCCGCCTCGGACAACAACTGGAAGGTGCTTCCCGAGGATTGGGCGGCCGCGGGGGCCAAGAAGAACTATTCCTACCTGTATCCGCCGGCCAAGTAAACACGCCGCAAACATATACCGCCGCCCTTGAGGGCGGCGGTTGTCTTTTTTGAGAATTATCGCTATTTTAACATTACCGGAACGGACGGTCCCCCAAGGATGCCCGGTCCGTCGGCGCCGCTCCGTATGGAGGGCGCGATCAACGCCCCGTGAGACCGGGAAGGTCCCGGGACGATCCTCGCAGAACGGAGGAATGCTATGAAGGGCAACAGAATGTACGTGGACATCGGGTCCATGCTGGACGAGATCTTCGACGCGGCCAAGAACTTCGGCGAAGAGATGCAGGACAAGTTCGGTCCCGGCGGGGCCCCCCGCGGTCCCTGGTTCCACGGGCCGGATTTCGACGAGAACACCGACTGGTACCCCAACTTCTCCTATCCGCCCATGAACATCTTCCTGACCCCCGACCGGACCCTGGTGTTCGAGTTCGCCGTGGCGGGATTCGACGAGAAGGACATCAGCCTCTCCTTCCAGGGGGACTACATGCTCTTCTCCGCGCGCATCGGCCTCGAGGCCGCGCCCGAGGACGGGGTGCGCTTCATCAAGCGCCGCCTCAAGCTGAAGGACATCGAAAAGCAGAAGTACTATGTCCCCGCGGACAAGTTCGCCCAGGAAAAGGTCAAGGCGGTGTTCAAGAACGGCATCCTCCGGGTGACCGTCCCCCCCAAGGAGGAGATGGAGACCGCCGAGGGCATCAAGATCGAGATCGTGAAGGAACCGGACTCGAACTGAGCCGAACACAGGATATGAACGGGCCGCCCGGCAGGGGCGGCCCGTTTTTTTATCGACCGGACGTACCGGGGCGGTCCGTGCGGCGCGGGCCGCCCCGGTCTCCGCCCCTACCGCGCCGGCTTCTCCCGGGGGCGGCCGACAAGGCCGGACAGCTCGTCCATGTGGGTCCCGATGAAGAGTGCCCCGAAGACCGAGACCGCCAGGCCGAACACCAGGACGAAGGGCAGCATCCAGCGGTTCCCGTACTCCTCGATCACCAGGGAGAAGACCCTCTGGGCGGGCACCAGGATCACGGACGCGGAGAGGGCCAGGCCCGCCAGGATCCAGTCCCGCAGGGAAACCGACCGGTGCGGCCGGGGCAGGAAGGGCAGGGCGGCCAGGACCCGGGAGGCGATGTCCGGACCGGTGCCCGGGAGACGGTAGAGCTCCAGGGCCCGGCGGCGCAGGTCCACCCGGGCCGCGCAGCGGGGACAGCGGGCCAGGTGCAGGGCCAGGGCCGGGGAGAGCTTGGCGCCGTCCTCCGCCCGGTCGTACCGTTCCTCGAAGACTTCGCAGTTCATGCGTCCACCTCCGCGGCGCCCAGCGCCGCCCGCAGCTCCCGTTTGGCGCGGAAGACGTGCGACTTGATCGTGTTCACGGGGAATCCGGTGGCCTCGCTGATCTCCCCGTACTTCATGCCCAGATAGAAATACATGTCCAGGCAGACCGCGTACTTCTGGGGCAGGTCCCCCATGGCCTTTCGAAGGGCCGCCACGGTTTCCTCCCGGATGTGCCGGTCCTCCGGGGCCAGCTCCCGGGTGTCCACGGGGTCGACTTCCAAGGGATCGTACCGGGGCTTCCGACGGGCCTCGTTGATGGCCGTGTTGTAGGCGATCCGGGTGAGCCAGGTGGAGAACTTGGCCGCGCCCCGGAAGGTCGCCAGGGCCGTGTAGGCCTTGATCATCACGTCCTGGGCGAAGTCCGCCGCGTCCTCGGGGTTCCGGAAGAACCCGTACCCGATGCGCAGGACCCGGCGCTGGTGCCTCCGGGTGAGCTCCCCGAAAGCGGCGGCTTGTCCGTCCAGGACCTGGGCCACCAGAACCTCGTCCGGAACGCCCGGCGCCTCCGTCATCTCCTTCCGCGGGCGGCCCGGAAGCCGTAGAAGGCCAGGAAGGAGGCTCCTACCGCCAGGGGTATGGCCCCGCCCAGGATCTCGTACCCCAGCCCGTTCATCAGGGCCAGGACGGCGGTCAGCGCCGTGCCCACCCCCGCCAGGAGCAGCCCCGCCAGGAGGCAGAAGGTGTCCAGGTCGAAGACCGGGCGACGGTACTCGCCCCGCTCGATCAGGACGGCCTTTTCCTTGTGGTTCCACAGGAGGTAGAAGAAGATCACGACGGCCCCGGCGACGATCCCCACGATGGGGATGACGGAGACGATGATCTGGGAAGCCGCGGGAAGGTTCGTCACGGTTGCACCTCGGGTTCCGGGATTTCACGGGCTCCCCGCGGGGCCGTATGCCCCCGGAACGGACCCGCACCTAGTTCGACGCGAAAGCCGGCATCCGGTTGCGAAGCCCGGGCGGCCGGTACGCGCCCGGTCCTCAATCCAGGGTCCGGGTGGCTATCACGGGAATCCCCGTTCCCAGGGCGTCGGGCACCAGCACGTCCCCCCGCTTCACCGGTAGCCGGACCTCCAGGGAGTAGAGGACCCGGATCAGTTCCTCCACCCGGTCCTTGGGAAAGGGCGCGGCGGTGCGCACGGGCACCCGGCACCGGTCCGCGGGCAGGGCGCGGCAGGTGGCTGTGACCACCCGCTTGGGGGCCAGGAGCTCCTCCTCCGCGTATCGGGCGCCCCGGGTACAGCGGTTCCCGGAAACGGAGAGTCCTCCCGCGGGCAGGCGCTCCACCGAGAGGCGGCAGCCCAGGGGGCAGGTGATGCAGATCAGCTCTTCGGGCATCGGGCTATCCTCACAGTATGGCTATCTCGATCGTGGAATCCGGTCCGGCGTCCGCCAGGTCCTTGGGATCCAGGGTCACGGAGATCATCTCCGAGGGCTGGACGTGGGGCTTCTTACGGCTCTGGATGACGCGGTTGTCCAGGCGGACCTCCAGGACCGCGTCGTTCTTCACGATCAGGGTCCGCAGGTAGAGCTTGTTCGGTGCCTCCGGGCCGACCCGGCAGGGGGCCGCATAGCGGACGTTGGGGCCCGCCTTGACCCGGAGCTCCCGGCCGGGACGTTCGCCCCGGATCCACCGGGCGCAGGCGGCCCCCGCGCGCCGGGCCTCCTCGGCCACGTAGTCCACCAGGTCGTGGACGTGCAGGACGTTTCCCGCCGCGAAGATCCCGGGGACGTTGGTCATCATCATGGAGTCCGTCCAGGGACCGTTGGTCATGGGGTTGAGCTCCACCCCCATTTTCTTGGACAGCTCGTTCTCCGGCACAAGGCCCACGGACAACAGGACCGTGTCGCAGGGGATCCGGAAGGCCTTCTCGAAGCGCACCGCCCCGTCCTCGATGGGGGCGATCTCCACGGACTCGACCCGGTCCCCTCCGAAGATCCCCGAGGTCAGGTGGGAGAGGTAGAGGGGGATGCCGAAGTCGTGGAGGCACTGGACGATGTTGCGGGTCAGCCCCGAGGGGTAGGGCAGGATCTCCACGACCCCGTGGACCCGGGCCCCCGCCCAGCTCATCCGACGGGCCATGATGAGGCCGATGTCACCGGACCCGATGATCACCACGTCCTTGCCGGGGAGGTAGCCCTCCATGTTCACCAGGCGCTGGGCCAGCCCCGCGGTGTAGACCCCCGCCGGACGGGCCCCGGGAATGCGGATGTTCCCCCGGTTGCGCTCCCGGCAGCCCATGGCCAGGACCACGGCCCGGACGGACACCCGGAGGATCCCGTGCTCCGCGGAGTAGCCGAAGAGGACCTTCCGGTCTCCCGGGTCCTCCACGTCCATGACCGTGACGCCGAGGTACGCGTCCGCCCCGGAGGCCCGGAACTTTTCCTCCATCCGCTCCGCGAATTCCGGACCCGAGAGCTCCTCGTCGAACTCGATGAGCCCGAAGCCGTTGTGCACGCACTGGAGGAGGATGCCTCCCAGATGCTCCTCCCGCTCCAGGACCACGCAGGACAGCCCGGCGGCCCGGATCTCCAGGGCGGCGGCCATGCCCGCGGCCCCCCCGCCGATGACGGCGGCGTCGTAGGAAAGCTCCCTCATAGGCGCCCCGAGAGCAGCTCGCTCCCGCCTCCCCGCTTGGTGATCCGGTCCCAGCTCATTCCGGTCTCCCGCATCAGGATCTTGAGGATCTTGTACGTGCAGAACCCTCCCTGGCAGCGGCCCATCTGGGCCCGGGTGAAGTACTTGATACCGTCCAGGGTGGTATGGCCGGCCCGGATGGCCGCCACGATCTCCGCCTCGCTGACCTTCTCGCAGCGGCAGACGATGTTGCCGTAGGCGGGATCCCGGGCCACCAGGGCGTCCGCCTGGTAGTGGTCGATGTCGAACATCCGGGGACGGTCCGGCAGGACCGGGTCGTAGCCCGGCTTCTCCACCAGCCGGAGCCCCGCCTCCTTGAGGAGGTCCTTCACGTATTCCCCGATGGCGGGGCTGGCGGTGAGCCCCGGAGACTGGATCCCCGCCACGTGGATGAAGGCGGGCACCTTCCCGGAGGGCTCGATGTGGAAGTCCTCCTCCAGGACGGGCCGCTGGCCCGCGAAGGAGGTGATCACGTCGTTCTCCGAGATCGCCGGGATCATGGCCCGGGCGTTGCCCAGGATCATCTCCAATCGCTCCCGGGTGGTGGCCGTGTCGGACTTGTCGTCGGTCATCTCGGCGGTGGGGCCGATCAGGACCGTCCCCTCCACGGTGGGCACCACGAGCATCCCCTTGGATACCGAGGTGGGCACCGGGAAGACCACCCGGTCCGGCCGGGCCCGGGTCATCCGGTCCAGGAGGTAGTACTCCCCCTTCCGGGCCCGGATCGTGTAGTCCTCGGCCCCGAAAGCCCGGGAGACCTCGTCCGCGAATAGCCCCGCGGCGTTCACGACATAGCGCGCCGAAAGGGAGGCCCCGTCCTCGGCCCGGATCCGCCAGAGGTCCCCCTCCCGCTCGGCCCGTTCGGCCTTGAAGGACGTGCGCACCTCCACCCCGTTCCGTTGGGCGGACTCCACCAGGGAGAAGACGAAGCGGTAGGGCTCCACGATCCCCCCCGCCGGGGCATAGAGGCCCCCCACGGTGTCGGGGTTCAGCTTGGGCTCCAGTTCCAGCATCCGCTCCCGGGAGCACATCTCGATCCCGATGACCCCGTTCTCCACCCCCTGCCGGTAGAGCTGGTCCACCACCCGCATCTCGTCCTCGTGGAGGGCGGCCACCACGATCCCGCAGCGCCGGAAGGGGAAGCCCAGTTCCCGGTGGAGCCGGTCGAACATCAGGGCGCCCTGGACCTCCAGCCGCGCCTTGAGGTACTTCGGGCTGTGGTGGAAGCCCCCGTGGACGATGCCGGAGTTGGCCTTGGAGGTGCCGAAGGAGACGTCCGCTTCCTTGTCCAGGAGGATGACCTTCAGTTCGTACTGGGAGAGCCTGCGGGCTATGTTCGCCCCGCAGACCCCCGCCCCTATGATCGCGACGTCGTAGGCGCCGCCCTCGAAATTCTTGGATCCCACTCGCCGTTCCTCTCGTTCAGGTATCGGATGCGCGGCCGCCCGGGCGGCCCGGCGCGCTTCTCAGGCCCACCGGACCAGTCCCGGCAGGAAGGGATGGACCAGGGCCGGGTGCTTGGGCAGGATCCGGACCGAGTACCCGTGCTGGCCGGTGACGGCGCAGGTCACCGCCACGTGGTAGTTCCAGCCCTGTCCCGCCTGTTTACCCGGGGCCATCTCGGCCCGCAGGGGCTTCACGATCTCGCCCTGGCTGGACATGCCGCCGTGGTAGAGCTCCACGGCCACGTCCCCGGGAGCCAAGCCCGCCAGCTCCACCCGGGCGGTCACGTTGACCGTGTCCCCCCGCTCCATGATGGGCTGGGCGTCGGTCTGGATGTCCAGGACCGCCAGCCGGGGCCACTCCCGCCGGGCCTTCTCCAGGTAGGCCGCGACGTCCTTGGCCGGGGCGAAGTCCTTCTCCGCCATGGCGCGGTAGTTGTCCAGGGCGGGGAAGTAGTACTTGTCCGCGTACTCCATCAGCATCCGGTGGCAGGAGAATTTCTTGCCCACCTGCCGCATGGAGGCCTTCATGGAGCGGATCCACTCCCGGGGGAGGTTGTCCCGGCCCCGGGCGTAGAACATCGGGACGATCTCCCTCTCCAGGAGGTCGAAGAGGGCCTTGCTCTCCACCTCGTTCTGGAGCTCATCGTCCTGGTACTCCTCCCCGCGGCCGATGGCCCAGCCGATCCCGGGCTCGTAGCCCTCGTCCCACCACCCGTCCAGGACGGAGCAGTTGAGGACCCCGTTCATCCCGGCCTTCATGCCGCTGGTGCCCGAGGCTTCCAGGGGGCGCTTGGGGGTGTTGAGCCAGAGGTCCGAGCCGGAGGTCATGTACCGGGCCATGGTCATGTCGTAATCCTCCAGGAAGACCATGCGGCTCTGCACGTCCTCCCGGCGGGAGAAGTGGACCAGCTCCTTGATCAGCTCCTTGCCGGGCAGGTCGTGGGGGTGGGCCTTTCCGGCGAAGATCAGCTGGATGGGCCGGTCCTTGTCCTGGAGCAGGCGGATCAGGCGCTCCGGGTCCCGTAGGAGAAGGTTGCCCCGCTTGTAGGTCGCGAACCTGCGGGCGAAGCTGATGGTCAGGATGGAGGGCGAGAGGGCGTCCTCGGCGTGGAAGAGGCGGCTCTCGGAAACCCCGGAGCGCTGCATCTGCTTCCGGATCCGGTCCCGGGCGAAGACCACCAGGCGTTCCCGGCGGCGCTCGTGGGTCCGCCAGAGCTCCTCGTCGGAGACCCGGTCGATCCGGTCGAAGATGTCCAGGTCCGTGGGTTCGTCGTAGAACCGGGGCCCGAAGTACCGGTCCAGGAGCTCCAGCATGTTGTTGGAGATCCAGGTCCGGGGGTGCACGCCGTTCGTGACGTGCCCGATGGGGACCTCCTCCACGGACAGTCCGTTCCAGATCCCCCGCCACATCTGCCGGGAGACCTTGCCGTGCAGCGCCGCCACCCCGTTGGCGTAGGCGCTGACCTTGAGGGCGAAGACGGTCATGCAGAAGGGCTCGGAGTCGTCCTCCGGACGTTCTCGGCCCAGGGACAGGAATTCCTTCCAGTCCATCTTGAGCTCGTGGCAGAGCCCCCGGAAGTACTTCTCCATGAGGTCGATGCCGAATCTCTCGTTTCCCGCGGGAACGGGGGTATGGGTGGTGAAGATGTTCGTGGGCCAGAGGGTCTGGAGGGCCTCTTTCCAGGCGAAGCCCTTGGCCTGCATGACCTCCCGCAGGCGCTCCAGGGCCAGGAAGGCGGAGTGCCCCTCGTTCATGTGGGTGACCGCGGGATTGATCCCCAGGGCTCTCAGTGCCCGGATCCCGCCGATCCCCAGGAGGATCTCCTGGCGGATCCGCATCTCCTTGTCCCCGCCGTAGAGGGTGGCGGTGATGAGCCGGTCTTCCGGGGAGTTCTCGTCGATGTTCGTGTCCAGGAGGTAGAGGGAGGCCCGGCCCACCTTTACCTCCCAGACCTGGGCGGTCACGACCCGGCCGGCGTTGTCCACGGAGATCATGACCGGGGAGCCGTCGGGCTTCTTGCAGCGGTTGACCGGCATGTTGTACCAGTCGTTCTCGGGGTACTCCTCCTGCTGGTAGCCGTCGGGGTTGAGGTACTGCTTGAAGTAGCCCTGCCGGTACAGGAGGCCCACCCCCACCAGGGGCAGGCCCAGGTCGGAGCTGGTCTTGATGTGGTCCCCCGAGAGGATCCCCAGGCCCCCGGAGTAGGTGGGCAGGGAGATGTCCAGGCCGTACTCCATGGAGAAGTAGGCCACCCGGTCCTCGTGGCTCCCCTTGTACCAGGTCTCCCCGTCCCGGTATCGGGTGAAGCGCTGGTACACGTCCCCCAGGGCCGCCAGATAGGAATCGTCCTGGGCCACCTGCTCGTACCGCTCCTGGGAGACCATCCCCAGCATTTTGGCCGGGTTCTGACGGCTCTGGAGCCAGATGTCGTAGTCCAGCCGGATGAAGAGCATGACCGCGTCGAAATTCCAGGACAGCCAGAGATTATGGGCCAATTCCTCCAGGGGCAGGAGGGGCTCGGGGATCTTCGGCTTGACCGTGTGGGTGATGATCCTCATGGGGGACTCCTAGCGGCGGGGGAGGGGGGTATCCGTCGGGCGGAAAGCCCCCGCGGCTGGGTTAAGCCTAGTCGAGTGGAGTCCGGGGTGTCAAGAAACAGTGCCGGTTAGTACAACTACAGCAGACTTCCGGCATATTTGACAGGATGAACAGGATGAAGAAACGATGGACAGGATACATGAGGAGGTGGTCAATTCCCCATTCCCATCCTGTCTATCCGGTTTTAATCCTGTACATCCTGTCCGACCGATGGTTCCAAGCCTTTCGGTAAGGATCAGTCCCGGTCTTCTTCCTTACGGGAGCCGTTGAAGATGCGGCCGAACAGACCGCTTCGATCCGCGCCGCCCGGCTGGGAGGAGGAGTCGGGGGCGCCCGCGGAGGACGGGCCGGTCGAATCGGAGGGGGTTCCTCCGGATTCCGTGCGCGACGGAGCCCCGTTCTGGGGCCCGCCGCCCGGTCCCTCGGCTCCGGGATGCCTGCCCCGCCGCCTGCGGCCTTTCTTGCGGCCCTGGGCTTTCGGCTCCGGATTCTCGGCCAGGTGCTTGCCGTACTTCTCCTTGTACAGCCGCATCCTCTCCTCCATGGGCAGGGAGTAGGGGTCCGCGAAGGAGGGCTGGGTCACGGGTCCGGCGCCGCGGGGAGCGCCTCCGCCCGCGGGACCGCGCCGTCCGCGCTTGTTCCTCCGGTTCCCGCGGCCCGGCCCCTCGGGACGGGGGCCGCGGTCCTGGGATTCCCGGTCCCGGGGGGGCGGAGCATCCGGACCTCGGGACCGGGCGCTCGATCCGCCAAGGTTCACCCCCGTGAGCTCCGCGATCCCCGCCCGGATGGACTCCTGGTTGCGCAGGTCGCCCTCCCGGTCGCGGCCGCGGCCGTCCCGGCGGAAGCCCCCTTCGTTCCGGGGGCGGGGTCCCGCTTCCCGGCGGACCTGTCCGCGGTCCGGGCTGCCGTCCCGGAAAGGCCGGTCCTCCCGGCCCCGTTCCTGGGGGCGGTCCGACCTCCAGCCGTTCCGGTCGTCCCGGGGACGATTGCCGCGGCCCGGGGCCGCGGCCGAGCTCCGGTCCGCCGGAGCCAGAAGGGAATCGTCGGCCTGGACGGCCCCCAGGGAGATGCCCATGAACTGCTCCACCGCGGGGATGCCGTAGACGTAGCGGTCGCAGGCGAAGTTCAGGATCCGAGCCCCCGGAGCGGAGGCGTCCAACAGCCGGATCCGTTCCAGGTAAGGTTCCCCCTCCAGGGGGATGTCGTAGTTGATCACCTGGCGGAAGGCGCCCCGGGGGAGGCCCCGGAGGCTTTCATCCGTGAGGACCACCGCCTCCAACTCCCCGGACCGGGCTCGGGCTAGGATGGCCTCCTTCCGGGACGGGGCGGGATTCTCGAGGACGGCTTCCCCCCGCTTTCCGTTCGCGCCGAGTCTGCGGACCAGGTCCTGGGCGGTCTCCGGCAGGTTGCACAGGACGGCGACGGGACCCTTGGGCTCGGAACCCAGGACCCCTAGGAGGAGGCGGACTTTGTTCTCCGCCGCTACGTACCAGGTCGTCTGGGGGAGGTGCTTGGTCTTCTCCGCCTCCTCCTCCAGGTATAGCTCCTCGGGAGCGTCCGCCAGCTCCAGGGCCAGGGTCTGCTCCTTCAGGCCCAGGCGCTCGGAGAAGAGGATGGTCCGCCGCTCCCGGGGAGGGCGGAGCCGGGCGCCGATCCTGCGAAGGGCTCCGCTGAAGGGGGGCTCGATGAATCGGGATAGCCCGTCCACGACCACGAAGCCGAAGCCTCCCAGGTCCAGGCTGCCCGCCTCCTGGCGGGAGGACAGGGCCTCCACGGAACCGACGGCCAGGCGGGCCGTGGAATCCTCGGTATCCGGATCCCGGCCCAGGATGTGCGCGGTGATCCCCAGCTCCTTCGTCAGGGCGGCCGCGCCGTCGGCTGCCGCGGCCACGTCCTGATCCGAGGGCACGACCACCAGGCCCCGGCCCTCGGGGTCCTCCTCGAGGAGCCACTGGAGCAGGGGCGCCAGGTACAAAAGCTCCCGGCCGGTGCCGATCCGGACCTGGGCGGAGACGTTCTCTCTCCGTCGGTTCACGGCCTGAACGATCTTTTCGAGGAACGGATACGCCGCATCCGGTTCCCGCGCTTCCAACGCGTGAAGCAGGCCTTCCTGGAGGCCCAAATCAATAAGGTTCATACGGTTACTCGCTTCGCGATACGAATTGCCGCCGGCCTGAGGCTGGGGCGGCGCGGTCCGGCGGACCGCGGAGGCGCTCGGGGCGCCGGGACGGGGTACCGGAGAGGCGACGCTCACTCGTCGTTCTCTCGGCGGAACCCCTCGGGGATTGGACTGCCGTTGCCGTTAGTATAGCCTCTGAGCGGGAAAAATCAAAGGTCCCCGTGATCCGTGACTATACTTCGACGAAGCCCGGTGTGCCCATCGGTCGGTTACCAATGGGCACACCTGCAGTACTAGAACCAGCTGTCCAAAAAGCCAACCGCTTTTTGGACAGCAACGCTGCTATTTGTCTTCCCGCATGTACGAGGTGCCCAGGGACGCCGGGGCGCCGATCCGCTTGCTCAGGGTCTCCCACCAGGTGATCGCCACCAGCACGACGATGGTTGCGATGTAGGGCAGCATGTTCAGGAATCCCGCGGGGATGTTCGTCCCCGAGGCCTGGAGCCTGAACTGGACCGCGTTGATCCCCCCGAAGATCAGGGCTCCGGTTATGGCCCGGGCGGGGTTCCACATGGAGAAGATCACCAGGGCGATGACGATCCATCCCCGGCCGCCGGTTATGTTCTCGGACCAGCCGGGGGTGTAGGCCAGGGAGAGGTGGGCGCCGCCCAGGGCCGTCAGCATGCCGCCCAGGACCGTGTAGATGTACTTGGCCCGGAACACCGGGACCCCCATGGCGTCCGCGGTGCGGGGATTTTCGCCCACCGCCCGCAGCCACAGGCCGTTACGGGTCCGGTAGAGATAGAACCAGGCCAGGGGGATCAGCAGGTAGATCCCGTAGGTCAGGAGATCCTGGTTCAGGAAGGCCCCGAGCACGGGGATCCGCCCCAGGGCGCCCGGGTCGACCGGGGCGAACCTCGGTCCCGTGAGTCCCACCAGGTAGCGGCCGTTGGAGGCCGGCCCCAGGCGCTGGCCCAGGAAGCTGGCGAATCCGGTTCCGAAGAGGGTGATCGCCAGGCCGCTCACCACCTGGTTGGCCCGCATGGTGACCGTCAGGAAGGCGTGGATCAGGGAGAGCAGGCCTCCCACGGCCACGGCGGTCAGGAGGGCCAGGGCCAGGCTCCCGGAGTAGTAGACCACGGCGAAGCTGGAAACCGCCCCCATGAGCATGATGCCCTCGAGCCCCAGGTTCAGGATGCCCGCCCGTTCCGTGTAGGTTTCCCCTATGGTGGCGTACACGAGGCTCGTGCCCGCCCTCAGGGTGATCGTCAATATCGAGGTGATCAGGTCCATCATTCCGCTCCCTCGGCCGCGGCGCCCGCCGCCGGGTGCCGCGCCGTCCGCTTGATCCTGTACTCCGTGAAGAGGGATCCCGCCAGGAGGGGGAAGAGGATCATCCCCTGCATCAGGATGCCCATGGAGGCCGGGAGGCCCATCATCATCTGCACCTGGTCCCCCCCGACCAGGAGGGCCGCCATCAGGACGGCCACGAAGGGCACCGCCAGGGGGTTCAACTGGCCCATCCAGGCCACGATGATGGCCGTGTACCCGTAGCCCAGGGAAAGGCCCTGCTGGAGGCGCCGGGAGATGCCCGTCACCTCGCCCACCCCCGCAAGGCCGCAGAGGGCCCCGGACACCAGGATGGCCAGGACGATGTTGCGCTCCACCGAGATGCCCTGGTAGCGCGCAGCCTGGGGGCTGGCCCCGAGGATCTTGAGCTCGAAGCCCCAGCGGGTACGGTTCAGCACGAACCAGAGCGCCAAGGCCAGGAACAGGGCGAAGACGAGGCCCAGGTGGGCGCGGCCCGCGATGCGGGGCATCCAGGCGGCCTCGGGGAAGGGCTCCGTGCCCGGGAACCCGTAGCCTTTGGGGTCCCGCCAGGGGCCGTAGTAGAGGTACTCCGAGAAGAGGATGGCCACGTAGTTGAGCATCAGGGTGACCAGGGTCTCGTCCACCTTCAGCCGGGTCCGGAGCAGGGCGGGTATGCCCGCCCAGGCGGCGCCGGCCAGGCAGCCGACCAGGATGACCGTCGGCAGGAGCAGGAAGGAGGGCATCCACCGGCCCCAGAAGATGGCCACCCCCGTCGCCGCGACCCCGGCCAGGGTCAGCTGGCCCTCGGCTCCGATGTTCCAGAACCGGAGCCGGAAGGCCAGGGCCACGCCCAGGCCGGTGAGCATCAGGGGAATCGCCTTGACCAGGGTCTCCGTGAAGGCCCGTCCGCTCCCGAAGGCCCCCCGGAACATGGCCCGGTACGTGGCGAAGGGGTCCGCCCCGAAGGCCAGGAGCAGGATCCCCGTTAGGATCAGGGACACGACGAAGGAGGCCGCGGGAACCAGGACCTGGGCGGTCCGGGAGATGTTCTTGCGCTTCTCGAAGAGGATGCTCATGACACGGTCTCCTTGCGCTCGACTCCGGCCATGAGGAGCCCGAGCTCCTCGGGATCCGCCTCCGCGGAGGGGAAGGTCCCCATGGCCCGGCCCTCGTAGAGGACGAGAACCGTGTCGGCCACGGATAGGAGCTCCTCGATGTCCTCGGATACCAGGAGGACCGCCATGCCCGCGTCCCGCTGGGCCACCAGCTCCTTGCGGACCGCCTCGGTGGCGCCGATGTCGAGCCCCCGGGAGGGGTAGACGGCCACCAGGAGGCTGCGGCAGGACTCGATCTCCCGGGCCAAGATGGTCTTCTGGATGTTGCCCCCGGACAGGAACTTCACCCGGGTCTCCGGGGAGGGGGTGGCGATGCGGAAGCTCTCGATCATGCGCCGGGCCAGGTCCAGGATGCGACGCGGCAACAGCAGGACCCCCCGGGAAATGGGCGCGTCCCGGTAGCCCTTCATGGCCAGGTTGCTGGCCACGCTCATGTCTCCCACGGCGCCGACGGCGATCCGGTCCTGGGGAATGTGACTGACCCCGCTCCGGATGATCTCGAGGGGGGTCTTGTTCGTCGTCTCCACGCAGTTGATGGAGATCCCCCCGGAGCTCACCGGCCGCAGGCCCGTGATGACCTCGGAGAGCTCCCGCTGGCCGTTCCCGGCCACCCCGGCGATGCCGAGGATCTCGCCGGCCCGGACCTTGAGGGACAGGTCCCGCAGGGCCGGAAGCCCCCGGTCGTCCAGGGCGCGGACATCCTTGAGCTCCAGGATGACCGCCCCCGGCTCGAAGGACTTCTTCTCCACCCGGAACAGGACCTCCCTTCCGACCATGAGCTTGGCCAGGTCCCGGGGGCTGGTCTCGGAGGTGACCTTCTCCACTACAACCTTTCCTTTCCGGAGCACCATGACCCGGTCGGAAAAGGTCATCACCTCCTCCATCTTGTGGGTGATGAAGACCGCGCTCTTGCCCTCCGCCTTCATGCGTTGGACCACGACGTTGAGCTCCTCGGACTCCTGCGGTGTGAGGACCGCGGTGGGCTCGTCCAGGACCAGGATCTCCGCCTTGCGGTAGAGCTGTTTCAGGATCTCCACGCGCTGCTGCTCTCCCACGGAAAGCTGCCAGACGTAGGCATCCGGGTCCACCCGGAGGCCGTACTTTTCCGCCAGTTCCAGGACGGAACGCTTCACCTCGGCCATGTCGGGCACCAGGGGAAGCCCGGCCATGCCCAGGACGACGTTCTCGGCCACGGTCATGGTGTCCACCAGCATGAAGTTCTGGTGGACCATGCCCACCCCGTGGGCGGCCGAGTCCCGGGGGGAACGGATCTCGACCGGCTTGCCGCCGATCCGGATCTCCCCCTCGTCGGGGCGGTACAGGCCCGCCAGCACGTTCATGAGGGTGCTCTTGCCCGCCCCATTCTCCCCCAGCAGGGCCAGGACTTCGCCCCGGCCCAGGCGGAGGTCCACGCCGTCGCAGGCCGTGACCCCGGGGAAGGATTTTCGGATGCCCCTCATCTCCACCAGGGGGACCTTCGGTTCGCTAGCGTCCATAGGAATCACCTTGTCGAGCGGAATTGTCCGGGCTTCGGACGCCGGAGCGTCGCCGGGGACCCGCGAAAAAAACCTCCCCGGCACGGGGGAGGCCTCCGGTACGGACACCCGGCGGGCCCTGAGGGCCGCCGGGCTTCCCGTGCTTGTCTTACTTTACCTTTCCGACGACGCCTTCCACGAACCAGTCGAAGGAGAGCATCTCGCCGTCGGTCATCTTGGCGCCCGCGGCCACCTTCACGGCGCCGGTGTTGTCCTTGATCGGGCCGTAGAACACGTCCCAGGTCCCGTCCAGGATCTTCTGCTCCGCGGCCTTGACCAGGTCCTTCACATCCTGGGGAACGAGGGGGCTCATGTCCGCCAGGCGGACCACGCCGGCCTTGAGGCCCTCCCAGTACTGGTGGGTGGTCCAGGTGCCGGCCATGGCCTTGCCGATGGTATCCTTGTAGTAGGAACCCCAGTTCCACACCGGGCTCGTTAGGACCGTGTCGCCCACGAAGGCGCGCATGTCCGAGTCGTAGCCGATGGAGAGCTTCCCGCGCTCCTTGGCGGCCTTCTGGGGCTCCACCGTGTCCTGGTGCTGGGCGATGATGTCGGCGCCGGCGTCCAGGAGGGCCACCGCGGCCTCGCGCTCCTTGACGGGGTCGTACCAGGTGTTCGTCCAGACCACCCGGACCTGGACCTTGGGATTGACGGAGCGGGCGCCCAGGGTGAAGGCGTTGATCCCGCGGACGACCTCGGGGATCGGGAAGGCGGCGGCGTAGCCGATGATGTTGCTCTTGGTCATCTTGCCGGCCACGATGCCCGAGAGGTAGCGGGGCTGGTAGATCCGGCCGAAGTAGGTGGACATGTTCTCCGCGGTCTTGTAGCCCGAGCAGTGCTCGAACTTGACCTTCGGGAACTCCTTGGCGACCTCGACCATCGGGTCCATATAGCCGAAGGAGGTGGCGAAGATCATGTCGTAGCCTTCCTGGGCGTACTGGCGGATGATGCGGGTGGCGTCGGGGCCCTCCGGCACGTTCTCGATGTAGACCGTCTTGACCTTGTCCCCGAACTCCGCCTCCACGGCCTTGCGGCCCTGGTCGTGCTCATGGGTCCAGCCGAGGTCCCCGGGGGGGCCGATGTAGACGAAGGCGACCTTGTACGGCTCGGCCTTGGCCGCGACGGCGGCGGGCTCGGACTTCTTCGCGCAGCCCGCGATCAGGGCGGCGGCGAGGAGGATCCAAAGAAGATTCCACCTGTTCTTCATAGAGGGCTCCTTTACGGTTTCGGGTATTCGTGGTCCCGCCTCGGCCCAGGGGGTCCTGGCGGGGGATCCCGGTGACACTTTCTTAGGAGTAAACTACGCGCGGCCTGATATGTCAATTTATTTAGCGATATAGGCTCGCGGCCGCGCGGAAATCCGACCCCTCGGCCCCCGCGACCACCGTGCCGGAGCGCTCACGGGCGGCCTAGACGCCGGACTTGGCCGCCAGCTTTTCCTTGAACTTGGCGACGTTGATGATCGCCCGGACGTGGGTGCCCTCCCCGATCTTCTCCTTCTCGTCGAAGGCCTCGACCTTGAAGGACAGCATCCTTCCGTCCACGGCCAGGAGTTCCGCCCGGGCGGTCACGCGCATCCCCAGGGGGGTGGCCGCCAGGTGCTTCACGTCCAGGTGGTAGCCCACCGTGACCTGACCGGGCTCCAGCCGCGGATCCACCGCGGACAGGGCCGCCTCCTCCATGGCCAGGATCATCATGGGCGTCGCGTAGACGGGTACGCCTCCGGAGCCCAGGTGGGCCGCGGTATGCCGCTCCTCCACGATCAGGGTGCGCTCTCCGGTCAGGCCGGGCACGAGATTCGGCATGGCAACCTCCAGAAGATTCTTGCGACCAGGGTAGATCGGGAATCGTGGACAGTCAACGGGACTCAGGACTCCGGGGACAGGAGTCAGGGTCGACGGCCGAGCCGACGACCGCGGATTCTCCCGATCGCCGAACGTCTGGAAGCCAACCGATCGCCTGGCTCCTGTGTCCTGTTGCCCTCTGCCTCCGCCCGCGCTACCCTGTGCGCATGGCACCGAAACGCTGTCCCTGGGCCGGGACCGATCCGGACTACGTCCGTTACCACGACGAGGAATGGGGCATGCCCCTGCGGGACGACCGAGCCCTCTTCGAGCTCCTCGTCCTGGAGGGCTCCCAAGCCGGCCTTTCCTGGATCACCATACTCAAGCGCCGGGAAGGGTACCGCCGGGCCTTCGAGGGGTTCGATCCCGAACGGATCGCCCGGTACGGCCCCGCGGACGAGGCCCGACTGCTGGCGGATCCGGGCATCGTACGGAACCGCCTCAAGGTGGGCTCCGCGGTCCGGAACGCCCGCGCCTTCCTGGCCCTCCGCGAGGAACGGGGATCCTTCTCCGACTATCTTTGGGGCTTTACGGAGGGACGGTCCGTCGTGAACCGGTGGAAATCCATGTCCGAGGTCCCCGCCCGAACGGACCTGTCCGATAGGATCTCCGAGGACCTGAAACGCCGGGGCTTCAACTTCGTCGGGTCCGTGATCATCTATGCCTTCCTGCAGTCCGCGGGCCTCGTGAACGACCACCTGGTGAGCTGTTTCCGCTGGAAGGAGTGCCAAGGTTAGGCGCCGCTCCGGGCCGCCTCGCTCGTGTTCGCGCGCTCGGCGCGCTCACCCCGGAAGCGCTCGATAACTCGCGCTTCCGGGGCCGCTCGCTCGGATCAAGTCCCATCGCCGGCATCGATTATGGAGATGCGCTGGAAGCGCACAAGGGTAAGGTATGCCGGCGATGGGACTTGAACCCATACATCCTTGCGGACAGTGGATTTTGAGTCCACCGCGTCTGCCGTTCCGCCACGCCGGCCTTTCGGGTATTGATACACTTCCCGGGGACGGTGGTCAAGGGCGGAGGGTTCCGGATTGCCTCCTCGAGCCCGCTCCGTTAGGCTTACGGCATGCCCGATACGTCGCCGGAACTGAAATCCGCTTTCGAGTGCAGGTCCGGCTGCGGGGCCTGCTGCGTCGCCCCCTCCATAGCCCCGACGTTGCCGGCCCTGCCGGAGGGGAAGCCCGCGGGCGTCCCCTGCCCTCATTTGACCGTGGACTTCCGCTGCGCCCTCTGGGGAAGGCCGGAGCGACCGGCGTTCTGCGGATCCCTGCGCGCGGACCCCGAGATGTGCGGGGAGTCCCGGGAATACGCCCTGGCCTGGCTGGCGGACCTGGAAGAAAAAACCCGCCCCTGAGGGGGCGGGCCGTATGCTCAGTTGTTCTTCAGCTCCGAGAGCCGCAGGGGGCGCGGATCCGTGGGGTCGTTCTCGATCCGGGCGAATTCCTCCAGGAGTTCCCGGCCCCGCTTTGAAAGCTTTGCGGGTACCTGGATCATCACCTTCACGTACATGTCCCCCCGGCGTGAATTTGAGCTAGCGTGGGGAACCCCCTCCTCGCGGATCCGCAAGACCTTGCCGTGGGGAACCCCGGCGGGCACGGCGATGCTGATCTTCTTGCCCTCGATGGTGGGCACCGTGATCTCGGCTCCCAGGGCGGCTTGGGCGATGGTGACGGGGACGGCGCAGTAGAGATCGTAGCCGTCCCGTTCGAAGAACTCGTGGGGCCGGACGTGGATGAACACGTACAGGTCCCCGGGGGGGCCGCCGTTGGCCCCCGTGTCGCCCTGTCCGGGTATCTGGACTCGTTTTCCGTCGTCCACCCCCGCGGGGATGGTCACCTTGATCTTCTGCCGTTTCTTGGCCAGCCCCGTGCCGGCGCAGTCCCGGCAGGGGTTCTCCACGATGTACCCGTCCCCCCCGCAGGCGGGGCAGGGGGAGGCTATGGAGAAAAAGCCCGAGCTCCTGCGGACCTGACCGGAGCCCTGGCACTGGGGACAGACCTTTCGGCCGCCCCCGGAGGAAGCCCCGGTCCCCTTGCAGGTGGGGCAGGAATCGTTGCGGGCGTAGGAGATCTCCACGGCGGTGCCGAAGACCGCCTGCTCGAATGTCAGCTCCAGGTCGTACCGGAGATCCTGGCCCTTCCCGACCCCGGACCGTCCCCGGGCTCCCCCGGCCCGGCCGCCGCCGAAGAAGGAGTCGAAGATGTTGGAGAAGTCCCCGAACCCGAAGATGTCCTCGAAGTCCCGGAAGACCGAGGAGAAGTCGTGCTGGCCCCCCGCGCCCCCGCCCATGCCCTCCACTCCGGCGAAGCCGAACTGGTCGTAGGCGGCCCGCTTCTGGTCGTCTCCCAGGATCTCGTAGGCCTCGGTGGCTTCCTTGAACCGCTCCTCCGCGGCCTTGTTTCCGGGGTTCTTGTCCGGATGGTTGGCGATGGCCATCTTCCGATAGGCCTTCTTGATGTCGTCCTTGGAGGAGTCCTTGGGAACCCCCAGGACCTCGTAGTAATCCCGTTTCGCCACGTGACGTCCTTATCGGACCGGGGGGCGGCGCCGCCGGCAGTGCCGGAACGGCGGCCGCGCCGGCCGGATCCTATTTCTTCTCGTCCTCGTCGACGACGCGGTAGTCCACGTCCTCCGCGGTCTTGGGTCCCGATTCCGGCTCGGGCTGGCCCTGGGGTCCGGACCCCTGGGGTCCCTGCCCGTCCCCGCCGGCCTGCCCGCCCTGGCCCACGTTCTTGTAGATCTCCTCGGCCAGCTTGTAGGAGGCCTGCTTCAGGACCTCGATCTTTTCCCGGATGCGGGCGGTGTCGTTGGACCCCACGGCCTCCCGGAGCTCCTTGATGGCCTTCTCGATGGACTCGCGGTCGGAGGCGGTGACCTTCTCGCCGTACTCTTTGAGGGACTTCTCGGTGGCGTAGGCCAGGGTGTCCGCCTCGTTGCGGACCTCCGCGCGCTCCCGCTCCTTCTTGTCCTCCTCCGCGTGCATCTCCGCTTCCTTGACCATCTTGTTGATCTCGTCGTCGTTGAGCCCGCTGGAGGCCTCGATGCGGATCTTCTGCTCCTTGCCGGTCCCGAGATCCTTGGCGGAGACGTGGACGATGCCGTTGGCGTCGATGTCGAAGGTCACCTCGATCTGGGGGACCCCCCGGGGCGCGGCGGGTATGCCCACCAGGTCGAAGCGGCCCAGGGTCCGGTTCTGGCCGGCCATTTCCCGCTCGCCCTGGAGGACGTGGATGGAGACCGCCGTCTGCCCGTCGCTGGCGGTGGAGAAGATCTGGCTCTTACGGCAGGGGATGGTCGTGTTCCGGGTGATGAGCCGGGTGAAGACCCCGCCTAGGGTCTCGATGCCCAGGGACAGGGGGGTCACGTCCAGCAGGAGGACGTCCTTGACGTCCCCGCCCAGGATGCCGCCCTGGATGGCGGCGCCCACGGCCACGGCCTCGTCGGGGTTGACCCCCTTGGAGGGTTCCTTGCCGAAGAGTTCCCGGACGATGGTCTGGACCTTGGGGATGCGGGTGGAGCCGCCCACCAGGATGACCTCGTCGATCTGGGCCGCGGTGATCCCCGCGTCCTGAAGGGCCTTGCGGCAGGGATCCTTGGACTTCTCCAGGAGGTCCTCGATCAGGCGCTCGAAGTTGGCCCGGGTCAGGGACTTCTGGAGGTGCTTGGGTCCCGAGGCGTCGGCTGTGATGAAGGGGAGGTTGACCTCGGCCTGCTGGACGTTGGACAGTTCGATCTTGACCTTCTCCGACGCCTCCTTGAGGCGCTGGAGGGCCATCTTGTCCTGGGACAGGTCGATGCCCGTGTCCTTCTTGAACTCGTCGATCAGCCACTGCATGATGCGGCGGTCGAAGTCGTCGCCGCCCAGGTGGGTGTCGCCGTTCGTGGACTTAACCTCGAAGACCCCCTCCCCGAGCTCCAGGATGGAGATGTCGAAGGTGCCGCCCCCCAGGTCGTACACGGCGATCACCTTCTCCTTCTTCTGGTCCTTGTTGAAGCCGTAGGCCAGGGCCGCGGCGGTGGGCTCGTTGATGATGCGCTTGACCTCGAGGCCCGCGATCTTCCCGGCGTCCTTGGTGGCCTGGCGCTGGGCGTCGTTGAAGTACGCCGGCACCGTGATGACGGCCTCCGTGACGGTCTCGCCCAGGTAGTCCTCGGCGGTCTTCTTCATCTTTTGCAGGACGAAGGCGCTGATCTCCTGGGGGGAGTACTGCTTTTCGGAGACCGCGACGCGTACGTCGTTCTGGTGCGACACGACCGTGTACGGCACGAGCTTGATCTCGGTCTGGACTTCCTCGAGGCGCCGTCCCATGAAGCGCTTGATGGAATAGACCGTGTTCTCCGGATTCGTGATCATCTGATTCTTCGCGGGCTGGCCGACCACCCGCTCGCCCTTGCCGGTGAACCCGACGATGGACGGGGTGGTGCGCTGGCCCTCGGAGTTCGCGATCACCAGGGGCTCTCCGCCCTCCATGACGGCCACGCAGGAGTTGGTGGTGCCGAGGTCGATGCCTATGATTCTACCCATTTCCGTACTCTCCTTGTATTCCTCTTCGGCGCATAGTACTCATGTTCACTTCGTCTCCCCCGCGGAGGGGGGCGGCGCGTCCGGAGCCGGGGCTTCCGGGGCGGAGCCGTCGGGCATCCGGACCTTGACCCGGGCCGCCCGGAGGACCCGTCCGTGCAGCTTGTAGCCCTTCTGGAACTCCTCCGCGACCACGGGGTCCGGCACGGGGCCCTTCTCCATGGCCACCGCCTCGTGGACGTTCGGGTCGAAGGAGGCTCCCGCGGAATCGAAGCGGGCCAGCCCGTACTTTCCCTCCAAGGTGGACAGCATCCGGTTCCGGACCATGACGATCCCGTCATGGAGTACCTGGAAGTCCCGGGACACCTCGGAGCTCGAGACCGCCCGGTCGAAATCGTCCAGGATGCCTAGAAGGTCGTGCAGGAGGGCCGAGTTGGCGAACTGGACGGCGTCGTCCTTTTCCCGGAACATCCGTTTCCGGAAGTTTTCGTAATCCGCGAGTTTCCTCAAGTACTGGTCCTTGAGTTCGGAGTTCTCCGCCTGGAGTTCCGCGGCCCGCTTCTGGGCTTCCGCCATGCGGGCCTCCAGGATGCGGGCAAGGTCCTCGGTGGCCTCGCAGGCATCCTCGGGAAGGGGGCCCGTCCCGGAGGCTTGCTCCGGGGCTGTGGTTTTGGATTCGGTTTTGCTCTCGGTCTTGGACGTCTTGGACATTCGATCACCTGGTATGGGGAATAATGTATCCATAAAATACCGAGGATGTTTTTTAAGGGTCAAGGGAAAAGCGTTCCCGGGCATGCGAACCCCATCCGTCTGCCGGGGGCGCCGGCGGTCCCGGGAAGTCCGGACCGGGCCCCGCGGAGCCCCGATCCTTGACTTTCCGGGGTGGGGCGGTAACATTTGAAGATAGGAATTCGGGAGGAGCCTTCGTTGCAGCTTCAGAAGCCGGTGCTGGTACAGGAACAACGCCAGAAACTCAGCCCCCAGATGATCCAATCCATCCGGCTCATGGCCCTGCCCCTTCCCGAACTCAAGGACGAGATCCAGCAGGAGATCGAGGCCAATCCGGCCCTGGAGGTCCTGGAGGACCGCTCCACGGTCTCCCTGGAATCCTTCCCCGAGGAACGGGAGTCGGATTCCGACGCGGCCCGGGTCTACGAGAACGCCTCGGACCCCGGGTACGGCCGGGGCCGGGATCCCAACGACGACTCCAAGCGCATGTTCCTGGAAGGGGCCATCTCCCGGGCGGAGACCCTCCAGGAGCACCTGCTGTGGCAGCTCCGGCTCCAGCCCGTGCCGGAAAAGGTGCGTGCGGCCGCGGAAAACCTCATCCAGAACCTGGACAGCGACGGCTTCCACAAGGAGGATCCTCGCCTGGTCTGCCGGGACACGCCGGAGGACGCCTTCAAGTCCGCCCTCTCCCTGGTCCGGGGCTTCGAGCCCGTCGGGGTCTGCGCCTCGGACTACCGGGAATCCCTGATCGTCCAGGCCGAACTGTGCCCCGAGGCCCCCCCCCGCACCGTGGAGGTCCTTCGGGACCACATCGAGCTTCTGGAAAAGGGCAAGCACGAGGATATCCGCAAGCGCCTCAAGCTCTCGGAAGCCGACCTGTCCTCCATCCTGGCCTTCATCAAGACCCTGAATCCCTTCCCGGGCAGGCAGTACTCCTCCTCGGAACCCCAGTACGTCATCCCGGACATCCAGGTGAAGCTCAAGGATGGGGAGTTCGTCATCGTCCTGAACGACGAGGAGATTCCGGTCCTGGGCATCAATCCCTTCTTCGACCGCCTGTCCGAGGAGAAGCACGACCGGACCACGGACGTTTTCGTGAAGGAGAACATCCGCCGGGCCAAGTGGTTCATCCAGAGCATCCACCAGCGGAACAAGACCCTGCTCAAGGCCACCCGCGCCATCGTGGAGTTCCAGAGGTCCTTCTTCACCAAGGGACCCAAGCACCTGGCGCCCCTGACCCTCCGGGACATCGCCGGGGAGGTCGGGGTCCACGAGACCACCATCTCCCGGCTGGCCAACCGGAAGTACGTCCAGACCGACTGGGGGATCTTCGAGCTCAAGTATTTCTTCACCAACTCCATATCCGGGGCCGGGTCCTCGGGATCCCGCTTTTCCAAGGAGGGGGTCAAGCAGGTCATCAAGGAGATCATCGAGAACGAGGCCCGGGCCTTGTCCGACCGGGACATCGCGGACCAGCTCGCCCGCAAGGGCATCAACCTGGCGCGGCGGACCGTGGCCAAGTACCGGCTGGAACTGAACATGGACTCCTCCTTCGGCCGCAGGCACGAATAGGGTCCGCCTTGAGCCGAACACGACGCGGAACAGTACGACGCCGGCGGATCCGCCGGTACCTGGAATCACGATACGCTAGGAGGTGCGCATGAACGTCGATGTACGGTCCGTCCACTTCGATCTGGGGGCCCCGACCCGGGACTACCTGGACAAGAAGCTCGAGCGCCTGAATTTCGCGAAGGATACCATCGTCACGGTCGACTTCGCGTTCACCAAGGAAAAGGATTTCATCTGCGAGTCCACCATCCACTTCCGGTGGGGGCATCAGGCCCATATTCAGGAACGGGATTTCGAACTGGCCGCGGGCATCGACAAGCTTATGGACAAGATGGAAATGAAAGTACGGAAGGAAAAGGAGAAGGTGCAGGACAGGAACAAGTGAGGTGAATGGGTGAATCGTGGATAGGTGAATAGGGGAGGGACTTCGAGAGGCCGCATGCATCCGCTTCGCCATGCAATCTTCCTCTGTTCCCAATTAGCCTATTCACTTATTCACTTATTCACTATTCACCTCTCCCCGTAGTACACTCCCCCGAGCATGGATACCGTCCGGTTCTCCGTATTGGACCTCCTCAACCTGGACCTCCGGGAGCACAATGCCCTGAACCTGCGCTGCATCGGGGGGCGCAAGGGCCTGGGGAGGCAGATCTCCGTGCCGGACCTCAACCGGCCCGGCCTGGCCCTCTCGGGCTTCTTCGACGCCTTCGCCTTCCAGCGCATCCAGGTCTTCGGCCGGGGGGAGTACGCCTACCTGGAGAAGCTCGAGCGGGAGGGCTCCCTGGGCGTCGCCAAGCGGGTCTTCGAGTTCGAGATGCCCTGCTGCATCTTCACCCACAGCCTGGCCCCCCAGGCCGAGTTCCTGGCCTCCGCGGAGGCGGCCAACTGCCCCATCCTGCAGACCGATCTTTCCTCCAGCGAGTTCGTCGGCCGCATCCTCCGGGTTCTCTCGGACATCTTCGCCCCCAAGACCTCCATCCACGGGGTCCTGGTGGAGGTCTTCGGGATCGGGATCCTGTTGTCCGGGGATTCCGGGGTGGGCAAGAGCGAGACGGCCCTGGAGCTGATCGAGCGGGGGCACCGCCTGGTGGCGGACGACGTGGTGGAAATCCGCTGCGTGAACGGCAACTACCTCATGGGCCAGGGAGCCAACAAGATCGTCGGGCACCACATGGAGATCCGGGGCCTGGGGATCATCAACGTGACCCACCTCTTCGGCGTGGGGGCCATCCGGGACAAGAAGCAGATCCAGCTGGTCTGCAACCTGGAGGAGTGGGACGCGGACAAGGTCTACGACCGGATCGGCACGGACGAAAAGACCGTGGACATCCTGGGGGTCATGGTCCCCCAGCTGGACATACCCGTGAAGCCGGGGCGGAACATCCCCATCATCATCGAGACCGCGGCCATGAACGAGCGGCTAAAGAAGATGGGCTACCACTCCGCCAAGGAATTCAACCGCAACATTCTCCGTTGGCTGGAAAGCGAGAACGCGCGGGCCGTGTATTTCGGCCAGGACGACATCCTATGAAACGCCGCCGAGCGAGGAATCCATGACCGAGAAGTCCGTTTCCATCAAGAACCGCGCGGGTATCCACGCTCGTCCCGCGGCCCTCATCGTCCAGACCGCCTCCAAGTTCAAGTCCAAGATCTTCATCGAGAAGAATTCCGACCGCATCAACGCCAAGTCCATCATGGGCATCATCACCCTGGGAGCGGGGTTCGGGGTCGAACTCCGCGTCCTGGCCGAGGGGGAGGACGAAGCCCAGGCCGTGGAAGCCGTGGCCCTCCTCTTCGACAGGAAATTCGAGGAGGAATGAGTTCCCCCGAGGGGTCGGGTCCGGCGCCCCGGTTCGGACTGGCCGCCCTCGTGGCATCCTTCGCCCTGGTCGCCGGGGGATCCTTCCCCCTGGCCCGGGCCGCGCTCCTGTCCGGGGCGCCCCGTGCCGGAACCCCGACCCTGGTTTACGCCGCCTTGCTGGCCGTCGTTCCCCTTTCCCTCCTGGGAATCCTGGCCTTCCGGATCCGGGGCCTTGTCGCGGATTACCGGGTCCGGGGCTACGGAAGCCGGCTCCGGGCCAAGCTTTCCCGCCAGTTCCTCCTGATAGCCCTCCTGGCCTCGGTCCCCCACGGTGTCTTCCTGGGAGCCCTCCTGCGAACGGCCGTGCGGGCCCCCTGGACGGCCACCACCCAGGACGCCCTGGACGCGGGCTTCCAGGTGGCGGTCGCCTTCCAGGAGGAGCGCCTGGCCCGGCTGGCCTACCTGACGGAGCGGGACGCCGTGGTCCTGGGGGAGCGGCTCGGATGGGACGCCTCCGTCCTCCTGGCCGCCCTGGCCGAGAGGGAGTCCGGGGCCGCGGCGGTGGAGGTCTTCCGGGACGGGCTTTCCGCGGGCTTCGCGGGGGCCGAGACGGCGCGGCTGGGGGACGTCCGGGCCGCCTCCCCGGGTCCCCTGTCCCGCGTAGGCGCGGGGGACACCGTCTACCTGCGCCACCTGGCCCGGGCCCCGGGATCCGGGGCGAGGTCCGTGGCGGTGAGCCTCCGACTTCCCCCCGAGATCGACCGGGCCGCCGCCGCCCTGGGCCGCGTCCGGCGGATGGAGGCGGTTCCGGGCTTCATGGACCGCCGCTTCGCCCCCTTCCTGGCCTTCTACTGGTTCCTCTTCGCCCTCCCGCCCCTGGCGATCGCCCTGCTCGCGGGGCTTTCCGCCGCGGATACCATCGTCCGGCCCGTGGCGGCCCTGGAGGAGGCGGCCCTGGCCGCCGCCCGGGGGGATCTTACTCCCCGCCTCCTCCCCCGGCCGGGGGACGAGTTGGGGGGCCTGGTGTCCGCGTGGAACCGCATGCTCTCGGGGGTGGAGGCGGCCCGGTACGAGGCCGCGGCGGCGGAGAAGGTGGCCGCCTGGAGGGATATCGCCCAGCGCCTGGCCCACGAGCTTAAGAATCCCCTGACCCCCATCCGCCTGTCCGCGGAGCGTGTCCTGCGAAAGTGGCGGTCGGACCCGGCCTCGGCGGGGGAGATCCTGGAGCCCTCCATGCTCGCGATCCTCCAGGAAACCCAGGTCATGAACTCCCTGCTCTCGGACTTCCGGTCCTTCGCCAGCCTGCCGGAACCCGCGCCGGACTGGACCAATCTCCGTGCCCTGGTGGAGGAAGCCTGCTCCCCCTACCGCGCCTCCTTCCCGGAAACCCGCTTCGACACCGGAAACGTGGATCCCGACCTGGTGCTGAGGGTGGACCGGACCCGGATGCGCCAGGCCCTGGAGAACTTGATCTCCAACGCACTGGACGCCATGGACGGGAAGGGATCGGTCACGTTCCGCTCCGACCTTGTCAAGGCCGCGGAATCCCGCTATTGTAGGCTCCAGATACGAGATACGGGCCGGGGGATCCCGCCGGAGAACCGGGACCGCATCTTCGTACCTTATTTCACGACCAAGCGGGCGGGGACCGGTCTGGGCCTGTCGATCACCGAGCGCATCGTCCAGGACCACGGGGGACGGGTGCGGTTCGAATCCGAGCCCGGCGCGGGGACCGTCTTCTTCCTGGACCTCCCCTTCGACTCCTGAGGAAATCGCCCGAATGAACACGATCCTGGTCATCGACGACGAGCCCGCCATCCGCGCCGCGGTGCGCGACATCCTCCAGGACGAGAAGTACCGGGTGCTCCTGGCGGAGGACGGGATCGTGGGCCTGGACATCCTGGAGACCGAGCGGGCGGACCTGGTCATCCTGGACGTCCGCCTGCCCCGCATGGGGGGCATGGATGTGCTCCGGGAGATCCGGAAGCGGAAGCCGGAGCTGGAGGTCCTGGTCGTCTCCGGCCACGGGACTATCGACATGGCCGTCCAGGCCGTCCGCCTGGGAGCCTTCGACTTCATCGAGAAGCCCCTTTCCATCGATCGCCTCCTGACCGCCGTCCGGAACGGCCTGTCCATGGCGGCCCTGCGGGCGGAAAACCGCCGGCTCCGCAGCGCGGTCCTCGGGGAGGACGAGATCATCGGGGATTCCGCGGCCATCCGGGAGGTTCGGGACCTGGCGGACCAGGCGGCCAAGAGCGACGCCCGGGTCCTGATCACCGGGGAGAACGGGACCGGCAAGGAACTGGTCGCCCGGCGGATCCACGGCGCCTCCGGCCGGGCCCGGGGGCCCTTCGTGGCGGTGAACTGCGCGGCCATCCCGGACACCCTGATCGAGAGCGAACTCTTCGGGCACGAGAAGGGGGCCTTCACGGACGCGGTCTCCCGCAGGATCGGCAAGTTCGAGGCGGCCGACGGGGGCACCCTTTTCCTGGACGAGATCGCGGACATGAGCCTGACGGCCCAGGCCAAGGTCCTTAGGGCGATCCAGGACATGCGCTTCGAAAGGATCGGCGGCCAGGAATCTCTTTCCGCCGACGTGCGGGTGATCGCGGCGACCAACAAGGACCTGGATGCCCAGATCGCGGCGGGCCGATTCCGGGAGGATCTCTATTTCCGGCTCGCCGTCGTCCTGGTCCGGGTGCCGCCCCTGCGGTCCCGCCGGGAGGACATCCCCGGGCTCTGCCGCTTCTTCCTGTCCCAGAAATCCGGCGGGAACGGCCAGGCCCGGGAGCTCTCGGCCGGAGCCCTCCGCTTCCTCTCCGGCCACGATTGGCCGGGAAACATCCGGGAGCTCCGGAACCTCATGGAGCGGGTTTCCGTCCTCTCCGACGAGGCCGAGATCTCCGAGGCGACGGTGAGCCGCCTCCTGGGTTCCGGGGAACGGGTGACCGCCGGCCCTTGCCTGGTGCCCGGGGAGTATTCGGGCCTCAAGCTCCTGGCGGCCAAGGAACTGTTCGAGCGGAACTATCTTGTACAAAAACTGCGGGAAAGCGAGTATACTATCACCAAGGCCGCCCAGGCCGCGGGGATCTACCCCAGCGCCCTGCACGCCAAGATGAAGAAATACGGGATAGAGAGCGGGGAATGAAGGATCTGACGGACCGCCAGAAGGAAGTGCTGGCCTATATCTCCTCCTTCTCCGAGGAACACTCGTATCCTCCCACGATCCGGGAGATCGCGGAGCGTTTCGGCATATCCGTCAAGGGCGCCTACGACCACGTGAAGGCCCTGGAGCGGAAGGGCACCCTCCGGCTGGGGGAGAACCGTTCCCGATCCATCGAGGTCCTGGCTCGGGAAAAGCCGGGAGCCCGCTACGCGGAGGTCCCCCTCCTGGGGACCGTGGCCGCGGGAAGGCCCATCCTCTCGGAGGAGAACCTGGACGGCACGATCCGCATCCCCGCGGAGATGCTCCGATCCCGGCCCGGCTTCGCCCTGCGGGTGCGGGGGGACTCCATGCGGGACGCGGGGATCCTGGACGGGGACGTGGCGGTCATCGAGGAGCGTCCGGTGGCGGAGAACGGCGAGATCGTGGTGGCCATGATCGACGACGCCGTCACCCTCAAGCGCTTCCACCGGGAGACCGGCAGGGTCCGCCTATCCGCCGAGAATCCCTCCTACGCTCCCATCTACACCCAGGACGCCCGGATCCTGGGGCGCCTCCGGGGCATACTCCGGACCTACTGATGCCTCCCCCTTCCGTGGAGATCCTCGCCGGCCCCGAAACGGGGCGCCGGAACGACCGCATCGCCCAGATCCGCCGGGACTGCGCCGAGGCCTGGGGATCCCCCCCGGAGGAGCACCGGCTGTACGCCTTCGAGACGGGGGTGCAGGACCTCCTCGGCCTCCTGCGCAACGGATCCCTCTTCTCCGACGGAAAGCTGGTCCTCCTGTTCGGGGCCGAAGCCGTCAAGGGCAAGTCCGACCTGGCCGCCCTGGCCCAGTACTTCCGGGCTCCCGCGGAGAAGACGGCCTTGATCCTGGTCACCGAGGGCTACGGGATCGAGAAGTACCTGGAGGACGCGGCGGGCAAGGACGGCAAGAAGATCTTCTGGGAGCTCGGCGCGGACGAGAAGGACCGCTGGGTGCGGGACTACTTTCGGCGGGAGGGTCTGGAGATCGAGCCTGAGGCGGTGGAGGCGATCCTGGAGTTGGTGGAGAACAACACCGAGGCCCTGAAGACGGAATGTTCCCGCCTGGCCCTCTTCTTTCCCCGCGGAGGCAAGGTCACCGCCGATGCCGTGGAGGCCTACATCGCCCACAACCGGGAGGAGGACGCCTTCAGCCTCTTCGACCGGCTGGCCTCGGGGGACCTGGAGCGGTCCCTGGAGACCCTGGGGGCCATCCTGGTCAGCCGGGAGGGCACGGGCATCGGCCTTCTGGGCGGACTCCTGTGGAGCTTCCGGCGCCTCCGGGCCCTGGAGGAGGACCTGGCCGAGGGCGCGGCCTGGGAGCAGGCGGTGCGCCTTCAGCGGATCACCAGCCGGAAGCTCCAGGCAGTCTACGACGCCGCCCGCCGGCTCTGGCCCCGGTCCGTCTGCGAGTCCCTCATCGCCTTCGGGGTGGAGACGGACGCCCAGCTCCGCGCCCTCGGCTCCCCCTATGAGCGTCTATTGCTGGAGCTCTTCGTCTACGCCTGCGCCGGTAAGAAGGGGCCGGTTCCCCTCGCGGTCCCGGCCGGGGAGCGCGGGCCCTAACGGCTCCGGCCCTCCGTTTCCAGGATCAGGACCTCGCAGGGCGCGAGCCCGACCGTCCCCCCTTCCACCCGGGTGCCCACGGCCCTTCCCGTGCCCGCCAGGACCCGGCCCCCTTCGGGCAGGGCGAAAGTCTTCCGGCCGCCCGCGAAGTTGAGGACCACCAGGACGGCCGGTCCGCGGGAGTCCGAGCCGGCCTTCCGCGTCTCCGCCGCCTCGGCCGGGGTCCTCCGGTACGCCAGGACGTCCGGATCCTCCCCCAGGAACTCGAGGTCCCCGGAACGCAGGGCCGGCGTCTTCCGACGCAGAGCCAGGAGTTTTTTGTAGAAGGCCAGGAGAGAGTCCGGATTTCCCTCCTGGGCCGCGACGTTCCGTACCGGATGGTCGGGGTTCACCGGGAGCCAGGGGGTTCCGGTCGTGAATCCGGCCCCCGCCGAGGCGTCCCACTGCATGGGGGTGCGCTCGGGGTCCCGGCCGAAGCCGGACAGGGGCCAGGTCCGGATGCCCAGGGGATCCCGGAGGGCGCCCCGGGGCAGGCGGACGCAGCCCATGCCGATCTCCTCGCCGTAGTAGAGGAAGGGAGTGCCCCGCAGGGTCAACAGCATCGCCGCGGCGACCCGGGCCCGGGCCTCCGTCTCCGCGCCCCGACGGTAGCGGTGGATATGGCGCGGTTGGTCGTGGTTGCTCAGGGTGAAGTTGGGCCAGGCCCCGGGCGGAAGTGCCTCGTACCAGCGCCGGGCCGAGTCCCGGAAAGCCGCGGCCCCCCAGGGCCGGGTCAGGAACTCGAAGTTGAAGGCCATGTGGAGCTCGTCCCCCGCAGACCCGTGGCAGGAGGCGGCCAGGGCCCGGTCCTGGCCGTGGGGCTCCGCGATCAGGACCCGGCCGCCGTAGGAGTCCGCGATCCTTCGGAGGTCCCGGAAGATCCCGTGGACCTCCGGCCGGTTCCGGTCGTAAAGATGTTCCTGGAGGAGGTCCGGAACCAGGCGGGGCTTGAAGGGATTCGTGCGGAACAGCTCGTCCTTGAAGTACCCCGTGGCCACGTCCAGGCGGAACCCGTCCACCCCCAGGTCCAGCCAGGCCCTCACCACCCCGTACATCGCTTCGCGAAGCTCCGGGTTCCGCCAGTTCACCTCCGGCTGGTTCCGGGTGAAGGTGGCCAGGTACCACTCCCGGGAGGCCGGATTCTCGTACCAGGCGGAACGGAGCTCGAAGAGGCTGATCCAGTTGTTCGGGGGCCGCCGGGGGCCGCGCTCCGGGATGGGCTTCCAGATGTACCAGTCGTGCTTCGGGGAATCCCGAGACTCCTGGGCTTCCCGGAACCAGGGGTGCTCGTCGGAGGTGTGGTTCAGGACCAGGTCCACCACAACCCGGAGGTTCCGGCGGTGGGCCGCCGACAGGAGGCGCTTGAAGCCATCCATGTCCCCGAAGAGGGGGTCCACGGAGACGTAGTCCGACACGTCGTAGCCGAAATCCTTCATGGGGGACTTGAAGAAGGGGGAGATCCACAGGGCGTCCACCCCCAGGGCGGCCAGGTAGTCCAGCCGGGACTCGATGCCCGCCAGGTCCCCGACCCCGTCCCCGTTCGAGTCCTGGAAGGACCGGGGGTAGATTTGATAGAAAACGGCGTCGTTCCACCACTGCACACGTTCCCCCTCGTTCGATGAAACCCGCAGAATGAGAATGCAATTATACAGGAATCACCACGGAGGGCACGGAGAAAAGATCGATACGAGGGGTGGGATGGTGAGGATCCTGGACGGCCCGACGGATGAGGCGGTCAGGGCAGGATGCCCTTCGGAACCATCCAGGCGTGGACTTCGAAGACCAGCCGGCCCGCCTGCACCATGGGATCGGTGCCGATCCATTCACGCGCCTGGGCAAGGGACTTCGCCTTGAGGACTCCGATGCCGCGCAGCTCGCCGCTTAGCTGGAAGGAATCGAGGAGGGGGCCATTCAGCACCAGTTTGCCCTCCTCACCCAGCCTGCGGAGGTTGGCCAGATGCGCTTCCTGCAGAGCGTCGATCTCGGGGCTCGAGTCGGGCGACCATCGGGAGCCCTTCTTGAGCAAGTATACGTAGTAAAGCGCCCTGTCCATGGACCGAGCCAGCGCTCGGGCTTCTTCTTCGTCGAATTCCATCCTGTTCATCCCGTCACGCCCTTGGTTTCGGGGCCCGGGCCCTCCAGGGGCAGGACCGCCTCGATCTTTGCGTCCCGGGCGGCGTGGGCCTGGCAGGCCAGGCGTTCGTCCGGGGCCGCGCCGACGGCGGACAGGCGGGACCGCTCCCGGTCGGAGATCGGACTCAGGGCGGCGGCGCCCTCCAGGACACGGACCCTGCAGGTCCCGCAGAGGGCCTTGCCGCCGCAGTCGTGGCGGATCGGACGGCCCGCCTTGAGCAGGGAGGTCAGGATGGAATCGACGAGGTTCGCAGTGACCTCGGTTTCGAGCGGACTCCCGGGGGCGCGGTACCGGAGGACGGCCACGGCGCTCAGGGGGAGAGGGTCGTCCGGTTGCGACCCTCCTGCTTGGACAGGTATAGGGCCTTGTCGGCCCGGTCCAGGAGGGTCTTGGCGGAGATGTCGCGGGCCGGGTCGTATCCGGCCGCCCCGATGGAAACGGTCACCCCGAGAGTCTTGCCCTCGTAGGCGATCCGGTTGGCTTCCACGCCCTTGCGGATCCGTTCCGCGATGCAGGCGGCATGGGGGCCGTCGGTGTCCGGCAGGAGCAGGCAGAACTCCTCGCCCCCGTACCGGGCGGCCAGATCCCCCGGGCGGACGCTCTCCTGGAGGACCACCGCGGTCTGCTTGAGCACAAGGTCCCCGCAGGAATGCCCGTAGGTGTCGTTGAAGCGCTTGAAGTGGTCGATGTCCAGCATGAGCACGGACAGGGGCCTCCGGTCCGTCCGGGCCCGGTCCATCCGCTCCAGGAGCACGGTGTAGAAGTAGTGCTTCATCTTGAGCTTGGTCATCATGTCCGTGGTGGTCATCTCGAAGAGGAAGGCGTTGCTGATCGCGATGGCCGCCAGGTTGGCGATGTTGATAACGTACTCCCGCTCGGTGGCGGAAAACTCGTCCCCCTCGATCCGTTCCCCGATGACCAGGATCCCGTTGATGACCCCCTTGGCCTTGAGGGGGATCACCAGGCTTGGTTCCAGGGCCGCCAGCCCCTCCAGTCCGGCCAGGGATCCCAGGGATCGGCGGATCTCGTCCAGGGTCAGGCAGCCGTAGGCCCGGGTGAAATAAGCCACCAGGGGATGGTCCTCGGGGATGGAGTACTCCACGTCCCTCCGGAGGTCGAAGCCCTGGTGGTTCCGGTGGAGGCTGAAGGAGGGGGAATCCAGGTTCTTCTTGGCGAAGAGCCCCGCCTTGAGGACCTTCATCTGTCCCAGGATGGTGAACAGGATGGAATCGATGAGGATGGTGTAGTCCAGGGTCGAGTTGAGGCTTTTCGAGATCTCCAGGAGCTGGCGGAGGTCGAAGATCTGGCGTTCGTACTCCTCGATGGCCGCGGTCGATTCTTCCTTCATGTCCTTCGTCACCCCGGTACGATCCTAAGTATCGTTCTCGCCTCAGTATAGGCGCTTGTGCCTCGAAAATCTACGACCGTGCCACGGCGTTCCGGAAGATCTCCAGCCCCGTCTCCCGGGGTGGGCGCCTCCGCCGATCCGGGTGGTTGTCCGGGATCAGGAAGGCCTCCGGGTGGGGCATGAGGCCCAGGACCCGGCCGGTCCGGTCGCAGACCCCCGCGATCCCGTTCGCCGAGCCGTTCGGGTTCCGCCCCTCGTAGCGGAGGGCCACGAGTCGCTCCGATTCCAGCCGGGCCAGGGTGCCCGGGTCCCGGGCCGTGAACCGGCCCTCCCCGTGGCGCACGGGCAGGTCCAGGGTCGAGAGGCCCTTCGTCCAGACGCAGGGGCATTCCGGCTCGACCCGGACCCGCACCCAGTCGTCCACGTAGCCGGGCTTCTCGTTGTGGACCAGGGTGATCTCCCTTTCCCAGCCGCCCCGAAGGTTCGTGAGGATCCCCGTCTTGGCCAGGACCTGGAACCCGTTGCAGATTCCGATGGCCAGTCCTCCGTCCGCCAGGAAGGCCTCGATCTCCGGGCGGAGCCGCCGACGGAGCAGGTTGGCCAGGACCATGCCGGAACCCAGATGGTCCCCGAAGGAGAAGCCCCCCGGGAACGCCAGGATGCGGAACCGGGCCAACATCCCCGGCTCCGCCAGGAGGTCCGTCAGGTGGATCCGGGAGGGGTCCGCCCCGGCCTGCCGGAAGGCCTCGGCGAGCTCCTCGTCGGAGTTGATGCCGAAGCCGCAGGCGATCAGGACCGGCGCGCTCACGGGTACCTCCTTCCGGCGATCGGCGTCTTGTAGGCCGACTCGAGCCCGTCCAGGGCCGCGGACAGGACCTCCCGGCCCGCGTGCCGGAAGCGCAGCCGGGGTTCCGCCGTCGTGGTCCCCAGGAGACGGTGGGGAAGCCCGGAGAAGCTCCGCTCGAAGCGCTCCCGGTCCGCTGCCCGCACGGACACAAGGAGCCGGGAGGGGCATTCCGAGAAGAGGATCCGGACCGGCTCCGCGGCCTCGGCTCCGGGCAGGGCGTCCAGGACCAGGTCCGCCCCGACCCGTCCGCCCAGGCAGGACTCCGCCGCCGCGGCGGCCAGGCCCCCGTCGGACAGGTCGTGGCAGGACAGGACCAGGCGGCCCGAGATCCCCCGGGCCAGGGCCCGGTAGAGGGGGACCGCCGCGGCGGTATCGATTCCCGGGGGATCCCCGAACCGCAGGCCTTCCACCCGTTCGAGGAGCGAGAGCCCCAGGGCTCCCTCCGTACGGCCCAGGAGGTAGACCAGGAGACCCGGGCCCGGGAAGTCCGTGGACGGAACCTTTCGTACGTCCCCCACGAAGCCCGTCAGGGTGACCAAGAGGGTAGGCCGGACGGAGATGCGGCGGCCGCCGGCGACCGCGTCGTTCTTCATGGAATCCTTGCCCGAGACCAGGGGCAGACCGTAGGCCCTGCAGGCATCCGCCAGTCCCCGGCAGGCCCGGACCAGCTGGGCCAGCTTGCGCTCCGCGTCGGGGTTCCCCGGGGAGGGCAGGGGGTCGGGCCAGCAGAAGTTGTCCAGGGCCGCGGCCCGGTCCGGGTCCCCCCCCAGGGCGACGTGGGCCCGGTAGGCTTCGTCCACCGCGCAGGCGGCCATGAGGCCCGCGTCGTAGTCCGAAAGGCGGGGGCAGATCCCGTGGGTGACCGTGATCCCGGCCCCGTCGTCGTACCGGGGCTTCAAGACCGCCCCGTCCGAGGGGGCGTCCCGATGGACTCCCGTGAAGGGCTTCTCGACGGAGCGGCCCTGGACCTCGTGGTCGTATTCCCGGACCCAGGGCTCCTTGGAGGCGGAGTTCGGCTCCGCCAGGATCCGGTACAGGGTCTCCGTCCAGTCCTCCCGGGCGGGGAGGGGGTCCGAGGGGAGGGACACCGGGGACCAGCGGGCGGAAAGGCGCAGGGGCGGAAGCCCGTCGTGCAGGAAGTCCAGGGACAGGAGGCCCGCGGTGCGGCCCCCGGACCGGATCTCGACGTTCCCCGAGTCCGTGAACTCCCCGACCACCGTCGCCTCGACCCCCCGCCGGGCCGCCAGGGCCAGGAAGTCGTCGATCCGGTCCGGCGGGACCGCCAGGCTCATCCGCTCCTGGCTTTCGGAGACCAGGATCTCCCAGGGGGAAAGCCCGGGATATTTGAGGGGACAGGCGTCCAGGTCGATCCGGACCCCCCCGGAGGACTGGGCCATCTCCCCCAGGCTGGAGGACAGGCCTCCGGCCCCGTTGTCCGTGATCCCCGCGTAGAGCCCCCGGTCCCGGGCTTCCAGGAGGAAGTCCGTCATGCGCCGCTGGATGATGGGATCCCCGATCTGGACCGCCGAGGCGGGGCTCCCCTCGTCCAGGGCCAGACTGGAAAACGTGGCCCCGTGTATCCCGTCCTTGCCGATCCGGCCCCCCAGCATGACCGCCCGGTCCCCGGGGCTCACGGTCTTCTCCCAGGCGGGCTTTCCGTTCACCGTCTCCGGAAGGATGCCGCCCGTGCCGCAGAAAACCAGGGGCTTGCCCAGGAAGCTCTCGTCGAAGAGGAAGGTCCCCGCGACCGTGGGGATTCCGGACTGGTTGCCCCCGTCCACGATCCCTTTGTGCACCCCCTCCAGGACCTCCCGGGGATGCAGGAGCCCCTCGGGGACCTCGCCCTCCGGGGTGTCCGGCGGCGCGAAACAGAGGACGTCGGTGTTGAAGATCGGCTTGGCCCCCATGCCCGTGCCCAGTATGTCCCGGTTGACCCCCACGATCCCCGTGATCGCCCCGCCGTAGGGATCCAGGGCGGAGGGGCTGTTGTGGGTTTCCGCCTTGACGCAGAGGGCCCAGCCGGGGCGGAACTGGACGACCCCCGCGTTGTCCGTGAATACCGAGCGCAGGAAGTCCTTGGAGGGGGCCAGCTCCTCCGTGAGGCCCCGGATGTAGGTCTTGAAGAGGGAGCGGATCGTCTCGGGAGCACCCGAGGGACGGCCCGCCCCGTCGGTCTCGGAATACTCGATCTCGGCGTTGAAGATCTTGTGCTTGCAGTGTTCGCTCCAGGTCTGGGCGACCATCTCGAGCTCCACGTCCGTGGCTTCCGCGGGCAGGCCCGCGGACCTGCGCGCCTCGACGGTCCGGGGATCCGCGAAGTGGTCCCGCAGGGCCCGCAGCTCCGGCAGGGTCAGGGCCAGGAGGCGGTCCCGGGACAGGGCTTCGAGCTCCGTATCCGAGAGGGATTCCAGGTCGAAGGTCTCCCAGTCCGGGCGATCGTGGACGGAGACCCCGGGGTAGGAGGCCGGGGGGCGGAGCCCGGCGGCCCAGTCCTCGACGGTGAGGATCCGGGCCTCCTGGATGAGGGGGTTGTGGAGGAGCCGGGCGGCCTCCTCGGCCTCCGGGCGTCCGGCGTCCCCGTACAGCAGATATTGCCGGGCGGTCCGCAGGCCCGCGGACTCGGATTCCGGAGGACCCCCGCAGATGGCCAGGGCCTCCCGGGCGGTCAGGGCCAGGGTGTCCGTGACCCCCGGCCTCCAGGCCGTCTCGACCAGGGCGGACCAGCCCGGAAGGAGGGCGGCGGCCGGCTCGTCCAGGGTCACCCGTTGGACCACGGGGTCCGAGAAGGCTTCCTCCGCGACCGGCCGGGGCACCGGAACCCCCGGCAGGATCACCTCCACCACCCGTACCCGCAGGTCCCGACCCAGGGCCCGGGAGAGTTTTTCCGAAATCCCCGATCCGGGGCCGTCCAGGGCCGGGTCGGTGAAGAAGATCTCTATGCGCATGTATGGTCGGATAGTAACGGAAACCGGGGCGTTGTTGAAGCGGGGATCGGACGAGGCGGGCCCCCGCTTCCGGGAGGGGAGCCGGCGGCCATCGGGCCGGCCCCCGCCGCCGGGCCTATTTCCCCTCCCCGTCCCCGCAGGCCGCGGGAGCCTTCTTCGTGAACACTGCCAGCCGGTCCGTGAGCTTCTTGGCGAAGGGGAACTGGGAGGCCACGGTCAGGACGATGAGGATGACGAGGATCAGGGATACCGGCCGGGTGAACATGGGGGCGAAGCTCCCCTGGGAGACCATGAGGGCTCGGCGCAGGCTCTCGTCCGCCATGGGACCCAGGATCATCCCGATGACCAGGGGGGCTATGGGGTATCCCATCTCGCCCAGGAAGTAGGCCACGATCCCGATGGGGACCATCAGGTAGAGGTTGAAGATGTTGTTCCCCAGGGAGTAGGACCCGATGATGCACAGGAGGCCCACGATGGGCATCAACACGGGCTGGGGGATGCGCAGGACCTTGACCACCTGCTTGGCCAGGAAGATCCCGATCACCCACATGGCCGCCGCGGCCAGAAGGAGGATGGCCCCCGTCTCGGGCAGGAACTTCGGGTTCTCGATCAGGAGGAGGGGGCCCGGGGTGAGCCCGTGGAGCATCAGGGCCCCCAGGAGCATGGCCGCCGGGGGACTTCCCGGGATCCCGAGGGTGTAGAGGGGGATCAGGGCGCCCCCGATGCAGGAGTTGTTGGCGGTCTCGCTGGCAACGATGGCCGAGTAGGAGCCCTTGCCGAACTCCTCGGGGTGCTTGGAGGCCTTCTTGGCCGCCCCGTAGCTGGTCCAGGCCGCGATATCCTCCCCCAGCCCGGGGACGGCGCCGATCCCCACCCCGATCAGGCTGGACCGGACGATGTCCGGGAAGCGGCTCAGCACGGTGCGGAACTCCGGCAGTATGCGCCCGAGCTTCTGCACCTCCTTGATGGCGATACGGTCCTTCAGGGTGCCGATCATCTGGGGGATCCCGAAGGCGCCCAGGAGGATGGGCACCACGTCGATCCCCGAGTCCAGCTGGGGCAACCCGAAGGTGAAGCGCGGGAAGGACTGGAGGCGGTCCCGGCCCACCAGGGAGAGGAAGAGCCCCAGGAAGCCCGCGATCCAGCCCTTCAGGACCAGATCCGGGGTCACCAGGGAACCCGAGATCAGGATGCCGAAGAAGGCCAGCAGGAAGAACTCGAAGCTCGTGAACTGGAGGGCCAGGCGGGTGATGATGGGGGAGAAGGCGATCACGGCGATCATCCCGACCACGGTTCCGATGGCGGAGGCGGTGGTGGTGACTCCTAGGGCCTTCCCGGCCTCGCCGCGACAGGCCAGGGGGTAGCCGTCCAGGGCCGTGGCCGCGGAGGCGGGGGTGCCCGGCACGTTGATCAGCACCGCCGAGTAGCTGCCGCCGTAGACGGCGCCCACGTAGATTCCCAGGAGGCTGACCATAGCCAGGGTGGAGTCCAGGCCGTAGGTCACCGTGGTCAGGAGGGCCACCCCCAGGGTGGCGGTCAGGCCCGGGAGGGCGCCGAAGACGATGCCCAGGAAAACGCTGGCGAACAGGAGGGCGATCGCCAGGGGGCTGATCAGCAGGGAGCCCGTGGAGGCGGCCATGTGGCCCAGCAGGGTTAGGAATTGCATGGTCTACTCCTGGACCGGATCGAGCAGGTCGAACCGTACGTAATCCATGAGGGCGACGACGCCGCCCTCCCGGGGGAAGGGTATGTACAGCAGGTACTTGAAGACGGGGACCAGGATCAGGGGCACCGCGAAGGCGATCAGGACCAGGCGCAGGAATCGCCTTCGGCGTTCCCGGCCGGCCGTACGGGCGGCCAGAAGGATGTACAGGACAAGGAACAGCCCTCCCGGGATGTCCGAGGCGTAATAGAATGCCTCTTCAAACCGCGCGCCCAGGCCGGAGGCGAAGTAGGCGATCATCGGCGCCGCCAGGAGAAGGTACAGGACGAGGAGCCGCCTGAGCAGGGCGTCGTCCTCGAAGGCGAACATGGTCATGAGGGCGACGAGGAGGAAGGCCGCGGAGATCACGAAATCGACCCGGGGCATGTAGAGGAAAACGGTCAGGACCACCGTGGCCGTGACCGCCAGGAAGCGGAGCGAGCCGGCCCCGGGGGCCGGCCGGCGAATGAACAGCCCTCCGATCGAGCCCAGGACCTCCCGGAGCCCCTGGGTCCCGGTTTCCTTGAGCCCCGTGAAGAAGAGGGCTATTCCCATGAGGACCAGCCCCGTCCCGATGACGTAGGGCATGAGGGCGGGGGACACGTACCAGTCGTTCCGGACCCCGGAGAGCTCCGCCCCACGCGGGAAGCCCATCGCGTTGATCACGATGGCCGCCCCCGCGAGCACGACCAGGAACGAGAAGAGGATGTCGGCTCGGCGGAGCCGTTCTTTCGGCAGCATAGGTCCTCCCGGGATCGAAGCTGGCGCCGCCCGAAGCGCGGCGTTGTCGATATTTTGTATACAAAACAGTGTACTATACTTCCCTATCTTGTCAACGGGAAAGCTACCGGATTTGTCGGACTCACCACCGAGGGCACGGAGCGCGCTATTCTGGACTCACCACGGAGTTCACGGAGGACACGGAGAAGAAAGGAAAATGTGTATTTGGGATAGATATGGTAATTCGGGATGAACAAGGAAGGTAAGGAAGGGCATTCTTCGCCTTTGCTTGCGCGGTGCTTTTCCGAATCCTGTCGATTCAATGAGGCACACCTTCTCTCTTTCTCTCCGTGAGCTCCGTGTCCTCCGTGGTCAATTCCTGTAATCAAAAGGCCGGCCCCGAGGGGCCGGCCGCAGGAGAGAGGTATCCCGGAATCGTCAGGGCTTGGGGATGCCGAGGGTCGCGGGGTCGTTCTTGGCCTGTCCGAGGTCCCAGAGGGTCCAGCAGAACAGGGACTCGAGCTTGGCGAAGATCGCCGCGGCGTCCTTGCCGGACTTGCCGATGGGCTCGTAGTAGTTGGCCGCCAGGAACTCCACCACCTTCTTGGACTTCATGGTCTTCTTGAAGGCGTCGTCCAGTTTCTTCTTGACGTCCGCGGGTACGTCGTCGGGTACGCCGAAGCCGATGGCCTGCATGATGGGCAGGTGCTTCTTGAGGTCCGGATAGAACTTGAAGGACGAGGGGATCTCGCCGAAGCCTTCCACCTTGAAGGGGGTGGCGATGAGCATCCCGAGGGGCCGGAGCTGGCCGGCCTTGATCAGCTGCTGCTGTTCCGCGATGGAGGTGATCACCAGGTCGATCTCCCCGGTGACCGCGGCGGTCTGGGTCGGGCCGGATCCGGTGTAGGGGATGTAGTTGAACTTGACCCCCGTGCCCTGCTCGAAGGCCAGGGTGTTGAGATGGTGCAGGCCGCCCACGTTGCCGGCCCCGGCCTTGATGGTGCCCGGTTTGGCCTTGGCGGCGTTGATGAGATCCGTCAGGGTCTTGTAGGGCGAGGACGCCGGCACGGAGAGCACGTCCGGGGATCCCGCGATCAGGAAGGGATACCAGGCGCTCATCCGCTTGTCGAAGCCGCCCATCGCGGGGCCGCTGACCACGGACTCGGAGAAGCCCGCCAGGTTGTAACCGTCGTGGGGCAGGTTCCAGACGTGGAACATGCCGTTGGACGCGGAGACGCCGCCGGTGACGTTGGCCACCACGACGTTGCGGCCCAGGGCCGCCCGCATCTCTCCCGCGAACAGGCGGTTCAGGACGTCCGTGCCGCCGCCCGCGCCGAAGACCACGGTGATGGTGATGTCCTTGGCCGGGTACCTTCCCTGGCCGAAGACCGCCGCCCCGAGGCACAGGAGAGCCAGGGCGAGCGTAAGAATGCGTTTCATAGGTGCCTCCTTGAAGTGTATGGAAAGTTTTGAATACAAAATTAGCTTACCACGCCCTCGCCGTATGTCAAGAGAAATCTCGGAAAATGAAATTTGCCCGAGGCGCACCGTTTCCCGCCCGCAGCCCGTGAAAACGGGTTTATTCTGGAAGTTCCATAGGGCGGCGGCGGGTCCGAATTGATAAAATCTACCGATTAAAGCAGGAATTTTCCGGATCGACCCCGGGCAACCCTATTGTCATCTTTTTGGTTCTTTCATATACTACGGAAAGTTAATTATCGATATTTTCTTATATATATTCTTGGAGGAATTCATGGCTGCAGTCCAGACGGAATTTTCCGCGGATCTCGTGCGGTTCATCGAGGAATGGAAGCGGAAGCCCGGTAGCCTCATCATGATGCTTCACCGCATCCAGGAGGAGTTCGGGTACATTTCCCGGGAGTCCGCGGAGACCCTGGCGAAGATGATCGACATGCCCATGGCCAAGATCTACGGGGTCGTCACCTTCTACCACTTCTTCAAGACCACCAAGCCCGGCAAGAACCGCCTGGCGGTCTGCATGGGCACCGCCTGCTACCTCAAGGGCGGACAGACCCTGATCGAGGAATGCGAGAGCATCCTGAACATCAATGCCGGCGAGGTGACGGACGACGGGCAGTTTTCCATCGATTCCGTCCGCTGCGTGGGTTGCTGCGGACTGGCTCCGGTGCTGATGGTCGGGAACGACGTGTACGGCAAGCTGACCAAGGACCAGCTCCCGGAGATCATCGCCAAGTACCGGAACTGACGCGGGTGCACGCCAGCGTCTGCGACTACGTCCTGGACGTGGTCCAGAACTCCGTCGAGGCGCAAGCCCGGAACGTGGAGCTGGACCTGTTCGAGGAGGGCGGCCGGATCTCGGTCCGGGTGGCGGACGACGGACGCGGCATGACGGAGGAAGAGCGGTCCAGGGCCCTGGATCCCTTCCGGTCCAGCGGGGGCAAGCACCCCGGGCGGAGGGTGGGCCTGGGGCTCCCCTTCCTGGAACAGGCCGTCCGGGCGGCGGAGGGGGAGTTTTCCCTGGAGTCCCGGAAGAACCAGGGCACGACCCTCCGGTTCTCTTTTCCCTCCGGGCACCTGGACACTCCGCCCCTGGGGGACGTGCCGGGCCTGTTCCGTTCCGCCCTGGCCTTCGACGGGGCGTACGAACTGCGGATCCGAAGGCGGCGGGAAGCCCGGGCCGGAGCTCCGGGGACGGAGTACGAGGCGGCTCGGTCGGAGCTCCGGGAGGCGGCGGGGGACCTGAGCTGCGCCTCGGCGCTGATCCTTGTGGGCCGGTACCTGGAATCCCTGGAGTATCCGGGGACGGACGGATAGAAGAAGTACGATTCGAACCGTAAGGAGAAGGATATGGCAAAGATGACCCTGGAGGATCTCCGGAAACTGCGGGACGAGAGGAAGAAGGACTTGGGCCGCCGTGACGTGGAGGGGAAGAGCGTGCAGATCATCGTCGGCATGGGGACCTGCGGGATCGCCGCGGGGGCCAAGAAGACCTTCGACGCGATCCTCGCGGCCGTGGAGGAGTTCCACCTGGACAAGGACGTGGTTATCCGCCAGACCGGGTGCATGGGACTGTGCTACGTGGAGCCCACCGTGGAGGTGGCCATGCCCGGCATGCCCGCAACCATCTACGGCAAGGTGGACGCCGCTGTGGCCCGGGAGATCGTACAGAAGCACGTCGTGGAGAAGTCGCTGGTGGAGAACCACATCTTCGACCGCCCCGCGGCGGACATCATCAAGCGGTAAGGCGGAGGGCCGATTCATGGCGTACAAGAATTTCATACTGGTCTGCGGCGGAACGGGTTGCGAGTCCTCCAAGGCGGACGAGATCTACAAGAACCTCCTGGCCGAGGCGGAAGCCCAGGGCGTCAAGGGCGAGGTCCAGGTCGTCAAGACCGGCTGTTTCGGATTCTGCGAGAAGGGACCCATCGTCAAGGTCCTGCCCTCGGAGTCCTTCTACGTCGAGGTAAAGCCCTCAGATGCCAAGGAGATCATCTCCGAGCAGATCGTGAAGGGCCGGGAGGTCAAGCGCCTCCTGTACAAGAAGGAACAGCAGAAGGACATCGTAAAGCTCGAGGACATCGAGTTCTACCAGAAGCAGTTCCGGATCGTCCTGCGGAACTGCGGCGTCATCAACCCGGAGAACATCGAGGAATACATCGCCCGGGACGGCTACGCCGCCCTGGAGAAGGTCCTTTTCGAGATGAAGCCGGACGACGTGATCGCGGAGCTCAAGACCGCGGGCCTCCGGGGCCGGGGCGGCGCCGGCTTCCCCACCTGGATGAAGTGGGACCTGACCCGCAAGGCCGCCGGTGACATCAAGTACGTCATCTGCAACGCCGACGAGGGCGACCCGGGAGCCTACATGGACCGGTCCACCATCGAGGGGGATCCCCATTCGGTGCTGGAAGCCATGACCATCGCAGGGTACACCATCGGCTCCGACAAGGGCTTCGTGTACATCCGGGCGGAATATCCCCTTGCCATCGAGCGGCTCAAGATCGCCATCGCCCAGTCCAAGGCGATGGGGCTCCTGGGGGACGACATCCTCGGCTCCGGCTTCAACTTCGACATCGAGATCCGCCTGGGCGCCGGCGCCTTCGTCTGCGGAGAGGAGACGGCCCTGATGCAGTCCCTGGAGGGCAAGCGGGGCATGCCCGTTCCGAAACCACCCTTCCCGGCGATCTCGGGTCTATGGAAGAAACCCACCCTGATCAACAACGTGGAGACCTACGCCAACGTCCCGGTCATCCTGACCAAGGGAGGCTCGTGGTTCGCCAAGATCGGGACCGAGAAGAGTCCGGGAACCAAGGTCTTCGCCCTGACCGGGAAGATCAACAATTCCGGCCTCGTGGAAGTCCCCATGGGCACCACCCTCCGGGAGATCGTCTTCGACATCGGCGGCGGGATCAAGGACGGAAAGAAGTTCAAGGGCGTGCAGACCGGCGGCCCCTCCGGCGGGATCATCACCGAGAAGGACCTCGACTCCCCCATCACCTACGAGAGCCTCACGGCCCTGGGATCCATGATGGGCTCCGGCGGCATGATCGTCATGGACGAGGACGACTGCGTGGTGGACGTCTCCCGGTTCTACATGGAGTTCTGCGTGGACGAGTCCTGCGGAAAGTGCGCCCCCTGCCGGATCGGAACGAACCAGATGCACTCCATCCTGACCAAGATATCCAAGAGCCAGGGGGAGATGTCGGACCTGGACAAGCTGGAACGGATCGGCAAGGCCATGACCAAGGCCAGCCTCTGTCTCCTGGGCGGATCCGCCGCCAACCCCACCCTCTCCACCCTCAAGCATTTCCGGGACGAGTACCTGGAGCACATCCAGGACCGGAAGTGCCGGGCCGGAAAGTGCAAGGACCTGGTGGTCTACTCCATCGATCCGGAGAAGTGCATCGGCTGCGGCCTCTGCGCCCGGCGCTGCCCGGTCAACTGCATCACCGGGGAGAAGAAGCAGGCCCACGTGATCGACACGTCCAAGTGCATCAAGTGCGGCGAGTGCTTCAAGGTCTGCAAATTCAACGCGGTCCTCAAGAAGTGATCCGGCAAGGAGACGAAGCGAAATGGTAAACGCGAAGATAAACGGAATACCGGTGCATGTCGCCAAGGGCACTACGATCCTGGAGGCCGCCCGGAAGGTGAACGTCAAGATCCCCAAGCTCTGCCACAACAACGACCTGGAACCCTGGGCGGCCTGCGGCATCTGCGTGGTCAAGAACGGCAAGAGCCCCAAGATGCTCCGGGCCTGCTGCACCCCCCTCGAGGACGGGATGGACATCATCACCAACGACGCGGAGCTGGTGGCCACCCGCCGCACCGTGATCGAGCTGATCCTATCCACCCACCCGGACGACTGCCTCCAGTGCCCCCGCAACGGGGACTGCGAGCTCCAGACCCTGGCGGCGGAGTTCGGCATCCGGGAGCAGTCCTTCCCCAAGCGCCTCCGGGGCCTGGCCACGGACGAGTCCACGGGCACCATCATCCTCAACCCCGAGAAGTGCATCCGGTGCGGACGCTGCGTGAAGGTCTGCCAGGACATGCAGGGCGTCTGGGCCATCGAATTTCTGGGCCGCGGGGAGAAGACCCGCATCGCCCCGGCCGCGGACGTGGCCCTGGCGGAAGGCCCGTGCATCAAGTGCGGCCAGTGCTCCGCCCATTGCCCCGTGGGAGCCATCTACGAGATGGACCAGACCAAGGTCGTCTGGGACGCCCTCATGAAGGAAGGCCCCGACGCCAAGACCTGCGTGGTCCAGATCGCCCCCGCGGTCCGGGTGGCCCTGGGCGAGGCCTTCGGCCTGGAACCGGGGACGGTCATCACCAAGAAGATCTACGCCGCCCTCCGGCGCCTGGGCTTCGATGCCATTTTCGATACGAGCTTTTCCGCGGATCTCACGATCATGGAGGAGGGCACGGAGTTCGTGAAGCGGTTCACCACCGACGACGGCCCCCTGCCCCTGATAACCTCCTGCTGTCCCGCCTGGGTGGACTACATGGAGAAGTACTACCCGGATATGATACCGAACTTCTCGACCGCCAAGAGCCCCCAGCAGATGATGGGCGCCATGATCAAGACCTACTGGGCCGAAAAGGCCTCCACGGATCCGTCCAAGATTTTCTCCGTCTCCATCATGCCCTGCACGGCCAAGAAGTACGAGAACAGCCGCAACGACGACATGTACTCCTCGGGCCAGAAGGACGTGGACGTAACCCTGACCACCCGGGAACTGGCCCGGATGATCAAGCAGGCGGGGATCGACATCCTCAACCTCCCGGACGAGGAGCCGGACTCCCCCATGGGGCCCTACACCGGGGCGGGAGTCGTCTTCGGCGCAACCGGCGGCGTCATGGAAGCCGCCCTGCGCTCCGCGTACTACCTGATCACCGACGAGGACCTCAAGGACGTGAACTTCACCGGCGTCCGGGGCATCTCCGGCGTCAAGGAAGCCCGGGTCCACATCAAGGGAACCGACGTCCGCGTGGCGGTGGCCCACCAGATGGGCAACATTGCCATGGTCCTGGAGGAGGTCCGGAAGGCCAAGGCCGAGGGCAAGGAGGTTCCCTGGCACTTCATCGAGGTGATGGCCTGCCGGGGCGGCTGCATCGGCGGCGGCGGACAGCCCTACGGCTGCACCGACGAGGTGCGCCAGAAGCGGATGGCGGGGATCTACGCGGACGACGAGAAAAGCGAATACCGCTGTTCCCACCGCAACCCCTACATCGGCCAGGTGTACAAGGAGTTCCTGGAGAAGCCGGGTTCCCACAAGGCCCACAAGCTCCTGCATACCCATTACACCCGGAAGCCCGTGTACAAGTGAGACCCGCGCCGCAGGGCGCGGAGTTTCCGGAGGGGCGTCCCGCGGGGGACGCCCCTCTGCTATGGGGAGCCCGGTGCCGGCCCGGAGCGGTCCCGGCGCGACCGGGGGAGATAGAATTTATGGAGGACATCGATTTCCGGGCCTCGGCACGGACGGTGCTGGAGGAGACGGACCGGCTGGTCCGCCGGTACGGTCCCCGGCTGGCCGGGTCGGAGGCGTGCCGGTCCGTCGCCCGGGAGCTCGCGGCCCGGCTGGAAGGCTTCTGTGACCGGGTCCGGCTGGAGGAGTTCCGGGCGCATCCCGCCTCGTTCTACGCCTACACCAAGATCCTGCCCCTCGTGTACGTACTGGGGCTGGTCTCGCTTCTCCTGAACCGGGGTTTCTACCTTTTTCCGGCCCTGGGCATCGCCGGGGGCATCGCCCTCATGGTCTCCCAGTTCGCGGTCTACGGGAGGCTTGGGGACGGGCTCTTCCCGGCCCGGACCTGCGTCAACGTAGAGGGCGTCGTCGAGCCCGAGGGGAAGGCGGAATACGAGCTCCTCTTGTCCGGCCACCATGACAGCGCCCCGGTGGCGCGCATCTATTCCGGTCCTTTCCAGAAATTCTACGCCGCCGCCATCTTCGCCCCGTACCCCTTCTTCCTCCTCGAGCTCGGGCTCCTGGCGGCCCGGGCCGCGGGCTGGATCCGGGCCGTCCCGGCCGGGTGGTCCGCCGCCCTCCTGGCGGGACTTCCCTTCGCGGCGGCGTACTTCCTCATGATCGATACCCGGCGCGGGAGCCCGGGGGCGGGGGACAACCTCGTGTCGTCGTTGCTCTGCGTGGAGATCGCCCGGGAACTGGCCGCCCGGAAAGGCGACCTGCTCCGGCGAACCCGGATCCGGGTGCTGAGCTTCGACGCCGAGGAGGCGGGTCTCCGGGGCTCCGCGGCCTACATGCGGTCCCGGGCCGGGGAGATCCGGGATCGGGCGGCGTGGATGCTCAACTTCGATTCCCTCTACGACGCGGCCCACCTGCACGTGCTGGATCGGGACGTGAACGGGTTCCTGCGGCTGTCCCGGGAGGTCGCACAGGACGCCGTCGAATGTCTACGTGCCGACGGATACAAGGCGAGGGTCTTCCCCATGGTGTTCGGGGGCGGGGGAACCGACGCCGCGGAAGCGGCCCGGGCCGGGATTGAGGCGGCCACGGTGATAGCCATGCCGACGGCGGTCGTCCGGGAGGGGCTCGTATACCATACGCCGAGGGATACCCCGGACGCGGTCGGTGTCGACGCGGTCGAAGCCTGCCTTCGTCTCACGGCCCGGTATGCCGGGCGGATCGAGTCGGGGACGTCCCGGCGCCGTAAAGGCGGCGTACGGTAGTTCTCCGAGCGTCGGCTCGGTGCCGCCGGTATCGGAAACATCGCCGAACGTCAGTTCGGCGCCATGAGGGCGGCGTACGGTAGTTCTCCGAGCGTCAGCTCGGTGCCGTCGGTATCGGAAACATCGCCGAACGTCAGTTCGGCGCCATGAGGGCGGCGAAGCCGCCCTCATGCTATTTGGGAGCGGCGATCTTTATGACGATCTCCTCCCCCTCCTCCACCTTCTTGAGGGAGTTGATCACCGCCAGGCTCACGTCCCGCACGAGGCCCTTCACGAAGGGGTTCATGGGCACGTTCTTGCCCCCGCAGGTCACGGTCACGTCTCGTTCCATTCGATCCTCCAACAGCTTGATGAATTCGTCGATATCGTCCGGAGCCAGGCTCCTCACCCCCGCCCCGACGGCCCGGGCGGCCAGACCCGGGTCTCCGGTGATGAGGACGTCCACGCGTTCCAGGGGCACCTTCAGGTCCGCCTCCGAGGCCGCCGCCCCGGCCGCCAGGACTCGGAGGGCCCCGTCGACCTCCCCCCCCTCGACCAGGATCACCCGGGCATCCGGGAAGAGCCGGTCCAGGAAGGCGCGGTCCAGGGTCCCGGGGCTCCGCAGGGTCAGGACCGTCTCCGGGCCCCCCACCAGGGCCGTCTCCGCCCCGGCCTCGAAGAACCGGGTCGAGTCCTTTCCGGGTATCAGAAAGCTTCCGGGGTGCTTGGTCACCTTCAGGGCCCCACAGGGTAGTCCCCGGGCGGACAGGGCACAGATCGCGCCCTCGATGAAGGTGGTCTTCCCCGTGTTGGACCAGCCGAAAAAAGAAGCGACGGTCTTGGAGCTCATACGACGGGAATAATAGGGGATTGCGGCGGCCCGGGCAAGGCGCTAGGATGGGCGCATGCGTACCCGTCGACCGATTCTTCGAGCCGCCCCGTCCCTCGCCGGGCTTTCCGTACCCGCGGTGCTGGCGCTCATCCTGGCCGCCTGCGCCTCCGGGGGCGCCGTGAAGTCAGGTCTCTCTGCCGTTTACGCCCCGGGTCTGACGGTAACCCTGGTGTCCTGGAAGGACGGCCAGGCCGAGTACGCCGGAAACCCGGCCTCCGGGCGATGGCTGACCGTGGACGCGCGGATCGACTACGACGGGAACGCCCCCTCCGCGGAGCTGCCCGCCTTCGCCCTGCGGGTGCGATGGGAAGCCCCGGACGGGAGCCGGAGCGAATCCGCTCCGCTCTGGGTCTACGACCCGACCCCGGGGGCCGGGGGCGCGGCCAAACGGGACTCCCTGCGGGTAAGGATCTCCAACCGCTTCATCCTGGCCTACGACCTGCCCGTGGACGCGATTCCCCTGTCCTTCGCGGTGGGCGGTACGGACCTGCCCCTGACCGCGCCCTCGCCGTAGACCCTTCAAGCCCCGGGCAGGACTTCGATGCGGGTGGCCGGCCCCAGGCCCCAGCCGCTCTCCCGGATCTCGGGATTCTCCACGCGGATCACGTCCCCCCTGCGAAGGTAGGAAAACCCCGACGTCCGCGACCGCGGATCCTCCGCGGGGGCGGAAAAGGGGAACCGTCCCGCAGCCCCGCACAGGAGATAGCGCATCCGTCCCGCCTTGTTGAGCAGGGGATCCGAAACGACCCGGAAGGAGTCCTCCGGATACGCGGACCGGGGCAGGGCGGCGGGCGCCGAGGGCGGCCGGGCCAGGAACCAGGTCGCCTTCAGGGAGTCCTTGTCCAGGCCGGTGCGCTTGGCCAGGACCCGGACCGTCTCCGGGGTCTCCCATCTCAGCTCGTCGTGGCAGGTGTGGGCCGGCCCGGCGGCCAGGGCCGGACAGCCCAGGCGGGACCGACCCGGGCAGGGCGCGAAGACGGACCAGCCCGCGGCGGCCAGGCCGTCCCGGAGGGCCAGGGCGTCCCGGCTGGTGGCCAGGAGGGCGGGCTCGACGACCAGGAGGAATCCTTCCGTGGAGAGACAGCCCGAGGCGGCCGCCGCCAGGGCCAGGACCCGCTCCGGGCGGTCGTGCGCGCCGATCCACAGCTCGTTCAGGGAGTGTCCGAACACGACGCAGTCGTAGGGACCGGCGTCCGCGGCACCCCCGTAGGGAGCGGGTCCTTCCAGGTCCGCGGCAAGGTACCGGAGGCGGTCGGAGGATGCCCGGCCCTGGGCCAGGACCCGGCGGGCCAGGTCCAGGGCGGAGGAGCTGGAGTCCACGAGGACCGCGGATACCGCGCCGGCGTCCAGGAGGGCGGCGGTCGCGGGGCCCGGCCCCGAGCCCATGTCCAGGACCCGGGCGGGCCGGAGGCCCGACTGGGCCAGGACCCCCGCGACCTGGGCGTAGGATACGGGCCAGTAGAAGAAGAGGTAGGCCGCCAGGAGGTCCGGGTCGTCCATGTACCGGGCTCCGATCAGGGAACGGTTGCCGGTCAGGCCGCGCTGGAGGCGGAAGAGGGCGTCGGACATCCGGGCGTACTCCGAGTGGGTCAGCCCCTCGGACGATCCCGGTTCTCCCGGGCGCCCCCGGGGCAGTCCGACCAGCTCGTGCCGCCTTTTAAGGAGGGCCTCGACGCGGGAGGCAAGGGGGTTTTCCGGGGATCGGGAATCCGGCATGGGCCTAGGATATCCCTGCCTCGGCGGTGCGGCAAGGGCCGCTAAGACGCCCGGGGCAGGGGAGGCAGGACGGGATCGTTGTCGTCGGTGCTGGGATCGTCCTTGCCTCCCAGTCCGGCCAGGAAGAGGATCTGGCAGATCGCGGCGGGCAGGGCTTCGGGCAGGGCTTCCCGCCGGGAGCCGTCCCCGGGGACGATCCCCTCGAGTTCCGCCCCGAAGTCGGACATGAGGGGGGGCGTACCGAAGAGGTCTTCCAGGGCCGGGCCCTCCCAGGAACGGGTGCCGGACCGGGGGGGCGGCAGGCCGGGCATCTCCCGGCAAAGGGAGTAGGAGGGCGATCCCGTACGGGTTCGAACGCCGGAGAAGGCGAAGAGGCGGCAGATGAGGGGCCGGCCGGGGTAGACCGTGCAGTGGGCGTCCGGGCGGTCCGGATCGTAGAGGGGGCAGCCGCGGAGGTTCGAGGGCAGGGTGCCGGAATCGGCCATGCGCAGGGCGCGCTCGGGACGGTTCCGCACGAGCCAGGCGGCCAGGTAGGAGGCTTCGAGGGGTAAAATGTCGGGGATGAATCCTTCGCAGCACCTTCCGCAGCCGGGCGGGCAGGAAAGTCCGTTACGGGCGCGGAAGGAGGCCGAGGCCTCCTCCGCGCGGATGTAAATACTGTGAACCGAGGTTAGGCGGTCGAAGAGGACACCGAAACGGAGCCCCTCGGGCAGGATGGTGTCGAGCACGTTGTTGTTCCCCGTGGGGCACCCGCATTCTGCCGGAAATGGAGGTTTTAGTCAATCCTCCCGGCGGAGAGCTCCGAGCGGGCCGCCTCCCGGGCGGCCTCCGCCGTCTTTTTCGGCACCCGGGCTTTCTCGGCGATGTAGGCGGGCTCCGCCTCGGCCACTGCCCGGAGGGAACCGAAGGCCGTAAGGATCCGGGCCGCCCGTACGGGGCCCACCCCCTCCGCGGCCTCGAGGCCGGTCAGGCGCAGGGTCTTCCCCCGGAGCCTCTGGTTCAGGCCGGTGGCGAAGCGGTGGGTCTCGTCTCGGACGGCCACCAGGACCCGGAGGGCCGGGGAGTCCTTGGACAGGACGATCGGCCCCTCGGCGCCGGGCAGCCAGATCTCCTCGTTCTCCTTGGCCAGTCCCGCCAGGGGTAGGTCCGCCTCCAGGGCGTCCAGGATCTCCTTGACCGCGTTGACCTGGCCGATGCCCCCGTCCACCAGGATGAGGTCCGGCAGGTCCTCCCCCTCGTTCAGCAGGCCCGTGTAGCGGCGGCCCACGGCCTCGCGAAGGGCGGCGAAGTCGTCGATCTTTCCCTCCAGGCTGCGGATGCGGAAATGGCGGTAGTTCTTCTTGTCCGGTACTCCGTTCGAGAAGGTAACAAGGGAGGCGACCGTGTATTTGCCGGACAGGTGGGCGATGTCGAAGCCCTCGATCCGTGCGGGCAGGACTTCCAGGTCCAGGGTCCGCCGGAGCTCCTCCAGGGCCTCCACGTCCCCGGTCTCCCTCCGCCGCTTGGCCAGGTCCTCCTTGGCGTTGTGCTCCGCCATGGCCAGGGCGGCCTCGTGGCGGCGGTCTTCCGGGGCGGCCAGATCCGTTTCCGCCCCGAGCTCCCGGCGGAGGTACTCCCGGGCCAGTTCCATGCCCCGGGGATCCCGGAGGTAGATCCGGGGCGGGGGGGGGCGCTCCGCGGAGTAGTAGGTGGTGAGGAAGTCCAGGACCGCCTCTTCCGGGGTGCCGAAGGCCCGGGACCGGAAGAGATCCCGTCCCGCCAGGCGCCCGCCCCGCATGGCGAAGACCGTGAAGGTCGCAAGGCTCCCGTCCAATGCGGCGGCCACGTAGTCCCGGCTCTCGGGGTCGAAGTCCACCACCCGGCTCTCGCCCCGGAAGGCCTCGATGGCCTGGAGGGTGTCCCGGGCCCGGGCGGCCTCCTCGAAGCGGAGATCGGCCGCGGCCTCCTCCATCTGGGCCTTCAGGGATCCGAGGAGCTCGTCGGTCTCCCCGGCCAGGAGCTTGCGGACCTTCTCCACGACAGCCAGGTAGGCCTCCCGCTCGATCCGGCCGGCGCAGGGGGCGGAACAGCGGCCGATGTGGTAGTACATGCAGGGGGTGTCCCGCTTCCGCATCCGCCTGCAGCGCCGCAGGGGGAAGATCCGGCGGATCAGGTCCAGGTAGGCGTCGATGATCTCCGCGCTGGGGAAGGGGCCGAAGTAGAGGCTGCCGTCGTCCACGATCCGCCGGGTACGGAAGACCCGGGGCCACTCCTCCGCGGTGATGCGGATGACCGGGTAGGATTTCCCGTCCTTCAGGTTGATGTTGTACTTGGGGGCGTTCCGCTTGATGAGCTCGTTTTCCAGGAGGAGAGCCTCGTATTCGGTCTCCGTCAGGATCCACTCGAGGCTCGCGATCCTGGAGACCAGGAGCCGGGTCTTCGGGTCCTTACGGCCGGAAAAGTACGAGGACAGGCGGTTTTTCAGGATTTTGGCCTTGCCTACGTATATAATTAGCCCCGCGGAGTCGCGCATGAGGTATACTCCCGGGGATTCCGGGGCGCTTCGCGCGATTCTTCGGGGTTCCTGCGAAGCGGGGGCTATACTTTGCTCCATATCGTTCGATACTAGAATACAGAGAAATGACGACCAAGAGAATACTCGCCCTGATCCTCGCAGCCTCGGCCGCGGTATGCACCGCCGCCGGGATAGAGACGTCCCTGCGCCTGGACGCCTCCTCCCGGCCCGCCTCTTCACCGCACCCCTGGATCCTCTCGGGCGTCGCCGCGGTCCCGGCCGCGGGTGCGGTCCCTGCCGCAGGCGCGGTCCCGGCCGCGAGTGCGGTCCCCGCCGCGGACTCCGGCGCGGCCCGGGTCCTGGTCCTGGAGCCCGCCCGATACCGGTGGACCGAGGGAACGGATCTCCTTGTCCACTTCGACGCCGAATCCGGGTGGGACGAGACCGGACGGTGGAGGATCGAGCCCCGGGGCAGCTTCAAACACGCCCCCGCGGACCTGGCCTACATGGGATCCGGGGCGGCCTCCTTCCGGGCCCCCGGCTCCCAGCTGGTCCTCCACCCCGAGAAGAGCTCCCTCTTCGGCGCCGGCTCCGTGTCCGGGGACTTCTCCCTGGAATTCTGGCTCTACCCCGCCAACGTCGAGTCCGGGGAGATCCTCTTCCTCTGGAAGGGGGCCCGGCGGGACGGGACCCGGACTACGACCCAGCAGGTGTCCGCGATCTTCTCCCGGAACCGCATGGTCTTCGCGTTCGCCAACTTCTTCGCCCCCCCCGGGGGAGGGGCCTTCCAGCTGAACCTCACCGGAACCTCCCTCCTGGTCCCTCGGACCTGGAGCCACCACCTGGTGCGCTTCGATTCCTCCACGGGGCTCGTGGAGTACCTGATGAACGGGGTCTCCGAAGCAGCCGCCTACGCCACCGCCACCGGGCGGGAGGGCGGGGCGGTCCACCTCCCCTCGGTGGGCACGGCGTCCCCCGTGACCCTGGGCCAGAACTACACGGGGCTCCTGGACGAGCTCCGTCTCTCCTCCTCCTGGGTGGAGCGTCCGAACCTGGGAAGGTACGGGACCGAGCCGGGATCTGCGGTATCGCCCCTGGTGGACCTCGGCTGGAACAACACCCGACTCGCCTCCGTCGACGCCGAGATCCGCACCCCCGGGGACTCCGGGGCCGCCTTCTTCTACCGCGTCGGGGATTTCCCCGAAACCTGGAGGACGGACAGCCCCGAGTGGAAACCCTTCCGGCCGGGCGGGTCCCTGCCGGAAAGCGCCCGGGGGCGCTACGCCCAGGTGCGGGTGGAGCTCTACCCGGACCCCCGGGGCGCCGACGGGCCGATCCTGTCCTCGATCACCCTACGGTACCTGCCCGATCCCCCCCCGCCCCCCCCGGGGGAGGTCCTGGCCGCGCCCGGGGACGGGAGGGTCACCCTCCGGTGGAGCCGGGTGCCCGAGGCGGACCTGGCGGGGTACCTGGTGTATTACGGAACCTCCCCGGGGGACTATTACGGCAGGGAAGCCGTGCAGGGAGCCTCCCCGGTGGACACGGGCAATACGGTCTCGATCACCCTGACGGGCCTCGCCAACGGCAGGCTCTACTATTTCGCCGTGGCTTCCTACGACGCGGTTCTCCCCCGGCGGCCGGGGGAATTCTCCCGGGAAGTATCCGCCCGTCCCGCCAGGAACGTCCCGTGACGGCCCCCCACCCTCCCTCGGACGCCCTGGAGAGGGCCCGGAACGCCCTCCGCCTCCGGGACTTCGAGGCCGCGGAGCGCCTGGCCCGCAACTACCTGATCCAGAAGCCCGAGTCCCGGGACGCCCGCTTCGTCCTCGGCACGGTCTATCTCCGCACCAACCGCTTCGAGCCCGCCCTCGGGGCCTTCGCCGCCATCGTGGAGCGGGACGCCAAGGACGTCCGGGCCTTGGAGAACCTGGGAGCCGTCTACCTGCGCCTGGGCCGCCTGGACGACGCCCTGGCCGCCCTGGCCCGGGGGCTCGAGCTGGCCCCGGACGATCCGGAGCTCCTGTTCAACGAGGGCAGCGTCTACCGCCAGATGGGGAACCTGAAGGCCGCGGAGATGTCCTTCGCCCGGGCGGTGGAGAAGGATCCCCGGCACGTCCTGGCCCTGAACTCCCTGGGCACCGTGCACATGGCCCGGGGGGACCACGAGAAGGCCGTCAAGGTGTTCTGGAAGGGCCTCGCGGTGGACCAGAACTACCCCTCCTTCCACTTCAACCTGGGCATCTCCTACGAGGCCATGGGCAAGACCGAGGATGCCCTCCGGGAGTACGAGCAGGCCGTGAAGGCCCGGCCGGGCTGGACGGAGGCCATGAACCGCTACGGCCTGGCCCTGGCCCGGAACGGGAAGACCCGGCAATCCACGGATATCTTCCACCAGGTCCTGGCCGTGTCCCCCCGGAACGCGGAAGCCCGAAACGGCCTGGGCGTCGCGTTCGCGGAGGCCGGCAAGGTCGACGAGGCCATCCGGGAGTACCGGGCGGCCCTGGAGGCCGATCCGGGCTTCCTCAAGGCCGCGGAGAACATCGAGCGCCTCCTGGAGCAGAGCGGCCGCCAGGCCGAGGCCCTGCAGGAAATCCAGGGGCTCGTGGAGGTTATGCCCGACAACCTGGGCCTCCGGCTCCGCCTGGCCCGGCTCTACCGTACCTTGGGCTACAACGACAAGTCCCGGGACGCGGTCGTGGACGTCCTCCGCCGCAGTCCCGACAACCTGGAAGCCCTCAAGCTCTACGGCCTCCTGCTGAAGGCCCTGGGCGAGGAGGGGAAGGCGGAGAAGATCTTCCGCAAGGTGGTCTCCCTGGACCCCAAGGAGATCGGGTTCCGGATCGAGCTGGCCCGGATCTACCGGGAAGAGGGCCGACCGGACGACGCCGTCAAGGAGCTGGAGCTCTTCCTGAAGGCCCGGCCGGGGAATCCCGAGGCCCGCCTGGAGCTTGCCCGGGCCCGGGCCGCCCGGGGGGACCGGACCCATGCCAAGAGCATCCTGGAGGAGCTGACCCGGGAGCGTCCGGACGACGCGGAGGCCTGGCTGGAGCTCTCCGCGGTGTACCGGGCCCTGGGGGAGAAGGAGAAGGCGGTGGCCGCCGCGGACCGCCTGGTGAACCTCCGGGGACGCCGGGGCAAGCCCGAGGATATCGAGGACCTGGAAGGCTCCCTGGACCTCTACGAGAAGGCCGTCGGGGCGTATTCCCAGGACGTCCGGGACGCATGGGACCGCAACATTCAAATCCTCAAGGAAAACCTCCAGGCCGAGGAGGGGTCGGCGGCCCCCGGGGAACCCACCCCGGAGGAGCGGATGGAGGCCGTCCTTGCCCTGGCCTCCGCGGAGCCCATACCGGTGGACGAGGCGGAGGAGCTCATCTTCCTGGAGGAGTACGAGGAGCCCCTGCCCGAGGAGGAGGTCCCCCTGGATTCCGTGGACCTCTCGGAGGAAGAGGAGGAGCCCCTTGGCGAGGACGAGCGGCTCCTGGCGGGCCAGGAGCTCTACGCCGATTCGCCCGTGGGAGGCGGAGGGGGCGGAGAGGGCCGGGGCGAGGAATCCTCCGGCCGGGAAGGCGGGACTCCGCTACCGGAAGGTCCGTCCCCCCATGCCCCGGAAACCCGGAGCCCGGAGCCGCCCCCTCCGTACACGCCCCAGGCCTATCCTCCCCAGCCCTATCCGCCTCCTTCCTATCCGCCGCCGTCCTATCCTCCCCCCCAGCAGGCGGCCCCGTCCTACGCGCCGCCGCCCCAGGCTCCGGCCCCCCAGGCCCCGGTGCCCCAGTCTCCGGCGCCGGCCCCCCAGCCGTCCTACGCGCCGCAGGCCTCGTATCCGCCGCCCCAGCCGCCTCCCCGTGCCTACCCCCCGGCCCCCCGGGAGGAACCCCGCCAACGGCGCCCCGAGCCGGAGCCTGTGGACGAGGAGCCGATGGAGCCGATGGAGCCGCCCGTGGAAGCGGAAACCGCCCCGGAGACCGAGCTTCCGACGGCCGAGCCGGAGCCGGAGTACGAGGAATACGACGAGGACCTCGGCGAGGAGGAGCCCGAGATCGTGTTCGAGGAGGGGGAGGAGCCCGATGTCGAGCCCCCGGAGCGCCCTCCCCTGGAGCCGGAACCCGAGCCGGAAGCATCCCCGGAGGAGGTAGGCGAACCGTCCCCGGACGAAACCGGGCCGGGGGAGCCGGGATCCGCGGACGGCGGTTCCGGAACCGAGGGTTGCGCCTCCGGCCGGCCGGAATGCCAGGGCGAGGAAATCGCGGACCTCCTTTCCTACCTGAAGGGCCTCACGGATTCCCTCCCGGAGGACAAGCGGAAGGAACTGGAGGACAGCGGGATCTCCCGGAAGATGGACGAGCTGATCCAGGCCCTCGGGGACGGGGACCTGGAGTCCGAGGACGAGTCTGTCCGCCGGGCCGCGGAGGACAAGGTGGGCCGGGCCGCCGCGGCCCTGGACGGCTCGGTGCCCGGGGCCTCGTCCCTGCTCAAGGAAGCCCAGAAGCTGGGGGAGCGCCGCGGGGAGGACCGCAGGACGGGCGCGGACCGGCGCGCGACCCCCAAGGAACGCAGGACCTGGATGGACCGGCGGGACGGGGGGGATCGGCGCCGGGAAGCGCGACGGGTCCGGGAGGACCGGCGCCGGGATGAACGGATCCCGGCTTCCGGCGAGGCGGCGCCCTCCGATGAATCCGACGCCGCGCCGAAGGCGGAGACCCCGGTGGTCTTCGATCCCCAGGGCCGGCCCACGGAGGTCTGCGGGATTCCGGTTTCCCCGAAGATGGCAAAATTGATCGAAATCATACGCCGGGAGAAGGGTCATGGCAGGAACTAGCAACCTCCTGAAGGTCCGGGACTACATCGGTTCCATGCCGAGCCTCCCGACGACCGTTTCCAAGGTCCTGGAAGTCTGCAACAATCCCAAGACCAGCCCCATCGACCTGGACCGCGTGATCGCCCTGGATCCCGTGCTCATGGGCAAGGTGCTCAAGCTCATCAACTCCGCGTACTACGGCCTGGGGACCCAGGTGACCAGCCTGGTCCGGGCGATCATCATGCTGGGGGTCAACACGGTGAAGAACCTGGCCCTCTCCACGGCGGTGCTGGACAAGTTCACCTCGAACAAGGATTTCCGGGCCCTTAACATGGAGGGCTTCTGGAGGCATTCTCTCTGCGCGGGGGTGACCGCCAAGCTGATCGCCAAGAAGCGGGGCGTGGATTCCAAGTCCCTGGAGGAGTACTTCGCCGCGGGGCTCCTGCACGACATCGGCAAGATCCCCCTGAACAACGCCCTGGCGGAGGAGTACGTCCGGACCATGGCCGTAGCGGACCGGGACCGGGTTTCCCTCCACGTGGCGGAGAAGAGGACCCTGGAGCTGGACCACGCGGACGCAGGCGCCCTCATCGCGGCGGCCTGGCACCTGGACGGGGCCATCTCGGACGCCGCCCGGTACCACCATGCCTTCGACGAGTACCAGGGGGAGAACCGGGAGGTGGTCCTCACCGTGGCGGTGGCCAACTACTACGCCAGCCGGGAGGGCATCGGCTTCTCGGGTAACCTCTACCCGGACAAGCTCCCCCCCTCGGTCTTCGAGGAGCTCAAGTTCCGCAAGGAGACCCTGGAGGAACTGGAGGGCCCCGTGAACGCCGAGATCGACAAGGCCAAGGTCTTCCTGCGTCTGGCTCAATAGCCTCCGTTCCGTTATAGTCTTCCCAGGAGACAAACCCATGTTCACCGTCAAGATCTGGGGAGACCGGGGCTCCATGCCCACCCCCGGTCCGGATACCGTCGAGTTCGGCGGCAACACCTCTTGCATCGAGGTCCGCTGCGGCAAGCGTCTCATCATCATCGACGCCGGGTCCGGAATCCGCCAGCTGGGCGACTCCCTGATGCGCACCGACTTCCCCAAGGGGCCGATCTCCGCGGACATCTTCATAACCCACACCCACTGGGACCACATCATGGGCTTCCCCATGTTCACGCCCATCTACGTGCCCGGCACGGAGCTCCGGATCCGGGGCCCCATCACCTACGAGGAGGACCCCCTCGAGAAGGTTATCGGGTCCCAGCTCTCCTACCGGTACTGGCCGGTACGCCAGGAGGAGCTGGCCGCCAAGATCATCTACGAGCAGATCAAGGAAGCCACCTTCGACCTGGGGGACGGGATCTGGTTGACCACCAAGTACCTGAATCATCCCATCCTCTGCCTGGGCTACCGCTTCGAGTACCGGGGCCGCAGCTTCGTGACCCTCTACGACAACGAGCCCTTCCGGAACGTCTTCCCCACGGACCCCTCGGATCCCCAGTACGAGGAGGCCTATGCCCGGGAAGGGGAGGAGGCCGCCCGGGAGCAGAACGACAAGATCCTGGCCTTCATGTCCGGGGCGGACCTCCTGGTCCACGACACCCAGTACACCGCCAAGGAGTACGTCTCCGGCAAGGTCGGCTGGGGGCATTCCTCCTTCGAGCACGCCATCAACGCCGCCCACAAGGCCGGGGTCAAGCGGCTCCTGCTCTTCCACCACGACCCGAACCGGACGGACACGGAGCTCCAGGAGCTGGAGATTTTCTACCAGGCCCGGCTCCGGGGCCGCACGTCGATGAACGTGGAGATGTCCCGGGAGGGCACCCTCTACACGATCGACTCCGTGGAGTAGGCCCGGATGCGGAGGACGGGACGATGAAAGCCCTCATCGCGGACGACGACTCGGACAACCGCGAGATCCTGGTCCGCATGCTGGCCCACGCCGGCTGGGAGGCCGACGCCGTGGGCGGCGGCGGTGAGGCCGTGGTCCGGGTACTGTCGGGGGGCTACGACATCGCCCTCCTGGACCTGGCCATGCCGGGGGTCGACGGCTTCGAGGCGGCCCGCCGGATCCGGGCCGGGGGATCCCGGATAGCCCTGGTGGCCGTATCGGGGGCGGAAGCCGAGGAGCGGGCCCGGGAGAGCGGGTTCGACCGCTGCCTGGAGAAGCCCTATACCCTGGAGGACCTGAGGGGCGTGCTCCGGGACATCGCCGGGACCGCAGGCCGGGAGACCTAGCCAGACCGAGGCTCCGTCCCGGCCGAGTCTCGGGGGCTCCTCCGGGGCCACCGCAGCCCGGACAGCCTGTACAAGGGTTCCCCGACCGGGTACTGTTTGCCCGTGCGACTCCTGCTCTTCGCCGCAACGTCCTTCCTCGCCTTCCTGGCCGCCCTGGCGGCCGAACGCCTGCGTGTCGCCCGGGACCGCCGGGCCGTGCCGCTCCGGATCGGGGTCACCGGGACCCGGGGCAAGTCCAGCGTCGTCCGTCTCGTCGCCGCGGCCCTCCGGGGTTCCGGGCGGAGGACCCTGGCCAAGACCACGGGGTCCCGGCCCCGGCTGATCCTGCCGGACGGGACGGAGCGGGACTTCCCCCGCTTCGGGCCGCCGACCATCCTGGAGCAGAAGCGGCTCCTCCGGACGGCCCGGGCCGAGGGGGCGGAGGCCCTGGTCGCGGAGATCATGAGCGTGCGGCCGGAGTGCCAGGAGGTCGAGTCCGCCGGGATCCTGGGGATCGGGGTTTGCGTGATTACGAACGTCCGGGTCGACCACGAGGCGGAGCAGGGGGCCTCTCGGTCCGAGGTGGCCCGGGCCCTGGCCCGCTCCGTGCCCCGGGAAGGCCGGGTCGTCTGCTCCTCCGGGGAGGACCTCCCCGAGCTTAGGGCCGCCGCGGCCCGTGCGGGGGCGGAGCTGCGGGTCGCCCCGACCCGGATTCCGGAGGAGCTCCTGCCGTTCCTGCCGGCCCTGGGCTACGCGGAGTTCGAGGAAAACCTCCGCCTGGCCCTAGAGACCTGCCTCGCCCTGGGGCTGGACGGGGCGGCGGCCCTTCGGTCCATGGCCTCCGCGATCCCGGACCTGGGGGCCCTCCGGGTCTGGCGCTGGGAGGAGGAGGGCCGCGTCCGGGTCTTCGTGAACGCCTTCGCGGCCAACGACGTAGCCTCCACCCGGGCGGTCCTGGACCGGTCCCTGGCGGGAAAGCCGGCAGGAGCCCGGGCCGCGGGCCTGCTCAACCTCCGGGAGGACCGTGCGGAACGCACCCGGCAGTGGCTCCGGGCCCTGGAAGGGGGACTTCCGGAGCCCCTGGAGGAGCTCTTCGTGCTGGGCCCGCGGTCGGGGGCCGTCCGGCGGCGCCTAGCGGCCCGGGGCGTCCCCTGCCGGGCCCTCCGGGACCGGGATCCCGAGGGGATCCTCCGGTCGGCGGCGGGAGGGCGTCCCGGGGAACTGTGGATCGTCGGTATGGGGAACATAGCCGGGCCGGGTGCCCGGATCGTGGAATACTGCGCCGAGAGAGGCAGCCCCTATGGACCCTGAGACCCTGCTGATCGGATTCCTTGTGGCCGTGGTCTTCCACGAGCTGACCGGGATCTACCCGGGCGGCATCGTGGTGCCCGCCTACCTGGCCCTCCACGCCGGGGAGCCGGCGCGCCTCGCGGGCACGGCGGCCGCGGCGGCGATCGGCCTCGGAGCCTACCGGTTCCTGTCCGCCCGGCTCATCCTCTTCGGCCGCCGGGGCTTCTTCGTGCTGGTGACGGTTTCCGGACTGGCCGCCCTGGCCTCGGGCCTGGTCGTTCCGGCTCTCCTGCCCGAAGCCGCGGGATGGCGGGCCGTCGGGATCGTGGTCCCCGGCCTCCTGGCGGACGCCTGCCGGAAGCAGGGGACCCTCGTCACGGGATCCGCGGCCTTCGCCGCGATGACCGTGACCTATCTCCTTAGCCGCCTCCTCCTGGTCCGGTAGGGCCGCGCCGTTGAAATCCGCCCGGACTATTCTGTGGATCCTTGCCGCCCTCCTGTCCGCCGCCGCCCTTTCCGTGGAGCGGCGGATCACCGCCTACGCTCCCTCCCCCCATTACGACGAGATGGTCCGGGCCGCGGAACTCATGCGGGACGCGGCGGAGAGGGTGCGAGCCGCCCGGGCCGCCGCGGGATTCGACCTCGACATCCTCCGGGATCCCAACCGGACGGGCCTGGTCGGCGTCGAGTATTCCGAGACGACCACCTCCCTGGGGGACCTGGAGGCCAAGCGGACTTCCGCGAGTCCCGACGCGGCGGCCCTGGCGGTCCTCCTGCTCCGGGAAGCGGGGGTGGAACGGGGGGACGCCATCGCGGTCGGGGCCTCCGGCTCCTTCCCGGGCCTGTCCCTGGCGGTCCTCTCCGCGGCCCGGGCTTTGGACCTGGACGTCGCCCTGGTCGCGTCCCTTGGGGCCTCCTCCTGGGGAGCCAACGTCCCCGGATTCTCCTATCTCCGCATCCACGAGGCGGCCCAGCCCGTCCTGGGGTACCCGATCCGGGCCGTCTCCCTGGGGGGCGGCGGGGACACCGGTTCGGACATGCAGCCCGAGGGCCGACGCCTCCTTTCCCGGGAAATCTCCCGGTCGGGGCTCCGGTTCCTGGACCCCCGTTCCCTGGAGGACGGCGTGGCCGAACGCCTGGCCCTGTACGACGCCTTCCTGGACGGCCGGACCTGCGCGGCCTTCGTGAACGTCGGGGGAGCCTCGGCGAATATCGGGGAGGACGCCGAGTCCCTGGAACTCGCCCCGGGCGTGAACGACGCTGGAAACCTTTCGGCCTCGGGTACGGGGGCGGTCTTCGGGATGGCCGCCCGGGGCGTGCCGGTGATCCACCTGCTGAATCTCCGGGCCCTTGCCCGGGACTACGGCCTGCCCTGGGATCCCTCCCCCTTCCCGGAGATCGGGGAATCCCGGGTCTACCGGGTGTACGACCGAAACCTGTACCGGAGGCGTCTGGGGATACTGGCCGTTTTGTACGCCGCGGGGTTGGGGGTACTGGGGGCGGCGGGGCGGTGGCTCCGAAGGAAATTCGCCGGGGGATGAAATGACCACGGTCATCGACCGCGGTCGATTCCCCGTTGCGGGTTTTCCTGTATCGGTTTATCATCCTCTCCGTGAAAACTCGACGAACATCGGCGCGCCTCTCCGCGCGCCTGGGGCTGATCGCGGCCGCCTGCCTGGCCTCGGGCGCCTGCCTGGCCCGGGCGGCCGCGGGGATCCCGGGCGTTCCGGGAGTCCCGGCCTCGCCCCTGCTTCCTGCCGCCGCCGGGGCTGTCCTGTTCGCGGCCGCGGCGCTTCTGGCCCGCGGCCTGGCCCGCCTGCCGGACCGGATCCGGGAACGTACCCTGGCCGAGATCGGGGAGGCCCTGGGGGCCGAGGGAACGGCCGAATCCCCCGGCCCCGACGGCGCGGGCTCGGGGAAGGACGGACTCGTCTCCGCGGAGGACCTGGCGGTCCGGATCCGGGCCGACCGGGAGCGGATATCCGCCCAGCGCCGGGCTTCGGCCATGGAGACCGAGCGGGATCTCGCGGCGGCCCACGAACGGGAGGAACTCAAGGTCCGCCTGGACGCCTCCGTGCGGTCCCGCCTTTCGACCGTGGACGCCACCCTGGAGGAGGTGCGGTCCTCCGCGGACAGGTTGCTGGAGGCTTCGGAGCGGACCCGCGGGACGGGCGGGGAGGTCGAGACCGCCGCGTCGGCGGTTTCCGAGATCCTTTCGGAGGTGACGGCCGCCCTGCGGGACCTGCGGGAATCCGCGGGCCGCATCAGCCGGGAGATGTACCGCACTTCCGAGATCTCCGAGACCGCGGTTTCCGCGATCGCGGGCGCCACCGGCTCCGTGGAGGAGCTCGAGGCGTCCACGGTCCGGATCGGGGAGATCGTGGGCCTGATCGACGAGATCGCCGAGCGCACGAACCTCCTGGCCCTCAACGCGGCCATCGAGGCGGCCCGGGCGGGTTCCGCGGGCAGGGGCTTCGCCGTGGTGGCCGGGGAGGTGAAGAAGCTCGCGGCCCAGACGGGGAAGGCCACCTTGGACATCAAGGCCCTGATCGACGGTGTCCAGGCGGGGGCCCGACGGGCCCGGGAATCGAGCTCCGCGACCAAGGAGGCCGTGGGGCGCCTGGACGAGGTGATCTCCGGGGTCGCCGCCGCGGTGACCAGCCAGGAGGCCGCGGTCGGACGGGTCGAGTCCGGCGCCGCCGGCCTGGCGGCAGCCAACGAGCAGGTCCGATCCGGCGCCCGGGGCCTGGCCGCGGAGGTGGGTGAGACGGAGTCTTTAGCCGAAGGTATCCACCGGATCGCGGGCCGGATCGCCGAGGAGGGGGGTGGGCTGCGGAAGGAAGTCGACGGCTTCCTCGAGTTCATCGCCCGGAAGACCAGCCAGGACGCCAAGTCCCTGACCATCCAGGCCGCCCGGTACCTGGCGGAGAACGGCCTGGAGGCCGCGGAGAGGACCTTCCTGTCGGAAGGCCGCTTCCGCTTCGGGGACATCTACGCCTGCGTCGTGGACGGAGAGGGCCGCTGGGTCATCTATCCCCCCAAGCCGGAGAACAAGGGCCAGAGCATCCTGGGCTTCGTGGATCCCGACGGGGTACGGATCGGCGAGCGCATCCTGGGGGCCGGGAAGCTGGGGGAGGGCTGGACCGAGTACAAGTGGAACAATCCCCTCACCGGCCGGGTCCAGGACAAGCTCACCTACGTGAAGGCCGTCCCGGACACGGACCTCTTCGTCTACGTGGGGATCTACGTGTAGCGGGGGGCGTTGGGAGCGGACCGGTGTCCGTGTACCGCGTAGCGGGACCGCAGGGAAAAAGGGCCGCCCCTCGGGGCGGCCCTTTTTTAGCAATCGAGGAAGCCCGAAGGGCTTCCTTGCCGCTAAGTCGGCTATCGCCGACTTAGCGCCATTTGGCCAGGTCCAGCTCGTTCTCGGTCTTGGACACGATGGCGGTTCCGGCCAGGTCGCCGGTGACGTTCAGGCAGGTGCGGCCCATGTCCAGGAGGGCGTCGATGCCCAGGATCATTGCGTAGGCGGCGGCCACGGCGCTGCCCGCCTCGACCTTGAGGCCGATGGACTCGAGGACCATGAGCAGCATGATCGCTCCGGCTCCGGGGACGCCGGCGGTGCCGATGGAGGCCAGGGTGGCGGTGATGATCACCGTCAGCTGCTGATTGAAGGTCAGGGGCCGGCCGATGGCGTAGCCGATGAACATGGCGCAGACGCCCAGGTAGATGGCCGTGCCGTCCATGTTGATCGTGGCGCCCAGGGGCAGGGTGAAGGAGGAGGTGGCCCGGGGGATGCCCAGCTTCTCCTCGGCGACCCGCAACGTGATGGGCAGGGTGCCGCTGGAAGACCGGGTGACGAAGGCCGTCACCATGGCCTCGTTGGCGCCCTTCAGGAACTTGATCAGCCCGAGCTTGTAGACCGCCAGGAATCCTCCGTACACGCCGACCAGGTGCACCAGGAGACCCAGGTATACCGTCAGGGTCACGATGAGGAGGGGACCGATGGCTTTGGGTCCCTGCTGGGCGAAGACGATGGAGATGAGGACGAACACGCCGATGGGGGCGTACTGCATGATCCCCTTCACGACCTTGTACATGGTCTCCGCGGCGGCGTTGCAGACGTCGAAGAGCATGTCCGCGCCCTTGGCGATGGCGGGGGTCTTGGAGTCCTTCACGAAGGAGATCCCCAGGCCGAAGACCACGGCGAAGAAGATGATCGGGAGGACGTCGCCCTTGGCCAGGGACTCCATGGGATTGGTCGGGATGATGTTGAGCAGGATCGTCGCAAGGGGCTGGACTACGGCCTCCTTGCCCTTGATGTCCGCGGCTCCCACGATGTTGAAGCCCGCGCCGGGCTGGAAGATGTTCGCGAACACCAGGCCGATCAGGACGGCCAGGGCGGAGGTGAACAGGTAGTACACCATGATCTTGACGCCCACCCGGCCCAGGCGGGAGGGGGCGATGCTGGCCGCACCGGCGATCAGGGAGAAGAGGATGACCGGTACGACGATCATCTTGAGCAGCCGGACGAAGAGGTCCCCGAAGGGCTGGACGAAGCTTACGTAGCCCTTCACCGCCCCGGGCGTGAAGCCCAGGATGATCCCGACGATCGCGCCCAATACGAGACCGATCAGGATGCGCGTGAGCAGGTTGGAGTTGAAGTACCAGCCCAGCGCGCCTTTCTTGCCTTCCGCCATACATGCCTCCGGGAAATCGAGGATGGTCCGGCCGATCCCCGGGGGGCGGCGCGGACGGAATCACCCCAGTGTAAGGCTGAATTCCGAAGCCCGATATGCACCAAAGGGAGTATATTTACGTGCGGGCCGCGTTCGGTTCGGCTCCGCGTACACCCTTCGGTCCAAGCGGCACCCCGCGGCCCGGCATTCCCCCGGGTCCGGGCCCGGGCCCGAATTCCCGATCTAGATCAGCCGCTCGTCCAGGGCCTTGCGGACGATCTCCGCCTTGGAGGAGACGTTCAGCTTCTGGTAGATGTGGAGGATGTGCTTCTTGGCGGTGGATCCGGCGATGTGGTGCCGCTCCGCCAGCTCCCGGTAGGTGAGGCCGTCCACGATGTCCCGCAGGACTTCCCGCTCCCGTGGGGTGAGGCCGTAGTCCGCGGCCTTTCCCGTGCCGCCCCTGCGGAGCTCCTCCAGGATGCGGCGCGCCACGGTGGGGCTGATGGGCGAGCCCTCGGCCTTGGCGCTCAGGATCTGCTCCAGGAGCTGCTCGGGCTTGGTGTTCTTGAGGATGTAGCCCTTGGCGCCGGCCTTGATGGAGTCCAGGATCTTGTCCTCCTCCTCGAAGATGGTGAGGATGAGGACCACGAGATCCGGGTGCCTTTCCAGCACCGCCCGGGTGGCCTCGATCCCGTCCATCCCGGGAAGGTGGATGTCCATGAGGACGATGTCGGGCTCGGGGTTTTCCGCCATCCAGGCCAGGAAATCCTCCGCCCGGCCGAAACTGCCCGCCACCCGGATACGCTCGTCCAGGCCCAGGAAGTACCGGAGGCCCTCCCGGACCTCCCGCTCGTCCTCCACGATGGCCACGGCGGTGCGGCCGGTTCCGCTATCGGTCTTCATGGTCCTCCCCTCGGGCGGGAAGCAGGGCCGAGTATTCGACCCCCCGGCCTGGGACCGAGCGCACGGAAACCTTCCCCCCCAGCCGCTCCACCCGGAACCGGACGTTCGCCAGGCCGAAGGACCCCGCCCGGGTCTCCGCGGGGTCGAAGCCCACGCCGTCGTCGGAAAACCGCAGCAGGATGCCCCGGGATCCTGACGAGAGCCGGAGCCGGACCCGGGACGCCCCGGAGTGCCTCAGGGTGTTGCTGACCAGCTCCTCCAGGACCTTCTCGATCTCCGTGCGCGGCTCGTCCCCGAGATCCCGGAGGGCCCTGCGGTTCCGGATCCGGCAGTCGAAGTCGATGTCCCGGGACTCCAGCCGCTGGCGGATCCCCGCGGACACGAACTTCACCAGGTCCGAGCCCATGCGGTCGTCCTCGTGCATGCCCTGCACGATGCCCCTCAGGCTGGCCACGGCTTCCAGGCAGTTCTCCTCGATCCGCTCCAGCATCTCCCGGAGCTTCGCGGGCCCTTCCTTGGCCTGGTCCTTGGCCACCCCGCCGCAGAAGAAGATGTTCGTCAGCTTGGCCCCGATGGTGTCGTGCATGTCCCGGTAGATCCGGCGGCGCTCCTCCGCCACCCGGAGCTGGGTGTTTTCCTTCTGGAGTTGCCAGATCTCCTCGGTCCGCTGGCGGACCTTCTCCTCCAGGTTCCGGGAATACCCGTCCACCTCGTCCACCAGCATGTTGAACTCGTCGCCCAGGACGCCGAACTCGTCCCCGGACCGGACCTGGACTCGGGCCGCCTTGTCCCCGGCCTTCAGTCGGTTGATCACCGCCACGATCCCGGCCAGGGGCGAGAGGATGAGCCGCCCCGTGATGCCCGCCAGGGCCAGGGTGAGCATGAGCATCAGGATGATCTCCACCATGCTGATGATGTTGAGGAGGCTGCGCATGGATTCCAGGATGGACCCCAGGGGCATGCCCACGGCGATGGTCCAGTCCGCCCGGGAGGTCCTCTTGTAGACGAAGTGCGTCTCCTCCCCCTCGATCCCGGCGGTGAAGGAACCCGCGGGTCCCCGTATCTCCTCCAGGGAGAAGGGCAGGGCGAAGCCCTTCTGGCTGGGGTCGGCGGCCCGGTCCCCGGGGAACTGGCTGGCCACGACGACCCCCGTGGAGCTCACCAGGAGGGCCTTCCCCTGCTTGGGGATCTCCAGGCCTTCCAGGATCCTGCGCAGGTCCTCCAGCAGGATGTCCAGGCCCAGGACCCCGACCCTCGATCCGTCCGGACCCGTCACCGGCAGGGCGCAGGTGATTCCGATGTCGTCGACGCTGGCGTAGATGTAGGGGTCCGAAATGGCGAAATCGCCCTTTTCGATCGCGGTCCGGTACCAGGGCCGGACCCGGGGATCGTAGCCCGGCGGGAAGCTAGGCCGGTAATCGACGAAGCCTTTGCCCGTTCCCCATTCGAACATCCGTCCGTCCTCGGTGCCCAGGTAGACCGCCCGGAGGTAGCGCGCCCGGGGCAGGACCGTGGCCACGAAGAGGTCCCCCATGGCCGCCTCGTCCGCGTCCAGCACCGCCCGGGTTCCCGCCAGCCCCCGGGCCAGATGCTCCATCTCCTCGAAGAACTGGCCCAGGCGCTTGTCCGTCTGGTCCAGGATGGTCTCGGACAGCTCGTCCGCGGTGGCCAGGGCGTAGTCCCCCAGGACGTTCCGGGTGATCAGGAAGATCCCCACCAGGAAGACCAGCACCGAGAGGGAGATGAAGAGTATGAATTTCTGGCTGATGCCCCATCGCCCTTCGGTCACCCGTCGCCCTCCATCGAATGGCGGAATTATATAGGCGCGCCGACGGCGGGGGCAAGGAAATCCGGCGCCGGCTCCTCCGGCGTCCCGGAAGCCGGGGCCGGCGTCCGGCCTAGCCGAGGATTTCCCGGGTGATCCCCTCGCTCAAGTCCCAGAGCCTGCGGGCGGCCCGGGCGTCCAGGGCCCGCGGGGAGGGGGCGAGCTCCCGGCCGTCCTTCCAGTAGAGCCCCGTGCGTCCCCGAAGTTCCGGCGAGGCAACGAGGAGGGCGATGGCGGCGGCGGGCACCTCCGGGGATGTGCCGGCCCGGCGCCGAAGCCTCCACCCCAGACTGGCCAGGGAGGGGCCGTGCTTGAGCCCCATGTCCGTACGGACCAGCCCCGGGTCCGCCGCGAAGACCGTGACGGAGGATCCGGAGCCCAGGCGGCGCGCCAGTTCCCGGACGAAGAGGACGTTCCCCAGCTTGGACTGCCCGTAGGCGCCCAGGCCGGTATAGCCCCGGGCCCGGGACGGATCCTCCCAGCGGATCCGCCCGAAGCGGTGGGAGGCGGAGCTCACGACGACGATCCGGCCGTCCGGGGCGGCCCGGAGGCGGGGAAGGAGGGTCGTGGTCAGGAGGAAGGGGGCCAGGTGGTTCACGGCGAACTGGGTCTCCAGGCCCTCCGGGGTCAGGGTCCGCCGGGAGGTGAAGACCCCCGCGCAGTTCACCAGGGCGTCGATCCCCCCGGACCCGGAGGCCAGCCGTTCCCCCAGCGCCCGGGTTTCCCGCAGGCTGGACAGGTCCGCCAGCTCGAAGGAGGGAGCGGGCGCCCCGGACTCGGCGGCCGCGGCCTCGACCCGCCGGAGGGCGGCCCCGGCCCGACCGGCGTCCCGCCCCACCCCGATCACCCGGGCTCCCAGCCGCGCCAGGGCGCAGGCCGCGGCCAGCCCGATGCCGGATGTGGCTCCCGTGACAACGCAGACCCCGCCCCTCGGGCTTCCGGTTCCATCCGACATCCGCGACCCTCCGTTTCTACCCGGGGAATTGCCCCGCGGGTCGATCATACCATACCGCCGGATATACGGTATTCACCATATTAGAGATTCAATGCTTTCTCGAATCCGGATCTGGGGGTATACTGTCCCCAATGAAGACTCTATCCGTTTCCCTCCGATGGAAGCTCATCGTCCCCCTGGCCGTCTCGATCCTGATCGGCCTGGGTTTCGCCGCGGTCATCGTCCTGGGCGTCTCCGAGGATTCTCGCAGACTCGGGGAGAGCGTCCGGAATCTGGAGCTTCTGCGTTCCGCCTCCATCCTGATCCAGGAACTCGAGGACGAGCGCGCCCTGGCGGAGCTCTACATGAGCGGAAAGGCGATGAAGGTCGAGCTGGACGCCCAGTACCAGGAGACGGATACCAAGGTCTCCGATTTCGTCACCCGCATGATGGCGTCCCGTATTCCCGACGTGGTCAAGGAGAAGGCCCAGCGGGGGATCGACTCGGTGGCGGACTTCCGGACCCGGGTGGACCCGGGCAACAAGTACGTGTCCTTCCGGAACCTCTACTCCATCAGCCTCGGCGCCCTGACGGCGATCATGCCCCTCATCGCCCAGGAGGAGCGGGGCACGGAGTTCGGCTCCCCCGTCTCCACCATCATCCTCCTGGAGGAAGCCAAGGACGCGGCCCATATCCTCCGTACCGTGATCCCCCCCATCCTGGAGAGCGGCCAACCCGTGACCCTGGGAGAGGCGACGGGATTGCTGGATACCCTGGCCCGCATGATCGTGAACCTGGATTCCCCCGCGATATCCCTCACCGCCGGGCAGTCCGCACTGGGCATCCTTCGGGACCTGTCCGCCCGAAGGCTCGCGGAGGGCGCGGTGCGCAGGATCTACATGTCCTACAGCCAGGGAAACTACGATTTCAAGGACGACCAGTTCTACGCCCAGTTGACCGCCTTTGTGGACATGCTGGCCGTCACGATCCAAGCGGAGATCGACCAGCAGTTGGGCGTCGCACGGGCCTACGCCGCGGAGGGCCGGAAGACCTTCCTGGTCGTGACCGTGTCCGTAGCCGCAGGATACACCGTGGTCGCCCTTTTAGCCCTGGCTGTGATCCTGTCCGTGGTCCGGTCGGCACGGTCCGTGTCGGCCTCCCTCCGGGAGATCGCCCAGGGAGGCGGGGACCTGACCACCCGGATCGCCGTGAAGACCCGGGACGAACTGGGACAGCTGGCGGGGTACTTCAACGACTTCCAGGAAGCCCTGGCCCGGATGGTGCGGGAGATTCGGGAAGCCGCCGCGGCCCTATCGGACGTGGGCGCCGAGCTGTCCGCGACCATGGAGGAGACCGCCTCCGCGGCGGTACAGATCAGCGCCAACGTGGAAAGCGTCCGACGCCGCACCGTGGACCAAAGCGCCGGGGTGACCGAGTCCTCCGCCACGGTGGAGCGCATCGTGGAGAACCTCCGCTCCCTGAACCGTGTGATCGAGCGCCAGTCCGAGGCCGTGGCCAATTCCTCGGCGTCCATCGAGGAGATGGTGGCCAACGTCCGCTCCGTCACGGGGAACATCGAGCGCCTGGGCGGGGAGTACGTCCGGCTGACCCAGTCCGCGGGGGAGGGCAAGTCCGTCCTGGACCGGACGGTCCAGGACGTGAAGGGCATCGCCGACCGGTCCGAGCGCCTGGGGGACGCGAACGCCCTCATCGCTTCCATCGCGGCCCAGACCAACCTTTTGGCCATGAACGCCGCCATCGAGGCGGCCCACGCCGGCGAGGCCGGGAGGGGCTTCGCGGTGGTGGCCGACGAGATCCGCAAGCTCGCGGAGAACGCCGCCCGGCAGTCCAAGGCCATCTCCGGGGACGTCCGGGAGATCTCCGGGGCCATCGCCGCGGTGGTGAGTTCCGCGGACGAATCCGCCGCCCGGTTCTCGGCCCTGGTGGACAAGATCGAGGAGATCCGCCGCGTCGAGGAGGGCATCCTGGCGGCCATGGCGGAGCAGTCTGCCGGATCCGCCCAGGTCCTGGAGGCCCTGAACCAGATCCACGAGATCACCGACGAGGTGCGGGCCGGGGCCGGGGAGATGCGGGAGGGGGCGGACGCCGTGATCGGGGAGATGAAGCGCCTCCTGGACGCCAGCGTGGAGATCGAGCACAGCATGACCGAGATCGCTTCCGGGGCGGCGGAGGTCTCCCAGGCTTCCAACCTGACCGCGGACCTGACCGTCCGGAACCGGGACGGGATCGGCGCGGTGACCGAGCGGATGGGCCGATTCAAGGTCTAGCAGGTTGTCGAAATGCTCGAGGCATTTCAACAACCTGTAAGGGGGCGAACCGTTTCGGGTTTCGAAAGTTTCTCCGTAAAGTAACTTGATTCTTTTTTCCCGGCGTGCTAGCTTCCCGGGCATGGCACCGGAAGGATCCGCCGCCCGCCGCGACAGCGGCCGGGACGCCAACAATCCAACCGCCTCATCCCCCTGTCGATCCCATCCCTATTCCTTTTACTTTTATCTCCTCTATCGCTAGCAGGGCTCCTTCGCGGCACGGCCGGGCGGGGTGAGCCCCGGTAGACCGGCCGATGGCGAGGTGTATTCCGGTGGCGCGCCCGGGAGCGCCCGGCCCCTAGGCGAAGGCTCCGGCCCGCAGGCCCTCCAGGGCGGCCCGGGTCCGCCCCAGGGCCGCGTCGATCCGTTCGTCCGAGGCGGCGAAGGAGATGCGGACGCAGCCCTCCGCCCCGGGGCCGAAGGCGGAGCCGGGCACGAAGGCGGCCCGGGCTTCCTCCAGGAGGAAGAGGGCCAGGTCGTCGGAGGATTCCAGGGCGCGGTCCTTCCAGGGAAGGCCCAGGAAGGCGGAGAGGTCCGGGAAGAGGTAGAAGGCGCCGTCGGGGTCCACGAGGGAGACCTCGGGGATCGAGCGGAGGGCCGCGGCGGCCCGTTCCCTGCGCCGGGCGAAGGCGGCCACGAAGGCGTCGATCACGGCGGGCTCCGTTTCCAGGGCTGCCAGGGAGGCCTTCTGGGAGATGGAGGAGGCGCAGGTGGTCGTCTGGCCCTGGAGGGCTATGCAGGCGTCCACCAGGGGACGGGGTCCGGCCAGGAAGCCGATCCGCCAGCCCGTCATGGCGTGGGACTTGGACAGGCCGTTGACCGTGACGCAGCGGTCGGCCAGGGAGGGGATCGCCGCGGGGCTCGGGACCTCGGGGACGTAGCGGATGCGCTCGTAGACCTCGTCCGAGAGGACCCAGGTCTCCGGAAAGCGCTCCAGGACGGCGGCCAGGGCTTCGAGTTCCGGGCGGGTGAAGACCGCGCCGGTGGGGTTCGAGGGGGAGCAGAGGACGAGGAGCCGGGTGCGGGAGGTGAGGGCCGAGGCCAGTCGCTCGGGGCGGAGCTTGTAGCCCTCCGCGGCGGAGGTCGGGACGAGGACCGGGACACCCCCGGCCAGCTTCACGATCTCGGCGTAGGTGGACCAGGCCGGGACGGGGATGATAGCCTCGTCCCCGGGGCCGACGAGGGCCTGGACGGCGTTGGAAAGGCAGCTCTTGGCCCCGCAGGAGACCATGACCTGGGAGGCGGGATACGATAGGCCGTTCTCCCGGAGGAGCTTCCGGGATACGGCTTCCCGGAGCTCGGGGTAACCCGCCACGGGGGTATAGCGGTCGGCCCCCTCGGCGATGGCCCGGGCCGCGGCGGCCCGTACGTTCTCGGGGGGGTGGAAGTCCGGCTCCCCGACCGTGAGGTCCGCGATGTCCAGGCCCGAGGCGGCCAGGTCGCGGGCTCGCTGGTTCATGGCGATGGTGCGGGAGGGTTCCAGGGTCCGGGTGCGTTCGGAGAGTCCGGGCATGGGGCCGTCCTTCCGGCGGACTTCGGTTCAGGCCGGTCCGCCCGGGCTTAGTGTATACGGTCGTGCGGACGATTATGCAAGGATGGTGCCGGGAAATTCCGGCGGAGGATCGGGATGAAGAACCTGCAGTTGGCCGGGGCCAAGGAGCCCGGGGCCCGGACCGTGATCGAGGTCCGGGGGGTCCGCCTGGGGGAGGAGTTCGTTGTGGTGGCCGGCCCCTGCGCCGTGGAGTCCGAGGACCAGGTCGTCCGGACCGCCGTGGCCGTCAAGGAAGCGGGGGCCAAGATGCTCCGGGGCGGGGCCTTCAAGCCCCGGACCTCGCCCTATTCCTTCCAGGGCCTGGGACTCAAGGGCCTCAAGATCCTGGACAAGGCCCGCCGGGAGACGGGGCTTCCCATCATCACCGAGGTGATCGACACCCGGGACGTGTCCTGGGTGGGGGAGTATGCGGACGTCCTGCAGATCGGGGCCCGGAACATGCAGAACTTCTCCCTGCTCCGGGAAGCGGGCAAGTCCGGCCGCCCGGTCCTCCTCAAGCGGGGGATGTACTCCACCCTGGAGGAGTGGCTCAACTGCGCGGAGTACATCCTGGCGGAGGGGAACCCCAACGTCATCCTCTGCGAGCGGGGGATCCGCACCTTCGAGACCTACACCCGGAACACCCTGGACCTCTCCATCGTCCCGGCGGTCAAGATGGTCAGCCACCTGCCCGTCCTGGTGGACCCCTCCCACGGCACCGGCGTCCTGGGCCTGATCGAGCCCATGAGCCTGGCCGCCCTGGTGGCCGGGGCGGACGGCCTGGAGATCGAGGTCCACATCGACCCGCCCTCGGCTTGGAGCGACAAGGACCAGCAGCTGACCCCCGAGGCATTCGGCCGGCTCATGCGAAAGCTGGAGATCCTGCGCGAGACCATGGCGGGCCTGGACGCCCGTGCGGCGGAGACCGCGGCCCCATGAGCCCTCTGGGCGGGGCAGCCGCGGGTCCGGCGTCCCCCGGCGCCGTTCCGGACATCCTCCTTACGACCGAGGCGGGGGACTCCCGGATCCTGTTCTCCCCGGCGGCACGCCTCCCGGACCTGGCCGCCCCGGACCGGACCGTCGTGGTGACGGACGGCCTCGTCCGCCGCCACGTCCCGACCGCCTATCCCGCGGACCGGATCGTGGAGGTCCCGAGGGGGGAGGCCGCCAAGAGCCTTTCCTGCCTGGAGTCGGTCTACCGGCGTTTCCTGGAGCTCGGACTGGGCCGGGACGGGACCGTCCTTGCGGTCGGGGGCGGATCCGTCTCGGACCTGGCCGGGTTCGCGGCCTCCACCTGGATGCGGGGGCTGGACTTCGGCTTCGCACCCACCACGATCCTTTCCATGGTAGACGCCTCGGTGGGGGGCAAGAACGGGATCGACTTCGGGGGCCGCAAGAACCTGGTCGGATCCTTCCGCCTTCCCCGCTTCGTCCTGGTCGATCCCTCCGTGCTTTCGACCCTGCCCGCCAGGCAAGCCGCGGGGGGCCTCGTGGAGGCGGTCAAGCACGCCGTGATCGAGGGGCCGGAGCACCTGGACCTGCTGGAGCGGGCGATCCCCGCGCGGCCCGCGGGTGCGGCCTTCCGACTTCCCTCGGACCCGGCCCTCCTGGCGGAGGTCCTGGAACGCTCGATACGCATGAAAGCCCGGATCGTGGAGTCGGACTTCCGGGAGTCCGGGGAACGGCGCAAGCTCAACCTGGGCCATACGATCGGGCACGCCGTGGAGGCCGTCACGGGCCTGCCCCACGGGGAGTGCGTGGCCGCGGGACTGGCCTGCGCCCTGGGACTCGCGGCCCGGCGCGGAGGCTGCGGAGAGGATGCCCGCAGGATCCTGGATCTCCTCGGACGCCTGGGCGTGCCGAGGTCCCTGGAGGAGGCCCGGATGGCGGCCCTTGAGGACGCGGCCGCCGCTCCGGACGGCCTCGGCGGTCCCGGTTCGGCCGAGACCCTCGCGGACCCCGCGGCCTTCCGCAATGCCGTCGCCCGGGCCCTGTCCGCGGACAAGAAGCGGTCCGGGAGTGTGGTGCTTTTCGCCCTGCCCCGGGCCCCGGGATCCGTGGAAATCGAGCCGATCGGGCTCGCCGAATTGGAAGATTTCGTACGGGAGGCGCCGTGAACACGACAGGTAGGATCTTCCAGGTGAGCCTCTTCGGGGAGTCCCACGGCCCCGCCGTGGGGGTGACCCTGGACGGGGTACCCCCCGGGCTGGCCCTGGCGCCCGAGGACTTCGAGGCGGACCTGGCCCGCCGCCGCTCCGGGGCCGCGGGCACCACGGACCGGCGGGAGCCGGACCGGCCGGAGATCCTCTCCGGCCTCTACCGGGGCCGGACCACGGGCACCCCCCTCTGCCTGATCTTCCGGAACACGGACACCCGGTCCGAAGACTACGCCCCCCTGGCCTCGGTCCCTAGGCCGGGGCACGCGGACTTCACGGGTTCCGTCCGGTACCGGGGCTTCCAGGACCCCCGGGGGAGCGGGCATTTCTCCGGGCGCATCACCGCGGGGCTCGTCGCTGCGGGGGTGGTGGCCAAGAAACTCCTGCCCGGGGTCGCCTTGGAGACCCGGATCCTGGAGGCGGGGGGGGACACCGACGTCCAGGCCGCCGCCCGCCGGGCGTCCGAGGCCGGGGACTCCGTGGGGGCCCTGGTGGAGGTCCGGGTCCGGGGGCTTCCCGCGGGGCTCGGGGAGCCCTTCTTCGACCCCGTGGAGGGCAGGATCGCCGGGGCACTATTCTCCGTGCCCGGGGTCCGGGGGGTGGAGTTCGGGGACGGCTTCGCCGCGGCCCGGATGCTCGGGAGCGGGCACAACGACCCGATCGTCGGCAAGGACGGCCGGACCTCCCGGAACGGGGCCGGCGGAGCCAACGGGGGTATCACGAACGGCAACGACTTGCTGGTTAGGATCGCCGTGAAGCCCGCCTCCTCGATCCGCATGCCCCAGAGGACCCTGGATTTCACGACCGGGGAGATGACGGACCTCTCCGTGCCGGGGCGCCACGACGCCTGCATCGCCCTCCGGGCCGCGGTGGTCCTGGAGGCGGCCTGCGCGGTCTGCCTGGCGGACTTCATCTTGCTGGCCCGGACCTACGACGCGGCCCCGGATATCGAAGGATAGGACCGGACGGGCGCCCCGGGGAACCGGGAGACCCGCCGAAAGGAAGCGACATGACCCTGGAACGGCTGAGGGCGGACATCGACCGCATCGACGCACGCATCCTGTCCCTGCTGGAGGAGCGCATGGAAAAGGCGATCCTCACGCGCAGGCTCAAGCCCGGCACCCGGGATCCCGCCCGGGAGGCGGAGATCCTGGCCCGGGTGGCCGCCCGGTCCCGGTGCCTGGCCCGGGAGGAGTTCACCACGGCCCTCTACGGCTCGATCCTGGCCGAGAGCCGGGCTATTCAGGACGCCTCCCCCCGGCTGGTCGGCTTCCAGGGCACCCACGGGGCCTATAGCGAGTCCGCGGTCCGGGCCTGGGATCCCGCCGCGGCGGCCATACCCTTCCCGGAGTTCGGACAGGTCTTCGACGGGGTCCGGAACGGGAGCCTGGACTTCGGGGTGGTCCCCGTGGAGAACACCCTGGGGGGCATCGTGGGCCAGGTGAACTCCATCCTGGTGACCACGGAGCTCCGGGTGGTGGCCGCGGTGGACCTGCCCGTGGCCCACTGCCTCCTGGTGGCTCCGGGGCAGGACCACCGGGAGATCCGGACCGCCTACTCCCATCCCCAGGCCCTGGCCCAGTGCCGCCGCTTCCTGGAACGGAACAAGCTGGACCCGGTGGAGCACTTCGACACCGCCGGGGCCGCCCGCATGATCGCCGAGGACCGGCCCAAGGGGGCCGCGGCTATCGCGGGGCGCTTCGCCGCGGAGCTTTACGGCCTGGAGATCATCAAGGAGGGCATCCAGGACGCCCAGAACAACCGGACCCGGTTCTTCGTGCTATCCCGGGAGGCGCCGGAGGCGGGGGGGAACAAGTGCTCCGCGGTCTTCTTCACGGACGACAAGGCCGGGGCCCTCTTCCGGGTCCTGGAGGTCTTCGCCCGGTCGGGGATCAACCTGACCCGGATCGAGTCCGTGCCGAACGAGCCCGGGGACTACGCGATCTTCCTGGACTTCGAAGGCTCCGACCGGGACCCGGGCGTAGCCCGGGCCGTGTCGGAGGCGTCTGCCCTTGCCCGGGACTTCCGGATGCTGGGCTGCTACACCGAAGCGAGGCTTTGACATGAGGACAGCGATACTCGGCGCCGGGCGCATGGGCTCCTGGCTGGCGGAAACCCTGGCCCCCGCCCACGAGGTGGCGGTGCGGGATACGGAGAGCGGCCGGGCGGAGCGGGTGTCCGGGGTGAAGGTCCTCCGGACCGACGGGGAGCTCCTGGACTTCGCGCCGGAGCTCCTGGTCAACTGCGTGCCCCTGGGATTCACGATCGACGTGTTCCGCCGGACCCTGCCCCTCCTGCCCGAAACCTGCATGCTCTCGGACATCGCCTCCGTGAAGACCGGCTTCGGGGAGTACTACCGGGAGACCGGGCGACCCTTCGTTTCCACCCACCCCATGTTCGGTCCGACCCATGCCGACGTGCGGTCCCTGGAAGGGGAGAACGCGGTGGTCATCACGGAATCCTGCGAGGAGGGAAAGGAATTTTTCCGGAACCTCTATCGGGGCCTGGGCCTTAGGGTTTTCGAGGACAGCTTCGACGGCCACGACCGGACCGTGGCCTACTCCCTGGCCACCCCCTTCGCCTCCACCCTGGTCTTCTCGGCCTGTATGAAGAACCTGGATGCCCCGGGCACCAACTTCCGCAAGCACCTGGAGATCGCCAGGTCCCTGCTCGGGGAGGACGATCGTCTCCTGGCGGAGATCCTGTTCAACCCGCATACGGTCCGGCAGATCGAGCTCATCAATTCCCAGCTGGCCTACCTGAACCACATCATCATGGGGCGGGATTTCGAGGAGATGCAGAAGTTCCTGGCCCGGCTCCGATCCAACCTGGGGATGGCCGGAGAGGTTTCCTCCGGGACCGGGGGCATCTAGGATATCCGGGCGCCCGGGCCGCCGCCGTTCCCGGGCAGCTTCCGCCTCGCGCGTCCGGGTCAGTGTCCCAGGGAACGCTCCAGGCCGTCGAGGATCAGCCCGAGGCCGAACTCGAAGGCGGCCTCCCGGTCGAAGGGCTTCCCGGAGAACTCCGCCGCGACGCGGGCCGCGAAGGGGTACTCGCCCTCCGGGATGGCCGCCAGGATCTCCCGGGCTTCCCCGGTGCCGTCCGTCCCGTTTCCCTCCGGGGCGGCGGGCCGCTGCCGCTCGAAGCCGTAGATGTAGCTGTCGAGGACGAGGAACGCGTTCGCCGCGTCCGCGGTCGAAAACCCGGCCCGGATGAGCACGCCCAGGACGCGGTCCACGTAGGCCAGGCTCTCCCGACCCCTCCGGTCGCGGGAGTCGATCAGACCCGCGGCCCAGGGGTGACGTGCGAAGACTTCCCGCGCTGAGACCGCCCGGCGCCGCATCGCGTCCTTCCAGTCGAGACCATCCAGGGCGATGTCGATCCCGGACAGGGCGAGGTTCATCAAGCCGTCGAGAAGGTCGTCCTTGCCGGCGATGTGGTTGTACAACGACGCCGCCTTGACCCCCAGCCTTCGGCCGAGCTCTCGCATGGTGACCGATTCGATCCCGGCCTCGTCCGCGAGCTCCATGGCCGCGTGCAGGACGCGCTCCCGATCCAGGGTGTCCCGCGATTCCGTTGTATGTGTCGAGCGAACGATGATCAGACCTCCCGGGGGTGTTCCCGCGCCGGGTACGGAACCCCTTGACATACTAACACTGTTAGTACATGCTTGGCAACACCCGATGCTAACACTGTTAGTATCGGGTGTTCCGAACCGGGGCGCCTGCAGGGGACGGAGGGGCGGACGAGGACTCGGAATCAGGAGAGAACCACATGAATAGAGACCGGAATCGGGCGGCAGCCGCGGGGGCGCTCTTCATCGTCGCCACGACGGCAAGCCTCCTCGGCAGGGCGGTGCTGCTGGATCCGATCCTCGAGGGGGTCGGCTTCCTCGCCGAGGTCGCCGCGAACCAGGACCGGACGGCCGCGGGGGCGCTCCTGGGGCTGGTCGCGTACTTCGCGTCCGCGAGCATCGCGATCGCGCTGTATCCCGTCCTGAGGCGGTACGGCGAGGGGCTGGCGCTCGGTTCCGTGGGGTTGAGACTCGTCGAGGGGGTGCTCTACAGCCTGGGCGCCATAGCCGTGCTGGCGTCGGGAACCTTGGCCCGGGGACTCGCGGAGGCGGACACGGCGACCCGGGTTTCCCTGCAAGCCTCGGGCGACTTGTTGATGGCGGTCCGAAGCTGGGCGGGCATGGCGGGTACCCTGGCCTTCTACCCGGCGGGACTCCTGTACTACCTCGTGTTTTTTAGATCCCGGCTCATTCCCCGCTGGCTGTCCGGCTGGGGCATCGTCGCGGTGGCGATGGGCTTCACAGCCTCCATTTTGGTCGTCTTTCATATCATTCTCCCCATGTCGGCGCCCCAGATCGTCCTGAACTTCCCGATCTTCCTGCAGGAGATGGTGCTGGCGGTGTGGTTGATAGCCCGGGGATTCAGTCGGCCCGCCGCCTCCGAGGATGCGAGATGATCGCCGCGGTCTGCACCCGCTACGGACCGCCCGAAGTGCTCCGGCTCGTGGAGCTCGAAACTCCCGTCCCCCGGAAGAACGAGGTGCGTATACGCATCGCGGCGACCGCCGTGACGTCGAGCGATACCTATGTCCGGGGCCTCCTGCTGACTCCGGCGTACCGGATGATGGCGCGGCTGGCCCTCGGGTGGACCGCTCCCAGGCGGCCCGTGCTCGGCATGGTGCTCTCCGGGGTGGTGGATTCGGTCGGAGCCCAGGTCCGTTTGTTCAAGGCGGGGGATCGCGTGTTCGGGTTCAACCCGTACCGTTTCGGCGCCTACGCCCAGTACGTCTGCTGGCCCGAAGACGGGCTCTTGGCCGTCCGGCCCGTCAACCTCGGCGACGAGGAGGCGGCCGCGCTTCCCTACGGGGGTCTCCTGGCGTACCACTTCCTTCGAAAGGCCGGGGTCTTGGCGGGACGGCGAATCCTGGTATTCGGGGCCTCCGGGGCCGTGGGCACGTCGGCGGTGCAGATCGCCCGGCATCTCGGTGCGGAGGTCACGGGAGTCTGCGGCGGGGCGAACGCGGACCTCGTCGCGTCCCTCGGCGCCGAACGAGTGGTCGACTACGGGGTCGAGGACTTTACGGAGAGGGCGGAGCGCTACGACTTGATCTTCGATGCCGTGGGCAGGCGGAAGAGCGCCGCCGCCCTTCGGAGCTGCCGTCGGGCGCTCGCCCCCGGCGGGGCCTGCGTCTCCGTCGACGACGGTAAGCCGAAACTTCGACGTGAGGACCTGGTCTCCCTGGGCGAGCTGGCCGCCGCGGGAAGGATCAAGCCCGTGATCGATCGAACCTACGCCCTGGCGGACATCGTCGAGGCGCACAGGTACGTCGAAGAGGGGCACAAGCGCGGCAACGTGATCGTCCGCGTACCGTGACGCTCCGACGGCCTCCGTCCCCCGGGGGTGATCCCGGAAGGGTCATCCGATGCAGGCGTCCCGGGCGGCGAGGTCCCGGACCTTGGAGACGAAGTCTTCCAGGGAAATGGGCTTCTTCATGACCGCGTGCGCTCCGAACATGGACGCGTGGCGGAGTATGTCCTCGCCGCGGCCGGTCACGCCCCCGCCGGAGATCGCGAGGATCCTCACCCCGGGGTTCATCGCCTTCAGTTCGATGATGGTCTCGTAGCCCTCCATCCTGGGCATCAGGATGTCCGTCACCACCACCTCGCTGGGCCGCTCGGTGAAGACCCGGAGGCCTTCGGCGCCGTCCGCGGCCGTCCGGACGGCGAATCCGGCCTCCGAGAGCGCGGAGCCCAGCAGTTCGGCCAGGGTTGAGTCGTCTTCGATCAGCAGGACTTCGATGGCCATGGTCACTCCAGGGGCGGCTCGACGTCTCGGGTCGGCCGCCGCGCAAAACAGGCTTTCGACAAGGTCGGCGGCGTCGTTGTCGACAGGACCCTGACTAAGGCGTCGACAAGGCCTCCTCGACGGCGGCGATCAGGGACCGGATCGGCACCGGTTTCGCCAGCACCGCGTGGACGCCGGAACCCGGACTCGCACCGGAGCCGGGAGCCGCGCACACCAGGAACCGGAGACGCCCCGAGCCCCGCGCGGCCCGGGCGAGGGCCTCCAATCCGACCCCCCCGATTCCCTCGTCGGCGATTACGAGATCGATATCGTCGACTCCACGGTTCAAGCGATCGGACGCGGCCGCCTCGTCCTCGGCCCGGTGCACGGCATAGCCTAGCATGCCGAGTCCCCGTTCGGCGAGGGCGAGGGCCGGGTCCGTCCCGACCAGGAGCAGCCTGCCCGAGGGAGGGGGCGTATCCCGGGACCGCGCGCCTTCGGGTTCCGGAGGAAGTCCTCCGCCGGGAGTCCCGAGGGGAAAGTAGAACCTGAATCGGGATCCCTTCCCCGGTTCGCTGGACACGTCGATATGGCCGTCGTGCTGACGCATGACACCCTTGACCACGGCCAAGCCCAGCCCCAAGCCCCTGCCCGGGGACTTGGTGGTGAAAAAGGGATCGAAGGCGTGGGCGAGTTCCTGGGGATCCATCCCCCGGCCGGAGTCCTCCAGGCTGAGTCGGGCGTACCGGCCGGGGGGCGGTCGATTCCCCTCCCCGGTCCCGGGTCCGACTTCCTCCGGGTCCAGGGACACCGACACGGTTCCCGGTCCTGCGCCGATGGCGTCCAGGGCGTTCTTCACCACGTTGAACACCAACATGGTCACGAGACCCTTGTTGACGGGAACCGGCGGCATCGGGGCGTAGCGGCGTCGGAACTCGATGCCGGGCTTGGCCAGCACGGCCACCTGTTCCAGGGCCTCATCCAGGACGCGCGGGAGGTCGGCGGGCCGGCGCTCCGTCCGGGCCGTGCGGGCGTGCAGGAGCACCTGATCGACGATGTCGCGTCCCCGGAGCGCCGCCGTGCGGGCGGTCCCGAGGAGCCTCACGCGCTCCTCCTCGGTCCGGCCCCGGGTGCCTGCCGACTCGAGCGCGCCCAGGATGATCGCAAGGATGTTGTTGAATTCGTGGGCCATCCCCCCGGCCAGGTCGGCGAGGGCTTCGCCGCGGCGGGCCTGCTCCAGCCGGGAACGGGCGGCGGCCAGCTTGTCGAGGGCCGCGTTGAGGGCCGAAGCGAACCGCGAGAGTTCGTCGTTTCCGGCGACCGTCATCCGGATGCCGGGATCGTCGCGGGTGTCCAGGAGATCCAGGTCGCGGCCGAGCCGGACGATCCGCTCGACAACGAGGCGCTGGAACAGGACGAGCTGGGAGATCGCCGCCGCCGATATGAGGAGCCCGAGGGCCGCCGCGAAGTACACATAGGACCGGATTCCCACGGACCGGATGGTGCGGGGCTCCAGGATTCGGATCCGGACTCCCGGGAAGCCTGCGTACCCCTCCACCCGTGCGTACCCCGCGATGGTCCTCCGATCGAGGATCTCGGCCGCCGTCCACGCCGGCTCGCCGGACTCCGGGCGCGGGAGGGCTCGTTCCGGGAAGGCCCGGGGCTCGGGTTCGAGGACGGGCGGCTCCTCCTCGGGGGTGACGGACACCGGAAGTCCCAGGATGCCGGACAGGGTCCCCACGAACCGGTCGTCGATCCGACGGGCCATGGCCATGAGGCCCCGCGGAGTGCCGTTCCCTCCCGTGGGAAGCACGGGCGAGACGGCGACCAGCCAGGGGAGGCCGGCGATCACCACGAGGCCGCTCGCACGCCCGGGATCGGACAGGTCGCACGTCCCGCCCCGGAGAAGCTCGACCACGTCCCGTGGGACGGGTTCCTCGACGCCCCCGGTCAGGTCGACGGCCTTCGCGTAGACCCGGGAAGCGTCGGGCCCGATGAACGCCACGAGGTTCACGTCAAGGTTGACCAGGGTCTCGACCTGGAGATTTTCCGCCGGGTAGCCCGGACGTTCACCGCCGGCGAACGCGTACGAGTCGTCCCACAGGGCCCAGTCGCCCAGCGTGGAGGCGAGCCCTTCCGCGGATGTTCGTATCAGGGCGGCGGCCCGGAGCGCCTGGCCGGCCGCGGATTCCCGCTCGAGGCGGTCGAATATCCCCAGGACGAACCATCGGGCCGCGAAGAGGGAGAGGGCGCCCAGGGCTGCGAGAATGCATACCGTCAGGAAGGAAATTTTCGTGCGGACAAGCATACGCTCCTACCTCACATCCTCCTACGCCGCGGTCCGGGGCGGCCGCGAACCGTCCGGACCGATCCGGACGGACTAGCGGACGACGGCGCCGCTCACCCGGGCGCCCAGGGCGGCCAGGTCCTCGAAGAAGGCCGGGTAGGACTTGGAGACGCACTCGGCGCCCCGGATTTCCACCGGCCCGGCACCGGCCAGGGCCGCCACGGCGGCGGCCATGGCGATGCGGTGGTCCCCCCGGGAATCCACGACAGATGCCTCGCCGGTCGCAGTCCCGCCCGGGCTCGAGGTTCCGGCCTCCCCGCCGGGCCGGCCCGCGGATCCGGATCCCCGTCCCCGCACGAGCATCCGGTCTCCCTCCACTTCGATCCGGATCCCCAGCTTTCCGAGCTCCTCCGCGAGGGCGGCCGCACGGTCGCTCTCCTTGGCCCGAAGGCGGCCCGCCCCCGTGAGGGCCGTGGTTCCCTCGCAGAAGGCCGCCAGGGCTGCCAGGGGCGGGAAGAGGTCCGGCCGGTCCGTGGCGTCGAAGGAAAAAGCCCGGAGGGGAGCGGCCCGGACCCGGATCGAGCCGGCCGCGAGCTCCAGGTTCGCGCCCGCGGTCCGGAGTGCGTCCAGGACCGCCCGGTCGGGCTGGGAGGAGGCGGGGTCGAGTCCCGTGACCTCCAAAGGCTCAAACCGGGCCGCCAGGGCACCGGCCACCAGGAGGAAGGCGGCCCCGCTCCAGTCCCCCTCGGTCCGGTACGACGCGGAACCGTAGGTCTGGCCCCCGGGAATACGGAACTCCGAGTAGTCCGCGCTGCGTTCGGCCCGGACCCCGAAGGCCCGCATCACGTCCAGGGTCAGGTCCACGTAACCTCGGCTCACGAGGTTCTCGACCTCGATCACGGAGGCTGCGTCCGGGGACCCCGGGGCGGCGCCGCCCCGGGCCCCGCCGGATCCCGGCGTCCGCGCCAGGGGCAGGGCGATGAGCAAACCCGTGAGGAACTGGGAGCTGCCGCTCCCGTCCACCCGGACCCGGCCCGGACGGAGGGGGCCCCGCACCCGAACCGGAGTGAAGCCTCCCGTTGTGGCGCATTCCGCCCCCAGGGCCCGCAGGGGTTCCTCGACCGGGCCGACGGGACGCCGGGTCAGGGTGCCTTCGCCGGAAAGGACGATCTCCCGGGGGAAGAGGGCCGCCACGGCGGTGAGCATCCGGAGGGCCGTGCCGGACTCCCCGCAGGGGAGAGCGAGCGGCGCTTCGCCCGGCATCCCCGGGTCCGAGAAGGCCGCGGGCGGGATGCCCCGGACCGAGGCGCCGTCCGGGCCGCGCTCGATCCGGGCACCCAGGGCCCGGGCCGCGGAGCAGGCCGCGAGGGAGTCCGCGGACCAGGTGGCCTCCGCGATCTCCGAGACACCCGGCGCCAGGGCCGCGCAGGCCAGGGCCCGCTGGAGGGAGCTCTTGGAGGAGGGCGCCTTCAGGACGCCGGCCACGTTCGAGGGCTCAACGGATCTGGTCAAGGATGTCCTCCGCCACAGCCGTCGGGCTCCGGCCCTCGGTGTCCACGGATAGAATCGAGCATTCGGCGTAGAGGGCCGCCCGTCGGTCGTACAGGTCCCGGATCCGGGCCTCCGGGGCGCCCCCGGCCAGGAGGGGGCGCGAGCCCCCCGCGGCCCGGGCCGCCGCCGTTTCCGGGGAGACCCGGAGCCAGACCGTCCGAAACACCGTCCGCAGGAGCTCTCGGTTTTCGGGCCGGACCACGACACCGCCCCCCGCCGCGAGGACGCAGGGGGCTCCCTCCGCGACTCCCCGAAGGGCCCGGCTCTCCCGATCCCGGAAGCCCGCCTCCCCCTCGGCCTCGAAGATCCCGGGGATGTCCCGTCCCGCCTCGTCCGCGATCTCCTGGTCCAAATCCCGGGCGGGGATGCCCAGGCGGCCGGCCAGGATCCGGGCCACCGTGGATTTCCCCGAGGCCGGGAGGCCGATCAGGGCGAGGGAGGCCGCTGCGGGGGGTACGGGAGGCGCGGGCATGGGGAATCCTAGCCGCCGGAGGCGGGCCGGGTCAATTCCGGTGTGGCGACCGGCGCGTCACCCGGCGCCGGAACCCGGTACTCCGCCCAGCGGACCCGGCCGGCCCGCACCGCGTCCCGGAGGCTGCGCTCGACCCGGCTGGGAGAGGCGGAACCGGACTTCACCTCCACGAAGAGGACCTCCCGGACCTCCCCCCCGGAGGCCCCGGCGAAGGCCACGAAGTCCACGGGCTTGCCGATGAACCGGAGGTCCCCGGGGTCGGCGGGAAAGCCGGGCAGGTAGGGGGCCGCCTGCTCCGCCGCGAGGCCCCCCAGGACCGCCCGGGACCGCTTCACCGCGTCCTCCCGCTCCGCGGCGATGCGATCTTCAAGGCCCCGTTCCGCCTCCAGGCGGCCGGCGCGCCGTCCGACCAGGAGGCCAAGGGCCAGGACGACCGCCAGCAGGGCCGCCAGGAGTCCCGCGGCCAGGACCAGGGTGGAACTCGTCAGGGGCAGGAAATAAGGTTCCGGGTTCATGGGGGGAGTATAGTATACTCCTCCCATGCCCTTCCTCCCCGTGTCCCGGGTTGACCTGGAAGCCCGGGGGATGGCCCAAGCCGACTTCGTCCTCGTCACCGGGGACGCCTACGTGGACCACCCCGCCTTCGCCGCCGCCCTCCTGGGGCGTCTGCTGGAGGCCGAAGGCTACTCCGTCGCGGTCCTGGCCCGGCCCGACCCGGACGACGTCGAAGCCTTCCGCCTGGCGGGGCCTCCCCGGCTGGCCTTCCTGGTCGGGGCGGGGGCCCTGGACTCCATGGTCTCCTCGTACACGGCGGCCCGGAAACCCCGGTCCGAGGACGACTATGCCCCGGGAGGCCGGCCGGAGCTCTGTCTCCGGGGGGATGGCACCCTGGGCCCCGGGAAGGCGGGGCGGCGCAACGCCCGGCCGGACCGGGCGGTCATCGCCTACGCGGCCAAGTGCCGGGAGGCCTTCAAGGGCGTGCCCGTGGTGATCGGGGGCATCGAGGCGTCCCTGCGACGTTTTTCCCACTACGACTACTGGTCCGACACGATGCGGAGGTCCGTGCTCCTGGACGCCAAGGCGGACCTCCTGGTCCACGGCATGGGGGAGACGGCCCTCCTCGAGATCGCACGCCGCCTGGCCGCCGGAGAGCCCGCCCCCGGGATCCGGGGCGTCCGGGGGACCGCATGGAGAACCTCTAGGAGGGAGGATCTGCCCGCCGGGGCCGTCGAGCTGCCGCCCTGGACCGCCGTCTCCGCCCCGGGGGAGCCGGGGTTCGCGGCCTACGCCGAGTCCTTCCGCCTACAGCACCTCAACGCGGACCCGTACTCGGGGAAAGTTCTCGTGGAGGAGTCCGAGGGCCGCTTCGTGGTCCAGGAGCCTCCCGCCTTCCCCCTGGCCGCGGATGCCCTGGACCGCCTGTACGAGGCCCCCTACGAGCGGGCAGCCCATCCGATGTACGAGGGGCTCGGGGGCGTTCCTGCCCTGGAGGAGGTCCGCTTCTCCCTGGCCTCGGCCCGGGGCTGCTTCGGATCCTGCTCCTTCTGCTCCCTGGCCTACCACCAGGGCAGGATCGTCCAGGCCCGGACCGCGGACTCCCTGGAGCGGGAGGCCCGGGTCCTGACGGCCCTGCCGGGATTCAAGGGCTACATCCACGACGTGGGCGGCCCCACCGCCAACTTCCGGGCCCCCGCTTGCGCCCGCCAGGAAAAGCACGGGGCCTGCCCGGACCGGCGCTGCCTGGCCCCCGAGGCCTGCCCCTCCCTCAAGGTCGACCATTCGGACTATCTCGCCGTGCTCCGTCGCCTCCGATCCCTGCCGGGGGTCAGGAAGGTCTTCGTCCGGTCCGGGATCCGTTTCGACTACTTGATGTTGGACCCCGACGACGGCTTCTATCGGGAGCTCGTGGAGCACCACGTCTCCGGCCAGCTCAAGGTAGCCCCGGAGCACGTCTCGGACCGGGTCCTTTCCCTCATGGGCAAACCCCCCAGGAGGGTCTACGACACCTTCGCCCGGCGCTTCGCCGAGTTGAACCGCGAGTACGGCCTCAAACAGTACCTGATCCCCTACTTCATCTCCGCCCACCCCGGGGCGACCCTGGCGGATGCCCTGGAGCTGGCGGAATACCTTCGGGACTCGGGGTTCTCACCGGACCAGGTCCAGGACTTCTACCCGACCCCGGGGACACGGTCCACGGTCATGTTCCGGACCGGCCGGGATCCTCTCACGGGCGAGGCGGTCTACGTGGCCCGGGGCGAGCGGGAGCGGGCCCTCCAGAGGGCCCTCCTCCAGTACCGGAAGCCCGAGAACCGGAAGCTCGTGCGGGAGGCCCTGGAGCTCCTGGGCCGCCGGGACCTGATCGGGAGAGGGCCGAAGTGTCTGGTCGGTGAGCGGTGAACCGTGGACGGTAAACGGAAATGAGACTACCGCGGCGGACACCTTGAACGCCGAAGCGTAGTCAAGTATACGCAGTAAAGGCTCACTTCCGTCCACCGACCACCGTTTACAGTCCACTGTCCCTCAGGCTATCCTTCCCCCCCAAGGAGTCCCCCCATGCCCGAAGCCGCCGTAGCCGCCTTCGCCCTCGTATTCCCCGGCATCGCCCTGATCCTGAAGGAGAGGGTGTCCCTCTTCCGGGAATGGAGCCCCGTGATCGTCTGCTACGTCGCGGGCCTGGTCCTGGGGAACCTGGGCATCCTGCCCGACCGGGTCGCGGGGGTCCTGGACGGGATCTCCACCGCCGCCGTGGCCCTCTCCATTCCCCTCCTCCTGTTCTCCGTGGACCTCTCCAAGTGGAGGAGCCTGGCGGGCCGGGCGGGGCTGTCCTTCGTCCTGGCGGGTGTCTCCGTGGCCCTGGTGTCCGCGGCCGCCGTCTTCCTGTTGAATCCCGCGGGCGGCGAGTCCTGGAAGCTAACGGGCCTCCTGGTGGGCCTGTATACCGGCGGGACTCCCAACCTGGCGGCCCTCAAGACGGCCCTGGCGGTGGACCAGAATCTCTATCTAGCGGTCCACGCCTCGGACATCGTCCTGTCCGCGGTCTACCTCTTCTTCGTGATGACCGCCGCCAAGCCTCTCCTGGGGCGTTTCCTGCCCGCCTATGCCGCGGGGGGCCCGGAGTCGGCGGACATTCAGCCGCCCCCGACGCGCCTGGGCGACCTGGTCCGGCGCGGAACCCGGGGACCCCTGGCCGCGGCCTTCGGGCTGGCGGTCCTGGTGGTCGCGGCGGGGCTCGGGCTGTCCTTCCTGGTACCCAAGGACTGGGAGACCGCGACGGTGATCCTCGCCATCACCACCCTGAGCCTGGCCGCCTCCCTCGTCCCGAAGATCCGGAACACGCCGAAGACCTTCGAACTCGGGGAGTACATCCTGTACGTCTTCTGCGTGGCCGTGGGGGCCATGGGCAACTTCTCCCGGCTCTTCGGGGCGGCACCCGCGGTGTTCCTCTTCACCGCCCTCACCCTGTTCGGCGCCTTCCTGCTCCACGTGCTCCTGTCCGCCCTGTTCCGCATCGACGTGGACACGACCCTGGCGGTCTCCGTGTCCGCGATATGCTCGCCGCCCTTCGTGGGCGTCGCGGCGGTGGCCATCGGGAACCGGCGGGTCATCGCCGCGGGGATCACGACGGGGGTCATCGGCTACGCCGTGGGCAACTACCTGGGCATAGCCCTGGCCCAGGCGGTGCGGATCCTCGCGGGAGGGTAGGCGGAGTAGCGGACGGCCGCGGATTCCGGACCCGCGGCGTATCCGGGGCCGGCCTCAGCCCCAGACGAACCAGACGAAGAGGGCCGAGGCGATCGTGGTGAGCACCGTGAAGGGGCCCGCGATCCGGACCCATTCCAGGAAGCCCACGTGCCGGCCCGCCTTCTTCACCAGGCTCACGGCCACGACGTTGGCGGAGGCCCCGAAGGGGGTCAGGTTGCCCCCCAGGCAGGACCCGATCAGGAGCCCGAACATCAGTACCTCGTCGGGCATCCCCGCGGAGGAGGCCAGCTTCCCGGCCACGGGGAGCATGGCGATGATGTAGGGCACGTTGTCCACGAAGCCCGAGATCAGGACCGAGACGGCCACGACGGCGGCGAACCCCAGGAAGACGCGGCCTCCGATCGCGGCGCTCATCCAGGTTGCGACGTCGTCCAGGATGCCAGCGTCCCCGATGGCTCCCACCACGATGAAGACCCCGATCAGGAAGAGGATGGTCTCCCAGTCCAGGCGCCTCACCAGGTCCACGGCCTTGGAGGCCGGCTCCCTCCGGATGGACACGAACCAGAGCAGGCCCGCGAAGCCGAGGGCCAGGCAGAGGAGCCCCGAGGTCGCGTGGAGGCCCTCCCCGGAGAGGAAGGAGATCAGGGCCAGTCCCGCGATCATCGCGACCAGGAGGATCGTGGGGACCCAGGAGACGATGCGCTCGTAGGGGAGGTCCATCCGGACCTTCCCGAGCTTCCGGAAGTACACGAAGAAGTAGAGCGCACCCACGAGGGCCCCCGCCTGGACGGCGAAGAAGATGGACGGCAGGCCGTCCTTGAAGAAGAAGTCGTTGAATCCGTAATCGGCATAGCTGGCGAAGATCATGGAGGGGGGATCCCCGACGAGGGTCGCGGTGCCCTGGAGGTTGGCCATCACCGCGAGTCCGATCAGGAAGGGGGCGGGATCCAGCTCCATCCGGCGGCAGATGGCAAGGGCGATGGGGGCCATGAGGAGGACGGTGGCAACGTTCTCCACGAAGGCGGAGACCAGGCCCGTGATCACCAGGATGGCGGTGATGGCGATCCCCAGGGTCGGGGCCTTCTCCACCACCCGGTCCGCCAGGACCGCGGGGACCCGGGAGTAGATGAAGAGGTCCGCGATCACCAGGCTTCCGACGTAGATGGCCAGGATGTTCCAGTTCACCAGCTCCAGCAGGGCGCGGCGGAGGGTCAGTCCGCCTTCCCCGGGAATCAGGAATCCCGCCGCCAGGAGGGCGGCGGCAGAGGCCAGGGCGACGACGGATTTGCGGTGGGGAAACACGATGACCAGGCCGTACATGGCGGCGGCCACGGCCAGGATGAAGATCTTCACGGAGGCATCCTCCTCGCGAAGGCTCCGCTCCGGCTCGGGAACGGACCCGTACTCGACGCGCCGAAACGGGCGCGCCCGTACGGTCTTGCCCCGTCCCGTTTCCGGGACTCGAACCGCCGGGAGCCGGGAAGGCTCCGTCCTGACGGCGGGTTCTTCCGCCGGACCCGCGGCCCGGCGGCGGGCTACTCCCCGTCCGATGGAAGGAATCTACCACGGCCTAGGCGGCCGGACAAGGAGGGCGGCCCCCGCCTCCGGGGCTTCCCTCGGCCGCCGGTTTTCCGTACAATAGATAAAAATTTACGCATTCGCCCGACGGAGGCAACCATGAAGACGTCCGACCTGCCCGCCGCGATCCCCTGCGCTCCCGTGTACGACGGATGGGCGTCCAAGGAGATTCGGGGGGGCTATACCTCCGATCTGCTGTCCGACGTCATGAGCAAGGCCGGGGAAGGGTACGCGCTCATCACGATCCAGGCCCACAAGAACACCGTGGCCGTGGCCTCCATGCTGGGGCTGGCGGCGGTGATCCTCTGCAACGACCGGCCCGTACCCCCGGACATGGTCGAGGCCGCCCGGGCGGAGGGCATCCCCCTCTTTTCGACCTCCGAGACCCAGTTCGAGGTCTCCGGCCGTCTTTGGGCCGCCCTGCGCGGGGACGCGCCGTAGCGGAGGCGGGCGGTGCCCCTCGTCCGGGCGGACCTGCACAACCACTCCTGCCTTTCCCCCTGCGGGAGCCTGGATCTGAGCCCCGCCGTCCTGGCCCGCCGGGCCCGGGACCGGGGTCTGGACCTGGTGGCCCTCACGGACCACAACTCCGCCCGGAACGCCCCGGCCTTCCGGGCGTGCTGCCGCCGGGAGGGTTTGGCCGCCCTCTACGGCGTGGAGGCGACCAGCGCCGAGGAGGCCCACGTCCTCGCTCTCTTCGCAACGGTGGAGGAGTCCCTCGCTTTTTCGGAATTCCTGCAGGGGCACCTGCCCCGTCTGCCCTACGATCCCCGCTTACTGGGGGATCAGGCCGTGGTGGACGCGGAGGACAACGTCCTGGACCTCCCGGTGCTCTACCTCGGGGCGGCCCTGGACCTGGGCTGGGACGAGCTCTGCCTCGAGGCGGACAGCCGGGGCGCCCTGGTGATCCCCGCCCACATCGACCGCCTCGCGTTCGGGGCCCTGGCCCAGCTGGGCTTCCTCCCCGAGGGGCCCTACGCCGCCGTGGAGGCCCTGCATCCGCAGGTCCGCGGCGAGGCGCGGGGCTACCCGGTGATCTCGGGATCCGACGCCCACCACCCCGAGCACGTCGGGCGCCGGCCCTTCGTCCTCGAACTCCCCGAGGATTGGCGCTCCGGGGACGGTACCGTTCGACTTGAAGCCCTGCGGGAGGCCCTGGCCGCGGGCCGTGCCCGGCCCTACTGGGAGACGCTTCCGCCGTCTAATGGTCGATAGACTTTTATATCCAATAGCACATATCAGGAACTCACCACGGGCATACATCAGGAGCGATTTGGAACCCTAGATCCAACAGGATGAACATGATAGGACAAGATTAACAGGATGGGAGATGGAATTGAGGATCAACGTATCCTTTGATCTTGTTCATCCTTCTTCATCTTGTCCATCTTGTTGGAATTATCGTTCACCGCTCATCTCCACGAAGACCTCCCGGGCGGCCTCGACGGTGGCCGCGATGTCCGCCTCCGAGTGGGCCAGGGATACGAACCAGTTGTGGTGGGGATGCAGGAAGAAACCCCGGTCCGCCATGGCTCCGCAGAAGCGCTGGTTCAGGTAGAGGTCGGGGTCTTCGTCGAAGGTGAGGTAGGGGATGGCCGCAGGTCCGGAGACCCGGGCGCTGAAGCCCGCCTCCCGCCCCGCCGATTCCAGTCCCTCCCGCAGGGCCGTGCCCAGGGCCTCCATGCGTCCGACGCCGCCCATGCGTTCCATCTCGTCCAGGCAGGCCAGGGCGGCCGCCATGGGGGCCCCGGACATCCAGTAGGTGCCGGTGATGAAGAAGGAGTCCGCCGCGGATCGAACCCGCCCGGTGCCCAGGAGGGCCGCCAGGGGCCAGCCGTTGGCCAGGGCCTTGGCCACGCAGACCAGGTCGGGCTCGGCGCCGAAGCGGACGTGGCTTCCCTCGGGGTGGAGGCGGAATCCGTCCCGGATGTCGTCCATCACGAAGAGGGCGTCCTCGGCCTGGCAGAGGCGGCGAACCGTGGGGTAGAGCTCGGGATCCGGCAGGACCTGGGGGCGGAAGGCGGGGTGGTGGTGGGGGGTCAGGATCACGCAGGCCACGTTCCCCCGGTGCCGCCGGAAGAGGGCTTCCAGACCCTCCAGGTCGTTGTACCGGAATAGGGCCACGTCCGCCCGGTCCGGGGCCAGCTCTGGGAAGAGGTTCGAGGAGCACCAGTTGGCCGCCCCGTGGTAGGCCCCCTCCGCGGCGATCACGACCCGTTTGCCGGTGTGCACCCGGGCCAGGGAGACCGCCAGGGTGGTGGCGTCGGTGCCGTTCTTGGCGAAAACCGTCCAGTCCATGCCCCGGATCCGGGAGACCAGGCGCTCCGCGAGGTCCGCCATCAGGGGGGAGGGCTGGTTGAGGAGGTCGCCCCGGGCGGAGCGCTCGGACCCGGCCCTCTCCACCGCGGGGTTGCCGTAGCCCACGATCTGGCTCCCGAAGCCGCAGAGGTAGTCGACGAAGACGTTCCCGTCGGCGTCCGTGATCCGGGACCCCGAGGCGCTCTCGATGTAGTAGGGGAACTTGCCGGGCAGGAGGAAGCCCGGGCTCTTGGTCCCGTAGATGCCGCCGGGGATGACCCGGGCGGCCCGCTCGAAGACGGCCTTGGATCGTGCGAAGCGGTCAGCGGCCATGTCCGGCCTCCTTGTCGGCCTTGACGGCCAGGTAACGCGAAGCCCGGTCCAGGACCGCGAAGAGCCCCTGCACCAGGGGCACGAGACCCCGGATCGAGGCCTCGCAGGCCCCCAGGGCGGTGACGGCGGACTTTTTCCCGGACAGGACGGCCACCGCCGCCCCCGGATCCCGGAAGGCGAGGATCGCGTCGATTCGGACGGCATCCGCCCGGGCGGCTTCCGCCCGGCCTCCGCCGGGCCGGCCCGCGCCCGCCGGATCCGTCCCGTCCGGCGGCTCGGCCCCGGCGGATCCGGGGTCCTCTCCGGGAACCGGCACCAGCCGGAGCCGGGTGCCCTCCTTCCGAAGAGCCCGGCGTACCCCCTCCCCGGCATCCACGACCACGAGGCCGTCCGGGGCGTGCTCCAACTTCGGGGCTACGTAGGGGTCCGCGGCGGCGGTCTCGACCAGGGCGGACACCGCCGCTTCCAAAAGGAGGGCCGCCCGTACCGCCGGCGGGGTTTCCGGGGATTTGAGGATCCGGGGGGCGGCGGCCGCGGCGGCCCGGAAGAACCGGAGGGCCCGGCCCGCGTGCAAGCCGCCCGGGACGGGGAGGACCCTGCCCGGGACCCCGTCCAGGACCCGGGCGCAGTCCCGGGCCGAGGGGAAGAGTAGGGTGAGGTCCGCGGGCAGACGGAGGGGCGGGGCCTCCCCTCCGGCCCAGGCCGAGACTCGGCCGTCCAGGCCGGCCACCAGGGCGCGGGGAAGGCCGGGAACCTTTAGGGCCAGGCGGAAGGGGCGGGCGGAGAGTTCCCGGACGGCGGGGTCCAGGGGGGCCGCGGCGGCCACGAGTCGGGCGGTCACCGCCAGGCGGATCCGGGCCAGGACCCGGAGCTCGGCGGGAGCGAGATCGTCCAGGAAGGGACGCATGGTGCCTCCGGCCGCCGCGGGAAGGATGCGGGAAAGTCGCCCGGGCTCCCCTCGGTACGGGGTCCGGCGCGGGCCGCGGCGTTCCGGCCACTGTAGCGGAAACGGCCCGATTCCGCCATACTCGCCCCATGATCCACGTCACGAAACTGACCGTTCGGTCCTACGAGTGCGACGCCTACGGGCACGTGAACAACGCCAACTACCTCCACTACCTGGAGGTGGCCCGGGGCGAGCTCCTCCATGCCATGGGGCTGGATTACAAGGGTCTCATCGCCGCGGGGTACGGACTCTACGTCACCAAGGTCTGCATCGAGTACAAGTCCCCGGCCTTCATGGAGGACGAGTTGACGATTGAATCCGAGACCGTCACGTCCCGGAAGCTGAGCGGCCGTATGCGCCAGGTCGTACGCCGGGGAGACGCCGTCCTGGCCGTCGCGGACCTGGACTGGGGGTTCGTCAATAGCGAGGGCCGGCCCACCAAGATGCCCTACGAGTTCGACCTGACCCGCCTGACCGCGGAGGCGGACGCCCGGGCCGCGGGCCGGACTCCCTGATGCCGTGATCGGGCTTCGAACCGCCCCCCGCCGGGGCGCCGCCCGAAAAACCGCCCGTGCGGCGGCCGCGGCGGCGTTCGCCGGTGCCGCGGCCCTGTGCTCCTTCACCGGGAACTCCGGCGCCCTCCCCCCGGACCGGGGCCTGGCGATAGGCTCCCTCCCCTCGGGGCTGTCCTGGTACCTGCGCCCGACGGAGCGGCCCGAGGATCGCCTGGTGTTCCGGCTGGTCGTAGCGGCGGGCTCCGCCCGGGAACTCGAGGAGGAGCGGGGCTACGCCCATTTCACCGAGCACATGGCCTTCAACGGGACCGCGGCCTACCCCGGGAATACCCTGGACGACCTCCTGGGCTCCCTGGACGGGGGCCTCGACCTGGAGCTCAACGCCTTCACCTACCCGGACTGCACGGTCTACCACCTGGAGCTCCCGGCCGCACTCCCCCCGGACCGCGGGGACGCCCTGGCCCTGGGCTTCGGAATCCTGCGGCAGTGGGCCTCGGAACTGAGCCTCGAACCGGGGGAGGTCGAACGGGAGAAAGGCGTCATCCGGGCGGAACTGCGGGAGTACGACACCCCTGAGGACAGATCGGCGGCGAGGGAGGAGGAAGCCCTGTACGGGGGCACACCCCTGGCGGACCGGGGCATCCTGGGCATCCCGGAGTCGGTGCAGGCGGCCTCGGCGGAGTCCCTCCGGGCCTTCTACCTCCGGGAGTACCTTCCCGGCCGAATGGCCGTGATCGCCGCGGGCCCCTTCGAGGCCCCGGAGGCGCGGCGGGCCCTGACGGAAGCCTTTGCGGACCTCGAAGGCCGGTCCCGGCCCGTCCGGGCGCCGGCCCTCCTGAAGTCCGATCCGCGGCCGGGCGTCCGGGTGATCCGGGACCGGGACGCCCGCCGGACCCGGACGGAGCTGAGCCTCGCGTTCCGGGAACCCGCCCGGGCCCTCCGGACCAGGGCGGACTGGGCGGTCGAGTACCGGGCCCGCCTTTCGGAGAGGATCCTGGCGGGGCGCCTGGCGGACCTGGGGGCCGACCCCTCGGTCCCGTGGATCTACCTGGGTTCGGAGCGCCGGGAGGACCGGTTCGGGGAGCGCCTGTGGCGGGTGTCCGTGTCCTGTCCGCCCGGGTCCGAGCCGGAGGCCCTGCGTTCCCTGGGCCGGGAGCTCGGGGCCCTGCGGGCCTCCGGAGGAGATCCCGAGGAAGCGGATACCGCGACCCTCGAGGCCGGCCTGACCCTTCCGTACCCGGATCCCGACGCCTACGAGGCGGTCGAGTCCGCGATCCGGCAGTTCCTCTATGGAGACGCCTCCCTGGACCCGGGCCGGGCGGACGACCTGGAGGCCCGGCTGCGAGGAGCCGCCCTGGCGGGCGATGCCCCGGCTCCGGGCGTTTCCCGGGGCGATCTTCCGGATCTCGAGGCGGGGATCCTGTCCGTGGTCCGTCCCGGGACGGGAGACCCCGGGGACGGGGATCTGGCCTCGGCCTACCTGGAGGGGCTCGGCGAGGGGCGGAGCGTCGGGACCGCCCTCCGGCGGGGTTCCGGGCGCGGCACCGAGCCGGCCGCGTCGGGGGTGCTTTCCGGGACCGGGTCTTCCGCGAGCTCCGGAGAGGGGGGCGGTGCCGGAATCCCGCGGGCCCGGGCCTCGACCCGGGTAGTGCTTCCCGACGGAACGGTCGACCTGGTCCTGGCGAACGGGATCCGGGTTCGGATGCGGGCTACCGGCTCCGGCGAGGGCTGGGCCTACCTGGGCGCCTGGTCCCCCGGGGGGCTGGCCGCCGTTCCCGCCGCCCGCCGGGCCGCCGCGGACGAGGTGCCCGCGATCCTGGCCCGGGCGGGGTATCCGGGACACTCGACCGCGGACCTGCGGGCCGCGTTGGCGGGCACCTGGGCAGCCTGGCGGGCCGACACGGCCTTTCGGGAGGAAACGGTCGAGGTCGACGGCGGTTCCGGGGACCTGGATCTCCTCTTCCGCCTGCTGGCCGCCTCTTTCCGGCCCCCCGCACCGGATCCCGGCGCCCTCCGCAAGGCCGCGGCGGCCCGGGCCGAGGAGCTCCGGCTGGAGGCCGGCCCCGAGGCCGAGTTCCGGGCCGTCGTGGAGTCGTCCGATCCCGCCCGCGCGGATCCCGCGGAGCTCGAGACCTGGACGGCCGAGGCGATCCGGGCCGCCTGGGAGGACCGCTTCGGAAATCCCGGGGACTTCGAGTTCCTGGCGGTCGGGGACTTCGACCTCGCCGAAGCCGAGCGCTCGGCCCGGAAGCACCTGGGAGCCCTCCCGGCAGCCGGAATCCGGGAGCCCGTCCCGCCGCCGCCTCCCGCCCCTGCGCCGGGCCTGCGCGGGATCGATTCCGGGAACCATCCCCGGGGCCGGATACTCGTCCTGTGGCCTCTCCGGGGCCTCTCGGATTCCGACGCCCTCCGACTGGAACCCCTGGCTCGCGCCCTGGAGACCCGGCTCTTCCGCCGTATCCGGGAAGATCTCGCGGACACCTACGACGTGTACTGCGTCTGGGAGGAGTGGCCGGACCAACCCGGCTCCGGGGAGTTCCGGATCGAGCTAGAGGCGGCACCCGGCCGGGCCCGGGCCCTGGCGGAGGAGGTCCTCCGGGAGGTGGCCGCCTTCGGTGCCGGGGGTGCCGGCTCGGACGACGCTCCCTCCGGATTCTCCCGGGCGGCCGACGACGACGAGGCGGTGTACCGGAAACTCCTGGACGGGCTGATCGCCGAGCGGGCGGCCGGCGGCGCGGGAGGACGGGGCACGCCGCGGCGTATCCCCCGGAATGCGGATGAGACCCTCGAAGGCTCCTCCCCGGACCGGCCGAAGGCCCCTGCCGCACGCCTCCTGGTCCCGGATAGGGCCGCTGTTTTCGTCCTCGGCTGGGACTGAGGCCTAGCAGGTTGTTGAAATACTCGAAGCATTTCAACAACCTGCTATGCAATTGCTCGAGAACCTTGCGGTTCTCTGCGCAATTGCGACATTAAGGTAGTGTTGAAAAAGGCTCTGTAGCCTTTTTCAACACCCTGCTAGGCCGCCGCCGGGATCAATTTTCCAGGATGGTGATCTCCACCCGGCGGTTCCGGGACCTCCCCGCCTCGGTGGAATTCGTGTCGATGGGCCGTTCCGCGCCCCAGCCCCGGACTACGATGCGATCCGGGGTGCGGACCCCCAGGCGGACGAGTCGGTCCGCCACGGCGGCGGCCCGCTCCACCGAGAGCTTCTGACGACCCGCGGCGGTGCCCGCCAGGGCGGTGTGCCCCTCCACCAGGATGTCCCGCTCGGGATAGGCCTTCAGGATCTCCGCGATCCGCCCGAGCTTCTCCTGTTCCGAAGGCAGGAGGCGCGCGGAGTCCGCCTCGAACTGGACGTTCTCGATGGTGATGGTCACACCCTCGTCCCCGGCCTGGACCGTCACGTTTTCCAGGTCCTTCGTGGCCTCCTGGAGCTCCCGGGTCAGAGCCTCGCGGTCGAGGGGCGGGGCCTCCAGCATCCGGGAGGCGGCCTTCCCGCGGAATTCGACGGTGGTCCCGTTGGACAGTTCCAAGACGAACTGGAAGCGCTCCTCATAGGAGTGGAGTCCCCCGCGCAGGGGGTCCCAGTAGAGGGTCTGCTCGGACCAGCCCGCTATCTGGGTGGGGAAGATTCCGGAGTGGATCAGGGGTTCCGGGGGGCGGTGGAAGATGGTGTAGGAGACCTTGATCACCCGTACGTCGATCCCGTCCCGGGTCTCCGGGCCGACGTAGGTGTAGCCGGCGTTGAAGGGGATGACGAAGGGATCGGGGATCCCGAATTCTTTGCGGAAGTCGTGCTTCTCCTCCCCGGGAGCGGCCCAGGTGTCCCCGGGGGCCAGGTCCCGGTCCGGGAACGTGGGAACGTTCCGGACCACGGGCATGTAGAACCGGGGGGCGATGTCATAGATCCCGTTCCGGGTCAGGCGGTATTCGGATTCGTAGCGCTGGTCCTCGACGAAGGCTTCCAGACCCTTCACCCGGGTCGACATGGTGAACTCTCCCCGCAGGAGGCCCGAGCCGTCCTCGAACGCCTGCGGGACCTCGAAGGAAATCCTGTTCACGATCTCCGCATGGTGGGAGAATGCCCGGTTGTAGTAGACATCCTCCTCGGCGGTGGAGAGGAAGCGGTACTTCTCCCCGGCACGGAACTTGTGCTCGAACCGTTCCGCCGCCAGTCCGGACACGAGCGCGCAGGCGAGAACGAAGGCCGCGGTCCACCGTTTCATGGCTACCCCCAAGACTAGTATCGGTCATCCTGGAAACTACTGGCAACAGGGAGGGTTTCAAATCCCAAGGGATTCCTAGGAGCCTGTCGGACTTGTGGTTTTTAGCGCCGATAGGCGCAAAAAAACCCGATTATCCGGCTCCTTTGGAGTTTGCAAGGTAGAAAAATCGCACAAATGCGATTTTCTATTATTTTCGTGGGCAAGCCCGACAAACTCCTAGGCGGGTCTAGGGGCGGATCCGGAGCTTGCCGGGCCGCACTTCGTATATATCACGGGGTCGGCGTGTTATCTGAAGTTCGCATAGGTGGTCCCGGGCCGGCAGTATGTGTAGTTCGCATATCGTGCACGAGACCGGCCGGGACCCGGGATCGGCCGCGGCCCCGCCGTGCCATCCGCTCCCCCTTGACGGGAATCCATGTATGATTTACCATATGACCAGATTGGTATAAATGGTCATATGCGCGCACGATCACCCCGGGCCGTTCCCGGCGAATCGGGCGGGGTCGATGGAACAAGGAGGCCGCATGCCGGCGGGATTCAGCGAGAGGGAACGGGATACGATCCGGAAGCGGCTCCGGGCCGCGGCGTTGGACGCCCTGGCCCGGGGGGGCCTGACCGCGGCCAGCGTGGAAAGCCTGGCTCGGGCCGCGGACATCGCGAAGGGTTCCTTTTACGCCTTCTACCCGACAAAGGAACACCTCTTCCTGGAGGCCCTGGAATCCATCGAGGACCGATACCGTGGGCGGTTCGCGGGCGCCGTGGCGGGCCCGGGTTCCCCGGCGGAGCGACTGGAGAGGGCTTTCACGGAAGCCTTCGAGATGGCCTCCTCGGAGCCCGCGCTTCGACGCATGGACATGCGGACCGTGGAACGCCTGGCCCGGGCCCTGCCCCCGGAGCGGATCCGGGAGCATGAGGCCCGGGACGCCCGGGCGGTCGCCCGGATCGCCGAGGAGTGGCGGCGGGAGGGGCTCCTGGCCGAGGGTGTCCGGGACGCGGAGGTCGGCGCCGCGGGCTACGCGGTATTCCTTGTGGCCGCGGGCCTCGGGGAGTTCCCGGAGGAAGTGGGCGGCGCCGTGCGGAGCGTGACGGCCCGGGGCCTGGCCCGGGCCCTGGCGGCAGGGGGAGGTGCGGCATGATCGAGGTGAAGGGTCTGCGGTTCACATACCCCCGGGCCAAGGCCGAGGCGGTCCGGGGCGTAGATTTCTCCGTGGCCGCCGGGGAGGTTTTCGGGTTCCTGGGCCCCAGCGGGGCGGGGAAGAGCACCACCCAGAGGATACTCCTGGGATCCCTGGGGGGATACTCCGGGCGGGCGGCCGTGTCGGGGATCGAGGCCTCCCGGGCGGACGGGGCCTACCGGTCCCGGGTGGGGGCGGCCTTCGAGTTTCCCTGTTTCTACCAGAAGCTGACGGGCCGGGAGAACCTCGAGCTCTTCGCCTCCTTCTATCCGGGGCCCAAGGACGACCCTAGGGAACTCCTGGAACGCCTGGGGCTGGCGGAGGCCGCGGACCGGAGGGTGGCGGAATACTCCAAGGGGATGAAGATGCGCCTGAACCTGATCCGGGCCTTGATCCACCGCCCCCGGGTCCTCTTCCTGGACGAGCCCACGAGCGGCCTGGACCCCGCCAACGCCCGGACGGTCCGGGATCTCGTCCGGGAGCGCGCCGCCGCCGGAGCCGCGGTCTTCCTGACCACCCACGACATGGCCGCCGCGGATGCCGCCTGCGACCGGGTGGCCTTCCTGGTGGACGGGCGGATCGCGGCCTGCGACTCCCCGGCCGCCCTGAAGCGCCGGTACGGGAAACGCGCCGTGGTCGTGGAGCGGGAAGCTCCGGAGCGGGACGGGCCCTCCCTCCTCTCCCCGGAGTACCCCCTGGACGGCCTGGCGGAGGACGAAGCCTTCCGGGCGGAGCTGAGGAAACCCGGCCTCCTGGGGGTCCGCACCCTGGATTCCAGCTTGGACCAAATATTCCTCCAGCTGACGGGAAGGGAGCTGGCATGAATCTCCTTCCCTTCATCCGTAACGATTTCCGCCTCCTGTGGCGGCACGGCTTCGCCATCGCGTACCTGGTCGTCGCCCTGGTCTACGCGGCCGTCCTCTCGGCGTTCCCGGCATCCTGGGCGGACGCGGCCCTGCCGGTCCTGGCCTGGAGCGACGCGGCCTTCTTCTGTTTCTTCTTCGCGGGCGCCAGCGTCTGCCTGGACCTGGCACAGGGGACCTTCCGGGCCCTCTTCGTCTCCCCCCTGCCGCCCTGGACCTACTTCCTGGTCAAGACCGCGAATCTCTCGGTCCTGTCCTTCGGCATGGCAGCGGCGGTGGCCCTGTCCAACCGGGGCCTCGGGTTCCGGCCCCTGCCCCTGGCGGTCGCGGTCATAGCCGGAGGCTCGCCTTCCGCCCTGATCGGGGCGGCCCTGGCCCTGCGGCTCCGGACCGTGAATCGCTTCCTGGTGGGGACCATCCCGATCTTCCTGGTCCTGTCCCTGCCGATCCTCCGCTACGCCGCGGAGCCCTGGATACCGGGGTGGCTGGCCGCCCTGTCCCGATGGACCCCGACGGAGGGATCCTTTCTCTGGGCTCGGGCGGCGTTCGCCCCCGTTCCCGGAGCCGAACTGGCCGCGGGCGCGGCGGCCGCCCTGGCCTGGACCGCGGCGGCCTCGGCCCTGATCCTGGGTCCCGCGGTCCGTGCCGCGAAGGGGGAGTGAGATGGAAAGCCGAGAACCCGCCGGCACCGACCAGGCTCGAACGGAGCCCATCGTCGGCGTATCGCGCAACCTGGCCCGCCTGGCCGCGGCGGACATCCGGATGCTGGCCCGGGATCCCCTGCTGGCCTTCATCCCGTTCATCCCCTTCCTGGCCGCCTTCGTCCTCCGTTTCGCGGTGCCCCTCCTCTCGGGCTTCCTGGAGCGGGCCCTGGGCTTCCGCCTCCTGGATTGGGCGGACCTCGTCCGGGCCGTGGTCCTCCTCTTCCCCGGCATGTTCTACGGCATGGCCGCGGGCTTCCTGCTTCTGGACGACCGGGACGACGGGGTCTCCGCGTACTGGGGGGTGACCCCCGCGGGCCGCGCCGGATACCTGGGAGCCCGGCTGGGGCTCTTTTCCGCCGCGGCCTTCCTGGCGGGCGTCCTGGCCGCCCGGGCCCTCGGGCTGGGGAGGCCGGACCTCGGCCGGGAGCTCGGGGCGGCGGCCATCGGAGCGGCCCAGGCGGCCTTCTTCGGCCTCTTCCTGGCGGCTTTCGCGGCGGACAAGGTGGAGGGCCTATCGGTCCTCAAGGCCCTGGGGGGCCTGGACCTGGCTCCCCTGGCGGTACTCCTGGCCCTGCCTCTTCGGATTGCGGCCTGGCCCTTCCCCCAGTACTGGGCCGCGGAGCTCATGCTGGGGCGGAACTCGCGGTCCGGGATCGCCCTGGTCGCGGGCCTGGGAACCAGCGCCCTTTGGATCGCCGCGCTGTACGGGAAGTACCGGAAAAGGATAGAGTAGCCCGGGCCGCCGAGCGTTCCGGGTCCGATAGGGGCGGCCCGGGAGCGGGAAGGGATTGCGGATCGAACCTCGAAAGCTCGGCGGCCTCGCGGCCAAGTCCCTGGGTGGGATCCTTCCCGCCGCGGCGGTCCTGGTCTTCCGTCCCCTCGGCCTAGACCCGGGGCAGACCGTCGTCGCGGCGGCCCTCGTTCTGGCCGTGGGCTTCTGGACCGCCGGAGCGGCTTCGAAAGCCCTGGTCTCGGCGTTCCTCCTGGTCGTCTTCCTGGCCTTCGGCCGGACCGCTCCCGCGTCGGTCTTCCGCTTTCCCCTGTCCGAGTCCTTCCCCGTCATCGTCCTGGCCTTCCTGGTCTCCCAGGGGATCGTGAAGAGCGGCCTGGCCCGAAAGCTGCTACTCCCCGTCCTGGACCGCCGGGCGGGAACCCCCGGGCGGCTCCTGGCGGCCATGATCCTGTCCTCGGCCGCCTTCGTCTTCCTCATCCCCCAGCCCTTTTCCCGGGTGATCATCCTGTCCGGGATCTTCGCGGAGTGCCTGGAGGCCCGGGGGCTTCCGGCCCGCCTGAAGGAGCGGCTGTTGTTCGCCCTCCACCTGTTCTCGGCCTTGGCGAACAACCTGTTCCTCCGGGGGGACCTGATCCTGAATCCCGCCTTTCTGAACTTCTCCGGCCTGTCCATGGGCGAGAGCGGCTGGACGGCCCGGCTCCTGGTCCCGGGGCTTGTCCACATGGCCCTGGCCCTGGTCGTCTTCCTGCTCATGGCGCGGAGGGATTGGCGGGAGTACGCCCGCGGCGCGGAGACGTCGCGGACCGAGGGAACCGGCAGGCCGGCCTCGGACATTCCTGCGACAGCCCCGGCCTCGTCCCGGCTTTCGTCGGCGGACCGGCGGAACCTGGTCCTGATCGGCCTGGTCCTGACGGCCTGGGCCCTGGAGGGCCTGCACGGGATACGGGGGGTCTGGATCGCCGCCGCGGGCACGGGGGCGATGTTCGTCCTGGGTCTCCTGGAGCCGAAGGACCTCAAGGCCGTCAATCCCGGGCTCCTCCTGTTCCTGACCGCCGCGTCCTCGATAGGGGCCGTGCTCGAGGGGAGCGGGACAGCGGCCAGGATTTTCCCCGCCCTGGCGGCCCTCCTTCCGCGGGCCTGGTCCCCGGGACTGGCCCTGGGAACCGTCGGCGTCTCCATGGCGGGCCACATGGTCCTGGGCAGCAACATGACCACCCTTTCCGTCCTGGTCCCGGCCTTCAGGGCCGTCGGGGAGGGGGCGGGAGTCCCGGAGGCCGTCGCCTTCCTGGTCTTCGTCTCCGTGACAACCCAGTTCCTCCTGCCCTTCCACCACGTGGTCCTGCTCCTGGGCGCCGAGGCGGGACGCTACGGCCGGGGGACGGTGTTCCGGTTCGGCCTGGCCCTGACCCTGGTCTCCGCCGCGGCCGCGGCCTTCCTGTATCCGGCCTGGTGGGGTTTGCGGGGTCTGCCCTAGGGGTCACGTTTGCCAAACGACTTCATCCGTGCCACAATCCGGGGCATGGACGCGATCCCCATCAACACCGACACGGGACCCCAGGTGGTCCTGGAGCTCATCTATCGCCTGAAGGTTAAGGACGTCATGACCCCGGACCCGGTCACCGCGGCCCCCGGGGACACCCTCCGGTCCATCCAGGAAGCCATGCGGGACCGGGGCTTCTCCGGGGTGCCCGTCGTGGAAGCCGGGCGCCTGGTCGGGATCGTCTCCATCGGGGACATCCTGTCCGCCCTGGACGGGGGCTGGATCGGGGAGAGGGCCGAAGGCCGGATGACCCGGTCCGTGATCGTCCTGGAGGACGACATGCCCCTGACCTTCGCCATCACCTACCACCAGCGCTACCGGTACGGCCGCTTCCCGGTCCTGGACAAATCCGGGAAGCTCGTCGGGATCCTGACCCCCACGGACATCATCCGGTCCCTCCTGGTGGAGATGAACCGGGAGGTGGAGCGCCTGGAGTCCCGGCTCAAGGAGAACGCCGAGCCTCCCGGAGGCGAGACGGTCCGCCTGGCCTTCTCCACGGTGCGCTACGATTTCGAGAACGCCGGCCGGGCTTCCGGGGCCATCAAGAAAGCCCTCAAGGACCGGGGGGTGGATCCCGCGATCATCCGCCGCGTGGCCGTCGCGAGCTACGAGCTCGAGCTGAACCAGGTCATCCACTCGGTGGGGGGCACCATCACCTTCACCCTGGAACCGGGCCGCGCCGAGGTGCGCGCCGAGGACCGGGGCCCGGGGATCCCGGACCTGGACCAGGCGATGCGGGAAGGGTATTCCACGGCGGACGAGTGGATCCGGTCCCTGGGTTTCGGGGCGGGGATGGGCCTGCCGAACGCCCGCAGGAGCGCCGACGAGTTTACCATCGAGTCCGCCCCCGGCCGCGGTACCTCCGTGCGAGTGGGGTTTGCGCTCAAGCCGGATCGAGCGTAGGATAGGCCATGTTCGACTCAAGCGCCTACAAGCGACGGCGGGAAGCCCTGAGACGGTCCCTGGCGGACCGGGGCCTTTCCTCGGGCACGGTCCTCATCCTGGGCAACCGCGAGAGCCCGATGAACTACGCGGACAACGCCTATCCCTTCCGGCAGGATTCCTCCTTCCTCTACTTCGCGGGGATCCCGGAGCCGGACCTGGCCCTGACCTTGGACCTGGAGACGGGGAAATCCGTCCTGTACGGGGAGGAGCTCTCCCTGGACGACGTGATCTGGACGGGCCCCCGGCCCTCCCTCCGGGAGCTCGCGGAGGCTGCGGGCCTGGACGGGGTCCGGCCCCGGGCCTCCCTGGCCGGCGCGGCGGGTTCCGCGAAACCCCTCCACTTCCTCCCGCCCTACCGGGCGGAGCACCGGGAGGAGCTCTCCGAGATCCTGGGGATCCCCCCGAAGGCGGTGGAAACCAAGGCGTCCGGGGACCTGATCCGGGCGGTCATCGCCCTTCGGGAGATCAAGGAGCCCCGGGAGGTCGAGCGGATGGACGCCGCCGCGGACCTCTCCGCGGACATGCACCGGGCCGTGCTGGCCCGGGCCCGTCCGGGCGTCCGGGAATCCGAGCTTGCCGCCCGGGCCGCGGAAGTCGCCCTCGCGGGAGGCGCGGGCCTGGCCTTCCCGGTCATCGCCACCACGAGGGGTTCGGTCCTCCATAACCACGACCATTCCGGCACCCTCGCCGAGGGGGACCTCTTCCTCATGGACATGGGCGCCGAGACCGTGGACGGCTACGCCGGGGACCTGACCACGACCTTCCCCGCGGGCGGCCGCTTCGATCCCCGCCAGCGGGAGATCTACGAGATCCTCCTGTCCGCCTTCCGGGCCGCGACCGACTCCATCGCCCCCGGGGTTCCCTATCGGGACGTCCACTTCGCGGCGGCCCGGGAGATCTTCACGGGGATGAAGGCCCTGGGCCTTGCCCGGGGGAACACCGAGGAGGCCCTGGCCGCAGGGGCCCACGCCCTCTTCTTCCCCCACGGGGTGGGACACCAGATCGGCCTGGACGTCCACGACCTGGAGAGCCTAGGGGAGGTGAACGTGGGGTACGACGGCCAGCCCAAGAGCCCCCAGTTCGGTCTCCGATCCCTTCGCCTGGCCAAACCCCTGAAGCCCGGCATGACGGTGACCGTGGAGCCCGGGATCTACTTCATCGCCCCCCTCATCGCCAAGTGGAAGGCCGAGAAGCTCCATCGCGGTTTCCTGGAGTACCCGAAGATCGAGGAGTGGGTGTCCGTGGGCGGGATGCGGAACGAGGAAGACTGGCTGGTCACGGATGCCGGGGCCCGGAAGCTGGGCGGCCCCTTCGACAAGGACGCCGCGGCCCTGGAAGCCGCGGTCGGCTCGGAATGGAAGGGGAATCGATGACCGGCGTTCCCGAACTGACGGTGGATCCCTCCCTGGAGCCCCGGAAGATCCGTGTGGGTCTGGTCTGGGGCCTGGGCCTGGCCTCCTGCCCGCCCAGCGCCGGGCCTTCCGCGTCCCTGGCCGCCCTGCTCGGCCAGGTGGCCGCGGCGGGGGAGGGCTTCCTGGCCCCGGAACGCAAGGCCGCGGTCCGGAACATGCTCCGCTTCGGGGCCTACAAGCCCGCGGGCAGGTCCAAGCCCTCCAGCGAGTACCTCCTGGCCGCCGCCCTGGAGGGCTGTTTCCCGATCGTGAACGGTCCCGTGGACGCCAACAACGAGGTCAGCCTGCGCTGGGGCTACCCGGCCAGCGTCTTCGACCTCGGGAAGACCGGCCCGCTCCTCCAGCTTTCCCGGGGCGGTCCGGGGGAGAGCTTCGTCTTCAATCCCTCGGGTCAGGAGATCGACCTGGAGGACCTGATCGTGATCCGCCGCCGGGTCGGCGACGCCTGGGAGGCCTGCGGCAACCCCGTGAAGGACGCCATGGCCACCAAGGTCTTCGAGGCCGCCCGGGACGTGGCGGGGGTGGTCTACGCCCCCCTCACGGACCCCAAGGCGGACCTGGAGGCCTGCGCGGACCGTTTCGCCCGGATCTTGCGGGAGGACTGCGGGGCCCGGGAGGCGGGGTGGAAGATTGTGTGAAGTGAATGGGTGAATAGGTGAATGGATGAATGGGTGAATGGGTGAATGGGTGAATGGGTGAATGGGAGCGGACGGGAATCTGGAGACATTCCGCCGACCCGTCCGCCGTAGCCGTTCTGAACACCTCTTCACTATTCACTATTCACGATTCACGGTACTATTGCCCCATGGACGAACCCCACGGCGGCTCGGGCCCCCTGGTCGGCATCATCATGGGCAGCGACTCGGACCTCCCGGTCATGGCCGAGGCTTCCCGGATCCTGGAGGAGCTCGGCGTCCCCCATGAGACGACCATCGTCTCCGCCCACCGGACCCCGGACCGGATGTACCGGTACGCGAAGGAAGCCCGGGAGCGGGGCCTGGAGGTCCTGGTGGCGGGCGCCGGGGGGGCCGCCCACCTCCCGGGCATGTGCGCCAGCCTGACGGACCTTCCGGTCATCGGGGTGCCCGTCCGCTCCAAGGCCTTCAACGGCCTGGACAGCCTCCTGTCCATCGTGCAGATGCCCCCGGGCATCCCCGTCGCCACCGTGGCCGTGGACGGGGGCCGGAACGCCGGTCTCCTGGCGGCCCGCATCCTGGCGAGCCGCCGCCCGGACCTGGCGGAGCGCCTCCGGGCCTGGTCGGCCGCCCGTGCCGCCGAGGTTCTGGACAAGGCGAGTCGCCTGGAGGAGGAGGGTCCGGAAGCCCTCCTCTCCCGGATCTAGGGATGCCCGTGGAGATCATCGCGACCTCCGACGCCGACCTGCGGCGGGCCGCCGAAATCCTCGCCTCGGGGGGCCTCGTGGCCTTCCCCACGGAGACGGTCTACGGCCTCGGGGGGGACGCCTGGAACACCCGCGCCCTGGCGAGGATCTTCGAGGCCAAGCGCCGCCCCGCCTTCGACCCCCTCATCGTGCATATCGCCGCCCTTGCCGCCCTGGACGATGTCGCGGACCTGGGTGCCCTGGTCCCGGAAGCCCGTAGAGCCGCCTGCGATCTCATGGAGGAGTTCTGGCCCGGCCCCCTCACCCTGATCCTGCCCAAGCGCCCCCGGGTCCCCGACCTGGCCACCAGCGGGCTTCCCACCGTGGCGGTCCGCCTCCCGAACCACCCAGTGGCCCGGGCCCTCATAGAGCTGTCCACCGGGGCCGTGGCCGCGCCTAGCGCCAACCCCTTCGGGTACCTGAGCCCGACCCGGGCGGAGCACGTGGCCGCCCAGCTGGGGGACCGGGTGGACCTGATCGTGGACGGGGGGCGCTGTCCCGTGGGGGTGGAGTCCACGGTGGTGGATGTCACCGGCCCGGCCCCCCGGGTCCTGCGCCCCGGTGGGCTGTCCCTGGAGCGCCTGAGGACCGTGGCGCCGGGGATCGAGGTCCTGGACCGGACGGATCCCGCGCCCAAGGCCCCGGGCCAGCTGGCCAACCACTACGCCCCCCGCCGGGCCCTGCGGCTGGCGCCCGCGGGAGGGCTTTCCGCGGCCCGGCCGAAGGGCCGGGCTGCCGCCCTGGTCTTCGACGCGGAAAGCCGCAGGCGGCTGGAGGAATCCGCCGCCCGGTTCGCGGAAATCCGGGTCCTCTCGGAGGCGGGGGATCCCGTGGAGGCCGCGGCCAACCTCTTCGACCTCCTCCACGACCTGGACTCGGGGGACTGCGAGGAGTTATGGGCGGAGCGGGTCCCGGAGGCGGGCTTGGGCGCCGCGGTCAACGACCGGCTCTACAAGGCCAGCAAAAAAACTTGATCCCGCACGCTTATTTCGTCGTATAATCAAAGCGCTCGGTTCCTCCGATAATGAGTATGGAGGAGAGCGATGCAGACGATCGATTCCGCGTACAGCCTGCCCCTCGCCGTGATGCTGTCCCGGTACAGCGCGCCCGGCCGCGTCTCCATCCCCGTGCCCAGCAGCCAGGTCATCTACGCCCACTTCGAGCATGTCTCCGGAGTCGCCGCCGGCGAAGGCCGGGCGTCCTCGGTGGACCGCCTCAAGATCCTGAACACCCTGATCGACCGGCTTTCCAGCCTCAAATCCGATCCGCTGACGGCCCGGGAAAGCTCCGGTCTGATCAGCTCCGACCGGGTGGACGCCCTCCTGGAGCAGTACGGCCGGGAGGCCCACGCCCTGGCCGCCCGGAGCGGCCCCTACGCCCCGAGCCTCGGCCTGCCCCCGGGCTCCCTGATCTCCCTGGCCGCGTAAGGGCCGGCCGCCTAACGGTCTTTCAACATCCCCGTCAGTGCCCCCTCGGCGTCGAGTCCGTAGTGGAGGACTCCGTAGACCACGGAGGCCCAGAGGACGTTCCGGCCGTACTGGCGGGTCTCCTCGATGGACAGGGATTCCAGCAGAAGGTCGTCCGGGAAGCCCGGGGCCGCGCGCTCCCACTGGCGCATCCGCGAGAGCCCCGCGTTGTAGGCGAAGACCGAGGGCAGGACCCGGCCGTTCAGGGCCCGGAGCAGACCCGCGAAGTGGGCGCTGCCCAGGCGGAGGTTGTCCGCCGGATTCTCCAGGTCGTAGGAGCCCATGCGGAGCCGTCGCGCGGTCTCCTCCGCCGTGGCCGGCATGAGCTGGGCCAGGCCCACGGCCCCGGCCCGGGAGACGACCGCGGGGCGGAAGAAGCTCTCGGATCGAACGAGCCCGTACAGGATATGCTCCTCCATCCCCGAGGCGGCCGTGGAAGCCGAGACCTCCGCGGGCCAGGGCCGGGGCCAGAGAAGTTCCCAGTCCTCCCGGGAGGCCTCGTAGCCGGGGGTCTCGAACAGGCGGTTCACCACGAGCATGGAGGCCGCCGGGTATCCCCGGTCCCGGAGGAGGGCCGCAAGTCGGCGCAGGGTCTCCGGGTCCGGCTGGTCGGGGGATCCTTCCAGGGCCCGGACTTCCTGGGGGACCAGGTCCGCCAGCCCGTAGAGGGCGAACCCGGCCAGGTAGTCCTCGGGGTCCGGTCCCGAGCGCCGAAGGTCCCGGGCGGACCGGGATTCCGGCTTCCGGGGCTCGACGGGGCGGGACGGGGGGAGCTCGACCAGGGGGAGTCCCAGCCGGTGGGCGGACAGGAGGCGGTAGTAGGGTTCCGGGCTCCGGGCCCGCACCTCCTCGAAGGCCTGCCGTGCGTACTCCCCGGGGTCCGGGGCCGTACCGTCCGAGGCCCGGGGCGGGGCGATCCCGGCTTCGGCGGCGCGGCCGGCCAGGTAGACGAGGCGGAATGCCGCCCGGGGACTCATCCTGGGCGCCACCTCGGTGCGCAGGGTGTACAGGGTCGCGCCGTCCTTGGCCAGGAGAGCCTCCCGGGCCAGGCGTTCCAGGATGTCCGCGAAGGACGCGGGGTTGTGCCAGGAGGGGGCGGTCCGGGCGAGCCAGGCGGCGGCTTCGCGGCGGCCGCCGGGAAGGAGGCCGTCCGTCCGGTACCAGGCCGCGGCGTCCCGGTCCTCCCCGGATACGGCCAGCTCCCAGGCCCGTCCGAACTCGGCGGCCGCCTCGGCCTTGCGTTCCAGGCGGGCCAGCATCCGGGCCCGGTAGAATACGGCGATGAAGAGGGCCTCCCGGGGATCGGCCTCGCCGCCCGCTTGAGCCGGGGTTCCGGCCGACCCCTGCGCGGCGGCGGTTTCCAGGGCCGTCATCGCGGCGATCCCCTCCGCCGGGGCGGGGGCGTAGAGATAGGCCTTGCCCGCGTCCGAAAGATAGGCCCGGGGCAGGTCGGGCGACAGGAGGGCCTGTGCCGGCGCCAGGGCCCGGTAGGCGGCCCCGTAGTCCCGGCGCGCGATCTGGAGCCGCATACGGAAGAGGGCCAGCTCCCCTTCGGAGAAGGCCGAGGGATCCGCTCCGCCGGTCGCCGCGTCCGGGGCCGCGGCTTGGGCGGCCGCCGGGGCTTCCGCGGCGCCCAGGGCGGCCTCCAGATCCTCCGTCCGGGGGGAGGCCAGGGCGAAGAGCTCCCGGATCCGGGCGGCGCGTTCCCCGGGATCCTCGGCGGCCCGCATCCGGAGGCCCGCGAGCAGGGCCTCGTCCCGGGCGGCCCGGTCGGGCCAGGCGGCGGCCAGGGCGTCCAGCTCCGCCCGGGTTTCGGGAAGGCGGCCCAGGGAGGCCAGGGCCTCGACCCGGCGCCGGCGGGGGAGGTAGTCGTCGATCCCCGCTTGGGCCTGGCGCTCGGAGAAGGCCAGGAGCCCCGGCCAGTCCTTCTTCCGGTAGAGGGCCTCGGGAAGGAGCTCCCAGGCCCTCCTGCGGAAGAGCCCCGCCTCCTTCCGGGAAGCCAGGTCCAGGAGGACGGCTTCCCGCTCGGGGTCTCCCCCGAGGCCCGCCGCCCGGGCCGCGTAGTACAGGGCCCCGGGTCCCAGACGCGCCAGCTCGGCCAGGCGCTCGGGAGGGGCGGACAGGACGAGGGAACGGTCCCCGGCCAGGAGCCGGTCCCGGAGCTCGTGGGCCCGGACGCCCAGGACCATGGGATCCTCGCAGGATCCGGTCAGGGCCGCGGCCGCGATGAGGTAGAATAAAAAGGCTCGCGGCGGGTGCCGCGGGCCTTTCACGGGGCTCGAAACGCTCGATCGACTCAAACGGGCTCCTCGTCCTCCGGCGGCCTGCCCTCCCTTACCGGGGGGGGATCCAGATCGTGCGGCCGGAGATGATCAGGTTCGGGTTGCGGATCTTGTTGGCCCGGGCGATGCGCGGATACAGCCAGGGATCCCGGTAGAAGACGTAGGAGAGGTCCCAGAGGGTGTCCCCCCATCGGATCTTGTAGTTCACGCCGGGTTTCATGCCCGGCCGCGCGGCCACCTCGGGGCGCACGTAGGCGGCCATGCCCGCGGGCAGGGCCTTGGGGGGCTCCGCCGGGGCGGGGGCGGCCGGCTGGGCCGCGGGGGCCGGCGCGGGCTGGACCGCGGGGGCCGGTGCCGGTTGCGGTGCCGGCTGGGCCGCGGGAGCGGCGGGCTGTGAGGCCGCGGCCGGCTTCGGGGCCGTGACGCACCGGTAGATGATCAGTCCGAGGCCTAGGGCCAGGGCCAGGGCCGCCAGGACGATCAGGATGATCCAGAGCGCCCGACCGGATCCCCGCTCCTTCTTGGGCTTCGGTTCGGGTGCGGGCTTCGGAGCGGGTTCCTCGTCCTCGAAGGGATTGGCGACCGTCCCGGGCCCTCCGGGGGACTCCTCGAAGGAGGGCTCCTCGAAGGAAGCATCCTCGGGGAAGGGCTCCCCGAAGGACGCCTCCTCGGCTTCCTCCTCCAGGGTGAAGGATTCCTCGGACTGTCCGATATAGGATTCCCCGCCTTCCGGGGCGGGCTCCGGGCCCTCCTCGGACAGGAGGTCCTCGGCCGGGCCGGCGTCCTCGAGATCGGGCGCTTTCGGGACGGCCTCCGGGGATTCCGGACCGGCCATCTCCGGGACCTCGAACTCCGCGGACTCCAGGTCCGGCAGCGTGTCCGTCGTGGCGGCCTCCCGGGACTCCTCCTCGAACTCGAAGTCCGGGATCTCGTACTTCTCCTCCTCCGAGAGGGCCTGCAGGGAGACCCGGAGGCTCTGGCTCTCGCCGGAGGCTTCCTCCCGGGCGGAGGCGAGCAGTTCCCCCCCCTCGTCCAGGGAGAGCTCCAGGCGGATGTCCGGCTCGCCCTTGGGGCGGGGAGGGATGTTCTCGATGACCAGGCTGCCGATGTACGCCGCCGACGCCGCGGTCTCGCCGGAGCCGCGGTACATGTCGATCTGCACGCTCGGCTGGTCGTCCTTCACGGTGGTCACGACCAGGCGCTTGCGGGCGGGCTTCCCGTCCTCCAGGATGGGGTAGAATTGGCCGTTGGCCAGCTTTATACCGATGTTCCTATCCGACATGGTGCCTTCCATCGGCCCGCAGCGTGCGCGTGCCGGCGGGGGCCGGCCGACGCGCGAGCCATTCGTTAATTATCTAAGTATATCGGCTGAAATTAGGGAAAGCAAATCGGGAAACGGTGGCCTGTGGTCGGGTGAATGTGGACTCAGGACTCGGGACGCGGCCTAGGCCGGGGGCTCGGGTTTCCAGCACGCGATGAGGAGGGCGAGGAGCCCGCAGGAGGCCGCGGACAGCCAGACCCAACGGGGGACGCCTCCGACCAGGACCGGCGGGACCCCGTACTCCCAGGCGACGGTCCCCAGGGCGGCCGTCGCGGCCAGCGCGGCGAGCCATCCGGGGCGGAACCGGGGGAGGATGCCCGTACGGGGGGCGGGCGGCTCCCTCCGGCCGTCCGCCCGGCCGAAGGCGGCCAGGACCAGGGCCTGGGCGGCCAGGTTCACGGCCGCGGGCGGAACCGGGCCGAAGGTCAGGCGTCCGGCCGACTCCAGGACGACCAGGGCAAGGCCGAGGGCCAGGGCGGCGGCCGCCCCCCGGGCGTTCGCGCGGCGCCCGTACACCCCCGCCCACACCGGGGGCGCGAGGACGGCGTAGGCCGGGAAAGCGATCCCGGTCAGGGCATCGAGTATGAGGTCCGGCGGGGAGAGGGACGCGATCCAGGCCAGCAGGGCGAGGGCCGCGACGAGGGCGGCGTCGGTCCGGCGGGATCGGGCCCCCGAGGGCGCGAAGTCCTGGACGATCATCGAGGACAGGGACAGTAGCTGGGAGTCCAGGGTCGACATGAGGGCGGAGACCGCGGCCAGGGCGAAGAGGGCGCCCGCCAGGGGCTCCGCGCGGATCGCCGCCAGCCGGGGGAAGACCTGCTCGGATTCCGCCGGCGGCAACCCCGGCAGGAGGGCCGCCCCGGCGACGCCGACGCCGACGGTCAGGAAGAACAGGATCCCGCAGATGAGGGGGTAGAGGATCGCGGCCCGATGGAGGCTCTCGTCGTCCCGGGCCGCGTAGAACCTCTGGAACATCTGGGGAAAGAGGGGATCCGCCAGGAACCACAACAGCCACAGCCCGAGCAGGCGATCCAGTCCGACCCCGGCGCCGGCGCCGTCCCGGGAGAGGTGGGCCGGCGAGGACGCGAGGAGCCGGGCCGCCGCGGACCCGTCCGCCATCCCGAGGACGGCCGCGAACGCCGCGGCCGCTCCCGCGGCCAGGACCGCCAGCTGGAGGGCGTCCGTGGCCGCGACCGCCCGGAATCCCCCGCGGCAGGTATACAAGGCCGTCACGGCGACGAGCAGGAGGGAGGCCGCCGGATAGGGGATCCCCGTCAGGATCGAGATCATCCGGCCTCCCGCCACGGCCTGGGCCGCCAGGTAGGGAACGGTGACCGCGGCCAGGCAGAGGGAGAACGCTTTGGCCAGGGCGGGGCTCCCGTAGCGGTCCCGCAGGAAGTCTGCCGGGGTCAGGTATCCCCTCCGCGCGGAGAGCCGGCGCAGGGGAATGCCGAGGAACAGGAAGGCCGCGGCCATGAGCCCCGTGCCGAACCCGATGGCGGGATAATACGCCCAGCCGATCCTGTACCCCGCGCCGGACAGGCCGAACACGGTGAAGGCGGAGAAGTTCGTGGCCGCCAGGGTGGCGAACAGGAGGAGGGGGCCGGAGCGCGCACCGCCCAGCACGTAGTCCCGGCGGGCGCCGGGGTCGGTGCCGCGGCAGGTCCCGCGGGCGGCGGCCGAGCCGACAAGGCCCACCGCGAGGAGGTACAGGGCGACGAGCAGGAGGGGTAGGGGCATGCCGACGCTCCGCGGCCGCGCTCCGGGAGGGCGCGGCGATTCGGGGATCCGCCCGCGGAGGCCGGAGGGGCCGTCCGGGAGGCGGTTCGGAGCCTGGGTGGCCACTCAAGGCTTCGGCATGGCTCGAGGACCGGATTCTACCCGGAGCCCTCCGGGAACGCAAGGGCCACGAGGCTCTCCGCCTTGCGGTCGTAGGGCGCGCCGTCCAGGGAGCCGAGGATCCGGACCTCCCCGAACCCCGCCCGGGCCAGGAGGGCCGCCATCTCGGTGCCGGAATAGAGCCGCTGGACGAAGGTCCGCTCGATCCGCTCGGCCCCCCGGATCAGGATCCAGCGGTTCCGCATCCCCTCCCAGGCCCCGACCGCGGAGTATTCGGTCAGCACGGTCCAGCCGTTCCGCTCGAACCACTCGCCCTCGGTGAAGTCCCGGACCGCGGTCTCCTTGCCCAGCATCTCCAGGACGAAGCGGCCCCCGGGCTTCAGGGACTCCCGGATATTGCGGAGCATCCCCAGGTCCTGGGCGGGGTCCGCGAAGTAGCCGAAGGAGTTGAAGAGGTTCACGGCGAGGTCGAAGGCCCCGGGCCGCCGGAACTCCCGCAGGTCCGCCCTAAGGAACTCGATGTCCAGGCCCTCGTCCCGGGCGCTCTCCCGGGCGGCCTCCAGGTAGGAGTCCATGAGGTCCACCCCGGTGACCCGGTAGCCCCGGCCCGCGAACTCCAGGCTGTGCCGCCCGGGGCCGCAGCAGGCGTCCAGGACCGCGCCCGGCGGGGAGGCGCCCGTCAGACGCTCGATCGCGTCCACGACCCCGGGGACCTCGGCCCAGCGGTTCTCGTCGAACATGAGGGGGGCGAAGACGTCCCAGAACTCCTCGTCCTCAAACCACTCCGTCCCCCGGTCCGCCACGTTAGAAGCCCCCGTGGTCCAGGACCCGCTCCAGGACGTAGCTCAGAAGGTCCATGTCCAGGGTCTCCCCCTCGGCGGAGAAGAGTTCCCGGATCTCCTCCCAGTCCTCCCGCTCCAGGGGCGGATCGTCCTGGTAGTCCATCAGGGCCAGGAGGCAAACGGCGTCCAGCCAGGCCCGGGCGCGGGCGGCGCCACCGGGACCCCGGGTCAGGGCGGACCAGCGCTCCGCGATGCCGGCCAGGAGGTCCCCGGGGATGCCCCGGAGGGAGCGGCCCAGGAGGGCCTTGAGGGACTCGAAGCGCCGCGCCTCGGGGTCCCGGGCGGTGCGGCCCGCCCAGTCGTCCAGGTCGGAAAGGAGCCGGTCGGAGGGTCTCATGGGGAAAAGAATAACGTCAAACCCCGGACCTGCATAGTTCCCGGAGGCGGCCCGGCCGTTTACCGGGCTCCGTACACGGCCGCCAGGATCGCGGCGGCATCGTAGGCCGCGTGGGCCCAGGCCAGGGCGTGGAGGCTCCGGGTGCGGCCCCAGGCCGCGGTCAGGAGGACCCCCGAGGCGGCCGCCCCGAGCACCCCCGCCGCGCCCTGGTACCGGTGGGCCGCCGAGAACAGGGCGATGGAGACCGCCGCGGCCGCCCAGGGAGGGGCGCCGTCCGCTTCCAACGCTCCCGGGAGGTAGACCCGGAACAGGAGCTCCTCCCGGTAGCCCACGGCCAGGCAGGAGGCGGCCAGGAGGGGCAGGAAGAGGGCGGCCGGGAGGTCCGATGCCGCCGCCCTCCCGGGGGGCGGGGCGCCGGGCAGGAGGGCCGCGCCGGAAGCGGCGGCCCAGACCGTCAGGGCCAGGAGGGGCAGGAGGACCAGGGCCGTTGCGGCGTCCCGGGGAAGGGGCCGGCGAAGATGGAACTCCCGGGATCGACCCCCCGCGCCGATGATGTAAAGGAGCAGGAGGGTCTGGGGTACCAGGACCGCCAAGTTCCCCGCGAGGCGGGATCCCGAGGCCAGGGTCTCGACCGCGGCGGCGTCCGGCGCGGCCGCCAGGGAGGGCAGGACGAAGACGGCCGCCACCAGGACGGCCTCCGCCCGGATCCAGGGGTGCTCTCGGCCCGGGGTCTCCATGCGCGGACCCTCCTTCGGATTTTCCGTTTCCGGGGCGATACAATCGAATCGCCTCCGCATTTTGATTATGTGTCGTTTTTTATAGTATAGTTGACTCCGGGCGGCAAGGCGCGGCCGCCCGAAGGCCCGAGCCGGGGACCGGGTTCCCGGGCGATCGGCCTTGGAGCGCCGGGAGTGCCCATGATCGCAGTGCTCGCCGTCGTGGTTTTCATCCTCTTCCTCCTGACCATCACGCTGGGCTCCCGGGGCGACAAGCGGTACTCCTGGTTCGAGTACTACGCCAAGGGCCGGGAGTCCGGCTTCACCTTCCGCCAGGCCAAGGACCTGAAGGACCTGGCCCAGGTCGCCGGGCTGGGGGATCCCACGGAAGTCTTCTGGAGCCTCAAAGCCCTGGACCGGGTCATCGCGGCCATCACCCGATCCCGGAACGCCTCCCCGAAGGGGCTGGACCGGGAGACCGAGCAGCTTCTGGAACGGATGTACGAGTACCGCCACCGCATGGAATTCGACCAGCCGAAGTACAAGATGGGGATCAAGAGCTCCCACCAGCTGGCGGCCAACCAGCGCATCCGCATCCTGGTGCACGGCGTCGGGGTCTTCAACTCGACCCTGATCGACGTCCATGCCCGTTACCTGGTCTGTACCTACCCCATCGGGGTGAAGCTTCCCGCGGGCTTCTCCTGGAAGGGGCGGCGGGTTTCCGTGTACTTCTGGAGGCACGAGGACGCGGGCTACGTATTCGACACCTACGTGATCGACGACCTCCGCATCCGGAGCGTGCCGGTCCTCCACCTGGCCCATTCGGAGGCCCTCTTCCGGACCCAGAAGCGCAAGTCCGTCCGCGCCCGATCCCGGATCTCCGCCTACATGTACCTGCTGAAACGGGTGGAGGGAGCCTACGAGAAACCCGAGCGGGACCCGGGCCTCAAGTGCGTGGTCCAGGACCTCTCGGAGGACGGCTTCGCCGTGATGATCGGGGGCAAGGCCCGGGACGGTATCTTCGTGAAGATCCAGTTCTTCCTGGGGGAGGACCAGGTGGTGATGAGCGGGACCGTGAAGGGATTCGATTACTGGCCCGAGAACAACCGTTCCCTGGTGCACGTGGAGGCGGTGCGCCCGAGCCCGCGCATCCGGAACCTCATCCGGTCCTACGTGTACGCCTCCCGGGCTTCCGATCCGGACAAGGGCGGCGGCGAGGTCTTCGCCCCCGTGCACGCATCCGCGGGGAGGAACGGATGATCCGTAACGAATCGGGCCCGGAAACCCTTTTCTATACGGGGGCGCCCGGCGCCCCGTCCGCCCGGTCGGGAATCCGCCGCGTCTGCCTCCGCGGCGCCCGTCTCCGGGGGGGAAGGAGTGCTGACGTCATGGTGCGAATTCTCGCCGCGGTCCTGATCCTGCTCGTCTCCGGGGGCTCGGCCCTCGCCCAGGACACCAAGGCCATCATCGAGACCTTCCAGAGGAACTTCGTGCGCTCCAGCCTCGGAACCAAGCTGGAGCTCCTCCGGGAGGCCGCGGGCTACGAGGGCGTGGACATGGGGCCCTTGTACGAGACGGCGGTGAAATTCGTCCTGGGGAACGCCTCCCTCCTGGAATCCGACCTGGTCATGCGGGACATCGCCATCGTCTCCGCCGAGATGATCCGGAAATACAAGTACGTGCCCGCCGCGGAATCCCTGTGGGACCTCTTCCAGACCTTCCGGGAAAACAGCGTCCGGGTTCCCATCCTCCTGGCCTTGGGGGAGACGGCCCAGGACAACCCGAGGCTCATCGAACGGCTCAACGCCTACCTGGGAGCCCAGACGACCCTGTTCCGGTCCGGCTCCCAGCCGGACTACCCGACCCTGGAGGCGTGTATCGAGGCCCTCGGCCGCCTGGGGGACGGTTCGTCCTTCCCGGTCCTGTTCTCCGCCTTCGTGGCGGGGTACCGGGTCGACGTGACCCAGAAGGCCTCCGCGGCCCTGGCGGGGCTCAAGGGGGATTACCACGGCTACCTGGTCCAGGTCATAGAGCGCAACACGGCCCTGGAGAAGCGGGCCGCCCTGGACGCGGGGCTTTCCAACCCGGGCTTCACGGGGGACCAGCGGGCGGCCCTGGCCGAGGCGGCCCTGAGCGCCGGGATCGGCTACTCCAGCGGGAACGCCGTGGAGACCGAGGCCGTGCGGGAGATGCGGTACAAGGCCGTGCGGGAGCTGACCGAGCGGAAATGGCAGAGGGCGTCCCCCGCCGCGATCCGGCACTTCTACGACGTCCTGTCCCTGTTCAACCGGAGCCAAGCGACCAAGGGCTCCCTGCTGGAGGCCGTGGCCTGCCTGGGCGCCATGGGTACCCCGGAAGCCGCCCAGACCCTGTCCCTCTACCTCCAGCTGATCAACACCGAGACCGAGCAGGGCAAGGTCTTCGACGAGCAGACCGTGATGGCGGTGATCCGCAACCTGGGCATCCTGGGGGACAAGGTGGCCTTCGATTACCTTCTGTACATCGGCTACCTCAAGTACCCGGACTCCATCAAGAAGGCCGCCAAGGACGCCCTGCAGAACCTGAAATGGTGACGATGTGTCTGGAAGGGATCCTATTTCTGGAATAAACCACGGAGCTCACGGAGAGCACGGAGAATCAGGGGCTTGGGATCAAACTTTTGACAGGATTGACGGGATCAAGTTCGGATGAACAGGATTCGGTACGGGATATTAAAGATCCTTCAGATTCAACCCGATCCCGGGTGTCGCAATTTCTCGAAAAGCGTGAGCTTTTCGAGAAATTGCATAGCGGGGTTCTGACAAGCTCGGAGCTTGTCAGAACCCCGCTAGCCCCCGCTGACCAAGTGGTGCAGGTCCACCACCGAGCCGTCCCGGACCACGACGGAATCCCAGTCTTTGCGCTCCACCAGGGTCCCGTCCACCCGGGCGATGATCAGGGGAAAGCTCCAGCCCTTGAGATCCAGGATCTGGCGGATGGTCAGGGATTCCCCGGGAATATCCTCCGGGTTGTGGTTCAATACGATCTTCACGCTCGCCCCCGGCCCGACGGTTCCCCCGGGCCTACGGGTATAAGCTACCAAAGCCTTCCGGACGGGTAAAGGGCCTGTAAGGATGCCGGCCGCCCGGAGTACCGGCCGGGTGTCACAATCGCTTCCGCGTTCCTCCGCGATTCTCCGAACCGGTTCCCCAAATTCTCGAATATGCATATACTGACGCCATGGCAGCGGCTCCCGAGATTCCCGGACCCCGGCGGGGCTCCAGCCTCCGCACGGCCATCCTCCTGCCCCTGGCCTCCCTCGTGCTCCTGGGCTTCGCGGCCTCCTGGACGCTGTACGTCCTGGCTTCCCGGGCTTCCATGGGCGGGGTCGTGGAGCGTCTGGTCCTGGAGACCACCGCCGTCCTGGATGCCCGTCTTTCCCGCATCCTGGAGGCGCCCCGGCACGTCGGCATCACGGTCGCCGAGTTCGCCCGGCAGGTGGGGGATTCCGAGTCGAGCCTGGACCTGTTCCAGCGGGTCTTCCGGGCCCAGCTGGGGAAGGTTCCGGAACTCAACATCGCGGCCATCGGGTTCCGGGACGGGGAGTACGCGGAGGCCCAGCGCCTGGGGGACGGCCGGATCCTGGTGGGCCGTGCCGGCCGCTCCACGGGCGGGGCCCTGGAGAGCTGGACCTGTGACGAGGACGGTAACCCCGGCGAGCTGTACGCGACCCGTCCGGGCTACGACCCCCGGACCCGGCCCTGGTACCTGCGAAGCGCCGAAACCAGGATACCCGGCTGGTCCCCGGTGTACTCCTATTACTCCAACCAGGATCTCGCCGTCGCCGCGGGGTTTCCCGTCCTCGCGGGGGGCGAGGTCCTGGCCGTGGTATCCGTGACGACGACCCTCAAGGGCATCCACGATTTCCTCAACACCATGCCCCAGGCCCGACGGGGCGTCCTGGCCATCTTGGACCGCGAGGGCCGGACGATCGCCGTCACCGGGAAGTACCCGGTCAGCCTGGACGGGGACGGCATGCTCCCCGCGGCGGAGGAATCCGGCAACTCCCTGCTCGCCAAGGCCTCTCCGCACCTCCCCCTTAAGGTCAAACCCGAGTCGTCCAGCCTGAGGTTCCGGTTGGAGGGGGTTCGGTACATCGCCGGGATTTCGGAGCTTCGGAACGACGAATGGGACCTGGGCTGGAGGGTGGTCGCCATCCTTCCGGAGTCCGAGTTCACGGAGCGGATGACCGAATCGGACGTGCGGGGAGGCTTCGTGTTCCTGCTCCTCCTGTCCCTGGCCCTCCTCGTGGCGTGGCTGACCGTGGACGGACTGACGGAGCCCCTGAGCCAGCTGGAGGCGGCGGTCCGGGACCTGGCCTTCGCCCGGTTCTCCGAGGATTCCGGCGGGACGGTCCGGGCCCTGGCCCGCCGCAGGGACGAGATCGGCCGACTGGCCGCCTCCTTCGACAACATGCGTTCCAGCCTGTTGATCAGCTTCGAGACCCTGCGCTCCAACCTGGAGGAAAAGGAGGTCCTCCTCAAGGAGGTGCACCACCGGGTCAAGAACAACCTCCAGGTAATCTCCAGCATGCTGTCCATCCAGGCCGGGGAGATCGAGGATCCCAAGGCCCTGGAGGCTTTCGCGGCCTGCCAGGAACGCATCCTGGCCATGGCCTTCGTGCACGAGGGGGTCTACCAGTCCGGCCTCTACACCGAGGTGGAGATGGAGGAATACCTGGGCCGGATCTGTTCCTCCCTCCGGTGGTCCCGGGCCGCGGACGCTCCCCGGATCGACATCCGGGTGGACGCCCGGGAGATCCGCCTGCCTTTGTCCCAGGCCATCCCCTGCGGCTTGATCGTGAACGAACTGACCGTCAACGCCCTCAAGCACGCCTTCCCCGGGGAGCGCCCGGGCGCTGTCTCGGTCGTCCTGGCCCGGGAGGATCCGGGGTACCGCCTGATCGTGGAGGACGACGGCGTCGGGGAAGTCCCTTCGGGGACCTCCGTACCGGGGATCGGGCGCACCCTGGTGGAGTCCCTGGTCTCCCAGCTCCGGGGGACGGTCACGGCCGCCGCCCGGCCCGACGGCTCCGGCCTCCGGGTGGATATCCGCTTCGGCACCCTCTAGCCCGTCGGGAGAAAGGCTTCGCTTGCCGATTTCGGGAATTCCGGGCTATACTGTCCGGGCTTCATACGGGAAGTAATCAGCTAGGACGGCTGATACATCAGCAACATCTTCGAATACCTCGATCCAGCTCAAAGAAGGAGGTCCGCGAGCCATGATCAAGTATCTTCACACGGACGACTCGAAGTGCGTCGGGTGCATGACCTGTACGGCGGTCTGCTCCCAGATGTACTTCAAGGAGGACAACCCGGCCAAGTCCTGCATCCAGGTCTTCGGCATGGGCAAGGGGGCCTTCCACCTGGTCGCCTGCGACCAGGAATGCCGGAAGTGCGTAATGGAGTGCCCGACCCAGGCCATCACCGTGTCCAAGACCGGGGTCGTGATGATCAACAAGAGCCTCTGCGTGGGCTGCCTGGCCTGCGTGGCCGTCTGCCCGATCGAGGCCATGCGCTACTATCCGGGCCACAAGAACCCCTTCAAGTGCATAGCCTGCGGGGCCTGCGCCAAGAAGTGCCCCAAGGAGGCCCTGTCCGTCCGGGAGAAGGAGGAGAGCCCGGCCGCCCGCAGGCCCTTCGAGGTCGCCGCCGCCGTGTCCCAGGGAGGGAAGGAATGAAATTCGACGCCAAATCCTTCAAGCTCCTTTCCGAGTGGACCTACGAGAAGAAACCCCTGGCCAGGGGCTACAACATGCGCACCCTCCACGTGGACGTGGGGACCCGGAAGGTTTCCGAGAAGCCCGTGTCCGAGGACATGAAGAAGCGCTTCATCGGCGGCAAGGGCTTCGGGCTGCGCCTGCTCTGGGACGCCACCAAGCCCTCCACCACGTGGGATTCCCCGGAAAACGAGATCGTCATCGCCATGGGCCCTGTGTGCGGCAACACGAACTACCCCGGCTCCGGAAAGAGTCTTGTGGTGTCCCTGTCCCCCATGACCGGGGTGCCCATCGACTCCAACGTGGGCGGGTACTTCGGCCCCTACCTCAAGTTCGGGGGCTGGGACGCCCTGGAGCTCCAGGGCAAGGCGGACCGGGAGACCATCGTCTTCCTGGACGGCAACGAGGGGCTCGTGCGGATCTTCGAGGCCCCCGCCGACCTGCCCCAGGACACCCACCTCCTGGCGGAGGCCCTGACCCACGCCTTCGCGAAGGACGAGAAGGACCTCCAGTCCGTGTCCGTGGTCTCCGCGGGCCGGGGGGCGGACCATTCCCCCATGGGCCTCCTGAACTTCAGCCTCTACGACAAGCGCCGGGGGGGCTGCCGGGTCAAGCAGGCCGGCCGGGGCGGCATCGGCTTGGTCCTGCGGAACAAGAAGATCCGCGCCGTGGTGGCCCGGTACAAGGGGGTCGAGCAGGACTCCAACGGGGCGGCGGATCCCGCGGCGGTCCAGCGGATCGGCCTCAAGCTCCACCGGGAGATCGTGGTCAACGACGACAAGCAGTGCAAGATGCGCAAGCAGGGCACCGCCCACCTCATGGAGGTCATGAACGACTACGACCTCCTACCCACCAAGAACCACAAGTACGGCCAGGACCCCAAGGGGCCCGAGGTGGCGTCCTGGGTCTGGGAGAAGCTCTTCTCCCAGGACGTGCCGGACGGGTGCTGGTTCGGCTGCACCCTGGCCTGCGCCCACGCGGTGGACCACTTCCTCCTGGAGACCGGTCCCTACAAGGGCACCAAGGTCTGCGTGGACGGGCCGGAGTACGAGACCGCCGCGGGGGTGGGCTCGAACCTCTACGTCTACGACCCCCACGGTATCCTGGAGATCAACTTCTACTGCGACACCTACGGGATTGACACCATCTCCTTCGGGACCATGACCAGCTTCCTCATGGAGTGCTGGGAGCTCGGGGTCCTCAACAAGGAGCGCACCGACGGGATCGACCTGTCCTGGGGCAACTGGAAGGGGGCCTGCCAGATCCTCCACGACATGGCGGAGGGCAAGCGCTTCGGGGTTCTGGCGGGCAGGGGTGTCAAGTTCCTGGCGGATTACTTCGCCAAGGAGTACGGAGCCGATCCCCAGGTCATGAAGGACATCGCCCTCCACGGCAAGGGCCTGGAGCAGAGTGAATACATCTCCAAGGAGTCCCTGGCCCAGCAGGGCGGCTACTACATGACCAACAAGGGCCCCCAGCACGACGAGGCCTGGCTGATCTTCATGGACATGGTGAACAATCGCATCCCCACCTTCGAGAACAAGGCCGAGGCGCTGCACTACTTCCCCATGTTCCGGACCTGGTTCGGCCTCCAGGGCCTGTGCAAGCTCCCCTGGAACGACGTCGAGCCCGCGGACAACGCCAAGTGGCCGGAGCCCAACAAGGTCCCCGAGCACGTCCACAACTACATCGACCTGTACACCGCCATCACCGGGGAGCCCCTGGACTGGGAGGGTCTCATCCTCCAGAGCGAGCGGGTCTACAACTTCCAGCGGACCTTCAACATCCGCCAGGGGTTCGGGCACCGGAAGGACGACAAGCCGCCCTACCGGGCCATGGGCCCCGTGTTCGAGGACGAGTACGAGGCCCGGGCGGAGCGCTACGACAAGCAGATGAAGGAGAAGATCGGGATCGACCCCGCGGGCAAGACCGTGGCGGAGAAGGTCAAGATCACCCGGGAGTACCGCCTCAAGCAGTACGAGTCCCTCCTGGACGCGGTCTTCAAGCGCCGGGGCTGGACACCGGACGGCTGCCCGACCCCCGAGCACCTGAAAAAGATCGGCATGGATCTGCCGGAGGTCCTGGAGGTAGTGAAGGGCCGGATCGAGGGTCGGCTGTAGGGGAGGAGTCAGGACTCAGGTAAGAGGGGCGGGGCGCAATACGACGGCCGCCTCCGATGGTCGAGACAGGCGCGGCGGCCCTTGAGGGGGCCGCCGTTCTTTTCCCGATTGTTGCGTTCGTCGATCCCGGACCTCATACTTGTATTGGTTCCCGTTCCGACTCGCTCCCGAACCGTTTCATCCGAATCGGAGGTGCCCATGTTCCTGAAACTGATCGCCCGGGTGATCGTGACACTGTCCTCCAACACGAATCCCGTACAGATCGCCGCGGGAGTCGCATCGGGCCTGCTCCTGGCCCTCCTGCCCGCGGGCAACCTCCTGTGGATCCTGCTCTTCCTGCTCCTCTTCCTGTCCAAGGCCCATTACGGCATGGCCCTGGTTTCCATGGCGGTCTTCAAGCTGGCCGCCCCGGCCGCCGCGGGGCCCCTGGACGCCCTGGGCTGGACGGTCCTGAACGCCCCCGTCCTGCGGCCCGCCTTCACGGCCCTGTACGGCATGCCGGTGGCGCCCCTCACGCGGTTCAACAACACCCTGGTGACGGGAGGCCTCCTGGCGGGTATCGTCCTGTGGGCGCCCGCCTTCCTGGCAGCCCGGGCGGGGGTCTCCGCGTACCGGGCCCGGATAGCCCCCCGGATCGCGGGCAGCAAGCTCGTCACGGCCTTGAAGAAAGTACCCCTGGTGAGCGCCCTGGCCAAGGCCGTCGGGGCCGCGGCCGGGATCGCCGGTTCGGCGGAATAGGGGGCGGATATGGACAAGAACGCGAAGAAGCCCGCCTCGAACGCGACGGGCGACAAGGCCGCCCGGGCGGCCGCCAAGGCCGAGGCGAAGTCGGTCCGGTCGGCGGCGGCCGCGGCCAAAAGCGCGGCGAAGGAGGCCAAGGCGAACCGGGGGTACGTGAAGGCCGGGCCCCTTCTGGGTCTCGTCCTCCTGGCCGCGGGCCTGGCGGTCTTCGGGATCTTCTTCATGAACCCCCTCCTGGAGTCCGGCGCGGAGGCCGGGCTCGAGGCGGCCTTCGGGGCCCGGGCAACGGTCGAGGGCCTCCGGTTCCGGCCCTTCCGGATGCGCCTGTCCGTCGGCTCCGTCGCGGTGGCGGACGCGGCCTCTCCCATGACGGACCTCTTCCGCGCGGGCCGGCTCGAGTTCCGCCTCTCCCCCTCCGCGGTCCTGCGGGGGAAGGTCTACATCGAGGAGGCCTCCGCGGCGTCCGTCGAGCTCGGGGCGCCCCGCTCGACCTCGGGGGCCCTGCCCGGCGCGGCGGAGCCCGAGCCTCGGCAAAAGCGCCCGGCCCCGGAGATCCCGGCCCTGGTGGACTGGGAGGCCTTCGACGCCCAGGCCCTGCTGGAGCGGGAAAAGGCCAAGCTCGCCGCCCCCGCGGCCTACGAGGCGGCCGGCCGGTCCTACGCCCGGTCGGTGGAGGAGTGGAAGGGGCGGAGGGAAACCTCCTCCGCCGCCGTGGAGAAGGCCCGGGCCTCCTCCACGGCCGCCCTGGCCATCGACGTGAAAGCAATCCGAACCGCCGGGGAGGCGGCCCAGGCCCTGGCCGTGGTCAAGGCGGCCGCCGGGGACGTCCAGTCCGTCGGGACGGAGGCCAAGGCCGTGGCCGAGGGGATCCGGAAGGACACCGCGGCCCTGGACCGCCAGGCCAAGGAGGCCCGGGACACGGCGGACCGCGACGCGGCCTACCTGAAGTCCCTGGTCACCCCCGGCAGCGGAGCCGCCCGGGCCGCCCTGGAGCCCGCGCTCCGCTCCCTGCTCACGGACAAGGGTGAAACCTGGCTCTATTACGGCGGGAGGTTCCTGGAGGCGGCGTCGCGTCTCAAGGGCTCGGGGGGCGGGGCGGCCGGCGCCGACAAGGCCGGCGGGAAGCCCGCCTTCCGGGGCCGGGACGTGGTCTTCCCCGGAGCCGCCTTCCCCCGGTTCCGGTTGGGGCTCCTTACTTCCAGCTTCAAGGCCGGGGACTCCGCGTGGTACGTCGAGGTCCGGGAGGTCTCCACGGAACCGGACCTGGTGCCGGCACCCTCGTCCCTCAAGATCGAGATCCGGAGGGGCGGCTCCCTGGTCCGGGCGGACGCCCGGGCGGACTTGAGGGAATCCGCGGGTGGATCCTGGGAAGCTTCGCTGAGCGCGGCCCACCTTCCCCTGGACCTGGGTGACTCCCTTGCCGGGGCGGGGCTTTCCGGTCTCACCGGGATCCTGGAGGGAACCTCGGAAGTCCGGGGCGTCCGGGACGGGGGCTTCTCTGCGTCCCTGGAGGCGGAGGTGCGGAACCCCGTCGTGGCGGCCCCCTCGGGCACCCTGGGCAAGACGGCCGCGGACGCCCTGCGGGACGCCGGGGCCGTGAACCTTACGGCCGAGTACCGGGTCGTCCCGGGCGGGAAGGACTCCTTCGTCCTGCGCACGGACCTGGACCGGATCATTGCCGGGGCCGTGGACGCCGCGGGCCGACGGTACGCCGCCCAGGCTTCCCGGGAGCTCGACGCCGCCCTTCGCCGGTACATCGACGGAGAGCTGGAGGGCAAGCTCGCCCCGAAGAAGGACTTCGATTCCCTGTTCAAGGCCGCCGAGGGGGACGCCGCTTCCGCCGCATCCCTGGAAAAATCCCTGGACGGCAAGCGGGCGGAGATTGAGGCCCGGTCGAAAGCCCTGGGCGCGGACCTCCTCAAGGGCGTGACGGTTCCGAAGATCGGGCCGTAGGCCGGGACGGCGAAGGCGGATACCATGAATGGTCGGTTCGGAACGGCGATGGCCTTCCTGTTCGGGAAGGAACCCCGGAAGCCGGAGGTGGCCCTGGTCCTGGCCCTGGGCCTGGGGGGCGGGGTCGCGGCGGCCCTGGCGGGCAGTCCGTGGGGCTGGAGCCCCGTCCAGCGGGCCGTCGGTTTCCTGCTGGCGGCCGACATCCTGGGCGGCGTGGCCGCGAACCGGACGGTGAGCACCGACCGCTTCTATGCCCGCGGAGGCCGCCCGCTACGGTTCTCGTTCCTGGGAATCCACATCCTCCAGCCGCTCCTGCTCTGGGCCGCCTTCCCGGAGATCGGACCGAGGGCTCCCCTGGCCCTCTGGGGAGTGTCCGCGGTCTTCGCGACCGCCGTGATCCTGGCGGACGGGAAGCCCTGGCAGGACGCCTTGGGCGCGGGTCTGGCGGCCCTCGGATCCGCCGCGGGCGTCCTGGCCTTCGGCCGTCCGGATCTGGCCTGGTTCCCCGTCCTCTACTGCCACAAGCTGGTCTCCAGTTTCGCTCCCGTCCGAATCCCCGGGGCCGTGTCGAAGGACCGCACGATCCGCGATTGATCCGGCACATCCCGGGCTTTCGCCCTGCTCGTTTTTCCGCCTCCATCGGGATCCCTTGACAGGTTTTATGAAACAATGTAAGAAACAAAGTATGAAATATGAACCATCCACGACGCGGCAGTCCATCCTGGATTCCGCGGCGGCCCTGATCCGGAAAGCCGGATCCGTCCGGGATCTGACGGTGCGGCGGATCATCCAGGCGGCGGGGGTCAACCTGAACGCCGTCAACTACCACTTCGGCTCCAAGGAGGCCCTGATCCGGGAGGCGGTTCGGGCCGTCATCGGGGAATACTACCGGGAGCGGGGCATCCTGCCCGGATCCACGGGCCCGGGGCTCCGGAAGAACCTGGCGCGGATCTGCGATTTCCTCTTCGACGAGCCCGTGGCCGCCCGACTGGCCCTGGAGAGCGAGATGGAATCGGGCGGAGGCGGCGAGAGCCTGACCGGGGAGACCCTGTCCGCCCTGGCGGCGATGCTCCGGTCCGAGTCGCCCGGCCTCGGGGAAGCGGAGGCCCGGTTCCGGGTCTGGTCCCTCCTGGCCTTCGTGCACATGACCCTAGTACGCCCTGAGGGCGCCGCGGAGTGGCTCGGGGCGGATGCCCGGGACAAGAAGACCCGGGACCGCCTGCTGGCCAAGGCCTGCGACCTGCTGGGAATTCCGGATTCGGGTACCGGTGGTGCGAAGCTTGTTAAAACGGAGCGGGACGCCCGGCGACGCGAGGCGCGCCGTGAGGGGAAGGATGGATCGAATGAGCGATGAACTGCTGATCATCGGGGCCGGGACGGCGGGACTGTCTGCGGGAGTCTATGCCGCGGCCTCGGGCTACCGGGTGACCGTCCTGGAGATGGCGGGGACTCCCGGGGGGCTCTGCGCCACCTGGAGCCGGGGCGGGTATACCTTCGACGGGTCCGCGGCCGGACTGGCCGGCTCGGGCCCCGGGGCGCCCCTGTACCGGATGTGGAAGGAACTCGGGGTGATCGGGCGGTGTCCCCTCCGGGATCCGGAGAGCTTCGGGAGCGTCCGGTTGAGCGACGGCAGGACCGTGACAGTATGGACGGACATCGACCGGTTCGAGGCGCATTTTCTGGATAACTTTCCCCGGGACGCCCGGGCGGTCCGGGCCTTCGTCGGGGCGCTCAGGGCCTGCCTCCGCTTCGACATGCCCCTGGCGGGAGAGCCCCGGGGAGCCGGACCCTCGGCCCTGTCGACCCTTCCCGTCCTCCTGCGGTACGGGACCCTGACCCTGAGGCGCTTCCTGGAGGGGCTCTCGGATCCCCTCGCGGTGGAGGCCTTCGGCAACCTTGTCCACTTCGGGGGGACCGACGTACCCCTGCTGACCGTCCTTTTGCCCTTGGCCTACGCGCACCGGAGGATGACCGGGATCCCCCGGGGAGGCTGGATTTCCTTCGCCCGGGCGATCGAGGCCCGCCTCGGTGAGCTGGGCGGCCGGGTCCTGTACGGGGCCCGGGTGGTGCGGCTGAAGATCGAGTCCGGGAAGGTCCGGGGTGTCGCCCTGGCGGACGGCCGGGAATTTCCCGCGGACCGGGTCCTGTCCGCCGCGGACGGGCGCTTCACCCGCTCGCTCCTCCCGGGAGGGAGCTCGGATGGCGCGGAGTTCGACCCCCGGCGCATGTCGGACCAGCCCGTCCAAGTGAACCTCGGGGTAGCCGAGGACTGGTCGGAATACCCGGGACCCCTGACCTGGCTGCTCCCGGACGCTCCGTCCGCGGCCGGACGGCCCCAGCACCGGCTCACGGTCCACCACCGCTGCTACGATCCCGCCTCGGCTCCCGCGGGGAAGTCCGCCCTCATGGCCTTCCTGGAATCGGACTACGGGTTCTGGAAAGATCTGGAGGCGGATCGAGCCCGGTACGAGGCGGAGAAGCGACGCTGCGCGGACATCGTTGTCCAGGCGGTCCAGCGCTTCCGCCCCGGGTTCGCGGGAAAGGTCGAGGTGACGGACGTGTCCACGCCCCGGACCCGGGAGCGGTACACCGGAAACTACATGGGCACCATGCAGGCCCGGAAGCCCGACGCCGGCATGATCCGGACCCTCCTGCGGGGGGCGGCCCGGTACGACGATCCCGGGCTCGATGGTTTCTGGCGGGCGGGGCAGTGGGTGGAGGCCTGGGGCGGGATCACCACCGCGGCCCAGTCGGGCCGGAACGCGATCCGGGCGATGTGCAGGAGGGACGGTGTTCCCTTCGCCCCGGGTCTCCGGGGGGATGCCGCCTAGAACGCGAAGCCTTCCTCCGGAGGATGCTCCACGGGCACGGGGGGCTCCTTCCGGGGTGGATCCGCGATCTCGTGGACAGCCAGGCCGGAGACGGTCATCGCCTTCCGGGGGGTCGAGGGGCAGACGGTCTCGCAGGCCCCGCAGCCGATGCAGGTGGGGGCGTGGAGGACCGGGACGGGGAGGGGGCGGCCTTCGACCCGCTCGATCCGGACCGCCCCGGTGGGGCAGTGCTCGGCGCAGGCCCCGCAGCGGGTGCCCTTGGACACCACGATGCAGTCCGCCAGGACCAGGGCGGACTTGCCGATCGCCTCCCGCTTCTTGAGATCCGGGTCGCGGTCCAGGAGGGCCCCGGAGGGGCAGGCCGCCGGGCAGGCGGCGCACTCGTACTGGCAGAAGGCCCGGCCGTAGTCGAGGTAAGGAACCCCGGGCCGGCCGAGTCCGAACTCGACGGTTGAATGCTTCAGGACCCCCGAGGGGCAGGCCCGGATGCAGGTACCGCAGGCGGTGCAGAGCCCGGCGAAGCGGTCCACCGAGAGCGCCCCGGGAGGCGCGGCCAGGAGGCGGCCCGAGGCGCCCCGGGGCTCGATCCGGACGAGGGGCGATCCCGCCGTCCCGGCGAGACCGGGGGCCGCCAGGGCAAGGGCGGTGCCCGCGGCGGCGCCGAGCGCCGCGCCTCCCGCCTCGGCCAGGAAACTGCGCCGGCCGGGGTCCGGCGCGAATTCGGGGGAGGCGTCCACGCCGGCCGCCCGCCGCGGCGGGCCGTACCGGAGGGCCCCGGTCGGGCAGGCGGCCACGCAGTCCAGGCACTGGACGCAGCGGCTCGCGTCCAGGGTCCGGCCGTCCACGCAGCGGGTCCGGCAGACCCGGGCGCAGGCTCCGCAATCTATGCACGCCTTCCGGTCCAGGCGAACCCTGAGGAGGGCCACCCGGTTCAGGGTACCCAGTAGGGTGCCCGCCGGGCAGAGTTCCCCGCAGAAGAGGCGGCTTCGGAAGGCCGCGGCCGACAGGACCGCCCCGAAGGGCAGGACCGCCAGGGCGAAGGCGAAGGGCTCCCATCGTACCGTCAGGATCGGGATGCGCGCTCCCAGGGCCGCCAGTCCGTTGAGCCCCAGGGCGACCAGGTCCCCGAAGCTCCGCTGGAAGCCCCGGGCGAAGATCGTGTAGGGCTCCAGGAGGGCCGCGGCGGCGGGAATGCCCGCGGCGAGCCCGGCGATCGCCAGGCCGAAGACCGTCCATCTCGGTATCGCGGTACGAAGCCTGCGGTGGGCCGGTCGGGGAGAGCCGCGCCCCGGGGACCGGAGGCCCGAGGCCAGCCGGGCCGCCGCGTCCTGGCAGGTTCCCAGGGGGCAGGTGAGGGAGCAGTGGAAGCGGCCGAGGACCAGGGTGCCGACCAGGACCGTCAGGACGGCCAGGATCGAGGCCCCGGCGGCGGCGGGGACGGCCCGGGCGAGCAGGATCTTCTCCAGGGCGTGGAAGGGCTGGGTGCGGGCGAGGAAGGCCGCCAGGGGCGCGGTCTCGGGAAGCTCCGTGGCGGGCAGGGCGACCCCGGCGCAGAAGGCGGCCAGCCACAGGGCGGCCAGTCCGCCCCGGATCCGGGAGGCGAGGCGGGCCGGGTTCGGGATCCTCAAAGCTCGATCCGCCGCACCGCCAGCTTGGCCAGGTCCGGCTGACCCAGGCCCAGGGCGGCGGCCTTCGCGATGTACTCGAAGGCGTCGGGCCCGGGTCCCAGGGTGCGCGCGGAGGCGACATCCACGGCGACGATGTCGGACGAAAGCATGAGCAGACGCTGTTCGGAATACCGGGAGGCCGCGCTCCCCCGGGGTCCCCCGGAGAGCATGACCTTTCCGGCGTCCACGATGTTGAGGTCCGGCCTGCGCAGGAGGGCCGCCTCGGCGATGCAGGCGTCCAGGCCGCGGGAATGGAAATATCCCCGGTCCCAGACCGCGCCCATCAGGTTCTTCATCGCACAGGTCATCCCGGCCCCGCCGTGGTTCTTGAGCACCGGGACGTTGATGAAGACGTCCGCCTGAAGGACGAGCTCGTGGACCTTGGCCTGCCCGAGGGTGCGGGCCGCGGGATTCGCGACCGCTTGGTAGTAGGATTCCGCGTGGGCCGGGGCGGCCTCGGCCCCGGCGTCCCTCGCGGCGCGCTCGATCCCGGAGTTCGCGTAGGCCGCCCTCCAGGAGTCGCAGGTGTGGTCGAAGACCACGACCTTCCGGGCCCCCGCGGCCAGGCAGAGCTCCACGATCCGCTTGACCACCGCGGGGTCCGTGTTAGCCGCGAGTTCGGGCCGGACGTCCCAGCCCATGTTGGGTTTGATGACCACGAGGGCGCCCTTGCGGACGTACCGGGAGACCCCCCCGGCCGCGGCTAGGGCGGCGTCCACACGGGAGGCGGCGCTTCCGCCCTTCACGGCCACGAGGTCCGGGTAGGCGCCGGGGGTCGGGGTTCCGCCGGCCTGCGCGAAGACACGGGACGCGGGACCCAGGAGCCACGCGGCTCCCAGGGCGCCCGCGCCCCGGCCTAGGGTCTTGAGGAAATCTCGTCGGTCCACGGGGAACCTCCGGGAACGGCGCGGGCGGCCGAGCGGGGCGCTCTGTTCAGGAGCACGCCGGACCGGCTTGCGCGCCGCCGAATACCCGAGCGTGGTCGTCGGGAATATCCAGGATCGCCCATCGGGGCGCGGGTGTCAAGGATACAGGCAGCCGGGTCCGTGCGGGCACCCGGCTTTGCCTGGGGAACTTACTTTCCCGTCGGCTTGGCAGCCGGTTTGGCGACGGGCTTCTTGGCGGCCGCGGGCTTGGGAGCCGCAGCTTTCTTCTCGACGGGCTTGTCGGCGGCGGCGGGCTTGGCGGCCGGTTTGGCTGCGGGCTTCTTGGCGGCGGCGGGCTTGGCGGCCGGTTTGGCTGCGGGCTTCTTGGCGGCGGCGGGCTTGGCGGCCGGTTTGGCTGCGGGCTTCTTCTCGGCAGCGGGCTTGGCAGCCGGCTTCTTGACGGCAACGGGCTTGGGCGCCGCGGCTTTCTTCTCGGCCGGTTTCTTCTCGGTCTTGGGTTTCGCGGCGGCTGCGGGTTCCTTCGCGGGTTTGCTTGCGGCCATGAACATCTCCTTTGGTTTCCGTATGGATCGTCTCGGGCCGCCCCCCGGGCGTTTGCGCCGCGACGTCGATAGAATCGTAGCACTGTTCAAGCGCGGGCGCAATGTTTCGGCGGGAAATCGTACAGGACTCGTTTCGGCGGACTAACTCTCGACGGTCCGATTTCGGAAGGTACGGACCTCGGCCGGTCTTCGCGGCGTAGGTCGAGGGTAAAGAGGATGGATGCGGCGGGTCGGCATCCTGCGCGGGATTCGTGCAAAATCCCCCGGGATGGGATAGAATTGTCGTAACAATCCGAGAAAAGAGGCAAGCCATGAGGACTCGAAGCATCGCGTCCGGTCTCGCCGCCCTCGCCCTCCTAGCCGCGGCGCTTTCCTGCCAGAACATCAACGTGGAGACTGAGACACTCCAGCCGCCGGTGATAAGCAACGGGGAACCGGACTTTAGATACTCTATGACTCCTGCCCGAGGCCGATCCGTCACGATCACGGATCCGAACGGCGGCGCGGATATATACTACACGCTGAACGGAAGCACCCCTACGAATACGGTTTCGGCTACTAATTACCAATACACCGTTCCATTCAACCTGGCCGGGACGGAGGATGCGACGACCGTCAAGGCGCGTGCTTTTAAACCCGGCCTGCGGGAGTCGTCTGTCGCATCCCGGACCTTCGAACTCGCCTGGAAAAAGATGTCGGCTACATTGACGACAGCCCGGATGGGGCACGGCGCCGTTGAAGTGGATGGGAAGATCTATATCATTGGGGGCTTCACAGATCAAAGCTTCGGACTCATGACGGCGGACTGCGAGGTGTATGATGTCGGTACCGGGGTTGTTTCCGATCTTGGATATGATTTGAACTCTGCCCGCGCGGCTTTCGGAATCGCGGTATTGAACAGAAAAATCTATGTCATCGGGGGAACTGTTAATGGTGTCCCTGACCCTGATCCTGTCCTCGTCCCTTCCGCTTCAATCGAGGTATTCGATACGCAGAACCCCGGGAACTGGACAACTGTCACCGACGAGCTGCCCGTGGCTATAGACAACCTTTGCGCTGCGGTTTCTGGCGGTGTCATCTACATATTCCCCGGAGACAGTGGCGTCGGTTCCTTAGATACAATCTACGCATACTCACCGGGGTCCGATCCGGCCGCCGTTACACTTTCGTCGGGATTGTACTCGGACCGCACCTACTTTCAGGCTGTCCCAATTGGAGCGGGAATCCTCCTTGTCGGCGGATCCATGTCGACGAAGGACGTAGGCTCCTTCGATCCGTCCGGCCCTTCCATATCGGATCTTACGGATCTGACTACTTCGTCGTACCGATTCGCCTCTGCCGCCGACCTGGGAAACGTATACCTCTTCGGAGGGTATGTAATCGGTATCTCTGCCGCGGTAAGGAAATACTCGGATTCGGAGGGGGAGTCCCAGGACTTCACGATGCCCGCGGCCTTGGATTATCCCGCGGCCGCGAGCTCGGGGGGGTATGTCTACGTCTCCGGCGGACTCGTTTCCATGTCCTCACCACCGGTGAATACGATCTACCGTTTCACCCCCTGATGGGATTCAGTCCGTGACGGGCGCCGCCACGGTAACCACGACGAGCTTGCCTGCCCAGATACCGTTGTTTTTCCGGTAGTCGGTTCCGCCGGAATCCGTGAGGCGGAACTTGAGCTTGGGCACGTTTACTCCGCCCTCCAACTCCGTGATGATCGTCGGCGAAACGGCTTGGAGGTCCAGGGGGGCGGCGGCCATGGTCGGATCCATACATACCCCGGAGACGCACTCGGCCCAATTGCTCGTGCCCGGGGCAAACCCCACCGGCAAGCTGAGTTGAATCTTAACCCAGTAGTGTCCCGCGTCCAACGTGGTGTCCGGGTTCGCCTTCATGATCAGGTTCGTTCGGGAGAAGTACTTCTTCGTATGGCTTGTGTTGTCGTGGCTCGCCGCCGCGTACGCTGAATCGTGGTTGTGTCCGGCTGCCGCGTAGGAAGAGTCATGGTTATGTCCGGCAGCAGCATACACCGTATTGTGGTTGTGCCCGGCGGCCGCATACGCCGTATCGTGATTGTGCCCGGCCGCCGCGTACGCCGTATCATGGTTGTGCCCCGACAGGCTGACCGTCACGTCCGCGGGGGAGGGCGATGTAGCCTTGTCCCTCAACTTGACGGTCTGCCCCACGGGCGCGTCGATCTCGGCGTACTTGATATCCGCCCCGCTCTTCTGTTTCGGCGCGTACGCCGCGTCGTGGTTGTGCCCGGTGGCGGAGTAGACCCCGTCGTGATCGTGGCCCGCCTCGGCATATCCGACCGGGGCCTCGGCGGCCGGGGTCGACGCGTTCCAGACCTGGGGAGCCCAGGGGCCGCCCGAGGATCCTCCGGACGGGCAGGAGATTTCCGCCACCCGGTCCGCGATGGCGGCCGACGCGTTCTTGAAGTTGAGGTGATAGACCCAGCCGGAATCCGCCGTGCTGCTCACCTTGACCAGGCGCCACCGGCAGATCCTGCAGAAGGGCCAGGGTCGGCAGGGCCAGCAGTGGCAGCAGCAGAGGCACCAGCGCAGGCGCTCCACGAGTTCCACCAACTCCTCCCGGCCGATCTTGTTTCCGAGGATGGCGGTCCCGAAGGTCTTGGGGGAGGGCCGGGGCGCGGGGATCGTCCCCTTGCCGGTCTTGGCGGCGGCCGTCTTGGCCGTTTTAGGGTCGATCAGGTGCAGGGGGATCTTGCCCGTGGAAAGGGGCGTCTCCAGGTCCAGGGCATCCTCGAACTCGCCGAACAGGGCCGCGGGGATCTTCTCGATCAGGGCTGCGGCCTTCACGGCCCAGGTCTTGCCGGCCTTCAGGGCGTCGAACTTCTCCAGGAACGCGACGATCTGGGCGGGTACGTCCGGGGCAGTGCCGGGGATCGGGATCACGGATTCCGGAAGGGGCTTCCGCGGAGCGGTCTTGGATGCTGCGGCCGTCGGTTTCTTTGCGGTCGGCCTGGCCGACTGTTTCGGCGCGGGCTTGGCCGTCTTCGAGGCGGCTTTGCTTACCGGGGGCGCGGCGGCCGGCTTCTTGCCGGTCTTCGGTTTTGCAGAGGCTGGGGGTGCCTTCGAGGGTTTCTTGGTGGCGGCCATGACGTTCTCCTTTGTTTTCCGGATGGATCGTCTCGGCCGCCCCGGGCGGGAACCGCCGCGACGTCGGGGAAATCGTATCACCCGATCGACGCGGGCGCAACGTGGAGCCGGAAAAAGCGGCGGCCCCCTCCTCGGCGGGCCGCCCGCGCCGGCTTACTTCTTCGGCATCTCCACCTTGTAGTCCGCGAGGTTCGGGCGCTGGATCTCCAGGACCGCTGAGGACTTGGTCAGCGGCTTGGTGATCTTGTAGGTCCGCCCGGCGGCCTCGCAGGCGAAGGTGATGAAGGGACCGTCGCCCCCCGCACCGACCTTGAAGTTCTGGACGCCCGCCGCGCCGAAGTCGAAGAGGACGTCCCCGGCGGGGGACAGGATGCGGATGTTCCCGGAGCTGAACTCCCATACGGCGTCGTAGTTGGCGTCCAGCCAGCTTCCCAGCGGGAAGTTGCCTAGGTCGATGCCCTGGGCCGCGGCGGGGGCCAGGGCCAGGGCCAGGATGAGGGCGGTCAGGGCGAAGCGTTTCATGGTCTGCTCCTCATGGATCGAAGATGGGATACACCGGGCGCCCTCGGGGCGGGCCCGGACATGTCGTCTTCAAGTGTAGTCGTTTCGAGTTCCGGCGCAAGCGGCAGCCGTCCGCCCGGTCCGCGGTGCCTTCTTGGAGCTTACCGCACCACGAAGGTGGTCGTCGCCACGGGCACTCCGCCCAGGGTCACCCGGAGTGTGTAGGTGTCCGGAGCCCAGTTGTACGGGTTGGGAGCCCCCCAGCCGTTCCACATCCGGAACCAGTTCCAGCCGGACTCTAGGTTCGCCGTCAGGCTCTGGACCGTGAGCACCGTGCCGTTGGAGCGGAGTATGGTCGCGTCCACGGGCAGGGTCATGCTCCGCGATACCGGGGCGGAAAACTCCAGGAAGAGGTCCCAGTTGATGAAGCGGGTGTAGGCGGTGAAGAAGGTCACGGCGTAGATCCGGGATTCCGGCGGGGGGATGCCCGGGCCGCTCTCGAACATCGAGAGCTGGGAGCGGCCCACCCTGGGCACCGCGGTCAGGGGTACGGGAGGTCCGGGGCGCGAGGTCTCGGGCGGTGAGGCGAGGGAGGAGGACGGACTGCCCATGATCCCCGCGGCCAGGGCGTTCAATTCCGAGGTCAGGGCCTCGACGCTGGCGGCGGTCACGTTGCGGGCGGCCACCACGGTGCCGCTCACCAGGTCGATGAGCTTGACGTTCAGGTAGGGACGGCCCCCGAGCTTCCCCGCGGCGCCCAGGGCGATCGTATTCGCCGGTACGAGCTTGCCGATGGCCACGGCCTTGGCGGGGTCGTTGAAGTCCGCCAGGACGAACTGGTGGGCCTTGAGGATCTCCTCCACCTTGGTCTGTTCCACGATCTCACAGAGCTTGGTGTTCTGCAGGGCCGTCTCGAAGAAGAGGGTCAGGCCGCGGACGTCGCCCGCCGCCAGGCCGTCGTTCTCGAAGGGGAGGACAGCCACCCGCCGGGTCTGGCCCGCGGCGGACGCCGAGGCGAGCAGGAGGATCCCGGCCGCCAGGAAGCGCGATATCCGCATGGAAGACTCCTATCCCCTAACTGTAGAACCTGCGGGGGCTCCTGGCAAGGTTCGAGGCGCCCGGGTCCGGATCCGCATCCCGCAGGGCCAGGGCCTCCGAGCTTAGGCGCGCCTTTTCCAGCAGACGGGCCGTCAGGGGTATCCCCAGGACGGCCAGGTGCCTCAGGGGACCGCGCCGGGGGTCCGAACCCCGGAGGCGGGCGGCCTCGTCCGCCCGGGCCAGCTCGTACCGCGCCCAGGGCAGGAATCCCAGGGTCAGGGCCGCGGCCAGAGCCGCCCGCCGTCCCCGGGGTCCCAGGGGGCCGAGCAGGCCTTCCAGGGTATCCCGGATTTCGTCGACCCGGGTGGTCCGGGAAAGCCATTCCGCCGAGGCCAGGACCAGCAGGAAGGCCAGGCTCCTTCGCAGACCCGGCGACCAGGCGGCCAGGAAGGCGGCTCCCTCGGCCCGAACCGGCCAGGCCTCCGGCAAGCCCGCCAGGGCGGGCAGGAGGATCATTCCCAGCAGGGGACCTAGTCGGACCAGCCACCGTCCCCAGTCCACCCCCGCCCGGGCTCCCAGGACCGCGACGACGGCGGCGGGCAGGAGGATGGTCGGCCCGGGGGCCAGGAAGACAGCGGCCTGCAGGGCCAGGTAGAGGGCTAAGCGGGCGCGGTAGTCCGATGGGAAGGCGGCGGGGCGGCCGTTCAATCCAGCCATGTCATCTCCTCCAGCCGCCCGGACCCTCCCGGCGGCCGTCGGAGGCCCAGGGACGGAAGCCGGTCCCAGAGCTCCGCGGGAGGGCCGTCCGCGGCCACCCGACCGGAGTCCAGGACCGCCAGGCGGTCCGCGTGGGCCAGGCACTTCTCCAGGTCGTGGGTCACCAGGAGGATCCCCACTCCCCGATCCCGGAGCGAAAGGAGCATCCGCAGGAGCCCCGAGGCCCCCGCCGGGTCCAGGCCGTTGAAGGGCTCGTCCAGGATGACCAGCTCCGGGTCCGAGACCAGGGCGGAGGCCACGGCCAGGCGACGCTTCTGGCCCCCCGAGAGGGACGAGGCCAGGCGATCCTCCGACCCGGCCAGGCCCGCGTCCCGGAGGGCCCGGAGCGCCCGGCGGCGGCGCTCCCCCCGGTCCGGGACTCTTACGCGGATCCCGAACTCCACGTCCTCCCCGGCGGTGATCCCCAGGATCTGGTGCTCCGGCTCCTGGAACACGAAGCCCACCCGGCGCCGGGTCTCCGCCAGGCACCGCTCCACGGGGACCCCGTCGACCAGGACGGCCCCGGCCTGGGGCTTCTCAAGGCCCACGAAATGCCGGGCCAGGACGGTCTTGCCGCTCCCGTTGGGCCCGGACAGGACCATGAAGCAGGGCGTCCGGAGCTCCAGGTCCGCCCCGTCCAGGGCCCGGGTGCCGTCCGGGAAGATCCGCACCAGGCCGCGGGCCTCCAGCCTCACAGGTCCTCCCGGGGGAAGTGCCGCTCCAGTACGGGCTTCAAGGCGCGGACGAGGAGGGCAGCCGCGGCGGCCTTGACCAGGTCCCCGATGAAGTACGGGAGCATCAGGGCCGCCGCCGCGGCCAGGGTGGCCAACTTGGCCGCCAGGACCTGCCGCATCCAGGGAAGGCCCAGGGCGTACAAGGCCAGGACCCCGGCCACGGCGGCCAGGAAGGATCGCCCCGCGCCCCAGCGCTTCCGGTCGGCCAGGGCCCCGGTCACCAGGGCCGCGGCCAGGTATCCTGCCAGGAAGCCCCCCGTGGGCCCCAGGAAGTGCCCCAGTCCCCCCGCCCCGTTGGCGAACACGGGCAGGCCCAGGGAGCCCAGGAGCAGGTAGATCCCCGCGGAAGCCCCCGCCCCGGCGGGACCCAGGACCAGTCCCGCCAGGAGGACGAAGAAGACCGCCGGGGACACGGGGGGCAAAGGCGGCGGCAGGGGCAGGGAGAAGAGGGCGCCCGCGGAGATCAGGGCCGCGAAGAGGGCGGACGCCGCGAGGTTCCAGGGTCTGTTCTTCAAGGTTCCTCTCCTTCGTAGGTCATCTTGCGGCACTCCCCGAAGGCCAGCGCGGGGCCGTCGCCTTCGCGGGCCAGCTCCCCCCGGGTCGTATAGCCCCGGGGACGGATACCCAGGATCCGGCCGTCCCATAGCTCGGCGCGGGCCGGGCGCCGGGGGTCTGGCTTCAGGCCCGCCCAGCGGCGGGGATCCGTGTCCGGGCGTTCGCACCAGGCCCGGAGGGACTCGGACAGGCCCAGGGCCAGGTCCCGCCTCCGGGGCAGCCCCGGCGCCAGATCCGCGAGGCCCGCCGCCGCCCGGCCCGATACCTCGACGGGGGCGGCGTTGAGCCCGATTCCAAGGACGTAGAACTCGGGGCGGTCCAGGCCCCCGAAGGATTCCGCCAGGATCCCCCCGAGCTTGCGGGGGCCCGCGACGAGGTCGTTGGGCCACCGGAAGGAGACCCCCCGGATTCCGGCCGTCGCCAGGGCATCCAGCAGGGAGCGCGCGGCCTCCAGGACCAGGGCCCCCGCGCAGGCCGCGGGCAGGGCGGAGCGGAGGACCAGGGAAAGGTAAAGACCGCCGTCCGGGCTTTCCCACCTTCGGCCGCCCCGGCCCCGGCCGGCGCTCTGCCGGAGGGCCAGGACGGCGGCTCCGGAGGGAGCCCCCGCGCTTCCCCAGTCCCGGGCTTCGTCCATGGTGGATCCCGCCTCGGACAGGACCCGGACCGGAGGCGGCAGGTCCGCCGGAGCCAGACCGTCGTCCCGGACCAGGGCGTATCCCCGGCGGCTCGACTCGATCCGGTAGCCCCAGGCCCTGAGGGCCTCGATCCGCTTCCAGAGGGCCACCCGGCTGACCCCCAGGTCCCGGGCCAGGTACTCCCCGGATACGGGGCCTTCGGCCCCGCGGAGCCGTTCCAGGATGAGCCTGTCTCCGAGCTTGCCTCGATCCGTGATGAGCCGCTCCTTTTCGGGGATTTAGGTTAACCATATGACCATATACGGGTTAACGAAGGCAGGATGCCGGAATCCTGGCCCTCCGTCAAGCAGGGCCCGGCGTTCCCGGCGGGTTCCTGTATTGCCGGGGGTCCATTCCGCCGATCATTACCATGAAGCGCGATGAACGATTATTCCAGGAACCGCCGATGGATACTGACCGGAAGCCCGACCATCCCCCCGAGGCCCGCCGTGCATGACGACGGGGGCCTGGGATCCTCGGCTCCCTTCCTCCCCCCGGGACTCCCGGCCAAGCCGGCGGTCCAGGTCGGGGCAGCCTCCGCCGAGGATCTTCGGGGCGGCCGGCGGATCAAGCACCGGGACCTGGCCAACCTCCTGAACCGGATACACTTCAAGGAAGGCAGCGTCTTCGTCCGTTTCGAGCGCCGGGACGGGGTGGGGAGTTTTTCCCTGAAAGCCCTGCCCCTGCCCAGCGACGGCCGTACCCTATCATGCCGCTGGGCCTCCCGGGGCCCGGAACCGGAGAAGCTCGCGGCCTACTCCTGCAGCGGACTGCTCATCAGCGACGGCACCCTCTACACCTCCGTTCCCGCGGAGGCCGCCGGGATGGACGAGGCGGGCATCGAACTCCGGCTTCCCGAGCCGGGCACCCAGGAGAGCGTCCGGGGCCAGGAACGGTACCCCGTGGCGGGAGTTCGGGCGAAGGTCCTCCAATCGGGCGTCACCTGGGAAGGGAACCTCGAGGACTTCAACGGCGTCAGTCTGGGGGTTATCCTGGACGACGGCCCGTCCCCCTCCCGGAACTGGCTGAATCCCTCCCAGCCGGTCACGCTCCTGCTCTTCCGGGACGGGATCCTCCTGTTCAGCGGAGAATGCGCCTTCCTCGCGAGGGATCGCGGCGCCCCGGGCAAGCGCATGGCCCTGTCCCCGACCCGGACGAACATCCAGCGCTTCCCGCCCCGGGAACACCGGAGCCACCGACGGGAGCTCTCCCCCCAGCCCGTGGTCCGATTCACCCACCCCCTCTCGGGCCGCACCGCCTTCCTCCGGGCGGAGAACGTCTCGGGCATGGGGGTCTGCGTGGAGGAGTTCTTCGAGCAATCCTCCCTCTTCCCGGGCCTGATCCTCGAGGACCTGACGGTGGAGCTCGCGGGGAGCGTCCTGGCGGCCTGCCGCGCCCAGGTCCTCTACGTGAACGTCCTGGAGAAGCCGGAGGGACGGCGGACCGCCCGGTACGGACTGGCGTTCCTGGACCTGGACGCCCGGGACCAGGTCCGGCTCTCCTCCGCCGTCCATGCCTCCATCGACGGCCGCCTGTCCGTGTGCGGCCGGGTGGAGATGGAGGAGCTCTGGCAGTTCTTCTTCGACTCGGGCTTCCTCTACCCGTCCAAATACCTTTCCCTCCAGACCCACAAGGACGAGTTCTGCAGGACCTACCGGAAGCTGTACCAGGACAGCCCCTCCATAGCCCGCCACTTCTTCTTCCGGGACAAGGGGCGGATCTTCGGGCACATGTCCATGCTCCGGTTCTATCCCGATTCCTGGCTGATCCAGCACCACGCGGCCTCCCGGGACGGGTACGGCGCCGCGGGGGTGAGCGTCCTGGACGAGGCGGGCCGGTTCACGAACGACTTCCACCTCCACCCCGGGGCCCGGATGGACTACCTGATGTGCTACTACCGCCCGGAGAACCGCTTCCCCGCCCGGGTCTTCGGAAACGTGGCCAAGGATATCGCCGATCCCAAGGGCTCCTCGGTGGACATCTTCGGCTACCTGCGTCTGCCCGCCCCGCCGGAAGGGGCCCCGGGGGGATTCCAGCTCTTCCCCGCACGTCCCGAGGACTTCCGGGAGCTGCGCCGGTGGTACGAGGCCCGATCCGGGGGACTGACCCTGGACGCCCTGGCCCTGACGAAGTCGGACGGATCCGACGCGGAGCTCTCCGGGGAGTACCGCCGGGAGGGATTCCGGCGGGACCGGCAGGTCTACAGCCTCCGGTGCGGGGGCGCCCTGGCCGCGGTCATCCAGGTGACCGTGTCCGACCTGGGCCTGAACCTTTCGAGCCTGACGAGCTGCCTGCACGTCTGGGTTCTGGACCCGGAACGCCTTCCGGCGGGCACCCTCTTCTCCGCCCTGGATGCCCTGCGGGGCGCGTACGACGACGAGACCCCGCCCGTCCTGGTCTACCCCGAGGAGTACCTGGACAGGTATTCGGTGCCCTGCGAGAAAAAATACGCCCTCTGGGTATTGAATACCGCGTACTCGGACGCCTACTTCGAATCCGTCCGCGGAACCTTCAGGAGATCCTGCCGTGAACAAGAGGAACGACGGGCCGGTTCGGACTGACGACGAACCGCTCTACAACAGCAAGATCATCTCCACGTACCTGAGGCTCCTGAAGCGAAAGTATCCCTTCGTGGACTCCGCGGCCCTGCTCGCCCGGGCGGGGATGGCCCCCCACCAGGCGGAGGACGAGGGCCACTGGTTCACCCAGGCCCAGGTGGACCTGTTCTACGAGGGGGTCGTCAAGGCCACGGGGGAATCCGGAATCGCCCGGGAAGCCGGGAGGTACAGCGCCTCCCCGGAGGGCTTGGGCCGGTTCTACCACTACGTCCTGGGGCTTTCCAACCCGGGCAAGGCCTTCGAGCTCATCAGCAACCTGGCCGGGCGCCTGACCCGGTCCACCCTCTTCGAATCCCGGACCCTGAGCCGTAAGCAGATCGAGCTTTCGGTAACCCCCCGGGAGGGGGTCCGGGAAAAGCCCTATCAGTGCGAGAACCGGATCGGCTACTTCGAGGCGATCCTGTCCGGCTACAACAGCCGCAAACCCCGGATCGAGCATCCCGAGTGCGTGTTCAAGGGCGGCAAGGCTTGCCGGTACCGGATCTCCTGGGACGACTCCTTCTCCGTCGTGCTCCGGATGGCCCGCCTGGGCCTTCTGGCCGCCTGCGTGCCGATCCTGGCCGCCGCGGCCGGGTACCGAGGGGGGGAGCGCTTCCTCGAGACCGCCGCCATCCTGTCCGCGGCCGTCCTGGCCCTGTCCCTGGCCAAGGAGCAGGTCCAGTTCCACGAGCTGAACGCGGTCATCGAGCATCAGCGGCTGACCACGGAGCGGAGCTTCGAGGACTTCGAGCGGGTCTACAACAACGCCCTGATGGGCAAGGAGATCGGCCACGTCCTGTCGGCGTCCACGGACGTCGACGCCATGTTGGCCAGGGTGATGGAGATCCTGAGCCAGCGGGGGGATTACGACCGGGGGATCATACTCCTGGCGGACGAGGACAAGCGCAACCTGGTCTTCCGGGCCGGATTCGGGTACACCGAGGATCTCTACCGGGAGATCCGCGCCACCCGGTTCAGCCTGTACAAGCCCGACTCCCGGGGGGTTTTCGTCATCTGCTACCGGGATCGCAAGCCCTTCCTGGTCAACGACGTGTCGACGATCGAGTCGGAGATCTCCCCCCACAGCCTGGAATTCCTGCGAAGGCTGGGCTCCAAGTCCTTCATCTGCTGCCCCATCCTCTTCGAGGACCAGTGCCTGGGAGTCCTGGCGGTGGACAACCTGCAGAGCAAGCGGCCCCTCCTGGAGAGCGACATCAACCTCCTCATGGGCATCGCCCCGGAGATCGGCCTGACCCTGAACAGCGCCTTCTTCGCGGTGGAACGGGAACGGCAGTTCCGGTCCATCCTCCGCACCCTGGCGGCCAGCATCGACGCCCGGGACAGCCTGACCGCGGGCCATTCGGAGCGGGTCACGGAGTACGCCATCGCGATCTGCGAGGAGATGAACATGCCCGCGGAGTTCACGGAGGTCATCCGGGTGGCCGCCCAGCTCCACGACTACGGCAAGATCGGGATCAAGGACTCGATCCTCAAGAAGAGCGGTCCCCTGACGGGTAAACAGAGGGAGGAGATCAAGACCCACGTGGTGAAGACCCAGGACATCCTGAGCCGGATCAACTTTTCCGGCACCTACCAGCAGGTCCCCTTCATCGCCGGGTCCCACCACGAGCGCCTGGACGGGACCGGCTATCCCCGGGGGCTCCGGGGGGAGGAGATCCCCCTGGGCGCCCGGATCCTGGCGGTCGCGGACTTCTTCGAGGCCATCACGGCCAAGCGGCACTACCACGAGCCCCTCCGTTTCGAGGAAGCCGTGGAGACCCTGAAACGCGAGGGGGGCCGGCACCTGGACGAGGCCGTTATCGAAGCCCTGCTCCGGGCCATCGTGAAGGGCCGGACCGCGGTCCCCGGCGCCCCGGCGGTCCCGGGCGGCGGGGCCGGACCGGCTCCGCGAGGGGCGGTCCCGGGCGGAGCGGTCGCACGTCCGGCTGCCCCGGTACCCCCCGGATCCGGCCTCGTGGCTGCGGCCCGGGGCGCTCCGGTCGTCCCGGGCCCGGAGGCTGCCGCCCTCTAGCGGGGCGTGGAATGCATCGGGTGTATCGACAACCTGCTAGGCCCCGGCCGGGGGCTTCCGGCCCCAGGCGGACAGCACGGGGGTGTAGGTGAACCGTCCGGGATCCCGGAAGAAGGCCAGGAAATCCTTCCGGAATTCATCCAGCCCCGAATAGCCCGGCAGGTCTCCGGATATCCGGTCTCCGAGGACATCCATCTTCCGGGTCCAGTTGTACTCGTCCACTTCCCGCAGGGGGCCGTAGATCAGGTGGTGGGCTCCCGCCTCGACCTGTATGTCCCGGAACCCGAGCCTGTACAGGTGGGAATAGAGCTTGCGGCCCGCGTAGGGATCGAAGTTCGCCCGGGCCTCCAGGGTGTCCACCACGTGGCGCAGGGCCTTTTCCAGGCGCCCGGACATGCCGTGGTGGGAAAGGCAGTTGTAGTCCAGGTCCACGAGGCAGAGGATCCCGCCCTCCCGGAGGACCGAGGCCAGATTCCGGACGATGTCGAAGCTCTCGGCCCGATAGTACTCCAGGGCGAAGCGCATCCAGATGAAGTCGAAGGTTCCCAGGCCTTCCAGGGGTTCCAGGATGTCCCGGACCAGGAACTCGGTCCGAGCCCCCCCGTGGGCCTCCCGCGCGCGGGCGATGCGGTCCTCGGAGAAGTCGATGCCGACCGCGGACCCTCCCTCCCCGGCCTCCTCCGCCAGGGCCGCGGTGGTGATCCCGGGCCCGCAGACCGCGTCCAGGACCCGCATGCCCGGTTCGAGGCCGGCCCTCCGGGCCTGGTCCCGCACGACCCGGACGTCGGTCTTCAATTCCAGGCGGCGGCTCTCCTGGTCGTTCTCCATGATGTACGCGGCTGATGTGGTCTTCATCGATTGGTCCGGGGGGATTATAGCCTTCCGGGCCCGGGATCGGCAACGACGGATCCGGTTTTGCCGGGGTCGGCGGCCGCGGGGAATTCCAGCCGGAAGCGGGTTCCCCCCTCCCGGGACCAGGACACCCGCCCTCCCAGCCGGGCCGCCAGGCTGCGTATGATCTTGACTCCCAGGCCCTGAGGCCGGTCCGGGCGGCCGACGGCGTCCGGGTCGAAGCCCGGTCCCGAGTCCCGAACCTCCAGGACGCAGCCGGCCCCGGTCCGGGCCAGGGAGACCCGGATGGTCCCTTCTTCCCGCGAGGATCCGTACTTCCAGGCGTTAGCCACCGCCTCGTTCAGGATGAGCCCCAGGGGCACCGCGGTCTCCGCGGGAAGCCGCAGGCCGTCGGGGCGGAGGTTCGCCTCGATCCGGGGCCCGATCCCCGCCTCGGCGTCGTAGACCGCCAGGATGTCCTGGAGGTACTCGACCGGGTCGAGCACCGGGGGACCGTCCTCCCCGAACATTCGGTCGTGGGCCCGGGCTATGGCGAAGACCCGGGCCAGGAGCCTGTCCGAGGCCTCCCGGAACTCCGGGGCTTCGGACCGGTTCCTCTGCAGCTGGATCAGACTCTTGATAACGTTGAGGTTGTTCTTGACCCGGTGGTTCAATTCCAGGAGGAGCACCTGCTTGTCCTCCAGGGCCCTCCGCAGGGATTCCTCCGTCCGGATCCTGCGGGCGATCTCGGACTGGAGCTGGCGGAAGTACTCGGCCAGGTAGCCCGAGGCGCCCCCCACCAGGAGGCCGGAGAGCTCCGCGATGGGCTTGCTGGCGGGGGAGAACTCGGGCCGGCCCAGCAGGTTGAAGAGCAGGAGGTTGGCCGGGAGGCCCAGGGCCCCCGCGACCAGGCCCCCGGCCAGTCCGTAGCCCAGGGCGGCCGCCAGGACCGGCAGGAGGACGAAGTAGTTGCTGGAGATCTCGAGGCTTCGGCCGAAGCCCAGGACGATGAAGACGTAGACCGCCGCCGCGCCCGCCAGGGACAGCAAGGGGCGGTCCACGAAGAGGGTCTTGTGGATCGCCAGGATGGGCCCCGCCTGGACGATGCGGGGATGTCCCTCCCGGAGGCGGGGATTCACAGCCGCACGATGCGGGAACGGGTCAGGGCTTCCGCGCCGCCGGGGAGGACCAGGAAGTCGTTCTCCAGGCGCACCCCTCCCGCCTCCGGATCGTAGAGTCCGGGCTCCAGGGTGACGATGTGGCCGGGGGCCAGGACCCAGGGGTTGTCGTCCCGGTTCCGCATGGCCGGGGCCTCGTGGGCCTCCAGGCCGATCCCGTGTCCCAGGGCGTGGGGCATCTTGAAGCCCCCCGCGGCGAAGATCTCGTCCACCCGGCGGGCCACCTCGAGGGTGGGGACCCCGGGGCGCAGCATCCCCGCGGCTTCCTTGTAGGCTTCCACCACCAGGGCGATCATCCGCTCCTGCAGGGCCGAGGGTCGTCCGCTGACGAAGGTCAGGGTGACGTCCGTGGTGTAGCCCTCCAGGCAGACCCCGAAGTCCAGGATGGAAAGCCCGGCGGTCCCGAAGGCCCCGGAAGTGTAGGTCGGGAAGGCGTGGATCCCGAAGGACCGGGCCGGTCCCGCGGCCAGGGTCTCGAAGCCCATGCCCTCGCAGCCCCGGGCCCGGCTCTCGCGCTCCAGGAAGAGGGCCGCGTCGGACTCCGTGGAGATCGTCCCCTTCCGGACCCCGGCCTCCAGGGCCTCGACGAGCTCGTCCGTGACGGCCGAGGCGCGGCGGTACACGGCGATCTCGGACTCGTCCTTCACCGCCCGGAGTCCCCGGGCGAACTCGTCCGCCCCGTCCTCCCGGCAGAGGAAGTCAAAGTCGGCCCCCTCCTCGGCGTAGCGGATGTACTCCGGATAGGCCAGGGTGGAGGGGAGCTCCACCTGGGACCCGGGCCGGATCCCTTCCCGGGCCAGGACGCCCAGGACGGCCCGGACGGGCTTCCGCTCGAAGTCCCCGTAGGCCAGGATCTCGTCGACCCGGGACAGCTTCCGCGCCATGTTCACGTCCCAGGAGACCAGGACCCCCCGGCCCGCGGCGGTGACCAGGAGCAGGGAGTCCCCGGGCTGCCCGGAGAGGTAGCGCACCGTGGGGTCCCTCCGGCCCTCCCGGTCCTCGAAGACCGCGGCGGCTATGCCCCGCTCCTTGAGCCATTCGGCTATCCGCCCGCGGCGGGCGGCGAAGGTCTTCGCGTCGTCGTTCATGGTAGCTCCTTCAGGGCGTCCTGGGCCGCCCGGATCAGGGAATTGGACCACGTGTCGTTCAGGGAGACCGCCGTGAGGGCCGGCCGGACCAGGCGGTTCCGGGTGGCCCCGGCGTACTGGATGGCCGCCGCGGCGATGCGGTTGCGGACCTCGTCGGCGATCCCCGCCCGCTGCTGGGCGTCCAGGTCCAGGAGGATCTCCGCCAGGGCCCGGGCGGAGGGGTCGGAGGCGTCGGTGCCCAGGGCCTGGAGGGCCAGGAGGCGCTCGTCCGTCTCCCCCAGCCGGAAGGCTTCCCGGATCCAGTCCGTCGAGGCTCCTCCCCGGGCCTTCAGGGCCACCAGGGAGCGCAGGCCCCGGACCCGGAGGTCCCGGAGCTTGGTACCCTCCGCCCGGTCCCGGGCCTTGATCTCGATCCCCCTCTGCAGGGCCAGGCGGGCTATCTCGATCTTCCTCTCCTCCGGAGCCTTGGATGCCGCGTGGAGGTCGAAGGCCCTGAGCTTGCGGTCCAGGGATTCCTCGAGGATGAGCCTGCGCACCGGCTCCGTGGGGTCTTCCGCCAGGAGGGGCAGGCTGCGCAGGGCCTGGTCCCGGACGCGCCGGGTGTACCAGCCCTCGGAGGCGAAGAAGACCGGGGCGAATCCGACGGGGTCCCGGAGCTTCTCCAAAGCCAGGATGGCTCCGAAGGCCGTCTTCTCCCCCGCCTCCCGGTCCTGGACGGGCTCGAAGTTGAGGTTCCGCAGGACCAGGGCGATCCGCTCGGCGTACTCCAGGGCCCGCATGTTCCCCAGGGCCATCAGGGCCTCCGCCCGCACCAGGGGATCCTCGCTCTGGTTGAAGGCGTCCCAGGCCAGGGGGGCGGCCTCGACGTACCGGGCCGTGCCGAGGGCCCCGACGGTGGTCCGCACCAGGTTGTTCCAGACCTGCCGGTCCTGGGAACCCTTGGCCACCTCGGGCCCGGACCTGAGCAGGTCCCCCAGGATGTATTCCAGGACGGACGCGGTCCCGGGATCGTCCCGGGAGACGACCGCCAGGGCGGCGGCTTCCTTCTGCCGGAGGGTCTCGGCCTGCTGGTAGATGCGCCGGTAGATGAAGGTCATCTCGTCCGCGGCCGAGGCCAGGGCCGTCAGGCAGGCCAGGGCCAGGACGGCCAGGATCTTGGGGCTTCGCTTCATTCCCATCCTCCGGATCATTCGTAGTAGACGACGGTCCGCTCCTCGGAGCGGAACCCGTACTCGTAGACGCGGACGTCCCGTATCCGGCCGGATCCGTCGTACACCGTGGATTTTGCGGGGGCGCCCCCGGGGCCGGCCTCGTGGACCGTACGGCGCTCCACCCGGCCGTCCCCGCGCTCCAGCCGTTCCTCGGTCAGGGCGCCGCCCGCATAGGCGAAGCGCTCCCGCTGGGCCACGGCCCCCGAGGGGTCGAAGCCGACCCGGACGACGAGCCTGCCCTCGGGGTCGTATTCGTGTTCCACCCGGCCCGCGGGGCGTTCCGCGGAATCCTTCAGGATCACGACGGCCAGGCGGCCCGCGGTGTAGGAGTATTCGGAAATCGCCAGGAGGGCGCCGGCTCCGTCGTACACCCGGCGGCTCGTGCGGAGCCCGGCCGGATCGTATTCGTATCGGACCTGGGACTGGGGAGTCCCCCGGGGATCGGAGACCGTCTCCTGGAGAACCCGACCCGCGGCGTCGACCTTGAAGTCCGTACGCGTCCTGAGTTTTCCTTCAAAGTCGTAGACGGAGATCGAGGCCGGAGCGGTCCCCGTGTACTCGTACACGATCCGCTCCGTGGGTTCCGTACGGGAGGGTTCCTGGACCCGTTTCTCCAGGAGGAATTTCAGGGTGGTGTCGTACGTGTAGGTTGCCGTCCGGTCCAAAACCCCGTCGGCGAAGTAGGAGCTCTCCTTGAGCAGGACGGGTACCCGGACAGTCTCCACCCGTTCCTTGCGCCGGGGCTCCGGGGCTTTCTCCGGGGGGGCGCTGACGCAACCGGCCAGGGCGATCGAGACGGCGATCGCGGCGGTGATCGCAACGGCGTACGCAACGGCGTTCGCCGGGACGAGGTATTTCTTCATGGGAACGGCCTCCTGCGGGGGATTATCCCGGACCCGCGTTCGGGGACGTCGGGTTTTTGCGGGAATCGGCCGACTACGGCGTTGAAAGCGTTATATACTATAACGGACCGAGGTTTCCAGCGGTACGCCCGGTCCAGCTTGCGCAGCGGAGGACGCCATGAAGGTCCTGCGGAAATGTTCCATCCTCGCCCTCGCCGGGGCTGTCCTGTTCCTTTCCGGATGCGGCGCCCGCCCCGGCCCCTCGTCCTCCCCGGTTCCCGAGGCCGCCCGGGGCGCCCAGGCCCCCGAAACGCCACCCTCCCCCGGCCCCTCCGGGGCCGCGGCCGGGACCGGGTCGGCCGAGGCCGGGCAGTCCTCCGGAACCCCCGGCTCGCCGGCTACCGCGCCCGGGGCCGCCGCCCCGGGCGCCGCCGCCCCGGCCGTCCCCGGACAGACTTCCCCGGGCGCCCCCGCCCCGGAAACCGCCCGGAAGGCCCCCCGCAGGATCGGGGAACTCGTATACGCCGAGGGGACGGTCACCCTGCACCGGGGCGGCTCCGCTCCCCGCCCCGCCGACATCGGCCAGGTGGTGGAGAACTTCGACGTCCTCCAGACGGGCCCGAAGAGCCGGGCCACCCTGGAACTCGACCCCGGCAGCCCCGGAGGCGCGGAGATCCGCCTGGCGGAGAACACGGCCTTCTACTACGAGACCGCCCTCTCGGACGACGAGGCCCGCAGGACGGTGCTCCAGCTCCTGGCGGGCTCGGTGGCCGTGAAGGTGGAGAAGCTCGCGGACGGCCAATTCAAGGTCGGCACGGACAGCGCCGTCCTCGGGGTCCGGGGAACCACCTTCATCGTCAACACCATCCCCGACGGGGCCCTGCTGGTGACCTGCGCGGAAGGCCGCGTCGAGGTGACCGGAGGTTCGGGGGAGCGGGGCTACGCCCAGCCCGGCCGGATCGTCTCCCAGAAGGCCGGGGAATCCATCCGGGAGGACCTGGTGGCCCTGGAAACCCTGGCGGACTTCCGCGTGGCCTGGGTGGATGACGGCCAGAAATCCCTGGAAGCCCGGGCCCCCCGGGTCATAGCCGGCTTGGCCGGCCGCTACACGGAAGCCCTGCCCGCCTTCGAGGCCGCCTATGCCAAGCTGAAGGCCCAGGGGTCCGTCTTGGATGCCTGGGCGGTGGCCCGGGAGGCCGGAGGCGAACCCAAGTTCACGGACTGGATACCCGAGAAGAAGGCTGTGGCTCCCGTCCTCTTCGACTGCCTTGCGGCCTTGTTCAAGCTGGAGCGGCCCCTCTTCCGCCTGCAGGAGCTCTCCGCCCTGCACGACCGGGGCGTCGGGGCCGGGACCCTGCCCGACGGCCGGACCACGGCCGCCTTTTTCGGGGCCTACCGGGCGGAAGCCCCGGGGGTGGCCGACAAGCTGGCCTACGTGCGCCGGTCCCTGCTCCTGTTCAAGTGGGCATCCGCCGGCTCGCCCCTGGGACAGTTCTTCGGCTCCAAGGCGGAGGCCCTGGGGAGCGGGGGCCTGTTCCTGGAGGATTAGGCTTGACGAACTACGGGCCGTGGCCGGCCCGTAGTTCGTCAAGGCAACGAAGCCCGAAGGGCTTCGTCTATTTTCCCGGGCCATGGGCGGCCCGTAGTTCGTCACGGCAACGAAGCCCGAAGGGCTTCGTCTATTTTCCCGGACCGGAGCACGGCACCCGGCCGGACCGGGCGAGCCCCGGACGGCTTGATTTCGGGCGCCCGATGGAGAGAATTGTCGCATGAAGGATGCAGAATCCCGGGACCGGGAATCCCTCCTCCAGGCTATATTCGAGTCCACGCCGGACATCATCACCGTGTCCACCCTGGAGGACGGGACCTTTCTCGAGGTCAACCCGGCTTTCGTCCAGCTGACCGGGTACACCCGGGAGGAAGTACTGGGAAAGTCCAGCCTCTCCCTGGGGATCTGGGCGGATCCCGGGGAACGAGAGCGGTTCGCAGGACGCCTGGGTCGCGGTGAACCCGTTCGGGGCTTCGAGGCCCGGCTCCGTTCCAAGTCGGGGGAGGAGCGGAGGTACCAGCTTTCCGCCTCCCCTCTGGTGGCCGGCGGCAGACCTGCCCTGGTGATGATCTGCCGGGACATCACGGCCGCGGCGGAAGCCGCCGCCGTGGAGCGCAAGAGCGCCTTCCTGCTGGAACGGGCCGAGGAGATGGCCAAGATCGGGAGCTGGGAGTTCGACTACGCGACCAAGGTCGTGACGGGCTCCGAGGGCGCGGCGAGGATTTACGGCGTCCCCCGGGAGAACCTGACCGTCGGGGACATCGAAACGATACCCCTCCCCGATTATCGTCCACTCCTGAACAAGGCCCGGGACGACCACATCCTCCGAGGCCTTCCCTACGACGTGGAATTCAAGATTTGCAGGCGGAGCGACGGCCGGATCCTGGACCTCCGGTCCCGGGCCCTTTGGGACGGGGCGAAGAAGCGGCTCTTCGGGATCATCCGGGACGTCACGGACGAAAAGCGGGCGGAGGAGGGGCTCCGGAAGGCCATCGCGGAACGGGACCTCCTCATCCAGGAGCTGTTCCACAGGATCAACAACACCCTCCAGGTGGTGCTGTCCCTGCTCATGCTCGAGGCGGAACGGGACGAGGATCGACGGGTCGACGACCTGGTCTCCCGGATGCGCAGACGGGTGGCCGCCATCGCCTCCGTGCACCGAAGCCTCTACACAGCGCGGGACGTCTCCCGCATCTCCCTGCTGGATTTCCTCTCCCGGTTCCTGGAGACTTCCTCCCGGATTCCGGGCGGGCCGGCGGCGGAACTCTTCCTGGACGCGGACGGCGTCGATTTGAACATCGAGGCCGCGGTCCCCTGCGGGATCCTCCTGGCGGAGCTTGTGGACAACGCGATGGTCCACGGCAGGGTTCCGGGCAGGCCGGGACGGGTCTCGGTGACGGCCCGGCGCCTCGGGGACGGGCGGGTCGAGCTCCAGGTGGCGGACGACGGCCCGGGTCTCGAGGTGGACCTCCGGGACATCCCGCGGCCCTGGCTGGGACTCCGGCTCGTGAAGATGCTGGCGGAGGGTCAGCTGGGCGGGACCCTCCAGATCCGGAACTCCCCGGGCCTGGAGTGCGTCGTCGTATTCGACGACGACCGCCTGGGCGGTTCGGCCTGAGGGGGTCCGTCCGCCTTGCCTGTCCTCGCTCCTTCGGGCTATGATCCCTCGCCATGGAACACAAGCGCATCCTCACGGGCGACCGCCCCACCGGTAAACTCCATCTCGGACACTACGTCGGCTCCCTGGCCAACCGGGTCCGGCTCCAGGACGAGTACGACTGCTTCTTCATCATCGCGGACCTCCACACCCTGACCACCAAGCCCGAGAAGGAAAACATCGAGGGCCTGGCGGACAACGTCCGCTCCGCGGTCCTGGACTACCTGGCCTGCGGCATCGACCCGGCCCGGAGCGTAATCTACCTCCAATCCGCGGTGCCCGAGGTGGTGGAACTGTCCCTCTTCTTCCAGAACCTGGTCACCGTGCCACGTTTGTCCCGGATCCCCAGCCTCAAGGAAATGGCCCGGGGTGCCGGCCTGGACGAAATGCCCTTCGGCCTTTTAGGTTACCCGGTCCTCCAGGCCGCGGACATCCTCCTGCCCCGGGCGCACCTGGTGCCGGTGGGCAAGGACAACGTGGCCCACGTGGAGCTGACCCGGGAGATCGCCCGGCGCTTCAACAACCTCTACGGCGAGGTCTTCCCGGTGCCCGACGTCATGGAGGGGGAGTTCGGCTCCCTGGTCGGACTGGACGGGAACGCGAAGATGTCCAAGAGCCTCAACAACGCCATCTTCCTGTCCGACGACGAGAAGACCGTGCACAAGCGCGTCATGTCCATGTACACGGACCCCAAGCGGGTCAGCGCGGACGTCCCGGGAACGGTGGAGGGCAACCCGGTCTTCCAGTACCACGACGCCTTCAATCCCGACAAGGCCGAGGTCGAGGACCTCAAGGCCCGGTACCGGGCCGGCAAGGTCGGGGACGTGGAGGTGAAGGAGAAGCTGGCCAAGGCCCTGAACGCCTTCCTGGACCCCCTGCGGGAGCGCCGCGCGAAGTACGAAGCCCAGTCGGGCCTGGCGGACGAGGTCGTGTTCGACGGCACTCTCCGAATGCGGGAGGAGGCCCGGGCCACCCTTACGGCGGCCAAGAAGGCCATGGGGCTCTCGGCGGTGTGGAACCGGATCTCCCGCAAGGCGGAGGACGTGAAGAAAAAGCGGGGATGAAGAAGTACCTGGTCCTGGCGGGGAACATCGGCGCGGGGAAGTCCACCCTGGTCGGCCTTCTGGCCAAGCGCCTGGGGTTCATGCCCTACTACGAGCCCGTGGCGGAGAATCCCTACCTCACGGATTTCTACGCGGACATGGGCCGCTGGGCCCTCCAGAGCCAGCTCTTCTTCCTGACCCATCGGGTCAAGACCCACCGCGCCCTCATGGACGATCCCTGCTCGGTGGTCCAGGACCGCTCCCTCTACGAGGACGCCGAGGTCTTCGCCCGCAACCTGCGCGAGCAGGGGGCCCTGAGCGGGCGGGACTGGTCCACGTACCGGGAGCTCTACACCACCGTGGCCGACCTCCTCCCGCCGCCGGACCTGGTCATTTACCTCCGGGCCTCCGTCCCGACCCTCAAGAAGCGGATCGCCAAGCGGGGCCGGGACTTCGAGGCGTCGATACCCGACGAATACCTTGCGGGCCTGAACAGGCTCTACGAGGAGTGGATCGGGGGCTTCGACCGGGCTCCTGTCCTGGTGGTGCCCGGGGACCGCCTGGACTTCGTGGAGGAGTCCGCGGACTTCCGGGCCATCGCCTCCACCATCGCCGAGCGCCTCCGGGACAAGCAGGGCGCGCTCTTTCCGTACGGTATGTAACGTAGGTCCGGCTGCGCCGGACCTACGGCAGCGAAGCCCTGCCGGGCTTCGCCGAATTCCTGGAGACCGGCTCGATGGAAGCCGGTTGACCTGTGGGCAATTCGCCGAAGCTTGCTTCGGCGCCGCCAAGCCGGCATCGCCGGCTTGGCGCGCACTCCGTGGTTGATTCCGGGAAAATGTCCTTCTAGAACGCGAAGCCCATCCCGAAGCCCCCCGCGTAGTACCAGCTTTTGAAGGCAGCCCATTCCCCGGCGGCGTAGGCGGACAGGACCAGGCCGGACTCCGGGGCGTACCAGTGCGCCTCGGCGCCGACGGACAGGGGCGGCCGGAATCCCCTCGCTCCGCCGAAGGGCTCGGTACGGGTCGCCGCCGACAGGGCCAGGGCCAGGTCCCCTCCGAACACCCCCGAAATCAGGGCCTCCGCCCCCGCCCGGCCGTAGGCCCAGGCGAAGAGCCCCGGAGTGTCCCATTCGAGGCCGTCCCAGTCGGGGTAGTAGGTCGAGGCGTGGGCGTGGAGGCTGGCGAAGACCCGGGAGGTCCGGGTGGAGGCCTCCAGGACGAGGCCGGCCCCGAGGCCGGGGTAGCGGGCCGGGCCGTCCCAGGCGGGCGGGAAGCCCGAGGAGGCTTCGTCCAGGAAGCTCGCGACCGAGGCGGAGGCCAGGAAGGCGGCGGCCCCGTGAGGCCCCGCCGCCAAGGTCGTCTTGACCGACACCATGAGGGAGCCCCAGGAGGGATCCGCCCCGGAAAACCCGAAGTAGGGTACCAGCATCCCCGACGCGACGAGCTCCGATCTCCCTCCGAAGAGCCCTCCCGCCCGGATCCCCGCGAAGGCCGGCATCCGGGCCGCGGAATCGGCGTCCTGGGGCGTCGAGAGTAGGTAGGTTCCCGCCGCCGCCTGGAAGGAGCCTTCCGGCAGGACTCGGGCATCCGGGGCGAAGAGGGCGCCCGAGAATCCCCCATGGAGGCCGGAGAAGCGCTGGGGGGCGGCCTCGGGGCTTACCTCCACGGAGGTCTCCAGGGAGGAGGCCGAACCGTCCCGGCCTGCCGCGGAAAGGCGGGCGTAGTAGACCCCGGGCGCGGCCGAGCGACCCGAGCCGTCCCGGCCGTCCCAGGCGAGATCCCCGTACGCGGAATCGAGCTCGATGTCCCGGGCCGCGAACACCGTCCGGCCTTGGGTATCCCGGATCTCCAGGTCTCCCCGGCCGGGAGCTGTGACCGTCCATTCCAGCCGGGTCCGCCCCAGGGCGCCGGGTGCTCCGGGGTCGAAGGTGTCCGGTTCGGCTTCCAGTTCCGTGAGCCGGAAGACCGCGGGGAAGATCCCGGCCTCGAGTTCGACGGATTCTCCGATCCGGACCGTGACCCGGGCCGACCAGGGTTCGTAGCCGAAGGCCCGGACCTCGACGAAACGGTCGCCCGCCTCGACCTCCGCGGAGCCTCCGGAGTAGGGACGATCATCGACGTAGAGGGTAGCGCCGGAGGGCAGGCCCCGGACCGTGATCCATCCCCGGGGGGGCGGTGGAGGCGGGGGTCCGAAGAACAGGAACCCCGAGGTACCGGACTCCGGGGCGGGAGGGGTCCGGGGTTGGGACGGGGGAGGGGAGTCTTTCTTCCGCTGGGCCGCGACGGCCGCCGCGGAGGAATCGGACTCGGCGGAGCGCTCGTAGGCGCTGCCGCTCATCCCGGCGCAGGACGCGAGCAGGGCCGCCGCCAAGACCGCCGCGAAAATCCGGGCGCCGGCGGGGCGCCCCGGCCGGCGTGCCCGCTTCGGCTTGATAGTCGGGGAGGGGGAACTTTTCATAGGCGGCCTCCGGATTCCAGTATAGCGCGGCCGGGGGCGTGAAAGAAAACCGCCCCGGGATCCGGGGCGGTTCGAAGGCTTCGGGCTTCCGCCGTGCCGCGGGATCCCCTAGGAGTGGTGCGAGCAGTCGTGTCCTTCGTGGTCGTGGGAGCAGACCTCCCCGGAGTCGGAGAGCTTCCCGGCGGCCCAGGCCTCCGCGACGGGGCGCACAGGACCTGTGACCCCCCGCACGGGGGTGATCCCGAAGGATGCCATCACCCGCACGGCGCCTTCGCCCATGCCGCCGGCCAGCATCACCCGGACCCCGGCCTTGGCTAAGGTCGAGGCGGCGGCGCTCTTGCAGCCCGCACCCTCGGGAGCGGGGAAGTACTCCTCCTTGACCACGGTCCCGTCCTTGACGTCGAAGAGGGTGAAGCCCCGGCAGGACCCGAAATGGGGGTCCACCATCCCGTCCCGGGTGGGGACGGCGATCCTGTACTCGTTCATGTCCGTCTCGGCCATCTGTACGATTCCTCCGTCTATTTCCAGCGCCTTTCCGTTCACCAGGGCGTCCGCGATCTTGCGGCGCGCGGTTTCTACGATGCGCCCGAATGTCTGCCGGGATACGCCCATACGGGCCGCCGCGGCTTCCTGGTAGAGCCCCTCAAGGTCCGCCAGGCGGACCGACTCGAGCTCGTCCAGGGTCAGGATCACGGTCTCGAGTTCCCGCAGGGGTATCCCCGCGGGCTTGAAGGCCCGGGACCGGGGCCAGCCCCGGACGCGGCGCTCCGAGACGGGGCGGGGCATGCTACCGTACCTCCGCCCGGGCCAGGGTTCCTGCGACGCCCTCGGCCAGGTCCGAAGCGGTCCTGCGGACCTCTTCGGACAGGCCGTCCCAGAGGAGGTGGCGCTTTTGGGCCAGGTCGGCCCGCCAGGGCATCCGGGCCAGGACGGGTATGCCCAGGTCCGGGTCGTCGGTACCTCCGCCGGTGAACAGGGGTATCTCCTTCCCGCAGTGCGGGCAGACCATGGATACCATGTTCAACACCAGGCCGAGGGTCCGGGTGTCCGTCTGACCGGCCATGTGGACGGCCTTGGCCACGATCATGGACACGAAGTCCTGGGGCGTGGCCGCGAACAGAAGGCCGTCGAAGGGGAGGCTCTGGAGGGCCGTCAGCATGACATCGCTGGTGCCCGGGGGCAGGTCCACGATCAGCCAGTCCAGGTCTCCCCAGGCCGTGTCGGTCCAGAACTGCTTGACCGCCTGGGACAAAAGGGGGCCGCGCCAGATGACCGGCCGGGTCTCCTCCTCGATCAGGAAGTTGATGGACATCACCTCGATCCCGTCGTCGGACTTGATCGGCACGAGTTTGCCGTCGTCCGCCTCGGCGCGGAAGGAATCCACCCCCAGAAGGCGGGGCACGCTGGGGCCCGTGATGTCCGCGTCCAGGATCCCCACCCGGGAACCCTTGGCCGCCAGGGCCTGGGCCAGGAGGACGGCGATGGTGGACTTGCCCACGCCCCCCTTGCCGCTGGCAACCCCGACGACCCGGGCTATACGGGGATTCGCGTTTCCCGCGCCTTTCTCCTCGTTCATGGCATATCCTCTTTAATGGGCTTATGCCAAATAATAGCCCCTTCGGGCTTTTCCGTCTAGGGTGTTTCGAGGTTGGAAGCCCACGGGGCCCCGGGGCGGGCCGGCGCTTCGAGACTCTCGGTTCCCGTTACAGCGCCGCCCGGAGGATGCCCTCGGTCTCCGGAGCCGAGAGTGCGACGGGATTCGCCTTCATGGAGCTGGAAGTCCCCGCGTCCGCCGCGATTCCGGGCAGGTCGGCCTCCCGGACGCCCCAGACGGAAAGCCCGGGGATGCCCAGGTCTGCGGCCAGGTCCGCCAGGGCGGCCGGGAGGTCTTCCGGCCCGGCCGCGGCGTTCCCGGTCACCAGGCGGGCGGCCCGGGCGTAGCGGTCCAGGGCGGGGCCTCCGGAGTCGCGGTTCCGGAGGGCCCGGATGTTGACCGCCGCGGCCGGCGCCAGGAGGGCCGCGCAGGCGGCCCCGTGGGGCACCGGGAAGCGTCCGCCCAGGGGGGCCGCCAAGCCGTGCATGGCCCCGAGACCCGCGTTCCCCAGGGCCAGGCCGCTGAACAGGGAGACCCGGGATAGGATCGAGCGCGCGGCCAGGTCGCCGCCGTCCCGGAAGGCCCGGCGCAAGGCCGGCGCCGTTTCCGCCAGGGCGGCCGCACAGAGGGCGTCGGTCGCGGGGTTCGCCTTGAGGCAGACGAAGGGCTCGAGGACCTGGGTCAGGGCGTCCAGCCCGGTGAAGGCCGTGACTTCGGATGGGAGCCCCAGGCAGAGCCCGGGATCCACCAGGGCCAGCCGCGGATACATGTGCGGTGACCGGAGGGATACCTTCACGCCCCGGGAGGGTTCCGCGAAGACGGCGTTCTTGGTCGCCTCGCTTCCGGTGCCCGCGGTGGTGGGCACGGCGATCACGGGGACCGAGGGGGCCGTGAAGGGCCGGCCTGCGCCGATCACCTCCGCGTAGTCCAGGGGGTCCCCGGGATTCGAAAGCAGGATGCCCAGACCCTTGGCCAGGTCCAGGGCGCTGCCCCCTCCGAAGCCGACCACGACGAGCCCGGGAGGCGGAGCCGCCGGATCGCTTGCATCGTGCGCGCCCTCGGCGGGCGGACCGGCGTACTTCCGGGCCTCCGCCAGGGCGGATCGCAGGACGGTGAAGGTGGGTTCCCCGGGGGCGGGGAATACCGCGACCTCAAGACCGGCGGCCTGCAGGGAATCCAGGGCCGCGGCGGCCCGGCCGGGATCCCGGCCGGTCACCACGAAGGCCCGGGTCCCCAGGGCGGCGGCCCGCTTGCCGAGCTCCCGTACGGCGCCCTCCCCGAAGAGGATCTCCCCGGGTCCTCCGAATCCCCAGGTCACCGGAGGTCCCGCTCCGGGACGTAGGCGCCTTCGTAGAACTCCCGGGTCCGTTCCCCGGCCATGAGGGGTTCGGCGATCTCCTTCCACCGGAGGTAGTGGGCGGTCTCCTTGTGCCGGGCGGGGGCTTCCTCGTCCCGGTAGGCCTCCACAAGGACGAAGCGGGAAGGGTCCCCCGCGTCCCGGAGCACGTCGAACCGGGCCACCCCGGGCTCACGGTTGGAAGCCCGGGCGTTCTCCAGGGTGGCCGCCAGGAAGGCCTCCTCGGCGCCCGGCTTGACCTGTATTCGGACCAGCACGACCTTCATGGTTCCTCCCTCCGGCCCCGCGTCATAGGGCCGGCTTCCCGGTTTTTTCCCGGATGAAGGATTCGAGGACGCTTCGGTATCCCGGATCCTCCCAGGCGAAGCGCAGCAGGGCGTCCAGGAAACCCGCGGGATCCCCGGTGTCCAGGCGGGTGCCCGTGACCGGGGCCCAGGCGACCTTTCCCGCGGCGATGAGTCTGTCCAGGGCGTAGGCGTGGTAGTATTCCCCTCCCGTATGCCTGGCCCAGCCCTCCGCAAGGATCTCGAAGAATTCCGGAGTGTACAGGTACCGGCCCAGGGAGATCTCCCGGCTGGGCTCGGTCCCCGGGGCGGGCTTTTCCACGAAGCCCCGGACATGGACGCCGTCCGGGGCGGGGTCGATGACCCCGTAGCGGGACACGTCCCCGGGCTCGTGGAGTCCCGAGAGCACGGAGCACCCCGTGCGCTCGTACACGTCCATGAGCTGGCGGGCCAGGGGGGGCGAGCCGAAATGGAGGTCGTCGGGATAGGCCACCACGCAAGGATCCCCGCCCAGCCAGGGTGCTGCCTGGAGCAGGGCGTGGCCCGTGCCCCGCATCTCGGGCTGGCGGACGAAGGATACGTTGACCGCGGGCGGGGCGATCCGCTCGAGCTTGCCCGCCGCGCCTTCGGCCTTGAACACGGATTCCAGCTCCGGATCCCGGTCGAAGAAGTCCTCCAGGGCCTTCTTGCGCCGGCTGGTCAGAATCAGGATGTCCCGGATCCCCGAGGCCGCGAACTCCTCCACCACGAAGGCGATGCTGGGCTTCGTGAGGAGGGGAAGCATCTCCTTGGGGACCGTCTTGGTGACCGGCAGGAAGCGGGTACCGTAGCCCGCCGCGACGATGACGCCTTTCATGCCGGGAATGGTAGCCGAGGGTGCGGCCGCTGTCCAGGAGTCGGGGGTGCTTCGGTAGCCGGGCTCGCTTGATTGGGTACTGACAATTGGATAGGATGGCCGTGGAGGATACGATGCCCATCGCCCGCAAATCCCTTCCCGCCCTGATGTTCCTGGTTTCCGCGCTGTCCCTCTCCGCGATGGGCACGGCCGAGGAGCTTCGCTTCCCGGTCCGACAATCGGCAGACGGGGAACTGACGGTGATCTCAACGGCCGGGCATAAAGTGGAACGCATGAGTCTGCCCGCATTTTCACCGGACGGATACAGATTTTCCTGGCAGGGTAGTTTCTATGAGCTGGCGACCTACCCGAGTGGCCGCTTCGCGGTGCTATCCTTGGACAAATACCTCAAAGGCCGGACCCTGGGGCACACCGTCTTCCTTAAGGGGCGATCCGACCCCGAGAAGCCCATCCCCGAATGGGTGACGGACGAGCGCCTTCTGCTCACCGGTCTCCCTCAGTATTCCGGTTTCCTGGCGCTACGGTACTCGAGGGCCAGCATGGCTTCGACGAAGAAGTTGACAGTTGAACGGGTACTTCGGGATACCATACTGCCCTTTGTTGTTTCGACTCTGGAGAATCCGTCGGATTCGGATCGTGCGACCGCGGCGATCCTGGCGGATGATCTCGCCCGCAGTCTCTCTTCCGGGTCACGCCTTTCTACCTACTGGATCGAGATCCTCCGGCGAGCCCCGAACGCGGCTCCAAAGGATACGGACTTCGTCTCCACGAGGAAGATCTACGCCCTCGTCGAGGTTCCCATCGAGGGTTGCCTGGAGGCTATAGCCGAGCTGCAGCGTTCCGCTGGAGCCGGCGACGCTCCAGAGTATGCGAGCCCTTCCGGAGTCGGGATGCTCGAGGCTTTGTCCGCATTCCTGCGGAAGGAAACCGGAATCGGTTCGACTCCCTAGGTTTCATTCTGGACCCGTTCCCGTCTCGCCATGTACCTCGTTTGACATTCGGCGAGGATGCGAAATACTTAATTCGATATGACCCCCGACGCCGGCCCTTTGAAGACCCTGCTCCTCGTCGAGGACGAGGCCCTCATAGCTCTGGCGGAGCGGAGGACCCTGGAGAGGTACGGTTTCCGGGTCCGGACCGCAGCGGACGGGGAAGGGGCGGTCGCGGCCGCCTCCGAGCAGGACGTCGACCTGGTCCTCATGGACATCAACCTGGGAGCGGGCATCGACGGCACGGAAGCAGCGAAGCGGATCCTGGCGGCCCGGGACCTTCCCCTGATCTTCCTTTCCTCGCACACCGAACGGGAGGTGGTGGAACGGACCGAGGGGATCACCTCCTACGGCTACGTGGTCAAGAACTCGGACGAGAACGTCCTTGTGGCGTCCATCAAGATGGCCTTCCGGCTCTTCGAGGCGAAGGTGCAGGCCCGGGCCAAGGAGGAGCGCATCACCCTGCTGGGCCGGCTCCTGGACGCCGCCCCGGACTCCATCACGATCCACGACGAATCCGGCGCCTTCCTCTATGCCAACCGCAGGACCTTCGCCCTTCACGGATACTCCGAGGACGAGTTCATGGCCCTCAACCTCCACGACCTGGACGTGCCGGAGAGCGAGGTGCTCATCGAGGAACGTATCCGGAAAATCCGGGACGCCGGGGAAGCCACGTTCGAAGTGACCCACCGGCGGAAAGACGGCACGCTCCTCCCCCTGGAGGTGACGGTCCAGACGGCGGACTGGGGCGGACGCTTCGCGATGCTCAGTATAGCCCGGGACAGGACGGAACGGGTGCGGGCGGACCGCGAGATCCGTCGGAGCGAGGCCCGACTGGCCAGCCTCCTGAGGATCAACCAGTACCCCGCCCGGGACATCCAGGACCTCCTGGACTACGCACTGGACGAGGCCATCCTCCTGACCGAAAGCCGGATCGGGTACATCTACCTGTACGACGAGGATCGGAAGCTGTTCACCCTGAACACCTGGTCCAAGGAGGTTCTGCATCAATGCACGGTCCTGGAAAAGCAGACCGTGTACGAACTCGACAAGACCGGAATCTGGGGGGAGGCCGTCCGGCAGAGGAAGCCGATCTTGGTCAACGAGTATGCCGCGCCGAGCCCCCTCAAGAAGGGTCTTCCCGAGGGGCATGCCCCGCTGCGCCGCTTCCTGACCGTGCCCGTCTTCGATGAAGGCAGGATCATCGCCGTGGCGGGGGTGGCCAACAAGGAGGCGGAGTACGACGAGTCGGATGTCCGCCAGCTGACCCTTATGATGGACGCCGTCTGGAAGACCGTCCGGCGGCGCCGGGCCGAGGACGCCCTGGAGCGGCAGCTACGGGAAAAGGAGACCCTGCTCCGGGAGGTCCACCACCGGATCAAGAACAACCTCGCCTCCATCGGGGGAGTCCTCCGGCTCCAGCTTGATTCCGTACCCGACGACGCTTCCCGCACCGCCATCCTGGACGCCGCGGCCCGGGTGGAGAGCATGCGGGTGGTCTACGACAAGCTCCTGGTCAGCGGGGACTACCGGGAGGTCTCCGTCCGGGAGTATCTGGAAGGATTGCTGGCCGCCATCCTGGACCTCTTCCCGGATACCGGGAGGATCCGGATCGAACCGGACATACAGGAATTCGAACTCGGGACCCGGACCGTCTTCCCCCTGGGGACCATCGTCAACGAGTTGATCACGAATTCCATGAAACACGCCTTCCCGGGGCGCGATCGGGGTAGCCTGGGGATCCGGGTGGCCCGGGAGGGGAACGAGATCGTCCTGGAAGTGAAGGACGACGGCCGAGGCCTTCCCGAAGGGTTCGATCCGGAATCCTCGACGGGCTTCGGCCTCCAGCTGGTCCGGATGCTGGCCGAGCAGCTCAACGGCAGTTTCTCGATCCGGGGCGGCGAGGGGACGACCGGCGTCGTCCGGTTCAAGGCTTGATCGGGCCGGCCCGGGAAGCGGCCTCCCGGGCTACCTCCAGGATACGGAGAACTCCATCGGTTTTTCCAGGACCAGGATGTCCATCAGGTGCAGGACCGCGGTGAAGGTGCGGTCCGAGACCGCGCCTCCCGCGTGGCGGAGCACGGGGTCGGGGGCCCGGACCTGGATACGGATCTCCGCGGAATCCAGTTCCCCCAGGGCCGCCGTGCCCAGGAGGGCCTGGAGCATCTCCCGGTACTCGGAGGCCGACACGGGATAGGGATCCAGGGCCGGAGGCGAGAGGGCCTCCAACACGTAGGGATCCAGCCCGGGGAAGAGCAGGGGCAGGGATCGGGCGTTGTCCCGGGAAAGCCGGAAGGACAGGGCGGTGACGCCGTCCTTCGATCCCACCCGCAGAATGCCCGACTCCGCCAGTTCGGGGTCCGCGGCCAGTTCCGCCAGGCTCCGGAAGGAGAAGCTGCCCCGGAAACGGTTCGGGGTGGGGGTTTCCACGGATACCGCGGCCAGCCCGCGTCGGGCGGTCTCTCGGCGGACCGCGGCGGTGTCGAAGAGGGGCGCCGTCGGAGCGGAACCCGGGGTCCCGGCGGCCGCGTAGGACCGCAGGCGGGCCGCCGCAGCGTCGGGGATCCGGGCGTCCACGGCCAGGGTCCCCGACCCGTCGGGGTTCACGGCCAGGGAGAGGCCCGCCGCGCAGGAGGACAGGGCCGCGAGAAGGATCGCGGCCGCCGGCAGGGCGGGCAGGTATCGCATCGGTCGCCGGGATCTGGACATGGGGCCTCTCGAAGGATCGAATTAGCCGCCGGCGCGGGGCCGGACGGCGGGGGCGGGCGGGTGCTATGTCCCTTCCGGCCCGTCCCCTGACGTACTACAATGATACTACGGCGGCTTGGTTACATCCGGCCCGGAGGGGCGGGGAGGTCCTATGTCGGAGAGATTCTGGAGGATCCTGGGTTCCGCCTGGTTCCTGGCGGCCGCGGCGGCCCTGTTCGCGGCCTTTGTGCCCCTGGTGCTGGTACCCTACGCCCGGAAGGCGGCGGGCTACACCCCCGCGGGCGGAGGTTTCGACACGAGCTTCTTTTACGGTCCCCGGCAGGCCCTGGACAAGGCGGCGGCCTTCGACGCGCCGGGGCGCTTTTCCTACATCTCGGACCGCTGGACCATGGACCTGGCTTGGCCCCTGGTCTACGGGGCACTCTTCGCCTCGGCCGCGGCCTTCGCCCTGCGGCGCGCGGATTCGAGCCCCGGCGCCTTCGCCCTGGCCCTGCGGGCCCTGGTCCTGGCGGGTCCCCTCCTGGATTACGGGGAGAACATCGCGGCCACCGTTCTGGTAGCCTCCGTGCCGGCCCGCCCCCTCGGCTGGGCCCTGGCGGCCTCGGCCCTGACCCCGGCCAAGTGGATCGCGATAGCCGCGGCGGGGGCGGGCATCCTGGGGCTGTACCTGGCCTTGGCGGTCCGGACCCTGAGCGGCCGCCGCCCCTAGTGTCCCGAGGCTTGTGAAGCAGCGGCGGGATTCGACCGCAACCGTTCCGCGGTCGGGACCGTCTAACTCTCAGCGCCCAAGCGCCCGGAACCCTTCCGGTATCCCTAATTCGGAGCGAAAACCATGGATTCGACGACCCCCTGGGCATTCCTGGATGAATACCGCGGCAAGATGTTCGACGGCGAATGGCCGACCCTTCCGGAGATGTTCCGGATCACCGCCCGGCGCTATCCGGACCGGCCCTGCTTCACGGTCTACTCCCCGGACCGGGTCGCCCTGACCTACGCCGAGGCCCTGGCCCGGATCGAGCGGTGCGCGGCCTTCCTGGCCGGCGCCGGCATTCGCAAGGGGGACAAGGCCGCGGTCACGGGCAAGAACGCCCCGGAATGGGCGGTCGCCTACCTGGGGATCCTCTTCGCCGGGGCCACGGCGGTGCCCATCGATTACCAGCTTCGCAACGAGGAGATCGAGAACATCCTCCGGGCCTCGGATTCAAGGTTCCTGTTCGTGGACGAGGAGAAGTACGACTCCTTCGACCCCAAGCGGCTGGACCTGAAGGGGCGGTACTCCCTGGCTCCGGGCAAGCCGGGCTACGTCTACGACCTGGCGCCCGCCCCCGGGGGCGTTCCGAAGGAGCCGGCCCGGGAAGGGGACCTGGCGGCCATCCTCTTCACCAGCGGCACCACGGGGGTCCCGAAGGGGGTCATGCTGACCCACGCCAACTTCGTGGCGGACTGCTACCTGGCCCAGGCCAACCTGCATATCTTCCCAACCGACACCTTCTACGCCCTCCTGCCCATCCACCACTCCTACACGATGCTGGCGGTCTTCATCGAGGCCCTGTCCGTGGGGGCCGAGATCGTCTTCGGACAGCGGATGGTGACCAGCCAGATCCTCAAGGACCTCAAGGAGGCCAAGGTCACGATGTTCCTGGGGGTGCCCCTCCTCTTCAACAAGGTCCTGGCGGGGATCTTGAAGGGCATCCGGGCCAAGGGCCCCGTCGTCTACGGGATCATCCGTTTCCTGATGGCCCTTTCCGGAATGATCAAGAAGGTCTTCAAGGTGAACCCGGGAAAGAAGCTCTTCGGTTCAGTCCTGGACAAGGCCTCTCTGCGGACCATCCGCATCTGCATCTCCGGGGGAGGTCCCCTGGCGCCCAGCGTCTTCCGGCAGTACAACCAGTTGGGCATCGACTTCGTCCAGGGCTACGGCCTCACGGAGACCAGCCCCATCCTGACCCTCAACCCCACGGACGCCTACGTGGAAACCAGCGTGGGCCGGGTCATCCCCCGGGCCGAGCTCCGTATCCTGGACCCCGACCCTGACGGTCGGGGCGAGATCGTCGTGAAGGGGCCCATGGTCATGCAGGGTTACTACAAAAATCCCGAGGCCACCGCGGAGGTCTTCACCCCGGACGGCTGGTTCCGCACCGGGGACGTGGGCTACCTGGATTCCGGGAACTACCTCTATCTGACGGGGCGCGCCAAGAACCTGATCGTCACCGAGGGGGGCAAGAACGTGTATCCCGAGGAGATCGAGAACCGGTTCCAGCTCTATACCGAGGTGGAGCAGGTCCTGATCCGGGGCTACGTCCAGGACAGGAAGGCCAAGATCGAGGGGATCGAGGCCCTCATCTACCCGAGCAAGGAATACTTCGAGGGCCCCGGCGCCCGGGACGGAATCGACTCGGGGGACGTGGAGGCGCGGATCCGGAGGGTGGTGGACGAGGTTAACTCGAAGATGCTGCCCTACCAGAGGATCTCCAAGGTCACCCTGCTGGAGGAGCCCCTGGAGATGACCACCACGAAGAAGGTCAAGCGGTACTCGGTCGCCTAGGGGGCCGCTACTTCCTTCCGTACACGGCGCTGGGCTGGGTCTTGCCCCGGAGCAGGACCTCCCCGGCCATCTGAAGGTGCTGCTGGGTCTCGATGCCCACCTGCTTGTAGACCGCCTGGCTGACCAGGACGTCCTGCTTGAACTCCCGGCACAGGGAGTCCAGGCGGGCGGCTATGCTGACCGCCTCCCCGAACACGGACAGGGCCGGGCAGGTCCCGTTGTTCAGCTGCCCGACCATGATCCTGCCCCAGTGGACGCCGATTCCGACGTGCTTGATGACGGGCAGTCCCGCGGCGGCCAGGTCCTCCTGCAGGTGGGGCAGTTCCTGGAGGAGCTCGAAGGCGCAGGCCACGGCCCGCTCGGCCCCGTCTTTCTCCCCCAGGAGCCCGAAGACCGCCACCGCGGTATCCCCCACGAACTGGTCCAGGTATCCACCGTGACGGGTGACGGTCACGTTCCACAGGGCGTAGTACCGGTTGAGCACCTCCACGGCCTCCCGGGCGGAGACCTTGCCGGTCAGGGCGGAGAAGTTCCAGATGTCCCCGTAGATGACCGCGGCGTCCTTGCCCTCCGCCTCGGCGCGCCCCGGTTCGTCCTTCAGGTCCTGGGTCGGTACCGGCACGGAGCCGACGATCCGCTCCAGCCGGGCCCGCAGGGACAGCTCCTTCACCTTGTTCCCCAGCTGGAGGATCCCGAAGACGAAGGCCCCGAAGGCGAAGAAGGTGTGCTGGGGCGACTTGATGAAGGTCACGAAGGCGGGCAGGAAACTCGAGATGGAAAGGCCCCAGATATAGCCCTCGTAGGGGATGTCCCCGGCGTTGAAGCGCATGGCCAGGGAGATACGGAGGTCCAGGTAGAAGTAGAAAAAGATGAAGGTGAGGACCGTGCCGAAGGAGAGGAAGGCCTCCAGGACCCGCTTGGGCCAGGACCTCCGGGCCGCCCCGCTCCAGGCCTGGAGGAGCCCCACGTAGAAGGAGACCGCCCACAGGAAGAAGCTGGCCATGTCCACGGGGAAGGTCCAGCCCGTGATGGTCTGGAGCAGGGAGTAGCCCGCGGGGGTTATGAAGGAGAACAGGAAGCGGGGCAGGGGCTTGTGGCCCCAGAAGGCCAGGAGGGTGATCTGCAGCAGGAGGAACCCGTTCAGGACGACCAGGGCCACGGGCTGGAGGGCGATGATGGAGGGGGTCGAGAAGAGCATCAGGATGAAGAAGACGGTGAACTGGCTGGAGTAGAGGAAAAACTCTTCCGCGAAGCGCTTGGGAAGAAACCGCATGCAACCCTCGACGTCTGGATTTGGACCCGCGGTTCGCCGGAGCGTCCGAAGGGCCATGATAAAGGATTCCCCGGGAAAAGGAAACCCTGCCGGGCGCGCGATGGCGGGCCGGGCTCGGAGAGGCCTGGAATGCGGGAGACGGATGCGACCCGGGAGGGATCCGCCCCGGAGGCCGGAAATCGCGGGCATAATTCTATATATAGAAACGACGGGACTGTATTGACCAAGTTTTCAATCGGAGTAGAATCTAGGGTATCGCCACATCGAGGCGAAGGAGGCATTATGAATCGTTTCCTGAAGACCGCCGCGATCCTGCTCGCGGTCGCCCTGATCTTCGCGGGCTGCCAGAAGAAGCCCGCCGAGCCCGCAGGTCCCGCCAAGGCCGCGTTCCATATCGGCGTGGTGACCGGTACGGTCTCCCAGTCCGAGGACGACCTGCGCGGAGCGGAAGAGCTGATCAAGCGGTACGGCAAGGTCGCCGACGGCGGGATGATCCAGCACATCACGTATCCCGACAACTTCATGGACCAGCAGGAGACCACGATCTCCCAGATCGTCGCCCTGGCGGACGATCCCATGATGAAGGCCATCGTGATGAACCAGTCGGTGCCCGGCGCCGCGGAAGCCTTCAAGCGCGTCCGCGCCAAGCGGCCCGAGATCCTGCTCTTCGCCGGCGAGCCCCATGAGGACCCCCTCGTGATCGAGGCGGCCGCGGACCTGGCCATCAACAGCGACTTCATCTCCCGCGGCTACACCATCATCTGGGCCGCCAAGGAATTGGGCGCGAAGACCTTCGTGCACATCTCCTTCCCCCGGCACATGTCCTACGAGACCCTGGGCCTGCGCCGCCAGATCATGGAGCAGGCGTGTAAGGACCTGGGCCTGAAGTTCGCCTTCGAGACCGCCCCGGACCCGACCTCCGACGTCGGCCAGGCGGGCGCCCAGCAGTTCATCCTCGAGAAGACCCCCCAGTGGATCCAGAAGTACGGCAAGGAAACCGCCTTCTTCTGCACCAACGACGCCCACACCGAGCCCCTGCTCAAGCAGCTGCTCGCCTACGGCGGAATGTTCGTCGAGGCCGACCTGCCCTCCCCCCTGATGGGGTACCCGGGAGCCCTGGGCCTGGACCTGTCCGCCGAGGCCGGGAACTTCCCCGCCATCCTCAAGAAGGTCGAGCAGGCCGTCATCGACAAGGGCGGAGCCGGCCGCTTCGGCACTTGGGCCTTCAGCTACGGCTTCACGGTCACCGCGGGTCTGGGCGAGTTCGCCAAGAACGTGATCGAGGGCAAGACCACCAAGGATAGCCTCCAGGGTCTGTACGACGCCCTGGCGGTCTACACCCCCGGCGCCCAGTGGAACGGCGGCTACTACATCGACGCCAACACCGGGGTCCGTGCCAAGAACCACGTCCTGGTCTACATGGACACCTACGTCATGGGCAAGGGCTACCTGCCCACGACCAAGCAGAAGGTCGACGAGAAGTACTACAACATCAAGTTCAAGAAGTAACCCGAGCTTCCCCGGGGCCCCCGCGCGCGCACCGCGTGCGGGACACCCCGGGCGGCCGGTTCCCGGGGACGACCCGGGGGCCGGCCTTAGCGCGCGCCTTCCCCCCGGCGCCGCGCCGTTCCCGGCCGGTCCCCCCGGCCGATTCCGCACGGAAGGTGTCCCTATGTCGAATGAATCGCCCTTATTGAGTTTCGAAGGCATCACCAAGGACTTCTACGGGACCGTGGTCCTCAAAGACGTGTCCTTCACCCTGGGCAGGGGCAGGATCCTGGGCCTGGTCGGGGAGAACGGCGCGGGCAAGACCACCCTGATGAGCGTCCTGTTCGGGATGCCCGTCATCTCGGAGACCGGAGGGTTTTCCGGGACCGTGAAGCTGGACGGCCAGGCCGTCTCCTTCCGAACCCCCTTCGACGCCCTGGACGCGGGCATCGGGATGGTTCACCAGGAGTTCTCCCTGATACCCGGCTTCACGACCACGGAGAACATCGTCCTGAACCGGGAATCCGTAAAGCCCAATCCGGCCGTGGAGGTCTTCGGAGAACGGATGTCCGTCCTGGACCGTCCGAAGATGCGGGCCCGTGCGGAGTCCGCGATCGGCCGCCTGGGTGTCAAGCTGGACCCGGACATGCTCGTTTCCGAGATGCCCGTGGGACACAAGCAGTTCACGGAGATAGCCCGGGAGATCAACCGGGACAACGTCCGGCTCCTGGTGCTGGACGAGCCCACCGCGGTCCTGACGGAGAGCGAGGCGGAGGTCCTATTGGCCGCCCTCCGGAACCTGGCCGCCCAGGGCATCTCCATCATCTTCATATCCCACCGCCTCCACGAGGTCCTGTCCGTCTGCGACCGGATCGTGACCCTCCGGGACGGCCGGGTGGTCAAGGACACCGACGCGGCGGGGGTGACCGTAGCGGACGTGGCCTCCTGGATGGTGGGCCGGGACGTGGACGACGCCGGCCGCAAGGGTGCCGCCCGGGACCTTCCCGGCGCGGCCCTGGAGGTGGAGAACCTCTGGGTGGACATGCCCGGGGAGACCGTCCGGAACGTCTCCTTCTCCGTGCGGGAGGGGGAGATCTTCGGCATCGGGGGGCTCGCCGGCCAGGGAAAGCTGGGCATCCCGAACGGGATCATGGGCCTGTACCCCGCGGGTGGGACGGTCCGGCTTCACGGCCAGGCCGTGACCCTGGACGCCCCCCGGGCGGCCCTGGACGCGGGCATGGCCTTCGTCAGCGAGGACCGCCGGGGCGTGGGGCTCCTCCTGGACGAGAGCCTGGACTGGAACATCGCCTTCACGGCCATGCAGATCAAGGGCGAGTACCTGAAGACCTACCTGGGGGGCCTGGTGCGGCTCCGGGACGAGAAGGCGATGAAGGCCCTCACGGAGGAGTACGTCAAGCTCCTGGACATCAAGTGCACGGGTCCCAAGCAGAAGGCCAAGGAGCTGTCCGGGGGCAACCAGCAGAAGATCTGCCTGGCCAAGGCCTTCGCCCTCAGGCCCTCGGTCCTCTTCGTCTCCGAACCCACCCGGGGCATCGACGTGGGCGCCAAGGCCCTGGTGCTGGACAACCTGCGCCACTACAACCGCGACTTCGGCACCACTATCGTGATGGCCTCCAGCGAGCTCGAGGAGCTCCGGTCCATCTGCGACCGCGTGGCCATCGTGGACGAGGGCCGGATCGCGGGCATCCTGCCCCCCGGCGCCCCGCTCTCCGAGTTCGGGCTCTTGATGGCGGGTCAGAAGGTTTCCGAGGAGGTCCAGCCGTGAACAGACTTAAGCAGGCCGTCACCGATTTCGGCTGGCCCCGCATCATCATCTTCCTCTTCGTGGTGGCCCTGTTCATCGGGGCGCCCTTCGTCAAGGTCCGGGTGGATTCGTCCTTCACGGACGTCTTCAACCGCTTCGGGCAGAACGCGGTCCTGGTCCTGGCCCTGGTGCCCATGGTCCAGGCGGGCTGCGGGCTCAACTTCGGCCTGCCCGTCGGGATCATCGCGGGCCTCTTGGGCTCCACGTTGGCCATGGAATTCGGCCTTGTCGGTTGGGCGGGCTTCCTGGGGGCCATCGGCCTCTCCCTTCCCTTCGCGGTCGCCTTCGGCTTCGCCTACGGGCTGCTGCTGAACAAGGTCAAGGGCGAGGAGATGACCATCGCGATGTACGTGGGCTTCTCCATCGTCACCTTCTTCGCGATCCTGTGGCTCCTCCTGCCGTATTCCAGCCCGAACATGGTCTGGGGCTACGCGGGCAAGGGACTGCGGACCACCATCACCCTGGAGGGGTACTGGGGACTCATACTCAACGACTTCCTGGCCCTCCGGATCGGGGAGAACTTCCGGTTCCCCACGGGCATGATCCTCTTCGTGATCCTGCTGACGGTCCTGGTGGGGTTCTTCTTCCGCAGCAAGACCGGCACGGCCATGACCGCCGTGGGCTCCAACCCGGACTTCGCCCGGGCGGGCGGGGTGTCCGCGGACCGGATGCGCCTGACCAGCGTGATCCTGTCCACCGTGATCGGCGCGGTCGGCATCCTGGTCTACCAGCAGAGCTTCGGGTTCATCCAGATCTACAACGCCCCCCTGTTCATGGCCTTCCCGGCGGTGGCGGCCCTGCTGATCGGCGGGGCCTCGGTGAACAAGGCCAGCATGCTGAACGTCATCGTGGGCACCTTCCTCTTCCAGTCCATCCTGACCATGACCCCGTCGGTCATCAACAGCATCCTGCAGACGGACATGTCCGAGGTGATCCGCATCCTGATCTCGAACGGCATGATCCTGTACGCCCTGACCCGAAAGACGAAGGTGACGAAATGAGCAAGACGTTCGACCCGCGCAAGTTCCTGGCGGACAACCTGGTGGTCGTCATCTTCCTGGTGGTGACGGCCTTCGCGGTCCCCGTGTCCGGGCTCTCCGCGCAGTTCATCATCCAGGAGCTGTTCACCCGCATCGGCCGCAACGCGTTCCTGGTCTTCTCCCTCCTCCTGCCTATCATGGCGGGCATGGGCATCAACTTCGGAATGGTCCTGGGGGCCATGGCCGGGGAGATCGGCCTCATCATCGCCGTGGACTGGGGCATCCTGGGGGTGAACGGCTTGGCCTTCGCCTCCCTGGTGGGCATGCCCATCGCCGTCTTCCTGGGCTGGATCGCCGGGGAGGTCCTGAACCGCGCAAAGGGCCGGGAGATGGTCACCGGCTACATCCTGGGCTTCTTCATGGACGGGGTGTACCAGCTGGTCGTCCTTTACATGATGGGGTACATCATCCCCATCCGCTCCCCGGCCATCACCCTGTCCCGGGGCTACGGCATCCGGAACACCCTGGGCCTCGACTCGGTCCGCCAGTCCCTGGACAACCTCCTGGCGGTCCGGATCGGACCCTACGTCCTGCCCCTGGCCACCTACATGGTCATAGGGCTCCTGTGCGTCTTCATCATCTGGTTCCGCAGGACCAAGCTGGGCCAGGACATGCGTGCGATCGGGCAGGACCAGGGGGTTTCCCACTCCGCGGGGATCTCCGTGGAGCGGACCCGGATCATCGCCATCATGATCTCAACGGTCCTGGCCATGATCGGCCAGATCATCTTCCTCCAGAACATGGGAAACATGGCCACCTACAACGCCCACAAGCAGACCGGGTTCTTCGCGGCCGCGGCCCTCCTGGTGGGAGGCGCCTCGGTCTCCAAGGCCACCATCCCGAACGTCTTCATCGGTGTGGTGCTCCTGCACCTGATGTACATCGTGATGCCCCGGGCGGGCGCCCAGCTCTTCGGGGAAGCCCAGATCGGGGAGTTCTTCCGGGACGCACTGTCCTACGCGGCCATCGCGATGGCCCTGGTCATCTACGCCTGGCGGAAGCGGGCCAACGCGGAGCGGGCCCGGGCCGGGCTCCGGGGCGGGGAAGCCGCCGCGGGAGGCGTGAAATGAGCAAGCTCGATCCCAAGGCCGCCCGCAGGTGGGCCATCCGGGCCGTCCTTGCGGCCGTCTACCTGGCGCTGGCGGTCATCCTCTTCGTGACCGGGAAGGGACATACGATCCTGGTGGACAACAAGGCAGATCCCGCGGGAGCCTATCCCGCCCTGAAGGCCGCCGTGGTCTCCATCGGCCGTCAGAAGCCCATGGAGTTCTACCCCGGGGACCGGGACAAGTTCGTCGTGAAGGGTCAGCGGCACCGGATCAGGGTGAAGCCCCTCGCCCCGGGAGCCCAGGAGCGGGAGGTCGAGTTCCGGCTGCCCCTGGGCCAGGACATGACCCTGCTGTCTATCTCCAAGCTGATGGCCGGGGCGGAGCCCTGGATCGAGGTCTTCGTGGCTCCGACGGTACAGCAGATGGCCGCGGAGCGCGCGGCGGACGACCTGGCCAACCCCCTGGAGACTTTCGGGAACACCGGACCTTGAGGGCGGCCGCGCGGGAGGAGCCATGAAACGATGCCTTGCGGCCGCCCTGGCGGCCTTCGTGCTGGCCGGAGCGGGGTTTGCCCAGACCCCGCCCAAGGTGCTCTCGCCCTATGACATCGAGCGCTTCATCAAGGACATCCCCGGCCTGATGGCGGACCTGGAGGCCGCGGGATCGGACTTCGACGAGGAGGTGGCCCAGTCCCAGGACGATCCGGCCTCCTTCAGCCCGGCCTCCCTCAAGTCCCTCCTGGCCAAGGCCCGGACCTCCGCGGAGGTCCGGCGGACCCTGGAGAAGTACAACTGGGACGGCCGGTTCTGGGACGTCTACTACACGATCTACGTCGGGGTCTACGTCTCCATGATGGACCAGGCCCTGGTCCAGTACCCCAGCCCCGAGCTCAAGGCCCTGGTTGATCCCTTCCGGACCTCGATACACAAGGACGACCACGCCCTGGTCCTGCGGAACCTCCCGCGCCTGCTGGAGGTCTTCGAGGCCCTGGACGCGGAGGACTGAGCCGGCCGTTCCCAGGTGTTTCCGGAATCAACCACGGAGATCACGGAGGGCACGGAGAAATATAAAAGAATAGGCGACTGAGACAGGATAAAAGGATCCTGCAGGATTGACAGGATAGAGAGCACCATTGTTTCAGTTCTGGCATGAATAGATCTCATCCTGTTCATCATGGAAATCCTGTTATCCTGTCTCCTTTTTTTACTTCATCTCTCCTCCTTCTTCTCCGTGAACTCCGTGTCCTCCGTGGTGAGTTCCTGAAATTTTAAAACCGGGTATTTTTTAACCTCTGCCGCCCTGCCCTTGTCCGGCCCCCCGGGCTTCCTGTATCATCCTCCGGAACAGCTTGATCTTCCCCGGATCCAGGAGTGACCCATGGCCAAGTACCCGTACACCGAGATCGAGTCCAAGTGGCAGCGCTACTGGGACGAGCACAAGACCTTCAAGGCCGTCGAGGACCCGGGCATCCCCGCGGACAAGCGGGTCTACGTCCTGGACATGTTCCCCTATCCCTCCGGGGCGGGCCTCCACGTGGGGCATCCCGAGGGCTACACCGCCACGGACATCTACTGCCGCTTCCTGCGGATGAACGGGTACGCGGTCCTCCATCCCATGGGCTTCGACTCCTTCGGCCTGCCCGCGGAGAACTACGCCATCCAGACGGGCACCCACCCCGCGGCCACCACCTCGGCCAACATCGACCGGTTCCGGACCCAGATCAAGTCCCTGGGCTTCTCCTACGACTGGGACCGGGAGGTCTCCACCTGCGATCCCGATTACTACAAGTGGACCCAGTGGATCTTCCTCAAGCTCTTCGAGCGGGGCCTGGCCTACGAGGCCGAGGCTCCGATCAACTGGTGCCCCAAGTGCAAGACGGGCCTGGCCAACGAGGAGGTCAAGGACGGGCGCTGCGACCGCTGCGAGACCCCCGTGGTGCGCAAGAGCATCCGCCAGTGGATCCTCCGGATCACCGCCTACGCGGACCGGCTCCTGGCCGACCTGGACACCCTGGACTGGTCGGAGTCCATCAAGCTGATGCAGCGCAACTGGATCGGCCGGAGCGAGGGCGCCAACGTGGTCTTCAAGATGGCCGAGGGCGAGGGGGAGATAGAGGTCTATACGACCCGGCCGGACACCCTCTTCGGGGCCACCTACATGGTCCTGGCCCCGGAGCACGCCCTGGTGTCGAAGATCACCACCCCGGACCGGAAGGCCGCTGTGGAGGCCTACGTGGCCGAGGCGGCTCGGAAGAGCGACCTGGAGCGCACGGACCTGGCCAAGGACAAGACCGGCGAGTTCACGGGGGCCTACGCGGTCAACCCCGTCAACGGACGCAGGATCCCCGTGTGGATCTCGGACTACATCCTGGCCTCCTACGGGACCGGGGCCATCATGGCCGTGCCGGCCCACGACGAGCGGGACTGGGACTTCGCCAAGAAGTTCGGCCTGCCCATCGTGCAGGTGGTGGCGGCCCCGGGCAGCGAGGAGGCCCGGAGCGGGGAGGTCCGGCCCGAGGAGGGCCCCGCTGAACCGTCGGAGTGCACCTCCGCGGAGGGCGTCGCGATCAACTCCGGGAAATTCGACGGCCTGCCCACGGCCGAGGCCATCAAGGCCATCACCGAATGGCTGGCGGAGAAGGGGATCGGCCGCAAGGCGGTGAACTACAAGCTCCGGGACTGGATCTTCTCCCGCCAGCGCTACTGGGGCGAGCCCATCCCCGTGGTCCACTGCAAGGAATGCGGCATCGTGCCCCTGCCCGAGAGCGAGCTGCCCCTGCGCCTGCCGGACGTCAAGACCTACGCCCCCACGGGCACCGGGGAGTCCCCCCTGGCGAACATCCACGACTGGGTGAACACCACCTGCCCGAAGTGCGGCGGACCGGCCAAGCGGGAGACGAACACCATGCCCCAGTGGGCGGGCTCCTGCTGGTACTACCTGCGCTTCATCGACCCGAAGAACGACAAGGCCTTCGCGGCCAAGGACAAGATCGACTATTGGATGCCCGTGGACCTCTACGTGGGCGGGGCGGAGCACGCGGTGCTCCACCTCCTCTACTCCCGGTTCTGGCACAAGGTCCTCTACGACATCGGGGCGGTGAACACCATCGAGCCCTTCCAACGCCTGGTGAACCAGGGCATGATCCTGGGCGAGGACAACCAGAAGATGTCCAAGAGCCGGGGCAACGTGGTGAACCCCGACGACATCGTCCGGGACTTCGGCGCCGACGCCATGCGGGTCTACGAGATGTTCATGGGGCCCCTGGAGGTCTCCAAACCCTGGGCCACCGCGGGACTCGTGGGGGTCAGCCGCTTCCTGGAACGCCTGTGGGCCCTCTCGGAGAAACCCCTGACCGGGGCGGCTCCGTCCCCGGACCTCGCCAAGCTCCTGCACAAGACCATCAAGAAGGTGACGGACGACACCGCCACCCTGAACTTCAACACCGCCATCAGCGCCATGATGATCCTGTCCAACGAGCTGGCTCGGCTGGACGTCCTTCCCCGGGAAGTCTGGGAAGCCTTCGTCCGGCTCCTGGCGCCCTACGCCGCACATCTGGCGGAGGAGCTCTGGGAGAAGGCGGGCAAGGCCCCCAGCGTCGGGCTGGCCCCCTGGCCGTCCTATGACGAGACCTTGGTGCGGGACGACACGGCGGTCATCGTGGTCCAGGTGAACGGGAAGGTCCGGGACAAGTTCGAGGCTCCCGCGGGTACGGACAAGGCGGAGCTCGAGAGGCTCGCCCTGGGGCGGGAGAAGACCCGGGAGTGGATCGCGGGGAAACCGCTACGCAAAGTGATCATCGTCCCCGATAAACTAGTGAACATTGTGGTCGGGGAGGGCTGAGCCGCCCGTTCCCGAACTGCCGGAGGTGTCATGGCACGGCGTGCGCTGTCGAATATCGGGATCCTGGGGAAGTTGACGGTCCTGGGGGCCGTCTTCCTGCTCTCCCTGGGAGGGGTGGCCTACGTGTCCCTGAAGGCGTTCCGGTCCCTGACCGCCACGATGGACAACATCCTGGAAGTCCAGAACAAGAAGGTCCGTAGGTTCGAGGACCTGGAGAACCAGGCCTACGCGGTGCAGGTCAACCTGTACCGGGCGATCAACTACACCCTGTCCGGGGGGGACGCCCGGGAGGACGCCATCCGGGCGTTCAACACGGCCTTGGCGGGCTTCAAGACCTCCGTGGATACCTTCACGGAGGAGACCCTGGATACCCTCGAGTACGACGAGTCCGGAAACCCCAAGGGCCTAACGGGGGCGGATTTCGATTCCTACTTCAACACCGCCCGGGTCGTCCAGAGCTACCTCCGGGAGGACGCCCGCCGCGCCCTGGATGTCATGGTCCAGGTCGATTCGACCTTCGAGGAGCTCAAGGAGCGGATCTGGGTGGAGGGCTCCGCCGCGCGGACCGCGGCCTCCGAGGTCGAGTCCCGGGCGCGCAAGTCCGCGGCCGCGGCCAGCCTGACCGTGATCTCGGTGTCCGGCGCGGTCGTCCTGGCCTCCCTCCTCCTGATCCTGCTGACGGTCCGGTCCATAACCCTGCCCCTGCGGAAGCTGGAGGATACCCTGGCCCAGGCCGGCCGGGGGGATCTCCGGACCTGCTCGGACATGGACGGACGGGACGAGATGGGCCGCATGGGCCGGAGCGTGGACGCCCTGGTCTGCGGGATCCGGGACCTCGTGTCCACGGTCATGGAGAAGGTCCGGGACCTGGAGTCCACGGGCCAGAGCCTGGCGGCGAACATGGAGGAGACCGGGGCCGCGGTCCTCCAGATCAACGCGGGCATCGGGAACACCCGGGGCCAGCTGGACCAGCAGACCGAATCCGTCCAGGAGGTCTCCGCGGCGGTGGAGCAGCTGGCCCGGAGCGTCACCTCCCTGTCGGACCGGATCGAGACCCAGTCGGACGTGATCGGGCAATCCTCGGCGGCCACGGAGGAGATCATCGCTTCCGTGGAGTCCGTAGCCCGCGCCGCGGACTCGGCGGCCCGGGCCAGCGAGGAGCTGACGGCCGAGGGGGTCCAGGGCAAGGAGCGGATCGACGAGGCGGGCGATTCCGTGCGGGACATCGCCCGGCACTCGGAGAACCTCACGGAGGCGGTCCGCCTTATCTCCGAGATAGCCAGCCGCACGAACCTGCTGGCCATGAACGCCGCTATCGAGGCCGCCCACGCCGGGGACGCGGGCCGGGGCTTTGCGGTGGTGGCGGACGAGATCCGAAGGCTCGCGGAGCAGTCCACGGCCCAGGCCAAGGACATCGCGGGGGGGCTCGGGCAGGTGTCCCGGTCGATCGAGAAGGTCCAGGACGCGTCCCTGTCCGCGGTGGAGTCCTTCGGCACCGTGCTGGCCAAGGCGGACGCCCTGGCCGCGGAGATCCGGCGCATCAACGCCTCCATGGCCGAGCAGAGGGAGGGGGGCCGCCTGGTCCTGGAGGACTTGTCCCGGCTCAAGGACCTCACCCGGGAGATCTCCTACGGGGCGGAGGAGATGAAGTCCGGCAACCGGACCATCCTGGAACAGGTGGAGCGCCTGACCTCGGTGAACCAGCTCGTGATCCAGAACAACGCGGAGATCACGACGGGCACCAAGGAAATCAACGACGCCATCGCCGCGACCATGGACCTGGCCTCCCGGACCGCCTCCTCGATCGGGGAGGTCAAGGCGGCCCTGGATACCTTCGAAATCTAACGGGTTGTCGAAATGCCTCGAGCATTTCGACAACCCGTTTTGCAGTTTCTCGAGAAACTGCGGCATTAGTGTAGTGTCACACTGCTTTAACGGATCGCCCGGACCAGGTAGGGAAGCCAGGCGGCCGCGGCCGCCAGGACCAGGAAGACCGTCCCCGCCCCTCCCCGCCCGGTCCGCACGACGGCCGGACGGCCCGGCGTCTTCGAGAGTTCCTCGTCGTAGATTCCCAGCAGGATCTCGTCCAGGTCCCGGAGGAAGGTGGCGCGCCGGATCCGGATCCGGGTTTCCAGGATCCTCTCGTAGCAGCGCAGGGCGGAGCCGATCAGGGCCCCCGCGCGGCCCGGGATCCGCAGGTCCGATCGGATGGCGGCCTTGGAAACGTAGATCAGGGCCTCGAAGGTGACGGCCTTCTCCACGCCCTCCAGCAGGGCGGTCTCGGTCACCCGGATCGGCCCCCAGACCGCCAGCACCCGGCCGACCGGAACCAGAAGGTTAGCGCCCACGATACCCAGGATGACCAGGCCCGTGCCCAGGACGGGAACCTTCCGCCCCGTCGCCCAGGTGAACACCATGGCCCCCAGAAGGATCGCCGCCCGGGGACCCGGGCGGGGTTGGAAGAGGAGGGCGGCGACGACGACCAGTCCCGCAGCCGCCAGGGAATGGGGGTCGAAGATCTGCCGGGCTCGCTCCGCGCGGGCGAGCCTATCCACGGGCGTCCTCCCGGGCCCGGGCGTACCACCGGGAGGAGGCCGCGAACCGCTCGGCGAAGATCCCCAGGGCCAGGCCGGTGGCCAGGCCCATGGCCAGGAAGACCGGGGCGATGATCCGGGCCGCCCGGCCGAAGACGACCAGGGAGGCCAGGACCACCTGGACGGCGTTGGAGGAGACGGCGCCCAGGACGCTGATTCCCACCGCGGTCATCCGGGTCCGGAAGAGGGTCCGGGCTCCGAACATCACCAGGGCGGCGCAGAAGGTTCCCGCCAGGGAGAACAGGGCCACGTACGAGAAGAGGGAGCCCGTCACCAGGCTCATCCCCAGGACCTTGATCGCCGCCAGGGCCAGGTAGGGACCGACGGGCAGGAGGTCCACGGCCAGGAGGAGGGGCAGGTTGGCGATCCCCAGGCGCATGAAGGGCAGGGGCTTGGGGATCATGTACTCCACCGCGGAGAGGAAGAAGGAGAGGGCGGACAGGAAGGCCAGGAGGCGGGCCCGGGAATCACCAGGTGCCGGTATCGACGTCCGATCCGTCATCGGTCCCTCCTTCCACGCGGACGAAGACCTGGTTCGGCAGGCAGGCGACCCACTGGCCCGGGCGGTCGATGGATCCCGCGGCCACGCAGGTCTGGTTGGGGCAGGGGGAGCTCTCGATGGCGACCCGGCCGTCGTGGATGTGGACCGTCGAGATCCCCAGGGGGCCCTCGATCGGGACCTCCAGGTCCGTATCCAGGGGGTAGATCCACTCCTGTCCCTTCGCGTCGGCGATCACGACCCGGGGTTCTCCCGCGGCGTCGACGGCGCCTAGGGAGCTCAGGAAAACGAGGGACGCGGCCGCCAGTACGGCCGCCGCGTCCAGGAACGTGAGCCGGAGCTTCCCGGGCTTGGCCGCGGGCGGCTCCGTCGGAGCCTCCGGGCCGGATCCCCGGGTCCCGCCGTTCTCAGCCGCAGCACCCACAGCCGCAGCCGCCCTCGTCTTCGCAGTCGCAGTCGTCACCGCAACCCTCGTGGGAGTGCACGTGGCCGTGAGCCAGTTCCTCGGCGGTGGCCTCCCGGATCCCCACGACCTTGACGTCGAAGTGGAGGTCCTCCCCGGCCAGGGGGTGGTTGGCGTCCACGGTCACCTCGTCGCCCTTGACGGCCACCACGGTCACGACCCGGGGGCCGTCCTCGCCGTGGGCCTCGAACTGCATCCCCTCCTCGATCTTGGAGGGATCCGCGAAGTTGGACTTCTGGACCGTGAACACGAGGCTCTCGTCGTAGTCCCCGTAGGCTTCTCCGGGGTTGATGACGCAGGACAGCCTGTCGCCCTCCTTCTTGCCCTCCAACTGCTTCTCCAGGCCCGGGATCAGGTTGTCGTTGCCGTGGAGATAGACGAGGGGTTCCGAATCGTCGGAACTGTCGATCGTCTGGCCGTCGGAATCCTTCAGGGTATAATCGATCGTGATAACCTTGTCTTTTTCTACGACCATGGTAACCGCCTTTTCGTGGAAATATGGCAGACAGGCTCGCTTCGGGCCGGGCGTGATGGCGCAGGCAGTGTCGGAAGGTCCGATGCCGGGTAGGAGCGTCCGGAATGCCCGGGTACTGTATACTAACGGCGCGTAACCGGCAAGTGGCGGGAACGGAGGTCCGCGGGGCGGACCTCCGTTCCCGGCGACGAGCTGACGCTCGTCGAGGCTTCTCGGGGCCGGTCCGCGGGGCGGACCTCCGTTCCCGGCGACGAGCTGACGCTCGTCGAGGCTTCTCGGGGCCG
>JAKLDN010000004.1 GCA_022703505.1 Spirochaetota bacterium | reverse complement strand
CGCGGACGTCAAGCGGCCCAAGGACGGGGGCAAGGGCCTGGAGGGCCTGGTCAAGAAGGGGCCGAGGTACTGGAATCCCTTCGAGGAACACCTGACCCGGACCCTGGGGCTGGGAAAGTGAGGAGGCTGACATGAATATCGTCCGACCGTACGGAGACACCCTGGACGACGGGAAGGTCCAGCTCTCCTTCACCCTGCCGGTCCCCGACGGGGCCAAGGGCCGCGAGGCCGCCCGGCAGCTGGTCCTCAAGTGGGGCTTCAAGGACTGCGACGTGGTCCACTCGGCCCCCCTGTCCGCGGGTTTCTCGTTCTACGTGGCCTACGGCAAGACCGAGTCCTCGGTGGACTACGACTCCTGCGTGGCCGACGAGCACTCCGCCGAGGCCTCCCTCAGCATGGACGAGGTGAACGAGTTCATCCGCCGGGAGATCCGCCGCAAGGTCGTGGTGGTGGGGGCCTGCACGGGTTTCGACGCCCACACGGTGGGGATCGACGCCATCATGAACATGAAGGGCTACAACCACCACTACGGGCTGGAGCGATACTCCGAGTTGGAGGCCTACAACCTGGGCGCCCAGGTCCCCAACGAGAAGCTCATCGAGTTCGCGGGCAAGGTGAAGGCGGACGCCATCCTGGTTTCCCAGGTGGTCACCCAGAAGGACGTTCACATCCACAACCTCACCCAATTGATCGAGCTGCTGGAGGCCCGGGGCGAACGGGGCCGCTACATCTGCGTGGCCGGGGGCCCCCGGATCGGCAACAAGCTGGCGGTGGAGTTGGGCTACGACGTGGGATTCGGCCGGGGCGCCTACGCGAACGACGTGGCGACCTTCATCGTGAAAAAGCTGGCGGAACGGAACTGATGCCCGCGTCCGTGCCCAAAACAAGAAATTACCGTTGCGTTTTCGGTTTTTCGGGTGCATCATGGGGCGGTATGTCCGTTCCATTCCATCAAAGGAGGCACTAGACCATGGAATTGACGCATTATGGGCTACTCTCCATCCTGCCGCCCCTCCTCACCATCGTCCTCGCGGTGGTGACGAAGGACGTCATCGTCTCCCTCTTCCTGGGCATCCTGTCCGGGACGCTGATCGCGGCGGGAGGGAACCCCTACACCGCCCTGATCAACCTGTCGGACCTGATCGCCGACACCTTGGCGGACGGGTGGAACATCCGCATCATGCTCTTCACGATCCTGCTGGGCCTCCTGGTCGGCCTGCTCGCCAAGTCCGGCGCGGCGTACGCCCTCGGGGACTGGGCCGGCAAGAAGATCAAGTCCCGGACCGGGGCCCTGATCTTCACCTGGTTCTTCGGCATCCTCATCTTCTTCGACGACTACTTCAATTCCCTGACCATCGGCACCTGCATGCGGCCCCTCTTCGACGCCAAGAAGATCTCCCGGGCCAAGCTGGCCTACATCCTGGACTCCACGGCGGCCCCGGTCTGCATCATCGCCCCCATCTCCGGATGGGTGGCCTTCGTGATCGGGACCTACAAGGCCATGCCCGAGTGGCAGGGCCTGGGCGTGGGCGAGCTGACCTTCTTCCTCCGGACCATCCCCTTCAATCTCTACGCGATCTTCGCGGTCTTCATGGTCCTGTTCATCAGCATCACCCACAAGGACTTCGGTCCCATGGCCCGGTCCGAGGCCCGGGCGGAGAAGGGGCTGGGGCTCTACGACGAGGAGAAGTACGGCGTCGTGGTCAGCCAGGTCGAGTCCAAGGCCCACACCTCCAACGCCAAGCCGATCGATTTCGTGATTCCCATCCTCTCGGTCATCGTGATCGCCCTCTTCTTCTTCCCGATGGTCACCTGGATGGGCGCCGTGGACGGCGAGGCCATCAAGAGCGTCGGACAGGCGATGGCGGAGATCCCCCTGGGACAGGCCTTCAACGACACGGATTCCTCCAAGGCCCTCATGTACGCCCTGATCTTCTCCACCTGCTTCAGCTACGTCTACATGATCGCCCGGAAGCTCCTGAACATCACCGCGGCCGGAGAGGCCCTGCTGGACGGGTTCCGCGCCATGGTACCCGCGGCCATGATCCTGACCCTGGCCTGGTCCATCGGCACGATCATCAAGACCCCCCGGGCCGACGGCGGCGTGGGTCTGGGCCTGTATGTCGCGGACGTGGTCGTGAACGGCAACTTCCCGATGTTCCTCTTCCCCGCGGTGGTCTTCGTGCTGGCGTGCATCATCTCCTTCGCCGCGGGTACCAGCTGGGGCACCATGGGCATCATGGTCCCCGTGGCCCTGCCCATCATCGTCCAGCTGTCCAAGATGGCCGGCCTCTCCCCGGCGGCCACGGTCAACGCAACGGCCTTGACCATCGGCGTGGTCCTGGGCGGTGCGGTGTTCGGGGACCACTGCTCCCCGATCTCGGACACCACGATCCTGTCCTCCACGGGCGCGGCTTCCCCGCACCTGGAGCACGTGGCCACCCAGCTGCCCTACGCCCTCTTCGTGGCGGCCTGCGCCCTCCTGGGCACCGTCGCGGGCGGGCTCACCTGGAATCCCTTCGTGGCCCTGATCGTGACGGCCATTCCCTTCGTGGCGGGCACCCTCCTGCTGCCCAACTGGTTCGGCCCCAAGAAGTACGGGCTGTAAGCCTTTCCGACCTTTCCGCCCGCCCCGCGATCGCGGGGCGGGCGCGCGGGCCGTTCCGGACACCGGCAAGGGGTTCGGGGCGGCCCGCGTTTCATTTCCCGAAGCCCGGGCCGCGGTCCTTGACGCCCCGGCGGCGATCCATGGAATAATGAAGCCCAGCGACGCCGGCCGCCCCCCCGGCGGCACGAAGCGACCGGAGGTTCCCGATGGCGGAAAAGATGTTCCGGATCCTGGCGATCAATCCCGGATCCACGTCCACGAAGATCGCGATCTACGAGAACGAGAAGGAAACCCGCCGGGAAAGCATCGAGCATCCCCGGTCGGAGATCGAGAAGTACAAGGCCATCGCGGACCAGTACCCGATGCGCAAGGACGCGGTCCTGGCCTTCCTGCGTTCCGCGGGCCTTGCCGAGAAGGATTTCGACGCCATCGTTGCCCGGGGCGGGACCCTGCCGCCCGTGCGCTCCGGAGCCTACCGGATCAACCGGCTCATGGTGGAGACCCTGCGGGACCGGCCCCAGGCGGAGCACGTCTCCAACCTGGCGGCCATGATCGCCTTCGAGATCGCCCAGGGCGCGGGCATCCCCTCCTTCATCTACGACTCCGTGGCGGTGGACGAGCTGGACGACGCGGCCCGGCTCACGGGGCTTGCGGAGATCAAGCGCCGGAGCCTCTCCCACGCCCTGAACATGCGGGCCGCCGCCATCCGGACCGCCGCCAGGCTCGGGCGGCCCTACGGGGAGCTCAACCTCGTCGTGGCCCACCTGGGCGGGGGCATCACGATCTCCGTCCACCGGAAAGGCCGGATGGCGGACATCGTCTCCGACGACGAGGGGCCCTTCTCCCCGGAGCGGGCGGGCCGCCTGCCCGCCCTGGCCCTGGTCGACCTGTGCTATTCGGGGAAGTACGAGAAGTCCGCCCTCAAGAAGCTGTGCCGGGGCGCAGGGGGCCTGGTATCCCTCCTGGGCACCGCGGACGCCCAGGAGGTTGAGCGCCGCATAGCCGCGGGGGACCGGGACGCCGAGCTGGCGTACCGCGCCCTGGCCTACCAGGTGGCCAAGGGCATCGGCGAACTGGCCACCGTGGTGGATGGCGAGGTGGACCGGGTCGTGCTGACCGGAGGCATCGCCCACTCGAAGCTCCTGACCGGCTGGATCGAGAAGAGCGTGAAGTTCATCGCCCCGGTGGAGCTGATGCCCGGGGAGAACGAGCTGGAGTCCCTGGCCCTGGGCGCCCTCCGGGTCCTCCGGGGCCAGGAGGCCGCCCTGGACTTCGACGTCCGGTGAGGGCGGAGACGCCGGAAGGTACCGGAATCGACATGGCGACACGACCCGGATCCCGGGCGGCCGGAGCGCCGGGAGTGCCCATCCTGATTCCCGCGGTCATCCTCCAGCTCTGCGTGGGGATTCTCTACATGTGGGGGGTCTTCCAGCCCCACGTGGTCCGGTACTTCGGATGGGATTTCCAGGTGGTCGCCCGGACCTCCTCCCTCATGCTCTTCGCCTTCGTGGCGGGCACCCTGACCGGCGGATTCCTCCTGGACCGCCTGGGCACCCGTCCCGTGGTCACCCTGGGATCCGCCGTCTTCTCGGCCGGCATCCTTGCCTCCTCCTTCCTGGGGGGCGGCGACCCCCGGCTCATCCACCTGACCTACGGCCTCGTGGCGGGGACCGGGACGGGACTGGTCTACGGGGGCGTGGTGTCCTGCGTCCAGAGATGGTATCCCCGGCGGAGAGGTTTTGCCGCGGGCATCGCCGCAGGGGCCTTCGGGTTTTCGGTGGTCCTTCTCAGCCCGATCGCGGAGGCCCTGATCTCCCGGGTCGGCCTGCCCGGGACCTTCCGGATCCTGGGCGCGGTCTTCCTGGCCGCTACCCTGAGCGCGTCCCGTTTCGTCTCGGATCCCCCGGAGACCTCCGCGCCTGCGGGCATCGCCTCCTCCTCCCCGGGCGGCCCTTCCGGGCCCTCGGCCCCCGGCGGCCCGGTCGGAACGGCGGGAGCGGCCGGAGGGCACGCTCCCGAGCCGCGGCAATACCGGCCCCGGGAAGTCCTGGCCAGCCCGATCTTCTGGTGCGCCTTTCTTTGCCTCTTCCTGGAGGTGGCCGCCTGGGTGGTGATCCTCCCGGTCATCAAGACCCTGGCCTTGGCCCGGGGGATGTCCCGGGAGCTGGCCCTGGCCTCGGTGATGGTGACCGGAATAGCCAACGCCTCGGGACGGATCGTCTCGGCCTGGATCTCGGACCGGATCGGCCGGACCCGGACCATCGTCGCCCTGTGCCTTCTGACCTGCGGGGCCTCCCTTTGGCTGGTCGGCGCGGTCGGGATCCCCTACATGGTCGCCGTCTTCCTCGTCGCCTTCGCCTACGGGGGCCCCTCCGGAGTCTTCCCGCCCCTGGTCCGGGAGGTCTTCGGCCAGCGCTACGCGGGCACCAACTTCGGGATGGTCCTGATGGCCCTGGGATTCTCCTCCCTGGTGTTCTCCCGGGTCTCCGGAATCCTTTCCGCGGGTGGAGCCGCCTCGGGGGATTACTCCGCCATCTTCTACCTGACCGCGGCCCTGGGGCTGGCGGCCGCGGGATTCATGTTGGCGGCGGAGAGGATGATCGGGCGGAGGTGAATGGGTGAATGGGTGAATGGGTGAATGGGTGAATGGGTCCTGCCTCTATTCACCTATTCACTAATTCACTTATTCACCAATGCTTCCCCGAATTTGCTTCACCGCGGATTCCATGGTACCCTATCTTCCCCGGGATCTCCCGGGCACTCGATAGAATCCTGGAGGTCTCTCCGTGATCGAGAAACCCGTGATCAACGCGGCCGAGGCCGCGAAGATGGTGAACGAGGGCGACGTGGTCCACGTCGGGGGATTCCTGGCCTGCGGGTCCCCCCTGGGAATCCTGGCGGCCCTGGCGGCTCGGGGCACGAAGAACCTGACCCTGGTCTGCAACGACACCGCCGTGCTGGACGAGAAGAACGGCCGCGTCACCGGGGTGGCCCCCCTGGTGAAGAACCGGCAGTTTCGGAAGATGATCATATCCCACATCGGCACCAACCCCGAGTCCCAGCGGCAGATGAACGCCGGGGAGACCGAGGTGGTCCTGGTCCCCCAGGGCACCCTGGCCGAGCGGGTGCGGGCCGCGGGCTGCGGCCTGGGCGGAATCCTGACCGCCACCGGACTGGGCACGGAGGTCCAGGAGGGAAAGCAGGTGGTCCAAGTCCAGGGCCGGACGTTCCTGGTCGAGGAAGCCCTCCCGGGGGATGTGGCCCTGATCAAGGCGAGGAAGGCCGACAAGGCGGGGAACCTCGTATATTCCAAGACCGCCCGGAACTTCAACCCCCTCATGGCCATGGCCTGCAAGACCGTCATCGTCGAGGCGGAGGAGATTGTGAACATCGGAGAGATCGATCCGGACCAGGTCCACACCCCCAGCATCCTCGTGGACTACCTGGTGAAGGCCTAGGAGGGCGCCATGATCGAATATGTCGAGAGCAAGGAGAACATAGCCCGCCGGATCGCCCGGATATTCAAGACCGGGGACGTAGTCAACCTCGGGATCGGCCTGCCCACCCTGGTGGCCAACTACGTCCCGCCGGAGGTCACGGTGATCCTCCAGAGCGAGAACGGCCTCATCGGCCTCGGACCCGCGCCGGAGAAGGGTCGGGAGGACAAGGACTTGACCAACGCCGGGGCCATGCCCGTGACCCTGCTGACCGGGGGGGCCTACTTCGACTCGGCCATGAGCTTCGGTATCATCCGGGGAGGACACGTGGACTGCACGGTCCTGGGGGTCCTGGAGGTCGATCAGGAAGGCAACCTGGCCAACTACAAAATACCGGGCAAGATGGTGCCCGGCATGGGAGGGGCCATGGATCTGGTGGCGGGCTCCCGGGTCGTGGTGGCCGCCACAACCCACCTGGAGAAGACCGGGGGATCCAAGCTCAAGCGCCGCTGTTCCCTTCCCCTTACCGCCGAGCACGGGGTGGACATCGTCGTGACCGACGTGGGGTATTTCGAGGTCAAGGGCAGCCACTTCGTGTTAAGGGAGTACTTCGAGCCCTACACCCCCGAATGGATCGTGGAACATACGGACGCGGACGTACAGGTTTCGCCGGACTGCAAGCCCTGGCGAGCCTAGGCCGACGGTCCCGCAAAGCAAGGAGGAAATTATGAAGGACGTATTCATCGTCGAGGCCGTTCGCACGGCCATCGGGAACTTCGGGGGAGCGTTCACGGCCACGGGCGCCGTGGACCTGGGTGCGGCGGTGGTGAAGGCCCTGCTGGAGCGCACCAGGGTCGGGGCGGCGGAGGTGGACGAGATCGTCCTGGGCTGTGTCCTCCAGGCGGGGCTGGGGCAGAACCCGGCCCGCCAGGTTCTGGTCAAGGCGGGGCTCCCGGTCGAGCGGACCGCGATGACGGTCAACATGGTCTGCGGCTCCGGTCTGCGGGCCGTGGCCGCGGCGGCCCAGGCGGTCAAGGCGGAGGACGCCGCCCTGGTCATCGCCGGTGGCACCGAGAACATGACCCAGGCTCCCTACCTCCTCAAGCAGGCCCGGTACGGCTACCGCATGGGCCACGGGGAGCTCGTGGACTCCATGATCTTCGAGGGGCTCACGGACATCTTCAACGGTTACCACATGGGCATCACCGCGGAGAACCTGGCCGCCAAGTACGGCCTGTCCCGGGAAGCCCAGGACGCCTTCGCCGCGGCCAGCCAGAACAAGACCGAGAAGGCCATCGCGGCCGGCCGCTTCAAGGACGAGATCGTCCCCGTGTACCTGCCCCAGAAGAAGGGGGATCCGATCGTCGTCGACAAGGACGAGTTCCCCCGGCCCGGGGTGACCGCGGAGGCCCTGGGCAAGCTCCGTCCCGCCTTCAAGCCCGACGGGACCGTGACCGCCGGCAACGCCTCGGGGATCAACGACGGGGCCGCGGCGGTGATGGTGGCGGACCAGGAGGAGATGGAGCGCCACGGCCTTGAACCCCTGGCCCGGATCGCTTCCTACGGCTGGCACGGCTGCGACCCCTCGATCATGGGGATCGGCCCCGTGGAGGCCGTGCGCCTGGCCCTCTCCCGGGCGGGCTGGACCCTGGCGGACGTGGACCTGATCGAGGCCAACGAGGCCTTCGCGGCCCAGTCCCTCTCGGTGGCCAAGGAGCTCGGCTTCGACCTGGAGAAGGTCAACGTGAACGGCGGGGCCATCTCCCTGGGCCACCCCATCGGAGCCTCGGGAGCGCGGATCCTGGTGACCCTCCTCCACGAAATGCGCCGCCGGAAGGCCAAGAAGGGCCTGGCGACCCTCTGCATCGGGGGAGGAATGGGCATAGCGATGTGCGTCGAGCGGCCGTAGTCGAAAAGACAGTCGAATCGCCGAAGCAAGCTTCGGCGCCGCCGGGCCGGCAACGCCGGCCCGGTGTAAACGAGGCCCCGGGTTCGACCCGGGGCCTCGCTACTTCAGCTAGAGCGTTCAGAACAGGGCGAACTGGGGATCCTCGATCAGCTCCTTGTACCGGGCCAGGAAGCGGGCCGCGTAGGCCCCGTCCACGGCGCGGTGGTCGGCGGTGACCGATATCTCCAGGTAGGGCAGGAAGCGGATGTCCCCGTCCTCGGTCTCCACGGGCTTTCGCTCCACGGCCCCCGCGGCCAGGATTGCCGTCTGGGGCGGGTTCACGATGGCCCGGAAGCGCTTGATCCCGAACATTCCGAGGTTGGAGAGGGTCACCGTCCCGCCCGACAGGTCGTCCGAGTAGAGGGTCCGGGTCTTGGCCCGCTCCGCGAGCCCGGCCAGTTCCCGGGCCAGTTCGGAAAAGCCCTTGATCCCGCAGTCCCGGAGGACCGGAACCACCAGGCCGTCCGGCCCGTCCACCGCTACCCCCACGTTCACGGCCCGGTAGGTCCGGACCCTGCCGTTCCCCTCCCAGGAGGCGTTGAGCCGGGGGAAGTCCCGGAGGGCCCGGGCTAGGAGCCCCGCCAACAGCACCGTGACCGAGGCCGGATTGCCGGCCTCCTTGCCCCGGGCATGGATGCGCAGGAGTTCGGATGCGCAGGCCTCCGCGTACAGGGTGAACTGGGGGATCTCCGCCCAGCTCTTGGCCATGCGTTCGGCGCCGACCTGGCCGACCCGGGGGAGGGTGACCAGCTCGGAGCCGCCGGGAAGCCCGGGCGCGGCCGCGAAGGTCCCCGGGCTCGGCGAGGCGGACGGCCGGGATGCGGCGGAAACGGCGCCGGCCCCCGGGTCCGCTGCCCGGGCGGAAACCGGCAGATCCCGCTCCACCACGGCCCCTCCGGGACCCGTGCCGGGGATCGAGCCCAGGTCCAGCCCGGCCGCCGAGGCCAGGTGCCGGGCCCGGGGAGACGCGAGGACGAAACCGTCCGTCGCCTTCTGAGTCGGCGACTCGGCGGTTTTCGGGACGGCCGCCGTGGTCGGAATCGGGGCCGCCGGGGCCGCCTCCCGGGAGGGGGCTTCGGCCGGGGCCGGAGCGGCCGTCGACCAGGCGGCCGGAACCGCCGGGGCCGCGGCCGGACGGGCGCCGCTGTCTGCCTGGGCCGACGTCGGGGCCGTTTCGCCCGCGGCCAGGATCAGGGCCACCGGGGTCCCCACGGGGACCACGTCCCCGGCCCGGGCGCTCACGTTCGCGAGGATCCCGTCCGCCTGGGACTCCACAGGGAGGACGGCCTTGTCATTCTCCACGCTGAATAGGAGGTCGCCCTTTCGGACCTCGTCCCCTTCCTTCTTCGACCATTCCGTGAGGAGCCCCTCCGTCATGGTCAGCCCCAGCTGGGGCATGAGCACCGGGATGGCCATGCTACGCCTCCCTGTGGAGGACCCGCAGGACCGCCCGCTCGATGTCGGACAGGTTCGCGGCCACGTACTTCTCCAGGGGCGGGCTGAAGGGTATGGGCACGTCCTTGGCCCCGACCCGAAGCACCGGGGCGTCCAGGTGGTAGAAGGCCTCGGCCTGGACCCGGGCGGCGATCTCCGCCCCGAGCCCGCCGTTCACGACGCCCTCGTGGACCACCACGCAGCGGTGGGTTTTCCGCACGGAGTCCAGGATGGTCGCGGTATCCATGGGCTTCAGGGTCAGGAGGTCCACGATCTCCACGGAGATACCCTTGGCCTCCAGGGCCTTGGCGGCCTCCTCGCACTTCTGGACCATGAGGGAATAGGTGACGACGGTGACGTCCGTGCCCGGGCGGCGGATCTCCGCCTTCCCGAGGGGGGTCAGGTACTCGCCTTCGGGGACGGGGCCCTTCTGGGGGTAGAGGACCTTGTGCTCGAAGAAGATGACCGGGTCGTTCTGCCGGATGGACGATTTCAGGAGGCCCTTGGCCGTGGCGGGGCTGGAGGGGGCCACCAGGATCAGGCCGGGCACGTTCATCAGCCAGCCCTCCACGGACTGGCTGTGCTGGGCCGCCGCCTGGTTGATGATCCCGTCCGGGGCGCGGACCACCAGGGGGATGTTGGCCTGGCCGCCGAACATGTAGCGGTTCTTGGCTATCTGGTTGACGAGCTCGTCGTAGGCTACGGAGATGAAATCCGCGAAGTGCATGTCCGCCACGGGGCGGGTCCCGGTGAGGGCCGCGCCCAGGGCCGCGCCGATGATGGCGGTCTCGCTGATGGGCACGTCCCGGATCCGGTCCCCGAACTCCTCGGGCAGGCCCTTGAACTGGCCGAAGATCCCGCCCTGCCGGACGATGTCTTCGCCGTACACGAAGACCGTGGGGTCCCGGCGCATCTCCTCCTTCATGGCCTCCAGGGTCGCGTCGCTGAAAGTAATGGTCCTCATCGTACAGCCTCCGGGAATTCGCTGGGGGAGAAGGAGAAGAGGTCGTCCAGGGCGTCCTCGGGATCCGGAAGGGGGCTGGACTCGGCGAAGGCCACGGCCTCGTCGATCTCCCGCTCCGCCTCGGCGCGCAGGGCCGAGAGGGTCGCCTCGTCGGCGGCCTTCTTCCCGGCCAGGAAGGCGAAGTACCGCTCGATGGGATCGTTCTCCCTCTGCTGGGCCTGGACCTCCTCCCGGGTCCGGTACTTCTCGGGGTCCCCGACGTAGTGGCCCTTGATCCGGTAGGTCAGACACTCCAGGATCGCGGGGCCCTTGCCCTTCCGGGCGTTCTCGATCAGGGTGGTGGCGGCGTCGTAGACCTCCACGACGTTGTTGCCGTCCACCGTGTAACCCTCGATCCCGTAGCCCTTGGCCCGGTCCGCCACCCGGGCGGAGGAGAGGTGGTACCCCGTGGGGGTCGTGGAGGCGTACCGGTTGTTCTCGTTGACGAAGAGGACCGGGAGCTTCCAGATGGAGGCCAGGTTCAGGGCCTCGTGGAAGGTGCCCCGGTTGGATGCCCCGTCCCCGAAGAAGCAGACCGCCACCTGGTCGGTCTTCTTGATCTGGGCGGACATGCCCGCGCCCACGGCGATGTTGTAGCCGCCGCCCACGACTCCGTTGGCCCCCAGCATCCCCACCGAGAAGTCGGCGATATGCATGGAGCCGCCCTTGCCCTTGCAGAACCCGGTCTTCTTCCCGAAGAGCTCCGCCATCATGCGCTTTGTGTCCGCCCCCTTGGCCAGGACGTGGCCGTGGCCCCGGTGGGTGGAGGTGATCCAGTCGTCCTTGCGCAGGTTGGCCATGACCCCGGTGGCGATGGCCTCCTCCCCGATGTACAGGTGCACGAATCCGGGGATCTTCTTGTTCATGAACAGCATTTCTGCCCGGGTCTCGAAGGCTCGTATCCGAACCATGGTGCGCAGGAGTCCGACCTTGTCCGAGGCCGGAAGCTCCGCGAAACGGTTCGGGAATTCTTTGATCCTTGACGGCATTTCGCTCCTCCTGGCTTCAACTATGCAATAACCGTGCCGAAAAAAACGTTTTTCGGTATTTTTATTTGCCTCTACCGCAAGGACTTATTCCGGACCCGGGTCGCCTCTTTCCGGTTGCCTGTCTCAGAATGTTGCACTATACTGCGATTTACTGTCACGGAATGGAGCAGCCGATATGATACAGTGGACCCACACCAGCCGGGTCGTGGACGTGGACTTCGAGGTGGACGGAGCGGACCTGTTCAAGAGTTCACCCGCCACCATCATGAAGACAATCATCGATTCCATCTCCGACGGGATCATCATCCTGGACAAGTCCGGTACCGTCCTGTATATGAACCAGGAAGGGGCCCGGATCCTGGGATTGAACCAGGAGGGGGTGATCGGGAAGAACGTGTCGGACATCGTGGATTTCCGGCCCGTGATCCTGGAGGTCCTGGAGAGCGGCAAGGGCTACATCGAGAAGGAATTCATCATCCACAGCCCCAGTCGGGGCCAGCTCCACTTCATCAAGTCCGCGGTGATCCTCCACGACAAGGCGGGGAATATGATCGGGGTCATCGACACCTTCCGGCAGGTGGAGAAGGTCCACACCATGATCGCCCGGATGACCGGGGCCAAGGCCAAGTTCACCTTCCAGGATATCGTGGGGGAGGATCCCTCCTTCCGGGAGGCGGTCAACCTCTCCCGGATGGCCGCCCAGAGCCGGGCCAACGTCCTGATCGAGGGGGAGAGCGGGACGGGCAAGGAGATGTTCGCCCACGCCATCCACCACGCCAGCGACCGCAGCGCGGGTCCTCTCATCATCGTGAACTGCGCGGCCCTGCCGAGGTCCCTGGTGGAGAGCGAGCTCTTCGGCTACGAGTCCGGGTCCTTCACGGGGGCCCGGAAGGAAGGCTTCGCCGGGAAGTTCGAGCAGGCCAACATGGGGACCCTCTTCCTGGACGAGATCGGGGAGCTGCCCCTGGACATGCAGGCCAAGCTCCTCCGGGTCCTCCAGGACCGGACCTTCTCCCGGATCGGCGGGAACAAGAGCATCACCGTGGACACCCGGGTCATCGCGGCGACCAACAAGAACCTCCTTTCGGAGATCCGGAACAACGCCTTCCGGGAGGACCTGTACTACCGCCTGAACGTAGTGAACATCCACTTCCCCAGCCTCCGGGAGCGGCCCGGGGACATTGCCCTCCTGGCCGCCCACTTCGCCCAGAAGAGCGCCGCGTACTACGGCAAGCCAGTCTACGAGATCGATTCCGAGGTCCTGCGCCTCTTCCGGGGCTACCCCTGGCCCGGGAACGTCCGGGAGCTGGAGAACGTGATCGAGCGGGCCATGATCGTGGCCAAGGGCCATCGCATCACCCCCGCGGACCTCCCGCCCCACGTCGCCGCCATGGAGTGCGCCCCCGGCACGAAGCCTTCCGCGTGCAGGGACCAGGAGGTCCTGAACCTGGACCGGGTGGAGCGGGACGAGATCCAGAGGGCCCTGCGGGTCTGCGAGGGGAACATCTCCTCCTGCGCCAAGCTCCTGGGCATCAGCCGGAACACCCTGTACCGGAAGATGAAAAAATACGAGATCTGAGCGATTTCAAGGCCGAGAAACCATAGATCCAACAAGATCAACAAGATGGATCAGGGTCAGCAAGACAGAGCATCGGAGGAAAGATCCACTTATATTTATTGATCTTGTAAATCGTTCTTGCATCTTGTCCATCATGTTGGAACTTTGGTTCCAAGGTCGGGTTTTCTCCGTGTCCTCCGCGCTCTCCGTGGTGAGTCCAGAAAGAATCGGCCGGCCCCGAGGGACCGGCCGTTGCATTTTCCGGAAAGGCCGTTACGGCGTGTAGAGCCCCGAGGCCACGGGCAGCCAGAGGGAGATCTGGGGGATCAGGGTCAGGAAGATCAGGGCCAGGACCGCGGACACCACCATCGGGATGACGAACTTCACCATCCGGTCGTTGATGTTGCTGCCGATCAGGTTGGCGGTCACGTAGAGGTTGACCGCCACGGGCGGGGTGATCTGGCCGATGGCCAGGGCCACCACGAAGACGATCCCGAAATACAGGGGGTCGATGCCCAGGGCCAGCAGGGCGGGCAGGATGATGGGCATGAAGACGTAGGTGATGGAGATGGCGTCCAGGAACATCCCGGCGATCAGGATCACCACGTTGCAGAGCATCACGAAGACCAGGGGATTCTTCGTGAGGCTGGACACCAGGTTGGCCGCCGCGTCGATCACCCCCAGGGTCGAGGCCGCCCAGGTGAAGATCCCCGCCATGGACACCACGAACATCACCACCGCGGAGCCCTGGACCGTGTCGATCAGGGCCTTCATGAGGACATCCAGGTTGATGGTCTTGTAGATGAACAGGCCCACGAAGAGGGCGTAGAAGACCCCCATGATGGCGGACTCCGTGGGGGTCGCGATGCCGGCGTAGATGGAGCCCAGGATGATGACCGGGGCCAGGAGGGCCCAGAAGGATTCCAGGAAGGCCGCGAGGATCTCCTTCGGGGTTCCCGAGGCCACGGAGCCGCGGAACCCGTGTTTCCGGGCGCCCAGATACACCGCCACGATCAGGAAGATGCCCACCACGATGCCCGGGAGGATGCCGCCCAGGAAGAGGGCTCCCACGGACACGTTGGTCAGGTTCCCGTACACGATGAAGGCGATGGACGGGGGAATGATGATGGACAGGCCCGCGCCCGCCGCGATCGTGGAAGCCGCGTAGTACTTGTCGTAGCCCTGCTTGACCATGGGGGCGATGAAGACCATGCCCAGGGCCGCGGCGGTGGCCGGGCCGGAGCCGGAGACGGCGCCCCAGAAGATACAGGTGATGACCCCCGCGATCGCCAGGCCCCCGGTCCGCTTGCCCGTAAGCAGGATCACGAACTTGGAGATGCCGTCCACGATCCGGGATTTCTCCATGAGGTTTCCCGCCAGGATGAAGAAGGGGATCGCGATGAGGGGGAACTTGGCGATGTTGGCCTCGATGTTGCGGGAGACCATGGCCACGCCCAGGTCGAAGTTCAGGATGGCCCCGATGCCCGCGGCTCCCAGGGCTATGCCGATGGGGGCGCCGAAGGCGATGAGCAGGACGAAGAGTCCGAAGACGATGAGTGCCGCCATCACGCGCCTCCCTCGGCCTTGTCGGCCTTGTTTCGGGGGAAGGTGGCGCGGAGGATCCGCCAGATCACCATGCCCGAGAAGATCGGGGTTCCCAGGCTGTAGATCCAGGTGGGGATCCCCAGGGCCTCCGAGGTGGTCCTGTAGAAGGTCATATTCTTCCAGATCTCCTGGCAGGAGTTCACGATGACGAAACCGAAGATCAGGATGCCGATCACCCCGGCGCCCACGGTGGCGGCTTTCTGCAGCTTCGGCCCGAAGCGGTCGAAGAGGTTCGTCATCCGGAGGTTGGCCCCCTTGCGGAAGGCCATGGCTATGCCGATCAGGGTGATCCAGACGAAGAGGTTCACGGTGATCTCTTCCGTGAAGGCGATGCTCCTCTTGAACACGTAGCGGTTGATCACGTTGAGGAAGGTCAGGACCGACATGCCGGCCAGGAGCACCGCCCCGATCACCTCTTCCGCGTGGTATTTCTTCTTTTCCATGGGTTGTCCCGGTCCTCCTGGATTGGATCTCGTGATGGTGCGGGCGGCTCGCCGGATGTCGTAGAAACCGCAAGGGGTGTCCCACGAGCGGACGGCTCATGGGGCACCCCGACACCGGTCATTACCGCGGCACCTTCGGCGAACATGCCGCCTTGAAGCGGTCCGGCGCTCCGGACCGCTCCTTCCGGACGGTCTTACTTATTCATGTCCTGGACGGCCAGGTCGTAGATGTTCTTGCCGATCTGGGGGATCCACTTGTCGTAGATCGGCTTGGTCGCGTCCTTGAAGGCCTGCATCTGGGCGGGGGTCAGGTTGGTGATGACCATCCCGTTGTCCACGGCCAGCTTGAAGGGCTCGATCGGCATCTCGGTGACCTTGTACTTGGTCTTGAGGATGTCCAGGGACTTGGTCCCGTCCAGGTGGGCGCGGGCCAGGGCCTTCTGGTATCCGGCGGCCTCGACCGCGGCTTCCTCGATGGCCTTCTGGATGTCCTTGGGGAAGGAGTTCCAGACCTTCATGTTCACGCCGAACACGAGGGGGTCGAGGACGTAGTTCCAATTGGTCATGTACTTGTGGTATTCCCAGATCTTGACGACCGTGAGGACGGACTTGGGGTTCTCCTGGCCGTCCACGACCTTCTGCTGGAAGCCGGTCACCGCGTCCGCCCAGTTCATGTTCACCGGGTCGGCACCGAACTGCTTGAAGATGTCCACGAAGATCGGGGAACCGACCACACGGAGCTTGAGGCCCGCCAGGTCCTGGGGAGTCTTGATCTCCCGCTTGCTGTTCGTCACCTGCCGGAAGCCGTTCTCGCCCCAGGCCAGGAACTTGATGCCGCCGCGCTCGAACTCCTTCACGATGGCGGCGCCCGCCTTGCCGGCCTGGATCTTGTCCACGTTCTCGTAGGTTCCCAGGAAGAAGGGCAGGTTGAAGAGGTTGAAGGCCCGGATGACCGTGGACGCGTTGATCGTGGACTCCACGACGAAGTCGATGGACCCGTCCGCCACGGCCTGGTACCAGTTGGTCTGCTTGCCCGCCAGGAGGGAGGAGCCGAAATACGGCTTCACGTTGACCCGGCCGCCGGTCTTTTCCTTCACGAGGTCCGCCCACCTCTGGGCGCCGATGCCCCAGTCGAAGGCCGGGCCCACGTTCACCTGCATGGTGTACTCGGCTTTCGGCTTGAAGGAGCCCTGGGCCGCGACCATGCCGGCGGCCAGGGAGAAGAGCGCCAGCGCCGCGAGCACGGTCAGGAATCTGGTTCGTTTCATGATAGCCTCCATCGGAGTGTGTAACCTATTTTCCCCCGAAGGTCAAAAAATTTCAGGGAACAGGTCGTTGAAAGTATTAATGCAATAAGCATGCCATGCCGGCTTGGGTGCCGAGGCGGATGTATTTCCTTTCCGGGCTAGGGCCGGACGGATCGCATTGTAGGGCACGACCCCGCGGGACTGTCCCGTTGTGTGTCATCTCTGCCTTGAGATGCTCAAAAACGGGACAGGATTGTGTCACTCCGCGAGGCACCCTCCCGGGTATCCTGAAAGGAACCGCTTGCGGCGATCCCGGATCCGTGGCTATAATCGGGACCATCATCCCGGACGAGGTGGAGCGATGGAAGACAAGACGTACGACGTGGCGATTCTAGGGGCGGGACCCGGAGGGTACGTGGCGGCGATCCGAGCCCGGCAGCTCGGGCTCTCCGCGGTGGTCATCGAGAAGGACAAGCCCGGGGGAGTCTGCCTGAACATCGGCTGCATCCCCTCCAAGGCCCTGATCCACCAGGCCCAGGTCTTCTCGTCCGCCGCGGGGCTCCGGGAGCTGGGGGCGACGGTGGACCTGTCCGGCTTCGATTACGGGAAAGTTTTCCGGAAATCCCGCATGGCTGCGGACCGCCTGTCCAAGGGGGTGGAGTTCCTCCTGCGGAAGAACAAGGTCGACTTCGTCGCGGGCACGGGAGCCTTCAAGTCCGCGGACCGGCTTATCGTGGACGGAAAGACCGAGATCGCCTTCAAGAACGCCATCGTGGCTACGGGGTCCCGGCCCCGGGAGATCCCGGGCTTCGCCTTCGACGGGAAGGTCGTCCTCTCCTCCACGGACGCCCTGATGCTGGAGAAGCTTCCCCGGCGCCTCGTGATCCTGGGGGCCGGGGCCATCGGCATGGAGTTCGCCTACGTCATGAACTCCTTCGGGGTCGAGGTCACCCTGGTGGAGATGCTGGACACCATCCTGCCCTTGGAAGACTCCGAGACCGTGGAGGTGGTGCGCCGGGACTTCGTCAAGAAGGGGGTCAAGATCCTGACCGGGACCCGGGCGGAGGGCCTTGAGAGGAAACCGGAAGGGGCCGTCGTCCGCCTGTCCGGGAAGGACGGGGCCAAGACCGAGGTCGAGGCGGACCAGGTCCTGGTGGCCGTGGGCCGGGCCCCCAACACGGAAAACCTGGGCCTGGAGGCCCTGGGCATCCGGACCGAAAAGGGCTTCATCCCCGTGGGGGACTACGGGCAGACCGCCGTCCCGAGTATCTACGCCATCGGGGACGTGGTCGCCACGCCCCTCCTGGCCCACGTCGCCTCCAAGGAGGGGGAGATCGCGGTGGAGAGGATGGCCGGCAAGGATCCCGAGCGCCGGGTGGCCCTGGACGAGATCCCCTCGGCGGTCTACTGCGAGCCCCAGGTCGGGAGCTTCGGCCTCACCGAGCGGGAGGCCGTCGAGCGGGGCGTCCGGTTCCAGAAGGCCGTCTTCCCCTACCGGGGGATCGGCAAGGCCGTGGCCGTCGAGGCGCTCGACGGGATCGTCAAGATCCTCCACGATCCCCAGACCGGGGAGATCCTGGGCGCCCACGTCGCCGGGGCGGAGGCCACGGAGCTCGTCCACGAGCTTTTGCTGGCCAAGAAGTCCGAGCTGACCGTCCAGGACATCGCGGGGATGATCCACGCCCATCCGACCCTCTCGGAGGGGGTGATGGAGGCCGCCCGCCTGGCCGAGGGCTGGGCCATCCACATTTAGGAGCGGCGGACTCCCGGCCGGACCGCCTCGGTCTAGGCCGGCTCCGCCGTCCGGCATGCCGCCCTCAGCGGTTCAGCTCGTTCAGCTTTCTTAGGGCCCCGTCCAGGTGGCGGCGCAGGGCGTCCTGCGCCGCCGCCGGATCCCGGGCCGCGATCGCCTCCACCAGGCGGCGATGCTCGTCCAGGATCTTCCCGGACCATCCCCCCAGGGCCAGGAGCTTGGACCGGCTCAGGACGATGTACTTCTCCATGGTCGACGACAGTCCCTCGTACATCCGGCTCAGCACGGGGTTGTGGGCGGCGTCCAGGACCAGGGTATGGAGGAGGGTGTCCCAGACCGCCCCCGAGGAGAGGCCTCCGTCGGGGTTGTCCTGCTCGGCTTCCAGGTGGGCCACGCAGTCCCTCATCCGGGCCAGCTCGGCGTCCGTCCTGCGCTCCGCGGCCAGCCCCGCCGCGGGCACCTCGATGACAAGCCGCATCTCCATCAGGTAGGACAGGAGGTCCTCGGGCCAGATGGACAGGAACTTCAGGCTGGCCGCGAAGTCCTCGGTCCCCGGGGGTGTGATGAAGGCCCCCTGGCGTTCCCGGATCTCCAGGAAGCCCAGGGCTTCCAGGGTGACGATGGCCTCCCGGAGGAGATTCCGGCTGACCCCCAGGCTCTCCGCCAGCTCCCGCTCCGGGGGCAGGCGTCCTTCGGGAAAGCGTCCGGGCTCCCGGATCAGGTTCGTCAGGGTGCGCACCAGCTCGGCCCGTTTCTTTTCCATGTTGACGGCAGTGTATACCGGTGCTATGATTCCGTCAATGCTGGTACTACCAAGGAAGTACCAAGAACAAGGAGACCGGAATGAGAAAAGTCGCGGCGATCATCTCCCTGGCGTGCCTGGCCGTTTCCGCCTTCGCCCTGGACATCAAGCTTGCCCACGTGGTGAACGAGCAGGATTCCTTCCACCTGGCGGCCGTCAAGTTCAAGGAGCTGACCGAGAAGTACACCAACGGTGCGGTCAAGGTCACGATCTTCCCGAACGCCACCCTGGGGGACGAGCGCACCCTCCTGGAGCGGATGAAGATGGGGATCGTGGACGCGGGGATCATCACGAACGGGCCGATCATCAACTTCGTGCCCCGCTTCGGGGTCATCGACCTGCCCTTCCTCTTCCGCAGCCCCGAGCACGCCTACAAGGTCCTGGACGGTTCCATCGGACAGAGCCTCTTCGCGGACCTGGAGGCCCAGGGCTGGAAGGGCCTGGCCTGGGCGGAGCGCGGCTTCCGGAACCTGACGAACAACCGCAAGCCCGTCCAGTCCCCCAAGGACATGGAGGGCCTCAAGATCCGGGTCATGCAGAACCCCGTGTACGTGGACTCCTTCAAGGCCCTGGGCGCCAACGCGGTCCCGATGGCCTGGACCGAGGCCCTGACGGCCCTCCAGCAGAAGACCATCGACGGCCAGGAGAACCCCCTGAACGTGATCGTGGCCTTCAAGCTGGACGAGAGCCAGAAGTACATGTCCATCACCCGCCACGCCTACGCCCCGGCCCCCATCCTGATGAGCATGATGACCTGGAAGAAGCTCTCCGCCCCCCAGCAGGAGGCGGTCCTGAAGGCGGCCCGGGAAGCGGCCCAGTTCGAGCGGGACTTCAACAACTCCAGCGAGGCCCAGTGGATGAAGGACCTGGCCGCCAAGGGCATGGTCATCAGCACCCCGGACCTCAAGCCCTTCCTGGATTCCGTGAAGCCCGTCTATGACTCCTACGCGGACAAGTTCGGCAAGGACCTGATCAACTCCATCCTGGCCGTCAAGTAAGGGGCGGGCATGTCTTCCGCAACCGAGCGGAGGGGGGCGCAAGCCCCCTTCCTTCATGCCGCAAGCGACGCGGTCAACCTGTGGAGCGAACGCTTCCTCTTCGTCCTGATGCTGGCCATGGTCGGGGTCACGACGGCGCAGGTCGTCTTCCGCTTCTTCTTCCAGGCCCTCACCTGGTCCGAGGAGCTCTCCTGCTTCCTCCTGGTCCTGGCCTCCCTGGTGGGATCCGCCGTCGCCTTCAAGAAGGGCAGCCACATCGCCGTCACCTTCATCGCGGATCGCCTGCCCGAGACGGGCCGCAGGCTGCTGGCCACCCTGGTGCACCTGCTCGGGCTGGTCTTCTTCCTGATCGTGGCGTACTACGGAGCCGTCCTCATGAAGTCCGAGGCGGGCCAGACGACCCCGGCCCTGCAGATCTCGATGAAGTGGGTATACCTGATGTACCCCGTCGCCGGCGCGGCCACGGCATTGCACCTTCTGGACGGCATGTTCAGGGTCTGGACGGGAGGCGAGTCATGATGGGCTGGATCATCTTCGGCTCCTTCTTCCTCCTGATGCTGATCGGAGTGCCCATCGGCCTGGCTATCGGCCTGGCCTCCCTGATCGTCTTCCTGGCCAGCGGCTTCCCCCTGCAGATGGTCCCCCAGACCCTGCTGGAGGGCAACAACTCCTTCGCCCTGGTGGCGGTGCCCTTCTTCATCCTGGCCGGGGACCTCCTGGCCAAGGGGGGCATCTCCGAGCGCATCGTCTCCTTCGCGGAGGCTTCCCTGGGCAAGCGAAGGGGCGGGTTGTCCATCGTGTCCGTACTGGCCTCCATGTTCATCGCCGCCATCTCCGGCTCCGGGGCCGCGACCACCGCGGCCGTGGGCTCCGCCCTCCTGCCGGACCTCAAGGAGAAGAAGTACGACGTGGACTTCTCCGCGGCCCTGATCGCGTCGGCGGGGACCATCGGCGTGGTCATCCCCCCCAGCGTCCCCATGGTCCTGTACGCGGTGATCGCCGGGGAGTCGGTGGCCAAGCTCTTCATGGGCGGCTTCCTCCCCGGGATCCTCATGGGCGGGGGCCTCATCGCCTACGCCCTGTGGATCGCCAACCGCCGGAAGTATCCGGAGGGACTGGTGGTGGAGGGGCGGGAGAAATTTCGCCGGTTCGTCTCCGCGATCTGGGGGCTCCTGACCCCGGTCCTGATCCTGGGCGGTATCTTCTCGGGGGTCTTCACTCCCTCCGAAGCCGCCGCGGTCGCGGTGGTCTACACCATCCTGGTGGCCGCCTTCGTGTACAAGGCCCTCACCTGGAAGAAGTTCTACCAACTGGTCGTGGGCGCCGGGGTGACCTCGGCCCTCGTGATGTTCATCATCGCCACCGCCAAGCTCTTCGGCTGGGGCCTGGCGTTCTACCAGATTCCCCAGGCCGTGGCGGGAGCCATCCTGGGACTGGCGGGGAACAACGCCCTCCTGATCTACCTCATGATCGGGATCGTGATCCTCCTGGCGGGGATGTTCATGGAGACCGCCTCGGCCCTGATCATCCTGACCCCCATCTTCCTGCCCGCAGTCCAGGCCCTGGGCGGAAACCTGATCCACTTCGGGATCCTGATGGTGGTGGGCCTGGCCATCGGCATGGCGACCCCCCCGGTGGCCATCAACATCTACGTGGCCAGCGCCATCACGGGACTGCCCATGGGCAGGATCACCAAGCCCATCCTTCCGATGGTGCTGATCCTGATCGCCGTGTTCTTCCTCTGCACGTACGCCCCGGACCTGGTGCTGGCCCTGCCGCGCCTGTTCATGAAATCCGTCTGACGGATCCGCCGTGAAGAAAGGAACGATCGAGATGAGAAGCGATTCCGCGAAAAAAGGCATCGAGAGGGCTCCCCACCGGTCCCTCATGAAGGCGTCGGGGTACACGGACTGGGAGATCGAGCGGCCCTGGATCGGAGTGGTGAACGCCTACAACGCCATCATTCCCGGCCACGTCCACCTGAAGCGCCTGGCCGAGGCCGTCAAGGCCGGGGTCTACGCGGCGGGCGGCTTGCCCCTGGAATTCCCCGTCATCGGGGTCTGCGACGGCATCGCCATGAACCACGAGGGGATGAAGTACTCCCTGCCCAGCCGGGAGCTCATCATGGACTCCATCGAGGTCATGGCCCAGGGGCACGCCCTGGACGCCCTGGTGATGGTGACCAACTGCGACAAGATCATCCCCGGCATGGCCATGGCGGCGGCCCGGCTGAACATCCCCTCCATCGTCCTGTCCGGCGGGCCCATGCTGGCGGGGATCCGGAACGGCAAGGACATCGACCTCAACACCGTCTTCGAGACCGTGGGCAAGGTCATGGCGGGCACCGCGGACGAGGCGGAGCTCCGGGAGGTGGAGAACGCGGCCTGCCCGGGCTGCGGCTCCTGCGCGGGGATGTTCACCGCCAACACCATGAACTGCATGATGGAGGGCCTGGGACTCGGCCTTCCGGGGAACGGCACCATCCCCGCGGTCTATGCCGAGCGGGACCGCCTGGCCAAGGACGCGGGCGTGGCGATCATGAAGCTGGTGGAGCAGGGGACCCGGCCCCGGGACATCCTGACCCGGAAGGCCTTCGAGAACGCCGTGGCCCTGGACCTGGCCCTGGGGGGCTCCACGAACACCGCCCTGCACCTGCCGGCCATCGCCTGGGCCGCGGGCCTGGAGCTTCCCGTGGAGATCTTCAACGAGATCGGCGCCCGGGTGCCCCACCTCTGCTCCCTGTCCCCCGCGGGTCCCTACCACATCCAGGACCTGTACAGGGCCGGCGGAGTCCAGGCGGTCATGAGGCGCCTGCTCGACGCGGGCCTGGTCGACGGATCCTGCCGGACCGTCACGGGCATGTCCCAGGCGGAGAATCTGGCGGGCGCCCGGGTCCGGGACGAGGAAGTCATCCGGCCCCTCGACCGGCCCTACCACGCCCAGGGCGGCCTGGCCTGCCTGAAGGGCAACCTGGCCCCGGACGGGTCCATCGTCAAGCAGGCGGCGGTCCTTCCGGAGATGATGGTCCACTCCGGCCCGGCCCGGGTCTTCGACAACGAGTCGGACGCCTTCGCGGCCATCAAGGCCCGGAAGATCAAGGACGGGGACGTGGTGGTGATCCGCTACGAGGGTCCCCGGGGCGGTCCCGGCATGCGGGAGATGCTCTCCCCGACCTCGACCCTGGCGGGCATGGGACTGGACCGGACGGTGGCCCTGATCACGGACGGACGCTTCAGCGGAGCCTCCCGGGGCGCGGCCATCGGCCACGTCTCCCCGGAAGCCGCCGCGGGCGGGCCCATCGCCCTGGTGAAGGAGGGGGACATCATCTCCATCGATATCCCCGCCAAGAAGCTGGAACTGAAGGTGGACGCCGCGGAACTGGAGCGCCGGAAAGCGGCCTGGAAGCCCTACGTCCAGACCGTGGACAGCCTCTTCCTGAACCGGTATCGGAAGGTCGTGACCTCCGGCGTCCGGGGCGCGGTTTTAGACTAGATTCAGGTTTCGAAGCGGTAGCCCCGGCCGTGGACGGTCACGATGTGCCGGGGCTTTTCCGCCTCCCCCAGGCGGGAACGGAGCTTGGCCACGTGCATGTCCACGGTGCGCGTCCGGTCCCCGTCCCCGCGCCCCCAGACCCGCTCCAGGAGTTCCCTGCGCGGTAGGACCTTTCCGGGCCGGAGGGCCAGGTACTCCAGGAGGCCGTACTCCCGGGCGTTCAACTCCACGGGCTCGCCTTCCCGGAGGAGTTCACCCCTCTCCCGGTCCAGGGAAAAGGGTCCGAACCGGATGACCGGATCCCGCCCGTCCCAGATCAGCGACCGGGGCCTCCGGAGCAGGGCCTCCATCCGGGCCAGGAGCACCGAGGGGTCGAAGGGTTTGGGAAGGTAGTCGTCGGCACCCTCCCGGAGTCCCGCGACGATGTCCGCGTCCCCGTCCCGGGCGGTCAGCATGAGGATCGGAGCCGCGAATCCGTCCCTTCGGAGGTTTCGGCAGAGGGAAAGCCCGTCCCGGCCGGGGAGGTTCAGGTCCAGCAGGAGGATGTCGAAGCCTCCGGCCCGGGCCGCCGCCTCCCCGGAGACGCCGTCGTTCCGCACCGTGACCCCGTACCCCTCCGCGGCCAGGCGGTCTCCCAGGGTCAGGCAGATTCCGGGTTCGTCCTCGACCAGGAGGACCGATATCCCCTTCATGTCGCCTCCCGCCGCGGACTACCGCGCTCGCGGTCCGCGGAAGTCCCTCCGGATCGATGATAACGGATGGAGGAACGGGAATCCAGGGAAAGCCGGATCGGCCGGAATCCCGACGGCTATTTTTTCTTCTTCCCGGCCCGGTACTCCTCCACGACCTTCTTGAAGTTGGCCTTGTCCCCGGAGAAGTTCTTGTCGATGTGCTCGATGATGAGGTCGATGACCCCCTCGCCCTCGGTCTTGCCGTTGATGGAGCACAAGCCCCGGAACATCGCGAGCAGTGCGTTCGGGATGCCCTTGACCAGGAAATCGACATTGTCCGCCATTTCGGCCTCCTAATGTATATCCTTAGAGTATAGCGCGCCCCGGGACCCGATGTTGCCTTCCCCGGTGCGCCGTGATAGGATCCCGCGTGCTTGAACCTTGGAGACCGATGCCGTGAACGACAGCCGCCCCGTCTTTTCCCGCTGGGCCCGCCTGAAGCGGCGCGCCGCCCGGTTGAAGCGCCAGGTCTGGGCGATCTTCCTGGCCTGGAAGGATCCCGCCACCCCCTTCCCGGCCAAGGCCGTCATCGCGGTCACCATCGCCTACGCCGTCAGCCCGATCGACCTCATCCCGGACTTCATCCCCTTCCTGGGCCAGTTGGACGACCTCATCATCGTCCCGGCCCTGATCGTCCTGGCCCTGCGGATGATTCCCCCCGAGGTCGCCGCCCGCTGCCGCAGGGATGCCTGGCGGCATTTGGCGAAGGGAGAGCGGGTCCGGACGCCCGCGGGCACTCTGGCCGCCGTGGTCTTCGGAATCGTCTGGATACTTCTGGCTGTCTGGCTTGTAGGCATCTTTCTTTAGAACCTTGCCCGGATTGCGCCGGCCTTCGGGATCGCGTATCATTCGCCCGTGGGGCGGCGAGGATCCGTCGACCCGGGGGTAAGGCATGAAAGGGTATCTCGGCAAGGTGCTCCTGATCGATCTGTCGAAGGGAACCTGGGATTCCCAGGACATCCCGGAGACGGTGTACGAGGGCCTCCTGTCCGGAGTCGGGCTGGGGGCGTACTACCTGTACCGGCACATACCCGTCGGCGCGGACCCTCTGGGACCGGACAACATCCTGGGCTTCACCTCGGGCCTCCTGACCGGCACGGGCTCCTTCATGACCGGCCGCTGGATGGCGGTCTGCAAGTCCCCCCTCACCGGGGGCTGGGGGGACTCCAACTGCGGGGGGACCCTGGCTCCCGCCATCAAGCAGTGCGGCTACGACGCGATCTTCTTCCGGGGCATCTCCCCGGAATCGGTCTACGTCTACGTGGACAACAAGGGTCCCCAAATCCGGGACGCCGCCGCCTATTGGGGCATGGACGCCGTGGAGGCGGAGAAGGCCCTGATCCGGGACCACCTGAAGGCGGAGGGCGGGAGCAAGAAGAAGCCCGAGGTGGCGGTGATCGGCCCGGGCGGGGAAAAGCTTTCCCGGATCGCCGGGATCTCCAACGACCTGGGGCGGTACGCGGCCCGGTCCGGGGTCGGGGCGGTCATGGGATCCAAGCGCCTCAAGGCCCTGGTCCTGGCGGGGACCCGGGCGGTCCGTCCCTCGGATCCCGAGGGGATGAAGCGCCTCTCCGGCGTCTTCGCCTCCACGGTACGGAAGGCCAACCTGCCCGGGCTTTTCACGGGTGCCGTCTTCCCGATCATGGGAGGCCTCATGGGAGGGCTTCCCAGCGCGGTGCCCCTGGACGGGATGCTCTCGGCCATGATGTTCAAGAAGTTCGGCTCCATCATGAACAACACCTACGGCATGACCAACGGGGACTCCCCGGTCAAGAACTGGGACGGTTCGGTCAAGGACTTCCCCGCGTACCGCGCCTTGAACCCGGACCGCATCCGTAGGCGGGAGGTCCGGAAGTACCACTGCTACGCCTGCATCCTGGGCTGCGGCGGGGTCTGCGACATCCGGGACCTCTCCGGAGGGAACGGGGAGCACACCCACAAGCCGGAGTATGAGACCTGCATGGCCTTCGGAGGCCTGGTCCTGAACAAGGACCTGGACTCGATCTTCCGGATCAACGACACCTTGAACCGCGCCGGATTGGACACCATCTCCGTCGGGGGTACGGTCGCCTTCGCGGTGGAGTGCTTCGAGAACGGGATCCTGACCCCCGCGGACACGGGAGGCCTGGAGCTCCGCTGGGGGAACGCCCGGGCGATCGAGGCCCTGGTGGAGAAAATCTGCGCCCGGGAAGGGATCGGGGATCTTTTGGCGGACGGGGCGAAGCTCGCGGCCGAGCGGATCGGCAAGGGCTCGGAGCGCTTCGCCGTGCACGCAGGCGGCCAGGAACTCCCCATGCACGATCCCCGGGTGGACCCGATGATGGGGGTGACCTACAGCGCGGATCCCACCCCGGGCCGCCACACCACCAGCGGGAACCTGTACTACTCCCAGTCCTCCCTCTGGGACTACGTGTCCTGGGCCCCGAAGGTGCGGATCCACCCCAAGTCCCAGGACTTCGAGCCCACGGAGACGGAAGCCCTGCGGAACGTGGCCATGACGGCCTTCAAGATGCTGGTGGACGGGACGGGTTCCTGCTACTACGCCATGCTCATGGGGGTCCAGCACTTCCCGATCTTCGAGTACCTGAACGCCGCCACGGGCTGGAACCGGACGCCGGACGAGTATATGGAAGCGGGCAAGCGAATCCAGACCCTCCGCCAGGCCTTCAACGCCAAACACGGGGTGGACGTCCGGGCCTTCCGCATGCACGACCGGGCTTCGGGCATCCCCCCCGCATCGGAGGGGCACAACCGGGGAGTCACCCTGCGGATCGACGAGATGATCCGGCAGTATCGCCGGGCCTGGGGCTGGGACGTGGAGACGGGCTTGCCGACCCGGGAAACCTTCGAATCCCTCGGCCTTTCCGCCCTGCCGGGGCTGGAGTACACCCATGGCTAAGCAATACCCGAACTACGACTACGTTCCCTGCATGGCCTGCGGGATCTGCGTGCAGGCCTGCCCCTTCTCCTGCCTGGAGCTGCGCAGGACGGGCCTGGATACCTATCGGAAGGCCTACCCGGACCTCGCGAGGCGGGAGGATTGCACGGGCTGCGGCATCTGCGCCTCCTCCTGCCCCGTGGATGCGATCCGGATGGGGGAATGAGGATCCGGGTCTACGCCCCGCCGCACGCCGACCCTTCGGTCCTGGACGAGCGGGGCTTCATCGACCTGCCCGCCGGCTCCCGGCTGCGGGACCTGCATCGGGCCTTGAAGATCCCGATCCTCGCACGCCCCCTGCTCCTGTGCGCCGTGAACTACAGGATCTCCGGTCCCGGCCTAGCCTTGAAGGACGGGGATACGGTGAGTTATTTCTCGATGGCCGGGGGAGGGTAGGAGAGGCCGCGTCGAAACGCGGCCCAGGCGACGTACATCTCCGCCGGGCGCGAATCGCCGGCGGAGATTATGGCTAGTCCTTGACCTCGGTGATCGGAGCGTCCGGGGCGTTCTTCTTGACGCTCTCGATACCGTTCATGCAGGAATCCTTGGTCTCGTAGGCCTCGCTGGTGGCGATGATCTGACCGTTCCCCGCCTTGAGCCGGAACCGGTACTTGTCCTTCTTGTCCTTGAACCATTCGAACTTGCCGGCCATGGGATCCTCCTTGCCGCGGTATGATACGTTGCTTCTTGATTGTACCCTGCCCTCCGCCGGGGCGCAAGGAAGGATCGGCGGATGTCCGTGTCACTCGCGAGGTTTCGAGGGGCCGGCAGGCCGACTTCTCGGTTCCCTTCGCACGCGCCCGGCGTCGTAGGTCCGGATGATCGCGTCCAGGGTCCTCCGGCAGGTGTCGTCCCTCCACTCGGACATCCGGGCGGCCAGGTCCGCAGGCAGATCGCTTACGTCGCCTTCCGCGTAGGCGGAGCTGAAGACGGAAAATCCCACGGTGAAGGCCAGGAGGGACTGCCACAGCTCCACCGCGTCCTCCGGCTCGAAGCCCTGACGGATGAGGTAGACTAGGCCGCTGTCCGGATCCGACTCGACCCGGCGTCCCGCCAGGGACATGAGGTTCGGGTGGGCGGCCAGGACCCGCCGGTACTCCAGGAATATCGCCCGGAGAAGCTCCCTCCAGTCCTCCGGGATCGGGTCGGGCAGGCGCATCTCCGACCGCATGCGCACCACCATGCCGTCCAGGAGGGCGGACTTGTTCGGCAGGTGGTGGTAGAGCGAGGCCGCCTCCACCCCCGCTTCCCGGGCGAGCCTGCGCATGCTCAGGGCCTCCAGCCCTTCCGCGTCGGCGATCGCCAGCGCCCGGTCGAACAGCTCCGTCCTGGAAAGAGGTCCCTCCCGAGCCGGCGCGCTTCCCATGGAGCCTCCTTGGGGGCTTGACCCTAACGATGTTAGGCAGTATTCTTCGGTTACCCTAACGATGTTAGGGAATCCCATACAGAAGGTATACCGGATGGAAGATTTCCGCAAGAGCTACGGTTCCCTCTACGCCGCCGCGTCCGCGGCGACCCTGATCATGCTCGTCATCATCCCGATCCAGATCCTGGTCTTCGCCCTGACCCCCATGCCGGTGCCCCCGGAAGCATGGTTCGAGCTGTTCGCCGCGAATCCCCTGCTGGGTTTTTTCCACGCCGATTTCTTCATCCTGGTCGACAACATCCTGATCGCGGTGATCTACCTGGGGTTCTACCATGTCCTCAAGGAGCGGCACAAAGGCATCCTCCAGGCGGCGCTTCTGCTCGGCTTCATCGGGATCGCGGTCTACACGGCGTCCAACAAGACCTTCGAGCTGTACGCCCTGGCGGGCGAGTACGCACGGACCGGGGCCGAAGCCCGCCTGCCCCTTCTGGCCGCGGGACGGACCCTGATCGCGGAATGGCAGGGCACGGCTTTCGACGTCTACTATGTCCTGAACGGGGTGGCCCTGCTCGTGGTGGCCGCCCGGATGCTGGGGGACCGGACCTTCGGCCGGACCACGGCCCTATGGGGGCTCGCCTCGGGCTTCCTCATGACCGTCCCCTCGACCGCCGGGACGGTCGGCCTGGTGTTCTCCCTGCTGTCCCTCGTACCCTGGTACGTCTTCTCGATCCGCTTCGGCCTTACGTTCCTGCGGATCGCCCGGGGAGCGGCGGTGATCCGTTGAGTCCGGTCATCTACACGTACAGCCTCTCGAACAGGGCACGGATCTCCGCGGACTCCCGCAGGATGTTCAGGGTCAGGTCCGAGTGGCCCTTGGCGTAGCCGTTGCCGACGATCAGCTCGATGTCCTTGCCGACACCCTCGGCGCCCAGGGCCGCCTTGGTGAAGGACGTGGCCATGGAGAAGAAGTAGATGAGCCCCTGGCCCTTGGTGATCAGGATGGAGGTCATCTCGGTGTTCGGGACGTTCACGTTGTTGATGGTCACGTCGCAACCCCGGGGACCCGTGATTTCGAGGACCCTGTGGTACACGTCGATGGCGTTCGTTGCGTCCGCCACGATCACGTCCGTGGCCAGGCGCATGTCCCGGATCCTGCGGGCGTTCTCCGGGGAGTACTCCACGACGATGACCTTGCCGTAGGGCCCCGTGTTCTTCATGGCCTGGTAGCAGCAGAGGACCCCGGACTTGCCGCCCCCGCCGATGATGCAGACCGTGTCGCCCTCCTTGACCAGCCGGTCCACCTGGGCGGGGGCTCCCGCCACGTCCAGGACCGCAAGGGCCAGCTTTTCCGGCAGGTCCGGAGGCATGTGGGCATAGATCCCGCTCTCGAAGAGGATCGCCCGGGCCTCCACGTCCACCTGGTCGCTCTCGGGGTCCAGCCGGAGGATCTTTTCGATCGAAAGGGGGGTGAGGGAGAGGGACACCAGGGTCGCGATCCGGTCCCCGACCGCCAGCTTCTTGTCCGGGAAGGCCGGGCCGATGTCCCGGACCGTGCCGACCAGCATGCCCCCGGAGCCGGTCACGGGATTCTGCATCTTGCCCCGCTCCCGGACGATGCCCAGGATCATGTCCTTCATCCGGTCCGCGTCGCCCCCGCAGGCCGCCCGGATCTGGGTGTAGCTGGCGGAGTCGATGTTCAGGGTGCCTACGTCGATCAGCACCTCGTTGTCGTAGATCTCCGTGGAATTGTCGAGCCGGATAGCCGGCTGGGGGAGGATCCCCCGGGGCTCGAGGACCCGGTGGCTTCCGTAGCGGCATCCCATTCCCCTGGACATGGACGGCCTCCTTTCGGGTTCCCCGGGATAGTACCACCGGGAGAATCGCGATGCAATCGAGGCAAACCAGCCGGGCTTGCCGGACGACCGTCGGTCAGGCATACTGGAGCCGACTCCGAAATCACAGCCTGCGCGGGATGCCGAAGGGGCCGATGGGATGGATTCGAAAGTCGTCAACGAACGGGCGGCGGACCTCCGGGATAGCTCGATACGGGTTACCCCGGCCCTGCTGGAGGAACTCGGCATCGTGAAGTCGGACACCGTCCTGAGGGTGGGGGATTTTTCGGTGTCCTGCGTACCCTTCGAGCTTTCCTTGTCGCGGATGGAGCTCCTGGCGGTCCTGAGCGAGCGGGAAGCCGAGTTTTTCCAACGATACCTCGGACAGTCCCACCGGCTTTTTATGACCTGCAGGCCGCCGTACGGATCGAAACCCCACGCCTTTTTCCTGACCTGCAGGATTTCCGGAATTCGAAGGCCCTCGCCCGTCTCGCCGTACTGCTTTCTCGGCCTCGAACTCGTACGGTCCCCGTTGTCCTACAAGGAGATGCTTGTCGGATACTTCCTGGAGACGGAGAAATCCAGGGACTTTTTCGAGACGGCCCCGGAGATCGAACTTTCCCCGGAACAGCGGTCGGCCCTGCTCGGGGGCGGCTATCTTCAACTGCTCTTGGAGGAGGGAGAGGAGCGTCGATTCAAGGTCCTGTCGTTCACCCCGCGGCGTGTCACGCTTTTCGGGGAATACGGCGATTCGATACCGGCCGACGGTGCGGTGCTTGAATTCCGTCCGACCGATACCGATGAGGACTTCGAGTTGAAAGGTGTCTGCCTGCGGTCCCGACCGTCCGTGGAAGCGCCCGGTTTTTCCACTCTTGAACTGGAGCTGCGATTCACGCCCGGCGCGTTCGCCCGGATCCGACGGGTCGTCGGCTGGATGCCCGGGATCGGGCGGAACGGTCAGGCCGGGGCCCGGATCCAGGACAGGAGGGGTTGTGCCTGATACCGAACCTGTCTGCCGGAAGACCCCCGATCCTGCGGGCGACGGGTCCGGAGCCATCCTGCCCGTCGCCGTCGCTACCCGCTTCCTGCAGTGGGGTTCCCTGGGGCTCATCCTGCCCGTGTCGAACCTCTTCCGCCTGTCCAAGGGGCTCTCCCTGGGGGAGTTGGGGTTCAGCGCGGCCTTCGTTTCCGCGGTGGTAATCCTGTTGGAAGTCCCCACGGGGATCCTGGCGGACAGGATCGGTCGAAGGAGGGTCTACCTGGCATCCCTGGCCTTCTTCGCCCTGTCCTGCCTGACCCTGCTGGCGTCCCGGGGCTTCCTGTCCGTGACCGTAGGCTTTGCCCTGTACGGCGTCTCCCGGGCCCTGTCCTCGGGTTCCCTGGAGGCCCTGCTGATCGACCGATACCTGGAGAGCGAGGGGGAAGGCAGGCTCCACCGCCTCATGGCGGCGACCAACGCCGCGGATACGGCGGGACTGGCCCTGGGATCCCTGGCGGGAGGCTTCGTCCCTATGGGATGGTCGATCCTGGCGCCCGGCGCGGGCCGGTACGACGGCAACCTGATCGCCATGCTGGTCCTGACCGCGATCCTGGCCGCGGTCGTGATCCTGGCCGTGCCCGAGGAGCCGCCCCGGGCGGGGGAGAGGGAAAAGGTAGGCGGATTCCTGGCGGGCTCCCTGCGGGCGATCACGGGCAGCCGGGAGCTCGCGCTCATCCTGGCCACGATGATCGCCTGGGGCTTCGCCTTCAGCGCCGTCGAGACCTACTGGCAGCCACGGCTGGCGGACATCCTGGGTTCCTCGGAGTCCACCTGGGTGTTCGGCGCGGTATCCACGGGGTATTTTTTGGCGGCCCTCCTGGGCAGTCTGGCATCTCCCCTGGTCCTGGAGCGGACCCGGATATCGCCCTATCTCCTGCTGTTCGTCCTCCGCCTGACTACGGCGGGTTTCATCGTCCTGCTGGCCCTGCAGGGCTCGGCAACAGGTTTCGCGGTGTTCTATCTGGCCATGTTCTGCTGGAACGGGATGGTCAACCCCCCGGAAGGCACGGTGCTCAACCTTCGGATCCCCGCGGATCGCAGGGCTTCCCTCCTGTCCGTGGCATCCCTGCTGGTCCAGCTCGGGGGACTCGCCGGGGCCCTGGCCTTCGGAGCCCTGGTGGGGCCCTTGAAGATACCCGGGGTCTGGTTCGCGGCGGCCGCCGTATTCGCCGCCTCGGCCCCCCTGTACCTGGCCGCACACGGTGCCGGGAAGGGAACGGAGAGGACTTAGCCGTACCCGGGGAGGTCGAAGACCTCGAAGGTCCGGAAGTTCGAGGGGTTCGCCGTGAGCATGCGGTCGACCCCCGCTTCCGCGTAGGCCGCGGCCATGTGGGTGTCGATCAGCCCAGAGCCTTGGGTAGCTCCGCAGCCCAGGCCCGGACGGCCTCCAGATCCACCCGGTCCGCGCTCAGGTCCCGGGGGACGCCGAAGAGGAGCCGGGCGAAGCCCGGCAGGGGAGAACCCACCCGGCCGGGGAAGATCGCCGAGGTCCGCGCCCCCGCCGCCTCCGCCGCGGACCGAACGCTTTTCTCTATGGCCCGGTTCCAGTTCCCCCGGGCGGCTCCGTGCATGTAGGATACCGCGAATACGGCCACGGGACGGGTACGGAGTTCGGCCCCGTGGGCCTCCACGAAGGCCGCCGCCTCGGGGACCAGGCGCATGCCGTTGATGGGCGCTCCCAGGATCACCCGGTCATATCCGGACAGGTCCCCGGCTTCGGACATCGGCAAGGTCCGGGCCTCGACCCCCGCGGCCTTCAGGGTTTTCTCGATCACCAGGGCGATCTCCCGGGTGGTCCCGGTCTTTGTGACGTACGCGATCAAGGCCTTGCTCATGGAAGTCTCCTTCATTCTTTCCAATCCGGGACCGCCCGGGCGGCCAGGAATTCCAGGGCCGCTTCCCGGGGTCGGATGTCCCCCACGGCTACACGGACCTCCGGGAATTTCCGGAATATCCCCAGGATGAAGTCCCGGAGGATCCGCCCGGCCTCCGGAAACTCGTCGAGGGCCCGGCCCGGCGGCACGGCCAGGATTTTCCCGTCCTCCTCTTCGTCCTCGGTCATGGGGAGGAGGCCCGCGGGCTCGACTTCCACGATCCGGCCATGTTCCAGCGGTTCCTCGGTGAGGACGTAACAGTCCACCCCGTCCCCGTCGTCGGCCCGGGTGCCCAGGACGAAGCCGTAGGGGTAGGGGTAGGGCAGGAGGGTCTCGGACTGCCGCTTCAGCTCCAGGTCGAGGCCGTAGGTGCGCTTGGTCCGGGAACCCCGCTCGCACTCGATGAAGACCTTCACGGTTTCACCCCCTTGTCCCCCGATACATTCAGATCGTCAGGAGCGGCTCACGGCCCTTCAGGATCTCCGTGAGGGGGACGCCCCAGTACACCACCTCCACCCCCATCTCCGTGAGCTTCCCGGTGACGCCGAACTGGTCCGCGCAGGCCTTGCAGGCCGACACCTTGACGCCCACCTGCAGGAGTTCCCGGATCTTCAATTGGACCACTTCGGATTCCGCAGCGAGCTTGGCGGGGGATCCCCAGATGACCACGGTCACCTCGTCCCACCAGCCCTTGGTCTTGGAATTCCGCGCGTACATGGCGACCATCTTGTCGAAGGTGCCGACATCCGCGTTGGTCCAGAGAATCGTCAGCTTGTCCATGCACACCTCCGCCGGGGACTACGGTAAACCGCGGTCCGGTGCTTGTCCAGGAGGCCCCGGGAAAAATCGCCTTGCTCCCTCCCTCCCGGGCGTGTAGTATGGTCCCAGGCCCCCCCCGGAACGCGCCAGCGCCTTCCGGGATCGGGTCCGGAAAGGAGAGTCCATGCCCGTCGAACGCACCTTCACCATGCTGAAACCCGGGGTCCTGGCCCGCCGGGTAGCCGGGGAGATCATAACCCGGATCGAGAGGAAGGGATTCATCATCCGCGCGGTCAAGACACTCCGGATCGACCGGGCCCTGGCGGAGGCGCACTACGCGGAGCACAGGGGCAAGGACTTCTTCGAACGCCTCGTCGCCTACATCACCTCCGGACCGGTACTGGCCATGGTCCTGGAGGGGGACGGGGCGATCGCGATGCTCCGGAAGCTCTGCGGCTCCACCAAGGCCGAGGAGGCCGCCCCCGGGACGATCCGGGGGGACTACGGGATGCACACGAACCTGAACATCATCCACGCCTCGGACTCCCCGGAGAGCGCGGCCCGGGAGATCGGGCTCTTCTTCCGGCCCGACGAAATCCTGGAATGGGAGGACGGAAGCCATGACTGGATCTGATGCCCTGCCCCGCTGGAACCTCGATCCGATCTATGCGGGCTTCGAGGCCCCGGAATACCGGATGGACAAGGAGGAGCTCGGTCGCCTCTCGGAAGCCCTGCTGGACCACCTGAGGGTCGCGCCCCCGGGGGCGGGTTTCCCGGCCTGGTTGCGGGAGGCCCTGCGCCTGGAGACCGAGGCGGGCGCCCTGGAGGAGACCCTGGGAGCCTACGCCTACACCCGGTACTCCACGGCCACCACGGATCCCAAGGCCCTGGCGGAATTGAACAACCTGGAGGAGATGCGTCTGCCCCTGAAGCGGGCCGGGGTCCTCTTCCGAAACGCCCTGGCGGCCCGGAAGGACGAGGTGCAGGCCCTGGTCTCCGCGGACCCCGGGATCGGGGAATACGCCTTCCACCTCCGGGAGGAGATCCTCTGGGCCTCCCGGCAGATGTCCCCGGAGCTGGAGGACCTGGCGGAGGACCTGAACCGGGCGGGCGGGGACGCCTGGGGCCGCCTTCAGGAGCAGGTCTCCTCCACCGCGGCCATGGTCTGGGACGAGGCCACGGGAGAGCGCAAGACCACGGTCCAGCTCCGGGCCTTGTCCTCGGACCCCGACCGGGCGGTCCGGGAGAAGGCCTGGGACCTGGAGCTCAAGGCCTGGGAGCAGATGAAGCTGCCCCTGGCCGCGGCCCTGAACGGGGTCAAGGGATTCGCCGTCACCCTGAACAAGCGCCGGGGCTGGGCCGATCCCCTGGAGAAGTCCATCGAGCAGTGCCGGATCACCCGCAGGACCCTGGACGCCCTGATCTCGGCGATGGAGGAGAGCCTTCCCCTCTGGCGGCGCTACCTCAAGGCGAAGGCCCGATACCTGGGGGTGCCCGCCTGCGCCTTCTACGACATCTTCGCCCCCGTGGGAGCTCCCCCCGCCCCGTGGACCTTCGAGCGGGTCCGGGCCTTCATCGTGGAGAAGTTCGGGGCCTTTTCCCCGGACATGGGGACCTTCGCGGAGCGGGCCTTCCGGGAGGGCTGGATCGACGCGGAGCCCCGGGAAGGCAAGGTCGGGGGCGCCTACTGTATCTCCTTCCCCAACCGGAAGGCCTCACGGGTCCTGTGCAACTTCGACGGGAGCTTCGGGGAAGTCTCCACGATCGCTCACGAGCTGGGCCACGCCTACCACCACGAGGTGATCAAGGACGTCCCCCACCCCCTGGCCCAGTACCCCATGACCCTGGCGGAGACGGCCAGCATCTTCGCGGAGACCGTGGTCTTCGAGGAGGCGGTCAAGGAGGTGCCGCAGGACCAGAAGGCGGCGCTCCTGGAGAACAACCTCCAGAACGGCTGCCAGATCCTGGTGGACATCCTCTCCAGGTTCTACTTCGAAAAGAGCGTCTTCGCCCGGCGTCCCGCCGCGGAGCTGGGTGCCGAGGAGCTTTGCGACCTCATGCGGGAAGCCCAGGAGGCCACCTACGGGGAGGGCCTGGACAAGGACCGCCGCCACCCCTACATGTGGGCGGTCAAGGGCCATTACTATTCCCCGGACCTCTCGTTCTACAACTTCCCCTACGCCTTCGGCCTCCTGTTCGGCCTGGGGCTGTACGAGAAGTACCGCCGCCAGGGGCCGTCCTTCGCGGCGGCCTACCGGGATATCCTGGTACGGACCGGACGGATGAGCGCCGTGGACCTGACCCGTCAGGCGGGCTTCGACATCGAGGGCAAGGAATTCTGGCTGGGGGGCATCGAGGTCTTCAAGCGGCAGGTGGAAGAGTTCGAACGGCTGTATAGGGGATAGGTGAATGGGGGCGGGACCGGACGGGCGGTTTGAGCGGCCGCCGTGAGCCGGCCCGCCCGGCGGCCTCTCAGCGGTACGAGGCCAGGATGATCGCGGCTGCGCAGGACACGTTGAGGGACTCGGCCCGGCCGAAGCCCGGGATGGTGATCCTCTCGTCCGTGAGGGCCAGGATGGCGTCCGAGGGGCCCCGGGTCTCGTTGGAGAACACGACCGCCGTCTTTCCGCCGCGCCTCCGGTTTCGGTAGTCGACCCCGCCGGTGTCCGCGGTCAGCACCCGGTACTCGGGCTTGAGGGCTCGCAGGTCCGCGGCGAGGTCGGCGGCCAGGATGAAGCGGCAGTGGAAGATCGACCCCATCGTGGAACGCACGACCTTCTCGTTGAAGATGTCCACGCAGGTCTCACCCACCAGGATGTCGCGGAAGCCGAACCAGTCCGCGGACCGGATGATCGTACCCACGTTGCGCGGGTCGGCCAGGTCGTAGAGCACGACCAGGTCCCGCTCCGTCGGGGACGGGGCCAGGAGGCCCCGCCGGTCGAAGACGGCCAGGACCCCCTGGGGGCTCTCGGTGTTGGCCAGCTTGCGGAAGTCCCGCTCCTCGAGCACCTCCACCGTCTGGTTGGAAAGGAGCCGGTCCGTCTCCTCGTTCTCCCCGAAGAATCCCTCCCGCACGAAGGCGGCCTCGCAGGGGCAGCCCGACTTGAGCCCCTCCTGCACCGCCTTGTGCCCCTCCGCGATGAACAACCCGCTCTCGGCCCGGGCCCTGCGGTCCTTCAGGGAAGCGTAGAATTTCAGTTGGCTCTTGCTGACCATGGCCGTCCTCGGACCCGAGTCTAGCATACTTGCCGGGGTTTGATCCGGCCGCCCCCCGTGCAGGTCACAGGGGGACAGCCGCATTCCTGTTCACCGTTCACCGTCTACCGTCTACCGCTCAGCGCCTCGCCTTCTCCATCGCTTGGATCGCCCGGGCCCGGGTCCTCCAGACCGCCCGGGCCGCGGCTTCGGCCACGGGGTCGCCCCGGCGTTCCAGGAACTCGACCTCCCGCCGGAGCTTCCGCCAGCTTTCCAGGCGCTCGGCGGCCAGGTCCCCGGATTCCACCGCGGCCCGGACCGCGCAGCCGGGCTCCCCGTCGTGGGAGCAGTCCCGGAAGCGGCAGGATTCCGCGAAGGCTTCGATATCCGAGAAGGAGGAGTCCACCGCCTGGCCGTCCGCCCAGAGTTGGATTTCCCGGAGCCCCGGGGTGTCGATGACCAGGGCTCCCGAGGGCAGGCGGAAGAGGGTCCGGGTCGTGGTGGTGTGGCGGCCCCGGTGGTCGTCGGCGCGCACGTCCTGGACCCTCTGGAGCTCCGAGCCGGCCAGGGCGTTGAGCAGGGTGCTCTTGCCCGTTCCGGAGGAGCCCAGGAGGACCGCGGTCTTCCCCGGTGCCAGGTAGGGATCGAGGCCCTCGAGGCCCCAGCCCTCCCGGGCGCAGAGCGCGACCACGGGAGCCCCCGGGGCGGCTTCCACGGCCTGGGCGAGCAGGGTCTCCAGGTCCTCCGCCAGGTCCGCCTTGGTGATCACCAGGACGGGTTGGGCGCCGGACTCCCAGGCCAGGGTCAGGTAGCGCTCGGCCCGGCGGGGATTCCAGTCCTTTCCCGCGGCTCCGACGATGAAGGCCCAGTCCACGTTGGCGGCGATCACCTGCTCGTCGATCCGGTCCCGCTCGGTCTCTCCGGGGCGTTTCCGGGAGAACTTCGACCTGCGGGGCAGGACGGCCTGGATAAGCGCACGGCCGGGATCCGTCGGGCGGACCAGGACCCAGTCCCCCGTGGCGGGCAGGTCCGCCTGGGCCGCGGCCTCGTGGAGAAGGCGGCCGGCGGCGGCCGCCTCCAACTCCTCCGGGCCGGAGGCCCCGGCCGCCAGAACCGTCCAGGCCCCGCGCCGGGTCTCCAGGACCCGGGCGGGCTCCAGCCCCTCGAATTCCGGGGACTCGGCCGCCTCGGCGAATCCCTCGGTCCAGCCGTATGCCTTGAGTATCTCTTCGCGATCCAGATGCATGATGGGTGTATTCCCTCTCGAGCTCGGACGGCGCCCGGGCCTTCGGCGCGGGGCGTCCGGTACCACTCGGCCTCGGCGCGTGCCGGGGCGAGCCTGGGTCCATAATCCTATCCGGGGGCGCGAGGGGGGAACGGAGGGGTTGGGAGCGGGAGCGTTCGGAGAACGGGCGCTACACAGACGCTCGGGCGTCCGGGCGCGGTTCGGCGTTTATCCTCGGTCCCCCCGGAGCGCGGCCTCGGCGGCGAGTACAAGGGCCTTTTCCACAGAAACCCCCGGCGGATCGGGATAGGGGACGCCAGGCGTCCCGGCGGGCGCGGTCAGGTCCGCGCGACCGGGAGGGAGTATAGCGGAGTCGAGAGGGGAGTGTAAAGGGTGGAAGGTGAATGGGTGAATGGGTGAATGGGTGAATGGGTGAATGGGTGAATGGGTGAATGGGTGAATGGGTGAATAAGAAGTTCCGCACGATTCACCCATTCTCGATTCACTTATTCACATTTCCCCGAACAGCCACGTCGACAGGTAGCGCTCCCCCGAGGACGGGAAGATGACCACGATGGTCTTGCCCGCGCTTTCCGGCCGGCGGGCCACCTCCCGGGCCGCCCACAGGGCGGCGCCCGAGGAGATGCCCACCAGGATGCCTTCTTCCTTGGCGATCCGCCGGGCTTCCGTCCCCGCGTCCTCGGCCCGTACCCGGATCACCTCGTCCACTACGGCCGGATCGTAGTTCGCGGGCACGAAGCCCGCGCCGATCCCCTGCAGCTTGTGGGGGCCCGGGGCGCCTCCGGAAAGGACCGGGGAGTCCGCGGGCTCCACGGCCACGGCCTTGAAGGAGGGCTTGCGCCGCTTGATCACCGAGGAGACTCCGGAGATCGTGCCTCCCGTGCCGACCCCCGCAACCAGGATGTCCACCGCTCCGTCCGTGTCCCGCCAGATCTCCTCGGCGGTGGTTTTTCGATGGACCTCCGGGTTCGCGGGGTTGTCGAACTGCATGGGCATGAAGGCCCCGGGGGTGGATTCCAGGATTTCCCGGGCCTTGGCGATGGCGCCCTTCATGCCCTTGGCGCCCTCGGTCAGGACGAGCTCGGCCCCGTAGGCCGCCAGGAGTTTTCGGCGCTCGACGCTCATCGTCTCCGGCATGGTCAGGATGATGCGGTAGCCCTTGGCCGCGGCCGCGGCGGCCAGGGCGATGCCGGTGTTGCCGGAGGTGGGTTCCACGATGACCGAGCCCTTCTTGAGGGCTCCTCTTTTTTCTGCGTCCTCGATCATCGCGAGTCCTATCCGGTCCTTGACGCTGGAAAAGGGGTTGAAGAATTCGAGCTTGGCCAGGACGCGGGCGCCCTCGGCCGCGCCCTCGGCCCGTATTTTTACAAGGGGGGTGTTCCCCACGAGATCGAGAATGCTCTCCGCGTACCGCATGATCCCTCCGTCCGGGCCGAAACCCGAATTATAAATATACGGAGGAACCGCGGCGCCGGACAAATTCCGGCGCCGGCCGCGCCGGGCGAAAGGCTTCCCGAACTCACCACGGAGGACACGGAGATCACGGAGTGAGGCAGGATCGAGGACAGAGAACGTTGACTCCTGGAACCCGGGCGACGTCAATAAGTCGCGCCATGCCGACAGGAGTCGGCATGGCGGCGACGAAGCCTATCGGCCTCGTCGATTCTGACGGGCCATCCTCGCGCCGATCAATACGGCGCGAGAATGGCTTTCACCCGCTCCGGGCCGATCCCCAGGAGGAAGCCCGCAAGCCGGGGGCCCCGCTCCTTGCCCAGGAGGGCCCGGTAGGCCGTCTTGAAGAAGTCCTTGGGTTCGAGGCCGTTCTCCTGGGCGATCGCGTAGATCCGTTCCGCCAGGGCCGCCTCGTCCAAGCCTCCGGAGCAGACCGCGTCCCGCAGGGCCGCCAGGGCGGCCTTCTCGTTCGGCTTGGTCTCGATCTCCGAGCCGCCCTCGCGGAGGCGGAAGCGGAAGTCCTCGGGGGAGAACTTGGTGATCCAGTTCCAGGCGCACTGGGCCCGGACCCGGAGCTTGGGCTCCTGGGCCTTCGTGAGTCCCGGCAGCTTGGACAGGGTCCGGTCGATGTCCCCCCCGTCGATCTGCAGTAGGTTGCAGAGGTGGCGGAACCCGCCCACGACCTGGTAGGGCATGACCGGTTCGGGCTCGCCGGGCTGGGAGAGCTCGTAGATCCGTTTCTCGCGTTCCACCTCGTCGGGGTCGGCCAGGGTCTCCGCCCCGTAGTAGACCCGCTCGGTCTTGTCGTAGTCCTCGTAGATCTTGATGACGTCCAGGTCGAAGGAGATGGCGAACTCGGTGTTCGGACGGGTGCCCGCGAAGAGGTAACGGGTCACCTCGGGGGTGTAGACCTCCAGGACGTCGTAGAGGTCGATCACCTCCCCGGAGGAGGAGGAGATCTTGCCCCCCCGCCCCTTGATGGAGATGAAGTCGTACTGGAAGGAGACCGGGGCCTCCGCGTCGTACACCACCTGGATGATCCGCCGGGCGGTGTCGAAGGATCCGCCCTGGGAGTGGTGGTCCTTGCCCGCGGGCTCGAAGTCCACGCCTTCCCGGGCCCAGCGCATGGGCCAGTCGATGCGCCAGAAGAGCTTGGCCCCCTTGGCGCTGCGGAGGTCGATGGTCTCCGCGTGGCCGCAGTCGGCGCAGGTGTAGGAGATCTTCCACTCCCCGTCCCAGGACTGGAGGGTGGTATCGTCCCGGTTGCAGGAGTCGCAGAATATGGAGACCGGCCACCAGTCCCCGGAGAGGTCCTCGGCCCGGAACTCGTCCAGGGTCGCCTTGATCTCGGCGCGCCGCTCCAGGGCCCGGCGCATCCCCTCGGCGTACATCGAGGACCGGTAGCGCTCGGCCTGGTAGAGGAACTCGGGGAAGATCCCCACCGCGGGCAGGATCTTCTCCACGTTCACCTCGTGGTGGCGGGCGTAGCTGGAGTCCCGCTCGTAGGGATCCGGCACGAGGTTTATCGGGAACCGCAGGTGCTTGGTCAGCACCTCCTGGTTGGGCATGTTCTTGGGGACCTTGCGGAAGACGTCGTAGTCGTCCCAGCTGTAGATGAAGCGGACCTTCTTGCCCAGGCGGCGGAGGGCCCGGACCACGAGTTCCGTGGAGATGATCTCCCGGAAGTTGCCGATGTGCACCGTACCCGAGGGGGTGATGCCGCTGGCGCAGGTGTAGGTTTCCTTGTCACCCTTTTCCCGGATGATCTTCTGGGCATACATGTCCGCCCAGTGGGCGGTCTTGGTCGGTTCCATGGCCGGAGTATACAGAACGGGACCGGGTCCTACAATAGGAGCTCCCCGTCCCGCTCGATCACGACCTCGCGGCCATGGGGCAGGTAGGCCGTGATCGTGGGCTCCGTCACGAGGCCGTCGAAGTGGACCAGGGCCGGGGCGTCCTCGTCGTAGTTGGAGCCGATGGCGAAGTGGCAGGTGCGCAGGACCTTCTCGTCCTCCAGCATGTTGCCCGTGATACGGGCCCGGGGGTTGAGACCGATCCCCAGCTCCCCCAGGTTGCGGGCGTTCCGGGCGTACTGCTCCCCCTTTTCCGGGGAGAGCCGGCCCTCGGAGGCCAGGCGGCGGGCGCTTTCGGCCCCGTCCTCCAGGGAGCGCCGGACCTCGGCGGCCTCGGAATCCCCCTCCACCTCGGCCACGAAGCCTCCCCGCACCACCGCCCGCACGGGCTTGGCCAGGACGAGGTCCCCGGAGACGCAGGAGATGGAGCCGTCGAAGACGATCACGCCGTCCGCGGTGCCCAGCTCCGGGGAGAGGAAGACCTCCCCGGCGGGCAGGTTGCCCCCCTGGCCCGGCTGGGAGAAGTCCCCGTCGTCGGAGAAGGCGGACCGCCCCCGGGCTCCGATCGTGATGTCCGTGCCCTTGGGGTTGGTGACCCGGATCCGCTCGGCCTTGTCCAGGACCTCCTTGATGCGGCGGCAGCGGCCCCGGAGTTCCGAATAGTCGATGGGAACCGTGCGCAGGAAGGAGTCCCGGGTGATCCGGGGGGACCAGAAGGCCCGGAGGGTCTTGGCCCCGTAGAGCTGGTAGTGGAAGACGTGGTCGTAGGAGACCTCGTCCCATTCGTAGGGGGTCTCCAGGCCGCTGCGGTCCTTGCCCATCTTCTGGGCGCTGATGGACATGACCACGTCGGGGTGGGACTCGAAGGCCGCGATCAGGGTCTCCTCCGCGTAGTCCAGCTGGGCCTTGACCGGCTGCACGAGGAGGCTCGGCCGCGCCTCGGCGTCCAGGACAGCGTCGAAGAGGGCCCGGGATATCTCGATGGAGTCCCGGCAGGGATTGGCCACGATCAGGACCTTCTCCCCGGGCTGGAGCCTGAGGGCCGAGGAGACCGCGACCCGGGCGGCCGACGCGAGCTCCGGGTCGGCGCCGAAGGCCGCCTCGAAGGTGGAGGGGGGCAGGGATGGGCTTGCCATGAGCCCATGTAATCCCGGCCCCGGAGGCGCTGTCAAGGCACGGGAAAAAGAAACGGTTACCGGAGAAATTGGACAGGATGAACAGGATAAAGAAAGGATGGACAGGATGCATGGAAAAATTTGAAGTGCTCTCTCTTTTGGTCTTTCCCTTTCTCTCTTCATCCTGTTCATCCTGGATCCTATCCTGTCCATCCTGTCTCGCATTTTTAAAATCATGAGCGTGCCGGGGACGAAACGTCCACGACAGGCTGGTCACTCCGGCCCGTTTCGTGGATACTGTCTTCATCCATGCGCATAGCCATAGACACTCACACCCATTCCGTCGCGTCCGGGCACGCCTACTCCACCGTCGACGAGCTGGCCCGGGGGGTCCGGGACCGCGGGCTCGAGGGCTTCGTCCTGACCGACCACGGTCCCGCCCTGCCCGGGGGAGCCCATCCCTACCATTTCGGGAACATCCGGATCCTGCCCCGGATCATCGAGGGAGTCCGGTTCTACCGGGGTATCGAGGCGAACATCCTGGACCTCGAGGGACGGATCGACCTGGAGCCTTACTGGATCGGGTACCTGGATTTCGTGATGGCGGGCTTCCACGAGGCCTGCTTCACCAACCGAGGCCGGGACGAGAACACCCGGGCCCTGATCGCGGCCCTGGAGAATCCCCTGGTGGACGCGATCTCCCATCCCGGCAACCCGGCCTTCCCGATCGAAATCCCGGCGGTTGTGGCACGGGCCGCTGCCCTGGGCAAGGCCCTGGAGGTCAACGACTCCTCCTTCCGGGTCCGGAAGGGCTCCTCGGACACGTGCCTGACCCTCGCCCGGGCCTGCGCCCAGGCGGACTGCCCGGTGGTCTGCGGGAGCGACGCCCACTACTGGGCCGACGCGGGCCGGCTGGACACCGCGGTGGACACCCTGGACCGGGCCGGGGTTCCCGAAGCCCTGGTCGTGAATGCCCGGACGGACCGATTCGAGGCCTTCGTCGCCCGGCGGAGGGCGGAAAAAGGCTTCCTACAAGCTTCGTAACACCAGGTTGACGCTCCCCCGGCCGGATAGTAGATTCGGCGGGACCAAGGCGCTCCAGGAGGCTCTTTCCATGGTTCGGCGAACATCCATAATCATCATCGCGATCGCCTGTCTGGCCGCCGTCGGCGCGGCCCTGTACCTCGGCCTGGCCTTCTACGGGAATTCCCCGTCCGCCTACGGCCGGGTCCTGACCCAGTACTTGAAAGCCCTTTCCGCGGGGGACGAGGCGGCCGCCCTCGCACTGACCGCCGACGGGTTCGTCAACGAGCTGTCCGAGGTGAAACTGGTGCCCGGCAACTTCCGGGCCTACGATTTCGGGTTCCAGGGTCCGGCGACTTCCGACGCGGCGACCCTGCGCTTCCTGGTGATCGCCTACGAGGCGGACCAGGAGGCGGCGTGGCTGGCGGACGCGGTGTTCCGACGCTCGGGGCTCAAGACCCGGCTCACGGCGGTGCGGAAGGTCTCCCGGGGCAAACCTTTGGTAGATTGAGGCTGGGCTCCGGATCTCCCGCGCGGAGCCGGACCGCCCTAGTCCCGAGCCCGGCCGGGCTTGTCCAGGCGCCGGAAGATGGGAACCCGGGGCGAGGCGTTCAGATCGAGGCCGTCCCGATCCCCCCGCTCCAGGTACTTGAATCCGATCCCCGCCACCATGGCCCCGTTGTCCCCGCAGAGCGGGAGGGGCGGGAAGAGGGCGCGCAGGTCCGTCCGTCCGGCCAGCCGCGCTCGGAGGTAGGTGTTCGCCGCCACCCCGCCCCCGGCCACCACCGTCGAGAGCCCCGTGTCCTGGGCGGCCCGTTCCAGACGGGACAGGAGCAGGTCCACCGCGGCCTTCTCGAAGGCCGCGGCTATGTTCTCCGGGGTCCGAGGGTAGGCGGGATCCCAGAACTGGTCCAGCTGGCGGATGGCCGCGGTCTTCAGGCCCGAGTAGGACACGTCGTAGCGGTGCTCGCCCTTGTAGAGGTTGGGGGAGGGGAAGCGGCAGGCCGCGGGATCCCCCTTCCGGGCCAGGCGGTCGATGGCCAGGCCCCCGGGGTAGCCGAAGCCGTAGAATTTCGCGGTCTTGTCGAAGGCCTCCCCCACCGCGTCGTCGATGGTCGTGCCCAGGATGGAAATGTCGTCGAAGCCGTCCACCCGGCAGATCAGGGTGTGTCCTCCGGAGACCAGGAGCCCCAGGAAGGGGTAGTCCACGTCCTCGGACAGAAGGGGGGCGTAGAGGTGGGCCAGGATGTGGTTCACCCCCACGAAAGGCCTGTCCAGGGCCCAGGCCCAGGCCTTGGCGAAAGAGACCCCCACCAGGAGGGAGCCCACAAGCCCGGGCTTGGCGGTCACCGCTACCCCGTCGATGTCCGCGGCGGAGACACCCGCTTCCGTCAGGGCTTCCGCCACGACCCGGGAGATCCACTCGGCGTGCTTCCGGGAGGCGATCTCGGGGACAACCCCCTGGTACTCGGCGTGGAAGGGGATCTGGGTGGCGACTACGTTGGAGAGGATGCGGCGCCCGTCCTCCACCACCGCGGCGGAGGACTCGTCGCAGGAGGTCTCAATCCCCAGAATCCTCATCCGAATCCTCGAGCATGATGCGGGATATCGTCGAGAGGGAGAAGCCCTGCTCGATCAGCCCGGGATAGAGGTCGATAAGGGTCTGCGCCAGCTCCGCGGACCAGACGTGGCCGATCATCACGGAAAGGCCCTTCTTCTCCGCCCGCTTGATGCCGTCGTCCAGCTGCTTGAGCATGGCCGCGCGTTCAGGGTAATTGTCCAGAAACACATCCCTCTCCCAGGTCCTCAGGTTCAGTCGCGAGGCGACGGAGTGTAGCACGGAATCGGAAACGGTTAAAGAGTCCAGGTAGTAGAGCCCCGAAGCCCGGGCGGCCTCCAGGACCGCCTCCATCATCCTAGGGTCCCGGGTCACCGCGGAACCCATGTGGTTGTTCATGCCGACGGCCCCGGGCACGGTGGCCAGGTTCTCCGCTATGAGCGCGGCTATCTCCAGGTCTCCCATGCCCAGGCGGACGGCCCCCGGGCCGGGATCCTCGCCCCCCAGGGCCTCCATGGGCTGGTGGAGGAGGACTTCCTTGCCCGCCGCCTTGGCCCGCCGGGCCGCCTCCTCGGAGAAGGGCAGGCGGGGAAGGACCGCGATGGAGAGGGGCCCGGGGAAGGCGAGGAAGGGCTCCAGGTCCCGGAGGTTGTGCCCCGCGTCGTCGATGACCAGGACGAGTTTCCCCTTCGGAGGTTTCGGCCGCTCCGGGACGCCCCCGGGGCTGCGTCCGGCGCCGGTCCGCACGACCGTCCCTCCGGCGGGCCGCTCGGGTGGTGCCTCCGGGACGGGAGACCGTTCCGGGGCGGCTTCCGCGCCGTAGGACCGGGTTTCGAGGGATGGCGCGGCCGAATCCGAAGGGCGGAGAGCCTCCGGAGCCGCGGCGCCCGGCCCGGGCGATTCGCGGCCCGGGAAGGCCCCGGTGATCCAGGCTGCCCCCGCCAGGGCGGCCAGGACCAAGACAGCCGCGGCGGAATAGAGCACGGGGTGGGGCTTTCCGGGGCGGGGGGAGGGGGAGCGGCGGCCGCGCCCCGGGCCGGCCGCTCGGGCCGCGCCCGAGGTGCGTCGGCCCGCGGCGGCTCGCCTGCCCGGGGACGGGGATTTCGGCACCCTCAGATCTCCTCGAACACGCCCCCGGCCTTGTTCTTCCGCACCCTGTCCCAGGGGAAGACCCGGCCGTTCATGGCGATCCAGACCCCCGGCGGTTTCAGCTGGACCGCCGCGAAGGCGGTGCCCAGGTTGAACAGGGCATCGGAGCCCGAGACCTTGTAGGGCACCATGGCCCCGGTCAGGACGATGGTCTTGTCCAGCCCGGCCTCCCCCAGGACCCGGGCCGTCACGGCCATGGTGTCCGTGCCGTGGGTCACGATGATCCGGGACTCCGGGGCTCGCCGGCAGGCCCCCAGGACCCGCTCGCGGTTCTCCTCCTGCATCTGCAGGGAGTCGATGAGCTGGTTGATCTCCAGCTCCACGGGGATGGTGGTGCGTATCTGCTTGATGATCTCCGGCAGGTTCGTGTCCTTGAAGGTCAACTCGCCGTGGATCTCGTCGTAGTGCTTGTCGAAGGTCCCGCCGGTGATGAGGATGCGGATGGCGTCGTTCTGCATGGGGACAGTATGCGCCCGGGGGGGGTGCTTAGGCAAGCCGCCGCAGTCGCCCTGGACCGCATCGCCCGGAACGGCACGTAGCCGAAGCGGGCGCGGCCTTCACCGTTCTTCCGCTCGAAGCTTATCCAACCAGTTGTTTTCCTGTCTAATCCATCCAGCAAATCCGTTTTACTGTTCTTAAATATACTGACGGTCGGTATAGCTATTGACATAAACTGACCGTCAGTATAAAATGCCGCGTTCCACATCCTTCCCAATATATTGATTCGTGGAACCGGGAGCCGGAAATGAACAAGGGTGTGTCCTTCGGCGTGCGAATCGCTCTGATCATCGTCGCATTCCTGGCCGTCATGATCGGAGGGATCACGATCCTGATAAGCATCCGGATGAAGGACAGCATGAACGATCTCGCGCTGTCCTATAACCGGCAGATCGTCGACGCTCGCGTCTCCCAGCTCTCCGAGATGATGGATAAACTGTTTTGGCAGCAGAGGATGATCGCGGAACAGGACGTCCTCAAGCGGGGAGACCGGGAAGCCGTCGAGTCCGCGATCCTCGGTCTCCGGGGTAAGCTGTCGCCGGAAGTAGTCACCGTGTTCTATGTCTGGCCGGACGGGGAATCCGTCACCGCGGACGGCGCGAGGGCCAATGTACAGGATCGAGATTACTTCGACGCGATCCTGCGCAAGGGGAAGGATAGGTTCATCGGCAGGCCCGTGATTTCCAGGAGCATCAACCTCCCCATCGTCGTTCCCGTAGTCGCCGTCCAGGACCCTGAAGGCAATACGAGAGGGATCCTTGGCTTCCAGTTCAAGCTGGAGACCCTGTCGACCATCACAAGCGGCATAAAGATCGGGAAATCCGGGTATGGCTGGGTGGTCGACGATACGGGACTCGTGATCGCCCATCCGAATCCCAAGGCGGTCATGGCGTTGAGCTTGTCCGACGCCGACAAGCAGGGGTACAAGGCTCTGGACGATTTCGGCAAGCGGGCGTTGTCCGAGGATTCCGGCAACGGAAGGTACTTTCTCCCGGATGGGACGGAGGTGACCGGTTTTTTCAGACGTATCCCGAACACGCCGGGCTGGAGTTTCGGACTGAGCATTCCCACCAGCGAGATTCAAGAAACCTCGACGTCCTTGGCCAGAATTCTGTATATCCTCACGCTTTGCTCCCTTGCCCTGGCGTTCCTCCTGGCACTTCTGATAGCCCGAATCATCGTCAATCTCGTCAAGATCATCGTCTCCTCCATGGAGCACCTGTCCGACGGCGAACTCTACCTTGGAGGGCCGGAACGTCTGCTCCTGGATCGCGCGGCCTCGAGGACCGACGAATTGGGCATGTTGGCGAAGGAGATGGAACAGCTCCGGGAGAAGCTCGCATCGGTCTTCCAGGAGATCCAATCCGCTGCCGTTCAGGTCTCGAGCGGATCGGGCCAGCTCTCGGAAATGGCCCAGGGGCTGTCGAGCGGCGCGACCGAGCAGGCGGCGAGCGTCGAGGAGCTGTCCGCGTCGGTGGAGGAGTTGGCGGCCAGCGCCGGACAGAACACGGAGTCCACGCGGCAGATCGAGGCCCTCGCGGCCCGGGTGCGACAGAACGCGGAGGATGCGGAACGTTCGGTCACTACGAGCTCGGAGAGCATGAGGGTGATCGCCTCGAAGATCGGGGTGGTCGAGGAGATCGCCCGCCAGACGAATCTCCTGGCCCTGAACGCGGCGATCGAGGCCGCCCGGGCCGGCGAGGCCGGGAAGGGATTCGCGGTGGTCGCCCTGGAAGTCCGGAAGCTGGCGGAGCGGTCCGCCACCGCGGCGTCCGAGATCAACGGCCTTTCCAGCGACGGAGTGGCCGTCGCCGACGAGGCCCGGGCGCGGCTCGAGGCGCTTGTGCCGGACATCAAGAAGACCGAGGACCTGATCCGGGAGATAGCCGCGGCCAGCGAAGAGCAGTCGAGCGGCGTCGAGCAGATGTCGAAGGGCGCGGCCCAGATCGACCTGGTGATCCAGCAGAACGCGGCGAACTCCGAAGAATTGGCCGCGACGGCGGACGAGTTGGCGGGGCAGGCGAACAGCCTGTCCGAGGCGATCGGGTTCTTCAAGTTTTCGGAGGCGGGAATGGTGTATTCCGTCGAGGGGGCAGCCGAAGCGAGGCCGGCCCAGCCCGCGAGGATTGCAACGGTTCCGGCGGCTCCACGGCCGGCGGCGACCGGCCGCCCGTCTTCGACCGCGATCGCCGTACGGAAAACCATGGCCGCCTCCGGTGTCACCGGGGAAGAGTTCGAAGAGTTTTGACGGTCGACAGGGAGCGATGCAAGATGGAATGCGACAGCGGTACATCCTACCTCACCTTCTCCATACACGAAGTCCGGTTCGCGGTGAACGTGAAGAACGTCCGGGAAGTCCTGGAATACTCGCCCTTGACCCGCCTGCCCGGGAAGGAAGACTCCTCTCAAGGAATCATCAATGTGCGGGGAACCTGTATCCCCGTGGTCGATCTCGGGCTGGTCCTCGGCATGGCGGTGCCGCCCGTCGGGGAAAGCGCCGCGATCCTTATCCTCGAAGTCGGAAAGGGCGACGGGGCGTTTCTCGCCGGCGCCGTCGTGGATGCCGTGTACGGCGTGGCGAATTTCTCGACGCCGATGATCGACCCGCCGCGCTTCGGCCCCGTACGACCCTCCGAGTACCTCGTCGGGATCGGGAGAGGCCGGGACGGTTTCGTGTTGGTGCTGGATGTCGATCGGGTATTCAGCGCGGATCGGGTCGGGAACTCCGAGGATTTGGTCGAGGCGGTATGAGGAAAGCGGTCGGGTAATTCCTTCAGACATATTCAAGGAAACGGCCCGGGATCACCACGGCAGCGGACGGCGCTATCGGCTACGTGATCATCCCGGGCCTTTGATCCTTACGGCGCGGAGGTCACGCGGACGCGCCGACCTTCTGCTCGCCCGGACCGCCGGCGTCCGTCGCTTCCTGAGGGACCCGGGCGGTGATCGTCACGCAGACTCCGCGGTCGTTAACCAGGTTCATGGTTCCGTTCAGTTGGGACGCCAGTGTCTTGACCAGGTGCAACCCGAATCCGAGATTCTCGTTCGGGAAATAATCCTCGGGCAGGCCGATCCCGTCGTCCCGGACCCGGAGGATCAGGGAGTCCGCCTCCTTCCTCAGCTCGATCCGGATCGTACCCTCCCGGCCCCGGGGGAATCCGTATTTCAGCGCGTTGCTGATGAGCTCGTTGACCATCAATCCGATCGACAAGCAGACCTTCGATGACAGGGGAAACGGATCGGCGCTCGTGATGAACTCGATACGACTGTCGGGACTCGAGTATGTCTCCTTCAGGAGCCTGGTCAGCTCCTGGATGTATTCTACGCTGTCGATCCGATCCTCCCCCGTGGAATGGGAGAGGAAGTCGTACAGGAGGGAGATCGATCGGATTCGGGTCTCCGTCAGGACGAGCATCCTCCGGGCGGGTTCATCCGACACGCGCTGGGCTTCCAGGCTCAGCAGACTTACGATTATGTTCAAACTGTTCTTGATCCGGTGGAGCAATTCGTGGACATAGACATCCCGGGCCTTGCGGTTCCGCACCGTGCCCCGATCCCCGGCGGGCGCGCCGGTTCCGGACTCGGCGGCCTGGAGCCGGACCGCTACCAGGGAACCCCTGTATTTGTGCTTGGCGTCGTAGTCCTGGATGATCTTCAGCTGAAGGGCGCGGGATATTCCGTCGGCGCCCTCCACCGTGAGGCTCGTCTCCCCGACGGGTCGGACATCCGAAAGCTGGAGATTCGCCCGGATGGTTTCTAGGGCGCTTTCCCCGACCATGGTGGAGAGGGGCAGACCTACAAGCCGTCCATGCTCGACTCCAAAGACGCCGGAGAGCGCCGAGTTCGCGTAGAGGAATCTGTCCTTCTCGTCCAGGATGCATATTCCATCCTCGATTTTGTCGATCAGATCCCGGATCCACTCCTCCCGTTCCCGTATCTTCGCCTGGGCGGTATGGAGTTTGAACGCCATCCGGATCGCGGCGAACATCATCGTATGCCCCAGGTTTTTGACGACGTACCCGTAGTTGGTGATCTTCTCCGTCTTTTCGATGGTTTTCGGGTCCGAATGCGAGGAGAGGAAGATGATCGGAATGTCGTGGCGCTTCAGGATCTCGTAGGCGGCCTCCGTGCCGTCGATGCCTTCCCCGAGATCGATGTCCATCAGGATCAAGTCGATCGACGACCCCCGCTCTCCGTTCATCGCGGAGATGGCTTCCTCGCCGGAACCGACGTGGATGACCGAATAGCCGGCGGAGCTCAGGGTTCTGGCCTCCGCGAGCGCGATGATCGATTCGTCCTCCACGAGAAGCAGGGTCCGCGGAATTGCATCCATGTATCACCTCCATTGCACTGACGGTCAGTATAATATTATACCGACCGTCAGTCAATATGTTGACTAATTTCATTCTCACCTATATGATTTCCCGAGCAAAACGGAGAAACCCATGACGGAACGGACGATGAATACTCGTAGCACCATCCTGGATACCGCCCTGGAGCTGTTCAGGTCCAACGGCTTCGAGTCCACTCCGATGGACTCGATCGCGACGGCCGCGGATGTCGCGAAGGGGACACTGTATTACCACTTCGATTCCAAGGAAGGCATCATCGACGCCATCGTGGACCGGGAAGCCGCCGCCGTGCGCGAGCAGCTCATCCGGGTGGAACTGGACTCCGACCTCGGGTTTGAAGACAGGTATCAGGCCGCCGTCGCGATCATGACGAACCTGATCGGTGCCACGTACGCCAAACTGCAGAAGATCAAGTACATAGACATCCGGGACAAGACGATGCTGGCGATGGTCGAGTTCTGCGCGCCCCCTTTCGCCCGCATCCTGGAACAAGGCAACGCCGCGGGCCGGTGCCGGGTCGAGCACGCCTTGGAATTCGCGGAGCTTACCCTCACATTCGCCCAATTCCTCGGGTCCCCGGGCGCCGGAGAGCCGAGCATCCCCCGACGGATCAAGGCCCTCGTGAGGTTTTCCTCCGTCCTCCTGGGAATGGATGCACAGACGGTGGAACGGGTGTATGCTCCCCTCAGGAAGCAGTTTGAAGACTCTCCAGCCCCGGCCGGGGAGGGCGATCCGATCGTGGACGATCTGTCCGCTCGGGGACGAAGACCCGTGTAGCCCGGGATGACACGGAATACCAGGTACAGGTCGATGAACGCCAAACCCCGCATCCTGATCGCGGACGGCGATCCGGCGACGGAACTCCTATGCAAGTCGCTCGGGCCCGAGTACGAGTTCATCTACGCCAGGAACGACCGGGAATTCTGGGAGTACTCCTTCGGCGACCCGCGACCCGATGTCGTCCTCCTGGACGCCCTGTTCTGGGGCAGCGATCCCTTGACCCTCCTGGCGCGGTTTCGGGAGAAAGAGGAGACGATACAGCGAGTCCCGATTATCTTTTCGGCTCCGTTCTTCGATCGAAACGCGGTCGATGCGGCGATCCGAGGAGGCGCTTCCGATTTTCTCTTGAAGCCCCATGCGCCGGGCATACTTCAGCTCCGCATAAGAACCCAACTTGAACTCTCCCGCTCGCGGGCCGAGCTCGAGTCCCTGGTCGAGGAGCGCACGAAGGAACTCCGGGACTCCCATCTCGAGGTGGTCCGGAGACTCGTCCGGGCCTCGGAGTTTCGGGATAATGAAACGGGAGCCCACATCCTGCGCATGAGCCGGTATTCCCAGATCATCGCGTCGGCGGCAGGTGCCGACGCGGCGACGGCCGAACTTGTGCTCAACGCGGCTCCGATGCACGACATCGGCAAGATCGGGGTCCCCGACGCGGTGCTGCGGAAACCCGGACCCCTGAACGAGGAAGAGTGGGGCCTCATGCGCATGCACTGCAGGATCGGCGCAAACATCATCGGAAAGGGAGATTCGGAGATCGCCCGCCATGCCGCGGAGGCGGCGCTCACCCATCATGAACGGTATGACGGCTCCGGATATCCGGAAGGACTCTCCGGGGAAAGGATTCCCTGGATAGGAAGAGTGATCGCCGTGGCGGACGTCTTCGACGCGCTTACGACCGAGCGGCCCTACAAGAAGGCCTGGCCTCCGGAACTCGCCGTCGATCTTATCCGCTCGGAGTCCGGTACGCACTTCGATCCGAAGCTCGTTTCGGCCTTCCTTCAATCCCGGGACGAGATCATCGAGGTGCGGGCACTGTATCCGGATTGAGGAGTGCCTCTTCCTGAACGAGCAGCTGAGCCAATTCAAAAAGTCGGTCACCTTCGGAATTGGCTTTGCGATTGCTTGCGGTTGCGTTGCAGCCGCTGGGCCTATCGCGAATTTCAAGGCGGCTTTTTCAAAACTCCCTGAGTTTTGAAACAACCTCAGCTGGTAATCTTTTTATTCGATGTCGATGTACCTGGTTCCAGGCCCGGGAAGACCGCCAGGAGCCCGGCAGGCTCCTAGCGGAACCCGATCCCCGGGACGGCGCCGTCTACCGCGGGCAGGGCCCGCCCGATCACCGCCGCCTCGACCCCCAGGTCCCGCAGTTCCCGGACGCACCCTTCCGCGTCCCCGGGCACGGCGGCCAGGAGGCCGCCGGAGGTTTCCGGCGCGAAGCACAAGGTTCGTACCACGGAGTCCACCCCATCCGCGAAGGTGACTCGGTCTTCGTAGTAGGACCGGTTCCGCTTGGCGCCGCCGGGCACGAACTTCCCCTCCACCGCGGCCCGGGCCCCCGGCAGGAGGGGCAGGGCGCCCGCGTCGATCTCGAGCCGGACGGAGCTCTTCTCCGCCAGCTCCAGGGCGTGCCCCGCCAGGGAGAAGCCCGTCACGTCCGTGCAGCCCTTGACCCCGAAGCGGGCGAATACCCGGGCGGCATTCCGGTTGAGCCGCTTCATGGACTCCACCGCCCCGGCCAGGACCGCCGGATCGACGGCTCCGTTCTTGGCCCAGGTGGTGATCACCCCGGTGCCCAGGGGCTTGGTCAGGACCAGGGAGTCCCCGGGGCGGACCCCGGTCTTCAGGAAGAGCCGGTCCGGATGGGCCAGCCCGATGACCGCCAGGCCGAATTTGGGCTCCGCGTCCTGGATCGTATGGCCCCCCGCGGTCGCGCAGCCCGCCTCGGCCGCCTTTTCCGCCCCTCCCCGCACCACGGCCGCGATCACCGCCGGATCCAGGTCCGCCGGGAAGGCCGCCACGTTCAGGGCCATGAGGGGCTCACCGCCCGTCGCGTAGACGTCGGACAGGGCGTTGGCCGCGGCCACGGCGCCGAAGTCGTAGGGGTCGTCCACCACGGGCGTGAAAAAGTCCACCGTGAAGACCAGGGCCTTCTCGGCGTCGAGTTTGAGTACGGCTGCGTCGTCCCCCTCGGCCAGGCCGACGATCAGGTCGGCCTTACGCTCGGGGGGTACGAGGGCGGTCAGGGGACGCAGGACCTGCGCCAGGGCCTCGGGGCCCATCTTGGCCGCTCACCCCGCGGCGGAACACAGCTGGGTCAGGCGTATCGTCTGCCGATCCACGGGCTCCTCCTTGCGGAGGCAAGTGTAGGGGATGGATGGAAAGCCGTCAACGCGGGCCGTGCGGGCCTCCAAGCCGGAGGCCAAGCGCGGACCGAGATCCTTGGAAGGCTTAGGCCGGGTGGGGATCTCCGTTGTTCATTGATTCGGCACGGGTGCGGAGGGAAGCCCGGTTGAGCGTTTCCGCAGCCGCGAAGCGGCGAGGACCGAGCGAAACCGGGCTTCCCGCAGCAGGACCCGTGCCGAACAGACAAAGGTATGGAGATTCCCTCCGGGCATAAAAAAACGGCATGCCTGGACGTCTGCGCGCATGCCGTTCCGGAGAACTGGTCTCCAAGCAAAGTATCGACCGGGAAAAACCGGGGCTTTACGAAAAAAATGCGGCTCTCCCGATGCCTTCCGGGGGATTCCCCCTCCAAGAATTTCCGCGTCCGTGCCATACTGGAGCCCCGAGGAGGAGACCATGATCGACCGTCCGGCCTGGGCGGAGGTGAACCTGTCCGCGGTTACACGCAACGTCCGCTACCTCAAGTCCCTCATGTCCCCGGGCGCCCGGCTCTGCGCGGTGGTCAAGGCGGACGGCTACGGCCACGGGGCCGCCGGGGTCTCCCGGGCCGCCCTGGCCGGGGGGGCGGACCGCCTGGCCGTGGCCTTCGCGGAGGAGGGGATCGAGCTCCGCCGGCAGGGGATCACGGCCCCCATCCTGGTCCTGGGCTATACGGGGCCCGAGGGGGCCCGCCGAGCCGTGGGCTGGGGCCTGGACGTCACCGTCCTCTCCGCGGACAACGCCCGGCTGGTCTCCGAGGCCGCCGTCTCCCTGGGGCGGAAGGCCCGGGTCCACCTCAAGGTCGACACGGGGATGTCCCGCCTGGGCATCCGTCCGGAGGAGGCGCCGGGGGCGGCCCGGGCGATCGCGGCCCTTCCGGGGCTCGAGCTGGAGGGGGTCTTCTCCCACTTCGCGGCCTCCGACGCCGCGGACCCGGAGTTCGCCCGGGAACAGCTCGCCCTGTACCGCTCAGTCCTGGGGCGGATCGAGGAAGCCGGGCTCCGGATCCCCCTGCGCCATATGGCCAACTCCGGGGGGCTCCTCTTCCTGCCGGAATCCCGGCTGGACATGGCCCGGCCGGGCATCTCGGTCTACGGACTGCGCGCCTCCTCGGAGCGGGAGAGCCTGGCGGGCCTGGAGCCCGCGATGGCCCTGCGGGCCCGGGTGGTCCAGACCCGGACCGTCCCGGCGGGAACCACCGTGAGCTACGGCCGGACCTTCCGGGCCTCCCGGACCACCCGCCTGGCGGTCCTGCCCCTGGGCTACGCGGACGGGGTCTTCCGGTCCCTCTCCAACCGGGGTTCCGTCGGCTTTCCCTCCGGCCGGGCGCCCATCGCGGGCCGGATCTGCATGGACCAGTGCATGGCGGACGTGACGGACCTTCCGGAGGTCCGGGAGGGGGACGTCGCCGTCTTCTTCGGCCCCGGGGGACCCTCCGCGGGGGAGGTCGCGGACCTCCTGGGGACCATCGACTACGAGATCACCTGCGCGGTGAACAAGCGGGTTCCGCGCATCTACACGGAAGAGGAGACGGAATCGTGAACAAGCTCTACATCAGCGCGGACATCGAGGGCGTCAGCGGCATCGTCGACTGGAGGGAGACGGACAACGGGGACTTCCAGTCCGCCTACTTCCGGGCCCAGATGACCCGGGAGGTCAAGGCCGCCTGCGAGGCCGCCGCGGAGGCGGGGGTGACGGATATCCTGGTCAAGGACGCCCACGGCACGGGGAGGTCCATCGATCCCTCGGCCCTTCCCCGGAACGCCTGCATCCTCCGGTCCTGGACCAAGGACCCCCTGGTGATGATGGGAGGCTTCGACGCCGGCTTCGAGGGGGTCTTCTTCATCGGCTACCACTCCATGGCCGGCAGCGGGGGGAACCCCCTGTCCCACACCATGGACCTGAACGTCCAGGAGCTCCGGATCAACGGCCAGCCGGTCTCGGAGTTCGTCATCAACGCGTACACGGCCGCCTCCATGGGGGTCCCCGTGTTGCTCCTGACCGGGGACCGGGAGCTCTGCGAGACCGCCCGGGAATACAACCCGAACCTCGTCACCGTCCCGGTCTCCGAGGGCGTAGGGAACGGCTCCGTCTCGATACACCCGGACCTGGCGGCCGAGCGGATCAAGGCCGCGGCCGCCTCGGTCCTGGCGGAGGATCCTTCGAAATTCCGCTTCCCCCTGCCGGACTCCTTCGACGTGTCCATCGTCTACAAGCAGCACTACCGGGCCTACCGGGCCTCCTACTTCCCCGGCGCCAAGCTGGCGTCCCCCACGGAGGTGGGCTTCCGGAGCCGGAAGTGGGAGGACGTGCTGACCTTCTTCCTCTTTGTCCTGTAGGGGCCGGCGATGGCGCACCTGCTCTTCGACGGCTGCGACGCGGTGGACCTGGCCCGGGAGTTCGGGACTCCCCTGTACGTCCTTTCCGAGGACCGGATCCGCGTCCGGATCCGGGAGCTCCGGGAAACCTTTTTGGATCGCTGGCCGGGCACCTCCGCGGCCTACGCCTCCAAGGCCCTCCAGACCCTGGACCTCTGCCGCATCGTCGCCTCCGAGGACCTCGACCTGGACGTCGTGTCCGGCGGGGAGCTCTACGCGGCCCTCAAGGCGGGCTTCCCCCCCGGGCGGATCCACTTCCACGGCAACTCCAAGACCCCCGACGAGATCCGGATGGCCCTGGACGGAGGGGTCGGCCGGATGATCGTGGACAACCGGACCGAGTTGGATCTCCTGGACCGGGAAGCCCGGGCCCGGGGAATCCGGGTGCCCATACTGTTCCGGGTGACCCCCGGGGTGGACAGTCATACCCACCAGTACATGTCCACCGGGAGCCTGGACTCGAAGTTCGGGATCCCCCTGGACCCCGCCGTGCGGGACGAGTACGTCGAGGCCGCCCTCCGGATGGAGGGGATCGAGCTCCGGGGCTTCCACTTCCACGTGGGGTCCCAGATCTTCTCCAACGAGTCCCACCGGAAGGCCCTGCGGATCGTCGCGGACCTGGCTGCGGAGGTCCGGGACCGCTACGGCTTCGAGACCCGGGAGCTCATCCTGGGCGGGGGCTTCGCGGCCCGGTACACGGCCCAGGACGAGCCCGAGCCCCTGGCCTACTACACGGACGCCCTCATGACAGACCTCCGGGATCTCTGCGCAGGATCGGGTCTGCCGATGCCCCGGGTCGGGATCGAGCCGGGCCGCTGGATCGTGGCAGAGGCGGGGATCACCCTGTACACCGTCGGCTCGGTGAAGGAGATCCCCGGGGTGCGGACCTACGTCGGGGTGGACGGTGGGATGCCGGACAACATCCGACCGGCCCTGTACGGGGCCGAGTACGAGGCGACCGTCGCGGACCGGCACGACGAGCCCCGGACCCGCACGGTCACGGTGGCGGGCAAGTGCTGCGAGTCCGGGGACATCCTGATCCGGAACGTCGCCCTCCAGGACCCCCGGCCCGGGGACGTCCTGGCGGTCTTCACGACGGGAGCCTACACCCACTCCATGGCGAGCAACTACAATCGCCTGCCCCGGCCCGCGATGGTCCTGGTCCGGGACGGGAAGGCCCGGCTCTCGGTTCGCCGGGAGACCTACGAGGACCTGGTGGCCCGGGAGCTCCTGTCGTGAGGCCCGAAGCCCTCGCCCTCCACCGGGATTCCGTCGTGGTGGACGGGCACTGCGACTCGGTCCTGGAGCTCCTGGGCTTCGGCTTCGACGGGCAGGACGCCCAGCCCCGGGACCTGGCAGTCCGGGGAAGCCGGGGCCACGCGGACATCCCCCGCCTCCTGGATGGCGGGGTGACCGCCCAGGTCTTCGCCCTCTTCACGGACGACAAGTACGTCCCGGACGCGGCGGCGCACACCCGGCGCATGCTTGAGGCGATGGAAGCCCTGTTCGAAAGGACGGACCGGGTCCGCCGGGCCCTGTCCGCCCGGGACGTCGAGGAGGCCAAGGCCGCCGGCCGCCTGGCAGCCTTCCTGGGCATCGAGGGGGGCGAGGCGATCGGGGAGAGCCTTGCAGAGCTTCGGGGCTTCTACGCCCGGGGGGTGCGCCTGATGGGCCTCACCTGGAACCGCCGCAACGCCCTGGGCCGGGGGGCCGCCGCGGAGGGAACCGGGGGGCTCACGGACTTCGGGCGGAAGGTCGTGGCCGAGATGGAACGGCTCGGCATGATCGTGGACGCCTCCCACCTCTCCGACGAGGCCTTGACCGATCTGCTGGCGGTCGCCCGGCGCCCCGTCGTGGCATCCCACTCCAATTCCCGGGCGGTCCGGGACCACCGGCGCAACCTGACGGACGCCCAGGCCGAGGGCATCGCCGCCACGGGGGGCCTGGTGGCGGTCACGTTCGCGGGAATCTTCGTGGACGAGGCGCCGGAGAAGGTCTGCCTTGCCCGCCTCCTGGACCACGTGGACCGGCTGGTATCCGTTGTCGGGACGGACCACGTGGGCCTGGGCTCGGACTTCGACGGATTCCTGGACAAGAACGGGACCGTCCTTCCGGACTGCACGGGTCTGCCCCTGCTGACCGAGGCCCTCCTGGACCGGGGCTACGCGCCGGAGGAAGTCCGCGCCGTCCTGGGCGGAAACTGGATGCGGGTGATCCGGGACGTTCTAGGTTAGGATGCTCCGGTGGTAGGCCGCGGAGTCCCGGATCTCCCGGTACACCGCCTCGGAACGCTCCAGGGCCTCCTCCAGGGTGCGGGCGGGCCGTCCCAATAACGTCTCCAGGTCGGGCAACAGGAAGCCCGCGATCTCCTTGGCCTCGTTCCCCAACAGGTCCCGGTCGGCCTCGTCCAGGAGGGCCAGGACCTCCGAGGGATCCCGGCCCGCCCGCTCCAGGGCCCGCGCCCGGGACGCAAGGTCCAGGGCGGCTCCCGCCCGGGCTTCCATGTCCGATAGAAGTCCCAGGACCCGGCCGCGGGCATCCGAGGGCGGGCCTTCCGCGGCCGCGCCCTCCCGTTCCTCCCGCCTCAGGATTTCCAGGGCCGCGTCGATCCGGTCCCGGGCCGGGGGCAGGGACCGGAGCTCCTCCGCCGGCTCGTAGGGCATGCCCGGGATGGCCAGACCCCGGGCCGACAGGTTCCGGGTGGTGCACTCGGGGTGCCGGAGCATCCGGCTCTCGAACCACCAGGAGTAGAGGGCCAGCCGTTCGTCGGTGCGGACGACGCCCCCGTCGTTGGCCCGGGCGTCCCGGGGCCGGGCCCCCGCGTAGGCCTCGTAGAGGTACGTGGAGGGAGGGCGGAGCCGCCGGCCCTCGGCCAGGGCCTTCTGCTCGAAGCGGCTGGCCCGGGCGTGGGTCCGTCCCCCGGGGAAGCCCAGGTCCAGGCCCGCCATGTAGATCGGCCTGCAGCCCAGGACCCGGGCGAAGTCCCAGGCGGTGGTAGCCACGGAGCCTCCGGCCCCCAGCCGTCCCTTGCTCCCCCCGGCCCGGCCCTCCGCGAAGGTCCCCAGGGGGTAGAGGGAGGCGCAGAGGCGCACCGAGGCGAAGGGCATCCGCAGGATGGAGGGCCAGACGGCGGCCTCGGTCACGAGCACGGAGCGCAAGGCCCGGCAGCGATCCAGGTGGCGGGCGTTCCAGTACTGGGGATCCACCACCACCAGGAAGTCCGGCTCGATCCCCGCCCGCAGGACGCTCCGGAGGGCCGTGTCCACGCAGACCAGGACGGCCCGGTCCCGGAGCACCGACAGGAGGGGGAGGACCTCGTCCAGGCCGGGACCCGCGGCGGCGACCACCGCGGGGATGCCCTCGAACCGTCCTTCCAGCCCGGCGACTCCGGGGTGCCGGGGAATCTCGTCCAGGTTCCGGGCCAGGTTCCGCACCCAGAGCCGGCCGAAGCGCCGAAGGGTGGCGGTGTTGATCGTCTCCTTGGCCTCCCAGCGGGCCAGGATCGCCTTGGCCCGGCCGTACCACTCCGGATACAGCTCCGCCTCGGCCTTGCTCTCCAGCACGCGCACTTTCCGCGTCCCCAGGCGTTCGAAGATCCACAGGAGGCCCTCGGGGGCCCCCCCGGCCAGGATGGAAAGCCGGTCGTCGGACAGAAGGCCGCCGAGGTCGCGAAGGTCCAGGCAGGCGGCCAGGAAGGCCGGGTCCGCGCAGGCGGCCACGACCCGGGCTTCGGGAAGCTCCCGGAGGGCGGCCTCGGCCGCGTAGAAAAGGCCCGGGCCCAGGACCACCAGGGCATCCGCACCGGAGGAGGCCAGGGCGGCGGCGGACTTCCGGGCCTCCCCCTCGGGGTCGTACCGGGAGTGAAGATAGCGGCCTCCCGCCCGGGCGGTCGGGAAACCCGAGGGGGTACGTACGCTTTCGAGGGAGGCCGGCGCCGCGCCCCGGAGCAGGGTCTCGAGCTCCGGGAACCTCCGCCCCAGGGCCCGGAGGTTCCCCTCCCGGAACCCCTCGGGCGGGGAACCGGGGGATTCCGATCCGGGACCCGTCATTCCAGCACCAGCCGGATCTTCGTGCCCGGGGAGACGGGGGTTCCCGGGGGCGGTTCCTGGGAGACCACGTAGCCGTCCCCCTGGACGCTCACCTCCAGGTCCTCCCGGGCCAGGAGGGGCAGGAGGAGCCGTTTGGGGGTGCCCGTAAGGTCCGGCATAGTCTCGCCGATCTCCACCGGGACCGGCTTGGTAAGAACGATCCGCCCCGTGTGGCTCAGGGTGGGGGTGGAGCCCCGGGCCAGGCCGTACAGGGTGATGAGGCTCTCCGCAGCCTCCCGGATCACCGGGGCCGCGATCCGGCCGCCGAAGGTAGACTCCCCCCGGGGCTTGACGATGGCCAGGTACAGGACGATCTCCGGCTCGTCGGCGGGGAAGATCCCCACGCAGCTGGCGATGAAGTCCTTGTCCGAGTACCGTCCGGTCCCGGTGTCGATCATCTGGGCGGTTCCGGTCTTGACCGCCAGGCGCACCCCGGAGATGGCCGCCCTGCGCCCGGTGCCCGCCTCGCCGGCCGCGGCTTCCATGGCGGCCAGGATCTTGCGGGCGTTCTCCGGGGACAGGACCCGGCGCACGGGCTGGGCGGGCTCCTCGGAGACCGTGCTCCCGTCCGGGGCCAGGACCCGGCTGACCAGCCGGGGCTTCATCAGGATGCCTCCGTTGGCGATGGCCCCGGCCGCGGCGGTCATCTGGGCCGCGGTGACCAGGAGTTCCTGCCCCATGGCGATGGTGGGCTTGGACCTCAGGGACCAGGTCTTCGGATCCCGCAGGGAGCCCGGGCTCTCCCCGGGCAGGGGCAGGCCCGTGCGCATCCCGAACCCGAACTCCCGGAGGATGTCGTAGAAATCCAGGGCGGCCACCGTGTCGGAAGCCTGGCCCGCCCCGTCGTTGCAGGAGTACTCCAGGATCTCCTTGACCGAAACACGGCCGTGGTTCCCCAGGCACCGGATCCGGATCGTCTCCTCCGGGGACACGACCCGCTCGTAGGCCCCGTCGCACACGAAGGTCGAGCGCTCGTCGATGGCTCCGAGCTCCATGATCCCCGCCATGCTGAAAACCTTGAAGACCGAGCCGGGCTCGAAGGCGTAGAGGGCGGGCCGGTCGGACCAGGCGGTCTCGGGATAGGCCAGGAAGTCGTTGGGATCGAAGTCCGGCAGGGAGACGTAGGCCAGGATCTCCCCTGTGGAGGCCCTCTGGGCCAGGAGCATGACGGACTCGGCGCCGTTGTCCTGCAAGGCCTTCCGGGCTATCCGTTCCAGATGGAACTGGGCGTCCGCGTCCAGGGTCAGGATCACCTGGTTGCCGTAGACGATGTTCCCGGGCTCCCCCGGGTCGACGCGGGGGGACAGCTCGTTCTGGTACCGGGCTTCCACGCCCGCCAGGCCGTAGTGCTCGTCCCCCACGAAGCCCACGACATGGCTGGCCAGGGTCCGCTCGGGATAGAGCCGGCCGTGCACCTTCTCCACCAGGAAGCCCGAGAGACCCCGTCGGCGCTTCAGCTCCTGGACCTCCTGGGCCCGGGAGGCGGGGATGCGCTTGACGGCGTACAGGAAGTCCGTCCGGCTTGCCTCGACGACCTTCCGGACGGACCCGGCCTCCAGCCCCAGCACGCGTTCCAGTTCCCCGGCGTCCTCGATCCATAGATCCTTGTCCAGCTCCGGGCGCCAGATCGCGATGTTGTACAGGTTCGTGTCCACCGCCAGGGGGCGGCCGTTCCGGTCCAGGATGGAGCCCCGCACGACCTCCGGGGGCCTGACCGAGGCCGGCGAGGGGCCCTCCAGGGCGAGCTTCGCGTACCGAGCCGTCACGACCGCGGCGAAGGCGGCGAGGAGGGAAATGGCTGTCCAGTACCTCAGGTGCCTTCGTTCCATCGGATTTCCGTCGATCGGACCTTTCTTCGTTCAGGATCGGGTTTCAGGGCCGGAGCCGTATCACCTTGCCGGCTATGTCGTCCATGCCCACCGGACCGTATTCCCGGGAATCCCGGGATGCCGGGGGGTTGTCCCCCAGGAGATAGATCGGCCGCCCCCGGGGTCCCTCCGGATACGATCCGTAGGGAGACGCCTCCGAGGCCACCCGCTTGACGACCCGGGTTCCGGTGGAGGGGGGATAGGCCAGGACCGTGTCCCCGGGAGCCGGAGAGCCCCACCGGAACCAGTAGCTTCCCTCCCGGCCGGGAGCCCGGAGTCCGTAGGCGCATTTCAGCACCAGGACCAGGGAGCCCCGGGATACGAAGGGCTCCATGGACCTGCCTTCCACGACCGCCAGGTCCAGGGCGAAGACCTTGATCGCCAGAGCCAGGGCCGTGGCGGTCAGGAGGGCGCCTCCCCCGGAGGGCAGGCGGGTCCGGGATCCGGGGACGCGGATCCTTCCGTCCGCCGGGACCGGGTTCCCGGATTCGGTGATTCCATTCGACACGGCGCGACCTACTATAATCCCCCGTCCGGCTTTTGTCGATAAATGGAACGCCATGGATATGGACAGCGTCATCGGCCGTCAGCGGATCAGCCCCCGGCGGAAGCCCGCCCCCCTCATCGCCCCGGTCCCGCGGCCCCGGCCCCGGACCGCCCGGGCGGCCCGATGGCCCGCCGCCTTCGCGCCGGGCCGCCTGGCGCGTCTCTTCTTCCGCGGGAAGGCCGAGGCGAAGTCCGTACCGGCGCCCTCTTCCGCGGTCCCCGCGGCGCGCCTTCGGATTTCGGCGCGGTCCGCCGGGATCGCCGGGGCGGGCATCCTGACGGTCCTGGCGGCCTTCGGGGCCGCGGGCGGGATTTCGGCGGGATACCGCCCTCCGGCCCGGATGACCCTGCATGAAGAGGTTTCCTCCCACGAAATCCTTTCCCGCTTCGTCTCCCCCGAGCTCGGGGAGCCGGGGGATGCGGGTACCGGGATCGACATGCCTTCCCTGCCTCTGACCCTGTCCGTTTCGACCTACGTGGTCCGGCCCGGCGATGCCCTGTCCTCCATAGCCGCCCGCCACGGAGTCAGCCTGGACGCCCTCATCAGCATGAACGGGATCTCCGACGCCCGCCGGATCCGGGCCGGAACCCGGCTCCGGATTCCCAACCTCTCCGGGATCGTGCACGTGGTGGCCCGGGGCGAATCCGTGGGTTCCGTGGCGGCCCGGTACGGGGTCGGAGCTACGGCCATCCTGGACGCCAACGACCTGGGATCCTCCGTGATCCGGCCCGGCCAGTCCCTCTTCATCCCCGGAGCCCGGATGTCCGCGACGGAGCTTAAAAAGGCCCTGGGGGAGCTGGTGGCGTGGCCGGTTCGGGGTTCCCTGAGCTCGCCCTTCGGGTATCGCCCGAATCCCTTCACGGGGATCCGCCAGTTCCACAACGCCATCGACATCGTCGCCCCCGAGGGTACCCCCGTCAAGGCCGCCATGGACGGCCGGGTCGCGGACACGGGCTACAACGCGATCTACGGCAACTACGTGATCCTGACCCACCCGGATTCCTACCAGACCCTCTACGCCCACCTGAGCAAGGTTTCCGTGAAGCGCGGGACGACGGTGCGGCAGGGGGCCGCCCTGGGATCCGTGGGCACCACGGGATACAGCACCGGACCCCACCTGCATTTCTCGGTATTCAAGCGGGGGAGCGCCGTGGACCCCCTTAAACTCCTCAAGTAGCCCTGTTCCTTCATTGACGTGCGGGCGCTTCGACGGTAGTATGCGATACGGTTCGGGAGGAAGTATGCGGAAACTGGTCATCGTGGTCATTACGATCTTCGCCGTATTCACCTTCATCCGCGAATACCCGTCGGAACAGCGGGGCCCCCGCACCGTCCAGGGTTCCGCCGTCGACTCCTCCGCTCCGAATTGACCCAGGGCCCCCCCACCCTTGTACTTTTTTATACGCCCGTGAACGCCTAAAGTCTAAAAAAACATACGGTTTTTCTTGAATTCCTGCCCCCTCCGTGATATATAGACGATAACTCTATTCCATACAAAGAAATGTTTTCGGCTCACCTGTCGAATAAAACTTGGCACGCAACCTGCATATATACTGGTACGATGAGTACCACGATTAGCAAGACCCATGCCGCGGATCCCGACGACAGCCTCCGCTCGTACTACGGCAAGATCAAGACCATTCCCCTCCTCACGGCGGAGGAGGAGCGCGAGCTTGCGCGGCGGATCCGGGGAGGGGACGAGGAGGCCCGCGGACGCCTGATCGAGGCCAACCTCCGGCTGGTCGTCAAGATCGCCCGGACCTTCTCCGCCTACGACGTCCCCCTCATCGACCTGATCCAGGAAGGCAACATGGGCCTCATAAAGGCCGCCGAGAAGTTCGACGACCGCCGGAACGTGCGGTTTTCCACCTACGCGTCCTGGTGGATCAAGCAGGCCATCACGCGGTCCCTGGTCAACAGCCGCCGGGCCATCCGTCTTCCCCACCGCAAGGAGGAGCTCCTCAAGCGGATCCAGCGGACCTACAACGCCCTCACCCAGACCCTCCAGACCGAACCCACCAGCGCCGAGATCGCCCGGGACCTCCGGGTGTCCGAGGAGTCCGTCAACTCCGTGCTGGAGATGTCGGGAAGCATGGTCTCCCTGGACGCCGAGGACGGCGACGACTCCGGCTCGGTGATCGACATCGTGGAGGACACCACCTACGAACCCTCCCGCCAGCTGGACGAGGTCTGCGCCCGGGAGAAGGTACTGCGGATGCTGGAACTCCTCCTGGAGAAGGAGCGGCGCATCCTGCTCTACCGCTTCGAGTTCTTCGGCGGAGAGCGCTACACCCTCAAGCAGATCGGCTCGGAGCTGGGGATCTCTCCGGAGACGGTGCGGCAGATCGAGAAGCGCGCCCTCACCAAGCTCCGGGAGCAGGCCTCCTTCGCGGAATACGCCGCGATCTGAGCGGCTCCGCATTTCCCGGAGAAGCTAGAGAGTCCGAACCCGGAGTCCGGATCTCCATTATTCCCAATCTCGACTTTCCTTCCTGGTCCGTAGGGAAGATATACGCCGATTCTTCCCGATACGGCCTTCTTTTTCTTGACACCCCCGGGCCTGGTGCTACAATTGAAACAGGTGTTGCGAAACACCTACCCGTGGACCGCGAATTCGCGGACGCGGCCATGCAGGCCCGAAAGGACCAAAAGGGGGAGGAAAATGAAGAAAGCGGTTTCCACGCTCGCAGCGGCAGGGCTGGCGCTTGCCATACTTATGACGGCCTCCTGCGCCAAGAAGGAAGCTCCGAAACCTCAGGACGTGACCGTCAACATGTTCCAGCTCAAGGTCGAGATCAAGGACGCCCTGGACGGCTACGCGGCGTCCTATTCGGCGGCCCACCCCGGCGTCACCGTCAAGGTAGAGACCTTGGGCGGGGGCGGCGATTACGGCGGAGCGTTGAAGGCCAAGTCCCAGGCCGGCCAGATGCCGGACATCTTCCAGATCGAGGGCCGGGGGCACTACGAGGTCTGGAAGGACTACATCGCGGATCTAAGCGCCGAACCCTGGGTCAAGGACACCGACCTGGCCTTCAAGGTGGACGGCAAGGTCCTGGGATTCCCCGTCGCCATCGAGGGATACGGGCTCGCGTATAATGCGGACATCCTGGCCAAGGCGGGCATCGATCCCGCGTCCCTGACGACGCGCGCGGCCTACGAAAAGGCCTTCAAGACCCTGGACGCGAAGAAAAAGGAGCTCGGGATATCCGCCCCCGTTTCCATGGCCGCCTCCGTGGCGGGGGGGATGTGGTGGGTGGCCGGCCAGCACAACCTGGCCTGCTACTGGGGCGGCGGGCTGCCGTTCGATGACACCAGCGTGATCCAGAAGGCCCTCAAGGGGGAGATGGACGAGCCCCGGTTCACCCAGTACGCCAAGTACGTGCAGCTCCTCTTCAAATACGCGGACCGGAACATCCTCCTGAACGGCAGCTACGACGACCAGGTCGGGGCGTTCGCCCAGGGCAAGACGGCGTTTCTCCACCAGGGGAACTGGGTGGATCCCAATCTCAAGCAGCTGGGCGTGACCTTCAAGATCGGATACGCGCCCCACGCGTTCCTGGACACCGAGGAGAAGGGCCTGTATCTGTTCGCCCCCAGCTGGTACGTCGTGAACAGCAAGAGCCCGAACGCCCAGGCCGCGAAAGCCTTCCTGGCCGCCATGGCGACCACGCCGGAAGGGCACGACTACATGGTCAACAAGGCGGGCATGATCCCCGCGTTCAAGTCCGTAACCCTCAAGCCCAGCGGCCAGCTCAGCCAGGAACTGATGGCGGCCAACGCCCGCGGCGGCAACTACGGCGTCTTCTTCGGGATGCTTCCCGACGGCGCCGGCCAGAACGTCTTCGCGCCCGTGTACGACCTGTTCGCGCAGAACCCGAACAACCTCTCCCAGTTCATAGCGGACATGAAGAAGGCGATCGCCGGATTGCCCGGCATGAAGTGAGCATCCGTCCGGGAGGCCGACGGCGGGACGATCGAACCCGCCGGTCGGTCCCCGGCCTCCGGGAACCGACGGAGGAAGCGAAGGAGGGCACCTTGATGCGCAAGAATACCCTGGTGAACGTTCTCTTTCTCGCGCCGTGCGTCTTCGCCTTCGTGATGATCATCATCATCCCGTTCTTCCTGGGCCTCTATTACTCCATGACCGATTGGAACGGGGTCAACCCGGACGTGGCGTTCGTGGGGCTCGAGAATTTCCGGAGCTTGTTCTCGGCCCCGGACTTCATCTACTCCTTCCTGGCCACCATGGGGTATACCCTCATCAACGTCGTCCTGGTCAACGTGGTCAGTTTCGTCCTTTCCCTCATCGTGACTAGCCGGATCCGGTTCCGGAATTTCTTCCGTGCGGGGTTCTTCGTGCCCTACCTGATCGGCGGCATCGTCCTGGGCTACATCTGGCAGTTCATCCTGAACAGCATCCTGGTCGACCTGGGCGAGGCCCTATCCCTGGAGTTCCTCCAGTCCTCCTTCCTCAGCCGGTCGGGCAGCGTCATCTGGGCCATGTCCGCGGTGAACACCTGGCAGTATGCCGGATACATCATGCTAATCTATATCGCGGCAATCCAGAGCATACCGGCTTCCCTTATGGAGGCGGCGACCGTCGACGGGGCCGGGTACCTCACCCGGGTCTTCAAGATCCTCATCCCCATGATGGCCAACGCCTTCACGATATCCCTGTTCCTCACCTTGACGACCTCGTTCAAGCAGTTCGACATGAACTTCACGCTAACGAACGGGGGGCCCGCCACCAGGTTCCTGGACCAGCCGGTAAAGGCCAGCCAGCTTCTGGCGATGAACATCTTCAATACGGCGACCGCCAACCGCATGGCGGAGGCCCAGGCCAAGGCGGTCGTATTGTTCGTCTCCCTGGTTGTCGTGGCCCTGATCCAGGTCTCCATCAACAAGAAGAAAGAGGTGGAGATGTGATGACCCCCTCGCGAACGTCGCCGCGGACCGGGAGGAGCGGACCGGCGGGCATCCCCGCCCTCGAGCTCATCACCTTCCTGCTGTTCCTGCTGTTCATGTTCCCCTTCGCGCTCGTGGTCCTGAACTCCGCCAAGACTTCCCGGGAGATCATTTTCAACGCCGTCGCCTGGCCCGCGGATTGGAGTCAGCTTTTCGAGAACGTCTCCCTCATTTTCCGGAATCCCACGGTCGACTACCTCGGGGCCTTCGCGGACAGCACGGTCATCACGGCCCTGTCCCTGGTGGTGATCATCCTGTTCTCCTCCATGGCGGCTTGGGTGCTCGTCCGGAACCGGACGGCCTGGTCGACGGCCCTGTTCATGGCCTTCGTGGCGGCCATGGTCATACCCTTCCAGGTTCTCATGTATCCCCTGGTGCGATGGATGCGGGTCATGGGGGATTTCGCCGGAATCCGGCTTCTGGGGACCGTTCCGGGCATCGTCTTCGCGTACCTGGGCTTCGGGGCGCCGCTGTCGATCTTCGTGTTCCACGGTTTCATCAAGAACATACCCTACGAGCTGGAGGAAGCCGCGACCATCGACGGTTGCGGACGGGCCCGCATCTTCTTCGAAATCGTGTTTCCCCTTCTCAAGCCCATCATCGTGACGGTCATGATCCTGAACGGGATCTGGATCTGGAACGATTACCTTTTACCCCTGCTCGTGCTCGGATCGAACGGGGTGGTTCAGACGATACCCATCGCGGTGACGGCCTTCGCGGGCGCCTACCTGAAGCAATGGGATCTCATCCTCACGTCGACCCTCATTGCAATCATCCCGGTCGTCCTTCTATATTTGTTCGCCCAGCGCTATATCATCAAGGGCATGCTGGAAGGTTCCATAAAATAGCCGACGTCGCGGCCCGCCGCCCACGGTGGGCCGGGAAGGTCAAGGAGCATCAAGCCATGAAAATCGTACTGGTCGGGGCGGGAAGCGCCCAGTTCGGCCACGGGACCCTCGGGGATATCTTCTGCAGCGGCGCCCTGGAGGGTAGCGAAATCGTCCTCCTGGACATCAACGCGCAGTCCCTGGAGGGGGTTCTCAAGACGGCCCGGGATTTCATCCGCAAGAACGACCTCAAGTACACGGTAAGCGCGACGACGGACCGCCGGACCGCCTTCCGGGGGGCCCGATTCATCATCTCCTCCATCGAGGTGGGCAACCGGTTCCAGCTCTGGGACGAGGACTGGAAGATCCCCCTCCAGTACGGGTTCCGGCAGGTCTACGGCGAGAACGGGGGGCCCGGAGGGGTGTTCCACGCGCTTCGCATCGTCCCCGTGATCCTGGAGATAGTCCGGGACGCCGTGGAGCTCTGTCCGGAGGCCTGGATATTCAACTATTCCAACCCCATGACGGCCATCGTGACGACGGTGAAACGGGCGTTCCCCGAGGCGCGGTTCGTGGGGCTCTGCCACGAGATAGGCTGGCTTTCCCGATGGCTTCCCCGGATGTTGGGCATGGACGAGAGGGACTTGAGCTTCACCGCCGCCGGGCTCAACCACTTCAGCTGCATGATCGAGCTTACCGAGGCCGCGACCGGCAAGGACCTGTATCCCGAGGTGAGGAAGCGCGCCCGGGAGTTTTTCCTTCGCGAGCCGGGCTACAGCGACGTATACGGAGACTTCCTGAGTACCGGGGTCCTGACCGGCCACGAGCAGTTCGAAAAGGAGATCGCGGACCGCACGAGCCGATTCGAATGGGCGGATCGTAGGCTCGTGGAGTTCATGCTTGAGAACTACGGGCTCCTCCCGATCACCACGGACAGCCACTTCGGGGAATACCTGGGTTGGGCATGGGACGTGGTGGACCATCGGGGCATCCTGGACTTCTACGACTATTACCGGGCGATGCTGACCCAGCCGGTGAAGCCGGAGATCCGCCTCCAGACCATGGAGAGGGTCGTCCCGATCATCGACGGTATCCTGGGGGGGACCGGTTTCCGGGAATCCGCGGTGAACGTGCTCAACGACGGCCTGCTGGAGGATCTGCCTTCCTGGATCGCCGTGGAGGTACCGGCCGTCGTGGACCGGCGGGGCGTGACGGGGATGAAGGTTTCCGGCCTGCCCAAGGGATACCTGGCCCTTCTCCGGAATTACACGGGGGTCTACGACCTGACCGCGGAGGCCGTGATCCGGGGCAGGAAGGATCTTGTGGTCCAGGCCCTGCTGGCCAATCCCGTGGTGCATCAGGTCCGGGGCATCCGCGCGATGGTGGACCGGATGATCGACCAGCAGGGCCGATGGCTGGGATACCTGAAATAGGCGGACCTTCCGCTTAGAACGGACGGAGCCGAGATGCCCACCATCAAGGAGATAGCCCGAAAGGCAGGCGTCAGCCCCACGACGGTTTCGAACGTGCTGCACGGCAGGACGGCGCGCGTGTCTTCGGAGACGCGCCGGAGGGTGGAGGCGTTCCTCAAGGACGAGGAATACGCTCCCAACATGGGGGCCGTCATCCTGGCGCGACGCAATTCCCGGATCATCGGCGTGATCGTCTTCATGGAACCCCGCAGGGACGAGACGGTCCTGGAGGACCCGTTTTCCTCCAGCATCCTGGGGGCCATGGAGGAGGAGATCCGCGAAAACGGCTACTTCCTCATGCTGCATGCGACCAGCGACGAGGACGAGGTGATCCGGCTCGCCCGGACCTGGAAGCTGGACGGGCTGGTGCTCCTGTGGGTGCCCGCCGCCCTGTGCAGGGCAATTCGCGGGAGCATCGAGACGCCGGTCGTGTTCGTGGACACCTATTTCGAGGGGAAGGACCGGGGATTCCATAGGATAGGGTTGGACGACTTCCAGGGAGGGTATCGGATCGCGGACTACGTGCTGTCCCGGGGACACCGCCGGGTCCTGTTCCTGGCTAATGACGACGTGCACCCGGGGGGAGACCGGTTCCGGTTCGAGGGGTGCCGCAAGGCCTTCGCCGACAAGGGATTGGAGTTCGGGGGGGACCGGTTCGTCGTGGTCTCCAAGGATCCCGCGGAGCGGCGCGAGCTGTACGGACGCCTCTCCCGGCGCCCCCTGGAGTATACGGCCCTGCTGTTCTCCTCGGACTACTACGCGGCCGAAGCCGTCTCGTTCCTGGGGGATCACGGCACGCGGGTCCCCCAGGACGTTTCCGTCACGGGATTCGACGACAACATTTTCGCCCGGCTGATCCGCCCCCGGCTGACGACGATACACCAGGACGTCTACGGGAAAGGGCGGGCGGCCGTGTCCATGCTGATGAAGCTGGTCCGGGGGATCGAGCCGGTCGAGACGGAGATCCGGCTGCCCGTGAGGCTCGTCGAGCGGGATTCCGTGGCCTCAGCGGAGGATTGAGTTTTATTTCCAAAAAGTCCATTTGCACGGGCGGCATTTTTCCGTTACAATTTCAGCTTGGCCTTCCTGCGGCCGATCCTTTAAGGGAGACGCCGTACATCTCACCCGGGGTGCGGCCCCGGGGGGTTCGGAATGGGGAGCGATGCCGCTAGAGCACACGGACATCCAGTCCATCATCCAGATCGACTCTGAACTCAACAAGATCCGGGATTACGACCTCCTCCTGGAGCGGATCCTCCTGGAAGCCCGACGCGTCGTCAACGCGGACGCGGGCTCCATCTACATCAAGGAGGGCGAGACCCTCGCCATCAAGTATTCCCAGAACGACACCAAGCAGCAGGCCCTCCCCCCGGGGGAGAAGCTCATCTACAGCATCTTCACGATCCCGGTGAACGAGAAGACGATCTCCGGGTACGTGGCCAAGACCGGGGAGTTCGTGAACATCCCCGACGTGTACAACCTGCCCCCGGGTTGCCCCTTCAGCTACGACACCAAGTTCGACACGATCGCCCAGTACAAGACCACCTCCATGATGACCATCCCCCTCAAGACCCAGAACAACGTGGTCCTGGGGGTCATCCAGGTCATCAACGCCAAGGATCCGGCCGGCAACGTGGTCCCCTTCAGCCAGGACGACGAGATCCTGGTCACCCACTTCGCCTCCAACGCCACCGTCGCCCTCCAGAGAGCCTACCTCACCCGGGCCATGATCCTGCGGATGATCCGGATGGCCGAGATGCGGGATCCCAAGGAGACGGGAGCCCACGTCAACCGCGTGGCCGGGTACGCCGTGGAGATCTACGACCGCTGGGCCTTCAAGAACGGGGTGCCGGAGAAGGAACGGGACAAGCAGAAGGACCTCCTGAAGCTGGCGGCCATGCTCCACGACGTGGGCAAGGTGGCCATCAGCGACGTGATTTTGAAGAAACCCGCCCGGTTCACCGAGGACGAGTACAAGATCATGCAAACCCACACCCTCTACGGGGCCAAGCTCTTCGACGATCCCCAGTCCGACCTGGATTCCGTAGCGGCGGAGGTGGCCCTGACCCACCACGAGAGCTGGGACGGGAAGGGCGGGTATCCGGGCTGGGTGGATCCCGACACCGGGAAGATCCTGAAGAAACGCAGGGACGGAAGCCCCCGGACCCGCAAGGGCGAGGAGATCCCCCTCTGGGGCCGGATCGTCTCGATCGCGGACGTGTACGACGCCCTCATCTGCCGGCGGGTCTACAAGGAACCCTGGGACGAGGACAAGGTCTACTCGGAACTCCGGTCCCTGGCGGGCACGAAGTTCGATCCTTCCCTGATCGAGATCTTCTTCGAGATCCTGCCCCGAATCCAGCAGATCCGGGAGCGCAATCCCGACGCGGAGTAGCCCCGAACCTTGACCAGGGCCGTGGGGCTGTTCTACACTCCCGGCCATGATCACCATCCACGAACTCCGCGGCAAATACATAGAGTTCTTCAAGTCCAAGGGCCACGCCGAGATCTCCGGCAAGTCCCTGATCCCCGAGAACGACCCGACGGTCCTGTTCACCACCGCGGGCATGCACCCCCTGGTGCCCTACCTCCTGGGCGAGCCCCATCCGGCCGGCAAGCGCCTCACGGACTACCAGAAGTGCATCCGCACCGGGGACATCGACGCCGTGGGCGACCCCAGCCACCTCACCTTCTTCGAGATGCTGGGCAACTGGTCCCTGGGGGACTACTTCAAGGAGGAGGCCCTGGCCTGGAGCTTCGAGTTCCTCACGGACCCGAAGTGGCTGGGCATCCCCAAGGACAAACTCTCCGTGACGGTCTTCGCCGGGGAAGAGGGGATACCCCGGGACGACGTGTCCGCGGAGATCTGGAAGAAGCTGGGCATCCCCGCCGAGCGGATCCACTACCTTCCCCGGGAGGACAACTGGTGGGGCCCCGCCGGGGAGACCGGCCCCTGCGGCCCGGACAGCGAGATGTTCGTGGACACCGGGAAGTCCGCCTGCGGGCCGGACTGCCGCCCCGGCTGCCACTGCGGCAAGTACTTCGAGGTCTGGAACGACGTGTTCATGCAGTACAACAAGGACTCCGAGGGTCGCTACACCCCCTTGAAGGCCCCCTGCGTGGACACGGGCATGGGCATCGAGCGCACCGTGGCCATGCTCCAGGGCAAGAAGAGCGTGTACGACACGGAGGCCTTCACGGACGTCCTGGCCGCCATCGGCCGGGCCTGCGGGAAGACCTACGCCGCCGGGGACGAATCCGGCAAGTCCTTCCGGATCATCGCGGACCACGCCCGGACCTCCACCTTCATCCTGGGGGATCCCCGGGCGGTCACCCCCTCCAACGTGGGGGCGGGCTACGTCCTTAGGCGCATCATCCGCCGGGCCGTGCGCCACGGCCGCAAGCTTGGCATCGAGGGGAGCTTCCTCCCCGGGATCGCGGAGGTTGTGATCGCAGTCTACCGGGGTCCCTACCCGGAGCTGGTGGAAAACCGGGGCCGCATCCTGGAGGAGCTGGCCAAGGAGGAGACCAAGTTCCTGGAGACCCTCCAGAAGGGGGAGCACGAGTTCGAGAAGATGCTGCCCAACCTCCTCAAGAACCCCCGGAAGGTCATGTCCGGCCGCCTGGCCTTCAAGCTCTACGACACCTACGGCTTCCCCATCGAGCTGACCGAGGAGCTGGCCGCGGAGAGCGGGATGACCGTGGACCGCCCGGAGTTCGACGAGGCCTTCAAGAAGCACCAGGAACTCTCCCGGGCCGGGAGCGAGCAGGTCTTCAAGGGGGGACTCGCGGACCACGGGGAGGCGGCGGTCAAATACCACACCGCCACCCACCTGCTGCACAAGGCCCTCCGCATGGTCCTGGGGGACCACGTGGCCCAGAAGGGGTCCAACATCACCGCCGAGCGCCTGCGGTTCGACTTCTCCCACCCCGATCCCATGACCCCGGAGCAGATCCGGAAGGTCGAGGAGATCGTGAACGAGCAGATCCGCAGGGACCTCCCGGTCTCCATGAAGGTGGAGACCCTGGAGGAGGCTAAAGACGAAGGGGCCATGGCCCTCTTCGGGGAAAAATACGGGGAGAGCGTGAAGGTCTATACCGTCGGGGACTTCTCCAAGGAGGTCTGCGGGGGACCCCACGTGGAGCACACCGGGGTGCTGGGGAAATTCGTGATCCAGAAGGAGCAGAGCTCCAGCGCCGGGGTCCGCCGGATCCGGGCGGTCCTGGAGTAATCCCGACCCGGATTCCATCTGGACAATCCGGCTTTTTCCCGGGATACTGAAGGAATGGAGATTCCAGCAGGAGTTGTACTTTTATCCCGGGAGGGCGGGCAGGATCTCGCGGGCCACCTCCGGGAAGCGGGCTTTGCCGTGACCGTCGTATCCGAACCCGAGTCGGTCCCGCCGGGGGTGGTGATCCTGGACCTGGTCCGGCCCGAACAAGCCCGGGAATGGCTCCACGAGAAGACCGACCTCCCGAGGATCCTGCGCGCCCGGGGAAACACGGTCGTGGCGGTGGTCACCCCGGATACCTTCGAGGACGACCGGAACGCCATCGGGGTGTCCGGGGCGCATTCCTACATCCTCCGGGACGACCCTCCCCGCAGCGTGCGGGCCACCGTCCTGGCGGCCGTCAGTCGCCGGGACCAGGACGAGCGCCTCCGGAAGAGCGAGGAGCGGTACCGCCTCCTGGCGGAGAACGCCGGGGACGTGATCTGGACCTGGGATCTCCGGGCCAAGGCCTACGAATACATCAGCCCCTCGATCCTGCGGCTTCGGGGCCTGACCGTGGAGGAGGCCCTCGCGGAGGACATGCGGGAGTCCATGACCCCGGAATCCTACGGCCGGGCGATGGACGCGCTGCGTGCGGGCCTCGAGTCCCTGGCCCGGGGCGTCCGGCCCGCGCCGATCACCGACAAGTACGACCAACCCTGCAAGGACGGTTCCGTGAAGACCGTGGAGATCACCACCTCGGTGATCTACGACGAGGCGGGCGCCCCGACCCACGTCCTGGGGGTGTCCCGGGACGCCACGGAGCGGGTCCGGAGCCAGGAAGCCCTGGAATCGGCCCTCCGGCGGAGCGAGCTCTTGTTCCGGGAACTGGAGCACCGGGTCAAGAACACCCTGGCCATGATCGCCAGCCTTCTGTCCCTGGCCTCCGACCATGTCCGGGATCCCGAGGACGCGGTCCTCTTCGAGGAGTCCCAGAGCCGCATCCAGGCCCTGTCCCTGGTCTACGACCGGCTCCTCCGGTCCTCGGACGTCGCGCGCATCGAGCTCGGCTCCTACCTGGAGGATCTTTGCCGCTCCGTGACCTCCGCGTTCATCCGGAACGCGGGCGGGGTGGACCTGCGGGTGGACCGGGACGAGGTCACGGTCAATTCGAAACGGGCGGCCCTGGTCGGCCTGGCCGTGAACGAACTCGTCACGAACGCCCTCAAGTACGCCCGGAAGCCCGGAGCCGTCCTTTCCCTGGGGCTGTCGGTCCGGGGCTCCGAGGACTCCCTGACGGTTAGGTTTTCCGACGACGGGCCCGGCATGCCGGAGGGGTTCCGCGCCGAGGATGCGGAGGGGCTGGGATTCCTCCTGATCCGGAGCCTCGTGTCCCAGCTGGGCGGCGAGTTCACCGTGGAGACGGGGGTTCCCGGGGCGGCCTTCCGGATCACCCTGCCCTCCGAGACCTGAGCGCCGGGGCCCGAGGTAGAAGCCCGGCCGGCGCTCCCGGGTCCGTCAGCCCCCGCCCGCCGGATCCCGACTCTCCCCGGCCAGCCGTCTCCAGACCTGAGCGGCCCACCTCCCGTCCTCCCGTACCCGCCGGACTATGTAAGGCCCCTCGCATTCCGTCCCTTCCCACCAGGCCTGTCGGGCGAAGGCCTCGATCAGGCCGAGCCATTCCCCCTCCGAGGCGGCCGCACCCTGCAGGAACCCGTACGCCCCGGGCTCCAGGCACAGGGCGCCCGGGCCGGACGTGTCCCGCACGGTTCCGTGCGGCGCGGAACTGGCCGGCGCCCAGCCGGCCGCCGCCGGTTCGGGCAGGGAGGGCAGGGCTCGGGGACCGTCCCGGGGATCGAACCGGACGATCGAGTCGGGCTCGTAAAGGGCCGCGTCCTCCGCTCCCTCGGAAGGGCGTTCCCTTGGGGGAAAGGGACGCCCTCCGGAGATCGGGGCGGGGGCGTATCTCAGGGGGGCGTGGAGCCTCAGGATCTTCAATTCCGTCTGCCGCATGGCCCATCCTGCCCGGGATGCGGGGTTTCCGCAAGCACCCGGGTGTTCCGAAGGCCCCGAAAGTGTGTATACTTTGAGCCGATTTCAAAAGACGGTCACTTTTTAAATCGGCTTTGAGATTGCTTGCGGTTGCGCTGCATCGCTGCTCCCAATCGCGGATTTCAAGGTGGCTTTCGCGGCCGGCCCACGCCAAGGAGGGTACGCACCTGAAACCGCCGTCCGTCGTTCCGACGATCCTGTCCCTTCCCCGCGGCCGATCCCTGGCCCTGGCGGGGACCCGGCACGTAATGGGCATCCTGAACGCGACACCGGATTCCTTCTGGGAGGGCAGCCGGGTCTCCGGGGCGGAAGCCGCGGCCCGGACGGCCCTGGCCATGCTCCGGGCGGGGGCCTCGATCCTGGATATCGGCGGGGAGTCCACCCGTCCGGGTTCGGCGTACCTGTCCGCGGAGGAGGAGATCGCCCGGGTGGAGCCCGCGATCCGGGCCGTCCGGGCCGCCGCGGCCGCGGAGGGCCTGGACCCGGTCCTGTCCGTGGACACCCGGAAGGCGGCCGTGGCCCGGGCCGCCCTGGAGGCCGGGGCCGACCTGGTCAACGACGTCTCCGCCCTGGAGGACGACCCGGACCTGGCGGGCCTCTGCGCCGAGCGGGGCGTCCCGGTCATCCTTATGCACAAGAAGGGCGTGCCCGCGACCATGCAGAACGCCCCCTGGTACGAGGACTGCGCCGGGGAGGTCCGGGACTACCTCCTGGCCGCCGCGGACCGGGCCCGGGCGGCGGGCATACCTGGGGACCGGATCCTCCTGGATCCCGGGATCGGCTTCGGCAAGCGCCTGGAGGACAACCTCGACCTCCTGGGTCGCCTTGCGGAATTGCGCGCCCACGGCTATCCTGTCGTGGTGGGCCTGTCCCGCAAGTCCTTCCTGGGCGCCCTGACGGGCAGGGCCGTGGAGGAGCGCCTGGCGGGATCGATCGCGGCGGCCTGCGCGGCCTTCCTAGGAGGCGCGGACGTATTCCGGGTCCACGACGTCCCGGAAACCGTGGACGCCCTCAAGGTTTTCGGCGCGATCCTGGGCCGGACGGCCGCGGAAGGGAAGGGTACTCCCTGATGGGATGGAGCACCGTGACCGGGCTGTACGGGACCTTCGTACGACCCGCCCTGGACATCCTCATCCTCTCTTTCCTGGTGTACAAGACCTGGCAGATCCTGGTCCGCACCCAGGCCGTGCAGCTGGTCAAGGGCGCCGTCTTCATGGCCGTCGTCTACGCGGCGTCCTTCTTCCTGCGCCTGGATACCCTCACCTGGATCCTCAACATCCTGGCCCCGGGGCTCGTCATCGCCCTGGCCATCGTCTTCCAGCCCGAGCTCCGGAAGATCTTCATGCGGATCGGCCAGGGCAGCTTTTTCCGGGCCGGCCGCCGTCCTCGGTCCACCCAGCTGGACTCTGTCCTGAGCGCGGCGGAGGTCCTGGCGTCCCGGCGGCGCGGAGCCCTGATCGTCTTTTCCCGCAGCGTGGGCCTGAAGAACATCATCGACACGGGGACCCGGCTGGGGGCGGAGATATCCTCGAGCCTGATCCTGACGATCTTCGGGCACGACACCCCCCTGCACGACGGGGCCCTGGTCCTGGCGGAGGGCCGGATCGTGGCCGCGGGGTGCTTCCTGCCCCTCTCGGAGCAGCAGGACATCCGCAAGAGCTTCGGGACCCGGCATCGCGCGGCCCTGGGGCTCTCGGAGGAATCCGACGCCGTGGTCCTGGTGGTCTCGGAGGAGACCGGGGCCCTCTCCCTGGCCTACGACGCCAAGCTCCACTACAACCTGACGGCGTCCCTGGTCCAGCGCCGCCTGGCGGCCCTCCTGGACTTCTCCGAGACCTCCGCCGCGGAGGAGGAAGGTCCCGATGAGCCGTAAGCCGATCCTGGAGCGGATCCTGGAGAACTGGCCCGCCAAGATCCTGTCCTTCATGGCGGCGGTGCTCCTGTTCTCCTTCAACCAGCTGAACCGTCTGGAGGAGCGCCCCCTTGCCGTGCCCCTCCGGCTGGTGGGGAGCGAGGACCTGGCCCCCTCCTCCGCCTACCCCCGGACCGTGCGGATCGTGCTCAAGGGAGAGGCCAACTCCATCTTCGCCGTCCAGGAGGGTGACCTGGAGGCGGTCCTGGACCTCTCGGAGTTCAAGGCCGAGGGGGTCTACCGGGTGCCCGTGGTGGTGGAGAAGCGCGGCAGCGCCGTCGGGATAGATCCCCTGGAGATCCGGGTGGATCCCTCCGAGGTGGCCATAGCCCTGGAACAGAGGATCACCCGCTCCGTGCCCGTGGTCCCGAGCTTCCGGGGCTTCCCGGACCCCGGCTTCGAGCTGGCCTCGTCCGAGCTCGTGCCCCCGACCGCGGAGATCGAGGGTCCCGCCAGCCTCGTGCGGAAGGCCACGGACGTAACCACCGAGTTCATCGAGCTGTCCGGACGGAGCGAGGACTTCAGCGCCGTCCTCCGCCTCCAGCAGCGGGATCCCCTCCTGGGCTTCACGGGGCCGGGGACGGTGGAGTTCCGGGCCAAGATCCAGAGGGCCCTGGCCTACCGGAGTTTCGAAGGGCTTCCCATCCGGCTGGAAGGCCTGGCGCCGGGGCTGGCCGTGGCTGGGGAACTTCCCTCCGGCACCCTGCGGGTCGCCGGGGCCCGGAACGACCTCTCCTTCCTCACGCCCGCCCCGGACGCCCTGTACGCGGACCTGTCCCTGATCGACGAGCCGGGAGTGTATACCGTGCCCGTGGGGATCCGGGTGCCCCCGGGGGTGAGCCCGGAGGCCTGGACCCCCGGCGCCGTCACCCTGGCCGTAGTCCGAAGCTCGGAGGTGTCCCGATGATCCTGGGTATCGGCGTGGACGTCGTGCACGTCCGCCGGATCGAGCACTGGCTGACCGTGCCGGGCCTCCCGGAACGGTTCTTCCATCCCGAGGAGCTCTCCGCGGCCCGCAGCCGGGGAGATACCCTCTCCCTATCCCTGGCGGCGCGGTTCGCGGCCAAGGAGGCCTTCGGCAAGGCCCTTGGCACGGGCCTGGCGGGGATCAAGCTCCGGGACATCCAGGTGGAGAACACCCCCTACGGGCGGCCGGACATCGTCCTGGCCGGTACGGCGCTGGAGAAATTCCAGGCCGCCGGAGGCGGGAGGATCCTCCTGTCCCTGACCCACGAACGGGACAACGCCATCGCGATGGTGGTGATCGAGGACGGCCGATGAAGGGACTCTTGATGAAGGGGAAGGAAGACAAGGACAAGAAGATCACGTTCTTCTCCAAGGAGGCCGTGCGCTGTCCGGTCTGCGGGGCGGCTTTCCACCGGGAGGAGCTTTTTTCCGGGAGGGTGAACGCGGGGGACCTCACGGACGAGCTCCACCGGCAGTACATACCCATGCGGGACTTCGGGGAGGTCCAGCCCCTGGTCTACGACGTGACCGTCTGCCCCTCCTGCTTCTACGCCGCCCTCAGGTCCGATTTTTCCGCGGCCCCCCAGAAGGCCCTGGACGTCCTGGAGGGGGAGACCTCCGCCCGGATAGCCCAGGTCCAGAAGGTGTTCGAGGGCCTGGACTTCCAGGGTTCCCGGCGGATCCTGGAGGGAGCGGCCAGCTACTACCTCGCGGTGCTCTGCTACGAGCACTTCCCCAAGGATTTTTCGCCCACCCTGAAGGGGGCGATGTGCTGCCTCCGGGCGGCCTGGCTCTGCGGCCACCTCCACGAGAAGGCCCCGAACGAGAACTTCGACTACCTGGCCCTGGTCTTCTACCGCAAGGCCCGGGTCCTCTACCGGGGGGCGATCGAACGGGAGCAGTCGGGCAAGGAACCCATCGGAGGGGCCCGGTGGATGGGGCCGGACACGGACAAGAACTACGGCTACGAGGGGGCCCTGTACCTCTCCGGGGTCCTGGAGCTCAAGTACGGAAACCGGGGGAACCCGGCCTACCGGGAGAAGATCCTGGACGAGTCCAAGCGCACCATCGCCAAGATGTTCGGCCTGGGCAAGCGATCCAAGGCCAAGCCGGGGCCCCTCCTGGACAAGGCCCGGGACCTCTACGATCGGATCAAGGCGGAGCTCCACCAGGACGACGATTCCGACGATGAGTGAGCGGACCGTTCGACTGGACCTGTCCTACGACGGGACGGATTTTTCCGGCTGGCAGAGGCAGAAGAACGCCCGCTCCGTGCAGGAGGAGCTGGAGAAGGCCCTGGGGGCCCTCCACGGCCATCCCGTGGAGGCGGTCGGGGCGGGACGGACGGACGCGGGGGTCCACGCGGAGCGCCAGACCGCGCACTTCCGGTCGGACATGCCCTCCATACCCGGGGACCGTTTCCGCCTGGCCCTGAACCGTTTCCTGCCCCGGGATGTCCGCATCCTGGAATCCCGGGAGGCGGATCCGGATTTCCACGCCCGGTACGACGCCCGGCTCCGGACCTACCGATACTTCATCGAGACATCCCGGGAGTGCCCTCCCGGGCGCGCCCGGTACGCCTGGCACCTCCGGCGGGTCCCGGACCTGCGGGCCCTGAACGCCATGGCCTCCGTCCTGATCGGGGAAACCGACTTCACCGCCTTCTCGGCCGCGAGGGATCCCTCGGAAAACCGGTACCGCTTCGTGCACTCCGCCTCCTGGAGGTTCGAATGCGGGCAGGCGGTCTTCGAGATCTCCGCGAACGCCTTCCTCCTGCGCATGGTCCGGTCCCTGGTGGGATCCATGGTGGAGTACCAGGGCGAGGGGAGGGATCCTTCCTGGATGCGGGAGGTCCTGGAGTCCCGGGACCGGAGCCGGGCCGGGTCCACGGCCCCCGCCTGCGGCCTTTTCCTCTGGAACGTGGAATATTACGACAAGCCCACCCGCGCGGGCCGCGCCGGGGATGGTTTTATTGATTAAACCACGGAGGGCGCTAGGCTGACTATATGTCAGCCTAGCGGCAACGAAGACCTGTGGTCTTCGTCGAGGTTGTCGGAGTCGGGATCGCCGAAGCTCGCTTCGGCGCCGACCGGCCGGCAGCGCCGGCCGGTCGCCCTCCGTGAGCTCGTGTCCTCCGTGGTGAGTCCTGCAAAGGCGGCCTATCCCTTTTTCTGGTACACCGTCACAGTCCGGAAGGCGAACTCCACTTTCTCCTCGTCGAAGCGCCTCTTGATCTCGATGTACATCGAGTTCTTGGCGTCCACGAACTCGTCCTTGGTGAACCATACCCCGAAGAAGAGGTTGATCCCGCTCTCCCCGAAGCCCTCCACGATGAAGATGGGGTTGGGGGAACGGAGGATCCAGGGATTGGCGTCCGCGGTTTCCAGTAGGATCCGGCGGGCCTTCTCGATGTCGTCCCCGTAGGTGATGGTGATGTTGATGTTGAGGCGGCGGATGGGGTAGCGGGTGACGTTGGTGATGTTCGACTTGACCAGGGTCTCGTTGGGGATCCGGACCAGGCGGTTGTCGAAGGTCTTGAGCTTGACCGAGAGCATATCGATGGAATCCACGACCCCTACGGTGCCGCCGCCCACGTCCAGGACGTCCCCCACGGCGTAGGCCTTCTCGGTCAGGAGGAAGATCCCGCTGATCAGGTTGGAGATGGAGGTCTGGGCCGCGAAGCCGATGGCGATCCCCGCGATCCCGGCGGCCCCCAGGAGGGCCGAGAGGTCCAGGCCCGCCGCGTTGGCCAGGTTCACGGCCACAAGGAAGAAGCCGGTATACCGCACGAACTTGACCAGGAGCTCCGAGGTCCTGGGGGAAAGGGTTTTCCGGCTGAACCTCCGGGTCACCGCGACGGCCACCCGCACGACGATCAGGCCCAGGACCAGGATTCCCGCGAGCTTGAGGGCCGTGCCCAGGGCTTCCAGGGTGATCAGGTCGTCCAGGGATTTTCTCAGATTCAGGTTGTCCAAGGCCCGGACCACGGGGGCAGATCCCTGCATGGCGGCTCCTCCTGGGGGTTAAATTCCCGTGATGTACCGGAGGATGTCCATCCCCCGGGAAAAGAACCGTTCCTCGGGGCCCTTCCGGGCCGCGTGGCGGACCTCCATCCGTCCCAGCAGGGGGTCCATGCCGCGCTTCGGCCGGACCTGCAAGCCGTCGGACGTGAAGGAGCACAGGACCCGATCCGTCGCGTAGATCCCCTCCCCGCCGTAGACGGACAGGATGTCCGTGGGAATGCAGAGCCGGACCAGGTCCATGCCCTCGGCCATGTCGTTCCGCACGGAGATGGGACAGACCGCGAGGGCCGGGGAAGGATCCGCCAGGAATCTTCCCAGTTCCTCCGCGGCGCTGAACGCGGATACCACGGCCTCGCAGAGGACGCCCTCCTGGGGGGACCCGAACCAGGAGTTCTTCCGGCGCTGTAGGGGAAGGGAGGCCAGGATGGTCCCCTCCGCGGCCAGGACCTCCGCCCGCAGGGGCAGGAACACGTACCCGTCCAGTTCCACCCCCGGGAGGATGGATACCGCCTGGGTCAGCTGGACCTCGTAGGCCCGGGGGGAGAGGGTAGGGCGGAGGGTGAGCTCCGCGGCCCCCAGCAGGGCGGAGTACTTCCACTCCAGGGTTTTCGGGGGGTTCCGAACCACCGCGGCCGGGGCGGGGCGCTGGGGCTTGGCGACGAACTCCGAGGCGACGCCCCAGAGGACCCCCTCGGCGCGGAAATAGAGGTTGACCCCCGGGAACCGGATCGCGTAGGTCGTTCCGGGTGAGAGGGCGAAGGTGGACCACATGGCTTCCTCCGGCGTACCCCAAAGTCGGGCTCGGACCGCGCCATTGCCCGGAACCACCCGGGGATCGTATACTCGGACGCGCGCGGCCGAACCATTACGATACAGGATAACGCGGGCCGGCTCAACTGCCCGATCCGAAATCCGCGCGGGAAGGGATATGGCATCCTTCGAAGGTATCGTCGAGGGACCGGGGAACGCCCGGCTCGACGTGTACGTGTCCGAGACGCTGAGACTCCTGAGCCGGTCCCAGCTGAAAGCCCGCCTCCGCTCGGCCGCGGTGAACGGGAGACCCGCCAAGCCCTCCCGGGTGCTCCGGGAGGGGGACCGACTTTCACTTACATGGGAAGAGGAGATCCCCGCGGGCCTGGAGCCCGAGGACATCCCCCTTTCGGTCCTCTACGAGGACGAGCGGGTGATCGTGGTGGACAAGGCCCAGGGCATGGTGACCCATCCCGCCCACGGCAACTGGAGCGGGACCCTGGCCAACGCCCTGGCCGGCCGGCGGCCCGGCGGCGGCGCGGAGGCGGGCGACCGGGGATCCGCCCCGGGGGCGGCGCCGGACCGGGCCGGGATCGTCCACCGCCTGGACAAGGACACCTCGGGGCTCCTCATCGCGGCCAAGGACGCGGAGGCCCAGGAGTTCCTTTCCGCCCAGTTCCGGGACCGCCGGGTCCTGAAAGAGTATCTCGCCCTCTGCTCCCGCCCCCTTCCCGCCCCGTCGGGCAGGGTGGAGGGCCGGATGGGCCGGGATCCCCGGGACCGGAAGCGCTTCGCCCCCGTGGAAACCGGAGGCAAGCTCGCCGTCACAGACTGGAAGGTGCTGGAAAGCCTCGGACCCTATAGTCTCGTCGCCCTGCGACCCCGGACCGGTCGGACCCACCAGCTCCGCGTGCATATGAAAGCCCTGGGCTGCCCGATCCTGGGGGACCCTCTCTACGGGCGCCGGGATCTGCGGTTCCCGGAGGCCACCCTCATGCTCCACGCCCGGCGGCTCCGCATCCTCCTGCCCGGGCGCTCCGAGCCCTCCACGTTCACGGCGGAGGTCCCGGAGCGCTTCCGCCGGGTCCTGGCGGCCCTCCGCGCGGAATTCGGGGAATCGAATACGGTTTCCGGATAATTCCGACAGGATGGACAGGATTGGATCCAGGATGAACAGGATGGGAAGGAGAACAGGAGGAATCGCGTTTTTTTCACTTCTTTCTTTGCTTCAGTATCCTGTTCATCCGTTCAGAATCTTGTACATCCTGTCTACATTTTTATAACAAAGCGCCCCGCCGGGGGGCGGGGCGGAAGTGCGGTACTCGGAAGCCGCGCGGGTCGCGGCGGACGGGTTCAGTACCGGTTGGAGCGGTCTCCGTATCCCCCGGAGGACCGGGGCTTGTCCATGGCCTCGTTCACGCGGACTTGGCGTCCCTCGAACTCTTTGCCGTCCAGGGCCTGGATGGCCGACTGGGCCGCCGCGTCGTCCGCCATCTCCACGAAGGCGAACCCCTTGGACCGGCCCGTGACGCGGTCCATGACGACGTTCGCGGAAAGCACTTCCCCGTACTGGGAGAAGAGATTTTTCAGGCTGGATTCGGTGGTGGAGAAGCTTACGTTCCCCACGTAGATCTTTTTAGCCATGCCGGGAATCCTCGGGGTGGTGGCCGATGAACGGCCCGCGATTCGACCCGCCCAGGGCGGTTCGACGTCCTTCCTTGAAGAGCGGACGCGCTTAAACTATAGACCCGCCTGCCCGGGCCGTCAATTCCGATCCACGTTCTTTCTTGACAAATGGGAGTCGATTCGTATAATCAATTCCTAATAGTAAGTAGGAGGAGCCATGAAGGCTATAGTGTACTTAGCCCTTCCTCTTACTGGTTTGATCCTGGGATGGACGATCCGCTGGCTGTATGCCAGATTTCAACTTTCCTCGGCCGAACAGTCGGCCGAGCGAATTAAACAGGAAGCGGTCAAGCAAGCCGAGGCCGAGAAGAGGGAAATCCTCGTCGAAGCCAAGGACCAACTCATTCGGGAGAGAAACCAGCAAGAGCGCGAGGTTCGGGAACGCAGGGCCGAACTCCAGAGATTCGAGCGACGGATACTTCAGAAGGAAGAGAGTCTCGACAAGAAGGTCCAATCCCTGGACAAGCAGGAGCAGGTCCTGCAGACCCGGGAGAAGGAAGCCCAGGACAAAGAGGAATTCCTGGCGGGCCAGGAAGAGCGGTACCGCAAGGAGCTCGAGCGCATCTCCGGCCTTTCCGCCGACGACGCCAAGAAGATCATCATCCAGGGCCTGGAGAACGAGGCCAAGCGGGACGCCCAGGTCATCATCAACAAGATCGAGCAGGAAGCCCAGGTCGCCTCGGACCGGAAGGCCCGGGACATCCTGGTCACCACCATCCAGCGGCTGGCCACGGAGGTGACCACCGAGGTCACGGTGACCAGCGTCAGCCTGCCCTCGGACGAGATGAAGGGCCGGATCATCGGCCGGGAGGGCCGGAACATCCGGACCCTGGAGACCCTGACCGGGGTGGACGTCATCATCGACGATACCCCCGAGGCGGTCGTCATCTCCTGCTTCGACCCGGTCCGCCGGGAGATCGCGCGGGTGTCCCTGGAACGGCTCATCTCCGACGGGCGTATCCATCCCGCCCGGATCGAGGAGGTCGTCCAGAAGGTCACCCGGGAGATCAGCCAGAAGATCTTCGAGGAGGGGGAGAAGGTCGTCTTCGACCTGGGCCTCCACAACTTGAATCCCGAGCTGATCAAGGCCCTGGGCCGCCTGCACTACCGGACCAGCTACGGCCAGAACGTCCTGGCCCACTCCAAGGAGGTGGCCGTCATCGCGGGCATGCTGGCCGCGGAGATCGGCCTCAACCGGGAGATCGCCAAGCGGGGAGCCCTGCTCCACGACATCGGCAAGGGCATCGAGACGGACTCGGACCAGAACCACGCGGAGGTCGGCATGGAACTGGCCCGAAAGCTGGGAGAGGATCCCCGGGTCATCAACGCCATCGGATCCCACCACGCGGACGTGGAGCCCTCCTGCCCGGAGAGCGTCATCGTCCAGATGGCGGACGCCATCAGCGCGGCCCGGCCGGGAGCCCGCCGGGAGACCCTGGACAACTATATCAAGCGCCTGGAAAACCTGGAGAACATCGCGGAGAGCTTCTCCGGGGTGGACAAGGCCTACGCCATCCAGGCCGGCCGGGAGCTCCGGATCCTGGTGAACAACGAGCAGGTCTCCGACGACGACGCCAAGGACCTGTGCAAGTCCATCGCCAAGAAGATCGAGACGGACCTGCGGTACCCCGGACGGATCAAGGTCACGATCATCCGTGAGACTCGCATCGTCGAATACGCGCGATGAAAAAGCGCTAGGCGCTTTTTCATCGCGGCAACGAAGCCCTTCGGGCTTCGTCGAGGTTTGCGGATCGACAAGCGAGGGAGCGGCGCGGGGCGCCGCTCCCTCTTTTTCGGGTTGTAGAAGCGCTCCAAGGCTTCAACGCCCGAATGGGCCCGAGTCTGGGCCGGGGAGAACGGCGTGCAGGATACCGTCCGGGTGCTGATGCTGGGAGACGTGATCGGGGACCCGGGCCTCCGGGCCCTCTTCGCGGGGCTCCCGGGGCTGATCAAGAAGACCCGGGCGGACCTGGTGGTCGCCAACGGGGAGAACGCGGCCGGAGGCTTCGGGATCACCCGGGAGGCCGCGGAACGGATGTTTTCCCTGGGAATAGACGTGATCACCACGGGCAACCACGTCTGGGAAAAGAAGGACATCGACAAGCTTCTGGATTCGGAGCCCCGGATCCTAAGGCCCGCCAACTACCCCGCCGGGGCCCCGGGATCCGGGTTCCGGGCCTTCGAGAAGGACGGCGTGCCCTGGCTCGTCCTGTCCCTCCAGGGGCGGGAGCGACTGTATCCCATCGACTGCCCCTTCCGTACGGCCAAGGAGATCCTGAAACGGCACAAGAGTCACCTGGCCGTCATCGATTTCCACGCGGAGGCCACGGAAGAGAAGGAGGCCCTGGGCTTCCACCTGGACGGCGAGGCCTCGGTCGTGGCGGGGACCCACACCCATGTCCAGACCGCGGACGAGCGGATCCTCCCCGGGGGGACCGGCTACATCACCGACCTGGGCATGTCGGGTCCGGCCGACTCGGTCATCGGGGTCAAGACGGAGATCTGCCTCCGCCGGAGCCTCACCCAGATGCCCCTCAAGATGGAATCCGCCGAGGGCGAGGCCGGGATCCAGGGGGCCCTCTTCGAGGTGGACGTCCGGTCCCGCAGGACCCTGTCGATTCTCCGGATCCGCTCCTGATGCGGATGTACCGTACCGGCTTTCCTTGCGCTTCGATCCGGGAATGACGTATAGTTACCCTGATATGAGCGACCAGCTGGAACGAGGGGTCTCCTCCCTGATCGAGCGCCTGCATGAGACGGAGCGCGAGCTCGAGGCCACCTACCTGTCCCTCGGCGAGCTCTTCCCCAAGCTCGTGGCGGAGACGGACGCCAGCGCCCGGACCGCGGGCGATTCCCTGGCCGCGATCCGGCAGTCCAGGACCGGGTCCGAGAAGGCCTCGGCCGAGGACTTCCTGGCCTCCGCCTCCAGCTTTTTCCGGGACCTCCGGGAGCGGGACAAGACCTTCCTGGCCAGCGTCAACGCCGGCATCGAGCGCATCGCGGCCCTGGACGAGATCATCGCCCGGGTCCGGACCGATTCGGAGGAGATGGAGATCGTCTCCCTGAACGCCCTGACCGCGGCCCTGAAGTCCGGGTCCGCGGGACGCGGATTCTCCGTCATCACCGACGAGCTCAAGCAGATCTCCTTCAAGACGATCTCGGTGACCGAGGACATCAGCGCCCAGGGGAGGAAGCTCCTGGAATCCTTCCGGTCCCTGGGGGCCATCCTGACCGACCTCGACGCCCTCCAGGAGCGGTTCTTCGAGGAGATCCGGGGGACCCTCTCCGAGGGATTTTCCGCCCTGGACACCCGCGTGCAGGAGGCGGCCGCCGCCTTCGGAACCCTGTCCCAGGAGGCCGCGGGGGTCCGGAATCCCATCCTGGGGATCATGCAGGGGGTCCAGGTCCAGGACATCCTCCGCCAGTCCATCGACCACGTCATACTCTCCCTCCGGGAGGTGTTCAAGGATCCGACCGTCTCCCTCAAGGACGAACTGGTCTTTACCGCCGCGGTCGCGGATCTTTCGGTGTCGGTGCTCGCGGACGTGATCGAGCGCATCCGGGAAGGCGTGTCCGGCATGGGGGGCCACGTCGACGAGGTCGTCAAGTTCGTGGAAGACTTGGAGGTCCGGCGCCAGCGGACCGTGAGCATCTGCGAGGACTTCGGGATCGGCTCCGGGGAGGCCGCGGGGAAGGCGGAGACCTACCTGGCCCTGAAGGGGCGGGCCCTGGCGGCGGGCCGGAGCCTTTCCGAGCAGGTCCGGCAGCTGAACGACTCCTTCCGGGTCCTCGCGTCCCTGCTGGGCAAGTTCCAGAACATCGTCGTCGCGTCCCGGATCGAGATAGCCCGTACCCGGGCCCTGTCCGTGGTTTCCAACACCGTGGCCGGGATGATCGAGATCACCGAGAGCCTGGGGCGGGACGTGGGCCAGGCGACGGACCTGACCAAGACCTTCATCAAGACCGCCAGCGCGGAGATCCTGGCCTACGACAAGGTCCAGGAGCGGAACGACGAGAGGCTGGCCCTTTCCGTGCGCCGCATGGAGGACGAGCTCCGGCGCCTGGAGTCCTCCCGGGAACGGGTCCGGGAGGCGATCGCCTCGTTCCGGCTCTACACTCCGCAGTTCCTGGACCTCATACGGACGGCCCGGGCCTCCCTGGACCGGCTCGCCCGGCTCAAGGACACCCTGGAACTCCTTAAAAAGGAGATAGAGACCCTCAAGCGGCGGGCCTCCCTGGAGGCCGAGGGGATCGAGGGGGGAGGGGACGATCTGCACTCCATCCGGAACGACCGCCTGCGCCGCATGGTCGAGCGCTTCACGATCTTCACCCACAAGAAGACCGCGGGGGTCCTGGGGGACTTCGCCGTGGAGGAAGGGGTGGAGTCCGGCGAAGTCACCCTGTTCTGAGGGACCGTGTACCGCTGCGAGATCCGGGGATTCCCGGTTCCGGTCGTCACCCTGCACCCCGGCGAGTACTACTCCACCGGCGAGGACCTCGTGCTCTCCACGGTCCTGGGCTCCTGTGTGGCGGTGGCCCTTTTCGACGTCGAGACGCGGATCGGGGGCCTGAACCACTTCATGCTCCCGGGGTCCGTGGACACCGCCAAACCCCTGCTTTCCGAGAGCGCCCGGTACGGGATGTACGCCATGGAGCTCCTGATCAACGACATGCTGAAGAAGGGTGTCCGGAAGCGGGACCTCCGGGCCAAGGTCTTCGGGGCCGCCTCCCTGCTGGAATTCTCGGGAGGCTCCGCGGGCCGGATCTCGGACAGCAACATCCGGTTCACCTTCTCCTACCTGGAGGGGGAGGGCATCCCCGTCCTGGCCCGGGACGTGGGAGGGGACCTGCCCCGGAAGATTTTCTTCTATTCCCGGACCGGCAGGGTCCTGCTCAAGCGGATCCCCCGGACCCGGCTGACCGCGATCCGCAGGGAGGAGACCGGCTTCCTCGAGGATATCCGGACCCGGGAGGCCGGGCCGGTCGTCCTGTTCGATCGGAACGGGTCGGATTCCTAGTCCCGGTCCTCGCAGCCGGAGGCCAGGGTCTGGGGACCCCCGTCGCACTCCAGGATGAAGTCCCCCTGGGGCATGTAGACCCGGGAGTAGGGCGGCACCGACCGGGTGAGCCAGACGTTGCCCCCGATGACGGAGCCCCGGCCGATGACGGTCTGGCCCCCCAGGATGGTGGCCCCCGAGTAGATCGTCACGTCGTCCTCGATGGTGGGATGGCGCTTCACGTCCCCCTCGGCCTTGCGCACCGAGAGGGCACCCAGGGTTACCCCCTGGTAGATCTTCACCCGGTCCCCGATGACCGCGGTCTCCCCGATGACCACCCCCGTGCCGTGGTCGATGAAGAACATCCGCCCGATCCGGGCCCCGGGGTGGATGTCGATCCCGGTCTTGCCGTGGAGGTATTCGCTCATCATCCGGGGCAGGAGGGGGATCCGGCGTTCCCAGAACCAGTGGGCGAAGCGGTGGGCCACGATGGCCTCCATGCCGGGATAGGAGAGGATGACCTCCTCCACGCTCTTGGCCGCGGGATCCCCGGAGAAGGCGGCGGCCACGTCCTCCATCAGCACGGTCCGGATGCCCGGCAGGGATTCCAGGAAGTCGTAGGCCAGGTCCCGGGCCTCCATGTGGCAGGCCGCGGGACAGCCCCGGCCGGTCTCCATCCGGAGCCGGTAGTCCAGGCTGCGCTCCAGCTCCCGGACGAGGTTCCGGGCCGTCCTGTGGACGAGCTCTCCGATCAGGAAGTCGGCGTTCGTGTCCACGATGCCGTCCTCCCTCCGGTAGCCCGGGAAGGCAAGGGTCTCCAGGTCGTCCACGATGGCGGCCACGCTCTGCTTGGAGGGGAGGTTGGGGCCGTCGGAGTGGTTGATGCCCCCGGCCTCCTCGTAGGAGGCCAGGAGCTTGCGGATCGTGGAGGCCAGGGCGTCCATCAGGAGGGCCCCGGCGTCGGACGCCTTTTCATGAAGCGGCCCCCGATGCCGCGACGGCCCCTTCGGGCTCCCCGCCGCTCACGAAGCCCATGACCGTGAAGGCCGCGGCCATGCATACGGCGCAGAAGGCGAAGATCCCCCGGTAGCCGGCCAGGTCGATGATCCCGCCGGTCAGGGGAGGGGAGAGGATGGCGGCCCCCTGGCTGAAGGTGTAGTACAGGCCCGTGTAGATCCCGACGGTGCCGTACCGGGACATCTGCCAGAGCATGGGGAAGGAGTTCGTCACCACGGTCACCCAGAACAATCCGAAGAAGAACAGGAGACCCCAGAAGAGGTAGACCTTGCCCATCCCGGCCAGTCCCAGGGCGGACGCGAGGGGATCCAGGAAGAAGAGTAGGGATACCAGGACCGTGAGAGCCGCCAGGGCCGTCCGGATGGCCCGCTTCCGTCCGATCCGGTGGGCGACATAGCCCGAGGGGATCGCGAACAGGGCGTAGGCTATACCCACCATGCCCGCCGCGAAGGCGGCCCGCCCCTGGGAAACCCCCAGGGATTCGACGCTGTACTTTCCGATGAAGGGAAGGACCCCCTGGTACCCCAGGAACCACAGGAAGAGGGACGCCAGGATCAGGAGGGCGCTCTTGTCCCCGCTGCCCGCGATGCCCTTAAGGGATTCCAGCAGGCGTACCCGGGGCTCCGCGGACGCGTCCCCGGTCCCGCGTTCCCGCACCAGGGCGAAGAGCAGGGCCGTCGCCGCCACGACCAGGATTCCCGCTATCGGGAAGGGCAGGCGGCCCTTGGAGGGCCCCAGGAGGGGGAGCGTGACGTCCAGGTCCATGAGCCGGGCCAGCCCCAGGGTACCCACGATGCTGGCGATGCCGCCCATGGTGTTGATGACGCCGTTGGCCTCGGAGCGGAATTCCCCCGGCACGATGTCCGGCATCAAGGCCACCACGGGGCCCCGGGCCGACTGCTTCCAGATGTTGAGCAGGAAGATCGCCGCCACCAGGGCCGCGAGGGAGGCCGCGGCCGCGTAGGGGAGCCAGGCGAAGCAGACCGCCGTCAGGGGCAGGGTGACCAGGATGAAGGGCATGCGCCGCCCGATCGGGGAACGGATCTTGTCGGACCAGACCGCGACGATGGGGATCAGGAAGAGGGCAAAAATGTTGTCCAGGGTCATGACGGACCCCACGATGCCCATGGATCGGATGTATTTGCCCAGGAAGATGGGCACGTAGGTGTCGTAGAGGGGATCCATGAGCCCCATCGTGAAGAAACCGAAGCCGATCAGGAAAGTCGTGCCCAGGAAGGGCCGGAAGCTGTTCGGGACCTTTGTCATCGCTACGTCTCCTTTTGCCGGATCTCCCCCGCGCCTTCTTCCCGTATCCTCAGCCGGGTCACGCAGCCCGGACCCAGGACGCGGTCCATGGTTTCCCGGTACTCCTTGAAACCGTCCAGGGGGATAAAAGCCAGGAGGGTGCCCTCGAAGCCGCCTCCGTGGACGCGGCAGGCGCCCCGCTTGCCCAGCAGGAATTCGGAAAGGGCCAGGGCCAGGGCCAGCCCCTGGTTCCGGGGGTCCCCGGGCGCCAGGACGTTCTGAAGATAGCGCCAGGAGGAGGATCCGGAGCGGCCGGCCAGCTTCAGGAACCGCTTCACCCGGCCGTCCTCCAGGGCCTTGGCCATGGACAGGACCCGCTCGTTCTCCTCCAGGAAATGCAGGGCCCGGAGGGCAGCCCGGTCTCCCGCCGCGGCGCGGACCTCCGGCAGCTTCCGTAGGAGCTGGCCGGGTTCCAGGCCCCGGAGGGTCTCCTTGCCGAAGACCGAGGCGGCCTCGCGCATCTCCCTCGGAATGGCCGCGTAGTCCTCGGTCAGGTCCGCGTGGCTGCCCCCCGTGGATACCACGGCCAGGGCATAGCCTTCCTTTTCGAAATCCGCCTTGATCTTCCGGATCCGGGGAGTCCCGGGATTCTCGAAATCGATGACCAGGATCCCGCCCACCGCGGACGCGGTCTGGTCCATGAGCCCGCAGGGCTTGCCGAAGTGCCGGTTCTCCGCCCGCTGGCCTATCCCGGCGAGCTCTTCGGGCCGTACTTTGCCGTCGTTGTATAATCCCGACTGGATTGTCCCGAGCAGGACTTCCAGGGCCGCGGAACTGGACAGTCCGGAGCCCGCCGGCACCCGGGAGTTCAGGATGCCCTTGAAGCCCCCCGTGCGGTACCCCGCCTCGGCGAAGCCCTCGGCAACCCCCCGTATCAGCGCCTCCGTGGTGCCTCTCTCGGAGGCCACCGGATCCGTCCGGGCGAGGTCCACGCGGAAGGGGCGCTCCCAGCCGTCGGACCAGAGCTCCACCTCGGTGCCCTCGGAGGGCACCACGGCCGCGGCGATGTCCAGGGTGACCGCGGCGCAGAGGACCCGGCCGCGGTTGTGGTCCGTGTGGTTCCCGCCCAGCTCGGTGCGGCCCGGCGCGGAAAAGAAGCGAGGCTCGCCGCCGAAGGCCTCGGAGGCCCGTTGGGCAAGGTCAAGGTACCGCTTCGCCTGGGAGGCCGATTCGGTCTTGCCGTAGAGTTCGGAAAGACGTTTCTGGAAGCTTTTCGCTTGGGCGGGGGCGTTCGAGCCCATGGAGTCCTCCCGACGCGTCCCGCCGCGCAGCGCAGCGGACGCCGATCGGGGACAGGATATCATCCGGGAGACTGGAAGGGAAGCAGTCAGGAGTCAGGAGTCAGGGAACCGTCGGACGGCGGCGGATTCCTTCTCGACGACCGGCGACGGGAGTTCGACCCGTCGCCCGGCGTCTGACTCCTTGTTTCAGGCGGACAATTCGGCGATGTATCCGGTGCGGACGCAGGTGTCGAAGAGTTCCTTGGTCATGAACTCTTCCCGGACGTCCTCCCAGTCTTCGTGGGTATGGATGATGCGGACGAAGTATCCGTTTTCGATCTCGTTGATGAGTTCCAGGACGGAGGGCGCCTGGCTGGTGCCCCGGATGGCGAACTGTTTCATGAGCTTCCTCCTGGGAAGGCCCGCCGGCCATTCCGATGCCGGGCAGACTTACCGTTTCAATTTTCGGAGGATGCAGGCTTTCGGCTTAGCGCCAAATCCGGGTGCCGCGGCGGGAAAAAGGAACGCCCGGGACGAAGGGTCCCGGGCGTATCCAACAGAGTCCGGAACGGCCGGATTCGAGCCGGCCGGATTCGGGCTTACTGGGCGGCCTTGAGGGCTTCCGCGGCGATCTTGAAGAACTCGCCGACGGTCACGGACACGCCGGAGATGGCGTCGGTCTTTCCGTCCGCCTTCACGGCGATCTTGGAGACTTCCTGGGCCTTGACCAGGGCGGCGGCCATCTTCTCGGACTGGACGTTCCACTCTCCCTGCTTGGCGTTCATCTTGTAGGTGCCCTTGACGGCGCGGACGTACTTGCTGTCGCCCCCGTCCTTGTGGACGGCGTTGGAAACCGCGCCGACGATGCGGCCGTTCACGATGGTGATCAGGGCCGTGGCGGCGTACCCGCTGCGGTCGAAGGCGGCGTCCTTGGCGTAGAACCAGCCGTCCTTCTTGTAGGAACCCTTGGCGACGGGGCCCGCGGCCAGGGCCTTGGGGACCAGGTCCAAGAATTCCTTCACGGTGATGGACACGCCGGAGATGGCGTCGGTCTTGCCGTCCGCCTTCACGGCGATCTTGGAAACGTCCCCGACCTTGACGAGTTCGGCTTCCACCCGGGCGGCCTGGACGTCCCACTCGCCCTGCTTGGCGACCTTGGCCATGCCGTACTGGCCGGCCTTGGCGACGGTCTTCTTGTCCGCCAGCCCGAGGTTGTTGACGCCGTTCCAGTTGGCGGACACGATCTTGCCGCCCTTCACCTCGAGGACGGCCTGATAGCGCCAGCCGCTCTTGGAGAACTCGGTCTGCTCGGCGAAGTAAAAGCCGTCCTTGGGCGCCTGGGCGAACGCGGCGCCCGCGACGGCCAGGATCAACGCGATCGCGAGAATCTTCTTCATATGCACTCCCTCCTGCGAGATAGCAATAAAACTATATAGATATAATGGACAGTGAATATCCATTATGTCAAGGGCTTTGAGGCGGCGAAGCCGCCGCAAAAGGCAACGAAGCCCTGCGGGTTTCGTCGATCCACACAAAAAGATCCTATGGCCGGTGAACGGTCTACAGTGCCCGATTACCGATTCCTGTCATCGGAGCGTGGAAGTAGGCCGCGAACTGTCCTATCTTCCGTCCACTGGCCACCGTCCACTGTCCACTTCCCGTTGACACTCACAGTAACCTCCTATACGGTTTAGCAGGTTGTTGAAATACTCGAGGCATTTCAACAACCTGCTATACAATTGCTCGAGAACCTTACGGTTCTCTGCGCAATTGCGACATTAAGGAAGTGTTGAAAAGGCTCTATAGCCTTTTTCAACACCCTGTTAGAGCAACGAAGCACCCAAATCAGGAGGCCTCCATGAACCCTCTAGCGGAAGAACTGAACCGGACCCTTACGGGAACCTGCGCCGCCCGCCTGCTATCGGCCTCGGGCACCCGGATGTATTTCCCCAAGGGCATCCTTTCCCAGTCCGCGGAAGCCTCGGAAAAGGCCAAGGTTTTTAACGCCACTATCGGCATGTCCTACGTGAAGGGCCAGCCCATGATCCTGGACGCGATCCGGGCCCACCTTCCCGGGCTTTCCCCCGTCGAGGCGGTGGCCTACGCCCCCACCGCGGGCGTGCCCGCGCTCCGGAAGCGGTGGAAGGAGGAGCTCCTCCGGAAGAACCCCTCCCTGAAGGGGGTTCCGGTCTCCCTGCCCGTGGTGGTGCCGGGCCTGACCGCCGGCGTCTCCTTCCTGGCGGACCTCTTCGTGGATCCCGGCGACGCGGTGGTGCTGCCAGACCTCTTCTGGCCCAACTACCGGCTCATCCTGGAGGAGCGCAAGGGCGCCCGCCTGGCCACCTATCCGATGTTCACCCGTAGCGGCGGCTTCAACGTGGAGGGCTTCAAGGCGGCCCTGGAGACCGAGGGCCGGGTCCGGGGCAAGGTGGTGACCATCCTGAACTTCCCGAACAACCCCACCGGGTACTCCCCGACCCTGGCGGAGGCGGAGGCCCTCGTGGCCGCCCTGGAGCAGGTCGCCGCGGGAGGGACGGACATCCTGGTGGTCTCGGACGACGCCTATTTCGGCCTCCAGTACGAGGAAGGCACCCTGCGGGAGTCCCTCTTCGCCCGGCTGGCGGGGCGGAACCCCCGCATCCTGGCCGCCAAAGTGGACGGGCAGACCAAGGAGGACTACGTCTGGGGCTTCCGGTCGGGCTTCCTGACCTTCGGCTGTCCGGGGTTCCAGGAGGACCAGTACGAAGCCCTGGTCAAGAAGGTGATGGGGGTGGTCCGTTCCTGCGTGTCCAACTCCGCGGCCCCGACCCAGTACATCCTGCACAAGGCCCTGGAGACCCCCGGCTACGAGGAGCAGAAGGCCCGGTACCGGAAGATCCTTGAAGAGCGGTACCGGAAGGTCAAGGATTTCCTGGCCCGGCATCCCGCCCCGGCCTGCCTCCGGCCCCTTCCCTTCAACTCCGGGTACTTCATGAGCTTCGAGTGCGACGGGGTATCCGCGGAGACCCTGCGGAAGAAGCTCCTGGACGAGAAGGGGATCGGCGTCATCGCCCTGCAGGAGAAGTGGCTGCGGGTGGCCTTCTCCAGCGTGGAGGCGGAGGACGTCGAGCCCCTCTACACGGAGATCTTCGCCGCCGCTCGGGCCCTGATGGGATGAGCCCGGCCCGCCGATACTGAATCCAGGATGTATCGGAATACCGCCGCTCTGCTGATCCTGGTCCTCTGCCTCCCGGCCGCCCCCCTCTCCGCGGCGGAGGCGGAGACCGGGGAGGCCTCCTGGTACGGCCCGGGCTTCCACGGACGCCGGACCGCCAACGGGGAGGTCTTCGACAAGGAGGCCATGACCGCCGCCCATCGGACCCTGCCCTTCGGCACCCTGGTGCGGGTGCGGAACCTGGACAACGGCCGGGAGGCGGTCCTCCGGATCAACGACCGCGGGCCCTTCGCCCGGGGCCGGATCCTGGACGTGTCCGAGGCGGGGGCCCGGGCACTGGGCATGGTGGAGTCGGGAACCGCCCGGGTCCTGATCGAGGTCCTGCGCTCCGGAACGGCCGCGCCGGGAGCCCCCGCGGCGGGGGCCGCCCCGGACCCGGCGGGCTCCGGCCCGGCCGTGACGGTCCGCATCCAGGTGGCCTCCTACCGGGACGCTGCGAACGCCGGGCGAACGGCGGAGCGTCTCCGGCTTTCCGGTATGAACCCCTCCCTGGAGACCGAGGGTGCCTACACCCGGGTGGTACTGACGGGCATCTCGCCCTCGGAACGGGACGCCCTGGTTAGGCGCCTGGCCGACCTCGGGTATCCGGGGGTCCTGGTGCGGACGGAGACCCGGTTCTGAAAGGTCCGCGGGCATCGTAAAATAAAAAGCCGCCGGCGATGCCGGCGGCTTTTTTTGTGATCGGCGAACCGGGTCAGTCCAGGACGTAGGCCTTCAGGGGCGGGAAGCCGTTGAAGTAAATGGAGCTGTAGCTCTGGGTGTAGGCCCCGGTGGTCAGGATGTAGGCCCGGTCCCCGATGCGGGCGCTGGTGGGCATCATGTAGGTGGTCTTCTCGTACAGGATGTCCATGGAGTCGCAGGTGGGCCCGGCCAGGATCACGTCCACCTGCTTTCCGGAGCCCTTGAAATAGATCGGGTACTTGATGGCCTCGTCCAGGGTTTCGATGAGGCCCCCGAACTTGCCGACGTCCAGGAAGACCCAGGGGTACAGGTCGTGCAGGGACTTCCGGGCTATGTTCACGATCTCCGTCACGATCACGCCGCAGTCCCCCGCCATGGACCGTCCGGGCTCGATGATGACCCGGGGCCAGCGTCCGTCGAAGTTGTTGAGCAGGTAGTTCTTGATGTCCTCGGCGTAGGCCTCGATGGCGTTCGTGGGCTCCAGGTAGTTGGAGGGGAAGCCTCCGCCCATGTTGACCATCTGGAGCTCGATACCGTGCTCCTCCCGGGCCCACTTGAAGATCCCCCCCGTGGTCGTGAGGGCGGTGGACCACTGGCCGATGTCCCGCTGCTGACTGCCCACGTGGAAGGAGATCCCGTAGGGCTCCAGGCCCAGGTCCTTGGCGCGCAGGACCAGGCGGCGGGTCTCGTCGGGGTGGCTCCCGAACTTTCGGGACAGGGGCCAGTCCGCTCCCATGCCCTCGGTCAGGATCCGGAAAAAGACCCGGGAACCCGGGGCGGCCCGGGCGATCTTCTCCACGTCCGCGGTGGAATCCGTGGCGTAGAGCCGTATCCCCTTCTCGTAGAAGTAGGCGATGTCCTTCTCTTTCTTGATGGTGTTCCCGAAGCTCATCCGTGCGGGATCCACGCCCAGCCGGAGGAGCTGGTCCAGCTCGTATCGGGTGGCCACGTCGAAGCTGGAACCCAGGTCCCGGAGGGTGGAGACCACCTCGTCCATGGGATTGGCCTTGACGGCGTAGTAGACCTCGGCGTAGGGCAGGAGGGCCCTAAGCTGGGCGTACTTTTTCTTGACGATGTCGAGATCGACGATCAGGCAAGGGGTTTCCTTGTCGCTGGCGAACCGCTCGATCCGCTCGAACTGTTCCTGGGACATGTAGTTTTCGAGCGGAAAACGGTACTGATCCTCCATGGGCCTGCCTCTGGGGATGTCGGATGACCGTCCTATAAAAACGGCATAGCCGGAGCATAGGGACGGGCTTGCCACTTTGTCAAGGATGCGGTAAACCGTCGATTATGACAGGCTTTTTCATCAAAAAGGCGTTCTTCGACGGCTGGGACCACCTCTGGGGCCTGGTGGCGCTGAACCTCGGCGCTCTGGCGCTCCTGGCCGGTTTCGTCCTGGCGCCCCTGGCGCTGGAGCTTCCCGGAGGTGCGGTCTGGCCGGGCCTGGGCTTCCTGGTCCTGTCCGCCTACTCCCTCGTATGCGCGGAGGTTCTCAAGGACGCCGCGGAATACCGGAACCTCTCCCTCCCCGCGTTCCGGGAAGCCCTGAAGCGCCGCGGGGTACTCGGTCTGGCCTTCGGGGCGGCGCTCTCCGCCGCCCTCGTCCTGTTTTGGATCTCCGTGCCCTTCTACCTCTCCCGGGGAAGCTTCCTGGGCTGGTTCGCCGCGGGAACCCTCTTCTGGTGCTTCCTGATCGCCCTCCTGGCCCTCCAGTGGTTCCCCGCGGTCCGCGCCCTCCTCCCGGGGACCGTGAAGGCCTCGGTCCGCAAGTGCTTCCTGCTCCTGGCGGACAACCTGGGGTTCTCGATCCTCCTGGCCCTCTATTCCGCCGCGGGACTCGTGGTGTCCGTCTTCTCCGCCTTCCTGGTCCCGGGGCTCTCGGGGACCGTCCTGGGATCCGTGGTCGCCCTGAGGCTTGTCCTCAAGAAGTACGACTGGCTGGAGGCCCATCCCGGGGCGGACCGCCGGAAGGTCCCCTGGGAGGAGCTCCTCGAGGAGGAGCGGGAACTGCTCGGCAAGCGGACCCTCAAGGGCATGATCTTTCCCTGGAAGGAATAAGGAGGGGGCTGTCCAAAAAGCCCGGATAGCTTTTTGGACAGCTGGTTTTAGTGTAGCATTTTCTAACGTTCTCAAGAGAACGTTAGAAAATGCAAGGGGTGTCCAATAAGTAACCGACTTAGTGGACACCCCGGCTTCGGTTGACCTCGGCGGCCCGGATGCCCTATATTCGATCCGTATGGCCATACTCACAAGCCAGCAGATCTCAAAATACTACGACGCTTACCGGACGATCGACGTCACCTTCACGAAGGAAGTCATCAAATCCACGGCCCTCCTTCCCCAGCAGGTCTGCCTGAAGTGCTTGGGGGAGCAGTGGCCCTGCGTGATCTATTCCACCTCGTTCTCGGGAGCCAAGATCCTGGCCAGCGCGAAGAGCGCCCTGGGGGAACGCGTCAAGCGGGCGAACAACATGGTCAGCCTGCGCTTTTGCTTCAAGATCTCCGACAAGACCGATCCCCGGGCCTTCTTCGTGGCCGGCAAGGTGACCGGGTTCGCCCCCTACGCCCAGTCCAACGGGGACCTCCAGTTCATCAATATCCAGTACACCCAGCAGCCTCCGGACGACCTGATCGAGATCCTGGGCCGCCTGCTGGAAGCCAACGTCAATTCCACCCGCCGCCGGGACGAGCGGATCCTCCTGACCGCGGACTCCATGCGCCGCATCTGCCTGCAATCCAAGGACACCTTCGTCTTCATCCAGGGGGTCCCGCGCAAGTGCATCATCCGGGACCTCTCCTTCGGGGGGGCCAAGGTGATCGTCGTGGGCCTGGCCAAGTTCCTGGTGGGCAAGGAATGCCTGCTCCGGCTGGAATTCGACGAGCCCCGGGAGGCCCTGGACATCAAGGGCAAGGTGGTCCGCTACGAGGACGTCGAGGGGCGGAAGGACCTGGCGGCGGTGGCCATCCAGTTCGACGAGCAGCAGGTACCCATGAACTACAAGATCCACGTCAACGACTATGTCGTTCAGATCCGAGGACCCAGGACCGAGGAAGGCCCGCAGGCTCCCGGGGGGACTCCGGGCTCCAAGGGCGGCGGAGAAACCGATGGACGATGAAGACGAGGCCCGGCTCCGGAACATCGTGTACGTCCGCCTCCCCGAGGACTTCGCCCGCTCCATAGGGGGGTTCCTCCTGGATCCCTCCATCGCCCTGCCCGTGGAGACCGGGGGCGACCCGGAGCGCTTCCGGCCCGGGGACCTGGTCCTGGAGGCCCTCCTGGCCGGGATGCTGAGGGTCCTGGCGTACCGCCCCGACCATCCCGACGCGGACTACTTCCGGCGCTTCGTGACCACCGTGAAGCCCTCCATCCTGGGGGAGTTGTCGGAGGCGGGGATCCTGAAAAGCCGGAACGGGGACCTGGACGTGGCGGAGGAGATCTTCCGCGCCCTCAGGGGCCTCTACCCGGATCGGCCCGAGTCCTACCTCAACCTCGCCTCGGTGTACGAGAAACGGGCCCAGGAGTACGGGCGCCTGGATAACCCCGGCCTGGAGGAGGAGTTCTCCCAGCGGGCCTTCGACCTCTACCGGCGCCTCCTGGCCTTCGAGCCCCCGGTTCCGGACGCCTACTACGAGGCCGCCTTCTTCCACCTCAAGAACCGGGGCTACGACCGGGCCCGGGAGCTCTTCGAGACCTACGCGACCCTGGGCGAGGACGCGGAGCGGGTCGCCCGGGCCCGGGAGATCGTCCGGAAGCTCCGGACCCAGGGCAGCCTGGATACCCTGTTCAAGGAAGCCTACGACTTCATCCGCCTGGGAAGGGAAGAGGAGGGGATCGGGAAGGCCCGGGAATTCCTATCGTCCTATCCCAAGGTCTGGAACGGATGGTTCCTCCTGGGCTGGGGCTGCCGGCGGCTCAAACGCTGGGCGGAGGGCCGGGAAGCCTTCGAGAAGGCGATCGAGCTGGGAGCCGAGGACGCGGACACCTACAACGAGCTGGCCATCTGCCTCCTGGAACTCGGGGAATACCGGGAATGCCGCAAGCGCCTGGAAGCCGCCCTCCGCCTGGAGCCGGACAACGTCAAGATCGTCTCCAACCTGGGCACCCTGGCCTTGAAGCAGGGACGGCCGGACGAGGCCGAGAGGTTCTTCCGCACGGCCCTGGAGCTGGACCCCCGGGACCCCCTGGCCCGGAGCCTCCTGGAGTCCCTGGCGTCGGGCGATGGCGGCCCGGGCTAGGACCGGATTCCCGGGCGCCGCGCGGCGACGCCGGGCCGACGAGCTCGTGCGGCGGGCGCGACGGGCGGAAACCCGGCCCGCCCTCCCGGACCTCCGGGAGACGGCCGGCCTTCTCCGCAGGGCCGCCGGAATCCAAACGGACTTCGATCCCGCCCTTCGCCCCAGGAAACCCTCCGGGGCGCCGGGAGGCCTCCTCCTCCTTCCCGAGGAACTCCCCGTCCTGGTCCTCCCGGACCTGCACACCCGGGCGGGACTCCTTAGGCGGGCCCTGGAATGGATTCCCCCGGAAGGATCCCGATCCGTCCTGGAGCTCTTGGACGAGGGAGCCGCGTTCCTCCTGCTGCTGGGCGATCTCTTCCATTCCGAGGGCCCCGACGCCCCGCTCCGATGGGAACGGGCCTACCGGGAAGCCCTGACCGGGTTCGCCCTCCGGGAGGCCATGGACGAGGAGATGGCCCGGGCCCTCTCGGCCCTGGATGTCCTGGCCCGGACCCTGATCCGGGCTCCCGGACGGGCCGCCTGCCTCAAGGGCAACCACGACAACTCCCGCAACCGGGAGGGCTCCGGGGACCACGGGTTTTACAAGTTCGCCGACGAGGGGGCCATGTGCGCCGCCTGGCTCTCGGCCTTCACGCCCCCGGAATTCCGGGAGGCCCTGGCCTCCTTCGAGGAGTCCCTGCCCCTGGCGGCCCGGGGCGCCCGCTTCGCGGCCAGCCACGCGGAGCCCGCCGTCCCCCTCTCCGAGGCGGAGCTGATCGAGGCGGCGCCGGACACCGTGGAAGCCCTGACCTGGACCGCGAACGGCCAGGCCCTTCCGGGAGCCGCGGCGGAGACCCTGGAGGGGCTCCTGGGTCGCGGCGCCGCGGAGGAGGGGGCCCGCTGGATCTCCGGGCACCGGCCCGTGGAAGGCCGGTACTCCCTCCGTGCGGACGGACTCCTGGTCCAGATCCACGCGCCCTTCTCCTTCCGGGGCGCCTGGGTCCGCCCCGACGGTCCCTTCGACCCGGAGACCGATATTTTCGACCTGTGACCGGCCCCGGTCCACTGTTTACCGATCCCCCTCCCATGTCGTATCATGGTCCCATGGCTGGTTCCCGACGCGGCTCCCGTTCCTCCTCGTCGTCCTCATCCTCGAAGAATTCCCGGGTCGGGGCCGGATGCCTGATCTGGCTCGTCGCCCTCTGCGTGGTCTTCGTCCTGGTCTTCGCCAACCTGGGCAGGATTCGGCAGACCCTGGAATCCACGAAGTTCCTGGACATCGTCTCCACCCAAGGAGGCCGGGAACCCTCCGCGCCGGCTCCCGCGCCCGTGGCTCCCGCCCCCCAGGTGCAGGAGGAGCCCTCCGGAAAACCCCCGAAGAAGCCCGCGGGCGGGGACGCCGTGACCGTGGGTCCCGGGACGAAGCCCGCCCCCGTGGAGACTCCCCCGCCCGAGAGCCCCGCGGCCAAGCCCCCGGAGGCACAGCCGGAAAAACCCGGACCGGTGAAGACTCGGAGCGCCGCCCTCTATTTCGTGAAGATCGACGGGGATGGGGTCATCGCGCGGCACGAGGTGAAGCGCACGATCCCCGCCACGGATTCTCCCCTGACGGACGCGATCGGCTCCCTGCTCAGGGGCCCCGGGGAGGAGGAGCTCCGGAAGGAGCTGATCACCCTCATTCCCCAGGGGACGCGCCTCCTGTCCGCCCAGGTGCGCGGCACCACCGCCTACCTGAACTTCTCGGAGGCCTTCATGTACAACTCCTACGGCATCGAGGGATACGCCGGCCAGCTCAAGCAGGTGGTCTGGACGGCCACGGCCTTCCCGACGGTCCAGGACGTGCAGATCCTGGTGGAGGGTCAGCGCCGGGATTTCCTGGGCGGCGAGGGGGTCTATATCGGCCAGCCCCTTTCCCGGAATTCCTTCTAGGGGGTCGTTTTTATTGCCGTACAAGGTTCGGCGTCTCGATCCTTCCCGGTGCCTCGATCGTCGTGACATTCGGGGCGGTTCGTGTCCTTGCGGCTCCCCGGTTTCGATGCTAGAATTGCCCTGTCGGCGGCATCCCCCCGCCGGCCGTCCCGTTCCAAGGAGGACACCCTGAAATCCACAGCTCTCCACGACTGGCACGCGGCCCGCGGCGCCAAGATGGCGCCCTTCGCGGGGTACGAGATGCCCATAACCTATCCCACCGGGGCGGTCGAGGAACACCTCATCACCCGACGTTCCGTGGGACTGTTCGACATCGACCACATGGGCCAGATCGAGGTCTCCGGCCCCGGGGCGGACGACTTCGTCTCCCGCATGGTGAGCGCCCGGGTCCTGGACATGAAGGACGGGGACGCCCGGTACTCCCTCCTCCTGGCGGAGGACGGAGGCGTGACGGACGACCTATTCATCTACCGGCTGCCGGGTCGCTGGTGGATCGTGGTGAACGCCTCCAACCGCGAGACGGACTACGCCTGGTTCCGGAAGAACGCCCCCGCGGGGGTCAAGGTCGAGGACCTCTCCGACGACACCTACATGATCGCCGTCCAGGGCCCCCGGGCGATCGAGCTCCTCGGCGCGGCCGCGGACTTCGACGTGCCCGGCATGACCCGCTTCACCAGCGCCAAAGGCTCCCTGCTGGGAGTCCCCTGCCTGGTCGGCCGCACCGGCTACACCGGCGAGGACGGGGCCGAGCTCTTCTTCCCCGCCCGGGACGCCGTGAAGCTCTGGGACGGACTGCTGGCCCTGGCCGCGAAGAAGGGCATCGAGGCGGCGCCGATCGGCCTGGCCGCCCGGGATTCCCTGCGCTTCGAGGCGGGGATGCCCCTGCACGGCCACGAGATCTCCCCGTCCATCAACCCCGTGGAGGCGGGCTTCAAGTGGGCCTGCGACCTGGAAAAGGACTTCGTGGGCAAGAAGGCCGTGACGGACCTGGCGGAGAAAGGCCCGGCGCGGAAGCTCGTGGGCCTGGACGTGACCGGGGGGGTTCCCCGGGAAGGCTACGAAGTGCAGGCGACCGACGGCCGGACCGTCGGCCTCTGCGCGGCGGGCATGTTCTGCCCCACAGTCAAGAAGTACGCCGCCAACGCCTTCGTCCCTCCGGAATTGTCCAAGGTCGGGACGCCCCTGAAGGTCGTGATCCACGGCAAGCCCAAGGATGCCGTCGTCGTGAAGCGCCCGCTGTACGTTCCCGCGTATCGTCGGTGAACGATATTCTCACTATATTCTGAAGGAGACGATATGAAGATCGACGCCGCAGCCCGATACCGCAGTTCCCATGAGTGGGCCCGCAAGGAAGGCTCCCTGATCGTGACCGGCATCTCCGACCACGCCCAGGAATCCCTGGGGGACATCGTGTTCGTGGAATTCCCCGAGGTGGGCAAGACCCTCAAGCAGGGCGAGACCTTCGGGGTGATCGAGTCGGTCAAGGCCGCCTCGGACCTGTACATGCCCATGGGCGGCAAGATCGCCGCCGTGAACGAGGCTCTGGGCGGGGACCCCTCGGCGGTCAACAAGGACTGCTACGGGGCGGGCTGGCTGATCAAGTTCGAGCCGACCAACCCCTCGGAGTGGGACGGCCTTCTTTCCGCCGGGGATTACGAGAAGGAAGCGGCCGCCCACTGAGGCCGGCCCGGCGGCCGCCGAGCTACCGGGAGGGCGAACCGCCCGGTACCCGGACGGCTCTCCGTACCCAGGGCCCTACGGGGCCGTAAGGAGCGAATCGTGCCCTTCATACCCAACACGGATTCCGACCGCAGCCGGATGCTGGCGGTCATCGGGAAGCCGTCGGTGGAGTCCCTCTTCGGGGATATCCCGGAGAAGCTGCGCTATCCCGAGCTCGACCTTCCCCCGGCCCTGTCGGAAATGGAGATCCTCCGGGAGATCGAGGCCCTGGCGGCCAAGAACCTCTCGTCCTCGACCTGCGCCTGGTTCCTGGGAGCGGGAGCCTACAACCACTTCATCCCTTCCCTGGTTCCCGCGATCGCGAGCCGCGGGGAGTTCCTCTCCGCCTACACCCCCTACCAGCCCGAGGTCTCCCAGGGCACCCTGCAGGCCATCTTCGAGTACCAGAGCATGGCCGGCTCGCTCTTCGGAGTGGAGGCCATGAACGCCTCCCACTACGACGGGGCCACCGCCCTGGCGGAGGCCGTTCTCATGGCCGCCCGGAACGCCCCGGGCCGGGAGACCGTGGTCCTGCCCGCGGCCCTGCACCCGGAATACAAGGAAGTCATCCGGACCTATCTGGAGCCCCTGGATGTGAAGATCCGGGAGTATGCGGGGACTCCCGCCGCCGCGGCGGCCTCCCTGGATCCTTCGGCCGCCTGCCTGGTCGCCGCCTATCCCGACTTCGAGGGACGGGTCCACGACCTGTCCGGCGTCGCGGACGCGGTCCATGCCGCGGGCGCCCTGCTGGTGGTCCACGCGGACCCCATCCTCCTGGGCCTGTTCAAGAGCCCCGGGGAACTCGGAGCGGACATCGTCACCGCGGAAGGCCAGGCCCTGGGCAACGCGATGAACTACGGCGGCCCCTTCCTGGGCATGATGGGGGCGGCGTCCAAGTACGTGCGCAAGATGCCCGGACGCATCGCCGGTCAGGCCTCGGACGCCGAGGGGCGCCGGGGCTTCGTCCTGACCCTCTCCGCCCGGGAACAGCACATCCGGCGGGAGAAGGCCCTGTCCAACATCTGCTCCAACCAGGGACTGGTCATGCTCCAGGCCTGCATCTACCTGGCCACCCTCGGCAAAAACGGCCTGCGGAAGGTGGCCGAGCTCTGCTGGCACAAGGCCCACTACGCCGCCGCGGAGATCGCCAAGCTTCCGGGCTTCTCGGTGACGAAGGACATCTTCTTCAAGGAGTTCCTGGTCAAGACTCCGGTGCCCGCCCAGTCGATCTACGACAAGCTCTCCCGGCGCTGCGTGGTGCCGGGACTCCCCCTCTCCCGGTATTGGCCGGACCGAACCCACGAGCTTCTGGTCTGCGTGACCGAGATGAACACCAAGGAGCAGATCGACCTCCTGGCCGCGTCCCTCAAGGAGGCCTCCAAGTGAACCTTCGACCCGAACCCCTCGCCTACGAGCTCTCCGCCCCCGGCCGCTGCGGCGCCGCCCTCCCGGAACCGGACGTCCCCGAGACCGCCCTGCCCGAGGGGCTCCTGCGGGACGACCTTCCCCTCCCGGAGATCGACGAGCTGACCGCGGTCCGGCACTTCACCCGGCTGTCCCAGAAGAACTACTCCATCGACACGGAGTTCTACCCCCTGGGCTCCTGCACCATGAAGTACAACCCCAAGGCCAACGAGGCCGCCGCCTCCCTCCCGGGCTGGCGCACCACCCACCCCCTGGCGGGTGCGGAGTTCTCCCAGGGCGCCCTGGAGCTGATGTACCGGCTCCAGGCCATGCTGGTCGAGATCGGCGGCTTCAAGGCCGCCAGCCTCCAGCCCGCCGCGGGGGCCCACGGGGAGCTGGCGGGGGTCCTGATGATCCGCAAGTGGCACCGGGACCGGGGCGACCTGAAGCGCGTGAAGATGCTGATCCCCGACTCGGCCCACGGCACGAACCCCGCCACCTGCTCCATGGTCGGCTTCGAGACCGTCACGATCCCCAGCGACGCCGACGGCGGCGTGGATCTGGCCGCCCTGGCGGCGGCCCTGGACGACACCGTGGCGGGGATCATGATCACGAATCCCAGCACCCTGGGCCTCTTCGAGCGGAACATCGAGAAGATCGCGAAGCTCGTCCACGACGCGGGGGGCCTCGTGTACGGCGACGGGGCCAACCTGAACGCCATCACCGGGATCTTCCGGCCCGGGGACGCGGGCATCGACGTCATGCACTTCAACCTCCACAAGACCTTCTCCACCCCCCACGGGGGCGGGGGCCCGGGATCCGGAATGGTCGCCGCGGGGGAGCGCCTGGCGGACTACCTGCCGGGCCCGATCGCGGTCAAGAAGGACGGGCGTTTCGACATGGCCATGCCCAAGGCCGGCATCGGCCGCCTCAAGGCCTTCCACGGCAACTTCGGGGTCCTGGTGCGGGCGTACACCTACATCCGCATGCTCGGGGCCCCGGGGCTCCGGCGCCTGGCGGAGACCGCGGTGCTCAACGCCAACTACCTCAAGGCCAAGGTCGAGAAGGTCTACCCCCTGAAGTACGGCCGGGGCTGCATGCACGAGTTCGTGGCCATGGGCAACTTCGTGGAGGGGGTGCACACCCTGGACATCGCCAAGCGTCTCATCGACTACGGCTTCCATCCGCCGACCATCTACTTCCCCCTCATCGTCCCCGAGGCTCTGATGATCGAGCCCACGGAGACCGAGACCCGGGAGACCCTGGACGCTTTCGCGGACGCCCTGCTGAAGATCGCCGAGGAGGCCCGGACCGAGCCCGAGCTGCTGCACTCGGCACCCCACGTCACCCCCGTGGGACGCCTGGACGAGGTGGCCGCCGCCCGGTGCCCGATCCTGTGTTACAGAGGCTGACCGACGGGGCGGCATAAGCCGCCCCGTCGGGCAACGAAGCCCTGCGGGCTTCGTCGAGGTTTCTGGAATCCCCGTATTCCGGATCCTCTCCTCTCCGTGCCCTCCGTGGTGATTCGAGAAAGCGTGCGCCGGGGCAGCTCGGCGCTTTTCTTTTTCCCGAGTTCGTAGTAATATACCCCTGGGGGGTATATTAGATCCCCCGAAGGAGCGATTCGTGAAGAAGATCGTGACCATAGAGGGCATGAGCTGCGGGCACTGCGTCATGCGGGTCAAGAAGGCCCTGGAGGGAGTCCCCGGGGTGACCAAGGCGGACGTGGACCTCCTCAAGGGCGAGGCGACGGTGGAGGGCGAAGGTTTCGGAGGCCCCCAGCTCGAGGGAGCCGTGAACCACGCGGGGTACCGGGCCGTGAAGGTGGTGCCGTAAGGACGGACAGTGGACTGCGGACCGAAGGGACCCCAGAGTCGCGGCCGGTTCATACGATTTAGCGTTGCCACCCAACGCGGACCGAAGTCATTCCCGTTTACTGTTCACCGTTTACCGATTACACTCCTCTCAGGAGGTCCCCCATGCCCGTACGCCGCCGTATCGGATCCACCGCCTCGGAGGAACGCCTGGAACGCCTGATCGAGGAGCGCCTGAAGCCGGGTTCCGACCGGGAGAGGATCGACGGCCGGATCTGGGACCTCTTCGGGGAGGACTGGGCGGTGATGTTCACGGACCTCTCGGGGTTTTCCCGGAACGTGGCCAAGTTCGGGATCATCCACTTCCTGCAGACCATCTACGAGAGCGAGCGCATCCTGGTGCCCGTCCTTGAGGACAACGACGGCATCCTCCTCAAGACCGAGGGGGACAGCATGCTGGTGATCTTCCGCAACCCGGCCAAGGCCCTGCACGCGGCCCTGGAGATGCAGGCCGCCTGCGACGCCTACAACCGTACCCGTTCGGACGAGGAGAAGGTCCTGCTCTGCGTGGGCCTCGGGTACGGGAAGATGCTCCGGATCGGGGACGCCGACGTCTTCGGCCGGGAGGTCAACGCCTCCAGCAAGCTCGGGGAGGACGTGGCCAAGGCGGGGGAGATCCTGGCCACCGACGCGGTCCGGCAGGCCGTGGCCGGCCAGCCCTACGAGTTCCGGGAGCTCGAGGAGACCCCTACGGGAGTCGGGAAGGCGTGGAAGCTGGTGTACGGTGGACAGTGAACGGTGGACAGTAGTCGGAAGTGTGTTCCGACCTCGGCCGAATCATTCGCTATAGCCTAGCCGGCCGTCGCGGACGGTAGACAATTCCGTCCACAGTCCCCAGTCCACCGGCTACCATAACAATCCCCCGATATACAGCGCCCCGAACACCAGATGCAGGAGGTTGGTCGCCGGAATGGCATCCCGGCGGCGTTCGGCCACCCGGACCCGGGCCCGGACCGCCAGGGGCAGGGCGGCCCAGGAGGCCAGGGTCGCGGCAGGCGCCAGGTCGAGGAGCACGAGGGCAGCGGCCCACCCGAAGGTCGCCAGCAGCAAGCCGTCGTAGACGGCCTGCCCCGCCTTCCGCCCGATCCGGACGGTCAGGGTACGGATGCCGAGCTCGGCGTCCCGCTCCACGTCCCGGATCTCGTTGGACAGCATCATGGCGGGAATCAACAGCGAAGTCGGCAGGGCCACCAGCACGGGCAGCCAGGAAGGCGTCCCTCCGACCCCCAGCCAGGCCCCATAGTTCATCAGGGGTCCCAGGAGGGCGAAGGACAGGACCGCCCCCAGCCCGAAGCGCTTGTAGACGACGGGCTCCCCGGTATAGCAATAGCCCCCGGCCAGGCCCAGGGCGCCGATCCACAGGAGTACCGGGGTGACGGTCAGGACCAGGTAGATGCCCGCCAGGGCCGTGAACCCGAAGCAGGCCAGGGCCAGGAGGAAAACCAGGATCTCGAAGGCTCCCCGGTCCCGGCCCAGGAACCGGTACTTCCGCTCGGCTTCCGGGGCGCCCTTGATGCCGCTCTCGAAGTAGTCGTTGATGAGGTTCGTGGCGGCCTGGACGGCCAGGCCCGAGAGGGTCACGAGCAGAGCCCGGAAGGCCCCGACCCACGGCCGGTCGCCCGGCAGGATCCCCACCCGGAAGGCCAGGGCCAGGGGCACGCTCGTGGCGTACAGGGCCAGGCTCAGGGAGAAGGGGCGGGCCGCGATCCAGAGGTCCCGGATCAGGGCCGGAAGGCCGCATTCGAGCAATTCCATGACGGGATCACCTTCCTCGTCCTCGAAGGATCGGGCCGGGTATTGTACCGGCCCCGCCGGCGAGGGTAGCATAGGAAGGGCGCTCCCTCCAGCCCCCGGAGCGCGCGGAACCCAGGAGGTCTCGAACATGCCCGCTGCCCTTCCGGCCCCGCGGGGGCCGCGTTCCATACGGTCCAAGCCCCGCTCCGGCCGGTCCTTCCGCCTCTCGGCCGCCCTTTTCCTGCTCGCCCCGGCGGCCCTTCCCCTGTCCGCGGCGGGCCCGGAGCTCCGGGTCGGGCTCATGCCCGCCGTGGACTCCGCCCCGGCCCTGCTGGCCGAGAAGCGCGGGTACTTCGCCCGGGAAGGGGTTTCCGTCGAGCTGGTCGTCTTCCCGAACGCCACGGAGCGACAGGTGGCCTTACAGTCCGGGGCGGTGGACGGGTCCATGAGCGACCTGGTCGCCTTCGTCTACAACGTCCAGGGCGGCTTCGACCTCCGGATCACGAGCTCCACGGACGGGTCCTTCCCCTTCCTGGTGCGCCCGGGCTTCCCGGAGGGCCGGAAGGCCTCGGTGGCCATGATGGAGGTGAGCGTCTCCAACTACCTGGCGGACGCGTGGCTCGCGGGCCGGTACGAGATCGAGAAGGTCTTCATCACGGACATCCCCGCCCGCCTGGAGATGATCAAGCGGGGCAAGGTGGACATGGCCTGCCTTCCCGAACCCATCGCCTCCATGGGCCAGCTGGCGGGTCTGGAGAAGCGGGTCTTCGAGAACAAGGACGACTTCTATCCGGACGTGATGGTCTTCACCGCCCGGGCCGCCGGGGCCAAGCGGGAGGCGATCGCCGCCTTCAACCGGGCCGTGGACCGGGCGGTCGCGGACATCCGGGCGGACCCCGCCCTGGCCCGGGACATCCTGGTCGAGCGGCTCCGCCTGGATCCCCGGGTCCGTGACCTGATGGCCCTGCCGGAGTACCGGCCGACCCGGCTTCCGAGCCGCGGGTACCTGGACAAGGTCTCCGCCTGGATCGAGGGCCTCCAGGGCAAGCCCGTGACCCTGGACTGGGGACGATACCTCCTGGACGCGTCCCGCTGAGGCCGGAGGCGGAATCCGGATGATCGAGGCGCGCGGCCTGACCGTGGACTATCCCCGCGGGCGACGGGCGGGGCGGTCCGCGGGACCGGCCTTCGACCGGGCCCTGGACGGCCTCGACCTATCCTTGCCCCGGGGGTCCTCCCTGGCCGTCGTGGGCCCTTCCGGCTGCGGCAAGTCCACCCTCCTGTACGCCATCGCGGGCCTGGTACCGGCCGCCGGCGGCTCCCTTCACGTGGACGACCGCCCCCCCGCCGAAAGGTCCGGTACCGCCCTGGTGTTCCAGGACTACGGCCTCTTCCCCTGGAAGACCGCACTGCAGAACGTGGAGCTCGGCTGCCGCGGGGGGTCCCGGGCCGGTAAGGAAGCCCAGGACCGGCGTTCCCGCGGCGCCGACCGGGACCGGGCCCTGTCCCTCCTGGAGCATTTCGGCGTGGGTCACGGAGCGGACAAGTACCCCGCGGAGCTGTCCGGGGGGGAGCGTCAGCGGACCGCCATCGCCCGGGCCCTGGCCGCGGAGCCGGATCTCCTCCTCCTGGACGAGCCCTCCAGCTCCCTGGACGCCCTTTCCAAGGAATCTTTCCAGCGCGCCGTCCTGGGCCTGTGCAGCCACTCCGATTCGCCGAAAAACCTGACGGTGGTCCTGGTGACCCACGACATCGAGGAGGCGGTCTTCCTGGGAAGTTCCGTGGCGGTCATGGAGCGGGGGCGCATCCGGGCCGTCCTGGACAACCCCCTGTTCGGGGATCCGTCCTTGCGGGAGCGGCTGGAATACTACGAATTCTGCCTGGGCGTCCGTCGCCTGCTGGAGGGGGAGCCGTGACGCGCCCGGGGCTCCCCGGCCCGGGCCCCTCCGGCCGGTCCGATCCCGCGCGCCGGGGCTTCCCGGCGTCCGTCCTCCCCGGGGCGCTCTTGGTCCTGGCGGCCTGGCAGGTCCTCCACCTGGGCTTGGGGACCAGCGCGGTCCCCTCCCCGGGGGAAACCTTCGCGACCCTGGCCGACCTGGCCCGGCGGGACCTGGCCGTCCACCTGGCCGCCAGTCTGGCCCGGGTCCTGGCGGCCACGGCCCTCCAGATCCTGCTCGGATCCGCGCTCGGCATAGCCCTGGGGGCCAGCCGACGGGCGGAGTTCCTGCTGGGCTCCGCGGTGCGGATCCTCCATCCGGTTCCGAAGGTCGCCTTCCTGCCGGTGTTCATGATCCTCTTCGGGATCGGGGACCTGTCCAAGATCCTGTTCGTCGCCGCGGTGGCCGTGTTCCAGACCCTCGTGTCCGTGCGGGACGGGATCGCGGAGATCCCCGGACGGCTCTTCCTGGCCGCCCGTTCCCTGGGGATGGGACGCTCGGAGCTTCTGCGGCATCTCTACATCCCCGCGGTCCTCCCCCGGATCTTCACGTCCCTTCGTCTGGGCCTGGGCATGGGCGTCGCGGCCCTCTTCTTCGCGGAGAACTACGCCACCCGGTACGGCGCGGGCTACCTCATCATGAACGCCTACGCCATGGCGGACTACCGCACGACCTTCGCGGGGATCGCCGCCCTCTCCCTGCTCGCCCTGGGCCTCTTCGGCCTTGCGGACCTGGCGGAACGCCGGCTCTGTCCCTGGCTCCGGGCGGGCAAGGGGGAATAAAAACCGCCCCGCGGCTGCGCGCCGGGGGCGGCGGCCGCGGCGGCACCGCGGCCGGGAGGGTACTCTGTAGTATCAGTACCGGGACAAGCCCGTGCGGAAGGCCTGCAGGTGGTTTTGGGACGCGTCCCGGAGCCGGGTGAAGAGGTCCCGCAGGGCGGCGTTCTCCGGCCGGGCCAGGAGCGGGGTGGCCAGGAACCGGTCGTACATCGCGATGTTGGCGACCTCGGCGTCCACTCCGGTCTGGAAGGCGTCCTTGAGGGATGCGGGGATCCTGACGTAGCGGCCCGCCTCGTCCTTCGGTACCGGGAGCCCATGGGTGTTGTACGCATCGACCAGCCAGGCGATGTGGTTCTCCTCGGAGCGCTGGATGTTCGAGAAGGGGCGCTGGATTCCGTACCTCTGCTGTATGGCGATGTATTCCGCCCGGGCCAGGTACTCGTCCTGGATGGCGTATGCCAGCATGGACTCGAGGGTGAGTTCCCCCGCGGGGACTGCGGCGGCCCCGGCGGAGCCCCAGGCGGCGCTTGCCGCGAAGACGGCTGCCGTGAGGGTGGCGAGGGCGAGAAGCGCGGTTATTCGTTTCCTGTTCATATCGATCCTCCGAATGTCTTGGTTTTCCGATGTCCGGGATTGTTCCCGGATATAGGATGAACACTATATAGCAACAATCGTGCCAACCGTCCCAAGCGGCGGTTTCCCGGTTCCCGGAGCTTAATTAGCGGGTTTTCGCCGGGAGCGGGTCCGTCGGGACCCCGGGCGCCGGCATCCGCAGGAAAGGAACACCCGCGGACCCGGGAAAAAAATTCCCATCCGGGGTGCGGACCTTGTTCCCCCGCCCCCGGGGCATTACTCTCCATATCCGAAGGAGCCACTATGTCGGACAAAACCGAGGCGATGGGTGCACAGGAGGCGGGTTTCCCGACCATGTCCAGCTACGGTATGGGCAAGTTCCTGGCGGAGTTCCTCACGGGAGGATTCGCGGCCCTGGTGTTCAAGTACTACGAGACCGAGCTGGGCCTGTCCGCGGGCCTCGTGGCCGCGGGGGTGATCGTCTACTCCCTGTGGAACGCCGTGAACGATCCCCTGATCGGGTACCTCACCGCCCGGCCCACACCCTGGGCGGCCCGGCTGGGAAGGCGCTTCCCCTGGATAGCCGCGGGCACGGTGCTGTGCGCCCTATCCTTCGTGCTGATCTTCGCCCCCCCGGGATCCCCGGCCGGCGGAACCCACCCGGGCCTCCTCTTCGGCTGGCTCGTGTTCTCGGTGTGCCTGTACGACGGGCTCTATTCCGTCTGGGAGCTGAACTACCAGTCCGTATTCCCGGACCGGTTCCGGGGCACCGCGGAGCGGGCCAAGGCCGCGGGTGTAGCGACGGTGGTGGGGGTCCTGGGCATCGCCGGGGGAGCCATCCTTCCCACCCTGGTGATCCGGTACGGCGATCCCGCCTCCTACACGGCGAACGGTTGGATCTTCGCCGCCGTCGCCCTGGTGTCCGCCCTGCTCCTCCTCCCGGGGGTCCGGGAGACTCCCTCCATGATCCGCCGTTACCTGGAGCAGACGGCCCGCACGTCCGAGGAACCCGGGTTCTTCGCCCGCCTCCGGGAGGCCCTGGGGGACCGGGATTTCCTGGCCTTCATCCTGCTCTTCTTCTTCTACCAGTCCGCGACCATCTCGATGACCGCCTCCATCCACTACGTGGGGGATTACGTCCTGGGCGGCCGAAGCACGACCTTCATCTTCGCGGGGATGCTCCTCGGGGCCCTGGCCGCGGTGCCGATCTGGACGGTCCTCCTGCGCAGGCGGGGGGACGTCCAGGGACTCCTGCAGGCCGCCGCCCTGGTCCTGGCCGTGTTCTGCCTTCCCCTTCTGGCGGCCCGGACCTACGGGGCCTTCGTCGCGGCCATGTTCTTCTGGGGGACCGCCTTCGGCGGATTCTGGCTCCTCATCGGGCCCGCCCTGGCGGACGTGGTGGACGGGATCGTGGTCCGCACCGGGAAGCGGGAGGATGGGGTCTACCTGGGGTTCCGGGCCTTCGCGGGGCGGCTTTCCTACGCGGTCCAGGCCCTGAGTTTCTGGGCGGTCCACGCGGCCACGGGCTTCGCCCGGGATCCCCGTTCCCCGGCCGCCGTCGCGGGGATCCGGGTGCATACGGCCCTGCTTCCGGCCCTATTCCTCGTGGCCGGGGTCCTGGTCTTCCGAAGCCTCAACACCCTGTCGAAGGCAAAGGCGGAGAGCAACCGGGCGGCCCTCCGGGAACGGGGGCTCTGAGGTCTCCCGGGCATCGCCGACCGTCCCGCTAAGGATTCGCCCCGAACCTGCCGAAGAACTAAGGGAGTCCCCCGGCGCTCCCGGGGAGGCTCGCCGTCCGGTCGATCCCGTCACCCAGGAGTGCCGAGCCTTGGAAGTAGCCGTTCTGCTTGGATCGAAGGACTCCCAGACCGCCCTGGCTCTTCTCAAGAATCTGGGCAAGGCGGGCATCTCCGCCTATGCCCTGAAGCTGGGCCCCTCCTGGGAGGACGAGTCCCGCAAGCCCCTGGAATTCCGGATCCGCAAGGCTTCCCACATCCTCCTGGCGGTCTCCGGGGAAAGCGTCCATTCCACCTGGTTCGCCTTCACCGGGGGCTGGTGCCTGGGCAACGACAAGCGCCTGGCCGTGTACCGGGAGGACGCCTCCCTCCGGATCCCCGGATACCTGACGGGGGTCACCGTCCTGGATTCCCTGGATCGCGCGGCCGCCTACTACGAGACCGAGCGGGCCGAATGGCTGGTGCGGGAAGGCCGCAGCCGGGCCCGGGCTTCCCTTCTGGAGTTGGGGATTCCCTACAGGTCCGAGTCCCTGGCGGAATGCTGTCGCCAGGGGGACGTCAAGGCGGTGGAACTCTTCCTTCGGGCCGGGATGATACCGGACATGAGGGACCGGGCGGGGGTGACCCTCCTGGGCCTGGCACTGAGGAGCAAGCACCAGGCCGTCGCGGAGCTCCTGGTGGAGCACGGCGCGGCCCTGGACCTGCAGAGCGAGGACCGCGGCTACTCCGCCCTCATGGACGCCGCGGCCGCGGGAAGCGCGGACGCCGTGGACTACCTCCTGAAGCGCGGAGCCAATCCCAACCTGTCCAGCAAGGACGGGCAGACCGCCCTGGTCATCGCGGTTGGACGGAACGACGTGCCCCTGTGCAGGAAGCTCCTGTCCTACGGGGCCGATCCGGATCTGAAGGACAAGCTCGGGTTCTCCGCCCGCAAGTACGCCGAGCTCTTCCACAACCCGGAAATGGTCCGACTGTTCGCGCAGTGATGCCGCGGGAGGGACGGGCTCCGTTGATCGCCCTGGATGCCGAACCGGGCGGCTTCACCCTCTCCGTGGACGGGCACCGGGTCTTCTCCCATTCCGAACGCAGGCCCTGCGCGGAGCTGGGGGTGAGCCGGACCGCCGAGGGCGGGAAGCGCGGGGCCGCTCCCTGGGAAGGCGGGATCAAGTGGACCCCCCTCCGCCGCTTCCGGGCCGAGGAAGCGGCACCCGGATCCGCGGTCATCGATTTCGAAGGCAGGCTTCGGCTGTCCGCCCGGCACGCGGACGGAATCCTCCGGCTGACCCTCGAGCGGCCGAGGGACCGGTACGACCGGTTCCGGTTCCGCCTGGCCGCCGTACCCGGGGAGGCCATCCTCGGATGCGGGGAACGGTTCGGCCCGCTGGACCTCAAGGGCCGGTCCGTGCCGCTCTGGGTGGAGGATCGGGGGGGAGCCCGGGAGCTCTGTCCCCTTCCGATACCCGCCAACCTCAAGCGGAACCCCCGGCGGATCCGCTCGACCTACCTGCCCCTTCCGTGCTTCGTCTCCACCGATCGATACTGGGTATTCGCGGACACGGATTCCTTCGCCCGCTTCGACTTCCGCTCTTCCCGGCAGACGGTCCTGGAATTCCGGAAGACCCCCCGGGAGATTTCCCTGGGCCGGGGGGGCAGCGCCGCGGAAACGGTCTCCTCCCTGGCCTGCCGCGTGGGGCGTCCGCCGCCGATCCCTCCCTGGACCCGGAAGGGCGCGATCCTCGGCGTGGGGGGCGGGGCGGGGGAGGTGCTCCGGAAACTGGACGCCGCACGGACGGCCGGGGCGCCGGTCGCCGCGGTCTGGGTCCGGGACTGGTGCGGCGCCCGGGACACCCGGCAGGGGCTCCAGCCCCGTTGGAACTGGGAGGCGGACCCGGACCTCTATCCGGACCTCCCCGGATTCATCGCCTCCCTGCGTTCGGAAGGGGTGCGGTTCCTGGGCTACGTGAATCCCTTCCTGGCTTCCGAGGGAAACCTGTGCGCCGAGGCCCGGGAGCGGGGGCTCCTGGTCCGCTCGCCCGGGGGCGGGGAGTACCGGTTCGGGGCCGGGTCCCAAACGGCGGTCATGCCGGACCTGACGAACCCCCGGGCGTTCCGATGGGTCAAGGACGTGCTCCGCTCCCGGATGATCGACCCGGGCATGTCGGGCTGGCTGGCCGACCTCGGGGAATGTCTCCCGGACGACGCGGTCCTGCATTCCGGCGAGAAGGCCCAGGACCTCCACAACCTATGGCCCGTGCTCTGGGCCCGGGCGGGCCGGGAGGCGATCGAGGAGGCGGGCGCCTCGGGCGAGATCGCCTTTTTCCAGCGATCGGGCTGGGCGGGGTCCTCGACCCTGGCGTCGGGATTCTGGGCGGGGGTCCAGCTTTCGGATTTCAGCGACGCCGCGGGCCTGTCCAGCGTGGTGCCCGCGGGCCTGTCCGCGGGTCTGTCCGGGGCCGGGTTCTGGCATTTCGACGCGGGGGGCTGCGTTTCCGGAGCCTTCGGGGCCCGCAAGCCCGAATGCCTGGAGCGATGGTTCGAGATGGCCGCGTTTTCCCCGGTCTTCCGGACCCAGGAGGGGAACAAGCCCCTTTCCGACTGCCAATACTGGACCGACCCCGCCTGCCTCCGGCATTTCGTCCGGATGGCGGGTATTTTCGCGGCCCTGGAACCCTACCACGCGGCGGCCGCCCGGGAGTGCTCGGAGGCGGGGCTGCCCCCGATCCGACATCTGTGGACGCATTACGAGGAGGACCCGGAAGTCCGCTTCCTGGATCACCAATACCTGTACGGCCGGGACCTGCTGGTCTGCCCGGTGTTTCGCAAGGGCCAGGAACTCAAGGACTCGTGGCTTCCCCCGGACAGGTGGGTCCATTTCTGGACCAGCCGGACCTTCCGGGGCGGCCCGGTCAGCCTGGAGGCGCCCCTGGGGTATCCGCTCGTGTTCTACCGTGAGGAATCGCGGTTCGCTCCCCTCTTCGACTCCATCCGCAGGACGGCCCGAAGACCCTAGGGGCTCAGCCTTCCAGCTTCTGGCGTATGATCTCGGCGATATCGTCCTTGGGCTTGGCCAGGGAGAAGGAGACCTCGTCCTGCAGCAGGTTGAGGGCGGAATCGTAGAGTTTGCGCTCCAGGATCGGCAGCTCCTTGATCTTGGACCTGTGGTAGAGGGAACGCACCACGGACGCGATGTCCATGACGGAGCCCTTCTTGAGGAGGTCCAGGTTCATCTGGTACCGGAGCTTCCAATCCGAGGGTATGGGGGCGTATTCCTCGGCGATGAAGTTCAGGGCTTTCAGGGCCTCGTCCTTGGGCACGATGGGGCGGATGCCCAGGTCGCGGGCCTTGTCCACCGGGACCATCACGGTCATATCGGAGAATTCCAGGTAGATGATGTAGTACAGGACGGAGACGTCCTTGAACTTCTTTTCCGTGATGGAGGTGATCCGTCCCACACCCTGGCTGGGGTAGACGACCCTCTGATCCACCTTGAACTCTGTGGCCGGGGAATTGCTCATATGGTAAGGACATTTTATAAAAAAATCGCGTAAAAGTCAATTTTACCGGAGCGCAGTTCCGCGAATCTCGTACCGGGTCGCGGGCGTCGTCCTCACTCGGTGGTGACGCTCTTGGCCAGGTTCCGGGGCCGGTCCACGTCCCGGCCCAGCTCGGAGGCCACGGCCCGGGCGTAGAGCTGGAGGGGGATCGTCTCCAGGACGGGGGCGAGCACCTCCAGGGACCGCGGCACCACCAGGATCTCGTCCGCGGCGTCCGCCAGGCGGGGATCCTCCCGGTTCGTAACCGCGATGACCGGACCCCTGCGCGCCCGGACCTCGGACATGTTGGAGAGGGTCCGGTCGAAGGTCTCCCCGTCCGCCAGGAGGGCGAAGGTCGGTACCTCCGGGCTGACCAGGGCCAGGGGGCCGTGCTTGAGGGCCCCGCCCGCGAATCCCTCCGCGTGGACGTAGGAGATCTCCTTGAGTTTCAGGGCTCCCTCCAGGGCGGCGGGATAGAGCACACCCCGCCCCAGGAAGAGGGTGCTCCGGGCCCCGCTCCAACGCTTCGCAAGCTCGTCCACCCTGGCATTCAGGGCCAGGGCCTCCTCGATTTTGCCGGGAAGGGCCTCGAGCTCCTCTACGGCCTCCCGACCCTCCCCCAGGGAGAGGTAGCGGGAACGGCCGACGGTAAGGGCCAGGAGGGCGCAGCAGACGATCTGGGCGCTCCAGCTCTTGGTGGCCGCCACGGAGTGTTCGGGTCCGGCGTGCACGTAGATTCCGCTCCCGCAGAGTCGGGCCAGGGTGGACCCGACCCCGTTCACGATCCCGATGGTCCGGCCGCCCTTCATCTGGATCTCCCGCACCGCGGCCAGGGTGTCCGCGGTTTCCCCGGACTGGCTGACCGCCACGTACAGGGCGTCCCGGTGGACGATGGGGTTGGCGGACCGGAGCTCGCTGGCGTCCTCCGCCCGGGAGGGGATCCGGGCCCAGGTCTCCACGATCCGGGCGCCGATCTGGGCGGCGTGCAGGGCCGTGCCCATGGCCACGAAGACGATCTCCCGGATGCCCTGGATCTCCCGGGGGGCCATGTCCAGGCCGCCCAGCTTGGCCGTGCCCAGGTCCTTGACCAGGCGGCCCCCGTTCCCCAGGGCCCGGGCCACCGCCTGGGGCTGCTCGAAGGTTTCCTTCAGGAAGAAGTCCGGATGGACCCCCTTGTCGCCCTCCGCGGTGCGGGCGGGCAGGGTCTCGGCCTCCCGGTCCGAGAGTTCCCCCCGGAGATTGCGGATCTCCCAGGACTTGGGCTGGAGCACCGCGATGTCCCCGTCCTGCAGGAACACCGCCTTGCGGGTGTGGGAGGCGAAGGCCGAGGGATCGCTGGCCAGGAAGGCCTCACCGTCGCCGAGGCCGATGGCCAGGGGGCTGCCGTTCCGGGCACCGATGACCAGAGCCGGCTTGTCCGCGAAGGTCACCGCGATCCCGTAGGTGCCCGAAATCCGTTTGAGGGCCGCGATCACGGCGTCCGTGGGCTTCCGGGTCTCCAGCTCCCGCTCCACCAGCTGGGCGATCACCTCGCTGTCCGTGTCGCTGGTGAAGACCACCCCCTCGGACTCCAGCTCCCGGCGGATCTCCGCCCAGTTGTCCAGGATGCCGTTGTGGGCCACCGCCACCCGGCCCTTGGAGCCCAGGTGGGGGTGGGCGTTCTTGTCCGACACGATCCCGTGGGTCGCCCAGCGGGTGTGGCCGATCCCGGACTTGGCCGCCGAGGAGGAGGGGAGGACCGCCTCCAGGTTTTCCAGCTTGCCCTCCTTCTTGTAGACCCGGAGGGAGCCTTCCGTGGCCAGGGCGATCCCCGCGGAATCGTAGCCCCGGTACTCCAGGAGGTGGAGCCCCTGCAGGAGCAGGGGAAGCGCCTTGCGGGGGCCCGTATATCCGATGATTCCGCACATGGTCCGCTCCTTTGCCGGCCGCCGCCGGTCATCCGTATATGATGCGCCGGATCTGCCGGAGGGAGAGGGGCTCCGCCGAAAACCTCCCGGCGGCCAGCTCCCCGGCGATGCGCTTGAAGATCCCGTCGTTTGTCCAGCCCCTCTTCTGGAGCTCCGAGTGCCGGCGGAGGACGTACCGCTCCGGGGTCTCCTCCGTGAAGGCCCAGAGGTCCTCCAGGAGGAGGGCCAGGTCCGAGGGTGAAAGGCCGTAGCGTTCGCAGAGGTACTGCCTTCGCTCCAGGGACAGAGGATGGCTTTTCTGTGTCACCGGTACGCCCATGACGGGACTATGGTGATCGGAGCCCGGCATGTCAAGGAACGTGCCCGAAAACGGGTAAAAAAAGACCCGAGCTCGGGCTCGGGTCTTGCCTGCAGGACGGCTGTCTACCGGATAGCGATCTTGCGGGGCAGGGCGGCGGCCTTGACCTTGAGGGTCAGGGCGAGGACCCCGTCCGCGAGCTTGCCGTCCACACCCTCGTGGTCGATGGATTCGTCCAGGGTGAAGGTCTTCCGGAAATCCCCGATCCTCCGTTCCCGCAGGAGATAGGTGCCCTCCGGCGCGGACTCGGGGCGCTTCCCCAGGATCACCAGCTCGTTCCCCTCGATCTTGATCTCCAGGTCTTCCTTGCGGACCCCGGGCATCTCCACCGTTACCATGACCGTGCCCTCATCCTCGCAGATGGAGCAGGCCGGATTGACGAACCGCCGCTTCGGGGCGGTCAGGCTCTTCGTCGCTTCCATGGCTTCCTCCTTTCCGATTTCAGTTGACGTTGACGGCGATGAGGCGGGGCTTCACCTCTTCCCGCTTCTGGACCGTGACGGTGAGCACCCCGTCCTTCAGGTCCGCGCTCACCTTCTCGGGATCCGCGGTTTCCGGAAGATCCAGGGTCCGGCGGAAACCGCCCGCCCAGGTCTCCTTGCGGAAGAACTTTCGGCCCTTGTCGTCCTTTTCCTCTTCCTTCTTCTCCCCCTGGATGCTCAGGACCGTGCCGGTCAGGGTGACGTTAAGGTCCTTCTTGGAAACGCCGGGCACGTCTACGTTCACCACGAAGGCGTCCCGGGTCTCGATCACGTCCACGGCGGGGGTCAGGGTGCGGTCGAAGATCCCCCGGACCTCGGGGCTCCGTACCCCTTCCACCCAGCGTTCCATCTCGTCCCGGAAGACGTCCAGGGAATCGAAGAAGTCCAGAGCCGTCGACGGCTCCCATCGGTTGGTATACATATCCACCTCCTCGGTATTTCGGGGCGCTGCCCCGGTGTCGGCGCCTCGGCGCCGCTGTCTTTTCTTTCGCTTACTGTAAAGCAGGATTCGTGCCAACTTTGCTCGGTCCGGTCGCCGCGAATGCCGATGCACGTAATTGCAGGAATAAAAAATAAATAACTACAACACACCTTCGACTTGTTCCCGTTCCGGGACGGACGAGGAGCGGGAGGTTCCCAATAAAATTGTTTCGATTGGAAATAGTGTGTAAATATTGCCCTACGAAGTGAGTAAAAAAGAAACACTCCGACTTCGCCGGGCCGGGGTTCTGTTTCCGGACAGGCTATTCCCCCGACGGTACCCTTCGATATACTCCGGCCATGAGCAGCTTCCTGATCGCCCTCCTGCCCGTCCTCGGGTGGGGCACCTGGCTGGCGGTATCCCAGGACGTCCGGTCCCCGAATCCCCGGGCCAAAACCCTCTACGCCGTCCTGGCCAACCTGGCTGTCGCGGCCCTGGTCTTCCTCTTTACGGGTTCCGCCTGGGACCGTCCCTCCTTCTGGCCCGTCTTCCTGGGCGGCCTGCTCTGGTCCGTGGGAGGCGTGGCCGCCTTCGCGGCCGCGGAGTTGATCGGCCTGGCCCGGGGAGCGGGCATCTGGGTGCCCGTGAACCTGGCCGTGGGGTTGGGCTGGGGGGTTCTCCTCTTCCGGGAGCTCGAGGGCGCCTCCGCGGGGCTCAAGGTCCTGACGGCACTGGCCGCGGCGATCCTGACGGGGGGTGTCCTGCTGATCCTCTCCGCCCGCAAGGGGGAGACACCGGCAACCGGGAACGGCGCGGGCGGAGACGCCGGCGGCACGGGCATCGGGCGGACGGTGAAGGGCATGCTCTTGGCGGCCCTGGCGGGCCTCTTCTTCGGCACTTACTTCATCCCGATCCGGGCCAGCGGGGTTTCCGCCTGGAGCGCCGCCCTTCCCATGAGCCTGGGGATGGCCGCAGGTACCTTGGCGCTCTGCCTGGCCTATCCCGCGGCACCGATCATGGCGCGCCCCGGCCACTACCTCCGCTCCGGGCTGTCCGGGGCTCTATGGGCCGCGGGCAACTACGGCATGCTCCTGCTCACGGAGCGGATCGGCACGGGCCGGGGCTTTTCCGTCGCCCAGCTGAACATCATCGTGAGCGCCGTGGCCGGGATCTACGTCTTCCGGGACCCGCCTCCGCGGACCCGGGCCGCCCGGACCGCCCTGGCGGGATGCCTGGTCGCCGCGGCGGGGGGCGTCCTGCTCGGCCTGGTCAAATGAGCCGATTTTAAAGTCGGGCACTTTTAAAATCGGCTCAAATGACTCACCCGAAGGTGCGCGCCCCCCGCTCCAGGTCCAGGAGGGCCTGCTTCCGCCAGAGCCCCCCGCCGTAGCCTCCTACCCGGCCGTCGGCGTTCACCACCCGGTGGCAGGGCACGATCAGGGCGATGCGGTTGAGCCCGTTGGCGTGTCCCACCGCGCGGGACGCCCCGGGAACCCCGATCCGCTCCGCCAGGGCCGCGTAGCTTACGGTGCTTCCGTGGGGAACCTCGAGCAGGCCGCGCCAGACGCGCTCCTGGAACGGCGTTCCCCGCAGGACCAGGGGTACCGTAAACTCCCGGAGGGAACCCGCGAAGTAGGCGGACAGCTCCCGGCGCAGTAGTTCGAAATGGGGGCTCTCCGAGGGGGCCAGGGGCAGGCGGAACCGCGAGCGCAGGGTGTCCAGCTGGGTTTCCAGCATCCTACGGTCCGAGAACTCCAGGAGGCACAGGCCCTCGTCCACGGCCCCCGCGACCATGGGGCCCAGGGGAGTCTCGATCCAGCCCAGGCGCACGAAGTCCCGGGAACCCGTCACCGCCCGGGCGGCTCCGTCGGCCTCGGCGGTCACGGTTCCCGGTGGAGCCCCGAAGGTCTTGCCGAAGGCTTCCCGGAAGCCGGAAAAGGACTCCCAGCCGTATCCCAGGGCCGCGTCGTCCACGGACCCCCCCCGTTTGAGAGAGTCGAAGGCGCGGCCGAGCCTCCGAGCCCGGTTGTAGGCCTGGAAGGTCATGCCGTAGGCCCGCTTGAACCAGCGCCGGGCTCCCGCGGGATCCACCCCGAGTTCCCGCAGGTCCTGGTCCCGGAACCGGCGTTCCGGATCCTCCTCCACCGCGTCCAGGAGACCCCGGACCCAGTCCGGCGCCCGGCCCCCGGCCTCCAGGGGACGGCAGCGCAGGCAGGGACGGAACCCCGCGAACAGGGCCTCCCGGGGGCTGGCGTAGAACTCCACCCGCCCCTCCCCGGGCTTCCGGGCCGGACAGGAGGGCCGGCAGAAGATCCGGGTTGTCGTGACCGCGGCGTAGAACACCCCGTCGAACTCCGCGTCCCGCTCCCGGAACGCCCGGTCCATCACGTCGACGGGGGGAAGGATCGATCGCGCTTCCATAGCTCCTCCTTGCCTGCACCCAACGATACAACCGGAACCGCCCGGTCATCCACCGGAAAATGGACAGGGAACCCGAAAACCATCTATAGTGGAGCCGATTTAAGAAGTCGGTAGTGTTCCGGAGCTTGTGAAGGGGGACGGATCTTGAGTGCAGAAATCGACAGGGGGACCCTCCTACGGAGGGCCTCCCTCATCGCCCTGTTCGGGAACGCGATCCTGGCCCTGGTCAAGATCGGCACCGGGATCTGGGCCGGAAGCCTGGCCGTGCTGGGGGACGGGATCGATTCCTCCACGGACGTCGTGATCGCGGGGCTGTCCCTCTTCGTGGCGGGCGTCGTCGCCCGGCCCGCGGACTCCGACCACCCCTGGGGACACGGACGGGCGGAGACCGTGGCCACCACGGCCCTGGCCTTCATCCTGTTCTTCGCGGGGGGCCAGCTCGTCCTCTCGGGCCTGGGGAACCTGCTCCGGCCCGAGCCCCTCCGGATCCCGGACCCCGCGGCCCTGGTAGTCACGGCGATATCCATGGCCGGGAAGGGATTCCTGGCCTGGACCCAGTTCCGCTACGGGCGCAGGGCGGACAGCGCGATGCTGAGGGCGAACGGCAAGAACATGGCCGGGGACATCCTGATCTCCGCCGCGGTCCTGGCCGGGCTTTTCCTGGCCGTGGCCGCCGGGATTCCCGCCGCGGACCCGGTCGCCGCGGTCCTGGTCGGCCTGTGGGTGGTCCGGAACGCCTTCGGGATATTCCGGGAGGCCAACCTGGAGCTGATGGACGGGAACGCGGACACCTCGCTGTATACCCTCCTGTTCGACGCGGTCCGGGCGGTCCCGGGGGCCGGAAAGCCCCACAGGGCCCGGATGCGGCGCATCGCGGGAGCCTGGGACATCGACCTGGACATCGAGGTGGACGGGGCCATGACCGTCCGGGATTCCCACGAGCTGGCCGGGGCGGTCGAGCGGGAGATCCGACGCCGGGTGGAGAACGTCCTGGACATCGTCGTCCACGTGGAGCCCGCGGGGGCCTCGGGGTCGGAATCCCACGAGGGCGGGGAGGGCTACGGATTGGACGAGGGGAGTCTGGACTGGGACGGTGAACTGTAGACGGTGGACAGGGGAGGTCAGACGGCGGCCGCCGACCCTCGGGGTCCGAACAGGACGTACATGAGGATGGCTCCGGCGGCTCCCACGTTCAGGGAATCCACGTCCCGGGCCATGGGAACGGCCACGCGCTCGTCGCAGGCGTCGGAGACCTCCGCGGGCAGGCCCCAGCCCTCGTTGCCCAGGACCAGGACCGAGGTGCCTCCGGCGGGCAGGGATTCCGGCGGGCGGGCATCGGGGGTCAGGGCGGCCGCGAACAGCCGGAGCCCCGCGGCCCGGAGCCGGGGAAGGGTATCCAGTTCCGCCCGGCGGAGGGGCCGGACGAGGGCATTGCCCATGGAGGTCCGGAGGGCTTTCCTGCCCAGGGGATCCGCGCACCCGGGCCCCAGGAGCACCCCGCCGGCCCCCAGGGCCGCGGCGCTCCGTATCAAGGTTCCCAGGTTGTCCGGGTCCGTGACGTTCCAGAGCCATAGAAGGTTCCCCGGGGGTAGGTTTCCGGGTTCCAGGGCGGGAACCTCCGGGCGCTCCGCCAGGGCAAGGACACCCCTGTGGAAGGGGAATCCGGCCAGGGTCTCGATCTCGGACCGGGGAAGGACCCGGACCTCGAAGCGGCCTTCCGCGCGGCTTTCCCACTCGCCCCGGGCCGAGGGCACGCAGACCAGGGCCCGGATCCGCAGACCCGCCTCCAGGGCCTTTTCGACAACCAGCCGGCCTTCGGCCACGATCAGGCCGCGGCTGCGATAATCCGCGTCCCGTAGGCCGCGGAAAAGGTCCAGCTCCATGGTTATCTCCGCATCGTGACAAACGGAATTCCTTGAAGAAATATTTGCAATTCCTCCGGGCGAGTATATAGTATCGACTACCATTGAAAAGCGTGCTATAGAAAGAAGTCAGATGAACCAGAAGCCTTCCGACCCCTTGATACTCCGTCTGATACAATCCGGAAAACTGGAATATATACTCAAGGGCGCGGGAATCTTCCTTCGGGATTACTCCACCGGACAGGGCATGTGCAACACCCTCTGGAAGGAATGCGGCTACGGCGAGTCCGAGATGACCCGGGAGCGCTGGATCGAACTCCTGCATCCCGAGGATCGGGCCCGGGTCGTGGAGGCGGTGGGACTCCTGCAGACGGGCAAGGCCGACTTCTTCTCCGAGGAGTACCGCTTCCGGGACGTCCGGGACCGGTACCGCTGGGTACGCTCCCGGGCCATCGTCCTGGAGAGGACCGCGGAGGGGGTGCCCTCCCTCTACCTGGGAATCGACAACGAGATCACGGACCTGATGGCACGGATCGAGGCGGAACGGACCGAGCGGGAGGAGATGGAGCGGCGCTACCTGGAGGCGGAAGCCCTCCGGCAGGCCAGCACGGTGATCACCGCGGGGGTCAATCCCGGGGAGTCCATCGGCCGCATCCTGGCCCAGAGCGCGGGGATCGTGTCCGCGGACGCCGTGTTCATCTGGGCGGTCACGGAGGACGGGCTGGATTGCATGGGAGCCCGGGGGGCGGACAGCCTGCCCCCGATCCCCCAGGACCGGATGCCCCGTACCTTCGCCTGGGTGCTCCAGGAGAGGCGTCCCCGCAGGACCTTCGGCCGGCCCATCTCCCGGGGGGACGTGATCTACCGGGATTCCCTGTACATGCCCATCGTGTCCCGGGGCCGGGTCCTGGGCATCCTGGAGTTCCTGGGCAAGGAGCCCCGAGCCCTGGGACGCAGGGCGGAAGGCCCGGCTGCGGTGTTCGCGGATTCCGCGGCGGTGGCCCTGGAGAACGCCCTGGAGTTCCGGAAGCTGGACCGGGAGGCGGGCCTGGACTGGCTGACCAACCTGCCGACCCGCCGCCGCTTCGATTTCCGCGCCCGGGCTTATCTGGAGGGTCCGGCGGAGGATACCTGCTTCTGCGTCGTGATGATGGACCTGGACCGGTTCAAGGCCGTGAACGACACCTTCGGGCACAAGGCCGGGGACCAGGGCTTGGCCGCCGCCGCCCGGGTCTGTCGGGAGGCCCTGCGCTCCACGGACCTCGTGTGCCGCTACGGAGGGGAGGAGATCGCCCTGCTCCTGCCCGGTGCGGACGGGAAGGCCGGTCACGCCGTGGCGGAGCGCATCCGGACGGGGGTGGAGGCCCTCCGGTTCCCGGACTACCCCGAAATGCGGCTGACCGTGAGCCTGGGAGTCCGGGTGTCCTGCGGAGGGACCCGGGACCTGTCGGTCCTCCTCGCGGAGTCGGACCAGGCCCTGTACCGGGCCAAGGCCGAGGGTCGCAACCGGGTGATCCTGTCGGATCCGGAGGCTCCGACCGACTGAGGGCGCCTTGGAACCATGGGATAGACAGGATGGACAAGATTGAATAAGGATGAACAGGATTCGTCCTTGAGCTTCTTGCTTTAATTAATTCATTATCCTGTATATCCTTTTCTAATCCTGACCATCCTGTCGAATTTTTCCGGGAAACGTTCTTCCGCAGCCTTCCCAGCTGCAGGGCTCCGCGCTATACTCCACCCGATGTCCTTCGTCCACCTCCACAACCATTCCGACTTCTCCCTCCTGGACGGCGCCGCCGGGGTCAAGTCCATGGTGGCCAAGGCCAAGGCCCTGGGCATGCCGGGCCTGGCCCTGACGGACCACGGGAACCTCTTCGGGGCCCTGGAGTTCTACAAGGAATGCAGGGCCCAGGGGGTGAACCCCATCGTCGGCTCCGAGTTCTACGTGGCCGGCGCGTCGCGCTTCGAGAAGACGGGCACCGAGAGCGGGAACAAGTACTACCACCTGGTCCTCTTGGCCAAGGACGCCGAGGGCTGGAGCAACCTTGTCAAGCTGTCCAGCGCCTCCTACGTGGAGGGCTTCTACTACAAGCCCCGGATCGACGACGAGATCCTGGTCCGGCACGCCCGGGGCCTCGTCTGCTCCACCGCCTGCATCGCCGGGGAGATCCCCCAGCTGATCCTGATGGGGCGGGCCGAGGCGGCGGAGGCCAAGGTTCTCCGGTACCGGGAGCTGTTCGGGGCGGATTCCTTCTTCCTGGAGCTCCAGGACCACGGCATCCCGGAGGAGCGGACCGTCAACGCGGCCCTGGTAGCCCTGGGCCGGAAGCACGGCATCCCCCTTCTGGCCACCAACGACATGCACTACCTGGACCGCCCGGACGCCTCGGCCCACGACATCCTGCTGTGCGTGGGTACGAACCGCAAGGTCTCGGACAGGGACCGGATGCGCTTCCCGGGGACCGAGTTCTACATGAAGACTCCCGAGGAGATGGCCGCCCTCTTCGCGGAGGTTCCCGAAGCCCTGTCCAACACCCTCCGGATCAACGAGATGGTCCGGCTGACCATCCCCCAGCCGGGCCCCCTCCTGCCGGAGTTCGAGATCCCCCCGGACTTCGGACCCTCCGGGGACGCCCGGGCCGAGGAGCCCGCCGCCCGGGTCCGGGACGCGGTGGCCCGGATGGACGACCGGACCATCTGCCAGCCCCACCCCGAGTACGGCAAGCGGGAGTGCTCGGACCTGGCGCCCGAGCAGAGGAGGGCCCTGGAGTCCCGCCTGGCCCAGCCGGTCACCCGCTACTTCATCCACCTGTCCAACGAGGGCTTCCGCCGGCGCTACGGCGAGGGCACGGGCGAGCAAAGGGACCGCCTGGACTTTGAGCTGGCGGTCATCATCCTCATGGACTTCACGGGCTACTTCCTGATCGTCGCGGACTTCATCAACTGGGCCAAGGACCACGGCATACCCGTGGGACCCGGGCGCGGTTCCGGGGCGGGGTCCATCGTGGCCTACTCCCTGCGGATCACGGACATCGAGCCCCTCAAGTACAACCTCTTGTTCGAGCGCTTCCTGAACCCCGAGCGGGTGTCCATGCCGGACTTCGACGTGGACTTCTGCTTCGAACGTCGGGAGGAGGTGATCGACTACGTCACCCGGAAGTACGGCACGGACCGGGTTGGCCAGATCATCACCTTCGGGACCCTCAAGGCCAAGGCGGTCATCAAGGACGTGGCCCGTGCCCTGGACATCCCCTTCGAGGACTCCAACAACATCGCCAAGCTCGTGCCCGATGACCCGAAGATGACCCTGGCCAAGGCCTTCGAGCAGGAACCCAAGCTCCGGGCCCTGGCCGAGGATCCCCGGTACACGGAGCTCTTCGAGGCCGCCCGGAAGCTGGAGGGCCGTCACCGCCACGCCAGTTTCCACGCCGCGGGGATCGTCATCGGCAAGACCGCCCTGACGGACTACGTGCCCCTCTACCGGGACCCCAAGACCGGCGCCCTGGCCACCCAGTTCACCATGGACCAGCTGGAGGCCTGCGGCCTCGTGAAGATGGACTTCCTGGGCCTCAAGACCCTGACCCTGATCCAGAACACCCTGGCCCTGGTGGCCAAGCGGGGGATCGAGCTGACCGAGGAGTCGATCCCCGAGGACGATGCGGCCACCTTCCGCCTCCTGGGGGAGGGGAAGAGCACCTCGATCTTCCAGTTCGAGAGCTCGGGCATGCAGGGGGTCCTCAAGCAGGCCAAGCCCGACCGCATCGAGGACCTGATCGCCCTGAACGCACTGTACCGGCCGGGCCCCATGGACAACATCCCCCAGTTCGTGGACTGCAAGTTCGGCCGAGAGCCCATCCAGTTCCCCCACCCCGTGCTGGAGCCCATCCTCAAGGAGACCTACGGGGTCATCGTCTACCAGGAGCAGGTCATGCAGGCGGCCCAGCTCCTGGCGGGCTTCTCCCTGGGAGGCGCGGATCTCCTCCGGCGCGCCATGGGCAAGAAGAAGGCCGAAGAGATGGCCAAGCAGCGGGCCCTCTTCGTGAAGGGTTGCGCCGAGAAGAACTCAATCCCCGAAGCCCGGGCGAACGAGATCTTCGACCTCCTGGACAAGTTCGCGGGCTACGGCTTCAACAAGAGCCACGCCGCGGCCTACGCCGTGGTGGCCTACCGCACGGCCTACCTCAAGGCCAACTTCCCCGCGGAGTTCATGGCCGCCAACCTGACCAACGAAATCTCGAACCCCGACAAGATGACCGAGTACATCGGGGAGGCCCGGTCCATGGGGATCGAGATCCTGCCCCCCGACGTCAATCGTTCGGAGACGAGGTTCACCGTATCCGAGGGTCGGATCGTCTACGGGCTTCTGGGCATCAAGGGGGTAGGGGAGGGTCTGGTCCGCTCCATCCTCGAGGAGCGGGAACGGAACGGACCCTACAAGGACTTCATCGAGTTCCTGGAGCGGGTGGGCATGGGGCAGATGAACAAGAAGTCCCTGGAGGCCCTGGTCCTGGCCGGGTGCTTCGACTCCCTGGGGCACACCCGGCAGGAGCTGGTCCTCAACATCGACCGGGCCGTGGAGTACGTCCAGCGCAAGGAGGAGGCCCGGGCCTTCGGACAGGCCAGCCTCTTCGACGGATCCGGGGAGGCGGAGCTCCCGCCCTTCGCCTACGAGTCCTCCCCGGAGTATCCCCGGAAGGAGATCCTCCAGCGGGAAAAGGACCTCCTGGGTTTCTATTTCTCCGGCCACCCCATGGACGAGTTCCGGAAGCTCTGGGAACGCTGCGCGGACCTGGACCTGTCCCGGCCGGACCGGGCGGCTCCCAAGCGGAAGTACACGATAGTGGCCCAGTTGACGGAGTGGCGGGAGACCCTCACGAAGTCGGGCCGCAGGATGGCCTTCGGGGCCGTGGGGGACTTCCGGGGCTCCCTGCCCATCGTCGTCTTCGCCAACGCCCTGGAGCAGTACCGCGACCGCTTCCTGCCGGACGCCGTGCTCTGCCTTCGGGGGGAGGTGGACACCAGCCGGTCCGAGCCGGGCTTCAAGGTGGACGAGGTCCTGGACCCCTCCCAGCTCCGGGAGAAATCCTACCGGCAGGTCCACCTGCGGCTGGCCGGGGTCCGAGCCGAGGAGGACCTCTGGGACCTCCGGGACGCCCTCTTCGAGTCCGCCGGGCCCTGCTCCGTGGTCTTCCACGTCCCCGGCACGGGGGGGGAGGTGACCGTCCTGCCCCACTCGGGGATCAGCTGCGCGCCCCTGCCGGAGGTCATGGAGCGCCTCCGGGAGACCCGGCACGTGGCGGAGGTCTGGTTCGACTGAAGTAGTCCGCGGCTAGGGGCGGGAGAGGATCCAGTCCGCGAGGTCGGGGTAGCGTCGGAAGCTGAAGTCCGCGCCCCCGTCCTTCCGCCCCCCCAGGAGGGTCCGGACGTAGGCGGACGGCGCGCCGGCCGCCTTGGCCCCCGCCACGTCGTAGGCCGCCGAGTTGCCCACGTACAGGAGATCCCGGCTCTCCACCCCCAGGCGGCCGGCCAGGATCCGGATGGGCTCGGGTTCCGGCTTGAGGTACCCGGTCTCCTCGCTGGTCATCACGACGTCGAAGAGTCCGTCCAGCCCCAGGAGCTCTAGCTTTCGCTCTCCCGGAAAGTCCGAGAGGGCGCCCAGTCGCAGCCCCGCGGCCTTGAGCCGGAGGAGGGTTTGCCGGACGCCCGGAAAGGCGCGGATCCGGTCGAAGCTCTCCGGGACCAGCCGGTAGAAGAACCTCTCGACGCCCTCGAGCGCAGTTTGATCGTCGATGCCCATGCGCCGGGCGACCAGCCCCGCCTGCAGACGATGGAATTCCTCGATCCCCGCGGGCGGGGCTGCCCGGTATTCGGGCGTTCGCGCGAGCTCCCGCAGTTCGTGCCGGACCCGGCCGAAGGCCTTGAGGCAGCGGTAGTTCCGAGCCGCGAATCCCGCCAGGGCCAGGTTGAGGCGCCAGGAGGGGTAGAGGGTGCCGTCGATGTCGAAGCCGATCGCTCGGAAGGCCATAGGTTACCGTTTATACCCGATGCCTCTACAGGCTGTCCATGACGTTACCTTAAAAAATCGGACAGGATGTACAGGATAAAAAAAGATGTACAGGATGGAACTTAGGTATTGGGATATCCTGTCTATCCCTAATCCTATCCTGTTCATCCTGTCCAGGATCGAAAGAAAAAGCCCGGGGCCGAGGGGCCCCGGGCTCGGATCCGTCCCGCCGCGGGAGCTAGGAGTCCGACAGGCTCCTAGACGTCCCGCCTCTTGTACTCCGTGTGCAGCAGTTCGTGGCTCAGGTGGCCCAGGGGCTTGCCCAGGAACTCCTTGTAGATGGCCGAGATCGACGGGTTCTCGTGGCTCTTGCGGATGGGAAGGCGCTTGTCCTCCTCGTAAACCGCCTTCTGCCGTGTTGCCCGCTTCTTCTGGTCAACCGCCACGGGCTGGCCGCCGCCTCCGATGCAACCGCCGGGGCAGGTCATGACCTCCACGAAGGCGTAGGGGCTCTTGCCCGCGGCGATCTCCTCCAGCACCGCCCGGGCGTTCTTGAGGGTGTGGGCAACGGCGACCTTCAGCTTGGTCCCCTCGAGGTCCAGCTCCGCGCTCTTGATCCCCTCCATGCCCCGGGTCGCCTGCAGCTCCATCACCGGGAAGGGCTTCTTGGTCACCAGCTCGTAGGCGGTGCGCACCGCGGCCTCCATGACGCCGCCGGTGGTCCCGAAGATGGTGGCCGCGCCGGTGGAGGCTCCCAGAGGATCGTCGAAGTCCTCGTCCGGCAGAAGCTCGAAATCGATGCCCGCCCGGCGGATCATCCGCGCCAGCTCCCGGGTGGTCAGGGCGTAGTCCACGTCGAAGAAGGACCCGTAGGTCTTGCCCTTCTCCTTCCACCACTTCCAGGCGTCCCGCATCTCCGGCCGCTTGGCCTCGAACTTCTTGGCCGTGCAGGGCATGATGGAGACCACCGTTATCTTGGAGGGATCCACCCCCGCCTTCTCCGCCCAGTAACTCTTGGCCAGGGACCCGAACATCTGCTGGGGGCTCTTGCAGGTGGACAGGTGGGGCAGGAGGCTGGGGTAGAAGGTCTCGATGAAGGTGATCCAGCCCGGCGAGCAGGAGGTGATCATCGGGAGCTTTCCGCCGTTCGTCAGCCGGGAGATCAGCTCGCTGCCCTCCTCCATGATCGTGAGGTCCGCGGTGAACTGGGTGTCGAATACTTTGTCGAAGCCGAGCCGGCGCAGGGCGGCGGCCATCTTGCCGGTCACCAGGCTCCCGGTCTTCATGCCCAGGGCCTCGCCCAAGGAGGCCCGGATGGCCGGGGCGGTCTGGACCACCACGACCCGATCGGGGTCCGCCAGGGCCGCGAAGATCTCGTCCGTCTCGTCCCGCTCCACCAGGGCACCGGTGGGGCAGACCACCGTGCACTGGCCGCAGGACACGCATTGGGAGTTGGCCAGGGAGCGGTCCATGAAGGAGGACACCCGGGTTCGGATGCCCCGGCCCGCGAAGTCGATGGCCGACACGGTCTGGGTCTCCCGGCAGACCGCCACGCAGCGGCCGCAGAGGATGCACTTGTCGTTGTCCCGCACCAGGGAGTAGCCCGCGTCGTCCAGGCCCGGCTTCTTGCGGGTCCGGGGGAAAGGCAGGCGGCGAACTCCCATCTGGTCCGAGAGGGCCTGTAGCTCGCAGGACCCGTTCCGGGCGCAGGACAGGCAGTCCGCGGGGTGGTTGGCCAGGAGGAGCTCCACGATGGTCCGTCGGCTCTCCTGGACCCGGGGGGAATTCGTCTTGATGACCATGCCGGGGCCCACGTTCTGCACGCAGGACCGGACCAGGCTCTTGGCCCCCTCGACCTCCACCACGCAGACCCCGCAGGAGGCGTTGCTGGACACCTCGGGAAGGTGGCATAGGGTGGGCACCCGGACCCCCGCGGCCGCGCAGGCGTCCAGGATCCGGGTTCCCGCGGGCACGGAAACCCCGCGGCCGTCTATCGTCAGCTGTACCATGTTCTGTTCCATACGCGTCCTCCTTAGCGCCAGGGGCTGCGGGCGTCCGGCCGGACGTCGCAGCGCAGGCAGCGCCGGGCCTCGCTGATCGCCTGGTCGCCGTCGTAGCCGAGGTTGATCTCGATGAAGTTCCCGACGCGCTGGTCCGGGGGCAGGTGCCGGGGCCGGTTCTTCCGGCTTCCCTCCGGCTCCACGGGCACCTCCATGTTGTAGTGGAAGTCCCGGAAGAGGGTGGTGAAGCGGTCCTCCCCGGTCAGGGCCTTGTCCATCTCCCGGGCCACGCGCTTGGCGTCCCCCATGGCCTCCGCCGCGGTGGCGGGACCCGTGACGGCGTCGCCGGTGGCCCAGACGTTGGGCAGGTCGGTCTTGAGGGTGAAGGGGTTCGCCAGGATGCGGCCGTCCTTGGCGGCCTTGATCCCGTCCTTCACGAAGTCCCCGGAATCGACTTTTTCCCCCACCGCCACGATCACGTCGTCGCAGGGGATGTCCTCGAAGTGCCCCGTGGACACCGGGGTCGGCCGCCCGGAGCGGTCGATGGGTCCGGCCTTCATGATCTCGAAGCGGACGGCGCGCACCCTGCCCTTGCCGTCCCCCAGGATCTCCTGGGGAGCCAGCATGAACCGGAAGCGGATGCCCTCCTCCTCGGCGCCCTCGATCTCCGCCCGGTTGGCGGGCATGTCCGCCCGGGTGCGGCGGTATGCCACGACCACGTCCTTGTCCATGCGGTAGAGGGTCCGAGCGGCATCGATGGCCACGTTGCCTCCGCCGATCACCAGGACGCGGCGTCCCGTCTTGGGGGCCTTCTTGGCGGCGTGGAGATCCAGGTACTCGTAGCCCGGGTGCACGCCCTGAAGGTCCTCGCCCGGGATGGCCAGGGCCTTGTCGCCCTCGGCGCCCACGCATACGAGGACGGCGTCGGCCTTCTTGGCCAGGTCGGCCAGGGCGATGTCCCGGCCCACCCGGGTCCGGAACACGAACTTGATCCCCAGCTTGGAGAAGAGCTGGAGCTCGTGGTCCAGCTCGTCCTTGGGCAGGCGGTACGCGGGGATGCCGTAGCGGAGGATGCCCCCCGCCTTCTCCTTGTCCTCGTAGATCGTGACCTCGTGTCCCAGCCGGACCAGGTAGAAGGCCGCCGCCAGACCCGCGGGGCCGGATCCGACGATGGCCACCTTCTTGCCCGTGGGCTTTGCCTTCTCGTCCGCCAGGCGCTTCCAGACCGCCTGTTCCCGGCCCATCTTCCGGACCGTGTCCGCCAGGTAGCGGTGGATCTCGCCCTGCTGGACCGGGTCGTCCAGGGTCTCCCGCCGGCAGCGCATGGAGCAGTGGAAGTGGCAGATGCGGCCGATGGTGCCCGGCAGGGGATTGTCCCGGAGGGTCAGCTCGTACGCCTCCTCCAGCCGGCCTTCCTTGAGGAGGGCCAGATAGCCGGGGATGTTCATGTGCATCGGGCAAGAATTCTCGCAGAGGGCGCAGAAGAGCTGCTCGCAGGTGCCCGCGTCGCAGCGCTTGTCCCGGATGTGCCGCTCGTACTCCTCCCGGAAATACTTGAGGGTCGTGAGCACCGGGTTGGCCGCGGTCTGCCCCAGGCCGCAGAGGGCGGAATCCCGGATGGTCCGGGCCAGGCGCTCCAGTTCGTCCAGGTCCGCGTAGGTGGCCGTGCCCTTGGACACGTCCGTCAGGATGCGGAGCATCTGGGACAGGCCCTCCCGGCAGGGGGCGCACTTGCCGCAGGATTCCGCGGCGGTGAAGGACACGAAGTACCGCGCCACGTCCACCATGCAGTTGTCCTGGTCCATGACCACCATGCCGCCGGAGCCCATGATGGCCCCGATGGAGGCCAGGGACTCGTAGTCGATGGTGGCGTCGAACTTGTCCGCGGGGATGCAGCCGCCGGAGGGCCCGCCGCTCTGGACGGCCCGGATGGCCTTGTTCATGCCGGCGCCGCCGCCCATCCCGTAGACCATCTTCTCCAGCTTGGTGCCCAGGGGCAGCTCCACCAGGCCCGTGTTGTTGACCTTGCCGACCAGGGAGAAGACCTTGGTGCCCGTGCTCTTGGGAAGCCCGATCCCCGCGAACCAGGCCCCGCCCTTGGAGACGATGGCCGGGACGTTGCACCAGGTCTCCACGTTGTTGATGTTCGTGGGCAGACCCTTGAAGCCCTTTTCCGCGGGGAAGGGGGGCCGCGGGACCGGCCGGCCCGCCTTGCCCTCGGCGCTGGAGGTCAGGGCCGTCTCCTCGCCGCAGACGAAGGCCCCGGCGCCCATGACGATCTCCAGGTCGAAGGAGAAGTCCGTGCCCAGGATGTTCTTCCCCAGGAAGCCCAGGGCCCGGGCGTCGTCCAGGGCTTTCCGGAGCCTGTCCACCGCCAGGGGATATTCCGCCCGGACGTAGACGAAGCCCTTGTTCGCGCCCATGGCGTAGGCGCCCAGGATCATGCCCTCCACCAGGGCGTGGGGATCGCTCTCGATCTCGTTGCGGTTCATGTAGGCGCCCGGGTCGCCCTCGTCGGCGTTGCACACGACCCACTTCTCGGGCCCGGGCCGGTCGGCCATCATCTTCCACTTACGGGCCGTGGGGAAGCCCGCCCCGCCCCGGCCGCGCAGGCCCGCCCGGTCCACCTCCAGGATCACGTCCGCGGGCTTCATGGACAGGACCGCCTTGGCCAGGGCTCCGTAGCCCCCGGCTCCCAGGTATTCCTCGACGTCCTCGGGGTCGATGATCCCCGCGTCCCGGAGGACCACCTTTTCCTGCCCCTCGAAGAAGGGGATCTGGTTCCAGGACCGGACCTCGGGAAAGCCTTCGCCGAAGCGGAGCACCGAGGTGCGGAAGTCCCAGGTCTCGATCTTCCCGTCCGCCTTCTTGGCCAGCTTGTCCAGGGCCTTGGGGTCCGAGGCGGCCTCCACGAAGGCCGCGGCGTCCTTGGCGTCCGCCTTGGTGAAGAGGAGCACGGGCTTGCCCGGGACCGCCAGGGTCAGCAGGGGCTCGGCGGCGCAGAAACCGAAGCACCCGACCTTCTTGAGGACCGGGGCCATGCCGTTCTTGCCGGCCGCCTTGGCCGCCGCCTTCTCCAGGGCCGCGAACAGCAGGTCCGCTCCGTTTCCGATGCCGCAGGTGCCCATGCCCACGGAGATGCGGGTCGTCGCGGGCACCAGCTTGGAAAGCCCCCGGGCCTTCGCGGCCTCGAGGTCCGCCATCGATTTGATCGGTTTCATTTACGGACCCCCTTGCGCAGAGTCTCCAGGATGGAAAGGAGGCGCGCCGTGTTCATATGCGAATAGATGACCCCGTCTACGGCCACCACCGGCGCCAGGGCGCACTGCCCGAAGCAGGCGACCGTGCGGACCGTGAACATCCGATCCTCGGTGGTGAAGGAGGGTTCCTCGTCCTCCCGGAACTCCGGGAAGCCCAGACGGTTCGCGGCCTCCAGCAGCAGGGCCAGGGAACCCCGGGTGTGGCAGGCGGTGCCGCGGCATACGACGATGGCGTGCTTGCCTTGGGGTTTCAGGTTGAAGAATGAATAGAAGGTCGCGACCGAGTAGACCCTCGACAGGGGGGTGTCGGTCATGTCCGCGATTTGGCGCAGGGCCTCCTCGCTCAGGTACTTGTGCTCATCCGCCTGCTGGGCTTCCTCCAGGATTCCCAGGAGGGCTCCCGGCCTTCCCGCGTACCGCTGGACGATCCCTTGCAGTCCCGTACGGGGGTCTGACTTGTCCATGACGCCTCCTATAGATGCTTGCCCCGAGGGAAGGATCCGGATGCAGGACAGGTTGCTGAGCGCGACGCTTTCCGAAGCTCGGGGCTCGAACGGGATAATTTTATACCGGTTTCATGGATTTTACAAGAAAAAACTATCTATAAATTTAAATCATGACTATGGTCATTTGATAAAAAAGGGCGCCGACGGTGATGGGAGGGGGCCGGGGCGCGACGACCCGGAAGCCGGGCGGCCTGACGCGGGCGCCTACCGCCCGAAGCGGGCCGCCATACGCAGACCCAGGGCCGCGAGGGCAAGGCCGCCCAGGAGGTTGATCCCGATGTTGGCCAAGCCCCGAAAGACCGCGCCGTCCAGGATCAGCCGCAGGGACTCCAGGGAGAAGGTGGAGAAGGTGGTGAAACCGCCCAGGAAGCCCGTGATGACCGCCAAGCGCCAGGCCCGGGGAAGGATGGACCGGTCCACCAGGCCCGCGGCGAAGCCGATGGCCAGGCAGCCCGCGAGGTTCACGATCAGGGTCCCCCAGGGGAAGGAGGGGCCGATGAGGCGGTTCGCGCCGACCGAGAAGGCATACCGCAGGGCGGACCCGAGGCCCCCGGCGAGCACCACGAGGATTACATCCGGCATGGGGAAACTGTAGAGTCCTCGCGGCCCCTTGTCGACCACTCGGGCAGGATCCCGTTCCCTCGTTCGGCCGGTCGGATCCCGCTTTACTTCCGACTTTCGAGGGTATATCCTCCCATCCATGAAGCTCGTATTCTTAGGTCCCCCCGGGGCCGGCAAGGGCACGGTGGCCGAAAAGGCCCAGAAGGATCTGGCGGTTCCCCACGTGTCCACGGGGGAGATCTTCCGGGCGGCGGTCAAGAACGGGACTCCCCTGGGCCTGCGGGTCAAGGCCGTGATCGAGTCCGGAGCCCTGGTGCCGGACGAGCTCACGATCGAACTGGTCCGGGAGCGGCTGGGGCAGGGGGACGCGAAGTCCGGGTGGATCCTGGACGGCTTCCCCCGCACGATCCCCCAGGCGGACGCCCTGGAGGGCTTCGATCCCCCGGACCGGGTCGTGGACTTCGAGCTGGGGGACCCGGCGATCGTGGAGCGCCTGTCCGGCCGGAGGACCTGCCCCGCCTGCGGGCGCAGCTTCCACGTGAAGTTCATGCCCCCCGCGAAGGCCGGGATCTGCGATTCCTGCGGGGGTACCCTCATCACCCGGGAGGACGACCGGATCGAGGCGATCCAGCGGCGCCTCTCGGCCTACCGGGCCCAGACGGCCCCCCTGATCCAGTACTACCGCGGGAAGGGCCGGCTGCTCACCGTGGACGCCTCCCCGGAGGCGGACGCGGTCTACGCCGCCTTTCTCGGACTTCCGGGGATGAACAAGCGATAGTAAGCCCGGCGGGCGGGGACCTCTCACAATCTTAAGGACACCGGGTACGGATCCCCCCTGCCGGACCGTCGTTCCGCGGTATAATCCCCCTCGAGCGAACCGTCGGGCCGCCCCGGTCGTGTCCGGGCGGCGGGCCCTACCCAATACCACGTTCGAATCGGAGTGAACCATGAGAAAACCATCCTTCCGGTACGGTTTCCGCCGCGCCCTGGCCGGATATGCCGCGGTCGCCGCGGTCCTCTGCGCCCTCTGTCTGCTGGCGTCCTGCGGCGCCGCCGTCCCGACGGCCGAAGTCCCCGCGGATCCCGGCCTCGTGGCGGCCCATTCCGCGGGCACAGTTTCCCGGCACGGGGAGATCCTGGTCGTCCTGGCCCGGAACTACGGCTTCCAGTCCGGGGACTCCCCGGTCCGGAATCCCTTCCGGCTGGATCCGGGGACGGAGGGGACCGCGTACTGGAAGGACGGCTCCACCCTGGCGTTCAAGCCCTCCGCGCCCCTGGCGGCCGGAGGGATCTATACGGTGTCCGTCGACCTGGCCTCCGTGGACGCGGCGGCCCGGGAGCCCTTCTCGTTCCGGATCCGCACCCCTGAACCCGCCCTGACGGTGGAGTTGGGAGACCTCCGGGCCGCCCGGGACGGGACCCTGGAACTCCCCGGGCGCGTCGTGCTCTCCGACGCGGAAGCTTCGGACAAGGTGGAGCGCCTCCTGTCCGCCCGGTTCCGAGGCCTAAAGCCCGGAATCGCCTGGACCCATGGCGGCGCCGTCCACGATTTCACGGTCCGGGGCTTCTCCGCCGCGGACCGCGACGCGGACCTGGAGCTTTCCTGGGACGGGCGCCCCGTGGGCGCCGCGTCCCGGGGAGGGCGCTCGGTACGGGTCCCCGCGGCGGGGTCCTTCGAGGTCACCGGAATCCGGGCGGTGCGGGAGGGGGAGAGCTTCCTGGAAGTCTCCCTGTCCTCCCCCGTGGATCCCGGTCAGGATTTCCGGGGCCGGATCGAGGTGGAAGGCATCCCGGACCTGCGGTTCTCGGCCGCGGGAGGGATCGTCCGGGTCTACGCCTCCGCGGCCTGGCCCGAGGAGGCCCGGGTCCGGATCGGGGAGGGGCTCCGTGATTCCGAGGGCCGCTCCCTGGCGGTGCCCGTGCAGGCGACGGTGCCGGTCTCCTGGGAGAAGCCCGCGGTCCGCTTCGCCACGGCGGGAGTGGTCCTGCCCACGAGCGAGGGGCTCACCCTGCCCATCGAAACCCGCAACCTGGCGGGGGTGGTGGTCGAGGTGTTCCGGATCCCCGGGGACAACATGCTCCAGTTCCTCCAGGTGAACAAACTGGACGGGGACGACGAATTGTACCGGACCGGGGAGGTGGTCTGGCGGAAGGCCTTCGACCTGCCCTGGAGCGACACGCGGCGCAACCAGTGGACGGCGGCGGGGCTGGACCTCGGCCCCCTCCTGGCCAAGTACAAGGACGGGATGTACCGCATCCGCCTCACCTTCCTGCGGGACCAGGTGCGGTACGTCTGCAGGACCGAGCACGACTTCAAGGACCTGGCCTTCCCGACCCTGGAAACCCTGGACCGGCATTGGGACGGGGACTGGGAGGCCCGGTACAAGTTCCGGGACGACCCCTGCCATCCCGCCTTCTACGAGCGCAATTCGACATACAGGAACGTCCTGATATCGGACCTGGCCCTGGGGGCCAAGCGGGACGCGGACGGCCGGACCGGGATCTTCGCCGTGGACCTCCGCAGCGCCCGGCCGGTCCCGGACCTGGAGGTGATCCTCTATAACTTCCAGCGCCGGGAGCTGGCCCGGGGCCGGACGGACAAGGAGGGCTTCGCCACCTTCCCGGCCTCCCGGGAGGCTTTTTCCGCCGTCGCCTTCCGCTCCGGCCAGGCGGCCTACCTCAAGCTGGACCCCGGCTCGGCCCTGGCGGTCAGCCATTTCGACGCCGGCGGGACGGCCTCGGAGTCCGGGGTCAAGGGCTTCCTCTACGGCGAGCGCGGGGTCTGGCGCCCCGGCGACGAGATGCACCTGACCTTCCTCCTCCTGGACCGCCTCAAGACCCTTCCCGCGGGCCACCCGGTCCGCTTCGAGCTGGAGAACCCGATGGGCAAGACGGTCCAGACCTCGGTACTCTCCGAGGGGACCGACGGGTTCTACCCCTTCAAGGCCCGGACCGCCGAGGATGCCCCCACCGGGACCTACCTGGCCCGGGTGACCGTGGGGGACCGGATCTTCACCCGGAACGTCAAGGTGGAGACCATCGTCCCGAACCGCCTCAAGATCGAGTTCGACTTCGGAGGGGGAGCCTACCTGGGCGACGGGGAGGCCCGGTTCTCCCTGAAATCCCAGTGGCTCCACGGCGCACCCGCGCCGGGCTTGAAGGCGGACGTGTCCGTGGCCTTCTCCCCGGCCCCCACGACCTTCCCGGGCTTCGGGGACTACGTCTTCGAGGACCCCACCCGCCGCCTGGCCACGGAGCGGCAGACGATCTTCGACGGCCGCCTGGACACCGAGGGGGCCGTGTCCTTCAGTTCGGCCTTCGACGCCGCGGGCAGCGCCCCGGGGGCGGCGACCGCCCAGTTCGCTGTCCGGGTCTTCGAGCCCAACGGCTTCTTCTCCAGCGAGCAGTTCACCGTGCCCTACCACCCCTACGCACGGTACGTCGGGGTCCGCCTGGACACCCGGTGGGGCACGGTCAAGGCCGACCAGGACCAGACGGTCAAGCTGGCCCTGGTGGACCGGGACGGAAAACCCGTTTCCGCCCAGAACCTGGAGGTGGGCATCCACCGGATCCGGGAGAACTGGTGGTGGGAGGGCGGCGAGGATTCCCTGCCCGAATACGCCCGGAGCATCTTCGAGCGCTCGGTCCTGAAGGGCCAGGCGACCGTCCGGGACGGCCGGGGATCCTGGACCTTCAAGGTCAATCAATCCGATTCCTGGGGCATCTACCTGATCCGGGTCCGGGACCCGGTCTCGGGCCACTCGGCCAGCCAGGTCTTCTGGGTCAGCCGCTACGACTGGTACGGCCGGCCCGGGGAGAAAGCCGCGCCCTCGAATTTGGCCCTGACGGCCTCCCAGGAGCGGTATGTCCCGGGACAGAAGGTGCGGGTCTCTTTCCCCTCCAACTCCAAGGGTAGGGCCCTGGTGACCGTGGAGCGCTCCGGCCGGGTCCTTTCCCAGAAGTGGCAGGACTGCGCGGAGGGCACGACCACCGTCGAGTTCACCGCCTCCGCCGAGATGAGCCCCAACGCCTACCTGCACGTCGACTTCGTCCAGCCCCACGCGGGGCGGGGGAACGACCTGCCGATCCGCCTCTACGGGATCCTTCCGATCCTGGTGGACGACCCCGCCACGGCCTTGGCTCCCCGGATCGAGGCGCCCGAGAGCTTCGAGCCAAACAAGCCCGCATCCTTCCGGGTGCGGGAAGCCTCCGGGAAGCCCATGACCGTGACCGTGGCCGTCGTGGACGAGGGTCTCCTGGGGATCACCCGGTACAAGACTCCGAACCCCCGGGACGAGTTCTACAAGAAGGAAGCCTCGGCCCTCCGGGCCTGGGACATCTTCGATTTCGTCACCGGCGCCTACTCGGGCAAGCTGGAAACCCTCCTGGCCGTGGGCGGCGGCGACGGCGGCGAGCTGGAGGGGGGCCGTAAGCCCTCCCGGTTCCCGCCGGTGGTGCGGTACTTCGGCCCCGTGACCCTGAAGGCCGGGGAGACCCGGACCTTCACCACGGACCTGGGACCCTACGTGGGGGCGGTCCGCGTCATGGCCGTGGCCGGCCGTTCCGACGGGGCTTACGGGGTCGCTGAAGTCCCGGTGCCCGTCAAGGCCCCCCTCATGGTCCAGGCCACCCTCCCCCGGGTCCTCTCCCTGGAGGAGTGGACCTCGGTCCCCGCGGCGGTCTTCTCCAGCCTCGGGCCCGGAGCCTCCGTCACGGTGCGGATTTCCGCGTCCGGGGCGGCGGAGGTGGAGGGCGAGGCGGCCCGGACCATCGTCTTCGACCGGGACGGGGAGCGCAACACCGAGTTCCGCGTCCGGGCCCTCTCGGTGCCCGGGACCGCCCGGATCGTCGTGACCGCCGAGGGAGGCGGCAAGCGGTCCGAGCACGCCGTGGACCTCCCGATCCGCCCCGCGGGCGCCAAGGCCGCGGCGGACTGGGAGGCCCAGGCTTCCCCCGGCGGCGTAGCCGAGCTTTCCCTGGCCTACCCGGGCATGCCGGGCACCCACAAGGTCTGGCTCGAGCTATCCCCCCTGGAGCCCATCCAGCTCACCCGGCGTGTGAACTACCTCATCGGGTATCCCCACGGCTACGCGGAGCAGACGATCTCAAAGGCCTTCCCCCAGATCCTCCTGCCCGAGGCGGCCAACCTGTCCGAGTGGGAGCTGGAAGACGTGCGAACCAACGTGCGCGCCGCCATCGCCAAGCTTTCCGACTATCAGGCTCCCTCGGGAGGCCTGGCCCTCTGGCCCGGGAGCGGGCGGGAGGACGACTGGGTCTCGGTCTACGCGGCCCACTTCCTCCTGACCGCCCGGGCCGCGGGCTACGAAGTGCCCGCGGGGCTCGTCGAGCCCCTCTGGAAGCACCTGGACGCCCGGGCCGTGGCCTGGGGCTCCCAGTACCGGTGGGCCAAGGCGACTCAGGCCTACCGTCTCCTGGTCCTGGCCCGGGCGGGCAAGCCCAACCCCGCGGCCATGAACCGTCTGCGGGACGCGGGGAACCTCCCGACCCAGGCCCTCTGGCAGCTGGCCGCGGCCTACGCCCTTTCGGGCCAGAGGGGGACCGCCGCGGACCTCGTGAAGGGGCTGGACCCCCGGATCGAGGCGGCCCGGTCCCTGGAGGAGGACTATTACTATTACGTCTACGGCTCCGACTTCCGGGACGCCGCGGTCATCCTGGACGCCCTGAACGCCCTGGGGGACGAGGCCCGGGCCGCGGGGCTCTACCGGGACATCGCCAAGCGGATGAACTCCGCCTACTGGTTCAGCACCCAGGAGACGGCTTTCGCCCTCCTGGCCGCCTTGCCGTATTCCCGGCGGATCGCCGGGGCCGGAGCCTCCGCGGCCCGCTGGTCCTACAACGGATCCCCGGAAGCCCGGATCGCCTTGACCAAGCCGGTCACCCGGGTGGCCCTGCCCGCGGGCACGGAAGCGGGCGGCCGCCTCACGGTCCGCGCCGAGGGAGGGGCCCCGGTGTACGTCCGGGTCCTGGCGGAGGGGGAGGCCCGGGCCGGCGAGGAGGCCCCCGAGGCCCGGGGACTCTCGGTGCTCACGGTCTACAAGGACATGGAGGGCCGGACCCTGGATCCCGAAGCCGCCCCGCCCCTGTCGGACCTGGTGGTGGAGACGACGGTGCGGAACCTCACCCGCAGGACCGTCCGCAACGTGGCCCTGACCCAGAAGCTACCCTCGGGCTGGGAGATCCGGAACTTCCGGGTCGGCTCGGAGGAGCGGGAGACCTGGGACGAGGGCTACGGGCAGGGCTCCGGCCGGCCCTGGTGGTACCCCCGCCGGGACTACACCTACCAGGACGTCCGGGACGACCGGGTCTTCACCTACCTGGACCTCGGGCCCGGCAAGGAAGCGGTGGTGCGGGTCTTCGCCAACAAGACCTACGACGGCCGCTTCTACCGGCCCGGGGCCTTCGCGGAGGCCATGTACGACCCCGAGTACCGCGCGCTGGAGCGGGGGGCCTGGATGCGGTCCTGGGAGGAAGCCTCCTCGGGGGCCCGGAACAAGCCCACCGTGAACAGCACCCTGAGATCCAAGTGAGCCGGAGGGAGTCCGCCCCCGTGGCCGCGGGGGCGGTCCTCCTGGCCGCCCTGGTCCTGCTGGTCCCCGGGCCGCCGAGGTTTCCCGGGGGGTATTCCACGGTCCTCTACGACCGGAACGGCCTGCTCCTGGGGGCCGCGGCCGCGCCGGACGGGCAGTGGCGCTTCCCCCCGGCCCCGGACCTGCCGGACCGCTACGTCCGGGCCCTGGTCGCCTTCGAGGACCGCCGCTTCTTCGGGCACGCCGGCTTCGATCCCCGGGCCCTGGCCCGGGCCCTGGTCTCCAACCTGGCCGCGGGCCGGATCGTGTCCGGCGGCTCCACCCTCAGCATGCAAGCCGCCCGGATGGCCCGGGGGAACCGTCCCCGGAACCTGGGGCAGAAGGCCCTGGAGCTGTTGTACGCCCTTCGTCTGGAAGCCTTCCGGGGCAAGCGGGGGATCCTGGCCCTCTACGCGGCCCACGCCCCCTTCGGAGGCAACGTGGTGGGCCTGGCCGCGGCCAGCTGGCGCTACTTCGGACGGCCCCCGGAAGATCTCACCTGGGCGGAGGCGGCGGTCCTGGCGGTCCTGCCCAACTCCCCCGCCCTGGTCCACCCCGGGGCGGACCGGGACCGGCTCCGGGAAAAGCGGGACGCCCTCCTTATGAGGCTGGCCGAGCGGGGCGAGCTCGGGCCCGAGGACCTGGCGGCCGCCCGGGCGGAGCCCATCCCGGACCGTCCCGAGCCCCTGCCCCGGAAGGCCCCCCATCTCCTTTCCCGGGCGGTACGGGACGGCCTGGCCGGGACCCGGGTGGACAGCACCCTGGACGGGGGGCTCCAGGACCTCGTGGCCCGGACCGCGGCCCGGCACGGGGCGCGGCTGGCGTCCCGGGGGATCCGGAACGCCGCGGTGATCGTGGCGGAGATCGAGAGCGGGGAGATCTTGGCCTACCTGGGGAACCTGGACGGTCCGGAGGGCGGGGAGGACCGGGAGGCGGCCCGCTGGGTGGACTGCGCCGCCGCTCCCCGCAGCACCGGGAGCATCCTGAAGCCCTTCCTCTACGCGGCCCTCCTGGACGGGGGGGATCTGAGCCCGACGACCCTGGTGCCCGACCTGCCCACCAGCTTCGGGTCCTTCTCCCCGGAGAACAACACCCGGACCTATTCCGGGGCGGTTCCCGCGGAGCGGGCCCTGGCCCACTCCCTGAACGTCCCCTTCGTGCGCCTCCTCCGGACCTACGGGGTGGACGCCTTCCTGGCCCTCCTCAAGGGCTACGGGTTCTCCGAGCTGGGCAGGACCGCGGGGGCCTACGGCCTGACCCTGGTCCTGGGCGGGGCCGAGGCCACCCTGTGGGACTCCGCCTCGGCCTACGCGGACCTGGCCCGGTCCGCCCGGGGACTGGAAGGCGTTCCGGCTTTCGCCTACAGCCGGACTCCTCCGGCGCCGCGGGGCTCCGGCTCCGTCCCCGCCTCCCCCGGGGCGGCCTACCTGACACTGCGAGCCCTCCTGGAGGTCGGACGCCCCGCGGAGGAGTCGGCCTGGAAGGACTGGGCCGAGGGCCGGCGCATCGCCTGGAAGACCGGAACCAGCCAGGGCTTCCGGGACGCCTGGGCCCTGGGGGTCACCTCCGAGCACCTGGTGGCGGTCTGGGTCGGGAACGCGACGGGGGAGGGGAGGCCCGAGCTCCGGGGCTCCGAGGCCGCGGCCCCCCTGTTGTTCGACGTCTTCGAGCTTTTACCCCGGGACCCCTGGATCGACCCTCCGCCGGACGCCCTGCGCCGGGAGACGGTCTGCGCGGACTCCGGCTACCTGGCGGGCCCCGACTGCGCCCGGACCCTCCGGATCGACCTGCCCTCGGGGGCCCCTCCTCCGGATCCCTGTCCCTACTGCCGGACGATCCACCTGACCGCGGACGGCGCGTTCCGGGCGACCGCGGACTGCGTGCCCCTGGACCGCCTGGTCTCCCGGAAGGTCTTCGTCCTCCCCCCCGCCCTGGAGTGGTACTTCCGGGCCGGACACCCGGCCTACCGGCCCCTGCCGCCCGTCCTGCCGGGCTGCGGGACCGTGGAGGACATCCCCGTCACGGTCCTGGTCCCCGAGGAGGGCGCCCGGCTCTTCATCCCCGTGGAGCTGGACGGGACTCCCGGCCGCGCCGTATTCCGGGCGGTGCACCGGGATCCCCGGGCCCGGCTCTTCTGGCACCTGGACGGAGACTACCTGGGGGAAACCACAGGCCCCGAGCACAGGCTGGAGGTACGCCCGGCCCGGGGACGGAGCGTCCTGACCGTGGTGGACCAGGAGGGCCGGACCTCGACCCGCCGCTTCGAGGTCCTGAGCGAACGGGAAGGCTCCTAAGCTCCGCCGATTCCGGATATACTCAGGCCCATGAAAGCCTTCCCGCCCCGGACCCGCCGGTCCGCCTTCGCCGTCCTCTGGGCTCTGTCCCTCCTGCGACTTGCCGCCCAGGACGCTTCCTGGCTCGGCTTCTGGGAGGGGGAGTTCCGGACCGCCCAGGGGGATTTTCCGGCCCGGCTGGAGATCTTTTCCGGGGGCGCCCTCCTGGACCTGCCCGAACAGGGGGCCTTCGGCTGGCCCGTCCGGACCCTGAAGGCCGAGGGCTCCGATCTCTACCTTTCCGTGGAACTGGGGATGGAACCCCTGGAACTCGCGGGTCCCCGGGAGGGGGAGGTCGTCGCGGGAACCCTCATCCAGGGGGGGCGGTCCGGGCGTTTCCAGCTGCGCCGGGCGCCGGACGCCCGGGACCGGGACGGGGAGCGGTCTTTCGACACCGGCCGGGGGGTCCTTCCGGGCACCCTGCGCCTTCCCCCCGGCGCGGCCGGCCCCCTAACCCTGGCGATCCTCCTGCCCGATTCGGGTACCGCCGACCGGGACGGCAACAACTGGCAGGTCCCCGGCCGCAACGACTCCCTCCGGATGCTCGCGGAGTCCCTGGCCGAAGCCGGCATCGCCAGCTACCGGTACGACAGGCGCGGGGCCGGAAAGGCCTACCGCCTGGGGGAGGACGAGGCCGGGCTCGTATTCGAGGACCATGTGCGGGACGCGGCCGCCTGCCTCCGCTCCTTCGAAGGCGACCCGCGCTTCGGCAGGGTCCTCGTCTTCGGCCTGGGGGACGGGGCCCTGGTCGGGGCGGCGGCCCTCCGGGAGGCGAAGGCGGATGCCCTGGCCGCCCTGGGGGTCTCGGGCCGGAGCCTCCGGGACATAATCCTGGAAGCCGCCCTGCGGGCCCCCGAGGAGTACAGGGCCGAGATCGTGCGGGTCCTGGGGGAGCTGGACGCGGGGCGCTTCGTGGACGCGGTCAGCCCCTTCCTGGAAAACCTCTTCCGCAGGAGCTTCCAGCCCTACCTGGCCTCCTGGCTGCGCTACGACCTGGGGACGGAGCTCGCCCGGCTGTCCGCCGCGGGCCTGCCCATCCTGCTCATGCAGGGGGACCTGGACCTCCAGGTCACCATGGAGGAGTTCGATCGACTGCGCCTGTCCGTGCCGGACGCGGAAGCGGTGCTGCTCCCGGATACCAACCATATCCTCAAACTCGTGGGCAACGAGGTGGAGGAGAACTACGAGTCCTTCTCGGATCCCTCGTATCCCCTGTCCCCGGGGGTGGTTCCGGCCCTGGCCGATTTCTTGGAGAGGGTTCCCGCCCGGCCTGAGTGATCCCCGCCGGGGTCCGGACTCCGACCGGGCGGGACCCCGCCGTCACGAACCCTGGGAACTCTCGGGCAACGCGGCCTTCAAGGCCCGGAACAGCGAGGACAGGTCCAGGGGAAACCCGGAGGCCTTGATCAGGGTTCCCTCCGCGGTCCAGACCGTGCGCTCCAGGGCGGCGGCCGCTTCCGTCCCCGTACCGTGGACGACCCGGATGAAGGCCAGGTGGGCCAGACGGCATATGGGGGCGTAGACCCGGGCGTCCCGCTCGGATTCGAAGGCGAAGATCCAGGTTCCGGAGTACCCGGTTACGGCTTCGCCGGGGTTCAGGGACAGGAGCATGCCCCGGGCGGGCACCCGGGGAGCTCCGGCTCCGAGGATGCGTTCCGCCGTTTCCCCGGGTCGGGGGATCCACAGGGCGCCCGGAGCCTCCCAGTACGGCCGGAGATCCCCCGGGACGGGATGCGGGCCGGGCACGGCCAGCCGGTCCAGGAGGGGCTCCAGGTCCGAGGTGGAGGCGGCCAGGACCTGCCGGCCCGCGAAGGCGATGCGGAGCTTTCCGTCCCGCCGGACCAGGGTCCGGCCTTCCTTCCTCCACTCCCGGGAGAGCCGGAGCCGGAAGGCCGCGGCGCCGGCGGGGTAGGTGCCCTCGGCGATCCCGAAGACTTCCGAAGTCTCCGGGGCTCCCGGGCCCGCACCGGAGCCGCCCGAATCGTTCCGCGGAAGGACCAGCGCCGCCGTGACCCGGTCCGTACGGGCCAGGAAGGGCCGGACCGCCCTGAGGTCCGCCGGCGCCAGGAGGGCCCCGGCGGCCTCTTCGAGGAGAGGGCGGTCCGCGCGGAGATAGACCGAGGCTTCACGGGGCAGTCCGGCGGAGGGGTCCGCCTCCTGGGCGACGGGTATCCGGGTCGCGCAGGAGGCCAGGACCAGTGTCGCCGTCAGGACCAAGGCGGGTGCCCCGTTTCGGCGGGTGGGGCGCGTTCGGGTGGGGCGCATCCCGCCCAGTATGCCGCAATCCCGTCCGGACCGGCAAGCGGAGTCCTGCGGTTGACAAGCTCGGATCAATCGGTAAATATTTAATTAGTTTCGGTAAGAAACGCTGGAAAGTTTCTATCCAGAGAAACAAAGGGAGGATCCTGTGAAAAAGTTGTTCTCGGTATTCGTGTTGGTCGCCTTCGCCGCTGCCCTGATCGCGGCCCAGACCCCGGTCAACCTGTACGGCCGGGCGGCCCAGGGCGCCAAGGGCGTCGTCGCGGCCGCCAAGCCCGAGGCGTCCCAGGTGGGCATCGACATCCTCAAGAAGGGCGGGAACGCCGTGGACGCGGCCATCGCCACCGCCTTCGCCCTGGGTGTCCTGGAACCCAACGCCTCCGGTATCGGCGGCGGCGGATTCATGGTCATCAAGATGGCGAACATGAAGGAAGCCGTGGTGATCGATTTCCGGGAGACCGCCCCCGCGGCGGCCAAACCGGACATGTTCAAGTTCGGGGAGGACGGCAAGGTCATCGACAACGCCAGCGTCGTGGGCGGCCTGTCCGTCGGAGTTCCCGGCGAGGTCGCAGGACTTTTGTACGCCCTGGAGAACTACGGTTCCAAGAAGATGAACCGGGAGAAGGTCCTGGCCCCCGCCGTCGAGTGGGCGGAGAAGGGCATTCCCGTTACCGTCAACCTGGCCTCGATCATCCAGTCCGAGTTGGGCAAGATCAACAAGTACCCCGCCACGGCCAAGATCTACACCAAGGACGGACTCCCTTACGAGCTCGGGGAGACCATCAAGAATCCGGACCTGGCCGCCACCCTCCGGGCCATCGCCAAGGACGGGAAGGACGCGATCTACAAGGGCGAGATGGCCGAGCGGATCGCCAAGGCCGCCCGGGACGCGGGCGGCATCCTGACCGCGGCGGACCTGGCCAACTACCAGGTGAAGATCCGCAAGCCCGTCACGGGCACCTACCGCGGATACACGATCGTCTCCGTGCCCCCCGCCAGCTCCGGCGGAACCCACGTGATCCAGATCCTCAACATCCTGGAGAACATGGACATCGCCAAGATGGGGCCCGGCACCCCCGCCACCACCCACGCGTGGATCGAAGCCCTGCGCCTGGCTTTCGCGGACCGCGGCAAGTACATGGCCGACGCCGACTTCGTGAAGGTGCCCCTCAAGGGCCTGGCGAACAAGGACTACGCAAAGGTCCTGGCCGCCAAGATCGACATGGCCAAGGCCATGGGCTCCGCCACCGCCGATGATCCGACCAAGTTCGAGAGCGGCTCCACCACCCACTTCTCCGTCATGGACAAGGACGGGAACATGGTGGCGGTCACCAAGAGCATCAACTACTTCTTCGGCTCCGGCGTGACGGTCCCCGGCACGGGATTCATCCTGAACGACCACATGGACGACTTCGCCCTGAAGCCCGGCCACGTCCAGTCCGTGGAGCCCGGAAAGCGGCCCCTGTCCTCCATGACCCCCACCCTGGTCCTGGACCCCGACGGTCAGCCCTTCATGACCGTGGGCTCCCCCGGAGCCACCCGGATCATCGCGGCGGTGGCCCAGGTCATCTCCAACGTGATCGACCACAGGATGTCCGTCCAGGATTCCATCATGGCCCCCCGGGTCTTCGCCATGGCCTCCGGCCAGGTCCAGCTCGAGGGACGGGCTTCCATCAACACCCTCAAGGGCCTCGAGGCCCTGGGGCATAACGTGAACGTCCGGGCCGACTGGGACGCCTACTTCGGCGGCGTGCACGCGGTGCTCTTCGACCGCAAGGCCAAGGTCCTCTACGGCGGCGCCGACCCCCGGCGGGACGGCCAGGCCGCGGCGTTCTGATCCATACGCGGCGGACGACCCGGCGTACCCCGCCGGGCCCGCCTCCGCCGCTTCGCAACGGCCGCCGGACCTTCCCCCGGGGAGGAACCGGCGGCCCGTCCGCTTCCAGGAGTTTCTATGCGTCGTGCAATCCTCAGCGTATTCGTCCTTTTGGCCGCCGCGGCGGCCCTGTCCGCCCAGGCTCCCGCGGCCTTCGCGGAAAAGCCCGCCCTCCTGACCTCCGTCGGCCAAAGCGCCGACATCGAGATGGTCAAGGTCCTCCTTTCCCGCGGGAAGGTGGACCACACCGCGGATCCCCTGGTCACCGCCGCCAAGCTCCCCGGGGGCGCCAAGACCCTGGTCCTGGCCGTGGGCGGCAGCTCCAAGGGCCTGGGAGCCGCGGGCATCAGCACCGAGGCGGAGATCGACCGGGCCAAGGCCCTGATCAAGCGGGCCCGGGAGCTCGGCATGAAGATCATCGCGATCCACGTGGGCGGCGAGGCCCGGCGGGGCACCCTCTCGGACGCCTTCATCAGCCTCTGCGTCCCGGTCTCGGACTACGCCATCGTGGTGGAGGACGCGGACAAGGACGGCCTCTTTACCAAGCTCGCCTCCCAGGCCAAGATTCCCCTGGTCAAGGTGGACAAGATCACCGCCGCGGGGGTGCCCCTGGCCGCCGCGTTCAAGTAGGGGGACGCCGTGCCCTTCGAACTGGTCATATTCCTAGCCATGGTCGGGGTCTTCGCGGCGGGCTGTTTCGCCGCGAAGCTCCCGGTCTCCCTGTCCATGCTCCTGGCCGCCTGCGCGGGCCTCCTGGTCTCCGGGAACGGCCTGCCCGTCCGCCACCTGGTGGAGGGGACCTTCGGGTACGTGGACACCATCCTGGTCATCGCCACGGCCATGGTCTTCATGCGGACCGTCCAGGAATCCGGGGCCCTGGAAGCCCTGAACGCCGTGATCCTCCGGCGCTTCCGGACCGTCCCGGCCCTCCTCCTGCCCCTGCTCATGCTGGTGGCCATGTTCCCGGGGATGATCACGGGCAGTTCCAGCGCCTCGGTCCTGACCGCGGGGGCCGTGGTCGCCCCGGTCCTGATCCTCCTGGGTCTGCCCGCCCCCGTGACGGGGGCCTTCATAGCCATGGCGGGCATCCTGGGGATGATCGCTCCCCCGGTGAACATCCCCGCCATGATCATAGGCGGGGGCATCGACATGCCCTACGTGGGCTTCGAGGTTCCCCTGGCCCTCCTGACCTTCCCCTTGGCCGTCCTGTTCTCCCTCTGGTTCGGGCTTCCCCACGTCAAGGTCGTGGAGTGGGAGGTCCTGGCCGCCAAGCTGGACCTGGAGACGTACAAGAAATACGGCATCCGCCTCTTCCTGCCCATCCTGGTCGTCGCCGTCCTGATGGTCCTGGGAAAGACCCTGCCGCAGGTCTTCGGAATGGGGCTTCCCGTGGTCTTCCTGATCGGAGCCGCCCTGGGGCTCGTGGTCGGAAAGCGCTTCAACATCCTTTCGGCCTCCAAGGCCGCGGTAAACGACGCCCTGCCGGTCCTGGGCATCCTGGCCGGCGTGGGGATGTTCATCCAGGTGATGACCCTGACCGGGGTCCGGGGTTTCGTGGTGGTCAGCGCCCTCTCGGTGCCCCCGGCCCTGCTCTACGCGGCCATCGCCGTGTCCATACCCCTCTTCGGGGCGGTATCGGCCTTCGGAGCCTCCAGCGTCCTGGGGGTTCCCTTCCTCCTGGCCCTCCTGGGCCGGGATCAGATCGTGACCGCCGCGGCCCTCTCCCTCATCGCCTCCCTGGGGGACTTCATGCCCCCCACGGCCCTGTCCGCCATCTTCGCGGCCCAGGTGGTGGGGGAATCGAAGTATTCCCGGGTCCTGGTCAAGCTGGTCGTCCCCTCCCTGGTCATCATCGGCTGGGCGCTGGCGTTCATCGTGTTCTCCAAGCAGATCCGGGCTCTCTACTGACGACAGGAGCGAAGAGATGACATACCTGTACCTGGCGATCGCGGCATCCGTCCTGGGACTGACCGCGTGGAACCTCTGGACCGAGAAGGACTGGCGGAAGCAGGCCACCGCGGCCATGGTCGCGATTCCCCTCCTGCTCCGGGTCCTCCTGATTAAGTAGGGGAATGCCGTGAAACGACACCATGCGACCGCCCTCGCGGTCACCCTCCTGGCTTTGGCCGCCGCCGCGGCCGCCTCGATCCGCTTCCTGGACCACCGTAAGCCCGAGCCCATCGTCCGGGGTCCGGGCGTCACCGAGGTCCGCATGCTCTCCGAATGGCTGCCGGACCTGGCCGGCTCTCCCGGGGACACGGAGGTCTACGTGTTCCGGGGAGCCTCTCCGGGTTCCTCCATGCTCGTCCTGGGGGGCACCCACCCGAACGAGCCCTCCTCCTTCCTGTCCGCGGTCCTGCTCATCGAGAACGCCTTGGTTTCGGCGGGGACCCTGTACGTGATCCCCCGGGCCAACGCCTCGGGGTTCACCCACAACGACCCCCAGGAGGGGGCTCCCGAGAGGTACTCCGTCGCCCTGCCCGGCGGGTCCGTGCGGACCTTCCGGTACGGGTCCCGGGCCACGAACCCCGTGCACCAGTGGCCGGACCCGGACGTCTACGTCCATGCCGCCAGCGGCCAGACCCTCTCGGGCAACGAGACCCGGAACCTGAACCGAGGTTACCCGGGCCGGGCGGACGGGACCCTGACCGAGCGGGTCTGCCTGGGCATCGCGAACCTGATCCGGGCGGAGAAGATCGACATCAGCGTGGACCTCCACGAGGCCTCCCCGGAGTACCCGGTGATCAACGCCATCGTGGCCCACGAGCGGGCCATGCCCCTGGCCTCCCAGGTCGTCCTGGGCCTGGAGTTCCTGGACATCAAGATCGGCCTGGAGCCCTCTCCGAAGAACCTGCGGGGCCTGACCCACCGGGAACTGGGGGACGCCACGGATACCCTGGCGGTCCTGATGGAGACCGCGAACCCCTCCCAGGGACGGCTCCGGGGCCGGACGGACGAGGCCCTGGTCCTGAAAGGCCGGGACCCCTACTACGTGAAGGCCCAGGCCCTGGGCAGGCTCTACGTGCCCTTCGACGAGAACGGCCACCCCATCGAGGAGCGGGTGGGGCGGCACCTGTCCGGCATTTCCGAGTTCGCCTTCGCCCTTTCCTCGGAGCGGCCGGACCGGCCCCTGGAGTTCGCCGGTGTGCCGGAATACGGGGCCCTGCTCGAGAAGGGCCTGGGCGCGTTCCTGAAACCTCTGCCGTGAACTTCCCGTGCTTCCGGCGCGGCCCGGGCGCCGCCCGGCCGCCGGGGCCGGCCCGGGCGGCCGTCGCGGCCGCGGCCTGCGCAGTCCTCGGCTCCTGCGCCGTCCTGTCCCCGGTCCGCCTGGAGAGCGGGGTCGTAGGGCCGACCCTCCTGGTGGTCGCGGGGATCCACGGGGACGAGCCCTCCGGTGTCCGGGCGGCCCGGGCCCTGGCGGACCGGGGACCCGCCCTCCGGGGCCGGCTCCTCGTCCTGCCGGAGGCCGATCCGGCGGCATTGGAAGCGGAAACCCGGACGGCCCCGGGGGCCGGGGACCTCAACCGGGCCTTCCCGGGCCGGCGCCTCGGAGCTCCCGCGGAGCGTCTCGCGTTCGAACTCTTCCGTCTGATCCGGAACGCCCGGCCCGACCTGGTCCTGGACCTCCACGAGAGCGACGGGACCTGGACGGAGGGTCCCGGCCCCTTCCTGGTTGTGCCGGCCCTGCCGCGCGCGGCGGAGCTCGCCTTGGCCATGCTGGACCGGCCCGGGATGGAGGAGTTTTCGTACACCGGGGGTCCCCCCGGGGGCAGCCTGGCCGCGGAGACTTCCCGGCTCCTGGATGTACCCGCCCTGATCGTGGAGATACCCGACACGGTGCCCGCCGCCCGGCGGATGGAGCTTCACCGGGCAGCCGTGGAGGCGGCCATGGCCGTGCTGGGCATGTTGGATACGGGAGAGGAAGGCCGGATCAAGCCATGCCGTTAGGCATGGCGGCCCTGCCGTTAGGCATGGCGGCCCTGCCGTTAGAAGTTGGCCAGGGCGGCCTTCGCCGCCCTGCGGTGCTCCCCCGCGGCCTCGTGCCAGCGGTACAAGTCCGATTCGAAGAATCCCGGGCCGGCGCGGACGGTCCGGACTCCGGAGCCCAGGCGCCGCTCGGCCTGGCTCTTCAGCCACAGGAGCTTGTCGTAGCCCCGGGAGCCCTCTCCCCGGTCCCAGCCGTCCAGGACGCCGGCCTCCCGGGCCCAGGCGCCCTTCTCGTACTTGGGCAGGTCCCCGTCCACGATGAAGGCCGCCTCCACCCCCTCCCGGTCCCCCGGGGAACGCAGGAGGCCTTCCAGCTTGGGCAGGAGGAGATCCTCGTCCCCGAAGGGCTTGCGCAGCCAGGTCCGCAGGTAGCGGAAGATCTTCCGCGCCGCCTCCAGGAAGCGGGCCGCGTTGTCGATCCGGTAGAGTTCCGGCAGGAGCCGAGGGTCCGCCCAGAGACGGGACGGGTTGTCCGGGTTGGTCAGGGCCTGGAGGTGCCCCACCGGGGGCAGGGCGCCGGAGCCGTCAAGGGCGTTGAAGTCCTCCCACCGGGCCGTGAAATTCTGGTGGGCCCACCCGTCCGCGAAGGAGTGCAGGGCGATGCCGATCCGGTACGGATCGCCGGTCTTCAGGGCTTCCACCAGGAGCTCCCGGGCGACCCCTCCGTTCGGGGTGACCGCCCCGGGGTTCCGGGCCCCGTCCCTTCGCTTCCGGCCCGCCTCCTCGGGGTCCCCGGGAAGGAAATGGAAAGGAAGGTAGACCTCCGAGAGGATCGACTCGTCCCAGAAGAGGTAGTCCTGGGTAACCCGGAGGTCGTAGGGTACCCCGCCGGTCTCGACGCGCAGGGGCCGCACAGCCTCGTCCACGAACTGGGAGGAACGGGCGATAGTCTCGGCCTCGGGCTCCGGCACGCCGGCCTCCCGGGCCAGCCAGCGGACGGCGTAGTAGTGGAAGAGGTAGTTCATCGAGGGGAGTATGGCCCGTCGGGGCGGGACGGGCAAGGTGTTCGTACGGGGCGGAGTCGCGAGCCGGGCGCCGCGAGTCCGGGTGGGCCGCGCCCCGTATTGACGCCCCGCCGGCCGCGTCGTAGGCTGGCCCATCTTGTCCCCCGGGGGTGGCGTTTGAAAACCTCGATCCGTACCCAGCTGGGCGCCCTGCTCCTGTTCTGGACGGCGTCGGCCGGTTCCCTGTACTTGGCTTCCTGGATCCAGTCGGATTCCGGAACCGTCGAAGTCTCGCCCGTGCGGATCGAGGCCCCTGCGGGGACGGTTACGGCCAAGCTCTACCGTCCCGCCTCCGCCCGCCCCGGCTCTCCGGTGCCCGGGGTCGTCCTGATCCACGGGTACCAGAACGATAAGGAAACTTCTTCCGCCTTCGCCCTGGAGCTGGCCCGCCGGGGGATCGCGGCCCTGTCCATCGACGCCTTCGGCCACGGGAGTGCCGAGCCCGGGATGCGGGCTCGGGGCTTCACACCCTACAAGTACCCGAACTTCGAGCGGAGGATCTCCGGGCCCGAGCGCTACAAGGTGATGATGAACTTCAGCGCCCTGGATTTTTTCCTCCCGAAGTACTCGGAGGGCCTGGCCGACACTTCCATGGGAGGTAAGGCGGCCTACGCCTGGCTGCGCTCCCGGGACTTCGTGGACCCCGCGGCCCTGGGCGTCACGGGGCACTCCATGGGAACCTGGGCTTCCTGGTCCGTGGCCGCGGACTTCCCGGACCATAGGGCCGTGGTCCTTCAGTGCGGCGAGATCATCCCGGAGGGTTTCTACGACCCCTCCGCGGTGCGGTTCAACAACGTGCTCCTGCTGCAGGCGGTCTGGGACGAGTTCGCATTCTTCCGGGACTACCGGAATACCGTTAAGGGCCTGGAGGCGACGGACCTCCGGTACCGCGTCTTCATGGGCCAGGAAGGCCCCGTAGAATGGGACCGGACCTACGGCTCCTTCGCGGACGGCTCCGCCCGCCGGATGGAGCTCCTGTACACGAACCACCGCCTGGTGACCCACAACGGAAAAGGAATCGCCGCGGCGGTGGACTGGTTCGCCCGGTCCTTCGATTTGGAGCCCGCCCTTCCGGCCTCGGACCGGACCTACCTCCGGAAGGAGCTGCTCGTCGGCCTGGCGATGCTCTCGGCCCTGGCCTCCCTCCTGCCCCTGCTTTCGATCCTGCTCCGGATTCCCTTATTCGCCGGGGCGGCCCAGCCCCTGCCGTCCCGGGTCCTCCTGGAGGGCCGGGCCTGGAGGCGGGCTGCCGCGGGGACTGTGCTTCTGGGAGCCGCGACCTTCCCCTTCCTGACCCAGCTGGGCCACGGACTGGCGCCCCTTCCGGAGTCGGTATTCCGGATGACCGTCGGGAACGGCTTCCTCGTGTGGTTGACCTTCCTGATGGTCGTCTCCCTGGTGCTCCTGGTCCGATGGTTCCGGAAGGGCCCGGGCCGGGCCGCGGGCGCGACCCTCCACGACCTGGCCCTGGCCCCGGCGGAACGGCCCGCCGCGGTCCCGTGGCCCGTGGTCGGGAAATCCGTCCTCCTGGCCTTCCTCCTGGCGGGGTCCCTCTATGCCCAGACCGCCCTGTACGACGCCCTCTTCGGACTAGAACTCCGGTTCATCTGGCCCTTCTTCCGGGTCTTCACCCCCGAGCGCTTCGGGCAATTCTGGGTCTACCTGCCCTTCTACGGGGCCTTCTTTTTCGTGAACGGCGGGGTCAAGCTCTTCGGCCAACTCCGCCTGCCGGAGCGTGCCTCCCCCGCGGCGACCCAGGCGGCCTGGTGGCTGACCGCCTGCGGGGTCATGCTGGGGAGCCTGCTCGTCTGGGCCTTCATCGAGTACGTCCCCTTCTTCCTGGGCATCGGCCCCGGGGCGGACCTTCTTCTCACCCCCCTGTTCGGGGGGCCCTTCATGTCCATCCTCCTCCTCACGATCCCCCAGTTCGCCCTGATGTTCTTCCTGGCCGCCGCGATGTTCCGGCGGACCGGATTCGTGTACGTGGGGTCCCTGACCGTCGGGATCCTGGCCGCCTGGATGCTCTCCGGCGGGTCCGCGATCTTCTGAGGGCGACGGCATGATCGGGTATGCGAACCTGGACGGGCTTTCCCTGACCAAGGTCGTACGGGACTTCCCGGGGGCCGGCATCCCGGACATCGAGGCCGCCGTGGCCGAGGAGTTCTCCCGGCCCGGCGCCCCGTTCCGGGGTATCCGGCCGGGCGCACGGATCGCCGTGGCCGTGGGGAGCCGGGGGATCGCGAACCTCGCCCGCATCGTCCGGGCGGTCGTCCGGGAGCTCTCGGCCCGGGGAGCCCTGCCCTTCGTCATCCCGGCCATGGGAAGCCACGGCGGGGCCACGGCGGAGGGCCAGAGGGAGGTCCTGGCGGGCTACGGGATCACCGAGGCCGGGGTCGGGGCGCCCGTCGTCTCCTCCCTGGACATCGTGGAACTGCCCGCCGCCCCCGACGGGACCCGGGTGTACATGTCCCGGGACGCCTGGGGGTCCGACGGGGTCCTCCTGGTCAACCGCGTGAAGCCCCACACGGACTTCCACGGAATCCACGAGAGCGGCCTCGTGAAGATGGCCGTCATCGGCCTGGGCAAGCACGCCCAGGCCCTGGAGATCCACTCCCACGGCGTGGCGGGACTGCGGGAACGGATCCTCCCCGCCGCCCGGGTCGTGCTGGGAACCGGAAAGGTCCTGGGGGGCCTGGGGATCGTGGAGAACGCCCGGGAAGAACCCGAGATCCTCCGGCTGGTCTCCGGAGAGGGACTTCCGGAAGCGGACCGAGAGCTTCTCGAGCGGGCCCGGGAACTTCAGCCCCGCCTGCCCGTGGACGACCTGGACGTGCTCCTGGTGGACGAGATGGGCAAGGATGTGAGCGGGGTGGGTCTGGACTCCAACGTCATCGGCCGCATGCGGGTCCGGGACCAGGGGGAGCCGGATCGGCCCCGGATCTCCTCCGTCGCCGTCTTCGACCTGACCGAGGCTTCCCACGGCAACGCCCTGGGGGTGGGCCTGGCGGACGTGATCACCCGGCGGCTCCGGGACAGGATCGACCTCGGGGCTACCTTCGAGAACGTGGTGACCAGCGGATTCCTGGAACGGGGAAAGATACCCCTGTCCGCGGAGAGCGACCGGGCCGTCGTGGAGATCGCCCTGCGGGGGGCCTCCGTCCGGGACCTTTTCCGGGCCCGGATCCTGCGGATACGGAACACCCTGCGTCTCGGGGAGGTCTGGGCCTCCGACGCACTCCTTCCGGAGCTCGCCGGCCGGGAGGGCGTGGAGATCACCGGGGAGAGGGCCACCCTGTTGGACGGCCACCGCCTGGGAAAGTTCTGAAGCCCCCTGAACGGGCGGGTCCCCTCTTTCAGGGGGGGCGAACCGTCACGGCGCGGGGACGGGGATCACCCAGGCAAGGAGGCGGTCGGGTCCTCGCAGCGCCTCCACGGGGAATTCCCGGCCCGGACTGTCCGGTCCCAGCAGGCGTAAAAGGTCGTCCAGGCCCTGTATCCGCTCCCTGCCGAACCGGACCAGGATGTCCCCCGCCTTGAGTCCCGCACGGTCCGCGGGGCTCCCGGGCTCCACCGCGGAGAGGAAGGCCCCCTCGGGTCCCTCCAGACCGTAATGGTGGGCAAGCTTTCGGGGTATCGGAACCCCCTGGCCTCCGATGCCCAGCCAACCGCGAAGGATCCGCCCATCCCGGATCAGGGCCGCCGCGACAGCCTTTGCTGTGTCCGAGGGGATCGCGAAGCAGAGCCCCTGGGCCTGGGCGATGATCGCGGTGTTCACGCCGATGACCCGGCCCCGGGAATCCAGGAGGGGGCCCCCGGAGTTGCCCGGATTCAGGGCCGCGTCGGTCTGAATGACGCTGTCTATGAGCCGTCCCGTCACGGAGCGCAGGGACCTGCCCAGGGCGCTCACCACCCCCGCGGTCAGGGTGCTCTCGAAACCCAGGGGATTCCCGATGGCCACGGCGATCTGGCCGACCCGGATCCGGGAGGAGTCGCCGAACTCCAGGGGAGGCAGGGACTCCCCGTATATCCGGAGCACCGCCAGGTCCGTGGCCGGATCGTCGCCCACGATCGCGGCCTCGCAGCGGCGCCCTCCGGGCAGCACAGCTTCCACCGCCTCCGCATCCCGCAGGACGTGGCTGTTCGTGAGTAGGAACCCGTCCGGAGTGAAGGCGAAGGCGGAGCCCCCGGCTTCAGGATCCCGGCCCCGGCGCACTCGCACGTGGGCGACCGAGTCCCGGGCCGATTCGGCCACCCCCGAGACGGTCTTCGAATAGGAATCCAGCAAATCCTCGTCCCGATCCATGGAATGAAAGGTAGGCACGTCCTAGGGCGTCGGGCAACACCAGGAGGCTATACCTTCGGCCAGGTGACGGCGGCCCGGGGCCTCAGTATGTTCTACCCGGGCGCCAAGCCCGGGAGGTCGACGTGGGCGAGTTCGCGAAGGAATTTGAGGGAACCCTGCGAGAGGTGGTGGAATCCTGGAAGGGATCCCTGGTGCATATCGGAGGGCCCGGGATCCCGTATCGCACGGGCATCGTGGTAAAGGAAGGCCTCGCGGCCTCCCTGGCGCGTTCCGCCCGGGACGGCGAGGAGGTGCCTGTCGTGACGGCCTCGGGTCCGGCGACCGGGCGGGTGGAAGCCTGGGACGGAGAGAGCGGTCTCGTGTTGATCCGGATCGGTGACGGCGCGGCCCCGGTGCCGGCAGGAGCGGGCACGGAAGGTCTCGATGCTCCCCGGGTGGGAACGCCGGTCCTGAGGCTGGCCTACCCGTCGTTCCAGGGAATCGAGGCGGCTTTTTCGGTGGTGAGGTTCTCGGGCGGCTCCACGGAATGGGGGCGGCGAAAGGCGAGCGCCCATTTCCAGGTGGACGGCCCCGCCTATCCGGGTTTTCTGGGGGCGCCGGTGGTGGATCTGGCCGGAACCCTGCGTGGCGTGGTCATCTCCAACGAGGACGGCAACGACGGATGGGTCCTGCCCGCGGGGCCATGGAGGGTAGCGGTGGACGAGCTGGCGAAGGAAGGCACCCGTATCCGGGGCTGGCTTGGGATCTCCATCGGCACGGTCCGGCTTTCCAAGGCCCAGTCTTCGTCGGCCGGCAGGGAGACCGCCCTGATGGTGCGCGAAACGGCGCCCGGCGGCCCCGCGGAGGCGGCCGGAGTGCAGCCCGGGGACCTGATCCTGGGCGCCGACGGGGCCGGTCTCGGGGACGACGGGATTCCGCCCCTGCGGGTGGGAAGGCCCGTAATCCTGGACATACTGCGGGGCTCGGAACGGCTCGCCCTCCAAGTCCTCCCTTCGCCCCGGTCCTGAATGAATAACGGGAACGCGGGGTCCGTCGGGATGCTCCGGGTATACCCGGGGGGCATGGACACGGAGGAGCGCAGGGCCCTGGAGGAAGGCCGCTGGGAATGGACCGACGATCCCGCCGGCGCGGACCTGGTCCCCGTTTCCCGTCCCGGCTTCCGGGGTCCGGTGACACCCGTATTCGGGGCGCCCTCCCTGAGTCCCCGGGAACGGGAGATCCTGGAATACCTGGCGGACGGGTGGAGCAACGAGGAGATCGCCGACCGCCTGGGACTCAGCCTGGCGACGGTGAAATTCCATGCGGGCTCCCTGTACCGGGCGCTCGGGGTCGGGCGCCGGACCGAGGCCGTTCGGGAGGCACGGCTCCTCGGTCTTCTGGACTGGTGAGGCCGTCGATCCCCGCTCATACCTTGTAGGGGAGATCCAGGTTTAGCGCGGCCGCCGCGGCGGCCTCTTCCCGGCCCAACTCCGGCAGGATGCCTTCCAGGAAGCGGGCCACAGGCCGGGCGAAGGGCCGGTGGAAGGACGGGGTCGTGTAGGAGCGGAATCCCCTCCGGGCCTTGTGCTCCCCGCCCATGCCGGGGTCGAAGGCGCGGAGGCCCCGGGACAGGGCGTATTCCACGGGCAGGTAGTAGCAGAGCTCGAAGTGGAGGAAGGGGATATCCTCGGAGGCGCCGTAGTAGCGTCCGTACAGTCGGTCCCGCCCTTCGAACAGGAAGGACAGACCCACGGTATGTCCGCCCCGGTCCGCCCGGCCGAGGATCCAGCCCTCGGGCAGGAATTCCGGCAGGCGCAGGAAGAAGTCCCGGGTCAGGAACCGTGCGGCCCAGGGACCGAAGCGGTCGTTGTGGGCTTCGTAGAGGTCCGCCATGAGGGCCAGGATACCCGGATCGGCCGCGGCCTCCCGGGCGCCCACGATCCGGGTTCGTACCCCCGAGGCCGCCAGGGCCGCCCGCTCCCGGAGGACGTTGCGGCGCATGTTCTTGGAGAACGAGTCCAGCCAGCCCCGGAAGTCCCCGTACCCCTCGTCGGTCCAGAGGAAGGCTTGGTGCTCCCAGGCCGTCCAACCCGGCCGGGAGCGGAGGAGGCCGGCGGCCGGTTCGTCCGGCCAGAGGACGTGGACTCCCGCCAGGCCGCCCTCCCGGGCCAGGCCCTCGGCGGCATCCAGGAGCCGGCCGGTCTGGGTCGCAGCATCCAGCCCGTCCCCTCCGGCGGCGGTCAGGACCCGCCAGGCGGGCGCCGGGGTGACGGGAACCACCCCGGAGAGCTTGGGGTACCACGGGTAGCCGGCCCGTTCCGCAGCCCGGGCGAAGCCCTGGTCGAAGACGAACTCGCCCCAGGAGTCCCCGCGCACGTAGAAGGGCGCCGCCGCGGCCGGACGTCCGGTTTTCCCGTCCCGAAGGAGGACGTGGGCGGCTTTCCACCCCGTCTCCGGCCGGATCGAGCCCGATTCCTCCAGCAGGGCCAGGAAGCCCCAGGAGAGGAGGGGAGTCTCGGCCGGGGCCGCCAGGGCGTCCCAGTCCTCCCGGGGGATGTCGAGCATGCGTCGGGAGACGGAGGTCACCAGGTCGGGCATGGGTAGAAGGTACTGAGGGATCCCGGGGCGGGGATACGGGGGCGGGCGGTTTCGGGGCAGGTAGCGGCGGTCGAAGGCTCGGGCCGGTCCGTTATCCGGGGCGCCCCGGAGGGCGTCCCGGATAACGAATCATTTGCAGAGCTCGAACATCTTCACGCAGGTCTCCAGCGAGTAGAGATCTCCCAGGCCCCAGGCCTGGGCGGTCTTGAGTGCGTCCGGAGCCATCTTGGCGATGGCTTCGTTCGGAATTCCGGCCTCCCCCAGGGTGGTAGGGGTTCCGATTTTCTTGAACCACGCAACGATGGCGGCAATTCCGGCCTTAGCGGCGGCCAAGTCGTCGGCTTCCCGCACGGCGAAGACTTCCCGGGCGATGCCGGCCAGTCGCTTGGTCTTCGTATTCAGGAAGTAGCGCATGGTCGCGGGGATGGTCACGGACATGGCCGCTCCGTGGGGGGTATCGTAGAAGTTGCTGAGGGAATGGCCCAAAACGTGTATGGTTGCGTCCGCGGGGCCGAGGCCGCAGGGATAGAACCCGTTCCAGGCGTACGAGGCCGTCCACATCATCTGGGCCCGAGCTTCCTTGTCCCGAGGATTCGCCAGGATCCGGTCCATGCATTCCATGATGGTCCGGATCGATCCCTGGCAATAGTGCTCCTGGAAAGGAGCCCAATCCAGGCCGTGGCCGATGTAGGCCTCCAGCAGGTGGGATACGATGTCCGCGGCGGAATAGGCCGTCTGCTTGAGCGGGATCGTGTAGGTCAGCTCCGGGTCCAGGACCGCGAATTTCGGACGCATGAGGGGGCTCAGGAATCCGTCCTTGCGCTGGATCTTTTCGTAGGACATGACCGAGGTCCCGTTCAGTTCCGAGCTGGTCGCCGGGATGGTGACCACCGCTATGAGCGGGAGGGTCTTGGTGATCGGGGTCTTCCCTGTGGCGAAGTCCCAGGGATCCCCGTCGTAGCCCGCGGCTACGCCCACGAACTTGGCCTCGTCCATGGCGCTGCCGCCGCCCAGGGCGATGAGGACGTCGGGCTTCTCCTTCTTGGCCAGGGCGATGACTCCGGCGGCGTGCTCGACGGTGGGATTGCTCTTCACGCCGAAGGCGGACAGGAGCGTCACCCCCGCGGCCTTGCAGCTGTCGGCGACCTTCTGGTAGAAACCGACTTCTTTGACGAATTTCTCGTCGTAGGTGATCAGGAGGGCCTTCTTGCCGAATCCCGCGGCCAGTTCGCCGACCCGGGCCACGGCTCCTTCGCCGAAGATCGCCTTGGTCGTCATGTCGAATTCGAAGGGATACATGTCGTTGATTCCTCCGGGAAATTCCAGTTTGGGACGCGAGCGGTTGACAACCGTCGTACTCTGGTGGACGTCCTTGGGCGCGCAAGAACCCCGGGTTCGGATCTCGGAGCCGAGGGCTTTCCGGAAAGTCCGGGATTCGGCGCTACAATAGGATTAATATGGAGTCTTGGTATTTGTCAATCGAAATTGAATGATTTTCTTTTGTTGGATTATGTTGACGAAAGTGAAGTCAAGGTATAAAATCTAACTTATGTTACAGCGCAATCCTACAGCCGAAACCCCCGGAACGCGGAATCCGGCCGGCCGTGCCAAGGCACCGCGGGGTGTTCCCGGGAAGCAGATCTCCGCCGCCAAGCCCAGGCACCCGGGGGGAACGATGGGGGTTCCCCGTGAGACCCTGAGGGAACTCTATCTCAAGATGGCTCAAACGCGCCGTTTCGAAGAGACAGCGGCACGGTTGTTTACCGAAGGAAAGGTGCACGGGACCGCCCACTTCTGCATCGGGGAAGAGGCGACGGGGGTAGGAGTCTGTTCCGCCCTTGCGCCGGAAGACCTGATCGCCCAGACCCACCGGGGCCACAACCAGGCCATCGGAAAGGGCATGGACATTCGGCGTATGATGGCGGAGTTCCTGGGCAAAGAGACGGGATATTGCCGAGGCCGGGGCGGGTGCATGCACATCGCCGACGCCTCCGTAGGCAGCCTGGGCGCGAACGGGATCGTCGGGGGCGGCATCCCCATCGCCGTTGGCGCGGCCTTCGCCCAAAACTACCGCGGACAGGACGCGATCACGGTCTGCTTCTTCGGGGATGGCGCGGCGAACGAAGGAGCCTTCCACGAAGCGCTGAACCTGGCCTCGGTCTGGAAGCTTCCCATCCTTTTCGTCTGCGTGAACAACTATTACGCCATGTCCACCCATCTCAGCCTCCACATGAACATCAAGGATATTTCGGTACGGGCAAAGTCCTACGGCATTCCCGGGTTTTCCCTGGACGGGAACGACGTCGTGGCGGTCTATACGGCCACCCTCGAGGCGAAGAAGAGGATTCTGGAGAACGGGCCCGAGCTCATGGTGCTCAATACCTACCGGATCATGGGGCATTCCAAGAGCGATCCCCAGACTTACCGGACGAGGGATGAGGTGGAGGCCTGGAAGAAAAAGGACCCCCTGCTCCTTTTCCGGAACCGCTTGGTCGAGGCCGGTGAATTCCTGGCCTCGGACTTGGACGCCCTGGATGCCCAAGCCGCCCGGGATGTCGCGGAGGCCGTGGAGTACGCGGAGTCGAGCCCGGAGCCGAAGGTCGAGGAAGCCCTTCAGGACGTGCTGGCCTAGCATTCAAGGAGAAGCGATGCGTGAGATGACCTACGCCGAAGCCATCCGGGAAGCCCTCTCGGAGGAAATGCGACGGGACGAATCCGTGTTCTTCATCGGCGAGGATATCGGCGTCTACGGGGGCGCCTTCGGGGTTTCCAAGGGCATGCTCGCGGAGTTCGGCCCCAAAAGGGTCCGGGACACCCCCATCTCGGAGACCGCGATCGTGGGCTGCGGGGTGGGGGCCGCGATGGCGGGCCTCCGACCGGTGGTGGAGATCATGTTCTCCGATTTCGTCGCCGTCGCCATGGACCAGATCGTGAACCAGGCGGCCAAGGCCCGGTTCCAGTTCGGCGGCCAGTTCTCGGTGCCCCTGGTGATCCGGACTCCCTCGGGGTCCGGCACGGGTGCCGCGGAACAGCACTCCCAGAGCCTGGAGGCCTGGTTCGTGCATACCCCGGGCATCAAGGTAGCGGTGCCCTCGACGCCGGCGGACGCCAAGGGTCTGCTCATCTCCGCGATCCGGGATCCGAATCCCGTCCTCTTCCTGGAGCAGAAGCTCCTGTACCGGACCAAAGGAGAAGTCCCGGAAGGAGACTACACCGTACCCTTCGGGCAGGCCGCGGTCCGCCGGGAAGGCCGGGACGTCGCCGTCATCACCTACGGCCGGATGGTGGCCCGGTGCCTCGAGGCGGCCCAGGCCGCCGCGGCGGAGGGGATCGAGGCGGAGGTCCTGGATCTCCGTACCCTGGCCCCCATGGACCGCGAGGCCATCATCCGGACAGTCAAGAAGTGCGGCCGGGTGCTCATCGTCCACGAGGCCTGCCGGACCGGCGGTGTCGGGGGGGAGATCGCGGCCACGATCGCGGACAGCGAGGCGTTCTTCTGGCTGGACGCTCCGGTGCGGCGGCTCTGCGGGGAGGATACGCCCATACCCTACAACCGCAACCTGGAGGACAGCATCGTGCCCCGGGTCCCGGGCATAACCGAGGAGATTCTTCGGCTTGCCCGGAGGGAGGCGTCATGGCCCAGAGCGTGATCATGCCCAAGTCCGGGATGGCCATGGAGGAAGGGATCATCGTCTCCTGGCTCAAGAAGGTGGGCGAGACGGTCTCCCCCGGGGAGGCCATCGCGACCATCGAGACCGACAAGGCCGTCCTGGACCTGGAGGCGGAAGCCGCGGGCACCCTCATCGCTATCCTCCGGGAGGCGGGCGACCGGGTCCCGGTTACCCAGATCATAGCCTGGATCGGCAAGCCCGGGGAGGCCGTTCCGGAGAGCCCCTCCGCCGAGAAGTCGCAGCCCGCCGCCGCCGCGACGGCGCCGTCTCCGGGCGTCAACGCCGGGACCGGTTCGGCATCCCCCGGCGGCGGCAGGGTGGCCGCGACACCCGCGGCCCGGCGCGTAGCCTCGGAGGCCGGGATCGACCTGGGTACCGTCCCCTCCGCGAACGGGGTCCCCGTGGCCGCGGAGGACGTGCTCCGCTACGTCCGGAAGGACGCCACTCCCCTTGCGGCCCGGATGGCGGAAGCTGCCGGGATCGATCCCGCGAGCCTCGCCCGGGAAGGCGGCGGAAGGATTCGCAAGGCCGACGTGGAGGCGGCCGCCGCGGGCGCCTCCACGGGTGAACGGCTTCTAAAGGAAAGGCCCCGTTCCGGAGACGGCCCGCGGCCGGATAGCCGGGTTCCCTTCACATCCATCCAACGGATCACCGGCCTACGCCTGGCCCGCAGCCACGCCGAAATTCCCTCGGTCACCTCCTTCGCACAGGCGGACGTCACGTCCCTGCTCGCCGCCCGCGAGAGCCTCAACGCCTCCGGCGGCCTGAGGATCAGTCTCAACGACCTGACGGTCCGGGCCTGCACCAAGGCTCTGGCCGCGAATCCCCGGGTCAACGCGGTTGTCGACGGGGACGGTCTGATCCTCAAGGGGAACATCGACATCGGCATCGCCGTGGCCACGGAGACGGGCCTCCTGGTTCCCGTGCTCCGGGACGCGGACCGGCTGTCCCTGCCCGAGCAGTCCCGGCGGTCCCGGGACCTGGCGGAACGTGCCCGCACGCGCCGCCTCCGCCCGGAGGAATTCGAGGGCGGGACCTTCACGGTCAGCAACATCGGCATGTACGGCATCTCGGCCTTCACTCCCATCATAAACCCGCCCCAGGTGGGCATCCTGGGGGTCGGGGCCGTCGAAGAACGTCTGGCCCTGGATCCCGACGGACGTCCTGTCGTCCGGAAAGTCCTTAACCTCTGTTTTACCTTCGACCATAGGGCACTGGACGGCGCCGAGTCGTCGGCCTTCCTGGCGGCCCTCCGGGACCTCCTGGAGTCGCCCATCCATCTCGTGCTGTAGGCCCGGAGGGTTCCCGTGCGCGAAGAATATGACGTCGTCGTGGTCGGGGGAGGCCCCGCGGGCTACGTGGCCGCCATACGAGCCGCCCGGGAGGGAGCCGCCGTAGCCCTGGTGGAACGGGACCGGGTGGGGGGAACCTGCCTGAACCGTGGCTGCATTCCCACGAAGTCCTACCTCCAGACCGCGGACGCCATCCTGGAGACCCGGGAATGGCCTTCCCGGGGGCTCCTCCTGGACGCTCCGCCCCGCTTGGACATGAGGAAGGCCCTGTCCTGCAAGGATGCCGCAGTGCGGAGGCTCACCGGGGGCGTCCGGTCCCTCCTGGAGTCCCGGAAGGTGGAAATCCTCCAGGGAACGGCCGTCCTTCGGGGACCCGGAAGGACGGAAATCGAGGGCCGGGGCATCCTGCGGTCCCGGGCGGTTATCCTCGCCGGCGGCTCCGCATCGGCCCGTATTCCCGTTCCGGGCGCTGACTCCCGGAGAGTCCTTCTCTCGGAGGATGTGCTGGCCCTGGACGAGGTGCCAAAGAGCCTCGTCGTGATCGGGGGCGGGGTGATCGGGATCGAGATGGCCCAGATCCTTTCGGCTTTCGGAGCGGTGGTGACCGTGGTGGAGCTGGAGGACGGCATCCTGCCCGGGATGGACAAGGGGCTCCGGGATGTCATGGCGGTCGCCCTGGCTCGCAGGGGCGTAGCCATCCTCACCGGCGTGTCCGTGGCGTCCTTCGAGGAGACCGCGTCCGGCCTCGCGGTGGTCCTGGCCGACGGGCGCCGGCTGGAGGCTGAGTACGCCCTCCTGTCCGTCGGAAGGCGCCCGGACCTCTCCTGCCTGGGCGATTCCGGGGTCGCGGTGGACCGGGGCCGAGTCTTGGTTGACGATGCCATGGCGACCAGCCTGCCCGGAGTTTTCGCCCCCGGGGACCTGAACGGAAGGAAGATGCTGGCCCACGCGGCCTTCACAATGGGGGAAGCCGCGGCGGAGGCGGCCCTCGGCCGACCCCGCCCGGTCCGTCTGGACCGGGTCCCCTCGGTCGTCTACGGGAGACCCGAGCTGGCCTCGGTGGGTCTCACGGAGGCGGAAGCCCGGGCTTCCCGGGATTCCGTGCGCGTCGGCATTTTCCCCTTCTCCGCGAACGGCCGCGCCGTAGCCTCCGGGGATACGGAAGGATTCGTGAAGGTCCTGGCGGATCCGGAGTTCGGGGAGATCCTGGGGGTCCACATCGCAGGAACCGTGGCCTCCGAGCTCATCAACGAGGCCGCCGTCCTCATGAGCATGGAAGTGACGGCCTTCGAGGCGTCGGGAACCGTCCACGCCCACCCGACCCGGTCGGAGGCGTTGATGGAGGCGGCCGCGGATGCCCTGGGAACATGCGTACATCTCCCGCCCAGGGGCTAGCTGATATCGGCTGTCAGTTGTACTATGAATCCCGAAACCTTGATGAATGTCACGACGGAGTATGTATGCCGGTCATCGACGAGAACGTACTCATATCCATAGCCAAGCTGTACTACGTGGAAGGTTTGTCCCAGCAGGAGATAGCCGACAAGATCTCCGTCTCCCGTCCGACGGTCTCCAATCTCCTCCGGCGCTGCAAGGAGGAGGGGATCGTGGAAATCCGGATCCGGGAAACCAATTCCCTGCCCTTCGTGCTCCAGGAGGAACTGAAGTCCATCTTCGGGCTCCGGGATGTCCGGGTCGTGCCCTCCAGCCCCGACGAATCCAGGACGGTGGAGGCGACGGGGAGGGCGGCAGCGGAGCTCCTGGCGCGATCCCTCCGGGATGGGCTTAAGATCGGCATCTCCTGGGGAGTGACGACTTACAAGATGATCTCGGAACTCAACGTAGCGCCGAAGTACCAAGGAATTGAGGTTACCCAATTGGTCGGATCCCTGGGATCCGTAAATCCAATTTATGACAGTTACGACCTCGTGCGTACGCTGGCCGTCAAGCTCAACGGCGGCTATGCCACCATCCAGGCCCCCGCTGTGGTGCGCTCCATGGAGGCCAAGGAGTTCTTCCTCAAGGAACCCGGAATCGCCGCGGCCATCGAAAAAGCCCGGGGGGTTGATACCGCGATCCTTTCCGTAAGCCCCGACGACCCGAGTTACAGCTCCCTGGTCCGGGAGGGCTTCATCACACCGGAGGAATCCGCGGAGATCAGCCTGCGGGGGGCCGTGGGCCACTCCTGCGGCATCCATTTCGACATCCAGGGGCGGGTCCTGGACATCCCCCTGAACGACCGGATCGTCGGGATCTCCTCGGAGGATCTCTCCCGGATACCCGAGGTGATCCTGGCGGCCTGCGGTACCGTGAAGGCCAACGCCATCCTGGGCGCCCTTCGCACCGGGCTTTTCCACGTCCTGGCCACCGACGAGGCCGCGGCCCTGAAGATCCTGGCGGAGGCCAAGAAGGACGGGGCCCGGGCCCCGGGCCGAATCTAGGACCCGTCTCGGGTCCGGAACTCAGGGCGCCGTCCCGAAGACGCCTTCTTCCAGACCCTTTCCGGCGTTCCGCAGGACAAAGAGGCCCCCCGGGGACCGGCTCCGGTCCCTGTCCTCCGGGGAGAGTCCCAGGGTGGCGGAGGTGATGTACAGATCCGTGAGGCCGGTACCCCCGAAGCCCATGCAAGTAGCCGTGGCGAAGGGCATGGGGTAGGTGCGGTCGACCTTCCCGTCGGGGGCGTACCGGACGATCCTCCATCCCCCCCACCGGGCGTTCCAGAGGAAGCCCTCGGCATCCGCGATGAGGCCGTCGGGCATGCCTTCGTCGGCGGGAATTTCCGCGAAGACCGAGCGCCCCGATGCCCTGCCCGAGATCGGGTCGTAGTCGTAGCGCAGGATCCTCCCGGCGAACATCTCCGCCACGTACATCGCACGGCCGTCGGGGGAGAAGGCGATGCCGTTGGGAAGCCTCAATCCCGAGTCCAGGGTCCGGACGGTCCCGTCCGGTTCCGCGGCGTAGATCGAGCCTTCGGGAGCGTCCAGGACCTCCGAGTGGTAGGTGTCGAAGACCAGCCTGCCCGCGGGATCGACGGTGCCGTCGTCGGGCATCATTCCGGCCCTGCCTCGTTCCGGGTCGCAGAGGAGCCGCGCGGCGGATGCGCCTTTCTCCAGGGTATAAACTCCGTCGGCGCAAATGAGGGCGAGGGCGCCGTCCCGCGCCCGGGCTACGGATCGGACGGTCCGGTCCGTCTTCCGGGAGGAGGCTGTCCGGGAGGCCGGATCCCAGGCATGGACGAAGGGAGAGGCCGTATCCGTCCAAAGCAGGAGCCCGGAGACGGGATCCCAGATCGGGGACTCCCCGCAGACCGCTCCGGCATCCACGACCAGCTCAATCCTGTTCATTGACGTTCCCATCCTGGACTCCTCGGCTTGATTGTAGGGATCGGTGGAAGGAGTATACCATGGACGTTCCGGCTGTCAATACAAATGTAATATGTATAAAGATGAAATTACATATGTACGAATGAACGACAATATTTATCTGTTTTCTTTTTATTTGACCCATGATAAACTAAGTTCAACCACTAGTACGGATCCGGAGGCATCCCATGGAGCAAACCTACCTGGCGGGCATCGATATCGGAACGAGCGGAGCCAAAGCCATCGTGTTCGATCGTGGCGGCACACCCCTCGCCTCGTCCTACCATGAATATGGTTCCACCTATCCGCGGCCCAACTGGGTGGAGCAGGACGCCGACCAGATCGTGGAGAGCGCCATGACGTCGATGCGGGAAGCCGTCGTCCGTTCCGGGGCCGCCCCGGACCGCATAGTCTCCATCTCGCTCTCCGCCCAGCGGTGCTGCGGGATCTTCCTGGACGAAAACGGCCGGCTGATCCGCCCGATGATATCCTGGCAGGACAACCGGCCGGTGGAGGAGATCGCCGATATAGCCCGGATCGTTCCCGAAGGGGAGTACTACCGGAAGACCGGCTTCCCGAACAGCACGACCTGGCTGTTAGGCAAGATGCTCTGGGTTCGGAAGCACGAACCCGAGACGTGGAAGCGCACGGCCCGGATCGTGCAGATGCACGACTACTTCCTGCGGGCCCTGGGTGCGGAGGAGTATTTCGTCGATTTTAACGACGCAGGTTTCTTCGGATTCTTCGATTCCCGGACCTGCGACTGGGATCCTGAACTTCTATCGGCCTTCGATATCCCCCGGAACATCCTCCCGATTCCCCGGGCATCGGGAAGTTCCGCGGGCACGGTTTCCGCCCGGGGGGCGGAGCGTTCGGGCCTGGCCGCGGGCACCCGGATCGCGATCGGGGCCGGGGACCAGTGCGCGGGCTCCCTGGGAGCCGGGGTTGTCCGCCGGGGTACCCTGTCCATCTCCATGGGGACCGCCGGGGCGGTCACGGCCCTGCTGGACAGCCCCTACCGGGATCCCAACGGGCGGATCATGATCACCAACCACTCGGAACGGGGGAAATGGCTGCTGGAGGGCTACCAGGCCGCGGCGGCCAGCGTCTTCCGCTGGTTCAAGGAGGAGATCGCGGGAGTTGAGACCGCCGAGGCCGCCCGGTTGGGCCGAGACCCCTACGACCTCATCGGGGAACGGGCCGCCGGGGCTCCCCCGGGTGCCAAGGGCCTTGTTTTCCTTCCATATCTCGCCGCCGCGGGGACCCCCCGCTACAATCCGGACGCCCGGGGAACCCTGTTCGGCCTGACCTTCGCCCACGACCGCGCCTGCCTGGCCCGGGCTTTCATGGAAGGCATCACCCTGGACATGCAAGACATGATCCGGGCGATCAAGGCCGCGGGAGCGGGGGTGGACACGGTGCGGCTCCTGGGTGGACCCACCAAGTCGGTATTCTGGAACCAGATGCAGGCGGATATCTACGGCGCCACCGTGCAGACCCTGAAGATCGGGGACGCCACCGTCCTGGGGGCCGCGATCCTGGGAGGTCTGGGGGCGGGGATATTCTCCTCCGTGGATGAAGGAACCCGGGAGATGGTGAGGGTGGATCGCACCTTCGAGCCCGACGCCGGAAGGTCCGCGTACTATCGGGAGCTGTACGAAGTATGGCTTTCCGCCTACGAGGGGCTGGCCGGATCGGGAGCCTTCGGAAAGATCGCGGAGATCCAGAAGAAGCACGGCTAGAGGGCCCGCCCGTTGTATTCCGGGTAGTAAAAAGCCCCCGGGGAGGCCGTGCCTCACCGGGGGCTATCTCTTCGATCCGGTTCAGGCGGCGCGCGTAGATGCTTTCCCGACATTCTTGAGGATCTTCTCGTTGACCACGATGGCCAGGACGAAGATGATCCCCTTCAGTATGCCCTGCCAGAAGGTCAGGATGTTCATCATGTCCAGACCGTTTCCCAGGACCGCGACGATCAGGGCCCCGATCAGGGTGCCCAGGACCGAACCCTTGCCGCCCTTGAGGCTGGTTCCGCCCAGAAGGATGGCCAGGATCACGTCGAATTCGAATCCCACCCCGATTCGGGGGTCCCCCGCGGCCAGACGGGAGGCCATCAGGATCCCGGCAAAGGACGCCAGGATACCCACGAACTGGTAATTCCAGAAGACGATCCGCCCCACCGGAATTCCGGAATAGAAGGCCGCGTTCCGGTTGCCGCCGATGGTCATGGAGTACTTGCCGAAGATGGATCTCCCTTCGACGATGCGGAAGAGGACCACGAAGAGGACGAGGAAATACACGGGGATGGGGATCCCCATCCAGTCCCCTCGGGCCAGGATCGTGACGTTCTCGGGGATCTTCTCGCCACGGACGGGGGATCCTCCCGCCAGGATCAGAGCCAGTCCACGGGCTATATACATAGTGCCCAGGGTGGCGATGAAGGGCGGGAACTCGATCCGGGCCACCAAGAGCCCGTTGACGATCCCTACCGAACTTCCGCAGAGGATCGCCAGGAGGGCGGCCGGAAGGAGGTCCATGCCCGAGGAAAGGAGCAGGGAATAGACTACGCCCGTTAGGGCCAAGTTGCTGCCGGTGGAGAGGTCGAAGTTGCCGGTCATCATCAGGATCGTGGCCGCCGAGGCGACGATGATGATCATGGCCGACTGCTTGAGCATGTTGAAATAGTTTTCCAGGGAGAAAAAGGCCTCCGAGTTCAGGGCGAAGAACAGGTTCAGCAGCACCAGCAGGGTCAGCATCAGGGTCTTGGGATCCCGTACCGCCCTCTTCAAGTCCATGCTCCGCTTCATGCGCTCGCCTCCCGGCCGGCCACCAGGGCCATGATCCTGTCTCCATCCAATCCGCGTCCGTTGTCCAGCACGGTCCGGACGGCCCCCTCGTAGAGCAGGACGATCCGGTCGCAGAGCTGCAGGATCTCCGGCAGTTCCGAGGAGAAAACGATCACTCCCTTGCCCTGGTTGGCCAGGTTCCGGATGATGTCGTGGATCTCCTGCTTGGCCCCGACGTCGACTCCCCGGGTGGGTTCGTCCATAAGGAGGACTGTGCTTTCCCGGTTCAAGCATTTCGAGATGACCACCTTCTGCTGATTTCCGCCACTCAATTGGGATACTTTCTTCTCCCGGCTGTTTGTCGCCAGGGACATGCTCTTGATGGACCTGTCGGCGAGTTGGTTCTCCAGGGTTCTGTTTATGATCCCGTTCCGGAGAACCTTCTCCATCCGCATCATGGGGATGTTCTCCCGGATGGAAAGCTCCCCGAAGATCCCGTCCGCCCTCCGTTCCTCGGGAATCAAGGTGATCCCGGCGCCCAGGGCCTTGGACACGCCGGAAAGACGGACCGGGCGGCCGTCCATGAGTATCTCGCCCTGGAAGGGATCGATTCCGTAGAGCACCTGGGCGATTTCCGTCTTCCCGGCCCCGACCAGACCGTAGAAGCCCAGGATCTCCCCCCTCCTCAGTTCGAAGCTCACATCCTTGAGTTTACCGGTACGGATCTTGCGAGCTTCCAGGAGCGTTTCCTCCGTCCGGTTCCGGCTGGGTACGTACTCTTCCTGGACCACCTTGCCCAACATCATGCGGATCAGTTCGTGGCAGGCTTCCGATTCGGAATCGCAGCCCGATCCGTTCCGGATCTCATCCACGGTCCGGTCGCCGACGACCCTTCCGTCCCGGAGCACGGTAACGCGGTCGCCGATCTCGAACACCTCGCTCAGCTTGTGGGAGATGTAGACGATCGTGATCCCCTTGGCCGAGAGTTTGCGGATCACCTTGAACATCCGCCCGGTCTCCTCCTCGCTCAGGGCGGCCGTCGGTTCGTCCATGATCAGCATCTTGCAGTCCGTGGAAATGGCGCGGGCGATCTCGATGACCTGCCTTTGCGCGACGCTCAGGTCTCCGACCCGGTCGGAGAGTTTGATCGTTTCGTCCAGGCTCTTGAGGTTTTCGACAAGGGTGGGAGGGATCTCCCCACTTCGGATCATGCCGAGGCGGGACTTCTCCCGACCCAGGGTAAGGTTCTCACCGACCGTGAGGTCGTCCACTACGTTCAGCTCCTGGTAGAGGGCGGTCACCCCCTCCGACATGGCTTCGCGAATACTTTTAGGATCGTAGATCCGGCCCTCGAAGGAGAGTTCCCCCCCGCTTCGTTCCAGAGCTCCGGTCAGGATCTTGATCATCGTGGATTTGCCGGACCCGTTTTCACCGATGATGCAATGGACCGAGTTCCTGCGGATGTCGAAGGATACTTCGTCCAGGGCCTGGGTTCCCGGGAATCTCTTGCTCAGTCCTCGGATGGACATCAGGATCGCGTCACCGCTGTTCATTTCCGCCTCCCCGTTCATCCGCGCCGGCGGATCGCCTGATCGGTGAAGACCGAGACGATCAGCAGCAGGCCTTTGGTGATCGTCTGGTAGAAATAGGGCACGTTGAGCAGGTTGAGCCCGTTGGCCGCGGTACCGACGATGAAGGCCCCCAGGATCATGCCCGCGGTGGAGCCCGAGCCGCCCAGCATGCTGGTTCCGCCCAGGACGATGGCCACCACGACGTCGAACTCCATGCCCTCCGCGATGTTGGGAAAGCCGGATCCGACACGGGAGACCTGGACCACCCCGCAAAACCCCGCCAGGAGACCCACGAGGGAATAGAGGACGATCATCATCCCGGGTACGTTGATCCCCGAGAGTACCGAGGACCTTCGATTGCCGCCTATGGCGAAGCTGTACCGGCCCAGTACGGTCTTCCTCTCGATGAAGATGAACAGGGCGACCACGATCACCATGAAAACGATGATGATGGGCAATACGCCGAAGAGGTTCGTGCGGCCGAAGTCGCTGAAGTTGCCGGGCAAGCCCGCGGATATGTTGGCGCCACCGTCCCAGCGGGCGATCAGGAAGGCGAAGCCCCGGGCGGCGTACATCGTTCCCATGGTGGCGATCACGGGATTGACGTTGAGGACGCCCACCATGATCCCGTTGGATACGCCCCAGAGGACGGCCAACACGCAGCAGATCACGATCGACAGCCCGATGGGTACACCCTGTTTGGAAAGGAAGGCGTGCATGATGGCGCAGAATGCCAGGACACTCCCGATCGAGAGGTCGAAATTGCCGGTGATCATGAGCAGGTTTGCGGCGGAGGCAATGATGATCAACGGCGCCAGTTGGAGCAGGATGTTCTGGAAGTTGCTGACTTGAAGGAATTTGGGGGACAGGAAGCTCATCACCGCGATGATCGCTGCCAGGATCGAAATCAGCACGATCTTCTGCCGGTCGACTTGGATCGGTCTGGAGTTTGCGCCCATCTACAATATCCTTAGGGATTGCGTTAATCCGAGGCCGCCCGCCCGTCCCGGGGGACGGAGGGGCGGCCAGACCCTAAAAAAAGGCGAGAAACGGCGTGCCGTCCCTCGCCTCCGAAGGAGTGCTCCGGATTATTTCTTCGCGGCCTTGGCGATGTCGTCCTTCAGGTTGCCCTTGTACAGGAAGTTGTCCTGCAGGAAGACCTGGGCTTCCTCGACGGTGCTGTTCCAGTAGTCGGTCACCTTGCTCAGAACCTGGGTTTCGGACCACTTGTTGGGATCGATCTTCCCGGTGAGCATGCCGATCATCGTGTCCATCTCGGCCCGGGCCACGTCCTTGACGGCTCCGTGGGTCAGCTTGAAGGAGCAGTTGGGGTCGAAGATCTTGATCATGGCCGAGACGTTTCCGTCCAGGCCCGCGATGACCTCGGTCAAGGGCTTTCCGTTGGCCATCTTGCCGCGGCCGATCTGCTCGCAGGCGGCCAGGGCTCCCAGGGCCATCTCGTCGTTGGCCCCGAAGATGATGTTCACCTCGGGATTGGCCTGAAGGATATCAAGGGTGATCTCCATGGACTTGGTGGTGTCGCCCTGGCCGTTGAGCTGGGTCACGAGAACGGCCTTCGGGTCGACGGCCTTTACGCCTTCCCAGAAGGGGGTGGTGCGAAGGACCTCGACGGGGGGGAACTTACCGAAGTCGAGGATGGCGACGCGGCAGGGTTTCCCGGGGTTGGCGGCCAGCCACTGCTGGGCGGCGCGCTGTCCCATCAGGAAGGAGCTGGGGGTCTCGAGGGGCTGGACGTGGGGCGCGATCTTCTCGGCCGGCCAGACCAGGGTGGTCACTACGGGGATGCCCTTGGCCCGGGCCATCTTGATCGCCGCCAGGGTCATGGCCTGGTCGGGGCTGTGCACGGAGATGGCCTTCACCTTCTGGGCGATCAGGTTTTCCACGGCCTTGAGGATCTCCCCGGAATCGCCCTTGCCGTCCAGGACGATCACCTTGGCGCCGTACAGCTTCTTCCCGTAATCGACGATTTCCTTGGCCACCGCCTGGTGGTACTGATGCTTGAGATCGTAGACCACATGTCCCACCGTGTAGTTCGTCTTTACGGTCTGGCCGGTCAACACCGCCGCCGCAAGACACGCGATCAGCAATAGACTTGTGAGCTTCTTCATCAGAACTCCTCCCGTTTCCACTTGTTTACCGGCTCTCCCGCCGGAATGTTCACCCGCCACACTTTCCCCCGGTATCGAATCGGGCGCTCGGGGTCCCGGAATTCGTCCGTTGGGAATCCATGACGATCCGGGTTACATATGTAATCCAATCATCACGAATCTTGATACATTGCTACAACAATTACATCTGTTGGAATTGTAGGGCATGAATTGACAGTTGTCAATCGAAACCTGTATCGGGGCGGCAAGTCCGGACTCGCGGGAACGCCGGCCGCGGGCCGCGCGTGCCGGCATCGGGATGAGGATGGATCCTGGATCGGAACTAGGGCCGGGATCCGAGGGAGTCGCCGTATCCGCTCAGGTACCTGGATGCTTCACGGAAAGCCGGCAGGATGCCGGCGTAGATTCCGGATACCGAGGGGTCCGGCTCGTGGCGGGCCTGGACCTCGTGGAGGTCCCGGATTCGGGAAAAATCCTTCCAGGCCCCGATTCCGACCGCCGCCACCGCCGCCGCGCCCAGGGCCGCGGCCTGCTGGTCCACGGAGGTCTTGAGCACACGTTTGCCCAGGACGTCCGAGAGCATCTGGCGCCAGAGGGGGCTCTTGGCGCCGCCTCCCGCCAGGATCATCTCGTCCTGGACCGTCGTCAGGGAGGCCAGGACGTCCAGGGCCACCCTCAACCCCAGGCAGATGCCTTCCAGGGTGGCACGGACCAAGTCCGCCCGGGTGTGCTCCAGGGTGAGCCCCAGGAAGGCGCCGCGGATCCGCGGGCTGGGATCCAGGCTGCTGCCTCCCGCCAGGGAGGGATTGAACAGCAGGCCCCGGGAACCCGGGGGGACTTCCCGTGCCAGGGCTTCCGTACGCTCGTAGATCGCTCCGGGGTCGGCGGGATCCGCGAGGTCCCGGCAGAGCTCCCGAAGGACCCAGGAATGGCTGGTGCCGGCGGAGAAGATCGCCGTGGCGGAGTTGTACATCCCCGGCACGACGTGCTCGAACACGTAGGGCCGGTAGGTACGGTCCAGGAGGGGCCGGCGGGAGGTGACCGCGATCCAGCTGGAGGAGCCCAGGGAGTTGTACACCGAGCCTTCCTCCAGGTTCCGGGCTCCCAGGGCCATGCAGGAGTTGTCCACCCCCCCGGCGACGACCACCGCGTCCCGGCCCACCCCCAGGGCGGCGGCCGCCTCGGGAAGGAGGGGTCCCAGGATCCGGGTGGAGGGGACCACCTCGGGGAAGAGGGAGCGGGGCAGGCCGGAGGCCGCAAGGAGGCGGTCGGAATACGCCCGAGCCGTGAGGTCGTAGATTCCCGTGCCGGAGGCGTAGGAATGGTCCGTGGCCGGGACGCCCGTGAGTCTCAGGTTGATGTAATCCTTGGACCCCAGGATCGTCCGCGCCCGGGAAAACTCCTTGGCCAGTTCCCTGCGGAACCAGAGGATCTTGAAGACCGTGTAGAGGGCCGGGGGGAAGCCGTTCCCGGTGATCGAATACCACTCATCCTCCGGGACCTCGCGAAAGAAGGGTTCCAGGTCCCCGGTTTCCGGCCGGGCATCCGACCAGATCGGTACCCATTCCAGGAGCGATCGGCCATCCTCTCCGATCGGCACCATGCCCAGGCTGAAACCCGAAAGGCCGATGCCCTTTACCGAATCCGGATCGCAAAGGCCGGATCCCACGAGGGCCCGGGAGCTTCGGACCACCGCGTCCCACCAATCCTCGGGCTTCTGTTCGTGGTACCCTGGGCGGGGATACCGGGTACTGTAGGCGCGGAAGTCGCTGCCCAGGCAGAGACCGGTGAGGTCATACAGGGAGGCCTTGCAGCCGCCGGTACCCAGGTCGAAGGCCAGGATCTTGTCAGTACCCATCGGAACCTCCCTGCGGTCCCGAAAAGATGCCCTTTGCGGTCCGGGTTCCGATCCCGAAGCGCGTGACGCCCAGGGTGTGCATGGCCAGGAGCGTCTCCCGGTCCCGGACCCCGCCGGCGGCCTTGAGCTTGCACCGTCCGCCGACCGCGTCGGCCATGATCCGGATATGGTCCAGGGTTGTCGGGGATCCGGACCACCCGGTCCCGCTTTTCACGAATTCCACCCCCGCCTGGACGCCGATCTCGCAGCCCCGGCGGATCCGCTCCTCGTCGAGGTAGGTGACCTCCAGGATCAGCTTGACCGGCAGGCCGGCCGCGGCGTCCACGACCGCCCGTACGTCGTCGAGCACCCGGTCGTACCGGCCCGAGCGGAGCCAGGTGATGTTCACGACCATGTCCAATTCGTCGACGCCGATCCGCTTGAGCTGGGCGACCTCGTCGAGCTTCGTTTCCGTGGTGACCGATCCGGATGGAAAACCGACGGTGCCGCCGAGCTTGATGTCCGTATCCCGGATCAGGTCCTTCAGGTACCCCGTGTGGGCGGGCAGGGCGAAGACGGCGAAGACTCCGTACGTCCGGGCGGCATCCGCCATGGCGGCGATCTCGGCCTCGTCGTGGTTCGCCTGCACGCAGCTCAGGTCGATCATCGAAGCCATAGTCCGGTTGTCCATCCCGTTCGCCCGCCTTTCGATGCGGTCTATGCCGCAGTGCGGACACAGTAAACCCGCTTGGGATAGGTGTCCAGTCAATTCATGGGGTATCGAAGGGTTGGCCGATGGGGCAGGAAAGAATGAAGGGCCGCGGAGGCGCCGGGAGGCGCCGCCGCGGAATCGAGGCGGTCTACAGATCTCCGATCGTGGCGACCATCACCGCCTTAATCGTATGCAGTCGATTTTCAGCCTCGTCGAAGACCACGGAGTGCTTGCTGCGGAAGACCTCGTCGGAGACTTCCATCTCCGCAAGGCCGTGTTCCTTCTGGACGTCCCGGCCCACCTGGGTCTCCAGGTCGTGGAAGGCGGGCAGGCAGTGCAGGAAGATACAGTCCGGGTTGCCGGTCTTGCGGACGAAGTCCATGGTCACCCGGTACTTCTCCAGCTGGGCGATCCGCTCGGCGAACTTGGCCTCCTCGCCCATGGACACCCACACGTCCGTGTAGAGGACGTCGGCGCCCTTGAGGGCCTCGTCGGCCTTGGAAATGTCGAAGAACTCGATCTTCCCGCCGGTCCCGGCGGCCACCTTCCGCATTTCCCCGGTCAGGCTCTCGTTGGGCCAGAGCTCCTTGGGGGCCAGGGCCACGAAGTGCATGCCCATCTTGGCGGAGCCGATCATGAGGGCGTTGCCCATGTTGTTCCGGGCGTCCCCGCAGTAGACCATCTTCACCTTGGAAAGGGGCTTGGCCACATGCTCCTCGATGGTCTGGAGGTCCGCCAGGATCTGGGTGGGGTGATCCTCGTCGGTCAGGCCGTTCCAGACGGGGACCCCGGAGAATTTGGCCAGGTCCTCCACGAGCTTCTGGGAGAACCCGCGGTACTGGATCCCGTCGTACATGCGTCCCAGGACCTTCGCGGTGTCCTCCACGCTCTCCTTCTTGCCCATCTGGGAATTCGTCAGGAAGGTGGCGTTTCCACCCTCGTCCCAACAGGCGGTCTCGAAGGCGCAGCGGGTGCGGGTGGAGGCCTTGTCGAAGATAAGGACGATGTTCTTCCGGGAAAGGAGGTTTCCCTTGATCCCGGCGCGCTTCTTGGCCTTCAGGTCGCGGGAAAGGTCCAGGAGATAGCGGATCTCCTCGGGGCTGAAGTCTTTAAGGGTAAGGAAGCTTCTTCCTCTCAGGTTTACGGGCATGGGAACCTCCTAGTACGGGTTGGGGCCGGAGGGCCGGTTCGGGGCCGAGGCCCGTTCCGGGTATACCACCCGGAGGCGGACCAGGTCAAGGGTTCAGTTTTATTCATTATCTTGTATAAAAATACAGCCGAGTCCGGGGCCGGGTACTTCCGGCCCCTGAGCGGGAACCTCAGTCCTCCCGCTTCTTCGGGTACAGGAAGCGCTTGATCTTCTGGGTCGGAGTCTTCTCGAAAGGCTCGTGGTGGAGGGCCGCCTTGGAGATGCGGTTGAAGGCCGCAAGTCCCGCGTTGACTTCCTTCCGGATCTTCTCCAGGAGCTCCTCCGCGGAGCGCTCCACGTCCTCCAGGCCGTCCCGGGCGGAGGCCTTGAGGTTCTCGATCACCTCGGGCTTGAGGTGGATCAGGGCGGTCAGCCCCTTCCCGTCCCCGACGACCAGGGACTCGGCCACGTAGGCGGATCGGTTGATCAGGGCCTCGATCTCCTCGGGATAGATGTTCTCCCCCGAGGCCCCCAGGATCATGGTCTTCAGGCGTCCCCGGATGTAGAGGCGACCCTTTTCGTCGAAGACCCCCAGGTCCCCGGTGCGGAACCATCCGTCCGGGGTGAAGACCTCGGCGGTGCGCTCGGGATCCTTGTAGTACCCCTTCATCACGTTCGGCCCCCGGGCCTGGATCTCCCCCTCACCCGTGTCCGGCCGGGGATCCGCGATGCGCAGCTCCACCCCCGCCAGGGCGGGGCCGCAGGACCGGTAGTGGGTGCGGAAGGGCCCGCAGCCGGCGATCAGGGGGGCCGTCTCCGTGAGGCCGTAGCCGATGGCGTAGGGGAAGCGGGCTTCCAGCAGGAACTTCTCCACGTCCGCGGCCACGGCGGCCCCGCCGATCCCGAAGAACCGGAGCTTCCCTCCGAAGGTCTTCTTCAACTTGAGGCCCGCCAAGCGGTGGAGGAGGGGCCTCAGGGCCTCGTGCTTGTAGGCTCCCATCTTCTCCAGGGTCGGAAGGACGCTGGAGCGGTAGACCTTCTCGATGATGAGGGGCACCGTCAGCATGATGGAGGGCCGGATCTTCTTGAGCGCCGGGAGGAGGACCGAGGCCACCGGGGGCTTGTCCAGGTACCAGATCGAGCAACCCTGGAGGATGGGGTCCAGGAACCCGATGGAGCATTCGTAGGTGTGGGCCAGGGGCAGGACGGACAGGACCCGGTCCGTGCGGTGCAGGCGGATGATGGTCCGGGTGGCCAGGATGTCGAAGACCAGGTTGAGGTGGGTCAGCATCACGCCCTTGGAGTTGCCCGTGGTGCCGGAGGTATAGATGATGGCCGCCAGGGTGTCCGGCTCCAGGGGAGGGAAGGCCGCCGCGAGGTCGGCCGAGGCGGCCGCCCTCCGTGCCTCCGGGCCCGCCAGGGACTCCACGGGGAGGACGAGCCCCGAAAAGCGGCCCAGCTTGGGGGCCAGTTTTTCCGAGACTACGGCTGCCTTGGCCTCCGAGTGGGCCGTTATGGACGCCACCTGGTCCGGGTGGAAGTCCGTCAGGATCGGGACCACCGTGAAGCCCGCGGCGGTGATCCCCAGGTAGGCCACGCCCCACTCCGGGCGGTTTTCCGAGAGCAGGACCACCCGGTCCCCGGGGACCAGGCCGGAGGCCCGGAGGCGGAGGGCCAGGGCGGCGGCCAGGGGAGCAAGCTCCCCGTAGGTTATGATCAGGCTTTCGTCCACGTTTGCCAGGGCGGGGCGCACCGCGTAGGTCGCGGAGCTCTGGAGGAGTACGTCCCGGAGGGTCATCGTTTGGAGTTTGTACACGGTATACCTTCGATTCGATGCGGCTGGGCACGGATGGGAGACCCCGAGGGTCTCCGGAAGTTGGACAATAGTACTCGGAAAAGGGTTGCAGGGGGAGCCCCTCGGGGGAATAGGTTTCATTTATCAAAATTGCATTGTGCCCGGTGAGGCGATATACTTACAGATACTTGCCGGCCCGATGGTTCGGCCCCTGCTCCGCAACAGACCGGCGCGGAGGAGCTTCATGAAAAATCGGAACTATATCGTCCGTCTAATTCTCGGATCCACCCTTATGATAGCTTCATGTCTCACACTGGCCGCCTGCGGTTCGCCCACGGGTCCCACGCCGCCCGCGGTACCGGGGGTGCCTCAGGGCCTGGATATAACTACTGATGGTGACGGGAATTCAACGCTTTCCTGGTCTTCCGTATCCGAGGCGGATTCGTACAAGGTTTATCATTCCTCCGATGGAATCGCGGCTTACTCCGAGGTGAGCTCCACTACGGGTATCTCCTACCTGCTGCCGTATTACGGCTGGTACAAGGTATCCGCCGTGAACGAGGCCGGGGAGGGGGTGAAATCAGCGGGGGTGGAGAGGGTGCCGCCCGGTGGAAATCCGAAGGCCGACTCCCCCAGGTTCCTTAACGAGTCTGACGACGCTGAAATCGTTCCCGGTTCCTATGATGAGGCTCTCAGTATCAAGATTTCCTTGGAAACCGGTGGAGATGCCATTTACTTCACAACCGACGGAACCGTCCCGGAAGTGGGAAACCCCGCGTACCTGTACGGCAGCCCGATCAACGTGACGGCGGGCCAGACGGTGACGATCACCGCCATCGCCTCCGGGGCGACCGGGTACAGCAACAGCGACGCCGCGGTGGGGACATTTCACGTCCGGACCTGGGAGGTCGTGGGGGGCGCTGGGTTCTCGGGGGGGGAAGTCTGGTATGTCTCCTTGGATTTGAATGATAGCGGATTACCAATCGTAGCATTCACGGATGCTTCCACTACACCCGCTTACAGGGCAATGGTCATGGGCTACGATGGTTCAGAATGGTCTACCCTTGGAGGGTCGGCGATTTCGGCGGATGCGGCTACAGAAATCCATATTTCCGTCGATTCGGATAGTGCAACCTATGTCGCCTATAAGGACGAGTCCGTATCCGGGAAGGCCACGGTTCGTAGATTCTCCGGGTCCGGATGGACGACACTAGGGACCGCAGGATTCTCTTCCGGAACCTTTATCCATGCTTCATTGGCGGTCTACGATTCCGGAGGAAATCAAATACCTTACGTTTCCTATAAAGATAGTGCGAATTCCGACAAAGCAACGGTACAGTACTACGATGGCTCCTGGAAAACTGTCGGGACGGCCGGTTTCACCCCTGCCGGTGTCTTGGGAACATCTCTTGCTTTGAGAGCATCTGATGGAATCCCCTGGCTTGCCTATATAGATGCGAGCCAAGCTAACAAGGCCACGGTACAGAGGTATGAGGCCGGCTCATGGTCTTTAGCGGGACCCGCTGGGTTGTCTACGGGCACTTCGGAGTACCTATCCCTTGCTCTGGATAGCTCAGGTACCCCCTACCTCGCATTCCGGGACGGCTCTCTCTCGGGAAAGGCTACTGTGATGAAGTACGAGGGTGGGGCTTGGAGCACGGTGGGAAGCGCCGGGTTCTCTGCAGGTACCGCGGGATATGTCACTTTGGCGATTTCCTCGACCGGTGAACCATATGTGGCCTATGCGGACGGATCCCAGTCCGGGAAAGCCACGCTCATGCGATACCACGAGGGTGCCTGGCAGGAGCTTGGGTCGTCCGGATTCAGCCCCGGTACCTCGGACTATCTAAAGTTGGTCCTGGATGCGGAGTGTAACGCTTACGTAGCGTTCAAGGACGGAAATGCGTCCGGCAGGGTCACGGTAATGGCTTGGCGCTGACGGCACCCAGCCCGCATTTTCTCCACGTGGAAAGTTCCGATACTCTTGGGGTATACTCTCTAAGGAAGGGCGACCTTGCCCAAGGGGTGCTGCGGAATGCGGAAAATCTATACTGCGACAGTACTTTTAATATGTCTAACGGGGGCCGTTTGGCCCGTTACAGTATATTGGGACGGGAGTTCAGACGGAGATTGGTCTAACGCGTCGAACTGGTCCAGCTTCCCCGCGATCCCCGGCGCTGGCGATGACGTTATCGTGGAGAACGTCGGCACAGCCCCATCCTCCAACGTCACCGGCTCTTATCTGAGCTTGACCGTCGATCTAGGCGTCAACTTGACCCTGAACGGGAACATGACCCTGACGAACGCCGTGACGATCGACGGGACCTTGAGCGTCGGAGGGAACACTCTTACCGCCGGTTCGATAGGCGGGACGGGGACTCTGAACGGGGGCCTCAACGGGACCATCAACGACTCCGGTGCGTTCGCCCCCGGCACATTCAACCGCCAGACGAGCACGGTAGTGCTCAATGGAACAGCCGTCCAGGGAATCGATTCCTCGTATACGTTCCAGAACCTAACAATCGCCAACAGCGCGGGCGTCATGCCGTCCGTGGGATTCACTGTCAACCGAAATTTCACGATCAACGCCGGGGCTGTTTATACAAACAACGGTCAAACGCTTACCCTGTCAGGATTTATAGGAAGCCTGACAGACTCCACCGGCGGAACCCAGGATCTTGGGGCGATCAACGTAACGGGGACGAAATCGGCCTCGACCGCGCTCCGTACCAGCAGCATCGTTGTTTCCGGGACGTTGAACACAGTGGCGAACAACGTCAATGTAAGCGGATCTGTCGACGTCACCGGAGGATCGCTTGATCTTGGCGGCGGTGGGACCTTCACCGTCGGCGGAAACATTATTCTCGGAACCCTGACTAGTGCCGCGGGATCCACCCTGGTCCTGAACGGAGGCGGGGCCCAGGCGATCACGCCGAACTCCCAGACCTTCGGAGCGGTACAGAAGACCGGTGCCGGGACTACGACGTTGCTCGGAACCGCGACCTTCGCGAGCCTATCCGTAACAGGCGGGACCTTCACCTTGGGCGGCGGGACGGCCACAAGCCTGACCGTCAACGGAAACCTGACGAACTCCGCCACTTTCAATCTTAACTCCACAGCCGTCGGGGCCACAGTCCAGTTGGCCATGGCGAACGGAACCACGATCAACAACACCGGAGGGACCTTCCGGGTCCTCTCCTCGACCGCCAACGTGACCCTTTCGTCTCCGGGAACGACGACGCTTTCGGGCAACGAGATCGACCTGAACAGCCGGACCCTTCGGATCAGCGGATTCTCCACGAACGTCCTGCACACCCTGAACGGAGCCAACGACATCCTGGTCCTGATCGGCGCCGCGACTTTATCCGGCGGCCTTACCTTGAGCGGCGCGGGCTCGCAGGTGCAGGTCGGGGCGCAGACTCTGACCGTGACCGGACTCACGGTTACGACGGGAACCGTGACCGTATCCACGGGATCCATCGCCGCGGGTGCCTCCGCCGTGAACACCGGGGCGGGCGGGACCGTCACCTTCACCGGCGCGGGTTCTATGAACTCCGGTGCGGTCACGAACGCCGGGTCCATCACCTTGGCGGGGGGAACCGCGTCCACGGGTGCCGTGAACAACACGGGATCGGTCACCTTCGGAACCGCGGCCGGCGCATCCTGGACCGTAGCGGGAAACTTCACGAGTTCTGGAACCGTGACGAACACGGTGGCGAACTCCATCGGCGTGTCCGGGAACGTATCGATATCAAATACCTTCAACTCGCCGACGAACTCGACAATCACGCTGACCGGGGCCGGGCGGACCATCAACACGGTGGTGCAGATCGGGAACCTGGCCACGAGCGGAGCGGGAACGACGGTGACCGTAGTCACGAACCCCCTGAACCTGGCGGGCACCCTGAGTGTCGTGAACGGGACGAGCCTGACGGACGTTCCCAACGACCGGGGCATAACGGTCGCCCAGGCGACGACGATCACCGGTACGGGCACCCTCACCCTGGGGGACGGGACCTACACCTTCGCGGCCGTCGGGGGGACGGGCACCTTCAACGACAGCGCCACCTCCATCCAGACCACGGTCGGCGGAAACCTGACGATCACCACCTTCAACCACAACGGGGGCACCCTACGCTTCACAGGCGGCACCACGGGGGCGTACACCTTCAACAACGTGGTGATCGCCGGGGCCGTCACCTCGAGCGGAGCCTGGACGATCGGCGGCAATCTTACGATCTCCGCCGGAGCCTGGACCGCCGGGGCGAACATCCACCAGATCGCCGGGAACTGGACGAACAATGTGGGTGTGGCCGGATTCTTGAACGCGAATTCCACCATCCGATTCACGGGAATCGGAACAACCCACCTGATCGGCGGAACCCAGAATACGAATTTCAACAACCTAACGGACACGGAGACCGCATCCGTCCTAACCTTCACGGCTGGACGGATCTTCGGGATTTCTGGCACCTTGACCCTGATCGGCGGGACCGGCGTCAATATGATCACCGTATCATCGAGCACCGCCGCCACCTTCACCCTGAACAATTCGGCCGCCCAGTCGGTCAGTGGAGTCCGGGTGTCCCACTGCGTAGCAGGCGCCGCCGGCATTTCCGCGACGGACTCCATCGACGATACGGGAGACAACACCAACTGGAATTTCGGCGCCGTATCCTGGACGGGGGCGACCAACACGAACGCCAACCTGGCCTCCAACTGGGCTACGGGCGTCGTTCCCGGGCAGTACGATTCGGCGTCGGTCCCGGTGACGGGGAACCAGCCCGTCCAGACCGCCCCCATAAGCCTCCGGGGCCTGACCGTGCAAGCCGGAGCCTCCTGGTCCAACGGCGGACAGAACCTGACGATCTCCACGACCCTGTCCAATTCCGGGACCATCACTTATACCGACCCGGGAACTCTTACCCTGGGAGGCGGCATCACGACCGTCGGCGGCACCTTCGTATATTCCTGCGTGGGGGCGGTCGACCTTCATCCCCAACTGGCCACCTACAACAACCTCACGATATCCGGGGGAACCATCACGGCCGCCGTAACCGGAAGGACCGTCTCCGGGACGACCAGCGTCACCGGGGGAACCTTCGTCGTCCCCGCGGCCGTCACCTTCAACTCCTCGACCGCCTTCTCGGTCGGGGCCGCGGGTACCCTGCAGACCTCGGGCACGGTCAACGCGGCCGCCTTCACGAGCGCCGGGACGATCACGAACTCCGGCTTGAACGCCCTCAACGCCTCGGGATCCGTCTCGATCACGGGAAGCTTCGGCACCCCCGCGAACAACACCCTCACGATGACCGGGAACGGGGTGACTCTGGACTCCGTACCGACCCTGGGATCCCTGGCCGTCAATTCCGCGGGATCCATAACAAACAACGCGGCCCTGACTCTTGCGGGCAACCTGGCCCTGACGGCCGGCACCTTCGCCCTGGGCACGACGGATCTGTCCGTAGCCGGAAACGTGACGCGGGGAACCGGTTTCCTCTCCTCCACGGGGACGACGGGCACCATCACCCTGAACGGTTCGGCCGCCCAGACCGTCAATTTCACGGCCTCCACCATCCCGAATCTCTCGGTGAGCAATACGGTCGGAGTCACCCTCAACAACACGGCCGCCTTCACCTGGAACGGGGACTGCGTCGTCTCCGCGGCGGGCGCAAGCCTGGCCTTGGCCAACGTACCCGGGCAGACGATCGGGGGGAACGTCCGGGGTCCGGGAACCCTGGACGCGGACGCGATCGCCGGGGCGAATACCCTTACGGTCACCGGGAATATTGGCACCAACGGAGTCCCGCTCGGAACCCTCCTGGCTCCGACGACAAGCACGGTGAATGTCGGGACGGATTGGAACGTCACAAATTTCACTAGCGGCAACGGAACCGTCGCCTTCACGGGCACGGGTACCGTCTACAGCGGCACGGCTTTCTTCAACCTTTCTAAGACGACGGGCGGCACGACGAACCTGAACACGTCCGTGACCGCGACCAACACGGCGGCCGTGGGCGCCGGCGTCCTGGCGATGGGGAACAACAACCTCGGAGTCACCTCCACCCTCACGATCTCGGGAGGGATCCTGACCCACGGGACCGGCACCCTGTCCTGTTCCTCGATGACGGTGAGCGGGGGTACGTATGACGGGACCGGGGCGGGAACCCTCACACTGGCGGGTATCCTCTCCGCGACGTCCGGAACCCTTGTCCTGGGCGGCAAGACCGTGACCGGTGTGACGAACCTGAGTGTGTCCGGGACCGCGGCCAGCGATCTGGGGACCTCCACCGTCTCCGCGAACGGCGACCTAGCCTTCACGAGTACCGGTGTCCATACCGCCGGAACCTCCGTGATCACCCTCACCGGGGCGGGCGGGAACGTCTCCGTCGGGACCGTCGGGCTCTCGGGGACCGTCGTCCTGTCCGGCGCCCGGACCCTGGCCGGGGCGGGCTCTGCCACGGATATCGAGTACCTCCGGATCGGGGCCGGAAGCCTAACCGTGAACACAGGGCTGGCCCTGGGCGTCGGCACCCTGGAGTTCGCCGGGGCCGGGAACCTCACGGCGAACGGCACGGCAACCGTGACCGCCGGCGCCGGCGGGGGCCTCTGGACCGGAGCGGCCACCGGGGGCGTCACGATGGGGACCGGAGCCCTGACGGTAAACGGTCCCTTTACCCAGACCGCGGGAGCCTTCGGCGCCGTCTCGGTCGGAACCGGCGGTATGGCTGTGTCCGGTGTGGTCACCAACTACGGCACGATCACGGTGACCTCTGGGAATTTCTCCGCTACCGGCGCTGCCGCGAACTCCAACTACGGCACTATCCAGACGGTGACGGGGGGAACCCAGACGTACGTCGGCAGCCTGGGGAATTTCGGTACCCTGACGGGAGTCGGACTCGTCACCCTCGCCTCGATAACGACCCCCGGGGTCGGGGCCCGGACGGTGAACGTCGGGACCGGCGGACTCTCCGTGTCGGGGGCCGCGGACTTCTCGGGCGGGACCGTCAACGGGGCCGCGGGCGGGGATCCCAATTGGGACTTCCAGGGGAACCTGACCTTCTCCGCAGCCTCCACGGTGAATCCGGCGGGTGACATCCTCCGGTTCAGCGCCGGGAACGCCCAAACCTTCACGACCGGCGGACTCGTGTCCTTCGGTCCCATTTCGGTAGCCAAGACGGCCGCCACCGCGGTGACTACCAGCGGCAGCCTCACGGCCGCGTCCCTCGCGGTCGGCTCGGGCATCTTCACGGTGGGTGTCGGGTCCACGACCACGATCACCGGGGGCGTCACCGTCACGGAGAGGCTGCGCCTGGCAAATACCGGGAACCTTACAGTCGGAACGAGCCTTACGGTAGGAGGCGTCCTGGACTTCGTGAACGCCTCTACGGTCACTGTGGCGGGGAACCTGGACTTCGGCGCGACGGGAACCACGAACAATCCCGCCAATTCCTCCTTCGACCTGAACGGCGCGGCCGCCCAGGTCCTCACCCCGAACGCCCAGACCTTCGGGGCCGTCTCCATGACGGGCACCGGGGGCGTCTCCATGGTCGGCACCGCGACGTTCGGGAGTCTTTCGGTAAGCGTCGGGGAGACCTTCACCCTGGGCGGCGCGACGGCCACGAACCTGACGGTCACCGGAGCATTGGCCAACGCGGGCACCCTGACGTTCCGGTCCACAGCCGCGGTTCCGGCGGTTCTGAGCCTGGGGTTGAATTCATCGAATTCTGGTACCTTCAACCTTGGTGCCTCCAACGCGGCGGGCATGGCGACACTGTCGATGGCCAACGGCAGAACCCTGAACAACACCGGCGGGACCCTTCAGGTGGTTTCATCCGCCGGGGCGGTTTCCATCGTCTCCCCCGGCACGATGACCCTCAGCGGGAACCAACTCGACTTGAACGCTTTGACCCTGCACGTGAGCGGGTTCTCCACCGCCGTGGCGCATACCCTGGACCCCTCGGATATCCTGATCCTGGACGGGACCGCTACCTTCTCCGGAGGTCTCACACTGGACGGAGCGGGTGCGCTGGTCGATGTGGGCGTCCAGACCTTGAACGTCTCGGGAGGTACTGGATTTACGCTGACCGACGGCGATGCCCAAGTCACGACCGGGACGATCAACGCCACGAGCGGCCTCACGATCACGAACGGCTCCGTCACGGCGACGACGGGTAGGATCAATACGGGCGCCTCCGCCTTGAACTTGGCGGCCGGCGGCTCGATCGCCTTCACGGGGGCGGGGGCCCCCTCCCTCTCCGCCGGGCCCGTCACGAACGCCGGTATCATCACCTTGGCGGGCGGGACCGCCTCCACCGGGTCCGTGACGAACACGGGCACGATCACTTTCGACACCGCCGCAGGAGCGACATGGACTGCGGCGGGGTTCGTCACCAGCTCGGGTGCCATCAACAATACCTTCTCGAACACAATTTCCACCAACGGGAACGTCACGATCTCCGGAACCTTCGCGACACCCCTCAACTCGACGCTCCGTATGACAGGGAGCCCGACCAATCTTAACGCCACTATCCCCCTGGGGAACTTCATCGCCAACGCGGGAGGGACCATCACCATCGCCGCGAATCTCGGCCTGGCGAATGATCTGACGATCCAGACGGGGACCCTCGCGTCCGGGAATTTCACGATCACCATCGCCGGGAACTGGACCAACGCGACCGGAGTCATCACAGCCTTCACGCCCGGCACTGGGATCGTTGAGTTCACCGACTCCGCACTCGCGACGGTGTCCGGGCCGAACCAGTGGTACAACCTGAGGTACAACCAGCCCGGCGGGAGGATTCGGTTCCAACGGAGCAATATCCAGCGTATCGTCGCGGGCGGGACGTTCCAGGCCATCGGGACGATCGCGAATCACGTGACCATTACACGGGATGATCTCGGGGATGACGGGGCCGACCTGAACTGGCTGACCGGCGTTCCTCCCAATCCGGTGTTGATGTGGCAGTTGGACAAGACGGGAACGGGGAACCTTGACTTCCAATATGTCGATGTCTGGTATAGTGACGCCCGATCGAATCCCATCGCCTACAACAGCTTGTACGTCACCCTAAGGACGGTCGTCCCCGATGGAGCTCCTCCCCTAGAACAGGGTCTTACTTGCTATGCTTGGTTCAGCGGCATGACGGTCGTGTACAGCTACACCGAGGATTCGGACGACGATGGACGCATCGACCGGATCCGGGTTACCGCCCAGGGTGCCTTGAATATGGACTTCTCCGATCTGGAGATAACCGTTACGGGGTATGAAATCGACACGACAGTGTATCCTTCCGGGTTTTCTGGAACTGTCGGCGACGCGGACTTCTACATCCATCTGGTCGAAAAGCCCTACCTGGACTCCTCACGGACCCCCAGTTGGACCATGACCAACAATACGGCCTTAAAGAGCAACGCGGCCTTCCCGAACGACTATACCTTGGTGTTGAACCTCGCGGATCCGATGATCCCTGCGGACACCGTACCCCCGAGGATCGCCTATACCCTCGCCGTACCGTCCACCCCGGACGTATTCTTCGCCTTCAACGAGAGGGTGGAACGAGCGGGAGGCGGCGTACTAACCGCCGCGGAGATCCCCGGGTCGGTGTCGGTCTCCCTGCCGGGTCTGATAGGCGACGGAGACGTCTACGGAGTCCTTGCCGCCTACGGCGGGAATTTTTCGATCGCCAATATAGTCGGCGAACTTGCCCGGACGGTGAACGCGGGCATCACCGACCAAGCGGTGCCCCTCTACGATTGGTCGACCGACCCGGTGGCTTCCGCCTATATCACGACCGTTCCCGATTATCCCGCGGGCTCCCTACCCAACCCGATCAGCCTGACCTCCAACACCCACCGCGTCTCGGACCTCCTGGTCTCCGTGCCCCCCTCGGACACGGTCGGGGCCTGGAGCTATTCGGGCGGTGCCAATGCGGACTCCTTCTTCGTCTGGCCCCTCTGGGCCAAGGACGAGGCCTACGTGCCCGGCGTGCCCGACGTGGACTACCCGACGATCCCGGAACTGGACGCCTCGGGACAGTACGTGGGCTTCGTTCGCCTCTTCGACGGGTCCCGGTTCCTCCGGGACCAGGACTTCGACCTGCAGGTGGAGGACGCCCTGGGACTGGGTTCGGCGCCGCAGATCCTGTATAAATCCGACGTCTCGGCCGCGTATCTCAGCGCGGTACCGGGGATCTGGCTGCCCACTTACGCGGAGCCGGACTTCTCGGGCTTGGCCTCCTATCCCTTCACAGGCTTCGTCTCGAATCTCACGGGGACCGGTACTACACCGATCTGGGACTACTCGTTCTTGGCCTCGGACCCGGAGATCTACGACCGGGCGCGGTTCGAGTTCTACTTCCGCCTACCCGGACCGTATCCCGCGGACCTCTACGCGGGCCGTCTGGACATGGACCCGGACGCTACGGCCATTCCTGCGGACTGGTATCGGAGGGTGCGGCCCTTCGGGATCCTGATCCGGAACGTGGTCACCCAGAAGGGCGGGGTCTCGATCCTGAACAACGTGATCGATCCGACTACGGGGGAGCGGACCCGTCTGCACTACACGATAGGCCAGGCGGGGCCGGTGACGATCACGGTCTTCACTCTGGACGGGGACGTGGTGCGCTCCTTGCAGAGGGGGACCATGACCCCCGGGGACTACACGGCCTCCTGGGACGGCCGGAACCGAGCCGGAGACCCCGTGGCCCGGGGGATGTACTTCATCCGTATCGTGGCCCCGGGAATCGACGAGATCCGTAAGGTGATGGTGGTGCGGTATTAGGCCCCCGCGTTCGGTCTTGGAACCATAGGGCGGACAGGATGAACAGGATTTGGAGAGGATGGACAGGATAGGTTAAGTAGAATCAATACTCGGATTCTATCCTGTTCATCCGTCTTCCATCCTGTGCATCCTGTCCGAATTCTCCGCTAGACCCTTCTCCCCTGTGCCCTCCGTGTTCTCCGTGGTGAGTTCCCTAACAGGCTGTTGACAAAGGCGATGGCGCCTTTGTCAACAGCTTCCTTAATGTCGCAATTGCGCAGAGAAGCGCAAGCTTTTCGAGCAATTGCATAGAAGGGTGCTGACAAGCTTCGAGTTTGTCAGCACCCTGCTAAAACTCTTTCCTTGCCCCTAAGCGGGTTTCTGGCTATACTCGATCCCGATCCTTGTCCCGATTCCGAGGAGGGAACTCCGTGAAGATCCTCATGGTATCCAGCGAGGCGACCCCCTTCGCGAAGTCCGGCGGCTTGGCGGACATGGTCGGGGCCCTGACCCGGGCCCTGGACCGGGCGGGCCACGACGTCCGGATCGTCCTTCCCCGGTACTACTGCGTTCCCAAGACGACCCTCAAGAAGCTGGAGGGGCCCCTCTGCGTCCCCGTGGGCTGGGGGGAGGAGTGGTGCGCGGTCTACGAATCGACTCTCCCGGGCTGCAAGGCCCCGGTTTATTTCCTGGACCACGAGCGCTTTTTCGGCCGGGACGGGATCTACGGGACCAAGGAGGAGACGGATTTTCGGGACAACCCCCAGCGCTTCTCCTTCTTCTCCCGTGCGGCCTTCCAGCTCTGCCGCAAGCTGGACTGGATCCCCGATGTCCTCCACGCCCACGACTGGCCCGCGGGCCTGGTGCCGGTCTACCGCCGCTACGTGGAGTCCGCTTCCGAGTTCGCCCGGACCGCCACGGTCTTCTCCATCCACAACCTGGGCTACCAGGGGATCTACTCCAAGGAGATTTTCCCCTACTTCCGCCTGCCCTGGGACCTCTTCCACAAGGCGGGGCTGGAGTACTACGACGCCATCAACCTCCTCAAAGGGGCACTGGCCTCCTCGGACCAGCTCTCCACGGTGTCCCCCACGTACGCCCGGGAGATCCAGACCCCCGAGTTCGGGTGCTCCCTGGACGGCCTCCTCCGGTCCCGGAGCTCGGACCTGATCGGGATCCTGAACGGGGTGGATTTCGACGACTGGGACCCCTCCTCGGACCGCCACCTGCCCGCCCATTACTCGGCCGCGGACCTGTCCGGAAAGGCCGCGTGCAAGGCGGCCCTCCAGCGTGAGTTCGGCCTTCCCGAGGACCCGGACGTGCCCCTGATCGGCATGGTCACCCGCCTGACGGACCAGAAGGGGATCGGGGAGCTCTTCGGACCCCTGTACGGCAGCGCCTACCGGATCTGCACGGACATGATTCTGCAGGTTGTCCTATTGGGCTCCGGGGACCGCTGGTGCGAGGACGAGGTCCAGGCCCTGGCCGCCCGGATTCCCAACTTCCGGGCCAAGATCGGGTACTCGGACCGGACCGCCCACCTCATCGAGGCGGGCTCGGATTTCTTCCTCATGCCCAGCCGCTACGAACCCTGCGGGCTCAACCAGATGTACTCCCTGCGCTACGGGACCCTGCCCATCGTGCGGCGCACAGGAGGACTCGCGGACACGGTGGAGAACTACCGGCAAGACACGGGGGAGGGGACGGGCTTCCTCTTCGACCTTTTGACCCCCCGGTCGATCTACGACACCGTCGGCTGGGCGGTCTGGGCGTACTACAACAAGAAGGACCACATCGCGGCCATGCGGAAGCGGGCCATGACCCGGGAGTTCACCTGGGACCGGGCCGCGGGGGAGTACGGGGAGCTCTACGCCCGGGCTCTCAGGCGGGTGCGGGTCGACTGACGGGCTAGGAGATCAGGATGGCCAAGGAAACGAAGGTATACGACTACAAGACCGCCGCCGTACGGGACCGTCTGGCCTCGGAGTTCCGGAATACCCGCGGGGAAGCCACGGTGGCGGACCTGGTGGTCCGCACGGGCCTGCCCAAGTACCAGGTGGAGACCGAGGTCCGGGCGGTGGCGGACGAGTTCGGGGCCCGTCTCCGGGTGACCGAGAGCGGGGAGATCCTCTACTCCTTCCCCCGGGGCCTCCACAGCCGGTACCGGGGCCTCGGTCCGACCCTGAAGCGCCTGTGGAAAGCCCTGCGCAAGGGCGCCGCGGCCGTCGCGGCCTTCCTCTTCAAGATCTGGATCGTGGTCATGCTGGTGGGCTACTTCGTCCTCTTCCTGGCCCTGACCCTGGCCGCCTTGGCGGCCTCCATTGCCGCCCAGACCGCGGGGAACCGGGACTCCCGGGGCCGGAACCGGGGGGGCGGGGGAGGCTTGATGTTCACGGGCCGGATCCTGGAGCTCTTCGTGCGGATCTGGTTCTACGGCGAGCTCTTCAAGAGCCCGGAGCAGCGGTACCACGAGCGGGAGCGGCGCCTGGCCCGGTCCGCGGACCGGCGCCCCCTGCACAAGGCGGTCTTCTCCTTCGTCTTCGGGGACGGGGACCCCAACGAGCCCTGGGCCGAGACCGAGAAGAAGGCGGTGACGGCCTTCATCCAGGCCAACCGGGGGCTGATCTCCCTGGAGGAGTTCATGACCTTGACCGGGCACCGGCCCGGGGAGGCGGAGGACGCGATAAACCGCTACCTCTACGAGTTCGAGGGCAGCCCCGAAGTCACCCCGAGCGGCACGATCTACTACTTCTTCCCGGCCCTGATGCGGAGGAAGGACGAGCGGGACCGGACCTTCGGCGGCTCGGCCCCCCTGAAGCGCCTGGTGCCCTTCTCCTCCAACCCCCGGAAGGCCAACGTCTGGTTCGCGGCCCTGAACGGGGTCAACCTGGCCTTCGGTTCCTTCTTCCTGGTCAATGCCCTGTCCCGGGGCATTCCCCGTCTCCCGCCCGGGGCCGAGCGGATACCCGCGGACTTCTACCTGATCGTGTACGCCTTGATCTCCCAGGTCGCCGCGGACCCCCTGTCCGCCATCCTCTGGGGCCTGGGCTTCGTGCCCGCGGCCTTCGCGGTCCTCTTCTACCTGGTACCCTTCCTGCGCTCCCTGCGCCTGGCCCGGACCAACGAGGAGATCAAGCGGCAGAACCTGCGCAAGCTGGTCTACGCCCGGGTCTGGGACGAGCCGGGGCGGGTGAGCCCCGGGGCCGCAGCGGTCCCGGACGAGGCGGCGAACCCCGCGGACCGGAAGGCCGCGGAAAAGGCCGTGGAGGAGCTGGCCGCCTGGGCCGGCGGCGAGCCCGACGCGGGCGGCGCCTGGTCCTTCCCGGAGCTGGCCCGCCGAAAGGCGGACGTCGAGGCCGCCCGCAGGGCCGTCAAGCCCGAGGACTACGCCCTGGGCGGGGCGGTCTTCGACTCGGAAGGCCCCGGCGCAGGCTGAGGGATCCGTCGCGCGTCGGAAAGGAAGCATCATGCGGAACACGACAAAGACGGCCGGGGGCGCGCCGGGGACGGAAGCGGCGGCAGTCCCGGTCCACCCCTCCCGGGGAGCCGGGACCGGGGTCCTCCTGGCCCTGCTCTCGGCGGCCAGCTTTTCCACCCTGGGCATCTTCGCCAAGCTGATCTACGCCGAGGGCTTCTCCACCTCCCAGGCCCTGGCCTGGCGCTTCACCGGGGCCGCGGCCTTCCTCTGGATCTGGATCCTGGCCGCGGATCGGCGTCTGCCCCCCCTGCGTCCCAACCTCCCGGTCCTGGCCCTGGGACTCCTGGGCTTCGCGCCCCAGGCGGGGCTCTACTTCGTGACCCTCCGCTTCCTGGACGCCGGGATCACCTCCCTGCTCCTCTACCTCTACCCGTCCTTCGTGGTTCTCTTGTCCGCCGTCTTCCTGGGCCGCCGGCCCACGGGTGTCCAGTTGGCCGCCCTGGCCCTGTCCCTGACGGGCTGCGTGACCACCTTCTTCCGGGCCGGCCGGTACCCCGCGATCGGGATAGGCTTCGGCATCCTGGTGGCCCTGACCTACGCGGCCTACCTGGTCGTGGGGGAGAGGGTTCTTGAGGGTCGGAAGCCCGTGCACTCCACGGCCTTCATCATGACCGCCGCGGCCGCGGCCTACTGGACCCTTACGGCCCTGACGGGAGGCTTCAAGGCCCCCGAGGCCCTCTCCTCGGTCCTGGGCCTGGCTGGAATCGCGGTGGCGGCCACGGTGATCCCCATCGTCACCCTCTTCGGGGCCATGCAGAGGATCGGGGCTTCCAACACCTCCCTGGTCTCCACGGTGGAACCCCTGATCGCGGTGCTCCTGTCCGCCCTGATCCTGGGGGAGCGCTTCGGTCTCCAGCAGATCGCGGGAGGGGTGCTGATCGTGGGCGCCGTGGTCTTGATCCAGGCCGCCGCCCGGCGGGCTTAGAGTATCTCCAGAGCTTTAGCCAAGTTCTTCAACTCCCCGTCGTCGAAGTCCCCGGGCACGATGGAAGGAAGCTCCCATTCGGGCGTAAGTACGCAGCCCGCTTCCAGGGCCCGGGCCCGGAAGCCCTCCCAGTCCGCCCGGGCGCAGCGGGCGTAGAGGTAGGGTCCCCGGCGTTCGAAGAAAGGCGTGAGCCTGCGATCCGACCGCTTCCACAGGTCCTCCGCGTAGGCCGGGGTTCCCTCTCCGCTCCGGGCCCGGCGCCCCCCGGTCAGACGGACGCTCATGCCCCGGAAATCCTCCCAGGCCCGCATGGCCGTGAAGGGCATGATCGGGGGAAGCTCGTCTTCGGGAACGGAGGCCGCCGCCTCCGCTTCGGAAAAGCCCAGGACCGCGGGCCCGAAGGGCTCGGGGCAGGGGAGGGGTATGAGCAGCGCCGGGAAGGCCTCGAGACGGGCCCGGTCCTCCTCGGCCAGGAAGAAGCGGTGGACCGCGAGGGCGGGCGCTCCCTCGGCCGCGGCCATTCCCGCGGCGGGGGACCTTCCCGCCCCGGCGGCCGGCCTGTCTTCCGCCTCGGCATGCCGGGCCAGAGGGTCGTACAGGCCGCTTCGGGTCCGCGAGAGGGTCGCCAGGGCCCGCTCCTCGTTCCGGAAGAAGCGGAAGGCCGCGAGACGGGGGAACTCGGCCGCCAGGGCCTTCCGCAGGCGCTCGGCGTGCCGTCCGGGGGCCTCCTTGAGCAGGCCCAGGTCGATCCCGTTCTTGGCCCGGGTGCCCGCGAAGCGGCCCTTGGCCCCCAGGAAGCCCCGGTTGTCCAGGAGCCGGAGGTCCAAAAAGCGCCGGCCGTCCTCGGCGTAGAGCCGCCAGAGCCGCATGCGACGGACGGGGGGCAGGTCGGTCTTCACTTCAGGGCCTCCAGTTTCCGGGTGAACTTGGGGAAGAACTGGAGCACCCGTCCCGTCTCGAACTTGACGAAGACCAGGGGCCCCGAGTCCGGGGGGCCCGCCTTCACCTGGATTACGTACCCCGAGCCGTGGTCGTCGTGGTAGACCGGAAGTCCCGGCTTCCAGGGGCCCTCGGGGGCGGGGGCGGGCAGGCGGCCTCCCAGGGTCTCGTAGAGCCCCGGGGGGATCTCGTGGATGAACCGGGAGGGGAGGAAGTCCGCCCGCCGTCCCCGCAGGAGGCGGCTGCGGCAGGAGCAGAGGTGGAGCTCCTCCTTGGCCCGGGTGGCGGCCACGTAGAAGAGCCGGCGCTGTTCCTCCAGGTCCTCCCCCTCGTCGTCGTCCCGGGGAAAGAGGCCCTGCTCCAGTCCCGTGACCACCACCACCGGGAACTCCAGTCCCTTGGTGTTGTGCATCGTGATGAGGGTCACCGCCTCCAGGCTCTCCTCCTGGTCGGACAGCCTCCGGTCCAGCTCGATGGTCTCCAGGAACTCCGCCAGGCCCGCCGGGGAGAGCTCGAAGTCCGCGGCCGCGTTCACGAGCTCGTCCAGGTTGGCGGCCCGCTGGGTCCCCGCGATCTCGTCCTGGTCCCGGTGGTACTCCGCAAGGCCCGAGTCCTTGACCGTCCGCTCCACCAGGCCGGAAAGGGGACGGCCCTCCCCCGGGGCGTCCAGCAGGCCCCGCAGGCCGTCGACCAGGGAGACGAAGGCGGAAAGCCCCGACCGGGACTTGGCGGTTTTGAGCAGGGGGCCCGCGCCGCGGGAGGCCGAGAGCAGGTCGCCGTCGGAGGCGTAGGCCGCCTCCAGGATGGCCTGGACGCTGGTATCCCCGACCCCCCGGGAGGGCTTGTTGACCACCCGGCGGAAATTGACCTCGTCCCGGGGGTTGGACAGGACGGCCAGGTAGGCCAGGGCGTCCTTGACCTCCTCCCGCTCGTAGAACCGTACGGAGCCCACGATCCGGTAGGGGATGCCGCGCTTGTTGAAGAGGTGCTCGAAGGCCAGGGACTGGGCGTTCGTCCGGTACAGGACCGCCGTGTCCGACCAGCGGCCCGTCCGGGACGCCCGGGCCTCCGCCACCCGGGAGGCGTAGGCGGCCTCCTCGTCCTGGTCCGCCAGCAGGGCCAGCTTGGCCTTGGGGCCCCCCGCCTTGACGGCCTTCAGGGTCTTGCCCAGGCGTCCCTCGTTCCGGGCCACCACGGCCCCGGCCACGTCCAGGATGCTCTGGAAGGACCGGTAGTTGCGCTCCAGACGTACGATCTCGGTGCCGGGGAAGACCTCGGGGAACTCCAGGATGTTGCGCACCTCGGCGCCCCGGAACCGGTAGATGGACTGGTCGTCGTCGCCGACCACGCAGACGTAGGCCCCGCCCCCGGCCAGGACCTTGAGCAGCTCGAACTGGGCCACGTTGGAGTCCTGGTACTCGTCCACCAGGATCACCCGGAAGCGCTGGTGGAAGCGGTTCCGGATGGCCTCGTCGTCCCGGAGGACCCGGGCGGGCAGGAGGATGAGGTCCCCGAAGTCCACGTTCCCGGTCTCCCGGAGGCGCTTTTCGTAGCCCGCGTAGAGGCGGCGGAAGTTCCGGTCCGGGAACCGGGCCTCCAGGTCCGGGGCGTCCGGGGCCAGGCCGTAGTCCTTGGCCCGGGCGATCCGGGAGGCCAGGCGGCCGCACTCCGCCCGGGTCAGGTCCGGCGCGGTCCCGTGCAGGAGGGTCGTGGAGTCGTCGTCGTCGTAGATGGTGAAGTTCGGGTCGAGGCCGGCCGCCGCGGCGTTCCGCCGGAGGAACCAGGCCCCGAAGGAGTGGAAGGTCCGGAGGTAGGCCCGGGCGCACTCGGGGTCGATGGCCGAGGCCCGGTCCCGCATCTCCCGGGCCGCCTTGTTCGTGAAGGTGACCGCCAGGACGGACTCCGGGGCCACGCCCCGCTCCCGGACCAGCCAGGCGATCTTGGTGGTGATCACCCGGGTCTTCCCGGACCCCGCCCCCGCCAGGATCAGGAGGTTCCCCCCCTCGTGGCGCACCGCGGCCAGCTGTTCGGGGTTGAGGTCCTGCAGGTACTCGGGGAGCTCGGGCATGGGGTCGACTATGGAGCGGGGGAGGGGGGGATGTAAAGGGCCGCCTCCAGATCCACCCCGTTCACGGCGACGACCCGGGCCCGGACGACCCGGCCCGGGTCCAGGCGGGCGTTCAGGACCACAAGGCCGTCCACCTCCGGGGCCTGGGCGTAGCTCCGGCCCAGGGAGAGCTCCTCGCCCTCCACGGGCTCCTCCACCAGGACCTCGAGGTCCCGGCCCAGGAAGCGGCGCAGGTCGGCCTCGGTGATGGGCCGCTGGGCTTCCTCCACGAGGCGGCGGCGCTCGGAGGCGGTCTTCCGGGGCACCCGGCCCTTGAGGGCGGCCGCGGGGGTGTCCTCCTCCCGGGAGTACTCGAAGGCCCCCAGCCAGGTGAGCCGGGCCCGGTCCTGGAAGTCCCGGAGGACCGCGAAGTCCTCCTCGGTCTCCCCGGGGAAGCCCACCAGGAAGGTGGAGCGGAGGACGGCGTCCGAAAGGCGTTCCCGGATCCCGTCGATCAGGCGCAGGTAGGTCGGGGCGTCGCCCCGGCGGTTCATGGCCGAAAGGACGGACCGGGAGGCGTGCTGGAAGGGGAGGTCGAAATAGGGCAGGATCCGGGGATCCGCCGCGCAGTGGTCCAGGATCGCCCCGGGGAAGTGGTCCGGGTGGATGTAGAGCATGCGGACCCGGAAGTCCGCGTCGATGCGCCGGAGTTCCGTTAGGAGGTCCGGGAGAGCCTGCCGTCCGATACTGTCCAGTCCGTAGGCCCCCAGGTCCTGGCCGATCAGGTTGATCTCGAAGATCCCCCGGGACACGAGATCCCGGGCTTCCCCGGCCACGTCGGCTACATCCCGGCTGCGGGCGTCCCCCCGGATCAGGGGGATGGCGCAGTAGGAACAGCGGTTCGAGCAGCCTTCGGAGATCTTGAGGTAGGCGCTCCGGGGGTAGGAGAAGAGGGTGTCCCGGGGAGCCCGGGCGGGAGGCGCCGTCCCGGGAACCAGGACGGGCCGTCCTCCCCGGCGCAGGGCTTCCGCGGCCTCGGTAACCCGCGATAGATCCCCGTTCCCGAAGATCCCGTCCGCCTCGGGCAGGTCCGCGCACAGGGCTTCGGAATAGCGCTGGGCCAGGCACCCGGCCAGGAGGACCCGGGAGCCGGGGTACCGGGCCTTCAGGTCCAGGACGGCGTCCAGGCTCTCCTTCTTGGCTGATTCTATGAAACCGCAGGTGTTGACGACCAGGATCCCGGCCCCTTCGGGGCTCTCCCGGGCTGTCCAGCCCTCGGCCTCGAGGCGGGCGCGGATCTCCTCCGCGTCCACCTGGTTCTTGGCGCAGCCGTGGAGGTCGATCCAGAAGGTCCGGGGCGTTTCGGGGGATGCGGGGTTCACGGTTTCCTTACGGAACATCCACGAGGACCAGGTTCCACCCGCCGCCCTCGGCGGCGACCCAGCGGATCTGCTTGACCGCGACCTCCCCCTGGCCGCCCAGGTCCAGGTCCACCGAGCGGCCCCCGGTCGCCAGGACCGTGGTCTTGGAGGCCGCGGCGTTGGAGGTCCAGAATTTCACGGTGTTCGTGACGTTGACGGTGATCTGGTCGCCCTTGTGGTAGTACCGTTCCTCCCGCTCCCGGCGGTCCGCCTCGTAGCGGAACATGCAGTAGTTGCGGAAGACCGTGGTCAGCACGATGGGGAAGGGCGAGGCGACCTTGTCGAAGATCACGGTGGTCTTGAGGTCCGGGGTGATCGGGGTCTCCGGGGCGGGGGCCGCTGCGGTGGCCTGCGCGTCCGGGGTTTCCGCGGGGTCGGCCTGCGCCGCGACGCCGGGAGCGCCCAGGACCGCGGCCAAGGCTCCCTCGGCGCTCAGGGTGATCAGGGCGCCCTTGGAGGGATCCCCCTTCTGGAAGTCGTTCACGAAGATCTGGAGCTCCGGCGCGGTGTCCCGGTCCAGGTCCAGGGTTCCCTTTTCCCCGAGCATGAACAGGGCCCGCCCGACGGGGGACTCCACGGCCACCCGGTCGGAGATCTTCGCCACCAGGAGGCGGTATTTCTGCTCCCCCAGGGGGATGAGGACCGTGTCGCCCTCGTAGAACCGCTTCTCCAGGACCGGGACGTCCATGGCGTACTCCTGGGGTGTCCGGACCGCGGCCTCCTCGGGGGCGCCCCGGTTTGCCGGATCCTTCCGGCCCAGGACCAGGAAGAGGACGACAACCACGGCCAGGACCGCGATCCCTCCCGCCGCGAAGATCCAGGGCGACGGACCGCGCTTGGGGATCAGGGATTCCACAGGGATGGGCTGCTCCTGGATCCGGACGTTCTTGAACGCGGTGACCAGCTCGCGGGCGTCCAGGCCGAGATACTCGGCGTAGTTCCGGAGGAACCCGATCACGTAGGGATCCCCGGGGAAGATGGAGAAATTCTCCTCCTCCAGGGCGGCCAGGAAACGCTTGGCGATGTTGGTATCGTCGCTGATGCGATCCAGGTCCAGCCCCGTCCGTTCCCGAGCCGCCTTCAGTTGTTCGCCGATGGAAATCATCGCATTCTTCCTGGTTTTCAGTTTTCGGTTTTGAAGAGGAAATTGTTGTACACGTTCGCGGAAGCGGGGGAGTCGTATACGAACCGGGTCTCCGGGATCCCCTGGTTGGTTCGGATCCCGGAAAAGTCGAAGACGAAGGTCTCGTTGGAGACGGTGATGCCGGAGATCCGGCGGATCATCCGGGTATCCGGGTTGACGGAGAGCACGATGGTCCGGAATCCCTCCGCCACTGTCCGGCGGTTCAGGAGCAGCTTGACCACCAGCTCCGGGCTGCCCTCCTCCAGGGGGACGGGATTGGGGGTCTGCTCGTAGGCTACGGTGTAGTTCCTGCGCAGGGTTCGGAGGCCGTCCGCGGTGGCCAAGCCGGCTCCGCCGGAGCCGCTCGTTGAGACCGACTGGGAGAGCACGGCCCGGTACTCCGGGACGTAGACCACGAGGTTCTCCCCGTTGAAGCAGATCACCTGGTCCGCGGGCTGGGTGAAGTCGATGCGGAGGAGCCTCGGGGCCTTGTACCATACGGTGCCCAGCATGGTGGTTCGCTGGGTCCGGATCGAGATCCGGGCCTCGTAATCCGTGATCTGGGCGTACCGTTCGGATACTCCGGCAAAGTACTGCTCCGCCGTGACGATATCCTGGGCCGGGGTCGCGGCGGCCAGGAGCAGGGCTATCGATAGGGAAAGGATGCTGCGCTTCACGGGACGGTCCTACAGGAAGATTTCCGGCGTCCGATTCCTGCGGCGACGCCGTCCGCCTATAGTATCCCGGGGGGGTGAAAAAGACAAGGCGGGCGGAAACCGCGCCTCCTACGCGCCCCGGGATCCCTTCCGCTTCCCTCCCAGGCTCTCGAGCACCAGGTGCCGGAGCCGGTCGTCGGAGAGCTTCAGGAAGGTCCCGCATCCCGGGCAGGTAAAGCGCAGGTCCTCCAGGTGGTCCTTCCGGCACCCCACGCAGTACACCTTTCCGCAGTCCGGGCAGGCTCCGGCCGGGGAATCGTCGGGGGGCTGGGCCCGGATGGTCCTGGCGGCCCGGGCGGGCAGGTCCTTGGGGGCCCTCCATTCCCGGCCGCAGGAGGCGCACTCGTAGCGGACCGTTGTCGCGTCCCGGAGCTCCGCCCGGGCCCGCTCCCCGCGGGCGGGATCCGACCGCTCGAGTTCCCGGGCGGTCTGTTCCGCCTCCCCCAGGGCGCCCCGGTACAGACGGTGCCGGAAGAGGCGCTCCAGGAGGTCCGGGTCCCCGGGGAAGAGCTCCAGGCCCGCCATCCAGGCTGTCTCCGCCCGGTACCGGTCCCCGTAGCGGGCCGCCAGGTCCCCGGTCAGGAGGTAGACCCTACGGGAGGGGGAACGCTGGAGGGCGCGCCGGAGCTGGTCCTCCGCGTCCGAGTACCGGTCCAGCTCCAGGCAGCAGGCCGCGTAGTTGGCCCGGTACTCCGCCTCGATCTCCGGGGACGCCGTTCCCGCGGCGGCGCGCACGGCACGGTCGTATTCGGCCGCCGCCTCCTCCAGCCGTCCCCGCCGGGCCAGGATGTTGCCCGCCTGGTTGCGGGCCGCGGGGGAGTCCGGGAAGCCGGACAGTATCTCCAGGGCCTCTGCGGTGGATCCCGCGGCGTCGAGGGCCTCGGATAGGTTGACCGCCGGCTCGACCTGGTCCGGGAGGGTTTCCCGGGCGGCCCGGAAGCACCGGATCGCCTCCCCGGAGTCGCCGCGGCGCTCGGCCAGGAGCCCCCCCAGGTTCAGGATCCATCCGTCCCCGGGGGCCAGGTCCCGGGCCCTCGACAAGGGCTCCGCGGCCCCCTCGGCGTCCCCGGAGAGGAAGAGGGCCTCCGCCAGGCGGAACCAGTAGAGGGGGAAGCCCGACTCCAGGGCGCAGGCCCTCCGCAGGAGCCCCACCGCCTCGGCCCGCTCCCCCCGCTCCGAGAGGATCAGGCCCAGGAGGTAGAGGACCGCGGAGTCCTCGGTCCCCTTGGCGGCCAGCTTTCGGAAGATCTTTTCCGCCTCGGCCTTCTTCCCGTCCCGAAAGAGCATCTTCGCCGCCAGGGCCGCGGTCGCGTCGGACCTCGGTCGGAGGGCCTTCAGGCGTCCGAGGCATTCCTCCAGGTCCTCCGGGGACTCCTGGGCCAGGAAGCCCCGGGCGGCGCGCTCGTAGGCCTCGGCGGCCTCCTCCCGGCGCCCGGCCTGGTCCCAGCTCCGCGCCTCGTTCAGGGCGAAGATGGGCATGTCCGGCTCCGCCCGGGCGGCCCGGCCGTAGCAGTCGGCGGCATCGCCCCAGTTCCCCAGGTTCCAGTAGGCGTGGCCCAAAAGTCCCGCCAGGCGGGGGCTGGCCGAGAGGTCCCGGCCGGCCAGCTCGTCCCGGAGCTCGAGATAGTTCCCCCGCAGATAGAGGAGGTTGGCCAGCTCCTCCCGGGCAAGCCGGGCCCGTTCCCCCGGGTCGTCCCCGGAGGCGGCCAGGCAGGCCCGGAGCGCGGTTTCCGCGTCCTCCAGTAGCCCCAGGCGCAGGGAGCACTCGGCCCGCAGGAAGAGCCCGTCGGCGTCCAGGGGGCGGGACTTCTCCGCCTTCCGGAGCTGGACCAGGGCCGGGACGTCCAGGCCCCCCGCCGCCAGGCTCCGGGCCAGGCGGACGCGCTGTCCCGGGTCCGCCTTCTCCAGGACGGACCAGCGAAGGCGCCGGGCTTCCACCTCCATTGGCCGGGTTTCCGTCAGGATGAACCGGAGGACGCAGGAAGCTTCCCCGGCCTCGTCGTAGTTCTGGGCCGCGAAGGCCAGGCGGCCCTGACGCACGGTCTCGTCCTCGCACTCCGCGGTCCACAGGTCGTCCACCGCGGCGACGAGGAGGGACCCGGACAGCACGATCTTCAGGTTGAAGGAGGGGCCGACGGGCTCGGGACACTCGGTCCAGGGGACCACGGGGTGGGGCTTGCCGTTGAAGACCGCGTCCACCCGTAGGAATCCCCGGTTCGACACCAGGACGTACAGGAAGTCCCGGTCCCCCTCGGCCCGCAGGAGGAATCCCGCCGCGCCCAGGCCCTCCCCTCCGGTGAATTCGATCTGGGCCTCCAGGGCCAGGTCCTCGTGCCGGGGCTCCGGGACCTCCGCCCAGGCGAAGAGGTTCTTCCGGAGCAGGGTCAGCTCGAAGCCTCCGTCCTTGCGGTAGGAGGCCCGGTATCGGTCTTCGGAAACCGGGAGGAAGCGGCCGGAGGCGGGCTGGTCGAGTTCCGAGGTCCACAGCTCCTCCGGGATCAGCCCGGGTTCCCGCTCCGGGGCCTTTCTGAACATCCGCTTCAGGAACTCGAACATGCCCCTCAACCTCCCGATTCACCGCTCTATCAGGGTGTTGAAATGCTTCGAGTATTTCAACAATCTGCTAGGCTGCCGTCGGGGCCATACTAGCCGGATTCCGTCCGCCGGGCAAGCTCCGGACTCCCGGGCGGGATATACTATGGACGGGTTCGAAAAGTCCGACAGGATCTACAGATGAATACGAGATGAACAAGATGGTATAGATCAAAGAATTCTGGGTTCCAAATCTTGTTCATCCATTCAACATCTTGTTCATCCTGTTGGAATTATAAAGGGAGGCCGGATTTGGGGGCGAGGGTGGATCGGAGGGTGGTGTTGTTCATCGCGGCGGCCGTGCTGGCCTCCTGCTCCCGGGCCGGCGATTCCGGACAGGCCGCCCCCGCGGCTCCCGAGCCCGGTTCTCCGGCGTCCGCCGTATCCGAAGTCCCCGCCCCCCGTTTCCCCGAAGGCGGGCAGGCCGAGCTCGTCCGCGGGGACACGGGAGCCCGGATCCTGCGCGGGGAGGAGCGGCTTCCCGCGGAACCCGGAACCCTCCTGGCCCTGGGAGACCGGGTCCGGACCGGCGCGTCCGACCCGGCGGAGCTCCGCCTGGGCGGACTGGCCGCGGTCCTCCTCCTTCCGGATACCGAGGTCGAGCTCCGGGCCGCCCGCCTGGCCCCCGGGGCCGCCCACGTCGAGGTCTTCGTTTCCTCGGGCGCCGCCCTCTTCGACGTCCGGTCCCTCTCCGCGGGGGAATCCTTCCTGGTCGCCGCCCCGCGGATCCTGTCCGGGGTACGGGGCACCCGGTTCCTGGTCCGGGCGGGGGAGGCCTCGGTGACGGCGGTCCGGGAGGGCCGGGTGGCCGTCCTCCCCTCGGGGCCCGTCCTGGACAGGCTGGCGGCTGCGGCCCGGACCGACGGGGTCGCCCGGGCGGCCCTGCGGACCCTGGTGGCCCTGGCGCCCGTCGCGGAGCCCGGCCGAGAGATCCGGGTGGACGATCCGGCCCTGGCCCGGGCGGAGGCGGCCTACGCGGCCCTGGAATCCGCCCTGGACGGCCTGGCTCCGCTGCCCCTGCCGCCGGGATTCCCCGAGGAACCCTGGTTCGCGGCGTCCCCGCCGGAGCTTCCGGCGCCGGATCCCCGGGCCCGGGATTCCCTGGCACGGGCCCGGGAATCCGCCGCGGCCGCCGCGCCGGCCCTGGCGGTGCCCGTAGCCGCGGGGCCGGAAACCCTGCGAGGGTTCGACCGGTTCCGGGACTTCCGCTCCGGGCGTCTTTCCCCACCGCCCGCGGCGTCCGGCCCGGCGACCCCTTCCCCCCATCCCGCGGAGCTCGGGAGGACGGGCATATCCCCGGACCCCCTGGCGGGTTCCCTGGCACGGGTTCCCGACGCGGGAATACTCCTGGCCGCGGACGGGAAGGGCGTCCTGTACGCCTTCGATCCGGAAGGAAGGGTCCGCTGGAGTCTCCGGACCGCCAACCGGGGGGATCCCCGCGGGTATCCGGTCTCCTTCAAGGGCACGGCGTACTACGCGGGTAACGCCGAACTTGTGGCCGTGGACGGGGCGACCGGGGCGGTGGTAGCCCGTCGCGGGACGGAACCGGGCCTGGATCCCGGAACCCGCCCCTCGCCCTTCCCGGATTCCCTCCTCCTGCCGACTCAGGCGGGCATCGAGGTGCTGGATCCCCGGACCCTGGAACGGCGGACCTCGCTACCCCTGGCCGCCGGGCCGGGCACCCTCCCGGTCCAGAGGGACAGCTTCGCCCTGGTGGTGGATCGGCAGGGGACCCTCCTCCTGGTGGATCCCGTATCCGGCACGGTCCGGGCCAGCACGCCCACGGGGGCCCGGGGCTATTCGGCGGTATCCCCCCGGATCCTCGAGGAGAAGGCCTGCTTCGCCGATCCCACGGGGCTGGTGGTGATGGTGGACCTGGAGAGGATGGCCGTGCTCTGGGAGCGCCGCGCGGGGGTGCCGGTGCTCACGGATCTGGAACTCGCCCGGGAAGGGGTCCTGGCGTACGGGAACGGCACCCTGTTCGGGTACCGCCTGGACGGGGAGGTCCTCATGGCCCCCGTGTCGGGGGTGAGCGCCCCGCCCCTCCTGGCCCGGGGCTCGGTGTACTACGGGACCGAGAAGGGGGAGCTCGTGGCGGCCCAAGCCGATCCCTGGAGGATCCGGGGCTCGGTCCCCCTGGGGGACGTGCCCAGCGCCCGCCCCCTCCTGGTAGGGGATACCCTCTACGTGGGCACCCGGGGCGGAAAGCTGGTCCGGATCGACGTGACCCAGCTTCCCCGCTAGGAGTATGTCGGGCGCCGGGGCGCCTACTTCCCCCGCTCCAGCTCCAGGGTCCGGGTGACCGCGTCGCAGACCTCCGGCGGCCCGAAGTACTGGATCGCCCCGGGGAAGCGGTAGGCCGTGCGGACCGCCCAGTCCTCCCGGCCGGCGGCGAAGGCCTGGAAGGGTCTGCCCTCCAGGTCCACCAGGGCCTTCCGGATGACCGGTTTCTGCGAGCCGTGGCGGCGTTCCAGGTTCATCATCATGGTGAGGGGCGCCCCCCCGGCCGTCCAGTCCTCGGCCTTGGCGGTGAGGTTCCGCACCGACGAGATGTAGCCCGAGAGGCCCGAGGCGATCAGGGCGAAGGCCGTGAAACCCAGGGAGTAGCAATAGTCCGCGTCGAAGTTCGAGGGGAAGGCGCAGCGCCCCTCGTAGCCGAAGAAGTGGTTTTGCCAGCTGAACTTGCCCTTGTAGGTCCCCGCCGCCTTCCGTTCGGCCAGGCGTGCCTCGACCAGGGCGATCAGGAGCTTCTCCGTCTCGATCCGGGAGACCTGTACGTTTCCGTGGGGGTCCCGGTCCATGATCAGCTGGAGCTTGATGTCCCCGGGCAAGCCGCGGTAGAGGGCGGCGAGTTCCCCGGGCAGGCGGGATGCCACGAACTCGACCCGGGCGGCGGGCTCGGAGAGGGCTGCGAACCCCTGGGCCTGGGCCGCCAGGAGGTCGTTCAGCCGGGAGATCAGGGCCTTGAACTCCGGGATGAACTCCACCAGGCCCTCGGGCACCAGGACCACTCCGAAGTTCTCCCCCTTCTCCGCACGGGCGGCCACGGCGTCGCAGATATAGTCGGTGATCCGGGCCAGGGTCCAGCCCCGGGCCTCGACCTCCTCGGAGATCAGGGCGACGTTGGGCCGGCACTGGAGGGCGCACTCCAGGGCGATGTGGCTGGCGGACCGTCCCATCAGCTTGATGAAGTGCCAGTATTTGCGGGCGCTGGCGGCGTCCCGCTCGATGTTCCCGATCAGTTCGGAGTAGGTCTTGACCGCGGTATCGAACCCGAAGCTGGTCTCGATGTACTCGTTCTTCAAGTCCCCGTCGATGGTCTTGGGCACCCCGATGACGGACACGCTCTCGCCCCGGCCCGCGAAGAACTCGGCCAGGAGGGCCGCGTTCGTGTTGGAATCGTCCCCGCCCACCACGACGACCGCGTCCAGGCCCCGGGACCGCACGGCCGCGGCGGCCTTCTCGAACTGCTCGGGGGTCTCGATCTTGTCGCGCCCGGAACCGATGATGTCGAAGCCTCCGGTGTTCCGGTACCGGTCCATGAGGTCCGCGGTGATCTCCACGGCCTTGTCGTTCACGAGCCCCCCGGGGCCCCCGGCGAACCCGACAAGGCGCGATTCCGGGTTTCCCTTCTTGAGGCCGTCGAAGAGGCCGGCGATCACGTTGTGCCCTCCCGGGGCCTGCCCTCCGGAGAGGATGACTCCCACCGTCAGCTTCCTGCGCATGTCCGGATTTGCTCCCTCGACGAAGCGGGCCACGGGTTTTCCGTAGGTTTTCGGGAACAGGTCCCGTATCCCGTCGGCGGCCCGGGAGGGTTCGCCCAGGGATACGGCGACGCGGTCGACGCCGCTGCGGAGGATGGCGGGAAGCTTCGGCTCGTAGCGGTAGCGGATGGTCTGGAGGGGGGATTCATCCATGTTCGGCTCCTTGTTTCGGCGTCCGCCGGGCGGACCTGCCGACCCGGCCGAATGTTCGCCCTGAGTGTAGCGCAAGGGGGAAGGATTAGGGAAGTCTAGCAGGTCGTTGAAATGCTCGAGGTATTTCAACAACCTGCTTAGCTTAGGAGGACGCGGGCTCCTTGGTCAGGTCCTTGATCTCCTCCGGGGTCATGGGCCGGAGGATGCGCACCCCGGTCTCCGCGGTGCGGGCGATGAGGTCCTTCCCGTCGGGGGTCCGCATGCCTACGATTTGGACGACCGGGAAGCGGGGATTCTCCGGGTTCACGTCCACCACCTGGGCGGGCTTGCCGTTCGTCAGGAGGACGTAGGAGCCGATGGGATAGATCGACAGGGAGTATACCAGGGCCCGGATCACGGTCTCGTCGTATTTCTTGCCCTCGTTCTTGAGCAGGTCCACCATCCCGGAGTACCCGTCCCGGGCTTCCTTGAAGGGACGGCTGGCGGTCACCGCGTCGAAGGAACAGGCCACGGCTATGATCCGGGAGTAAAGGGAGATCTTGTCCCCCGCGATGCCCCGGGGATAGCCGGTGCCGTTCATCCGTTCGTGGTGCTCCAGGGCCGCCAGGCTGATGGCCAGGGGGACCTGCTTGTCCTTGAGCACGTTGTAGCCCAGGATGGGATGGGCGGTGATCGACCTGCGCTCCTGGGGGCTGAGCTGGCGGCTGGCCATGTAGAGCTGGGGCGGCAGGCGCACCATCCCGATCTCGTGCAGGAGGGCCGCGGTGCCCAGTTCGATGAGCCGGTGGTTCGGCAGTCGGAGCGCGGACCCGATCACGATGGAGAGCACCGTGGTGCGGGTGGAGTGGGACACCAGGTAGTTTGAATGCGGTTGGACCAGGGACTGGACCCTCAGGATGAACCTGCGATTCTCCGCGATGACCTCGCAGAGGGATTTGATGCGGACGGAAACCTCCGCCAGCACCAGCTCGCTCTTGGTGACGTACCGGTCGTAGACGGACTCCACGAAGGTGGCGAACTGCTCGTAGAACCCCCGGACGTGCTCCAGCCGCTCGCTGTCCACGGCGTTCACCGCCACGACGGGATTCCCGTTCTCCGAGGCGGCGGCCCCCTCCGAGTCCGCGTCCGGAATGATCTGCTGGGGAACGCCCTCGGTGAAGACCTTCCTGTACCCCCATTCGATCAGGTGATTGATCAAGGTCCGGGTTACGGGGGTTTCCGTGGAGAGGAGTATGTAATCCTGATCCAAGAGGACGGGCTTCGAGAAATAGGTATCCGGTTCCAGGTCCTTGACGGGTATCTCGTTCATGGTCCCCATTGACCCCCCGAAACCTTCATACTAGACTACCAGCGAGGCTTCCGGCAAGGCTGTTTCCCGTATCGCCCATCTGCCGGGATCAGCGCATCCCGCATACCTTTCGGAGCGTTCCCGGATGAAGTTTAAGACAATTTTTTATCTTTTCAACGCCGTCGTCGCGTTCTCCTTCCTGTTCATATTCCTCTTTCCCATCCTGATCCTGGGCGGGGAGTACGCAGCGGGATTCTGGAAGACCAACTGGCTTTTAGGGGCGGCGTTCCTGGCCGTCCTGGGGATCCTGAACGGCTTCTTCCTGTCCAACTGGAAGCTCTTCCAGTTGGTGGAGCGCGAGGATTGGTCCGCCCTGAGCTCCTGGCTGGAGGAGCGGATCTTCCGGAAGGGTTCCCTTCGCGGTCAGTACGTGCGCCTGTACGTGAACTCTGCCATGCTCCGCTCCGACCTGGAAGCCATCGACCGGTTGGAAGCCCTCCTCCGGGAAAAGAAGCCGGCCCTCCTGCGCCGGCTGGCGGTACTCTTCGGGGTCGGCTACCTCCTACGAAACGAGGCGGATTCCTCCCTGGCCTTTTTCGAACCCTTCCTGGAGTCCCCCGAGGTCGAGGCCCGGGGATGGCTCTGGCTGGATTATTCCTTCAGCCTGGTCCTCCGGAACCGGGCCCCCGAGGCCCTGCCCTGGCTCCGGAAGGCATCCGGGCAGAAGGATCCCGTCCTTTCCCTCCTGGCCGCGTATCTGACCGCCAACCTTGCCGCTCCGGCCCTTCCCGCGGGGCCGGACCGCGACGCGGCCCGGTCGACCGCGGAAGGCTTCCGGGACCGGCTCCGGAAGCGTTTCGACGCCGAACGCTGGAGCCGGGAGGTCGAGAAGGCCAAGAACGACGTGCACGTCGTCATCCTGTCCCGCCTGATCGACGACGCCGGCAGGTGGCTCTTCCAAGGGTAAGGATTCCTCCGTCCCCGGCCGAGAATAGAAGTCGGATGAGACTCAACCGATTCCTGTTCTCCGCCCTGCTGTTCTCCATCGCCGCGGCGGCCCTGTGTCCGGAGTCCCTGGTGCACGTCGTGGAAAAGGGCCAGACGATCTACGGCATAGCCCGGACCTACGGGGTTCCCTTCGAGTCCATCCTGGCGGCCAACGGGATCGAGGATCCGCGCAGGATCCTGCCCGGCACCCGTTTGGTGATCCCCTCCTCCCACAAGGTGGCCAAGGGAGAGACCCTCTACGGTATAGCCCGGGCCTACGGGATTCCCCTGGAAGACATCCTCAAGGTCAACAAGCTGGCCCCGAACTCCCTTATCAAGCCCGGAGACCTGCTGGTGATCCCCGGCGCCGCCGTCCGAGTTCCCCCTCCGGCCCCCGGGGCCCTCGCCCCGGCTCCGGCATCCGGAGCAGGCGGCACGACTGCGCCCCCCGGCACGAAGCCCGATCCGGCTGCGCCCGTCGAACCCGCGGCCAAGCCTCCCGCAAAGCCTCCGACCGGCGGGGCCTGGCCCGCCCCGGGAGAGGCGGTCTACCTGGACGGGAAGCTCTTCGGGGTGGGCATCCGGACGGAGGAAAACATCCCGATCCGGGCGGTGCGCTCCGGAACGGTGATCTCCGCGGGTCCCTTCCGGGGCTACGGAAGGGTGGCCTTCGTGCAGGCCAAGGACGGCCTGGTCTACGTCTACGGCGGGGCCCAGAACCTTTCCGTGCGGATCGGGGAATCCGTCCGATCCGGCACCGAGATCGGACGCGCGGGTATCGACCTGAAGGAGGGGCGGCCCATCGTCTACTTCCTGGTCTTCAAGCAGGGGAACCCCCTGGACCCCGCCAAAGTTCCCCGGGAGTGATCCGGACGGGTACCTAAAATATCAGGAATAAAAATTGATATTTTGTAAAATATGAGTAAAATAATGCTTGTTTTTTTTGTCAACTGCGATATATTCAATCACACTCCGGAGGACCCAGCCAATTCGGCCGTTCTTCGGGGTGGATACCAGGAAGGGAGCGAACATGAGTGAGAGCGCCTTCCCGATGCGAACCGCCGTCAAGAAGAAAAAACTGGTTCCCGCCTTCATCCTGAAGAAGCACAAGAAGCCGAAGCATCCCAAGGAAACGGATCCCCTGGCCCTCTACCTCAAGCAGATCTCCCGTTATCCCCTCCTGACCGCGGAGGAGGAACTGGAGCTCGGGGAACGCATCGTCCGATCCCGGGCCTCGGTCCGGAGGATCGACGAGGAGGCCGCCCTGGGCAAGCTCCCGATGAAACGCCAGGCGGAGCGCGCGGAATCGGATCGGGAACTGGTGCACTGTAAGAATCGGATGATCTCCTCGAACCTTCGCCTGGTCGTGTCCATAGCCAAGAACTACCAGCACCGGGGTCTTTCCCTGCTGGACCTGATCGACGAGGGGAACATCGGCCTGATCGAGGCGGTGGAGCGGTTCGACTACACCCGGGGCTGCCGCTTCTCGACCTACGGCACCTGGTGGATCCGGCAGGCCATCATCAAGAGCCTGGCGGACAAGGGGCGGGTCATCCGCATTCCCATCCACATGCTCAACACCATCAAGAAATGCTATTTCGTGGCCAAACAGCTCACCCAGGAGCTCGGCCGGGATCCGAACCCCGAGGAACTGGCGGAGAAGCTGGGCATGGACTCCCGGAAGGTCAAGGAGATCATGAAGCTCTCCCAGGAGACCGCCTCCCTGGACACCACGGTGGACGAGGACAACGTCACTCACCTGTCCGACTTGATCAAGGACGAGACCGCGGTGGAGCCCTTCGAGGAGGTCTTCTCCATGACTCTCCAGGACACCCTGGGGAGCGTGCTGAAGAACCTGAACCAGCGGGAGATGACCATCATCACCCTCCGCTACGGTCTGAACGGGGAAGGCCCCCGGACCCTGGAGGAGACCGGCAAGATCCTGGGAATCACCCGGGAGCGGGTCCGCCAGATTCAGGAAAAGGCGATCCTGAAGCTCAAAGAGCTGCAACAGCTGTCGGAGTATCAGGAGTCAGGCGGCAGGTGACGGGAGCCGGGACTCAGGACTCCGGACTCAGGACTCAGAGGGACCTCCAGATGACAGATGCCTGGAGGTAGTCCGCGGCCGACTGGAACTGCTCCAGTCGCCTGAGTCCTGTTACCTGGCTCCTATCGACTGAGTCCTGTCACCTCAATTTCCCCGCCAACTCCATGAAGCCCCGCTTCTCCGCCGCCTCCGCAGCGGTATCCCCGGCGGAGTTCCGGGCTCCCCGGTCCGCTCCCAGGTTGAGCAGGAATTCCGCCGCCGCCGCGTTTCCCGTCTGGGCCGCGTAGTGCAGGGGACGGTTCCCGAGCAGGTCCCGGGCGTTCACGTTGGAGGCGGTGACCACCGCTCCCAGGGCCTCTTGTCCCGCGGCCATGGCCAGGGACAGGGGGGAGTTCCCGTCCCGGTCCCGGGCGAAGACATCCGCCCCGCCCACCACTAGCAGGCGCACGATCTCCGTGTATCCCTGGGAGACCGCGGCATGCAGGGCGGTCGCGCCGGACCGATCCCGGTCCCCCGTCCGCGCCCCCGCGGCCAGGGCGATCTCCACGAAGCCCGCGGTAGGCTTGGCCTCCAGGATCACCCGGAGCACGGAACGGCCGTCGGAGTCCACGGAGAGGGCGGCGCCCCCGGTCAGCAGGGCCTTGAGGACCTCGGTGCCCCGGCCCAAGGCCAGGGTCAGGGGGGTCTCCCCGGCGAAGTTACGGGCGTGGATGTCCGCCCCCCGGGCGATCAGGGCGGGGATGACGTTCACCCGATCCGAGCCTACCGCCTCGTGCAGGGCCGTTGCTCCGCCGTCTCCGCGGGCGTTCGGGGCCGCGCCGGCGGCCAGGAGTAGCTGTACCGTTCCCAGGTCTCCGTTCACCGCGGCGTCGTGGAGCGGAGTCCGGCCGGCGTCGTTGCGGGCCGCGGGGTCCGCGCCCCGGTCCAGGAGCCAGCGCACCGCGGAGGCGTCCTGCCGGCGCACCGCCTCGAACACCGGGGAAGCCCCGGCGAAATCCCGGGCGTTGACGTCGCTCCCGGCCAGGACCAGGGATTCCATGCTCCGGCGGGCGTTCCAGTACACCGCCTGGTGCAGGGGAGTCGCTCCCGTCAGGTCCCGGGCCGAGAGGTCCGCGCCCGCCGTCACGAGGGCGCGGATGCTGTCCGGGGAGTCCTTGCGGACCGCCGAGTGGAGGGGGGTCTGTCCGTCCGCGTTCCGGGCCTCCGGGGAGGCTCCGACGGAGACCAGGAAGTCCGCGGCCTGGGCCAGTCCTTCCGAAGCTGCGTAGTGAAGGGGCGTGTTGCCCGCCCCGTCCCGGGCCGCCAGGACCGGCTCCGTGAAGAACCACCGCTTGGGATTGGACGGCGACGCAAGGGCCAGGCCCAGGGGGGTCTCGCCCCGAACGTTGGCCGCGAAGATGTCCGTCCGGGCGGCCAGGAGGACCCGGGCGGATTCCGTCTGGTCGGTCCGAACCGCGATGTGGAGGGGGGTGTCCCCGGCGTTGTTCCGGGTGGAGGGATCGACACCCCGCTCCATCATCAGGACCAGGGTCTCGGGGATGGCTTTCAGGAGGACCGCCGCGTGCAGCAGTCCGTTGCCCGAGTCGTCCCGGGCCCGGATCGTGGAGGGGATGAGGAGGGGGTCCACAGCCTCGGGGCCGATGGAAACCGCTGCGGCCAGGGGGGTGAGTCCGGTGCTGTTGCGCGCGAAGACGGCGGCTCCCTTCTCCACGAGCAGACGGCTCCAGTCGGGCCGCGCCTTGCGGACCGCCAGGGCCAGGGGGGTGTCCCCCTCCGCGTTGGCGGAATCCACGAAGGCTCCGGCGTCCAGGAAGATGGGGGCCGTGTCCGCCCCGTATCCCAGCTGGACCGCTACGTGGAGGGGGGTGTTCCCGCTCCGGTCCTTCAGGGAGGGGTCCGCCTTGTACCGGACGAGAAGCTCGACCCCGTCCCGCCGCCCCGACTCGGGAAGGGCGATGTGCAGGGCCGTGTTCCCGAAACCGTCCCGGGCGTTCGGGTTGGCCCCCCGGGCCAGGAGGAGCTCCGCGATGTCGTAGCGGCCGGCCCGGACCGCCTCGTGCAGGCTGGTGGCCCCCGCGGCGTTCTTGAGGTCCACCGGGACCTTCTCGTCCAGGAAGTATTCCGCGAAGCCTTTCAGGTTGTTCCGCACCGCCCGGTGGAGGACCGTATCCCCCTCCGAGAACCGCGGCCGGGCCCAGTCGCCGGACCGGGCCGCCAGGATGAACCACTCGAAGTCCCCGAACCCGGGGACGGCTCCCCGCAGGACTAAGAGTCGGGCGATCTGGGCGCTCTCCTTGCGGGAGGGGTGCAGGAGGGCACAGTCCAGGGCCGTGCGCCCGGCGTTGTCCCGGATGGACAGGTCCGGGGAGAGGGTGAGCAGGTAGGTAACCGCCGGTACCAGGAGCCGGTCCGCGGCGGCGTGCAGGGCGGTCCGCCCGTCCGCGCCCTTCCGGTCGACGTTGGCCGCCTGGACGACGGCGGCCAGGGGATCCGGTCCCTTGGCCAGGGCGTCGTCCAGGGGGGTGGCGCCCGCGGAGTCCGCCGCGAAGAGGTCCGCCCCCCGGGAGGCCAGGAACTCGGCGGTCTTGAGGGTGCCGGCCTCCAGGGCTCTCCGCAGGGGGGTCTTCCCGGCCGCGTCCCGGCTCTCGAGGTCGGCGCCCTGTTCCAGGAGGAGGGCCGCCATCTCCGGTTCCGCCCGGACGGCGGCCGCATGGAGGGGATAGTCCCCGTTCGCCCCGGGCTTGTTGACCAGGGCCCGGCCCTTGCCCAGGTCCCGGACCGCGGCGAGGTCTCCCGCCCGGGCCAGGGCCGCCACGTCCGGTTCCGCGGGTGCCGCGGGAACGGGCTCTTCCGCGGGAGGGGGGGAGGAAACGCAGGCGGATAGCGCCGCGAGGATCGAAAGAATGATAGCCGCCCGAACGGATACTTTTTTCATCACCGCCCCTCCGAGGCCCGGGCCGGGATCGAACGCGTCGTCCGCCTAGCCGGGCATGTTCTACTGGGTAGGATAGTACCGCACCGAGGGCGAATCGTCGACCGGGTTGCCGCGGTTCCCTTCCGTTTGGTACTTTCTATCACAAGCCCATCACTCCGGAGGAGCCCGTGAAGATCGGATTCTGCCTGCCCTTGAACCAGCACTGGAGAGACAACATCGAACGCCTGGCCCGAGCCTTTCCCGGCGTCGAGTTCGTGGCGGATCCCGACCGGTCCCTGGCGGAGTTCGAGAGCCTGGACGCCGTGGTGGCCAATCCGGTCCCCCGGGAGAAGTACGAGGGGGCGCGGAACCTGAAGGCCCTCTTCGTGCCCTTCGTGGGGATCAACCACCTGCCCGCCGACCTCCTCCTGGACCGGGGGGTGGAGGTGTTCAACTGCCACGGGAACGCCTTCAGCGTGGCCGAGCGGGCCCTGGCCATGACCCTGGCCGCCTTCGGCCGGATCATCGAGTTCCACAACGATCTCCGTCAAGGCATCTGGCACGGCTTCTGGGTCGGCAAAGGACACGAGGACTTCTGGCATTCCCTGCAGGGAAAGACCTGCGCGGTCCTGGGCACGGGGGCGATCGGGACCGCCCTGGCCAAGCTCCTTTCGGCCTTCGACTGCCGGGTCATCGGGTACCGCCGGAGACCCGGCGCCGGGGTCCCCCCCCATTTCGACCGGGTCACCGCCGACCTGGACGAGGCCGTCCGGGACGCAGAGCTCGTGTTCGTAGCCCTGCCCTTGACCTCCGAGACCGAGGGGCTCCTGTCCCGGCGTATCCTGGAGTCCATGAAGGGCAAGTTCCTGGTGAACGTGGGGCGGGGCGGGATCGTGGACGAGGAGGGGCTCTACCGGGCCTTGAAGGACGGTATCCTCGCCGGAGCCGCCATCGACACCTGGTATACCTATCCTCCCAAGGGCGAGACCGCCGGGGCTCCCTCCCGCTTCCCGATCCACGAACTGCCCAACGTGGTCCTCTCCCCCCACGTTGCCGGCTCCACCTGGGAGGCTGTGGCGAACAATGCAGTCCAGACCGTGGACAACGTGGCCGAGTGGCTGCGCACGGGAAGCTGCGGCTCGAAGGTGGACCTGCGGGCGAGTTACTGAACGGTCACCACACTTCCGCCCTCGCCTCGATCAGCAAGTCCGGGTAGGCCCGGTAGGCGTTCATGGCGTCGTACAAGAGGCCGAAGGGTACGGAGTCCCGGTCGAAGGCCAGGAAGGGCAGGGCGTCGAAGACCCGCTCCCAGCCCCGGGCGGGCTCGGCGTCCAGGACGAAGATGGTCTCCAGGTCCTGGGCTTCCCGCAGGGCGGCCAGGGCCAGGGAGGGCTTGCGGGTAGCGAAGAAGACCCGGGCCTGGAAGGATCTCTGGGGATCCAGGGAATAGATCCGGGAGAGTTCGTACCAGTGGTCCGGTTCAATGAAGGCGTCCGCGATCTTCCGCTGGACGGCCTCCCCGGGGATCCGCTTGTCCGAGTAGAGGACGATCTGGTAGAGCCCGAAGGGATTCTCCTTGCGCAGGTCCCGGGCGGCCCGGGCCAGGCGCTGGATTCCCTCCTCGTCGTCCCCGGACAGAAGGAGGGTCAGGGAATTGCCCAGGGTTTCCGGATTGACCAGGAGCCTGTCCAGACTGCCGGGCTTGCGCAGGTCCGCGAAGGACAGGAAACCCCGGATCGTCTCCTCGAAGGCCGGGGCCACCGGGGGCGCCAGGGCCACGTCGAAGCTCTCCTCGAAGGCCGCGGCGGCGTCTGCGATGCCGTCCTCGTCGATCCACTCGGTCTCCATCACGTAGTACGGAGGCCGGCGCAGGTATTCCTTGATTCCCAGGTCCTCGGCCCGGTCCCGGATGCGGGTGCCCGGCAGGACTGACAGGGGGGACACCAGGGCGTCCTGCCCCAGGCCGGCCATGCCCAGGAAGTCGAAGGAGTCGATGACCGCGTCGTAGTCGTCGAAGGGCAGGCCCAGGAGCAGGGAGGGACGGACCCGGATTCCCAGGGAGGTCAGGATCCCGCAGCCCCGCTCGAACTCCTCCCGGTTCCAGGCGGTCCCCAGGGCCGCAAGGGCCGCGGGATTCGTGGACCAGGGGCCGGTCCGGACGGTCTCCACCGCCGCGTCCGCCATGAGTCCCCCGAGCTCCTCGGTCAGGATGCCCGGATCGAGTTCCAGTTCGATGGGCACCCCCGCGTCGTTGGCCCCCGCGGCTTCCCGGAAGAACTTGGGCAGGTCCGGCCTGAGGGACAGGGCCTTGTCCTGGAACCGAAGTTCCGGGGCTCCATTCTTGGAAGCCAGCCGCACGATCCGGGCCGCCTGGTCTTCCGGACGGAACCGGAGGCTCCCCCCCGAGCCCGGAGCGTCCAGGCAGGGCGGCGGGCAGCCCCGGACGGTCTCGATGAACACGGGGCGGTCCGGCTCCACCGCCAGGGTACCCGCCAGGTAGGGGTCCGGCCAGGCTCCGAACTCCCGGGATGGCTCCGAGAGGTAATGGGGGCGGGCGGAGCCCGCGGCGAGGTCCGTCAGGAAGGAGCAGAAGGATTCCTCGGGCTCCCCCTCCAGGACGGCGTCGAAGGTCGAGGCCCGGAATATGGGCATGTCCCGGCGGGCTTCCGGTCCGTGGGCGGCCAGGAGGACGCGCGGGGAACGGGTCCGGAGGCGCTTGGCGATCCAGGCGCTCCGGTCCAGGTTGTGGGGCTCCAGTTCGAACAGGACGGCCCGGGCCCCCGAGGCCGCGGCCGCCGCGACGACGGCGGCGTCGCCCCCGTAATCCGTCACGTTCCGGTCCAGGAAAGACCAGTCCCCCCGGTCCAGGAGTCCCCGGGATTCCGCCAGGGCGGCGGCGCGGGCGGCGGCCAGGGGTACGGCCTCCCTCAGGGCCTGGCGGGAGGGATCGGGGGCGGGCAGTCGGATGAACAGGATTCTCACGGGATGGAACCTCGGGCTACGGCGGGGCCGGAATCGGTACGTTCCAGTATATCAGAAAGGGATCCGTCTGTCTTTCAGCTCCGGCGGAGAACCCCCTTCCGCCATCCGGCGGAATCGGGGAACCCGGCCAGGAGCCCGTCCCAGGACCCCCGCAGGCCCGGAAGTTCCAGGCAGGCCCGGACCAGATCGAGATACCGGGTCCGGGGTATGTTCCTTCCCCCCATGGACGCGACGTGCTCTGTACGGACCTGGCTGTCGATCACGGGGAAGCCCTCGTCCGCCAGGCGCCAAGCCAGGGCGATCAGGGCCGCCTTGGAGGCGTTCGGCGCCCTGGAGAACATGGACTCCCCGCAGAATAGGCGGCCCAGGCTCACGCCGTACAGCCCTCCGGCCAGTTCCGACCCCTTCCAGGCCTCCACGGAGTGGGCGAAGCCCAGATGGTGGAGACGGACGTAGGCCTCGATCATGTCCCGGGTGATCCAGGTGCCGTCCTGGCCGGGCCGGGGCGCCGAGGAGCAGGCCTCGATCACCCCCCGGAAGTCCCGATCCAGGGTCAGGGTGTACGTGCCCTTGCGGAGCACCTTGCGCATGGACTCGGAGACGCGGATCTCCGGGGGGAAGAGGACGAACCGGGGATTCGGGCTCCACCAGAGGATGGGGTCCCCTTCGGAGAACCAGGGGAAGATCCCCCGCGAATAGGCGGACAGAAGGACCCCGGGGGAGAGGTTGGCGCCGACGCAGAGGATCCCCCGCCGGTCCGCGCTCCGGGGGTCCGGAAACTCGATCCGCTCATCCTCGGAAAGGAAGGGAACCTCCGAGGGGGCCGGGGTGCCGTCGCTCATGTCCCTTCGGCCGCGTTCGCGGCGGCCCTCGCGGCGGCGCCCCGGACCGCCCGGCCGGACCGGACTTGATACCCCAGAAGCTTTCGCACGGGGTCGTAGAGCCGGAAGGAGAAGGCGTAGAGCGCGGGGGCCAGGACTAGGGCCGCCAGACCGTCCACGGCGTAGTGGGCGAAGATGTAGACCGTGGCCAGGAGGACCAGGGCCAGCATGGGCAGGTAGAACGCCAAAAGGCGCCTGTCCCAGCGCCAGGCGAAGAGGACGCAGAGGGTGGTGAACAGTACGTGGGAGGAGGGGAAGGCGGCCCCCGAGAGGGTCACGGTCTCGAAGCCCCGCTGGAAGAAGGGCACGAAGAAGAAACCCACGAAGTTGCCGTACCAGTGTTCCCGGAGCTCGGGGACCCAGTACTTCGGGCCCTGGACCCGGAAAAAGACGTACCAGACGGCTACGATCAGCTGTATCATGAAATATGTGAAGACCGCTCGCTCGGTTTCCTCCCGGTCGCCCTTGATCCAGGGGATCCAGAGCACCGTGGCGATCATCACGTAGTAGGTGAAGTAGGAGCCGAACATGAGCTCGTTGAACCTGGGAAAGGACTCGAAGGACTTGTAGAACTCCAGGTAGGGCTCGAACCCGAAGATCGCCTCGTCCAGGGCGCGGAAGAAGGCGTCGTGGGACCGTCCCCCGAAGATCTGGGCGGACAGCAGGATGCTGTCCAGGAACAAAGGGGTGATCAGGAGCAGGGGATAGAGGGTGCGGAGGAAGCACAGGATCCGTCCCCCGTACCTGCGCTCCGCGGCGGCCAGGGCCAGGATGAGGGCGGCTGCCGCCCCGTAGCCGGCCGCCACGGCGTAGCCCCGGGGCATCGTCCAGGGGCCCGCCTGGGTCGTGCCGGTATGGGGTACGAGGATCGAAGCGACGATGAAGAAGGCCAGGGCGGCCAGGCCGGGGACGTCCATCGGCCGGAGCAGGGGACCTTCCCGCAGGGTGTCCCGTTCGTATCCTATCATGGCGGTATTCCGGATGGTTTCGCGCGGGGCCCTAGAGGGTGCGCAGGACGACTTCCCCGTCCACCGCGTCCGCCAGGACCTTCCCGCCCTTTTCCAGGCGCCCGAAGAGAACCTCGTCCACGAACCAGGTCTTCACCTTGTCCTCGACCAGGCGTCCCACGTTTCGGGCCCCGAACTCCTTGGAATATCCCTTCTCGGCCAGGAGCTTGACGCAGGCGTCCGTCATCTCGAGCTCGACCTTCTTCTCCGCGAGCTGGACCCGGAAATCGTCCACCGCCTTCACGACGATCCGCTCGATGATCTCCAGGGGCAGGTGGCCGAAGCGGACCACCGCGTCCAGGCGGTTGCGGAACTCCGGGGTGAAGGTCTTCTGTACCGCGTCGTCCAGGGCTGAGTCCGTCACGGCCCGTTCCCCGAATCCGATCATGGACTTTCCGATCTCCCGGGCGCCCGCGTTGCTGGTCATGATGAGGACGACGTTGCGGAAATCCGCCTTCCGGCCCTGGTTGTCCGTGAGGGTTGCATAGTCCATGATCGAAAGGAGGATGTTGTAGACGTCCGGGTGGGCCTTCTCGATCTCGTCCATCAGCACCACGGCGTGGGGGGTCTTGCGGATCGCGTCGGTCAGGAGGCCCCCCTCCTCGTAGCCCACGTACCCGGGGGGGGATCCGATGAGGCGGGAGACCGTGTGCTTCTCCTGGTACTCGCTCATGTCGAAACGGTGCAGGGCCACACCCAGGCGCTCCGCCAGTCGGCGGGCCAGCTCGGTCTTGCCGACCCCCGTGGGTCCCACGAAGAGGAAGTTGGCCACCGGCTTGTCGGGGTGCCGGAACCCGGCCCGGCTGCGCTTGACCGCCTTGGCCACGGCCTCCACCGCCGGGTCCTGGCCGAAGACCACCTTCTTGAGGTCCTCCTCCAGGCCCGCCAGCTTCTCCTTCTCGGAGCCCGAGACGGTCTTTTCCGGGATCCGGGCGATCTTGGCCACCACGGTCTCGATCTCCCGGGCCCCGATGTCCAGGACGTCCTCCTCCGGCTGGTCGGCGCCGGACCTCTTGAAGGATGCGATCCGGGCCCAGGCCCCGGCTTCGTCCATGACGTCGATGGCCTTGTCCGGCAGCCGCCGCTCCGTGACGTACTGGGCGGAGAGGCGGACCGCCAGGTCCAGGGCCTCGTCCGAGTACCGGACCTTGTGGTACTCCTCGTACTTGGGCCGGAGTCCCTTGAGGATCTCGGAGGTTTCCGCCAGGGAGGGTTCCACGATGTCGATCTTCTGGAAGCGCCGGGAGAGGGCCCGGTCCTTCTCGAAGAACTTGTTGTATTCCTCGTAGGTGGTGCTGCCGATGCACCGGAGCCGGCCGCTGGTAAGGGCGGGCTTCAAGAGGTTGGACGCGTCCATGGAGCCCCCGGACACGGAGCCGGCCCCCACGATGGTGTGGATCTCGTCGATGAATAGGATGACCCGATCCTTCTTGAGGAGCTCGTCCACCACGCGCTTGACCCTCTCCTCGAAATCCCCCCGGAACTTCGTGCCCGCCAGGAGGGATCCCATGTCCAGGGAATGGATGGTGTAGTCCCGGAGCCGCGGGGGGACCTTCCCCTCCACGATCCGCTGGGCGAGGCCCTCGGTGACCGCGGTCTTCCCGACCCCCGCGTCCCCCACGTGGATTGGGTTGTTCTTGAGGCGGCGGCAAAGGACCTGGACGGTCCGCTCGATCTCCGCCTCCCGGCCGATCACGGGTTCCAGGCGGCCCTCACGGGCAAGCTTGGTCAGGTCCGAGGTGAAACGCTCCAGGGCGCCCGGGCGCGCGGTGCCGCGGCGGGACGGGGCCGGTTCGGCGTCCTCGTCCTCGTCCTCCGCGTCCGGGGCGGCGGAGTCTTCGGTCTCCCCGGGCTCCTCGTCCTTGGCTTCCGGCTCCGGAGCGTACTCGCCCAGGGATTCCTCGTCCAGGCCGTGGGAGATGATGTCCAATAGCTGGAGGCGCTTGACCCCCGCCTTGCGGAGGTAGTACGCGGAGTAGTTCCGTTCCTCGTCGTACAGGGAAACCAGGACGTCCGCGACCCGGACCTCGTCCTTGCCCGCGGACTGGGACTGGAGGACCGCCCGTTCGATCACGCTCTGGAATCCGGCGGTCTGGATGGGCTCCTGGTTCTTGACCACCGGGATCTTCTGCTCGAAGTAGGACTCCATCCCCTGCTTGATGTGTTCCACGTCCGCTTCGCAGGACTCGAGGATGGTGCGGATCTGCTCGAACGAGAGGGCCGCGTAGAGGATGTGCTCCGGGGTCAGGTACTCGTGGCTCCGGATCTTCGCCTCGTTATAGGCCGCGTTGAATATGGCCTGAACTTCCTGGTTGACTTTCATGGTCCCTTACGCCTTCTCCATCGTGCACTTGAGGGGGTATCCGTTGTCCCGGGCCAGAGTGTGGACCTGATCCACCTTGGTGGCCGCGATGTCGAAGGGATACACCCCCACGACGCCTCGACCCTTCTTGTGGACATCCAGCATGATCCTCGTGGCTTCCGCCAGGCCCTTGTGGAAGACCGTCATGATCACCGCCACGACGAACTCCATGGTCGTGTAGTCGTCGTTGAGCAGAATGACCCGGAATTCCTCGGGCTCCTGGATCTCTTCGTCCTCCCGGACAAGGACCTCGCCCTCTGTCGACTCTTCCATATAAGCTTCGGACTATTAACATACCCAGAGGGGGGGAAAAAAACAACTGCCGCCGGGGGGCGGCCCGGCTTCCCGGTCTTGAAGAAGCCCGGACGATCCGGTAGGATGCGCGTCGGGGGGAAAGCATGACCGAAACGGTAAAGGATGGAGTCAAAGGGTACCTCTTCGCCCTGGCGGCCACGGCCTTCTGGTCCGGCAACCATTTCATCGCCCGCGCCCTTAGGGAGTCGATCCCCCCGGTGAGCCTGGCCTTCCTCCGGTGGGCTGCCGCGACTCTCGCCTTCCTGCCCTTCGCCCTGCCCGGAGCCGTCCGGGAGCGCCGGGCGGTCCTGCGGAGCCTGCCCTACCTGGCCCTCACGGCCCTGCTGGGGGTCAGCCTCTTCAATACCCTGATCTATTACGCGGGCCGTACTACCACGGCCCTCAACCTCTCCCTGATCTCCCTGATCTTCCCTGTCATCATCCTCCTGCTCTCCCGGATCTTCCTGGGGGAACGGATGCCCCTCCGCCGCCTGGCGGGGATCGCCGTGGTCCTGGCCGGGGTGGCGGTTTTAGTCACCAAGGGCCGCCTGGACGCCCTCCGGTCCATCGGATTCGCCCCCGGGGACCTGCTCATGCTCCTGGCCGCCCTGGTCTTCTCGGTCTACACCCTGCTGCTCAAGCGAAAACCCGAGGGCTTGAGCCTTTCCACCCTGCAGTTCGCCACCTTCGCCCTGGGCACCCTGATGCTGGCTCCCGCCTTCGCCTGGGAGCGCGCCTCGGCCCCGCCCGTAGCCTGGACTCCGGCGCTTCTGGGGGCCGTCCTCTACGTGGGGGTCTTCGCCTCCCTGGCGGCCTTCGTGTCCTGGAACCAGGCTATCGAGAGGATCGGGACCGCCAAGGCCGGGCTGGTTTACTACACCCTGCCGATCTGGAGCGGCCTTTTGGCCTGGGTCTTCCTGGGGGAGGCCCCTACGGCGGCCCAAGCCTTCAGCATGGCCCTGGTCGTGGGGGGGATCGTGGTGGCGAGGTAGGTAGTCTTGCTGTGAATGGGTGAATGGGTGAATGGGCGCGCCCTATTCACATATTCACTATTCACGTATTCACTACCTTGACCAACCGCCACTTCCGTCGCCATATTTACCCCACAGGCTTTGATGGAGACGAGTAGGCGGACCGCCGCGTCCCGAGAGAGGGCGCCCCGCGGCTGAGAGGGCCCCGTCGCGGACCCGCCGAAAACCACTCCGGAGCCGTTTCCGTGAACCGCCCGGAGGATCCGGGGCACGCCCAGTGCGCGTCCCGATCCGACGGGTCCGTAATGGAAGCCGGGGACGCCCGTCACAGCGTTTCGAGCGCGGATTCCGCCCGGTGGCGGGGTCCGAAGTAAGGTGGTACCGCGGATTCGCGAGACCGCGTCCGGCGTCGCCGGGGGCGGGGGCCTTCTTCGAGGGCTTTTCGGGGATTCGTCCTTACGCCAGAACGCCGGGAAGGGATCCCGGAGGCGCCAGGACGCGCCCGGAACGCTTTCCCGCCCGAGGAGTACCGTATGTCCCATCCCGTCGAAACCGTCCGCCACTCCCTGTCCCACGTCATGGCGGAAGCCGTCGTCAAGCTCCATCCCGGAACCAAGGTCGGCATCGGACCCGCCATCGAGGACGGATTCTACTACGACTTCCAGTTCCCCCAGCCCCTCCAGCCGGACGACCTCCCGGCCATCGAGAAGGAGATGCGGCGCATCATCGCGGGCGGGGCCTCCTTCGTCCGCAGGGAAGTGAGCAAGGAGGAGGCCAAGAACCTCTTCGCCGACGAGCCCTTCAAGCTGGAGCTGATCGAGGGCCTCGCGGACGGCACCATCTCCGTGTACGAGCAGGGCGCCTTCCGGGACCTCTGCCGGGGTCCCCACGTGGACTCCACCCGGGACCTCCGTCCCGACGCCTTCAAGCTCCGCTCCATCGCCGGGGCGTACTGGCGGGGCGACGAGAAGCGCCCCATGCTCACCCGGATCTACGCCTACGCCTTCGGGTCCAAGGCGGACCTGGAAGCCCACCTCAAGATGCTGGAGGAGGCGGAGAAGCGCGACAACCGCCGCCTGGGCAAGGAGCTCGACCTCTTCTCCACCCACGACGAGGCGGGTCCCGGGCTGATCTACTGGCACCCCAAGGGGGGCCGTTTCCGGGTGGCCCTGGAGAACTGGTGGCGGGAGGAGCACTACCAGAACGGCTACGAGATCCTCTTCACCCCCCACATCGGCAAGAGCTGGCTCTGGGAGACCTCGGGGCACCTGGGCTTCTACAAGGCGGGGATGTACTCGTCCATGAAGATCGACGAGGACGACTACTACATCAAGCCGATGAACTGCCCCTTCCACATCATGATCTACAAGAACGGGGTCCACTCGTATCGGGACCTGCCCCTGCGCTGGGCCGAGCTCGGGACCGTGTACCGCTACGAGCGGTCGGGGACCCTCCACGGCCTCATGCGGGTCCGGGGCTTCACCCAGGACGACGCCCACATCATCTGCACCCCCGAACAGATCGAGGACGAGATCCTCGAGGTCCTTCGCTTCTCCCTGTACATGCACAAGACCCTGGGGTTCAAGGACATCAAGGCCTACCTGGCCACCAAGCCCAAGGAAGGGGCGGTCGGGGACGACACCCGCTGGGCCCAGGCTTTGGAATCCCTGCGCAAGGCGGTGGACAGGGAGGGCCTGGCCTACGAGATGGACGAAGGGGGCGGGGCCTTCTACGGTCCCAAGATCGACCTCAAGGTAAAGGACGCCATCGGCCGGGAGTGGCAGCTGACCACCATCCAGTTCGACTTCAACGAACCCGAGCGCTTCGACATGACCTACGTGGACGCCGACGGCCAGCGCAAGCGGCCCTACATGGTGCACCGGGCCCTCCTGGGGTCCATCGAGCGCTTCTTCGGGGTCTATCTGGAGCACACCGCGGGGGCCTTCCCGATCTGGCTGTCCCCGGAGCAGGCGGTGGTTGTGCCCGTGGCCCCCGCCTTCGACGAGTATGCCAAGAAGGTCGCCGGGGAGCTTGCGGCCGCGGGCCTCCGTGCCCGGGCGGACCTCTCGGACGACCGCATGAACGCCAAGATCCGCAACGCCCAGAACTCGAAGATCCCCTACATCCTGGTCGTGGGGCAGAAGGAGGCGGAGGAGGGGGCGGTGGCCGTGCGTCTTCGGGACGGGACCCAGCTCGGGGCCCTCAAGATCGCGGACTTCACGGACCGGGTCCTCCGGAAGGTCCGGGCCAAGGCGTTGGATCTGTGACACAGCGGGGCGGGGGGAAGGGAACCTTGACCGACCTGCTCAAGGAAGGCGACCGGGAGGAATCCCGCCCGGGCGCCATCCCTTCCTTCCGCTCCGTCCTCTCCCTGGGGGTCCTGGCCGCCCTGGCGCTCACGGGCTGCCTGTCCCTCCTGGCAGTCCGAGTTGCCCTTCTGGGCAACCCCTTCTACACCTTCCTTGGGATGAACCTCCTCCTTGCCTGCGTCCCCCTGGGGATGGCAGCCGTCCAGGTAATCCTCCTCCGGACCCTGAATCCCGGCCCGGCCCGGACGGTCCTGGTTTCCGTCTGCGCCCTGGGGTGGCTGCTCTTCTTCCCGAACGCGCCTTACCTGTTCACGGACTTCATCCACGTCGCCGAGAAGACCTGGATACGCTCGGATACGATCCAATGGCTCGGGACCCGGGGGGTCCTCTGGTACGACATCGTCATGAGCGGGGCCTTCGCCTTCGTGGGGCATTTCCTGGGACTCGTATCCATGTGGGTGGAGGGAAGGGTGCTGGACCACGCCTGGGGCCGTGGATTCGAGCGAGTCTTCCTTACGGTGGCGGTGATCCTTGCGGGGTTCGGGGTCTACCTGGGTCGCTTCGTGAGGCTCAACTCCTGGGACGCGGTGCTCACCCCCGTGCGGGCCGTGCGGGGCACCCTGGCGGCGCTGTCGGATCCGAAGGCCGTGCTCTTCTCCCTGACCTTCAGCTTCTTCGTGGCCGTCACCTACGGGATGCTGGTGCTGGCCTTCTCCCTCCGCGACCCGCCCAAATAGCGCCGGGCGCCCGAAGGCGCCCGGCGGTTCGGTTCGCGCATAGGCGCGAACCGGCGGCCCGGATCTGGCTTCAGGAATTCGTCAGCCGATCTCCTTCCACCTGCGACACGCATGATAATGACCGCTGCCGAGGTCCATGAGTTCGGGCTCGGCCTCCTCCTTGCACTCGGGCTTCATGTAGGGGCATCGGGTGTGGAAGCGGCAGCCCGCCGGGATGTTGGACGGCGAGGGGATTTCCCCGGAAATCGGCAGTTCCTTCACGACGTCCACCTTGCCGGTGGCGGGCTCCGGAACCGCCTCGATCAGGGCCCGGGTGTAGGGATGGGCGGGATGGTCGATGATGTCGTCCGCCTTGCCCATCTCCACGATGCGTCCCAGGTACATGACCGCGATGCGGTCCGTGAAGTACCGCGCCGTGGACAGGTCATGGGTGATGTAGAGGTAGGTGAGTCCGAGGTCCCTCTGCACGTCCTTCATCATGTGGAGGATCTCCGCCCGGGTGGACAGGTCGATCATGGACACCGGCTCGTCCGCGACCAGCATGGCCGGGTTCAGGATGAGGGTCCTGGCCGTGGCCACCCGCTGGCGCTGGCCCCCGGAGAGCATGTGGGGGAAGCGGCCCATGAAATCCTCGGGAGGCGTGAGCTTGACCTCCGTCAAGGCCCGGACGATCCGGGTTTCGCGTTCCTTACGGTCCGCGGTGATCCTGTGTATCTCCAGGGGTTCCTCCAGGACGTCCCGGATCTTGAACCGGGGATTCATGGAGGCGTAGGGATCCTGGAAGATCATCTGGACCTGCCGCCGGTACTCCTTCGTTTCCTCGTGTCCGATGGAGGTGACGTCCCGGCCGTTGAAGAGGATCCGGCCGCTCGTGGCGTCGATCAGCTTCATGACGAGCTTGCCCGTCGTGGTCTTGCCCGAGCCGGATTCTCCGATCAGACCGAAGATCTCCCCCCGGCGGATCTCAAAGGAGATCCCGTCCACCGCACGGACGACCTTCCGGACCTTGCCGAAGGACTGGAGGAAGCCCTGATGGGGGGTGAAGTGTTTCTTAAGGTCGTCCACCCGCAGGATGACGTCCCCGTCGATTCCGTTGCTCATTCGAAGCACCTCCAGCAGGCGGCAAGATGGCCCGGTTCGATCTCCCGGACGGGAGGTTCTTCCATCCGGCACCGTTCGTAGACCCTGGGGCAGCGCGGATGGAAACGGCAGCCCGATGGAGGGGCGATCAGGTCGGGAGGGGTGCCGGGTATGAAGGACAGGCTCTCCACCTTCCGGCGCAGCCGGGGCGTCGCGGCCAGGAGCCGTTCCGTGTAGGGGTGGGCGGGGCCCTTGCCCCCGTAGACCTGCTCGTTCGTCCCCAGCTCCGCGATCTTTCCCGCGTACATAACGCAGATGCGGTCCGAGACCTCCGCCTCCAGGGCCAGGTCGTGGGTGATGAATATGAAGGAGAGGTCGAAGGTCTTCTTGAGCTTCTTGAGGAGGTTGATGATCTGGGCCTGGACTATCACGTCCAGGGCCGTGGTGGGCTCGTCCAGGATGACCAGCCGGGGCTTGAGGAAGAGCGCCGTCGCGATGACGACCCTCTGCTTCATGCCGCCGGAGAGTTCGTGGGGATACCGGCTCGTCACGTCCGCCGGAAGCCCCACGTAGCTAAGGTATTCCTTGATGAGCTCCTGGGCCTCGGCTTTTTCCATGGACCGGTGCTCCTGGAGGGTTTCCATCATCTGCTTGCCGATCGTGTAGACCGGGGTCAGGCAGTTCATGGCCCCCTGGAAGACCATGGAGACCTTCTCCCACCGGAAATCCTTCCGGATCTCCTTCTCCGGCAGGGGCAGGATGTCCCGCCCCTCCACCAGGATCTGTCCCCCCTCGAAGCGTCCCGGAGGGGTGGGCATGCGCAAAAGGCCCGTGCCCATGGTCGTCTTGCCGCAGCCCGATTCCCCGACGAGCCCCAGGGTTTCCCCGGCTTTCAGGTCGAAGGACACGTCGTCCAGGGCCTTCACGGCCCCCTTGGAGGTGTGGTAGTAGAGTTTCAGGTTCTTGACCTGTAGTACGGTTTCGCTCATGGCCTACCTCGTCTTGAGTTTCGGATGGAGGATCTTGTCCATCGCGAACCCGAGGAACGCGAAGGTCATGCCCATCACGGCGATCAGGAGTCCCGGCGGGACCACCCACCACCAGAGGCCCGAGAGCACGGCGCCCGAGCCGAGGGCGTCGTGGAGGATCTGTCCCCAGGACACGATGGTCGCGTCCCCCAGGCCCAGGAGGCTCACCGAGGACTCGTAGACGATGGCCCCCGGCACGGCCAGGGCCATGGACGCGAAGGAGTAGGGGATCAGCAGGGGGGCCATGTGGCGGAAGATGATCCGCCCGTGCCCGGCGCCCAGGGCCTTGGCCGCCTCGATGTAGGTCTCCTCCTTGATCTGCAGCGCCATGGACCGGACGGTCTTCACGGGGCCCACCCAGAAGAAGAGGATCAGGGCCGCGATGATGGTCCAGATGCTGGGTTTGTAGACCGCGGAGAATACGATCAGGATGGGCAGGACCGGCAGGGAGATGAAGTAGTCGAAGATCAGCATCATCACGGAATCCACGCGGCCCCCGAAGTAGGCGGCGGTGATGCCGTAGAACACCCCGACCAGGACGGAGACGATGCTGGTCAGTAGGCCGATCATGAGGGCCCATTTCATCCCGGCCACCACGCCGGAGAAGATGTCCCGCTTCATGGAGTCCGTGCCGAGGATGCCGGATACCCGACCCACCACGACGATCTCCATGTGCTCGATGGAGGCCCGGGGATCCGTGAAGCCCGCGGTCACCTCGATCTCGTAGCGGCCCGCGAGGGGCTTGGGTCCCTTGACGAAATCCGGCTCGGCCCGGGAGAAGAGGATCTCCGGCACGCCGTAGCTCATCGTCGCGATCTGGGCGGCGTTTTCCGGCCGCTCCGTCTTCCTCAGGAACTCCAGGGCGTTGGCCTTGCCCTCGTTGGTGAAGGAGAGTCGGAAGGTCTGGCCCGCCAGGTCCTGGAGGACATAGCGGATGATTTCCACGGCGTTGCTGTCCGGCCTGCGAACGGTCACCGTCAGGGGAATGGTGCCGCTGCCCTCGCCCCGGAGCAGGAGGTCGTAGGGGGCCCGGCTGAATTCGTAATCGTAGGAGAAGATGTAGGCTTTCTCGCCCGGCCCCCTGTCCTCCGTCCGGGAATCCCAGAGGGTCAGGGCGACCGCCGATTTTCGGGCGGTGAAGAGGTTGGTCCATGCCGGAGGCGCGCTCTTCGAGTTGTCCTGCCAGTAGGTGATATCCCGCCAGCGCGAACTGGCCTCCGGGAAGGGCAGGATCAGGGGTTCCAGGAGCACCGCCAGGACGGCTGCGATCAGGATGCCGAGCCCGACCAAGCCGTTCCGTTCCTTCCGGAACTCACCCCAGAATTCCTTGAGCCTGTAGGCCGCGTCTTCCAGTTTCATGCTTTGCCGCCTATCTTGATGCGGGGGTCCAGGAATCCGTAGGTCAGATCCAGGAAGATCAGTCCCGCCTGATATATGCCGGTGGTTATGGCCAGGTCCGCCAGGAGGACCGGAATGTCGTTCTGCTGGATGGCGATCCAGTACAGGTTGCCCAAGCCGGGCCAGGAGAAGATCCCTTCGAAGATGATGCTTCCCGAGATGGACGCCAGGAGGGTCAGCAGGGCCATGGTGATGAGGGGCGGGGCCGCGGTTCGCATGGTGTGTCCGAAGAGCACCTTGTTCTCCGGGATGCCCCGGGCGCGGGCGCTCATGATGTAGTCCTCCTGGAGCACGCCCAGGACGATATTGCGTACCACGAAGCCCAGGCTCCAGAATCCGATGAGCAGCAGGGTCAGCATGGGCAGGATCATGTGCCAGATCAGGTCCAGGACCTTGAGGATTCCCCCGGGTGTGGGCACGGAATGCAGGCCCCCGGAGGGAAAGAGCTTGATCCCGTAGACGAAGATCATGATCAGCATCATCCCCAGCCACCAGGAGGGCAGGCCGTAGACGACCATGGTGATGAAGCTGGTGGACTTGTCCAGGGACCCCCCGGGCTTCTGGGCTTTTTTCAAACCCAGCCAGATCCCGAGGAATATCTCGAAGACGATGGTGGTCGTGAAGAGCAATATGGACCGCGGCATGGCTTCCATGATGATCTTGATGACTTCCCGCTCGCCCTTCTGGGTCTTGATGATGGTGGAACGGCCGAATTTGAAGGTCAGGGCGTTGACGGCCCGGGAGACGACCCGCTCCGTCCAGGGCCGGTCGAGTTTATAGAGCTTGTAGAGCTGGTCCCGCCGGTCGATCTGGAAGGCGCGGATCTGCTCGGATTTCAGGTTCCGGAGCCGCTGGGACTCCTGGCGCACCTGCTCCTCGATCTGGCCCTTGAGGGTAGTCTCGGAGACCGTGTTGAAGAGGGCGGAGAAGGTGAACATGAGGAGGGCGTACATCGCCACGCCCTTCAGGATGCGTTTTATCGCGTACCACTTGTACATCGGGGCCACCTGTCCTGGGAAGGATTTCGCTCCGCAGACCAGTCGCCCGTCGAGGGGACGCGTCCGACCGGGAGCTCGGGAAGGCGAGCGCGGCGCCCCGCAGGGCGCCGCGCGGTTTTCGGATGCGCGCCTTCGTCCTAGAACAGGACCAGGTTTCCGGGTTTCACCGAGGGGGCTTCGTCCGCAAACTTGGACTCGGACACCAGGGTATAGCTGCCGGGCTGGAGCTTGGCCAGGTCGGCGGCGGGGATCACGGCCTGGAAGGATCCGTCCTTCACGTACTTGGCCGGGTAGGCCTTCTCGCCGTCCTGGGAAATCAGGGTCACCTGGACCTTGGCGTCCTTGTCGGCGGGCTTGGTCTGGTCGCTGGGGTAGGTGAACTGGGAGACCGTAAGGTCGATCACCGCGTCCGCGTCGCGCCGGGCGTTGGCCGGGATGGCCACGTTGTCGATCTGGGTCACCTCGAGGGCGAAGAACTTGCCCCAGTAGTCCTTCTTGTAGGGGTAGCCCTTGCGGTAGGCGGAGAGCTCCATGTAGTTGGCGGTGGAGTCGATCTTGGAGATGTAGAAGGGCCCGTTGGAGACGTAGGCGTGGCCGTACTTCTCGATGAAGGCCAGGGTTTTCTTGTAGGCGTCCACGGCCTCGGCGGGCTTCATGTGGTCCTTGACGTAGACCGGGACGTGCTTCTTCTCCACCATCTCGTTGAGCTTGGCCTTGAGATCCGCCACGCAGGCCGGGCTGGCCACGTCGATCTGGGTCATCGAGGGATCCTCGGTGATCGCGTAGACGGTGCCGCTGGCCGCGCCCTCGGTCACCAGGAGACCGATGGCCTCGGTGATCGTCCACGGCACCATGGTGGGCCGTCCGGGGTTTCCGGCCTTGGGGGACAGAAGGCCGCCGTAGGCCACGCGGTTCTTGTCCATCGGCCAATTGAAGTCGTAGTAGGTGGTGAAGCTTCCGTCCTTGTTGAAGATCACGCCCTTAAGGGTCTCCAGGGTGGGCTGGTACTGGGAGGCGTAGGCTTCCTCGTAGGCCAGGTCCGCGTCCCCGTCCTTGGTGGACCAGTCGGTCTGGAAGCCCAGGGAGTAGACGAAGTCCGCCAGGCCGATCTTGTTCCCGTCGTGCCAGACCGAATCCTTCACCGTGTACTTGGCGGTGGAGTAGGACTTGACGCCGGAGCCGACCTTCTTCCAGGTCTTGGTGGCGGAATCGTACTTGACCGCGTCCGCGGGCACGTCGATGAGGCCCTCGGGCTTGCCGTCCCCGGTGGTGTCAGGGCCGACGTTGGACTGGACGTCCTTGAGGTCCCACTGGACTAGGTAGGGGGTGTCGATGGCGGTGTTGGGCGCCTCGAAGTACTCCCGCATGGTGCACTGTTCCACGATCATGGAAACGTAGGTGTCCGAGAATCCGTCCACGCCCACGGGGTCCCAGGCGCTCATGAAGAGGCCTCCCTTGGCGGAGAACTGGGTGGCCCGGAGAATCTTCTCGCCCTTGTCGTTGGGCTTCACGTCCGCGGTGATGAAGGACCAGCCGTTCAGGCCGTCCCCGAGGCCGTAGACGAAGCGGTTCGTGACCCGGTCCTTGTTGGCGATGAAGTAGTCGATCTGGGAGCATACCCAGATGCGGACGGCCTCGGTAAGGCCCAACTCCTGGGCCTTGAGGTTGTCGTTCCAGTACTCCTCGTCGGTCAGGAACCAGCCGTTGTAGCTCTTCATGGCCAGCTTGTCGATCTCGTCCTGCTTGTAGTTCCAGAAGCCCTCGGTGGCGCCGCCGGGCATGTACCCGTAGTAGGGGGCGTACATCTGGGAGATGGAGACGTCCCACCAGCGGCGGGTGGCTCCGGCGCCCCAGCCCTCGGTGTACATGGTCCATTCATAGGCCGCGGGATCCCCGCCGTAGACCATGCGTCCGGCCTTGGAGCGGTCGTACTCCAGGCGCTCGACCTTGATGCCCGCCTTTTCCAGCTGGTCCGCCACGTAGCGGCCCGCGGGGAGGCGGCCCTGGGGATCGTCCACCCGGATGATGAACTTCACGACGATGGGCTCGCCCTTGTAGGTCCAGAACTGGCCGGTCTTGCGGAGCTTGCCGCTGTTCTCGGGGAGTTTGGCCGCGGCTTCCAGGGCCGCGGTGATCTCCGCGATGGCCCGCTTCTCGTCGCCGCGCTCGGTCATACCCAGCTTGGTGGCGATGATGTTGTAGCGGTAGGTGCCGGGCTGGCCGGGGGTCATGGAGGTGAAGGCCGGCTCGCCGCCGCCCAGGAGGATCTCGTCGACCATCTTCTTGCGGTCGATGAGCCAGTTGATGGCGTACCGGACCTCCCGGATGGCCAGGGGGTTGAAGTATTCCTTCCCCGTCTTGGTCTTCCAGACGTAGGGCGCCTGGTTGGGGATGGGGTTCATGAGATAGGACCAGGATCCGGACGGAACGGGGTAGACGGAGAGCTTCTCCCGGTCCGCCTGGGGCAGGCCGAAGAAGACGCTGGCGTCCATGCCGTAGGCGAAGATGTCGGTTTTGCCTTCCACCGTATCCTTGGCCGCGATGGACTGGTCCATCCGGACGTCGATGATGATCTTGTCTACGAGCGGGCCCGTGTCGCCCTTGGCGACCCCGGCTCCCGCCCCGGCCCCGCCGCCGCACCCGGCCAGCGCGAAGGCCGCCGCGGTGACGATGGCGAGGATGATCAACACTTTTCTGCTCATCTCAACTCCTCCTTTGGAATTCGAGAAACCTGCGCGTATTATGGATCATCCGGAACGGGAAGTAAAGCGGAACCGGCGTGGGAAGAGGGTTCCGGCTGATATATCTATTGTTACTGTATGAAGATACGCCCGGCGCCTCGCGCCGGACGTTCGGTCTCGCCGGTGCGCAAACGTCCGCCCCGGATTTGAGTACCGGCGCGATTCGTAGGGCTCAATACTTGAATTCGCTCTCCCCAATGAACTCTCTCAAGATCGAGTTTCCGGGCACGAACTGGGCGGGTATCGGCGAGAAATTCGCCAGGAACGCGAGCAGGCGGCCCGCCTCTGCGTACTCGGGCTCTATGGGCTTGACGGAGCGGAGCACGGGTTCCGCGTAGATCTTGAGGACCCCGAGCTCGTAGTCCAGGGCGGAGTTGAAGGCCGCGTCCGCGGAGTTCTGGAAGGGGAAGATGTGGCGCCGCTCGCCCCGCTGGACCGAGGCCCACATCTTGAGGGTATCCAGGGCGGTCTTGCCCCGGAACTGCCAGTCCCGGACGATCCGCCGCAGCAGGCGGTTGTCCGTGGTGGAGATGCGGTTGTGGTCGTCCAGGTTGAGCTGGGTCAGGGCGGAGACGTAGACCTTGAATTTCTGCTCCCGGGGGATCCGCGGGGTGAGCTTGTCGTTCAGGCCGTGGATGCCCTCCATGACGACGATCTCCCGGCCCGTGGAGAGCCGCAGTTTCTTCCCCGAGGGCCGGCGGGTCCCGGTCTTGAAGTCGAAGGCCGGCAGCTCGATCTCGTCCCCCCGGAAGAGCTCCACGAGCTGTTCGTTCAGGTACTCGACGTCCAGGGCCTCCAGGCACTCGAAGTCGTATTCCCCGTTCTCGTCCCGGGGGGTGTGGTCCCGGTCCACGAAGTAGTCGTCCAGGGCGATGACCACGGGCTCGAAGCCCATGACCTTGAGCTGGATGGCCAGCTTCTTGGAGGTCGTGGTCTTCCCGGAGCTGGAGGGGCCGGCGATCAGGAGGGCCTTGACCGTGCCGGCCCGGGCGGCAACCTGGTCTGCCAATTCGGCCATCTTCTTGTTCTGGAGGGCTTCCGCTACCTGGATGTACTCCTTGATCTTCTTGGGGGAGTTGATGCTGTTCAGGGTCCCCACGGAGGAGACCCCCAGGATCTTGCCTCGCTCCCGGTACTCCGTGGCGATCCGGTAGAGGACCGGGTCGTCCTCGAAGGGGGGAACCTTGTCGTCCTCCTTGTGGGGGTAGCGCAGGAGGAAGCCGTCGTGGTAGGGCAGAAGCTCGAAGACGGCCAGGACCCCCGTGGACGGCACCAGGGGGGTTACGTGGAGGTCCCGGAATCCGGCGCATTCGTTCACGGCTATCCGGGGGTCGTTCATGTGCTCCAGCAGGGCCAGGGTGTCCGTCTGGCCCTGGGTGCGGAAATACTCCAGCGCTCCCGAGTAGGACATCCATTCCCGGTGGATCGGTATGTCCCGGGCCACAAGTTCGCGCATCCGCTTCTCCAGGATCCGGATGTCCTTCGGGTCGTCCTTCTCGTCGTCGTCGAAGAAATGGAAGAACCCCGTCCCGATGGCCATGCCCGCGACCAGGCGGCGATTCGGGAAGAGCTCCCGGGACGCCATGGCCAGGAGGAAGCAGAGGGAGCGGCGGTAGGTGACCGCGCCCAGGTTGGTGTCCACGGTCACGGGTGCCAGGGTGCAGTCGGTGGTGAGGAAGTAGTCCAGGGGGCAGAGCTCGTTGTTGATGAGCGCCGCGGCCAGGGGGCGGGGGAGGGTCCCGAGGGGTTCCAGGGCGTCGGAGGCCTTGATCAGGAAGGGGTAGGAGAGGACCCGGCCGTCCGGGTAGGTAACGCGGATCTCTTTCATCGGGAGGTTCCTCCTAATCTCAACGAATGATTCCCAGCCGGGACGGGGGCCAGAGCCGGAAGACCGCGTGGCCCTCGATGAACTTGAGCTTGACCGCGAAGGGTTCCAGGATCGAGACGTAGCGGACCGAGGCGGGATCCGCGGGATCCAGCGCCCGGGTCGCGGGGGTTTCCCGGAACCGGAAATCCAGGGAGTTGTAGCGGTTGTCGCCCATGGCGAAGTACTCGTCCGGGGCCAGGAAGGCCTCCCCGGCGGGGAACTCGGGGAAATTCCGGTTGTCGTAGAAGCCCTGCAGGTACAGGTAGAGCTCCCGGGCCTCCGCGACCAGGCGGCCCCGCTCGGGGTCCCGGGCGGCGGTCTCCAGGGGAGTCCCCGCCGCCAGCAGGCCGAGCACGCGCTCCATCCGGGCCAGGAGATTGGCCTTCACAAGGAGGTTCAGGGACCGGGAGCCCCGGTCGTAGGCGTTCGCCGCCGGAGCGGCCGCGGCGGCCGCCGCTCCCTCCGCATAGGCGCGCAGGGCCGATCGGACCGCCGGTGACGCGGAGGCCGCCAGAGCCAGGGAGAGGTCCTCGGCCGCGGCTCCGGCTTCCGCGAAGGGGTTCTCGCCCCGGGCTGCAGCCGAGGCCGCCTCGTCCCGGCGGGTGCGAAGGGCGGGGTCCGTCCGGGACATGTCCGGTCCGGAAGCCGCCTCCCGGCCCGAGGCTTCCAGCCTGGACAGGGCCGCCTCGATCCGTCCGAGCGAGGATCCGACGGCCGCGCCCAGGTCCTCGGGCTTGGCTCCGTTCTTGAGGGCGTCCACGCGGGCGAGGAGGGCCCGGGTCGCCTCGTCCAGGGGCAGGTGCTGTATTTTACGGCGCAGGGCCGCGTCCTGTTTCCACAGGTCCGTCGCGGCCCAGGGTTCCTCGACCTTCCGGAACCCGGGCTCGCCCTTCCGGCGGGCATACAGGACGTCGTCCACCATCATGAGCTTTTCCCCCGGCACTCCCGTGATGCGCTTGACCAGGGGATCCGCTTTGGGGGTTCCGTCCGGCAGGGTCGAATCGAGGTGGACCGCGGTCAGGGTGACCATGTAGACGAACTGGGAGACGTGCTTCTTGAGGTCGACCCGGTGGTTCTCGGGGTACCGGGGGTTGGAGATCGTCACGACGTCCCCCCGGCGCGGCAGGCGCAGGAAGGGAAGGCGCCACTCGGTCAGGGGGACCCGGGGACCTGAGGAGAGCTTGACCGTGAAGGGCCGGTCCTTGACCAGGAAGGCGGGCACCATGGACTCCGAGGGCACCTCGTAGAGCTGGAAGACGAAGATGTTCACCACCAGCACGGCGATGGCCGCCCAGGCTATGGCGTCGACCCAGTCCAGGACGACCGCGACCAGGCCCCGGGGCTTGCGTTCCCGGGCCCGGCGCTTCCGCAAGGCCCGGTCGGAGACCTCCTCGGACTCGATCACCCCCGCCGCGGCCAGGGCCCCGGGCCGTCCGGCCAGGAAGAAGGCGAGGCCGCCCGCGGCCGCGGCCGCGAGGGTCAGGATGAAAAGGAAAAGCACCCGTCCGGGGCCGATGAGGCCCGCGTTGCTCCACTCGATCCGCGGCAGGGCGTGGGCGAAGTAGTAGACCGGGATGGAATACCCCGTGAATTTCTTCCAGGCCGGGAAGAGCCCGGTCCGGCCCTTGCGGAAAATCGCGCTCAGGAAGGCCAACTCCCCGGCCGCGACGGCCAGGGTCAGGAGCAGGTAAACGACGTACAGGCCGTCGAGCCGGGAGAATCCGGTGAGAGGGACGGATCCGACCAGGATCCCGGCGTACGCGAGGGCGGCGATTCCGGGTCGCTTAACCTCGGGTCCCGGGGCGGCGGACGGTTGTATGGGTACCGGCTCTCCGGATTCGGCGGCGGGACGGGGCTTGGCTGGGTGTTTCATCTTGGAAAGCAGTATCCAAGAGAGCGGGCCGTTCCGTCAATGCCGCCGATCCGGGACGGCGTCCGCAGGCCGGTTCCGCCCGGTCCCGGAGGGTTCCTCCGGCCTCAGAGGGCCGAATAGACGGCGTAGGGCCGTCCGTCCTCGGTCCGGCCGATCTCCCGGATCCGGCGCGACCCCTCCAGGGTGGCTTCCTCGGTCCGCTCCATCTCCTCGAAGGCGATCTTGTCCTCCTCCGGAGCCTTCGGATGGAGGATCCGAAGCCGGAGGTCCTCGTCGGCCGAGTCCGTGGCGGAATAAACTTCCTCTTCCCCGTGCGTCTCCAGAAGGGACAGGATCCGCCAGGTTCCGATGCTGTCCATGGCTCCTCCTTGTCCCGCTCGGGCGGGAAGGGGCCGGAACATGAAACCACCCGGGCGACGGCTTCCCGCGGGGCGAGAATGTTTCTAATAATGAAACAACGGGATCCCGCGGGGGTAACACCACATGAAGGGCCGCTTCCCTTGACCCCCCGGATACGCGGGGGTAGACTGCCGCCAGCGTGATACCCTCCCTCTTCCTACGGGCCCTGACCGTACCGGACGCCGACCGACCCGCCGTGCTGGAGGCCTTACTCCGGGATCGCGGGGTCGCTTCCGCCCGGATTCCCCTGGCCGGAAGCCTTCACCTGGCTGTGAAATTCCCGGATTCCTCCTACAATCCCCGGTACCGGACCAAGCTGCTCGTGGCCCACCATGACCGCAGGCCCGGTAGCTCCGGCGCCCTGGACAACGGCGCCGCCTGCCTCCAGCTTGCGGACCTGGCCGGGCGCCTGGCCCTCCGGGAGGAGCCGCACAACACCGTGATCCTGTTCACGGATTCCGAGGAGTCCTCGGGGGCGGGAGACCAGGGCTCCTTTGCGGTGGCACGCGCCCTGGCGGGCCGGGTCAAGGCCCTGGCGGGGGAGGGGGAGGAGCCGCCGGCGGTCTTCGTCTTCGACGTGACCGGCCGGGGCACCGTGCCGATCCTGTCCACCACCGCCCGGGACCTTCTTGCCTCCCGGGGGCCGGACTGCGGGGACCTGGCCGGGCGCATCGGCGACCTGGAGTCCTGGGCGGCCCGGACCCTCCGCCGTGCCGGCGCGGCTCCCCTCCGCCTGCCCGTGCCCTGGTCCGACGACCTGGGCTTCGCCCTGGGCGGGATTCCCGCGGTCACCGTGACCCTCCTGCCGCGGTCCGAACTGGACGCGAGGAGTCCCGCCCCTCGCCACGGGCGCCCGGACGGGACACAAGCCCCGCACGGGGAGTTTCCCGCGGAGCCCCCCGCCACCTGGGCCCTCCTCCACGGCCCCGGCGACCGCCCCGAGATCCTGGAGGAGGAGTCCTTCGACCTCATGGCCCGTATCCTGGACGCCTTCGGGGATCTGAGGATACCGAGGGTGAGACGGATACGGTGAACAGTGGTCGGTGGTCGGTGGACAGAGGCATACCAGGGTGACGTGAACGGTATCCGCTGAGGCGTCGGAGTCATCGACCACTAGTCGGCCCTTTCGCCTGGGTCCTTAAAGAGATCGACGAAGCGCGAAGCGCTTCGTTGCCGAGAGCCTATGATCGGCTAAAGCCGATCATAGGCTCTCGATGACCTGCCCCAGCACCACGGTGATGTCGTCCTCGAAGAAGGGATCCTTCATGAACTGGATGACCCCGGTGATCAGGGCGTCCGCCACGGCCTCCAGGTCCGAGTTCCGGTTCCGGATCACCGTCTCCTCGATCCCCCGGACCCCGAACATCTCGTCCTGGGCGTTCCGAGCTTCCTGGACCCCGTCGGTGTAGAAGCACAGGAGGTCCCCGCCCGCCAGGGCGGCCGAGCGGTCGTGGTAGTCGCAGTCCTCGGTCATTCCGATGATGGGATCCTCCGAGGCCAGGCGGGTCACGGTCCCGTCGGAATGGACGATCAGCTGAGGAGGGTGGCCCGCCCCGCAGTAGGTGCAGGACATGGCCTCGAAATCGAAGATGCCGTAGAAGGCCGTGACGAAGTGGTCGGTGTTCACGATCTTGGAGAACTCCTCGTTGATCCGGCGGATCACCTCCGCGGGCGAGTCCTCCCGGGGATGCAGGTAGTCGAAGAGGCTCCGGATCATGGCGGTGATGAAGGCCGGGGCCACGCCGTGCCCCGATACGTCGGCGATGAGGATTCCCACCCGGTCCCCCTCCATCTTGGAGAGGGCGAAGAAGTCCCCCCCGACCATGGCCAGGGGTATGTACCGGTGGGTGAAGACCGCCGAGGGAGTGGGGGGATAGGACTTGGGCAGGAGGGATTTCTGGAGCTCCACCGCCAGGTTGAGCTCCTTGATCATCTGCCGGTTCCGGGATTCCAGGATCTCCAGGGCCTTGCGGAGCTGGTGGGTCTGGCGTTTGAGCTTTTCGTTGACCGCCTCCAGCTCCTGGGCGTGCTCGGCCAGGGTCCGTTCGTGAAGGTCCTCCAGGGCCCCGTAGATGAGGAGCTCGTTCACCAGGAGATGCTCCCGGGCTCCGGGTACCAGGGCCGGAAAGGGCTCCCGGTCCGCGGGTATGCGGCGGACCCCGAAGGGGCGGGGCTTCCCGTCCGTTCCCTCCAGGTAGACGATCTCGTTCCAGGCGTCCTTGCCGTCGAAGACCCGGACGTAGTCGGCCCGGAACAGGGCGTCCAGCTTCCGCCCCACGACCTCCTCCCGGGTCCGGCCCAGGAGAGGTGTTTCCGTCGGAAGGAAGGCCAGGACGGTGCCGTCCTCCCCCAGGGACAGGAGGTGCTGGTGGGCGGAGCCCATGACCGCGGCCAGGATCGAGCCGTCGGAATCTGCCGGGGACTTGGTTTCCATCGGGGTAATTGTAGGACGCGGCCCGGAGATTTGAAAGACGTTCGGGCCATTTATCGAGCCCGGGGGATCGGGTTTCAGGTCGCGCAGTACGACAGGATCACGTCGGCGCCGACGGCCCGGGCCCGCTGCGCCACGAGCTCCGCGGGCAAGAGTACCCGGGGCGTCCCGGAGGCTCCGCCGGAGCGCGGCCCGTCCGGCGGGTACTCCACAGCCGCTCGTCCGTCCGGGACGGGTCCTGCCGCCAAACGTTCCGCCAGTCCGAGCTTGGCCGGCCCCCGGAGGAGATAGAGGAGCGTCCGGGTGGAGGCCAGGGCGCGGGGGGAGAGGGTCATCCGGGCCCGGGGTTCCGAGGGAGCCCGGCTCGGCACGGCCAGCCTCGACGTCTCAACGGCCTCGGGACCCCCGGGGAAGATCCCGGCGGTGTGGCCGTCCTCGCCGATTCCCAGGAAGGACAGGTCGAAAATGGGCTCGGCCAGCCCCGCGAGCCGGGCTTCCACGGCCCGGCAGGCCTCCGTGCCGGGACCTCCCGGCCAAAGCAAGAAGACCGGGGCCGGATCCCAGGCGCAGTCCCGGAAGGCCCGAAGGACGAGGCCCCCGTTGCGGTCCGGGGAGGCCGGGTCGACCTCCCGTTCGTCCCCGAGCCAGAGCTCGACCCGCACGTCCCGGAGGGGGATCCGGGCCAGGGCCCGGTACACGGGCTCCGGGGTCCGGCCTCCGGCCAGGCAGAGCCGGAGGGTGTCCGATCCGCGGAGCTTCGCGGCGGCGGCCGCCGTCCGGAAGGCGGTCCGGGCGGCCTCGATCCACGCCTCCTCGGTAGGAAACCGCAGGATCTCCACGGGGGCCTCAGGGCGCCGCGGGGGGCGGGGAGCCCGCGGGATAGAGGACCGGCGGCGCGGCGGCCGGGTCCGCCCAGGCCTCCTCCAGGCGGTCCACCAGGGACCAGGCGGCCTCGGTCTCGTCGGACCGGATGAAGAGGGTGGAGTCCCCGGCCAGGGCGTCGGCCAGGAGCCGTTCGTAGGCCTCGGGCAGGGAATCGGCCTTCTCCCGGTAGGAGAACCGGAGGGCCCCGCTTTCCACTGCGGCCCGGCCGGGGACCTTGGCGTTGAAGGTCAGCCAGAGACCCTCGTCGGGCTGGATCCGGAGGATGAGGCCGTTGGGACCCAGGCGGTCCCCGCAGCTGCCCTGGAAGAGGGTCCCCGGGGGCCTGCGGAAGAGGACCCGGATCTCGCTGACCCGGCGGTCCAGGGCCTTGCCCGTGCGGAGGACGAAGGGCACCCCCGCGAAGCGCCAGTTGTCCACCTCCAGGCGGAGGGCCGCGAAGGTCTCGGTCCGGGACCCGGGGCGTACACGGTCCTCCTCCCGGTAGCCCCGGAGGGGGCGGCCCGCGGCGTCGGATCCGGCCCCGTACTGGCCGCGCAGGCTACGCCTTCGGAGCTCCTCCGGGGAATAGGCGGGGATGGACTTCAGGACCTTGACCTTCTCGTCCCGGATGGACTCCGGATCGAGCCCCGCGGGGGGCTCCATGGCGGTGAGGCAGAGCAGCTGGACCAGGTGGTTCTGGAGCATGTCCCGGGCGGCCCCCGCCCCATCGTAGTAGCCCCCCCGGGTGCCGATTCCCTCCTCCTCGAGCACGTCGATCTCCACCCTCTCCACGTAGCGCCGGTTCCACAGGGGCTCGAACACGGAGTTGGCGAAGCGCAGGTACAGGAGGTTCTGGACCGTCTCCTTCCCCAGGTAGTGGTCGATCCGGAAGATGTCCCGCTCCGCGAAGCAGTCCTGGAGCTCCAGGTTGAGGGCCCGGGCGCTCGCCCGGTCGCGGCCGAAGGGCTTTTCCACGATCAGGCGCCGGTAGGGCGCCGTGTCGTCGGGGTGCCGGCCCGCGGTGCCCAGGCCCGCCCGGGCCAGTCCCCGGGCCGCGGGTCCGAACTGCTCCGGAGAGACCGCCAGGTAGAAGAGGGCGTCCGCGGGCGATCCCGGGGAGGAGAGCGTCCGCGCCAGGGAATCGTAGAGGGCCGGGGAATCGAGGTCGCCCTCCCGGTATTCGATCCGGGCGGCCAGGCGGTCCCAGGCCGCGGGGTCCAATCCGGTCCGGGAGAACCGTGCGGCGGCCTCCCGAAGGCCCTCCCGGTATTCGCGGGGATCCAGGGCCCTCCGGCCCGCGCAGAGGATCCGGGAGTCCGGGTGGAGCCGCCCCTCGCGCAGGAGGTTGTACAGGGCGGGTACGATCTTCCGGCGCGCCAGGTCCCCGGTCCCGCCGAAGACGACGATCATCGCCGGGCCCGGGGCGGGCCGCTCCGAATCCAGGTCGCAGCGGAGTCCTGTATCCATGCCTTCCCGCATCCGGTCCGCCTTTCGTGGAGTCGTATCCCGGGAATGTTCGTCCCCCCGCCGCGGGGTGTCAATCCCGCCGTGGATAAACGCGCCCGGTGGTGTATACTCACCCGATCGACCCAGGCCCGAATCGAACCAGGAGGATGACCATGGCAGCGAACGATATACCCGTGCGCAAGGATGTCCGCCCCGAGGACCGCTGGAACCTTTCGAAGCTCTTTCCGGATGACGCCGCCTGGGAGCGGGGACTCTCGGACCTCAAGTCCCGCATACCCCGCATCGCCTCCTTCAAGGGAACCCTGGCCCGGTCACCGGAGAGCCTCCTCGCGGCCCTGGCCTTCTTCCGGGACTACGGCATCCTGGAGGAGCGTCTGGGGTACTACGCCGATCTCCGGCAGACCGAGGACGAGGGGGATTCCGAGAACCGCGCCCGGGCCGGCCGGTACATGATGGCCGCCACGGAGGGACAGGGCGAGTGGAGCTGGCTGGTTCCGGAGATCCAGAGGATACCGGACGAGTCCCTGGAAGCCTGGCTCGGACGCGAGGACTTCGCGGAGTACCGGGTCTTCCTCCGCAAGCTGATCCGCTTCAAGCCCCACGTCCTCTCGGAGCCCGAGGAGCGCCTCCTGGCCCTCCAGGCCGAAGCCGCACAGACCGCCCAGGAGACCTTCTCGGTCCTCACGAACGTGGACCTGGATTTCGGGGAGGTCGAGACTCCCGAGGGGCCCCGCAAGCTCAGCCAGTCCACCTTCGCCTCCCTCCTCCGACACGCGGACCGGGAGGTGCGGCGCAAGGCCTATCTCCAGTTCTACGGATCCTTCGAGGCCCACAAGACCACCCTGGCCCAGCTCTACGCGGGCTCCTGCAAGCTGGACAAGTACCGGGCCCAGGTCCGGAACTTCCCCTCCGCCCGGGCGGCGGCCCTCTTTCCGGACGACGTCTCCGAGGTTGTCTACGACAACCTCGTGTCCGCTGTCGGGGCCAGCCTGCCGGCCCTGCACCGGTACTACTCCCTGCGCAAGCGGGTCCTGGGCGTTTCGGAGCTCCGTCACTACGACGTCTACGTCCCCCTGGTGCCCGCGGCCAAGGCCCGGTACACCTACGACGAGGCCGTGGAGGTGGTCTGCGCGGCCCTGGCCCCCCTGGGTCCCGAGTACGTGGACACCCTCCGCGCGGGCCTCACGGGCGCCTGGGTGGACCGCTACGAGAACAAGGGCAAGCGGAGCGGGGCCTTCTCGGCGGGCTCCTTCACGGGGGATCCCTACATCCTCCTGAACTACAAGGAGGACGTGCTCCGGGACGTCTTCACCCTGGCCCACGAGGGCGGACATTCCATGCACTCCTACTATTCCGCCCGGAACAATCCCTTCCTCCAGTACAACTACACGATCTTCGAGGCCGAGGTGGCCAGCACCTTCAACGAGGAACTCCTGTTCGAGTACATGTACCGGAACGCGGATTCCAAGGCCCTCAAGGCCTATCTGGTGAACACCAAGGTCGACGACCTTCTGGCGACCCTGCACCGGCAGACCATGTTCGCCGAGTTCGAGCGGCTCTCCCACGCCGCCCTGGAGGGCGGCACCCCCCTGACGGTGGATTTCCTGCGGGCGGAATACCGGAAACTCCTTGAGAAATACTTCGGGCCGGACCTGGTCTTCGAGCCGACGAGCGACCTGGAGGGCCTGCGGATTCCCCACTTCTACAACGCCTTCTACGTCTACAAGTACTCCACCGGGGTGTCCGCGGCAGCGGCCCTGGCCCGGAGGGTCCTGGAGGGCGGGAAGGCGGAGCGGGACGCCTACTTCGCCTTCCTCAAGTCCGGGGGGTCCCGCTTCCCCATCGAGTCCCTGAAGCTGGCGGGGGTGGACATGTCCACCCCGGGGCCCGTGGAAGCGGCCTGCGCCGAGTTCGCCCGCCTGGTGGACGAACTGGAGGGGCTTCTGGCTTAAAGCCGGCCGAGGGAGGCGAGGGCGAGGGTCACCGCGACGGCGCAGGCGGTCTCGGTGCGGAGGATACGGTCCCCCAGGGAGGCGAAGCGGAAGGCGGAGGCGGCCAGGGCGTCGAGTTCCCGGTCCGTCCAGCCCCGCTCGGAGCCCACGGCCAAGGTGAAGGCCCGGGAGGCCGATCCCGAAGGACCGGGGCCCGGAGTGCCCGCGCCGAAGTCCAGGAGGCTCCCGAAGGCTCCCTCCGCCCGGTACGGATCCAGGGCCCACCGGGTTTCCCCGGGTGCGGCGGAGCCCAGGGCCGCCAGGGCGGCGGCCAAGGACGGGAAGGCATCCGCCTCAGGAAGCCGGGGATTCCCCGCCTGCTCCGCCCCCTCCAAAAGGGGGCGGAGGAAGTCCCGCTCCTTGAAGATCGTACTGTCCGCGTAGGATTTCTCCCCCAGGTCCGTGGGGGCCATGAGGATGCGGCGGACCCCCAGGCTGCACAGGTCCTTGAGGATGCGGGTCACCTGGATGGGCCGGGGGAATCCGAGGATCAGGGAGACCGGGCGCAGGGGCGGGGCCTCCCGCTCGGGTGCGAAGGAGAAGACCATGCGGCTCCCGTCCCAGGATTCCACCCGGGCCGTGCCCAGGGGGCAGGGATCCCCGGGTCCTCCCGCGAGTCCCGCGGCCAGAACGTCGCCGACCCCTTTTTTGAGGATTTTCCTCGTGTGCTCCACCCGTCGATCGGAGCGGGGCAGGGGGGTTCCGATTTCGCGGGGTTCCAGGACCAGGAGGTTCATGGGGGGAGTATAGCGGTGGACGGTGGACAGTGGACAGTGGACAGTGGACGGAAGAGAGAATACGGGGTGAGTTCAGATAATATTGTTCAGTATGGTTTTATGTGAAGTTTCGTAGAATCAGCCTGATTTCCGGCTTCCGGGGCATCCGACAGGAAGGACCCGGGGTGGTCCGGGTCCGGCTCTCCCGGGTTCCCGTCCCCCGAGTCCCGACACCCGGCTCCCGTCATCTGAGTCCTGGATCCTGGGGACTGTCTCCTTTTTTGCCGCCGTTCGCCCGCCGTCGAGCCCCGGAGGTATCCGGGCTCCGGACAATCTACGGGTTGGTATCCTTGTGGGTTCATGTTGGTTCTGGGCTGCCTCCTCCTCGACGGTCCGGGCGCGGCCGCGGCTGGCCGGTGAAGATCCCGCCCGGGGCGGAGGCCTCACCGGCAAGGCTTTCCCGGCGGCCGGGAAAGCGTGCGGTGCTCGGTTCACGGGCGGGCGGCACGGGCCGCCCGCGGTACATCAGTCCTCCCCGTAGTCCACGCCGGGTACAGCAAAACCGTGAGCCTGGAGGAAGTCCGTCCGGAAGCCCTCGGCGTCCGTCACGGCCTCGGCGTTCTCTTCCGTCACGGTCATCATCCTGCGGGTGGTCTCCGACTGGATCTCCGGGCTCATCTCGAGGTCGTCCAGGCGGATCCGGCGTTCCGGGTCCGTGGGCACGTCCTTCCGGAGCAGGCGGTCCCGGAAAAGCCGCAGTCCCTGGTCCAGGCAGTCCTCGTGGACTCCCTTCTCCTTCATCACCTTGAAGAGGGTGGAGACGTAGAGGGGGATGACCGGTATGACCGCGGAGGCCCGGGTCACCACGGCCTTCATGACCGCCGCCCAGGCGGCTCCCCCGCCGGGCTTGAGCAGGGAGTCCAGGGTCCGGGCCGTGGCCTCCAGGTGGGCCTTGGCCTTGCCCAGAGCGCCGGACCGGTAGATCGGCCAGGAGTGCTCCGGGCCGATGTAGGTGTAGGCCAGGGTCTCGGCGTCCGGGGCCAGGACCCCCGTGTTCCGCAGGGCGCGGATCCAGAGTTCCCAGTCCTCGCCGCCCATCACCTTGACCGTGTGCTCCGCCTCCTCGGCAGAGGCCGGCTGGACCGTGGCCCGGGAGATCTTCCCGGAGAAGACGTCCAGGTTGATCCCCTCGTAGGGCCGGTCCAGGGGCTTGATGACCGAGCGGTACATCTGGCCGGTCTTGGGATCCGTACGCACCGGGGAGGCCAGGGAGTAGACCACCAGGTCGAAGATGAGCCCCTTCTCCCGGGCCAGGGCGATCACCGCCTCCCGGGTGGAGTCCGCGAAGGCGTCCGCGTCCAGGCCCCAGGACCGGAGGCCCGCCCCGACGGCCGCCCGGTCGAAGGCACGGTTGTTGTACCAGCCCGGTGTTCCCGCCCGCTTGTCGCTCGGTTCCCGCTCGAAGGAGACGGATACCGTGTCGGCTCCCAGGCAGAAGGCGGCCACGATCCGGGAAGCCAGGCCGTAGCCTGTGGAGCCCCCCAGGACCAGGACGGACCGGTACTTCTTGGCCGAGGTTCCGACGGCGGACTGGATAGCCGGCTTTCCTTCCAGGGCCCGGGCTATCCACCCCTCGGTCAGGGCCTCGCAGCCCGGGCCGTGGGCGTTCATGCAGATGTTGTTCCGGATCATCGGCTTCACGACGGACCTCCCTCCACCCCCACCAGACAGAGCCAGGAGGCTTCCACGGCCTTCTCGCCGTTCACGTAGCCCATGCCCTGCTGCTTGACCGCCCGGCTGGAGGCCCGGAGGTTGACGATCTCGATCTCGAAGGTATCCCCGGGGTACACGGGCTTGCGGAACTTGATGCCGTCCATGGCGGCGAAGAAGAAGGTTCCCGCGGGCACGATCCCCTGGAGTTTGACCCCCACACCCCCGCACTGGGCCATGGTTTCCAGGAGGATGACCCCGGGCACCACGGGATGGCCGGGGAAGTGGCCGGGAAAGAAGAACTCGTTCCCGGTCCAGAGCTTCTTTCCCAGGATCTTTTCGCCCTCGATCCGGACGGAGTCCACGAAGCGGAAGGGATCCCGGTGGGGAAGGAGGGCTTCCACCTCCGCCCTGGTTTCCGCGCTCTTCCCGCTCATTCGGCCCTCCGGAACACGACGCAGCCGTTGTGTCCCCCGAAGCCCAGGGAGGCGGAGGCGGCGGCCCGGACCGGGAGGGCCACGCCCTTGTTCGGGACGTAGTCCAGGTCGCAGGCGGGGTCCGGCTCGTCCAGGTTGATCGTGGGAGGGCAGAATCCTTCCCGGATGGCCTGCACGCAGACGATGGCCTCCACGGCACCCGCGGCGGCGATCATGTGACCCGTGACGCTCTTGGTGGAGCTGATCTTGAGCTTTCCGGCGTGATCCCCGAAGGCCTTCTTGACCATGAGGGTCTCCGTGGGATCGTTGATCGGCGTGGAGGTCCCGTGGGCGTTGTAGTACTGGATGTCCGAGGGGGCGAGCCCCGCGTCCTCGATGGCCCGGCGGATGGCCAGGGCGCCCCCCGAGCCCTCGGGGTCCGGGGCGGTCAGGTGGTAGGAGTCGCAGGAGGCCCCGTACCCCGCGAACTCCGCCAGGATCGCGGCCCCCCGGGCCTTGGCGTGCTCCCAGGACTCCAGGATCATCATCCCGGCGCCCTCGGCGATCACGAAGCCGTCCCGGTCCTTATCGAAGGGGCGGGAGGCCTTGGCCGGCTCGTCGTTGCGCTTGGTGGACAGGGCCTGGATCCGGCAGAAGCCCCCGATGGCGAACTCCGTGATCGCCCCCTCGGTGCCGCCCGCGATCGCGACGTCGCAGCGTCCCGCGCGGATCATGTCCAGGGCCTGGCCCAGGGCGTCCGTGCCGGAGGCGCAGGCGGTGGCCTGGGTGTAGGCGGGGCCCTTGATCTGGAAGCGCAGGGCGATGTTCCCCGCCGCCTCGTTCATGATCATGAGGGGGATCGTCATGGGCGGGATCCGCCCGGGCCCGGACTCCAGCATCTTGGCGTGGGACTCGCAGTGGATCTCCTCGCCGCCGATGCCGTTGCCCACCACGATGGCGATCCGGTCCCGGGGGGTGGAGGCCCCGTCCATGCCGGCCTGGGCCCAGGCTTGGGCCGCCGCGGACACGGCGTACTGGGTGAAGAGGGCCATCTTCCGGGCCTCCTTCTTGTCCATCCAGAGGGAGACGTCCAGGTCCTTCACCTCCCCCGCGATCCGGGCCTCCAGGCGGGAGGCGTCGAAGCGGGTCACCGGTCCTATGCCGGAACGCCCGTTCTTGACGGCGTCCCAGAAGCTCGCAAGATCGTTGCCGACGGGGCTCACGACCCCCATCCCGGTCACGACTACGCGGCGTTTCGTATCCATGGTTCCTCCTGTCGAACGTTGGAATTCTTAGCGTATCTCGCGGACCCGTCCCCGGCAAGGCCGCCGGAGGCGGTCTCGGACGATGGTCAGTACCTCAGGACGCTCCCGCCGAAGGTCAGCCCCGCGCCGAAGCCCAGGAGCATGACCGGGTCCCCGGCTTTCACCAGGGATTTTTCCGCGATCTCGTTCAAGGCGATGGGCACCGAGGCGGCGGAAGTGTTCGCGTACTCCTGGATGTTCAGGTAGAAGCGTTCCTCCGGAAGACCGAAGCGCTTTGCCGCGGCCTGGACGATGCGCAGGTTGGCCTGGTGGGGGACGATCCAGCGGAACTCCGGAAGGGGGATGCCGCTCTTCTCCAGGAGGTCCCCGATCAGCTTGGTGATGGCCTTCACGGCGAAGTTGTAGACGTTCTTGCCGTTCATGACGATTTTCGGGAAATCCTGGTAGGGTTCACCGCGGTCGAAGGTCTTGTCCCGCATGCCCTGGGCCAGGTAGAGGTCCAGGGCTCCCCCGCCGTCGGATCCCAGGATGCTGGCCTTGAGGCCCCGGTCCGTCTCGGCCTGGGAGTTTTCCAGCAGGGCGCAGCCCGCCCCGTCCCCGAAGAGGACGCAAGTGGACCGGTCCGCCCAGTCCGCGATCCGGGACAGGGTCTCCGCCCCGATCACCAGGCCGTACCGGGCCTTCCGGGCCTCCAGCATCGCGGAAACCGTGTCCAGGGCGTAGATGAAGCCCGTGCATCCCGCGACCACGTCGAAGGCGGCCGCCTTGGAGGCCCCCAGCTTGTCCTGTACGATGCAGGCCGTGGCGGGAAAGCCGAAGTAGTCCGGGCTGGCCGTGGCCACGGCGATGTAATCGACCTCCTCCGGGCCGATTCCCGCCTTTTCCAGGGCGCTTTTCGCGGCACCCAGGGCCAGGTCGCTGGTCATCGTGCCGTCCGGGGCGATATGCCGGGCGCCGATGCCCGTATGGGAACGGATCCATTCGTCCGTGGTGTCCACGATCGCGGAGAGCTGGTCGTTGGAATATCGGTTGTCCGGGACGAAGGATCCCGTGGATCGGATGAGTACGGCCATGTTCGCCTCCTCGGGACGCCGTCGTCCCGGGGGCGAGTTTGACGCAAGGGCTGTCGATTGTCAATATGACAGCCCTTGCCCGATTGTCACGCCCTTGTGTTCGAAGGTTCGACCGGGCGGATGCCCGCCAGGGCCACTCCCGCGGAAAACGCCATGCCGACCAGGGGCAGGACCTTGGAACCCGTGATGCTGCCCGCCAGGCCCAGGGCGTAGCCTCCGGCTATGGCCGCGAAGCCCCAAAGGGGCCGGACCCGCCGGCCCGCGGGGAGCATCAGGGCCACGAAGAGGGCCGGCACGAGGCCCGCGGTGTAGCCGTTGTAGGTCTTCATTAGCATGGCGATCACGTCGGTCTGGAATAGGGCTATCCCGGCCCCGACCGCCCCGACGGCCACGGTCCACATCCTCACCCCCGCCACCCGGGTGCCCTTGAACACGTCGTGCTCCAGGATGCCCGCCGCGGTGATCAGGACCGTGTCCGCGGTGGACAGGATGGCCGCCAGGAGGCCGACGATCAGGACGATGCCCAGGGCGGAGGGAACGTGGTTCCGGGCGATGGAGTTCAGGGGATCCAGGCCGCCCAGGTCGGGCAGGGAGGCGCGTGCCCACAGTCCCACGAAGGTGATGGCGAAGGCGAAGAAGAGCATCCCGGTCCCGGAGAGGAAGGAGGATTTCCGGGCGTTGGCGGGGGAGTCGGCGGAAAGGATCCGGGAGAACATCATCGGGCAGATGAAGTAGGAGCCTCCCATCACCACCACGTAATAGACCAGGTCCAGGGGGCCGAAGGCCTCCGTGAACAGGTCGATCCGCACGGTGCCCGGGGCGGGGGGCTTGGCCAGGAAGAGGTAGGACAGTATCAGGACGACGGCCCCCGCCAGGATGCCGAACTGGAAGAGGTCCGTGCGGAGCACCGACTTCTGGCCCCCGATCAGGGTGTAGACCACGATGAAGGCCGCCGCGGAGGCCACGGCTCCCGCGTGGGGCATGCCCGTCAGGGTCGTGATGATCCGTGCGGCGGCCACGAACTGGGCCGCGGAGATGCCGATCCAGGTCACCAGGATGATCAGGGAGATCTCCATCCGCACCGCGGGTCCCAGGTGGCGGTTGGCCAGGTCCGGCAGGGTGAGGGCCTCGGAGGCGCGCACCCGCTCGGACAGGAGGGCGCCTTGGAGGAAGTGAGCGATCCCGCCGGCGGCCACGAACCAGAAGGCCGGGAACCCTATCCGGTAGGCGTTCGCCACCGTCCCGATCGTGATGCCCCCGCCGATCGTGGAGGCCAGCATGGACGCGACCACGAGGATCTTCCTCTGCTTATGTCCCGCGACCAGGAAGTTCTCGAGGTTGGTGTTGTACTTCAAGCTCAGGAGGGCTATGCCCAGCAGGATGGCGGCATAGACGACAAGGATGACATCGGCCCACATATCGACCTCCCCGGGGGCGGGGTTTCGGCCGGAACATTCCCGGCCGGCCCTTGAACCCGTTTCGGTCAAGCTACGATGAAACTAAGACAATGTCAAGCGAGTACTAGGACATTTGTTGAAATGTCCTATACCGTTGTCGTTCCCACGAGTTCCCGGAACCGAGCCGCGTCCAGGGTCTCCTTTTCCAGGAGCTCCGCGGACACCGTGTCCAACAGGGCCTTCCGGTCCCGCAGGGTCTTCAGGGCCAGGGCGTAGCGCTCGGCTATGATCTTGGCCACCTCGTCGTCCACGTAGCGCTGGGTCTCCTCGCTGTATTCCCGGGTCAGGAAGGCGTCCTGGACTCCCCCCATCCCGGTTCCCCGCTTGGTCAGGGCCACGTTCCGGAAGCGTTCGGACATCCCGTAGTCGGTGATCATCCTGCGGGCGATGTCCGTGGCCTTGGTGATGTCGCTGGCCGCCCCGGTGGAGATCCGCCCGAAGACGATCTCCTCCGCGGCCCGGCCGCCCATGAGCACGTCGATCTGGCCCAGGAGCTGGCCCTCGGTCACCACGTACCGGTCCTCAGTGGGCATCTGCAGGGTGAAACCCAGGGCCCCGAAGCCCCGGGGCACGATGGAGACCTTCTGGACCGGGTCCGAGCCCTCCGTGAAGGCCGCCACCAGGGCGTGGCCCGCCTCGTGGTAGGCTATGGCCTTCCGCTCCTCGGGATTCATGACCCGGCTCTTCTTCTCCAGCCCCGTGACCACCTTCTCGATGGCCGCCTCGAAGTCCCGCTGGGCCACCTTCCTCCGTCCACCCCGCACAGCCAGGAGTGCCGCCTCGTTCACGATGTTGGCCAGGTCCGCCCCCACGAAGCCCGGGGTCGAGCGGGCCACATCGCCCAGGTCCACGGCCTCGTCCAGCTTGACCGCCTTGGCGTGGATGGCCAGGATGGCCTGGCGGCCGATCAGGTCCGGGCGGTCCACCATGACCTGCCGGTCGAAGCGCCCGGGCCGGAGGAGGGCGGGGTCCAGGACGTCGGGCCGGTTGGTGGCGGCCAGGATGATGAGCCCGCTGGTCGCGTCGAAGCCGTCCATCTCCACCAGGAGCTGGTTCAGGGTCTGCTCCCGCTCGTCGTTGCCTCCCATGGGGCCGGAGATCCGGCTCTTTCCGATGGCGTCCAGCTCGTCGATGAAGATGATGCAGGGGGCCTTCTCCCGGGCCTGCCGGAAGAGGTCCCGGACCCGGGAGGCTCCCACGCCCACGAACATCTCCACGAACTCCGCGCCGCTCATCCGGAAGAAGGGCACCCCCGCCTCCCCGGCCACGGCCCGGGCCAGGAGGGTCTTGCCCGTTCCCGGGGGGCCCACCAGGAGGACCCCCTTGGGGATCTTGCCGCCGATGTCCGTGTACTTCTTGGGGGACTTGAGGAAGTCCACGACCTCGACCAGCTCCTCCTTGGCCTCGTCCACCCCGGCCACGTCCGTGAACCTCGCCTTGACGTCCCCCTCGGCCACGATCATGGCCTTGTTCTGGCCGAAGGCCAGGACGTTGGAGTTCACGTTGGACAGCCGCTTCTGCAGAAGCCTCCACAGGAGGAATATGGCCCCGAAGGGCAATACCCAGTTGAGGAGGATCGAGACCATCGCGTTCCCCTCCCGGGGTACGGACGAGTAGACCACGGCCCTGCTGTCCAGGAGCTTGGTGAAGTCCGGATCGTAGACCGGCACGGTCTTGTAGGCCAGTTTGTCCGCGGGGAGGGCGGGGCTGGAAACCATCCGGCGGGGCCAGAGGGAGGGCTGCCCTTCCGCCGTGGACTCGGAGTGCACGTATCCCCGATACCAGGACGAATCCATCTCGACCCGTACGATTTCCCCGGAGTCGATCCTGGACTTGAAGTCGCTGAAGGGGATGACCGTCTCGTCCGAGGAGACCATGTACCAGTTGAACAGGATGATCATGAGCAGGGTCATCCCCATGTATATGAGGGACAGCCTCCACCCGTTGAACCCGGGAGGGAGGTTGGGCACCTTTCCTCCCGGAGTCCGGGGTTTCATGAGATTCTTGTCCCAAGAGGTCTTTTTCTTGCCGGGCATAGGTTCTCCCTTGAGGGCGATGGGGTCTTACGGTTTGAATCTACCGAAAAAATGATCCTCCGGCCACTCGAAGGGGTTCGGGAGATCGATGACTCCTTGACCCGGGCGGGCAGGTTTTCGTATATTTTTGCCTATCCTACGTACAACCCAGACCCAGTTCTCAGGAGGATTACGTCATGAAAGTGAAACCGTTGGGCGATCGCGTGCTCATCAAGATCCAGGAGAGCGAGGCGAAAACCGCCGGCGGGATCATCATCCCGCAGACCGCCCAGGAGAAGACCCAGACCGGCGTGGTGGTCGCCGTGGGAACCGACGCGGACGTCATCAAGGTCAAGGCGGGCGAGAAGGTGATGTACGACAAGTACGCCGGAACCCAGATCAAGGTGGAAGGCGCGGACCATCTCATCGTCAAGATGTCCGACATCCTGGCCGTCATCGACTGACCTCTCGCGAAGCTCCGCAAACGGACGGGCCGCCCGGGAATCTCTTCCCTGGCGGCCCGTTGTTCTTCACCCCGCGCCCTCTGCCCGGGCCGCGCGGCTTCGGCTCATTCGGAAAGGGCCCGGAGGACGGCGCCGGGATTCTCCGCCGCCAAAAGGGCTTCCCGCTTGGCCGCGGACCGGAACAGGAGACTCACCTCCGCCAGGAACTGGAGATGCGGGCCCGTCTTGGCGGGGGGGGAGAGGAGCATGATGAAGATCCGGCAGGGCTTTCCGTCCAGGGATTCATAGTCGATCGGGAAGTCCGACACGCCGACGCAGGCCGCCAGGTCCTTCACCGCGTCCGTCTTTCCGTGGGGCAGGGCGATCCCGTGCTTCATCCCCGTGGACATCTTGCGTTCCCGCTCCAGGATGCCCTGGTAGGCCTTCTCGAAGGACGACACGGACCCGTTCTTGACCAGGACTTCCAGGAGTTCCCGGATGATCTCGTCCTTGGTCCTGCCCTTCAGGTGCAGGGCGATGGATTTCTCGTTCAGTACGGTGCGGAGGTTCATGGGAGGATTGTAGGGTCGGCCATGCGGAAAGTCAATTTGCTAAATGTATCTCCGCACCTCGCGCTCCGCGGCCAGGCCCTCCGAGCGGGCGGTCAGCCAGGATACGCAGCCCGCCCAGACCGCGTCCAGGAACGCGCCCGCCAGCAGGAGGGGTATCGCGGCCTGGACCAGGAGGAGGTGTCCCGTCTCGAAGCCCCGTCCGTACAGGCCCGAGAGCAGGGCCAGGGCGGCCGCGGGTCCCCGGCCCGGGGCGGATCCCAGGAGGAAGGCGGACAGGGGGACGAACAGGAGGAGCCAGAGAAGGTTCTCCGCCGTCAGCCCGATGTTGGAGAAGGAGTTCAGGACGACGATGAAGCTCGTCGAGGTGACCAGGGCGGTGCCGGCCCGGCCCAGCAGGAGGGCGACGGGCAGGGTCAGGGTCCCGGATCTCCGCCGGATCCCCAGGTTTTCCTTGCCGTGCTTGACCAGGGTTCCTGCGCAGAAGAAGAGGTCCCCCGAGACGACCGCGGCCAGGGCCGGTCCGGCCAGTCCGTAGAGTATGCGGAAGGGATTCTTCCGGCCCCCCGCGAAGTAGAGGATGCCCGGCAGGACGATGAGCACCGTGAAGAGGACCTCCGCGGCCACGGAGAGCAGCAGACTCCGATACAGCGACAGCTCCAGGACCGTCCGGAAGGCCCGGGCGTTGTACGCCGCCGCGGCGATCGAGAAGACGGCCAGGATCTCGACGAAGAAGGAGTTGATCTGGTAGAGGATCCGGGAGAGGGAGTCGAACATCCCGATCACGGGCTTGGTGACCGCCTGGTCGAAGGAAAAGGCCAGACCCAGGATCACCGCCAGGATGAGCAGGGGGGCCAGTCCGTCCCCGCCGGAGACGAGAGCCTGGAAGGCGTTGCGGGGAAACAGCCCCAGGATGATGTCCCCCGCCGAGGCCAGGGGCTCCACCGCGGAGGTCTCGCTGACCAGGGGAATGCGATCCGGCTGAAGCACGAAAGCGCCCACGGCGCCCAGGATCGACGCGGCGAAGACCGAGACGGCCGAGATCAGGGCGGCCTTGCCCAGGGTCGGACCCAGCTTCCTGTCCTCGTAGAGCTCGAAAACCGCGATCGGGACGGAGAAGAAGATCAAGGGAAGGAAGATGTACCGTCCGCCCCGGATCGCTAGCTCGAAGAGGATCCCCAGGGTGGCGTCCGTCGGGGAGCCGGAGGGCAGGAGGAGACCCAGGAAGGTGCCCAGCAGGGTCCCGATGAGCAGTTTCAGCCAAATCTTCATACTTCGCCGAGTCTAACCGGAAGGGGAATACTCGTCAATCGAACCCGGGCTCCCTGGACATGCCGGGCCCGGGCGGCTACTCTGGCGGCATGACGGAAGCCAGGAGGATCCTCAGGATCGCGGCCCCCGCGATGGCGGGCAGCCTGGTGGAGACCCTCTACAACCTGACGGACGCCTTCTTCCTGGGAAAGCTGGGTTCCGCGGAGATCTCCGCGCCCTCCGTGTCGACCAGCCTGGTGTTCTTCCTGATCATCTTCGCCACGGGGCTTTCGGGCGCCGGGACGACCCTGATCGCCCAGGTGAAGGGCCGGGGCGACGCGGAGCGGATGAACTTCTACATGAACCAGACCGCGGTCATCCTCGCCGCCGCGTCCGGGGTCCTGACCCTCTCGGGCCTGGTTCTCGCCCGCCCTATACTCCGCCTGCTCAACACCCCCCCGGAGGTCCTCGGACCGGCCCTGACCTACCTGCGCATCGTACTGGGCGGCATGCCCTTCATGTTCGCCTACTTCCTGCTCCAATCGTCCTTTTCCGCGATCGGGGACACCGTGACCCCCCTGAAGGTCCACCTGACCGCCGTCCTGGCCAACCTGGTTTTGGATCCCCTGCTCATCTTCGGCTTCGGTCCGATCCCGGCCCTGTCGGTAGCCGGCGCCGCAGTCGCGACGGTCCTCTCCCAGGGCCTGGGGGCCTTCCTCTCCCTGCGCATCCTGGCGAAGGGAAGGGGGCCCCTGCGCCTGCGGCCCGCCCTCCTCCGGCCGGATCCCAAGGCCGCGGCCCTGATCCTCCGCATCGGCCTGCCTTCCTCGGTCGGCCAGGCCCTGTCCGCCCTGGGCTTCACGGTCCTCCAGGGGGTGGTGAACCTCTTCGGGACCGGGGCCATCGCCGCCTTCGGGGTCGGGAACCGACTGATCGGCCTCTTCGACCTTCCCGCCCACGGTCTGTCCGTGGCGACCACCACCCTGGTCGGCCAGGCCCTGGGGGCCCGGGACGAGGACCGGGCGGCCCGGGTCGTAGGATCCGCCCTTCGCCTCTGTCTGGTCCTGGTGGGCCTGCCCTTGGCGGCGTCGGTCGCGTTCGGCGGGCACCTGGTGCGGTTTTTCGTGGCCGACCCGGAGGCGGTGGCCGTCGGGGACCTCATGTTCAAGGTCGTGGCGCCCTCGGTCCTCTTCTTCTGCCTCTACCTGGTGCTGTCCGGGGCCTTCCAGGGTGCCGGGGACACCCGGGTCATCATGGTCCTGTCCGTCGTCCGGCTCTGGATAGTCCGGGTACCCCTGGCCTACGCCCTGGCCTTCCTGGCCGGGATGGGACCCATGTCCATCTGGATAGCCATGTTCGTGTCCAACCTGGCCACGGCCCTGGCGGGACTCGCCTGGTTCCGGGGCGGCCGATGGAGGAAGGCCCTGGGGACCGCGGAGCTCTGAATCCCTTCACAAGCTTCGTAGCACCAGGGTCTCCCGGCCGTCGTCCAGATCCACCGACATCCCCAGCCGTCCGGCCAGGGCCGCGAAGGAGCGGCTCCCGAAGAATCCCACGTGGGTGGGATCCTCCCGGTACCACCAGGTCCGGAAGTCCCCGGGATCCTCCGGAGCGAAGCGCGTCCGGATCGCCAGACGGCCCCCGGGGGCCAGGGCCCGGGCGATCCGGGCGAGCTCGAAGTACGGGCGGGCCAGGTGCTCGGCCACCTCGTGGAGGGCGATCAGGTCGAAGGGGCCGGTCCGAGCCGTGCGGTCCGGGGCGAAGAAGGGATCGTACGCGGAGACCCGGTACCCCCGGTCCGAGAGCAGGCGGGCCAGGACGGGCACGGGCCCGGACCCGAAGTCCAGGATCCTGCCCTCCGGCGGGGCGAAGGGCAGGACCGCCTTCCGGATGAAATCCTCCAGGTAGGAGCGGTAGCCGGGATCCTCGGGATCGTTCCGGTGCAGGAGGTAACGGGCCTTCTCCTCCTCCGGCGTGGGCAGGAGGTTCCGGTCTAGGTATACGTAGGAGCACCGGGGGCACCGGAAATACGAGGCGTCCCGCACGAGGGCCCAGGGCGGGGCATCGGGGTTCCGGGGTTCCCGGCGGCCGCAGACGGGACAGGTCATGCCCCCACTCTAGCGGACGAGGGTTTTCTTGACAAATCCCCCGGGAACGCGTACCTTGACCACGGCGCTTGGATCCGCATCGACGAAGCCCCGGAACCTTCCGTACGGCCGTCGGGACCGAGACGCGAGGTGTCTATGCCTTCCCTCCTCGTGAGTATCCCGCGCCCTCCGGCGGGCCCGAGTTGATCGAGATACGATCCCTTTCCCACACCTATTCCGGCGCCTCCTCGCCCGCGTTGGTCGACGTGGACCTTCGGATAGAAGACGGGGAATACCTGGCCGTGGCCGGGGCGAACGGCTCCGGTAAGAGTACCCTGATCCGCTGCCTCAACGGCCTGGTCGTCCCTCCTGCGGGCGCCGTCGCGGTGGACGGGTTGGATCCGTCCCGCCCGGAGGAACGCCGCTCCATCCGGCGGATCCTGGCCCTGGTCTTCCAGAATCCCCCGGACCAGATCGTAGCCTCCGTCGTTGAGGAGGACACCGCCTTCGGCCTCGAGAACCTCGGCGTCCCCCGGGCGGAAATGGTGGAGAGGGTCCGGGCCGCCCTGGAGGAGATGGGGCTGGCCCGGGAGAGCGCCAGCCCGACCCGCTTCCTGTCCGCGGGCCAGCAGCAGCGCCTGGCCGTCGCCGGCGCCCTGGTCCTGGGACCTAAGCACCTGGCCTTCGACGAGGCTACCTCCATGATCGATCCCGCGGGGCGGTCGGAGATCCTGGACCGGATGGACGCCCTGGCGGCCTCGGGAGCCACGGTCATCCACGTCACCCACGACATGGACGAGGCCGCCCGGGCCCGACGGGTCGTGGTCCTGTCTGAGGGACGGGTGGCTTTCGACGGAACCCCCGAGGAGCTCTTCCGGCGGGGGAACCTGGCCGCCCTGGGCCTGGCCCCCCCACGGTCCTGGAGCCTGGCCCGGGCTCTGGGCCTTCCGCCCGTGGTGGGAGAGAGGCCCGGGGACCTGGGGCGCCGGGCGGCCCGGGCCCTCCGGGACGGGATGCGTCCCGAACCGCTGGACCCGGAACCCGCCATTCCGCCCGGGCCCGACCGGCCCGCCGGGGCGGATCCGGAACGGGAGTCGCCCCCCTTGGTCTCCGGTTCCGAGGTTTCCGCCTTCCGGGCGGACCGGGCGGGCCTCAGCTATCTTTCGGGCACCCCCCAGGAGCGCCGAGCCTTGACGGACATCGACCTGGGAATACCCCGGGGCGGCCGGGTCGCCCTGGTGGGGGCCACGGGTTCCGGAAAATCCAGCCTGCTCCAGCTCCTTTCCGCCCTGGCTTTCCCCCAGAAGGGCAGGGTCCTTTCCTTCGGGATCGACACCTCGGATCCGAAGACGGACCTCCGGGCCCTCCGGATGCGTACCCCCCTTTCCGTCCAGCGTCCGGAATCGGCCCTCTTCGAGTACTACGCGGGGGACGAGGTTTCTTTCGGGCCCCGCAATCAGGGGCTCTCGGGGTCCGCCCTGGTGGCCCGGGTCCGTTCCGCCCTGGAGGCCGTGGGCCTGCCCTTCGACGAGTTCCGGGACCGGCCCGTACGATCCCTGTCGGGCGGACAGAAGCGGCGGCTGGCCCTGGCCTCGGTCCTGGCCATGGAGCCCGAGGCCCTGCTCCTGGACGAACCGGGGTCCGCCCTGGACCCGGTATCCCGGGAACGGCTCATGGGACTGGTCTACTCCTACGGAAGGAAGGGCGGGACCGTGGTGTTCGCCACCCATTCCATGGAGGAGGCGGCCCGGGCGGACCTGGTCGTTGTCCTGGCCGAAGGCCGGCTCCGGGCCGCGGAAACCCCGGCGTATATCTTCGGAGCCGGGTGGGATCCCTCCTGGGGCCTCGCCCGGCCCTTCGGCGCCCGAGCCGCGGAGGGAGCCCGGGAGGCGGGCCTGGTCCTGCCCGAGGGGATCGTGGACGAGGCGGGCCTGATCCGGGCCCTTGCGGATCTCGGCAGGGGCGCGCCGTCCCGTGCATCCGCGGGGCTTCCGGCGTCTCGAACTGCCGGGGAGGCGGGGGCATGAAGAACATCGAGTTCCTCCGGAACGTCTCCATCGGGATGTACGTGGAGGGGGATTCCCCGGTCCACCGGCTCTCCCCCGCGGCCAAGTACCTCTGGCTCCTGGCCCTCATCCTGCCGGCCAGCTTTTCCGGATCCGCCCCGGTCGTGGGGATCCTGGCGGCCGCCTGCCTGGGATTCGCCCTCCTCGCCCGGATCCGCCCCCGGACCCTGCTCCGGGGCTTCCTGCCGGTCCTCCCCCTGGTGGGCCTGGCCGCGTTCCTGCAGGTGGTATTCACCTGGCCCCAGGACCGGAGCGCCGTCCTCCTGGCGGCGGGCCCCGTCTCCCTCACGGTCCGGGAGGTCCTGGCGGTGCTGGCCATGGCGCTCCGGTTCGCCACCCTGATGCTGGCCCTGGGGCTCTTCACGTCGGTGATAACCGAGGGGGACACGGCCCGGGGGGTGGAGGACCTATTCGCTCCCCTGGAGCGGTTCGGCTTTCCCGCCCGGGGCCTAGGCCTGACGGTGGCGGTGGCCTTCCGGTTCATCCCCATCGTCGCGGGGGAGCTGGAGGCCATCGTGAAGGCCCAGGCCGCCCGGGGAGCCGACCTGGGATCCCGGAAGGGCGGACCGATCCGGAAGGCCCGGGCCTACCTGCCCCTGCTGGTGCCCGTGACGATCCGGGCCCTGGAGCGGGCGGAAGCCCTGGCGGAGGCCATGGAGGCCCGGGGCTGGTCCTCGGGTCCCAGGACCCGCTACGCCGTATCCGGGGGCGGCCGCTGGGACGTCCCGGTCAAGCTGGGCGCTTTGGCTTTCGCCGCCGCGGCCCTTTGGGCGGGCGCGGTTTTTAGATAGGGCACGACCCGGCCCTCGAGGGGGCCGGCGGGAGGTCGGCGGCCCGGATTTCGGTTCCGCCGATCTCCATAGAATCTGCGGTCCGGGCGCGACCCCCCACGGGCGTGCACCGGGACCTTGGGAGGTGGAACGTGGAACGATCTTCCGTGCGGCGTATCGTGGTGTCCGGCGCCCTGGGCGCCGTGTCCGTGGTCTTGGCGGTGACCCCCCTGGGGTACCTGCCCTGGTTCGGAGGGGCCTCCCTGACGGTCATGCACATCCCGGCCATCGTGGCCGCCGTGCTGGAAGGGCCCTGGGCGGGGGTCTCCGTGGGGCTCATCTTCGGGGCGACCAGCCTGGTCAAGGCCGCGGTGGCCCCCATCGGCCCCCTGGATCCCCTGTTTACGAATCCCCTGGTGTCCGTCCTGCCCCGCCTGGCCATCGGGCTGGCGGCCTGGGCCGTGTACGCCGCCTTCCGGGGCAAGTTCCGGCCCGTCGCGGCGGCCCTGGCCGGGGCTGTCGGAAGCTTCGTGAACACCGCCGGGGTCTTGACCATGCTGGGGCTCACCGCGGCGGCCCAGATCAGCGGAGTCTTCGGCGTGGAGCCCGGGGCCCTGCCGGCGGTGCTGGCGGGGATCGCCGTGTCCAACGGACTGGTCGAGGCGGCGGCCGCGGCGGTCTTCACGGCGGCCATCGTGAGCGCCTGGAAGGGCGTTGAAGGAGCCTCCGGCAAGGCCCGCCTGGCCCGGGAGGAAGGCGAGGGGACATGATCGCCGCGGTGGATGCCCGGAACCGGACGATCCGGGTGGGCCTGGGCGATCCCGGGCCCTCCGGGGTCCGTTGGAGGGCCCGGTTCTGCCTGGGAGCCGATCCCCTGCGGAGCGCGGAGGAGTACGCATGGACCCTGGCGGGCCTCTGCGCCCGGCAGGGTGTAGACCCTCTAGCCGCGGATCGGGTAATCCTCTCCTCGGTGGTGCCCTCCCTGACCCCGCGGCTTAGGTCCGCCTGCGCCCAGGCCTTCGGGTCCGGCGAGGCGGGGCTCGGCCGGGTCCTGACCGTGGGACCGGGGATCCGGACGGGGATGAAGATCCGCACCGACATTCCCGGGGAGGTAGGCTCGGACCTGGTCTGCGACGCCGTCGGGGCTTACGCCCGGCTGGGGACCGCTTGCATCGTGGTGGATTTCGAGGCCATGCTGACCTTTACCGCCGTGAACGGGGAGGGGGAGCTGTTGGGCGTCGCCATCGCCCCGGGCCCCCAGGCCGCGGCGGAAAGCCTCCGGGCCAACGGGGCCCAGCTTCCCCAGGTGCGCCTGGAGCCTCCGGCCCGGGCCGTCGGGAAGAACTCCGCCCAGTCCATCCAGTCCGGGATCCTGCTGGGATATTCGGGCCTCGTGGACCGGATGGTGGCCCTGTTCCGCAAGGAGTTGGATTGTCCCGCGGTTGCGGCGGGCACGGGGGACGAGATCGGCCTTGCTTTGGCCCCCGAGGGGGGATACGCGTTCTTCGATCCTTGGCTGTCCCTGGAGGGGCTGGCCGTTCTGGATGAAAGGAATAGGTAGATGGAAGAGCTGTTTGCCGGGTTCACATCGGTCGGCTACCGCCAATTCATCATGTACGCCATCGGCGGCGCCCTGATCTGGCTGGCGGTCAAGAAGGAGTACGAGCCCATGCTCCTCCTGCCCATCGGGTTCGGGGCCATTCTGACCAACCTGCCCCTGTCCTTCGCGGTGGGGACCGCCCAGGAGCCGGGCTTCCTCCGGATCCTCCTGGACGCGGGGATCATGACCGAGCTCTTCCCGATCCTCATCTTCATCGCCGTGGGGGCCATGATCGATTTCGGCCCCCTGTTCAAGAACCCCCTGATGATCTTCTTCGGGGCGGCCGCCCAGCTGGGCATCTTCGCGACGGTCCTGCTGGCCGTTGCCCTGGGCTTCGACCTCAAGGTCGCGGCGGCCATCGGGATCATCGGGGCCGCGGACGGCCCCACGAGCATCTACGTGGCCAAGCGCTTCGCCGTCCAGTACCTGGGCCCCATCTCCGTGGCGGCCTACTCCTACATGTCCCTGGTGCCCATCATCCAGCCTCCGGTCATCCGCCTGTTGACCACGAAGAAGGAGCGGACGATGCGCATGGAGTACCGCGAGGAGCCGGTGCCCCGGCTGCTTAAAATCCTCTTCCCCATCCTGGTGACCATGATCTCCGGCTTCGTGGCCCCCATCAGCGTGCCCCTGGTGGGCTCCCTGATGTTCGGCAACCTCATCCGGGAGTCCGTGGTCCTGGAGCGGCTCTCCCAAACCGCCCAGAACGAGCTGGCCTACCTGGTCACCCTCCTTTTGGGCATCACCATCGGGTCCACCATGAGCGCCGATGCCTTCCTGCGCCGGGAAACCCTGCTGATCCTGGGCATGGGGCTCCTGGCCTTCGTCTTCGACACCGCCGGAGGGGTGCTCTTCGCCAAGTTCCTGAACCTCTTCCTGCCCCGTGACCGGAAGGTGAATCCCATGATCGGGGCCTGCGGAATCTCGGCCTTTCCCATGTCCGCCCGGGTCATCCAGAGGATGGCCCAGGAGGAGGAACGGGGGAACATCATCCTCATGCAGGCCGTGGGCGCCAACGTGGCGGGTCAGCTGGGGTCCATCGTGGCGGGGGGCATGGTGCTGGCCCTAGTGCCCCTCCTGGTCCGGTAGGAGGATATATGGAAGCTTGGCTGGATACCCTGAGGTCCGCGGATACACTGGGAAAGGCTGCCGGACTGGCCGTCTTCGGCATGGCCGGGGTCTTCGTAACTCTATTCCTGTTCTATCTTCTCATCTCGGCCCTGGAAAAACTGTCGAAAAAGTGAGCGCTTCCGGGATGTTTCTGTTGACAGAATCCGCATAGCGGTTTGTAATGGAGAGGAGGGCGGCGCGGTCGGGTAAGCGTCCGTCCTCCCGGAGCGGCGGTACGCCTCTCCGAAACCTCCTTGTGGTCATGTAAAAAAGTCTGGGGCTCATTCAGTCAGTTCAAGCGGCCCCGTCGGGCACGGCCGGTCGACGCGAAGTCGGCCGGCCCATTTTTTCAGGGTGCCGACTTGACCCGACGGGCCAGTTCCCGGCCGCTCTCGTAGAGGGTTTTCATCGTCTCCGGGCCCGCTCCCCCCGCCCACTCCACGGATTCCAGGCAGTTCCATTTCAGGGGGACGATCAGCTCGTCGTACTCCTTCTTGGCGCCCCCGACCCAGCCCCAGCTCCCGATCCGCAGGGCCGTCCTGCCCTTGACATGCTTCCGCTCCAGGAGCGAGAGCACGTAGGCCATGGGGGGGAACATCCGGTACTCGTAGGTGGGCATCGCGATGACGATCCCCTCGCTCTTGTAGGCGTCCGCCAGGATGAAGGAGGGATCCTCGTTGGGCACCCGGTGGAGGGTGTAGGGCACTCCCTCGGCCTCGATCCCCCGCAGGACCTCGTCCAGCCCCTTCTTCGTGTTCCCGTACATGGAGCCCCAGACCACGCAGATCTCCTTCTCCCGCCCGCCGTCCAGGTAGCCCGCGTACGTGAGGTACCGCTCCACGATCCGTTTCGGGTCCTTCCGCCAGACCATCCCGTGGCTGGGGGCGATGACCTTGATGTCCAGGCCCGCGAGCTTCTGGACCGCCCGCTTCACAAAGACCCCGAAGCTGGCCACGATGTTGGCGTAGTAGCGGAGGGTCTCCTTCTCGAAGAAGGCATGCTCCTCCTCGGTGAACTGGTCGTCGAAGATCCGGTCCCCGAGCTTCCCGTAGCTGCCGAAGGCGTCGCAGGAGAAAAGGGTCCCGCTCTTGGCGTCCCAGGTGACCATGGTCTCCGGCCAGTGGACGTTGGGGGCCTCCTCGAAGGCCAGGATCCTGCCGCCCCCCAGGTCCAGGGTGTCCCCGGACTTGAGCGCCCGGAGGCCCTCGGTCTCCTTGTAGAAGCTCTTCACCAGTTCTATGCCCTTGGCGGTGGCCAGGATCTCCGCCTTGGGGTTGAGTTTGCGGAATTCCGCCAGCCAGCCCGTGTGGTCCGGCTCCAGGTGGTTCAGGATGAGGTAGTCGATCCCGGCCAGGTCGATCCCGACCGAGGCGAGTTCCGCCGCCAGGACCTTGGGGGCCCCGCACCAGTCCCGGACCAGGTCGATCAGGGCCGTCCTCTCCCCCTTGACGACATAGGAATTCAGGGACACCCCGTGGGGTATGGGCCAGATGCCCTCGAAGAGGTCGGCCGAGTCGATGTCCGCGTGGAGGGCGTATACGGAATCCGCGATCTGGAAGGCTTTCATGGGTTCTCCTGAGGGTCGCGGCCGGCTCGAGGCCGGGGACCAAGGTAAGTATACCAAAGGGGACGGAGGGCTGTCGAATTTTCCTGGACACGGCTCCAAGGTGGCCCGACTCTTCGGAAAGGCCGTCAAGGAGGTCTTCGAGTACGGGGAGGGCGAGGGGATCGCCTCCTAGCCCCGGGGGCCGAAGAGGGGCCGGAGGCGCTCCACCGCCGCGGCAAGCGCCGCCGCCTCCGGGCCTTCGAGTCCCGCCGGCGCCTCCGCCCGGACCGCCGCGTCCGCGGCTTTCCAAAGGATGTCGATCGCCTCCCGCTCCGCGAAGAGGACCATACCCAGGTCCGCTCGGGCTACGCTCCGAGCTCCCCGGGCCACGCTCCGGACTCCCCGGGTCTGGCTCCGGGCTCGGCCCAGGCTCGGCCGGGGCCCAACCTGGGACTCCGCGGCGATCTTGTCCATCAGTTCCTCGACGACGCTTCGCATGGTTTCAGAACGCGTAGGTCAGGGTCAGCCGCACCCAGGAGGCGTCCGCGTACTGGCCCATCTGCCCGGCCGGATCTCCGCCGAAGATCCCCGCGGCCAGTTTCACCTCCGCGTCCCCCTCGGTCCAGGACAGGCTGGGAATGAGCAGGAAATCCTCGTCCGACGGGCTCCAGAGCGCGGCCAGGCGCCACTCGAGCTTGTCCCGGAGGAGCTTTTGGGATGCCACGGCGGTGAGGGTGGACGCGAAGGCGTCCGTCCCCGAGTCCACGTCCGTCGGCGCGGTGACCCCGCCGTCCAGGAGCCGGACGGTTCCGGCGTACTGGAGGTTCACGTTGATCCCCGCCCCGATTCCCCGGTCCGCCCCCAGAGAGAAGGCGATCCGCGGGTTATAGACCAGGGGGTCGTCCCCCGGGAGGTCCTCCGTGAGGTTCGCGGCCAGCTCGGCCCGAACGCCGAAGCCTCCGAAGACCGCGGCCAGGTCCGCCCCGAACTGTTGGTAGCGGTTGTAGAGGACCGTCACCGTCGGGAAGGTGGACACGTCGTAGGAGGGAGTCGGCAGGTACCCGTAGAAATACTGGAGTCCCCAGTCCAGGGAGCCGGAGGTCGCGGCAAGGCGCGCTCCCGCCTGGGCGTAGTCCAGGCCGTCCGTGTCCGGCGCCGAGAAGCCCGTGTATCCGGAGGCCAGGAGCGTCCGGACCGCGGCGGGCTGCCACCGGCCCGTGAAGTCGACGGCGTGGGGCTCGAAGGCCGGCAGGAACACCGCCTCCACCTGTACTTTAGGGGCCGCGGCCCAGACGGCGCGCAGGAGGGGGCGGGCGATCTTCCGCTCGAGGTCGTCCGTCACGGTCATGTCCGTATAGTCGAAGGGATTGAGGACGTCCAGGGGGCCCTGGGAGTCCGCCTTGCCCCAGGCGACCTTCCGGATCCCGCCCTCCAGGGTCACCGTTCCCAGGAAGAGCCGGAGATAGGCCTCGTCCACCGCCTCGTCCAGGAAGCCCGCCGCCGTGGCTTCCTCCAGGGCGGATCTGCCGATCCGGAGCCGGAGCTCCGCCTGGACCGCGTTTCCCTCGGCGATCAGGTCGAGCCGCAAAAGGGACGCGTCCTCGGGTTTCCCCCCGGCCGGATCCGAAAGGTCCTCCGGGAAGAGCAATGCACCCAGGGACAGCGTGCCGCGAGCCTCGACGGGGAGGGCCGCCCGGGCCGGGGCGGCCGCGGGATCCTCCGGGGAGGGCTCGGTCCCGAATCCGAAGGCCTGGGCGGCGGCCCGGGACGAGGGAAGGGCCAGGGCGATCGCGAGGAGAAGGGCGGGGTAGGAGCGTTTCAAGGGGTTCATCAGGGCCTCCCGGTTTCCAGGAACCGCACGGTGAAGACCGTCGGGGGGATCTTGTCGTCGTACTTGAGGATGTCCACGAAGAGGACCGTGGACGTCCCGGCCTGGACGCTCCTCACCGTGGTCTGCACGGGCGAGAGGCGCCCCTGGATGTCCTGGACCTTGTCGATGGTCAGGACCTTCACCGGGGCATCCCGTCGGTCGTACATCTCGATCTTCCAGGAGATGGAATCCGCCTTGCCGATCCACAGGAGCATCCGTGAGTACTGGTAACCCGGGTCCTTGGGCCGGGCCTCCAGGACCCAGCAGGCCTTCCCGTCCAGGGTCTCCTCCCGGGCCAGGGTGAAGGTGTCCAGGTCCACATCCCGGTCCATCAGGGAAACGTCGTCGTAGGAGAAGTCGGTACCCATGAAGGAACCGGATCCCTCCCCGGCGGAGATGCGGCGCACCTTGCCCAGGGAGGGCAGGAAGATCCACCGGTCCTCGGGCTTCCCGGGGGCCTGGATGGTAAGGAATCGGGTGCCGGCCACGCTGGCCGGTTTCTGGAACACGATCATCGTGGCGTCCGCCCCGTCCACCGTGGCGGAGTATTGGTCCACCAGGCGTTCGGTCTGGGCACCGGACTTGTCCGTGATGACCATCCGGGCCCGGGTGGACACGGTGTCCGCCCGGATGCGGTCCCGGGCCGCCCGGGCGATCGCCTGAGCGTCCTGGGCGGACGCGGCCAGGACCGCCAGGGCCAGTGCCGCGGCGGCGGATGCGATTCTTTTCATGGGGATACCTCCGAGGGCGAACGGGCTCGATCCGCGGGAAGCGGCCGCTTGATGAAGGCCGGGTCGGCCAGGGACAGGAGCACGGGAAGGACGGTCAGGGAGACCAGGGCGCTGGAGGCCATGGCCAGGGAGATCAGGAAGCCCAGTTCGGCTAGCATGTTGAACCGGGAGAGCACGAGGACCGCGAAGCCTGCCCCCACGGAGGCGGCGTTGAAGAGGATGGCCTTGCCGGAGGTCAGGAAGGTCCTCCGCAGGAAGCCTTCCCCCCCGCCCCCGGCCAGGTACTCCCGATGGTAGGCGGCCATGTAGTGGACGATGTAGTCGATCCCGATTCCCACGTTGATGCTGGCCATCATGGCGGTCCCGATGTTCAGCTTGATCCCCGCGGCCTGCATGATGGCAAAGTTGGCCAGGACCGACACGGACAGGGGCGCCAGGCCCACCAGCCCCGCGAGGGCGGAACGGTAGTAGATCGACAGGATCAGGAAGACCAGCACGAGGGAGAGGACCACGGAGGTCAGCTGGGACTGCACGACCAGGCGGTTCAGGGATTTTTCCACCAGGGCGGCGCCGCCGATTTCCACGGTCACGTCCTTGGGAAACCGCTCCGCCGCGTAGCCCCGGATGGCCCCGACGGCGCGGTCGGTGTCGATTTGGCCCAGTGTCCGGAGCTGGATCCCCGTGCGGATCGCCGTCGGCTCCAGGGGATCGTCCGCGAAGGCCGAGAGGTCACCGGCCATCAGGACTAGGTAGTTCGAGACCAGGGCCTTCAGTTCCTCCGGGCCCGTCTTGCCGTACCGGGCGGGATCCGAGGGGATCTCGTAGTAGGAGGCTCCCCGGTAGTTGACCGCCCGGTAGATACGGTCCGCCAGCTGGTCCGCGCTGAGCCCCCGGGAGGGCCCCTCGGACAGGGCGACTCGGACCAGCTCCGCCACGCCCCGGGCGTCCAGGGGTTTCGAGACCGGGACGGCCGTATCCTCCCGGTATCCCGGTCCTCCCGCGCCCGCCGACGCCGGGGGTAGGGATGTTTCCGCGGGCTCCGGGAACTCCGCGAATCCGAAGGCAGGGACGCTTCCGGCTTCCGGGGCCCCCTCCGTTCCGAATCCGAACGCCGGTTCTCCCCCGCCGGCTCCGCCGGGAGGTCCCTCGGGGACGGCTGCCTTCGAAGCCCGGAGTCCCTCGGGGCTTTCGTCGGCGTTCAGGATCTGGTTCATCCGCTTGACCAGGTCCGTGAACCCCGCGGCCTTCCCGACCTCGGGGACGTTTTCCTGGAGGTAGACGGAAAGCCCGTCCAGGGCGGAAAGGACGTCGGGCCGGAGCACCTCCCCCGGGATCGGGGACCGGACCACCACGCTGATGGTTTTCGAACCCCCGAAATATTCCCGGATGAAGCGGTCCGACCGTACGATTTGGGTATCCGCCCGGAAGTACTCCACCAGGACGTTGTCGATGACCAGGCGGGTGACTCCGAACAGGGAGAGGAAGGCGGCCAGGGCCGCCAAGGCCAGGATGGACCTGGGTTTGCGGGCGACCGCGCACAGGGAATCCGCGATGGCCGCGCTCAGGGGATCCTCGGACCCGCTCTCGATCTCCGTCATCCGGTACCGGGGAAGGCGCCGGGGCGGGCCCCGGAGGATGAGGAGGGCCGGGATGAGGGTGACGGACACCCCGAAGGCCGCAAGGACCCCCAGGCTGGCGAACACCCCGAACTCGAAGATGGGGACCACGGGGGTGAAGCAGAAGGAGGCGAAACCCGCGAAAGTGGTCAGGGCCGCCAGGAGGACCGGGGCCCGGACGGTCCGCAGGGCCCGGAAGACGATGCGCCGGTGGGTTTCCCCGTCGACCCCGCCCGCTCCGGCCATCTCGTCGTAGTAATGGCTGATCACGTGGATCCCGTAGGCGCTCCCCACGGCCACCAAGATGACGGGCAGGACCGTGGACAGGATGGAGAGCTTGATCCCCGCCAGGGGCATGGCCCCCACGGCCCAGACCGTGGAAATCAGGACGGTCAGGAGGGGCAGGACGATCCCGCCCGCCCGTCGGAAGGACAGGAAGAGTACCGCCAGGACCACGATGACCACCAGGGGGATCAGGAAGACCAGGTCCGCGGTCATGGCCTCGTTGATCACGGAGCTGAAGACGGGTATGCCCGTCAGGTAGATCTCGGTGCCCGGGAATCCGGCCTCCCGGGCCAGGCGCCGGACCTCCCCGAAGACCCTCTGGGCGGCCTCGCCTCCGGCCTCCTCGGACAGGAGGTCCAGGTAGACCATGACCTGGGTCGCCCGGAAGTCGTCGGACACCAGGGACCTCCGGTAGAGGTCCCAGGAACTCAGGCGGTCCCGGAGCTCCGCGATCTCGGCCCGGGTGCCCGAGAAGTCCTCCGGGACCAGGGGCTCCACCACGATGGAGTCCGGGGTGCCGGTCACGTAGTCTGAGGAGATCACGGACTGGACCGAGTCGATCTCCCGAACGGCCTCGAGGGCCTTCACGTAGGCCCGGAGGCTCTCCAGGAAGTCGGGCTCCAGGACCGTCCCGTAGTTCCTTTCCAGCCCCACCAGGATCATCATCTGGCTGCCGAAGTCCTCGTCGATGCGGACGGCCGCCAGGCGTTCGGGGTCTTCCTTGGGGACGAACCGGAAGTTGTTGTTGTCCAGCCGGGCCCGGGGCAATTGGGCCGCGAAGAACACGGTGACCGCCGCGATGACCGCGACGATGATCCAGGGTCTGCGGAAGAATCTCTCCATAACGTCCTCTCTCGGGTCTCTAGGGACGGCGGTTCCGGGACCGGCCGGCATCCAGGTCGGGCAGGGCCAGGAGGGACCGGTCCGTCCCGTCCGCGGCCAGGCCCCGGATCAGCAGTTCGAAGACGCTCCTCATCTCCGCCAGGATGATGCGGGAGTCCCGGGCGGGGCGGGGCAGGCGGGCCACGGTGTCGATGATGGCTGTGGCGATCAGGATGACCGTCCGGGCCAGCTTGAGGGGCTTGAGGTCCGTCTTGAGGGTCCCGTCGGCGATCCCCCGTTCCAGCACCCGGGCGATCATGGCCAGCATCCGCCCCGGCGGGGTATCGAGGTCCGCTCCGGTCCGGCCCAGGTCCAGCAGGAAGCCCGGCTCCAGGAAGTTGTTGATCCCGGTGAGCACGAAGACTTCGTGGGATTCCCCGTACAGGCTCATGTAGCTGGCCCAGAGGGTCCGCAGGGCCTCGATCCCCGAGGACTCCGGGGAGATCCGGGACTCCACGTACTCCACGAAGGCGGAGGCGGATTCCGCGAGGATCTCCTTGAGGATCGCCTCCTTGCTCTGGAAGTAGAGGTAGAGGGTCGCCTTGGACAACTCCGTTCCGTCCGCGATCTCCTGCATGGACAGGGCGTCGATCCCGTGCTCCAGGATCAGCTCCTTGGCCTTGGCCAGGATCAGGGTTTTCCGCTCTTCCTTTTCCCGGTTCTTCCGCTCCTGGATCCCCATCCGCACCTCCGGCTATTACCGCTGATCATATAATAACCGGTGGTCAGAAAAAGAACAAGGGTCATTCGAAGGCGGACTAGGATGGATACCGGGGATCGGAGCCCGCGGGATTCAGCTCCGGACGAAGTGGGGCATCTCGAAGGGGATCTCCAGGGAGAGCTCCACGAGCCCGGCGACGCGTCCGGACTCGTCCTTCCAGGGGGTCTGGTAGATGAGCTTCTTCACCCCCTTCTTCTCGATCGTGTAGATGTTCGGCTTCCCGTCGGCCAGCATGCGCCGGAGTATCTCCTTGGACCGGTCGTTGTGGCAGGCCATCAGGTCTCCGCCGATCAGGGATCGTCCACCGTCCGAGGAGAAGACCTGGGCGGCCTTGTCGTTCATCCAAAGTATCCTGTGGTTCCCGTCGGAAACCGTTACCGCTCCGGGAAACCCGGTGACCCAGTCGGGCATGTCCATGCTGTACCTCCTGACGATGCTGCCACGGCCCGCAGTACGCGGGTCGGCGACAGGATACAATACAGAACCGCGCTTGCCAGCCCCCGGGCAAGAGAATACTATGAAGGAACCATGCCCAACGGATCGGATCCCTGGGAGTCCCGGGGCGAGCGTCCAATACAGGATTTCGGAATCTTCAAGGCCTCCGAGGTGGAACGGAGAGGGCCCCACGGCAAGACGGGGCGCTTCGTGATCCTGGACGCCCCGGACTGGGGAGTCGTGGTGCCGATCCTGACGCGGAACGGGGCTCGATACGTCCTGGCGGTCCGCCAGTTCCGCCACGGGAGCGGCACTGTCAGCCTGGAGTTCCCCGGCGGTGTCGTGGAGTCCGGGGAGGACCCGGAACGGGCCGCCGCCCGGGAACTCCGGGAGGAGACGGGCTACACGGCCGGGCGACTGACCCTGCTGGGGGACCTGTCCCCGAATCCCGCCATCCTGACCAACCGCTTCCGGGTCTACCTGGCCGAGGATCTCCGCCCTGAGGGGGACCAGTCCCTGGATGAGCACGAGATCGTGGATGTCCGGGAGATACCGGAAGAGGAATTCCTGGAAAGCCTGGGCGGTCCGGGCTGGGACCATGCCCTCATGCTGGCCGCGGCCTTCCTCTACGTCCGGCGGCGCGGATGAAGGTCGTCATCGTCCACTACCACCTCAAGCCCGGCGGGGTGACCACGGTGATCCGCCGTCACCTGGACGCCTGCGCCCGGGCCGGTATCGAGGCGGGCCTCCTGACGGGGGAGGAGCCCCCGGAGCCGCCGGGGGTGCCCTGGGAGGCGGTGCCCGGCCTGGCCTACGATCCGCCGGGGGAGCCCGTCCCGACGGACAAGGCCCGGGACCGGGGGGCCGCCCTGGCCCTGGACCTGGCGGCCGCCGCGGAGCGGCTGGCAGGCTCGGGCCCCTTCCTCTACCACGTCCACAATCCCACGATCCGCAAGAACGCCGCCCTCTGCCCGGCACTGTCCGTACTGTCCGGGGACGGGGCGCGAGTCCTCATCCAAGCCCACGACTTCGCCGAGGACTGGCGCCCCGACGTGCTCCTGAACAGGCTTCCCTATCCGGCGGGCTGCCGCTGGGCGGTCCTGAACGGCCGGGACTACCGGGCCCTGCGGTCCGCGGGGCTCCCGGAGTCCGATCTGGAACTCCTGCCGAACCCCCTTCCCGCGCCGGGAGCCCCGACCCCCGGCGCCGCCGCCGGCCGGGGGGATCTGGTCCTCTACCCGGTACGGGGCATACCCCGGAAGAACCTCGGGGAGGTCATCCTCCTTTCGAGATGGCTGCCCCCGGGGTTGTCCGCGGCGGTGACCCTGCCCCCCAGCAATCCCAAGGACTTCCCGCTCTACGAGGCGTGGAAGTACCTAGCCCGGGAAACGGGAGCCCGGGTGTCCTTCGAGGCGGGACTCTCCGCGTCGTTGGACGCCCTCTATGCCCGGACCCGGACGGCGGTCACGACCTCCGTCAAGGAAGGCTTCGGCTTCTCCTTCCTGGAACCCCTGGCCCGGGGAGTGCCCGTTGCGGGGAGGCGGCTTCCTTCCGTGGTGCCCGACTTCGAGGCGACCGGGATCCCCTATCCGGCCCTGTATCCCGCCATTCGGGTCCCCGAGGGACTCTTCTCCCGGGAAGCCTTCGGAGCCCGGCTGGACTCGGCCCTCCAGGCAGTTTTCCGGGCCCTCTCGGACGCCCTGGGAGGCGAGCCTACCTGGCTGGCGGGCCGCCTGGCGGAGGTCCGCGCCGCGGCCCTTCCCGAAGGCGGAGCCGACTTCGGCGTCCTGGATCCGGCCGCCCAGGCCGAGATCCTGGAACGGCTTTACCACGATCCGGCGGCCTCGGCGGAGATGGAACGGGCAAATCCCTTCCTGACATCCTGGTGGGACGCCCCGCCTCCGCCCCCTCCGGAAGCCCTGGAGGAATACTCCCCCTACCGCTGCGGGGACCGCCTGGCCGCGGCCTACGAACGCACGGCGGCCTGTCCGGGCTCCGGGGCGGCCCCGGACCGGGAGGCCCTGGCCCGGGTGCTCCTTTCTCCGGAGGGCTTCTTTTGCCCCGGCCTCTGAGGGTTCCCGCGGATCCCGGCGGCAGGTCCCCGCCCGGCCCCCTGGCCCCGGAGGAGCATGCCCGGCTGGTTTCCTTCCTCCGGGACCGGACCCCGCCCGTCCGGCCCCTTCCACCCCCGGACCTGCCGGAACCCTTTTCGTCCCTGGCCGGCAGGCCCCTGCCCCGGCGGCCCCGGGCCCTGATCCTGGACGTGTACGGAACCCTCGTGTCCAGCGGCGCCGGGGAGGTGGGCACCGCCGCGGAGACGGCCGAGTCCGGTCCGGATGCCGGCCCGGCGGCCCTGGCGGAGGTTCTGAAGGAATTCGGAATCCGGGAGGGGCCCTCCCGGTTCGAGGAGCGCCTTCTGGAGGAGATCCGGGCGGAGCACCGGGCGGCCCGGGAAACCGGGGTGCCCTGGCCCGAGGTGGACGGGGCGGCCCTCCTGGCCCGCCTGACCGGCCTGTCCCTTCCGGAGGCGCGACTCCTCGGGGCGGCCCGGGAAGCGGTCCTCAACCCCGCGGCCCCCATGCCCGGGGCGGCGGAACTACTGGATTCGGCCCGCTCGTCCGGACTGGCCCTGGGGCTCGTCTCGAACGCCCAGTACTACACCGAGCCGGCCCTGGAGGCCGCTTTCGGGCGGAGCCTGGATTCCCTGGGTTTCGAGCCGGACCTCCGGGTCTGGTCCTGGCGCCTGGGCCGGGCCAAACCCGACCCGGAGCTCTTCCGGATCCTGGCCCGGGCTCTCGCAAGCCGAAGGATCTCCCCGGACGAGGCGGTCTACGTGGGCAACGACCTTCTGAACGACATGGCCCCTGCCCGGGCGGCGGGGTTCCGCACGGCCCTGTTCGCCGGGGACGCCCGATCCCTGAGGCTCCGGGCCGGGGACGACCGGGTGGAGGGAGTCCTTCCGGATACGGTGCTGCCGACGTTCCTGGCGGCCTCCGCCGTGTTCCGACTAGGGGGAAGGGATCCCTTCCTCTGCGTTCCCCTCGGTCCGGGCGGCAGCTTTCGATCCTAGACCCTGGCACCCGCGCCCGGTACCTCCGATAGTATAAGAGTCGGAAGACTTCCCGGGGGCGCGGTTCGGCTCCTTCCGGGCATTCCATTCTTCCGGGAGGCCCAGCGATGTACCTGACCAAGGCCCGGGATATCCGGCGTATCGGGTTCGTGTCCACCCGTCTTCAGGGGACGGACGGAGTGTCCCTGGAAACCCGGAAATGGGACGACGTGCTCACGGAGCTCGGCTACGAGACCTTCTTCTTTTCCGGACTGTCGGACTGGTACCCCGAGCGTTCCCGGGTCGTCCCGGCCGCGTACTTCCTGCAGCCCGAAGTCCACGCCCTGCACAAGGAGATCTTCCGGGACGCCTCCCGACGGCGGGGCCTGACCGCGGACGTCGGGGAGATCAAGGGCGGGATCAAGGCGGAACTGTACAAGTTCATCGAGGACTTCGGCGTCGACCTGATCATCCCCGAGAACGCCCTGGCCATCCCCATGCACATCCCCCTGGGCCTGGCGATCACGGAGCTGATCGCCGAGACGGAGATGCCCACCATCGCCCACCACCACGACTTCTTCTGGGAACGGCCCCGGTTCCTGACCGGCTGCGCGGAGGACTACCTGGGCCGGTCCTTCCCGCCCAAGCTGCACTCCATCGCCCACGTGGTGATCAACACCGAGGCCCGGCAGCAGCTGGCCTTCCGCTGCGGACTATCCTCGTTCATGATCCCCAACGTGTGGGACTTCGACGAGGAGCCCGTGAAACCGGACGCCTACAACGCCGGCTTCCGGAAGGATTTCGGTCTGACCGAGGACGAGGTCATCTTCCTCCAGCCCACCCGCATCGTGGCCCGGAAGGGCATCGAGAACGCCATCGAACTCGTGGCCCGGTACAACAAGACCCCCGAAGGGGCCGGGCGGGGCAGGCTCCTGATCTCCCACCCCGAGCTGGACGAGGGGAACGCCTACTTCAACCGGATCACGGACTACGCCGCCCTGCTGGAGGTGCCGCTCCTGATCCGGCCCGACCTGCTGGCCCCGGAGCGGGGCGCAAGGCCCGACGGGGGCAAGGTCTACAGCCTCTGGGACGCCTACGTGGCCTGCGACTTCGTCACCTATCCCTCGACCTACGAGGGCTTCGGGAACGCCTTCCTGGAGGCCGTCTATTACCGGAAACCCATCCTGGTGAACCAGTACGCCATCTACGCCCAGGACATCGACCCCATCGGCTTCAAGGTGGTGTCCATCGACGGGTTCATAACCCGGGACACCGTCCGGCAGACGATCGAGCTCCTGGCGGACCCCTCGATGCGGGAGGATTGGGCGGAGCACAACTTCCGACTGGGCCGGCGCTTCTTCTCCTACGACATCCTGCGCAAGCGGCTTCCCTACCTGTTCATGAACTTCGGAGTCGTCTCCTAGCGGGCGCTCCGGGATCGCCGCCGCGTCACCAGGGCCGCCGGATCAGCCGGATCGCGTCGGCGGGACAGATCTCGTGGCAGCAGTAGCATCGGATGCAGGCGGCATAGTCGATCACCGGGGCCCGCTTGCCCTCCCGGAAGGCGAGGGCCCCGGCGGGGCAGATCTTCACGCAGCCCGCGCAGGCGACGCACCTCCGGTCCGAGAAGGCGGGGCGCTCCACGGCCAGGTTCCGGGCGATCCGGTGTACGAAGCCGGGCAGGCGGGCCCGGAAGAAGTCGGTGTCGTGGGGGACGTGGATCCGCTTGTAATCCGTCACCCGCTCCCGCCCGGGATCCAGGCCCCGGACCTCGATGTCCCGGGGGACCAGGATGCCCCGGTCCCGGGCGTCCGCCAGGTAGGGGATGTCCCCGGGCTCGTACCCGATCAGGCCCGAGGCCGTCCAGTCCAGGGCCAGGCAGTCCCGGGAGGCCAGGAGCCAGCCCAGGGGCCGGGGCGTCCCGTTTCCGGGACCGGGTCCCTCCATCCCGACCACGGCGTCCATCAGGGAGAACGCGGGCTTGGCGGCCAGGACCAGGTCCGTGATCATGGCCCCGAACTCCCGGCGCTCGGGGAACCGCAGGTGGTACCGGCTCTTGCCCAGCCCCGGCACGATGCCGAAGAGGTTCTTGGCCGCCCCGGTGAAGTAGAGGAGCTTGTGGGTCTTGAGCTTGGGAAGGCTCACCAGGATGTCCGCGTCCAGGGCGGCCCGGGCCGCGTCGAAGCGCTTGACCACCCGGCCTTCCGGAACCTCCATGACCGCGGACTCGGAGAAGTCCGCCCACTCGACGCCCTCCTCCTCGACCACGGCCCGGACGCCCGTCCTGCCGGCCACCAGGGAGGCGCTCTGCCAGCCCGGGGACTCGCCCACCAGGATCCGGGCCGCCCCTCGCTCCCGGAACAGCCGGATCGCCGCCCGCAGGACCTCCGGGTGGGTGGTAACGGCCTTGTCCGGGTGGCTCGCGGAAAGGAGGTTGGGCTTCAGGAGCACGGTCTTGCCGGACGGATCCGGACCGTCCGCCAGGTCGAAGGCCCGGGCCGCGGCGGCCCGGAGGGCGGCCGGATCGTAGGATGCGCAGGCGACAAGGGAAACGGGGGTCATGGGGGCTCCTCGGACGTCAGAAGGTCAGGGAAAGTTCCAGGCCGGTGCGGAGGGCGGAAAGGCCGCCTACGTCGAAGTCGACGCCCAGGCAGAGGCCCAGGGCCAGGGGCAGGGGGGCCAGGAAGGCCCGGGCCTCCAGGGCCGTCCGGATCGTGCCGTCCAGGGCGAATCCGCCCGCCAGGGCTTCCGTCCGGATCGCCGCCGAGAGCCCCGCGCCGAAGCGGCCTCCGGCCAGGGCCGCCCCGGCCCGGGCCGCCAGCACGGGAGCGGGGTCCGCCCAGGAGGGGACCTCGAGCTCCAGGGCCAGCCCGCCGTAGGCGCGGAGGCTGCCCAGGGCCGCGGAGAAGCCCAGGCGGGCCGGGGGCACGGCGACGGGATCCCCCCCGGGGGAGCCTAGGGCCGCCGCCGCGAAGGCCGCGGCCTGGAACCGGTCCGCCCGGACCAGGGTCAGCTTCAGGCCCGCCCCGAGGGAACCGGAATCGGCGTCTCCGGGATCGAAGGAGCCCTGCAGGGCCGCTTCCCCTGCGGGGCCGAAGGCGGTCTGGGCCCCCAGGGAGATGAAGGAACCGTCCAAGACTCCCGCCGGGGTGAAGGCGGGACGGACGGCCCCGTGGAAGCGCAGAAGGCGTCCCGGATCCGTAAAGGGGTCCGGGAAGAGGGCCAGCCCGGACAATCCGCCGGACAGCCCCCGGGGTGCGACCAGGAAGGTGGAATCGACCCGGAGGATCCCCCGACGGACGAATTCGGAGGGATCCGTGCCCGGGTCCTCCGGAAAGGCCCGCAGTTCCAGGGAGTACTCTCCGTCCGGAAGGGGACGTCCGTCCGGGCCCCGGCCGTCCCAGACTAGGATCTGGACGTTCCGGTCGAAGGGCGGCACGGGGATCCGCGCTACCCGTTCGCCTCCGGAATCCCGGATCTCCAGCTCCGCCCGGCCGAAACTCGTGACGGTGAACCGTATCTCCGCGAGGCCCAGGGGGCCCGTGTTCGCGGGATTGAAGGACGGCCGTTTCAGGCGGAGCTCCGAGAGGGTGAAGGGGGCGGGTTCCAGGACGAAGGCCGCGGAGGCTATCCCGTCCTCGGGGACGAAGACGTTCTGGACGGCCTCCTCGTACCCGAAGCGGGAGGCCCGCACGGTGCGGATCCCCGCGGGCACCTCGGCCAGGGACCCGGACAGCTCCGAGCCGTCCACGGATACCCGGGCATCCGTGGGGGTGACCGAGACGGAAAGCCGGCCCGTCCGGGGCACCAGGATCACCTGGATCGTATACGTCCGCTTCTCCGCCAGGTCCAGGACCAGTTCCCGGGACCTGTGGCCCGCCAGCTCGAATCGCAGGACATGGAGGCCCGGAACCACACCCCGCTGGTCGTGGGGAGTCCGGCCGATGAAGACCCGGTCCAGGTAGACGTCCGCGCCGGACGGGTAGGTTTCCAGGATCAGGAAGGCGGAACCCTCCGTCTGGGTGTCCGTCACCTCGATGACCGGGGGGGGATCGGGGGTGTAGGCCCGGCAGGGCAGGGCGGCCAGCAGGACCGCGGCCAGGCCCAGGGCGCGGGGGAGGATCTTGGACATGGATCGAGTGTATCCCCCCGGGCCCTCCGCTTCAAGGCGCTCCGTCTTGCCGGAGGCCGGCGCTTCCTGTACAGTCAGGGTATCGCGTTGTCCGACTCGAGCGCGGAAACCACGGAGTAGCATGGTCACGATACTTCCGATCGCCTCCGGCAAGGGGGGCGTGGGCAAGACGGTCCTCGCGGCGAACCTGGGGGTTTGCCTGGCCGGCCTGGGCAGGACGGTCGTGCTGGCGGACCTGGACCTGGGGGGCGCGAACCTGCACACCTGCCTGGGCGTGAAGAACCGCAACCCGGGCATCGGGGCCCTGGCCTGGAGGCAGGAGAAATCCCTGGCCAACCTCCTGGTGGAGACCCGGGTGGATCGGCTCTGGTTCATCCCCGGGGATAACCTCCTGCCCGGCACGGCCAACCTCGAGTTCTTCGTGAAGCAGAGGATCCTCCGGGAACTCGCCCGCCTTCCCGCGGATTTCGTCCTCCTGGACCTGGGAGCCGGCTCCTCCTACAACGTCGTGGACTTCTTCCTGACCTCCTCCTCGGGCCTGCTGGTCATCCAGCCGGAGGCGACCTCGATCCTGAACGCCTATTCCTTCCTGAAAACTTCGGTCTACCGGATGCTGTTCCGGTCCTTCCCCCGGGCCAGCGAGGAGCGCCGCCGGGTCGCGGACTTCGTGTCCCGGCGCGTGGAAGGCTCCGGAGCCTCCTTCCTGGAGCTGGCTCGGGAGCTCGCGCGTGATTTTCCCGCCTCCGCCCCTCCGGCCCTGGAGCAGCTTTCCCGGTTCTTCCCCCGGGTGGTCCTGAACGAGGGCCGGGGTCCCAAGGACGCCTCCCTGGGGCTCCACCTGCGGGATATGGTCACGCGCAACCTGGGCATCCCGATGGAGTACGTCGGCTTCCTCCTCCGGGACGATGCGGTGCCCCGCTCGGTGGCCGAGCGCACCCCCCTGGCCCTGTCCCGCCCCGGATCCCCCTTCGCCCGCGGGGCCGCGGCCCTGGCCGCCCGGATCGCCGCCCAGCCCGGGGGAGCGCCTCCCCGGCTCTTCGAGGACGACGAGGATCTCTCGGGCGCCCTGGAGGAAGCCTTCCGCGATCAGGACTACCCGGTCGAGGAAGGCCCCGGCGAGGGCTCCGCGGGCGGCCCATGAGGCCCGGTTCGAGTCCGACCGCAGCGGTCTTCGCATCCGCCCGGGCGGCGGTCCTGGTCCTGGCGACCCTGGTTTCCGCCTGCCTGCCCGGCGATCCCTCGGAGCCCGCGGCCGTCTCCTCCGATCCCTGGGCCGGGCATGCCGAGCGGGCCCGGGTGTTGGCCGGGGCCCTGAGCCTGGAGGCCGCCTGCGGACAGCTGGTCATGACCGGGATCGGAGGCCGGGGCTCCCTGGACCAGCCGTCCCGCAGGCTCCTCGAGGAGCTCCCCGCGGGCGCGGTGATCCTCTTCGGGTTCAACATCCCCCCCCCGGCCGGGGACCTGCGGCCCGCCCTGGACCTGGCCCAGGAGATCGCCCGGGGAACCGGGGCGGGGATACCCCTGTTCATCGCGGTGGACCACGAGGGGGGCGACGTCTTCCGGTTCCGGGACGGGGTGACCCGGCTGCCCTCCGCCCGGACCCAGGGTGAGGCGGGCCCCGCGGCCGTTTCCCGGGCCGGGGCCGTAGCCGGGCGGGAGCTCAAGGCCCTGGGAATCAACCTCAACCTCGCCCCCGTTGCGGAGGCCTGGGACGCCCGGAACGGGGGTTTCCTGGGCACCCGGGCCTTCTCCGCGGATCCCGAGGAGGCCGGCGCCCTGGCGGCGGCCTTCCTCGCGGCCCAGCAGGCCGAGGGCACCGCGGCCGCCGCCAAGCACTATCCCGGAAACGGTTCGGAGGATCCCCACAAGGCCGTGCCGGTCGTTCCCGCGGCCCTCGGGGAGGTCGAGTCGTTCTACGATCCCCCCTTCCGCCGGGCGATCCGGGCCGACGTCGCGGTCGTCATGCTTTCCCACGCCCGGTTCCCGGCCCTGGACCCGGAGGCCCCGGCGTCCCTGTCGCCGGCGGTGATCGGGCGGCTCAAGGAGGGGCTCGGGTTCCGGGGCGTCGTCCTGACCGACGACGTGGCCATGAAGGCCCTGTCCGGGGAGGGCGGTGCGGGGGACGCCGCGGTTGCCGCCGTCCGGGCCGGAGCCGACATGGTCATGGCAAGCGGGGGACGGGTCGCCCGGGAGGTCTATCGGGCCCTCCTGGAGGCGGTCCGGAGCGGGGAGCTTCGGGAGGCCCGGGTCCGGGACGCCGCGGCCCGGATCCTGACCCAGAAGCTCCGTTTCGGGCTCCTAAAAGGAATTGACTAGGGACGAATACGGGGACGGGAGCGGACAGGATACACAGGATTGAATACGGATGGACAGGATGGAAATGTCGTCCATGATCTCACATGGAACGCGATATAGGATCCTGTTTTTCCGGATCTTTCTCGTTCACTATGATGAATTCAGTTGGATGCTGGCTATCGTATTTTTAAACCAATTCTATATATGTAAAAAATATAGGATCTATCTTGTTGATCCTTTAAAAATCCTGTTATCCTGTCGCTCCTTTCCAGCTTCCTCCATGCTTTTTCGAAGGAAGATCCGCGCCGATACTGGAAGGGTGAAGACCCGCGAAGTCCTGTGGATCGCCCTGGCCGCCCTCGCCCTCTCCGCGGGCGCCCAGACACCGGGGGAGGCGTCCGCCCTGACCCTCGCCCCCGAGGATCTCCGGATCGAGCAGAGGGCCGACGGGGGCTATCACCTCTACATCCGCGCCAAGCCCGGCCTGGGGAGCGTCCTGCTCACGGAGACCACCAAGGATCCCGCGGGTAAGGCGGACAATTACGCCTACCGGGCCCCGGAGAAGAATCCCGTCAACGGGGACGAGAAGCGCCTGCTGGACGGCAAGTTCCTGGATCCCGCCCGGGGGATCTGGTCCCTGATCGATTCCACCCCGGAACCGGATCCGGAACTCGGATCCGCCTTCCACATATTCCTGCCCTGGGTCGTAGAGTACGGGTACCCCTGGTCGCGACAGGGGGAGGTCTTCCTCTCGGACGGGACCTTCGTGAACATCCGGGCCTTCCCCAAGCCCTACGCGGACTATACCGGGGGCTTCCGGGACAATCCCTACGAGATCCGGGTGACCCAGAAGCCCTTCCCCCGGCCCGCGCCTCCCCCGACGCCCCCGGCGGAGCCGGACAAGAGCCTGTACATGAAGGAGACCGTCCGGGCCTTCGAGGCCATCGCCCAGGCGGGCAAGGGCGACGCCCTCTTTTCGACGGGCCGGGAGGACATCAACGACAAGCTCGGGAAGATCCTGGACACCGCCCGGGGGAAGTCCGTGGACCTGGTGCTCTGCCTGGACACCACGGACAGCATGAAGGACGACATCGACGCGGTGAAGGAGAGCCTTCCGGCCATGATCCGGGACCGGATCTCGGAGTTCCGCTCCTTCCGGCTGGGCCTGGTCCTCTACAAGGACTACTTCGAGGACTACCTGACCAAGCGATACGATTTCACCGCGGACTTCGGGGCCTTCACGGCCAACGTGACCGCCGTCCGGGTGGCGGGGGGCCGCGACATCCCCGAAGCGGTGTACGAGGCCCTGCACGAGGCGGCCACGGCCTTTCCCTGGTCCGCGGAGGCCCGGATGATCGTGCTGATCGGGGACGCCCCGCCCCATCCCCTGCCCCGGGGTAAGATCGACAAGGCCGCCGCCCAGGCCGCGGCCCTGGACCGGGGCATAGAGGTGAGCGTCATCATCCTGCCCCATTGAGGGGCCGGGAGGCGGAGCCACATATTTCCGGTTGCGGGGCCGGAGTATTTCGTTTAGGATGGACCGTGGAACGAGCGGTTCGAGAGTCTGACGGTGCGGGCGAGGGCAGGGGATGAGGGCTGCAAGGTTTTTTCATAGGGACCCCCTTGAGGCGTTCGACGGGCGCGGGACCTTCGCGGCCGTATCCTCGGCGCTCGTCTTCGCGGCGCTCTTCCTGGGTTCCCCGGCAAGCCTCCCCGACGCGGCCGTGTCCGTCGGCTCCGCGGACATGCGGACCCTCGCCTTGGAGACCCTCGAGGCCGAGGCGGGGGCGGAACTTATCGCGGAGACCCCGCCCCGGGACGAGGGGCTCTGGTACCAGGTCTACGAGGTCAAGAAGGGCGATATACCCGGAATGATCGCGGAGGCCTTCGGCGTGACCGTGGACACCCTGATCAGCTTCAACGACATCCGGAATACCCGGGCCATCCGGATCGGGACCCACCTCAAGATTCCCAACATGAACGGCATCCTGCACGAAGTGACGGCGGGGGATACGGTGGAATCGATCGCGGCCAAGTATTCCGTCCCCGCGGACAGGGTGGCCGAGGTGAACCGGGTGGGTCCCGGTACGCTTTTTGAGGGCCGGAAGCTCTTCCTCCCGGACGCCCGGCTTTCCAGCTTCACCCTCCGGGAGATCAACGGGGACCTGTTCAAGTGGCCGATCCGGGGCTGGATCACCAGCTGGTACGGATGGAGGGACGATCCCTTCTCCGGCACCCGGACCTTCCATACGGGCATCGACATCGGCGCCCCCCACGGGGCTTCGGTCCGGGCGGCCATGGAGGGGCGGGTATCCACCACGGGGTACAACGCCGTCTCGGGCAACTACGTCATCATCTCCCACCACTCGGGGTACGCGTCCATGTACGCACATCTGGACAGCATAGCGGTCCGGAAAGGCCAGGCGGTCTCCATCGGGACACGGATCGGGGCGGTGGGCAACACGGGGTACTCCACGGGGAGCCACCTGCATTTCACCGTCCTCAAGAACGGCCGGACGGTCAACCCCATGCTCCTGCTGAACTGATCCGCCCCGGCGGAACGTCCGCCCCTCCGGTTTGACACCCCACCCGGTCTACGCTAAAATACGTCCAATGATAGAATTGACCGGGGTCCCGGTTTCCCCGGGCATCGCCATCGGAAAAGCCTTCCTCTTCCTGGAGGACGAGGACGTCTCCATACCGAACTACTATATCCGCACGGCGGACGTGGATTCCGAGTGGGACCGGTTCCGGACGGCCATCGGCAAGGCCCGCGGGGAGATCACGGAGCTCCGGGACCGGGCCCGAAGCGAGATGGGTCCGACCCATTCCGCGATCTTCGACGCCCACCTCCTCATGCTGGAGGATCCCGAGCTCATGGAGGGCCTCGAGTCCTCCCTCCGGGAGTCCCTCCGGAACATCGAGTGGATCGTCTTCCAGCGGGAGCAGGAACTGATCGAGCAGCTCTCCCGGGTCCAGGATCCCTACATCCAGGACCGGGTGGCGGACATCCGGGACGTCACCAAGCGCATCCTGAACCACCTGATGTTCCGGGAGCGGTTCACCCTCTCCGACCTGGAGGACGAGATCGTCCTGGTCGCCCACAACCTCCTGCCCTCGGACATCATCGCCATGAACAAGCGGGCGGTGAAAGCCCTGGTCCTGGACGGGGGCGGGAAGACCAGCCACGCGGCCATCCTGGCCCGGGCCTTCGAGATCCCCGCGGTCCTGGGCGTCGCGGGGGCCACCCGGAACGTGCGCAACGGGGACGGGGTGATCGTGGACGGCCGCAAGGGCAGGGTGGTCGTGGAACCCGACGAATCCACCCTGATCCGCTACGAGCAGGTCCGATCTCGGGACGTCGAGCGGGAGAAGGCCCTCCTGGCTACCGAGGTCCTGCCCGTCCGGACCAAGGACGGCCGGTCCATCCTGGTCAAGGCCAACATCGAGATACCCGAGGAGGTGGACACGGTCCGCAGGCACGGTGCCGACGGGGTGGGCCTGTTCCGGTCCGAGTTCCTCTTCCTCCAGCCCGGCCGCATCCCCTCGGAGGAGGAGCAGTACCGGGCCTACCGGTCCGTGCTCAAGTCCATGGAAGGCCGACCCGTCACCATCCGGACCCTGGACCTGGGAGGCGACAAGGCCCTCCCCGAGCTCTCGGGCCGGGAGGAGAAGAATCCCCTCCTGGGATGGAGGGCCATCCGCCTGTGCCTCTCCCGGGACGACCTCTTCCTGACCCAGCTCCGGGCCATCCTCAAGGCCTCCGTGGAGGGGGACGCCCGGATCATGTTCCCCATGATCTCCGTGCCCGAGGAGCTGGACCAGGCCCTGGCCCTGCTGGAACGCGCCAAGGCAGAATGCCGGGCGGCGGGCTACGCCTTCCGCGAGGACATCCCCGTGGGGATCATGATCGAGGTGCCCTCCGCGGCCCTGGTGGCGGACATCCTGGCCAAGAAGTCGGCCTTCTTCTCCATCGGGACGAACGACCTGATCCAGTACACCCTGGCCGTGGACCGGGGCAACGAGAAGGTGGCCTACCTCCATCAACCCTTCCACCCCGCGGTCCTGCGCCTGATCAAGGCTACCATCGAGGCGGGCCGGGCGGCGGGCATTTCCGTGGGAATGTGCGGAGAGATGGCCTCGGACCCCTACGCGGCCCTGGTCCTCCTGGGCCTGGGCCTGGACGAGTTCTCCATGTCCAGCGTCAGCATCCCGGAAATCAAGCGCCTCCTCCGGGGCGCGGATTCCGGCGAGGCCGCCTCCCTGGCCCGGGAGGTCCTGGCCATGGAGTCCGCCGCGGAGATCGAGCGCTACCTCCGGGAGCGCATCGACCCGGAGGCGGGCGTATTCCGGTGAACCCGAACGGCCCGACCGGCCGAAACAGATCCGCCCCGAGCGGCAAGGAAGACATGCGAGAGACGAACCCCCAGGAACCCGCCGCCCCCGCGGCACCCGCGGCCCGGACCCGATACCGGAACCTCCCCGTCGTGGTCGTAGCCGGACGGCCGAACGTAGGCAAATCCACCCTCTTCAACCGACTCCTGCGCAAGCGCAGGGCCATCACGGACCCCACCCCGGGAGTCACCCGGGATCCCGTGGACGCCGAATGCGTCCTGCCGGGCACGGAGCGCCGGGTCCTCCTGGTGGACACCGGGGGCGTGACCCTGGAGCGATCGGACATGAACGACCTGGTGTCCCGGCGGTCCGTGGCCACCCTGGACAAGGCCGACCTCATCCTCTTCCTGGTGGACGCCACCGGCCTGACCCCGGAGGACGAGGAGCTCGCGGCCCGGCTCCGCCGAAGGGCGGACCGCACCATCCTGGTGGTCAACAAGACGGACAGCCCGGAGCGGGACGCCCTGGCCTACGGCTTCGCCCGGCTGGGCTTTTCGGAGCTGGTGGCCGTGTCCGCGGAGCACGGCCGGAACGTGGACGAACTGGTGGAGCGCATCGTCGCCCGCCTGGACTTCTCCAAGGTCTCCTCGGAGGAGGACCTGCACGACGACGTCCGGGTGGCCATCCTGGGCAAACCCAATACGGGCAAATCAACCCTCCTGAACCGCCTTCTTGGGGAACAGAAGTCCCTGGTCAGCGAGATCGCGGGCACCACCCGGGACGTGGTGGAGGGATCCACGACCTGGAAGGGACGGCGCATCACGGTCCTGGACACCGCGGGGATCCGCCGGAAGAAGAAAGTCCACGAGGACGTCGAGTACTACTCCGTGAACCGGGCCATCCGCACCGTGGAGGACTGCGATATCGTGGTCCTCATGATCGACGCCCAGGAGGGTCTCACGGACCAGGACAAGAAGATCGCCGCCCTGGCGGTGGAGAAGGGGAGGGGTCTGGTCTTCGCCCTGAACAAGTGGGACCGGATGCCGGACCTGAAGAACTCCTTCGAGGCCTCCCGGGACAAGCTCCGGTACTTCTTCGGCCAGATGGCCTTCGCCCCGGTCCTTCCCCTGTCCGCCAAGGAGGGAACGGGAGTCCCCAAGCTCCTGGACATGCTCCTGGCGGTCTTCGGCCAGCTCACACGGAAGATCGAGACCTCCGCCCTGAACAAGGCCGTGGAGGACTGGGTGGCGGCCTATCCGCCCCCCGTGGGACCCCGCACCCGGTTCAAGCTCCGCTACGCGGTGCAGTCCGGGATCAACCCGGTCAAGTTCATCCTCTTCACAAGCCGCCCCGACGCCGTCGGGGAGTCCTACCTCTCGTACCTCAAGAACAAGATACGCTCCGACCTGGGGTTCTCCCTGATCCCCGTGGGCCTGGAAGTCCGGGGTTCCTCCTCCTGGAAGGCGGACCGGGCGTAGGGCCGTGCGCTCCTACTCGATCGGGGAGGTGGAGCGGGTCCTGGGGGAGAAGGCCCACGTGATCCGGTACTGGGAGCGGTCCGTCCCCCTGGTCTCCCCGCGGCGCAGCGAGTCCGGCCGCCGGGAATACTCCGAGGCGGAGCTCCTGGCCCTGCTCCGGGTCAAGCACCTGGTCCGGCGGAGGGGGCTCTCCCCCGAGGCCGCCCGGGAGGTGCTGATCCGGGAGGCCTCCGGACCCCGGCAGGACCTCCGGGCCCGGGCCTTCGAGATCCGCGCCCTCCTGGTCCGGGCCTACATCCTTTCCCTGAACAGCCTTCCTTGAAAGACCGCCCCGGGGGTGATACCCTTTCCGGAAGAACCCGATGTCAGGAGCCGCCATGCCCGCCGTTTCCGCGAAGAGCCTCTGCGATTTTCTGGACGCCTCGCCCACCCAGTTCCACGCCGCCGACGCCCTGGCCGCGGCCCTCCAGGCCCGGGGAGCCCTGGCCCTGGACGAGCGGAGCGAGTGGAACCTGGAACCCGGCAGGACCTACTACGTGGTCCGCAACGGCTCCGGCCTCGTCGCCTTCCGGATCGGCGGCGAATCCCCCGCCCGGACCGGGTTCGCCCTGGCGGGGGCCCACACGGACGCCCCGGCCCTAAGGGTCCGGCCGGAAAAGTCCCTCCGGCACAGGGCGGGGGACCGGATCGCGGTGGAGGTCTACGGGGGGCCCATCCTGTCCACCTGGCTGGACCGGCCCCTGGCCCTGGCGGGCCGGGCCGCGGTCCGGGGCTCGGACGGCCGCCCGGAGCTCCGGCTGGTCAACCCCGCGGGACCCGCGGCGGTCATCCCGAACCTGGCCATCCACCTCAATCGGGAGGTCAACAAGGGGTTCGAGTACAACGTGCAGAACCACCTGCCCGCCCTGGTGGCCGCCCCCCTGGCGGACCGGAGGCCGGCGGAAGGGGACGCTCCGTGGGCCCTGGCCGAGACGGCCCGGAACCTGGGCGTGCCCGTACGGGACATCCTGGGGGCGGAGCTCTTCCTGGTGGATGCGAGCCGGGCGGTGATCCTGGGTCGGGACGGGGAGCTGGTCAACTCGGGGCGGATCGACAACCTGGCGGGCTGTCACGCCATCCTGGCGGCCTTCAACGCGGCCCCCCCGGGGGCCCACGGCCAGGCCGCCGTCTTCTTCGACAACGAGGAGATCGGCTCCGGGACCCGGCAGGGGGCGGACGGACTCTTCCTCCGGGATGTCCTGGCCCGGGTCTGCGCCCGCTCGGGCTGCGATTCCGAGGGCTTCTACCGCGCCCTGGCGGCCTCGTTCTGCGTGTCCGTGGACGCCGCCCAGGGCTGGCATCCCAACTTCCAGGAAAAGTACGACGAGGCCTACTCCCCCGTCCTGAACGGGGGACCCGCGGTCAAGGCCAACGCCAACTTCAAGTACGCCACGGACGCCGAGTCGGAGGCCCGATTTCGCGCCTGCTGCGAGGACGCGGCGGTCCCCTGCCAGAAGTTCGCCGTGCGGGCGGACCTGACCCCGGGCTCGACCATCGGCCCCCTGTCCTCCGCCCTCAGCGGGATCCGGACCGTGGACGTGGGCTCCCCGCTCCTGGCCATGCACTCCATCCGGGAGACCGCCGGATCCTACGACCACGATTTCATGACCGCGGCCTTGCGCCGCTTTTACGAGAAAGGCCCCGGGGCCTGAGGGCTCCGGGCAGTCTTGATTCGGCATCCATCCGGGAGGAGGACCTATGCGTAAGCGACTTGTCATGACCCTGTTCGCGGTTCTGGCCCTGTCCGCGGCCCTGGGCGCCCAGGAGACCGCGGTTTCCCGGGTGGTGCGGGTGACGGTCTACGGGGATCGGGCCCTGGTGACCCGCCGGGCCGAGGTGAGCCTGTTCAAGGGCGAGTCCACGGTCCTCTTCGGGAACCTGCCCGCCTCGGTGGACCCCGCCAGCGTCCAGGTCTCCGGCAAGGGGGCCTTCACCCTGCGGGACGTGAGGGTGGCCGCCCGCCAGCTTACCCGGGACGTGTCCGCCCAGCTCACGGCCCTGGAAACCGAGAAGCGCGGCCTGGAGGACAAGCTGACCCTGGTCAACGACCGGGTCCGGGAGGCCGAGGCGGAGAGGACTTTCCTGGCGGACATGGCCAAGCGCCTGACCTCCAACGCCGGAAATTCCGAATCCCTGCCCCTGGATCCCGGCTCCTGGGCCAAGATGCTGGATTTCCACCGACAGCGGAACGCGGCGGTGAACGAGACGGTCCGGACCTCCCGCCGGGAGATCCAGGCCCTGCAGGCGGAGATCGACCGGGTGAACCGGGAGATCCGGAGCCTGGGGGCCGGGACGCGCCTCTCGGTCACCGAGGCGGAGCTGGTCCTGGACGCCTCCTCTCCGACCAAGGCGGTCCTGGAAGTCTCCTACCTGGTCGCCGGCCCTTCCTGGCGCCCCGACTACGTCCTTCGCGCCGATTCCGAGGCCGCCCGCCTCTCCGTCCACTACCGGGCCCTGGTTCGGCAGAACACCGGGGAGGGCTGGGAGGGCGCGGAGCTGTTCCTGTCCACAGCCCGGCCCCAGGCGGGGGGAGCGCTCCCGGTCCTGCCGCCCTGGTACCTGGATATCTACAGCCCGCCCTCAGCGCGACGGGACGAGGCCGCCAAGTCGGCCCCGGCTCCGGCCGCCGCGGGCGTCCGCGGCGCGGCGGAATCCTCTTCGGACCTAGCGTGGGGCGAACCCGCCCCGGAGATGCGGATCGACACGGCCCAAGCGTCCACGGGCGCCACCGCCGTGACCTTCGCCATCCCGGGGGCCACCACGGTGTCCTCGGACAACAAGGACCGGACTGTCACCATCGCCGTCCTGGACCTGCCCGTGACCTTCTCCTACGCGGCGATACCCAAGCTCTCGCCGTACGCCTACTTCCGCTGCGAAGTGAAGAACGATTCCGCCTATCCCATACTGGCCGGGCCTTCCCACGTCTACGTGGACGGGTCCTACGTGGCCGACGCCGCCCTGGAAGCCGTGCCCGCGGGCGGTTCCTTCAAGGCCGACCTGGGGATCGACGAGGGCATCCGGGTGGAGCGGAAGCTCCTGCGCAAGTTCGACGAGAACACCGGCGCCCTGACCAAGAAATCCAAGACCACCTGGGAGTACGAGATCAAGGTCAAGAACTCCAAGAAGCGGGACATCGTCCTGGAGGTCTCCGACCAGCTCCCGGTGTCCCTGAACGAGCAGATCGTGGTCAAGGCCCTGGCTCCGCCGTATTCGAAGGATACGGACACCCTCCGCAAGATCGAGAACGAGACGTTCGTGTGGACCCTGAAGCTCCCCGCCGGAAAGGAGTCGGTCCTGCCCCTTTCCTTCAGCGTGGAGTACCCGAGGGGCATGCCGATCCTGGGCCTGGAATAGCGGCAAGGGGCGCTTTCGCGCCCCTTGCCGGCGCCGAAGCCTGCGAGGCTTCGGCGATGTTTCCGGAGAATCGCTTTCGCGCCCCTTGCCGGCGCCGAAGCCTTCGGGGCTTCGGCGATGTTTCCGGAGGATCGCTTTCGCGCCCCTTGCCGGCGCCGAAGCCCATCCGGGCTTCGGCGAGGCTACCGGAGAATCGTTTTCGCGCCCCGGACGCCCTGAGGACGCCGCTTCCGACAGGCTCCTAGGGAATCCGGGTCAAGTCCCGGGTTCCCGGTCCGGGCTTCCGGATTCGTCCGGGCAGGTCTCGCAGCGGTTCTTGCCGCCCGATTTGGCCCGATAGAGGGCCTCGTCCGCCCGGAACAGCAGGGAATCCAGGCTGTCCCGGTTCGTCCCGGCGCCCCGGGAGCAGACGGTATCCGAGATTCCGACGCTGACCGTGAGCCGGGCGGTTTCCAGGACCGGGGGCCGGGGCGACGCCTCGATGGCCGCCCGGATCCGGTCGCAGGCGATCCGGGCTTCCGCGGCGCGTACGCCCGGGAATAGGATGATGAACTCTTCGCCGCCGAAGCGACCGGGGATGTCGTATTCCCGGACCCCGGACTTCAAGTTTTCCGCGATGATCCGCAGGGCAGCGTCCCCCGCGGCGTGACCGAACCGGTCATTGACGGCCTTGAAGTCGTCCGCGTCGATCAGAGCGCAGGCCAGGGGCTGGCCGGACCTCCGGCACTTGGATTCCTCCTGGACGAAGCGCTCCAGGATGTACCGTCGGTTGTACAGCCCCGTCAGGGCGTCCCGGGTGGCGGCCTGCTCCAGTTCCGAACGCACCCGGTCCAACTGCCGCCGGAGGCGGATCACGAAGAAGAGGACGGCCGCCAGGGTCCCCGCCGCGATCAGAAGCTCGAGCCAGAAGACCAGGGCGACGTTCTTCTTCAGCTCCCCCTCGAGCCGGTCCACCGGGAAGGTGACGGAGATGCCGCCCCGGATGTCCCCCTCTCGGTACCCCTGCTTGGCGTGGCAGGCCAGGCAGGATCGCTCGGTTTTCAGCGCCCCCATGTAGCGGAACTCCCGGCCCGCTTGGCCGTCCGTGGTTTCCCAGTACTCCAGGGCGCCGGCCTCGAAGGAACGCAGGGCCCTTCGCTCGAAGTCGTCCGGAATATTCCCCGGATTCAGGGGGTTGAGGCTGGTGATCTTGAACCGGTAGTCGTCCCGCACCGAGGCGATCTCCGAAATCTCCCGGGTGATCAGGGCGGGGTTGCGCAGGGTCAGGAGGGAACCGTCCGCGGCCTGTAGGTCGGGGTGCTCCAGCCACGGGTTGGATTCCACCCCCGGGCCCTTCCGGACATAGACCCCGCCGTACTCGGACGCCCACTGACGGGTCATCACGATCTGCCGGAACAGGGACTGGGCCCGCTCCAGCACGACTTCCCGGAGAAAGTCCGCGTTGCGCGCGGTGAAGCCCAGGAACACCCCCGTGAACAGGACCACCAGGGCGCCCAGCAGGGAGACGAGGAAGATCCTGTAGGCGCGGCGTTCATCCGCGGCCAGGCGGCCCGTGTCGAGCATCCGTTCCCCTCCAAGGAGAGTATGACGGATCCGGTTAGAAACCGCAAACGGTGGAACGGCTCGCGATTCTGGGTCCCGCGGCTTCCCGTCGGATCGTCAGCCCCTCTCTGAGATGAACCGCCGCACGGCCCGCTCGATCTCGTCCCGCACCGAGCGGACCCGGGCCAGGATCTCCTCGTCGCTTCCCCGGAAGGAGGACGGATCCTCGAAGGGCCAGTGGATCCGCTCGGCCCGGCCCGGGAAGATCGGGCAGCGTTCGGCCGCCTCCTTGGAACAGACGGTGATCACGTAGTCGAACGCCGCGCCCCGGGCGTGCAGGTCGAAGACGCTCTTGGTGGGATTGTGGGAGATGTCGATTCCGGCCTCCGCCATGGCCCGGACCACGTAAGGGTTGAGCGTCCCCGGTTCGAGCCCCGCGCTCTCGGCCTCAAACCGTTCAGGGGCGAGGCGTTTGAGGAAGGCCTCTCCCATCTGGCTGCGGGCGGAGTTGTGGACGCACAGGAAAAGGACCTTCTTCACGGCGACTCCTCCCGGGACGGGTCGATCACGACGGCGTTCTTGTCCAGGAGGGGGTTCTTGCCCGTACGGGTTTTCAGCTTGCACGCGCATTGTCCGGATAGCTCGAACAGGGGATCCCTCCTCACCGGGAGGCCCTCCCGGTCCCAGTCGATCATGCCGCCCGCCATCTTCGCGATGTTGGTGAACCCGGCGTTCCGGAGCATCCGGGCGGCCTCCCGGCCGTAGATGCCCGAGGCGTCGGCCAGGACCAGGGGACGGTCCCGCGGCAGCCGCTCGAAGCCCTTGGAGAAAAGGGTCCAGGGGAGGTGGATGGTCTGGGGAACCTCGAATACCCGGAAATTCGTCTCGTAGGCCTCCCGGAGGTCCACCAGGATCGCCCCCTTGGAGAGGTACTCGGCGGCCTCCGCGGGGGTGAGGTTGAGGATCCCTTCCGTCCGGGGAAGGGCGCCCGTGACGCTTGAAAAATCCGTCGCGACGCGGGCCCGGCTGGACATCGAACGCCTCCTTCGCGGGACCGCCGGCTACTTCGCGCGGGAGGGCACGAGCTCGGCTTCCGGCTCCGCCGCGCCCGGGAATCGGGAACGGGTCGCCCGGGCGATCCGGACCAGGGACAGCATCACGGGCACCTCCACCAGCACGCCCACCACCGTGGCCAGAGCGGCGCCCGAGGAGAGGCCGAAGAGGCTCACGGCCACGGCCACGGCCAGCTCGAAGAAGTTGGACGCCCCGATCATCCCCGCGGGAGCGGCTATCTCGTAGGGGACCTTCCAGGCCTTGGCCCATCCGTACCCGATGAAGAAGATGAAGTAGGTCTGGAGAACCAGAGGGACCGCGATCAGGAGGATGGCGATGGGATTTCGGAGGATGACCTCGCCCTGGAACGCGAACAGGATGACTAGGGTGAGCAATAGGCCGCCCTCGGTGATGCCGTCGAACTTCTTCACGAACACCCCGTCGAACCACTCCTTGCCGCGCTTCCGGATGAGCCGGGAGCGGGTCAGGGCCCCGAATCCCAGGGGAATCACCACGAAGAGCACGACCGAGAGGATCAGGGTGTCCAGGGGGACCCGGACGTCGCTCACGCCCAGCAGGAAGGCCACGATGGGGGTGAAGGCGAAGAGGATTACCAGGTCGTTCACCGCCACCTGAACCACCGTGTAGCCGGGATCCCCGTCGGAAAGGTAGGACCATACGAAGACCATGGCGGTGCAGGGCGCGGCCCCCAGGAGCACGGCGCCGGCCAGGTATTCCGTCGAAAGGCCGGAAGGTATGAAGGCTTTGAACGCGACCTTGAGGAAGAACCAGGCTATCAGGTACATGGTGAAGGGCTTGATGAGCCAGTTGACGACCAGGGTGACTATGAGCCCCTTGGGTTTCCGGCCGGCGTTTCGGATGCTGGTGAAGTCCACCTTCAACATCATGGGGTAGATCATGAGCCAGATCAGGACGGCTACGGGTATGGACACCTTGGCGTACTCGAACCTGCCCAGGAAGGCGGGAACCCCGGGCAGGAAGTATCCGATCGCCACACCCAGGGCTATGCAGAGCGCGACCCACAGCGAGAGGTATTTCGCGAAGAATCCCAGACCTGCGTTCGGCGTGTCGCTCATGGATGCTCCTTTGGCTTGAAGCGTTGACAGACGACGAATCTCGCCTTATTATTGGCCGAAAGGCCAAATGTGTCAAGCATTGTTTGGCCGAATCGCCAATCAGGATGGTGATGGAACATGGAGATTCCGGATCGGGAACGGCTTCTGCGCAGGGCGTCCATCCTCAAGTCCCTGGCCCATCCTTCCCGTCTCCTGATGATCGAGATGCTGGAGGAGGCACCCCGCTGCGTCGGGGAGCTCACGGAGGCCGTCGGTTCCGACATCACCACCGTGTCCAAGCACCTGGCCGTCCTGAAACGGGTGGGCCTGGTGCGGGACGTGCGGGAGGGGCAGTTCAGCCGGTACTCCATCGTCTGCGACTGCGTGAGCCACCTGGTCGACTGCATCGAGGAAGGGATGCGGGACCACGGATCCCCGGACGAGATCCGGCCGCCCGGGGCCGGCGTCCGCTGCTCCGCCGGGCGATCGAAACGGAGTTGACCCGCGGGACCGGCGGTCCGGCCCGGACCGCCGGGCAGGACCGGTCGACACCTCAGGCCGCGGCCCCGAAGGCCAGCCCCGCCAGCGTCGAAAGGGCGACGACCAATCCCACGTACGTCAGGGTCTTCTTCCAGCCCAGTTCTCCGGCGATGACCAGGATCGAGGGCAGGGACAGGCTCGGTCCGGCCAGGAGCAGGGCCAGGGCGGGGCCCTGCCCCATGCCGGAGCCCAGGAGCCCCTGGACGATGGGGATCTCCGTCAGGGTGGCGAAGTACATGAGGGCGCCCGCGACGGACGCGAAGAGGTTGGCGAGCAGGGAGTTGCCGCCCAGGAGTCCGGCGATCCAGGCGCCCGGGATCAGGGCGTCCCGCCCCGGCCGGCCCAGGAGGAACCCCGCGACCAGGACCCCCCCGAAGAGGAGAGGCAGGATCTGGAGGGCGAAGTCCCGGGTGGCGACCACCCACTCGATCCGTTCGTCCCGGTCGAACCACCGGATCACCGTATAGGCGAGGACCAGGGCGAAGGCCCCGGAGATCCACCACTTTGCGGAGTGGATCGCGTCCCAGAGGGCGCTGCCTCCCCGGGAACCGGCCCAGTTCACGAAGACCAGGATGCCGATCATGCTGGCCATGTAGACGATCATCTGTCCCAGGCCGCGGGAAGGCTTCTCCTGGGATCCCGAGAACAGGCGGGCGTCGGCAGCGCGCCTCTCGTCCTCCTTCCGGAAGATCAGGGCCATGGCCAGTCCGATCAGGACGGAGAAGAGCACGGCCCCGACGGCGCGGGCCAGCCCCAGCCTCCATCCGAAGACCTTGGCGGACAGGACGATGGCCAGGATGTTGATGGCCGGCCCGGAGTAGAGGAAGGCGGTCGCGGGTCCGAGCCCGGCACCCTTCTTGTAGATCCCCTTGAAGATGGGGAGGACCGTGCAGGAGCAGACCGCCAGGATGGTCCCGGACACCGAAGCCACCCCGTAGGCGGTCACCCGGTTCGCGTCCGGCCCCAGGTAGCGCAGGACCGCCTGCTGGTTCAGGAAGACCGTGATGGCCCCGGCGATGAACAGGGCGGGCACCAGGCAGAGCAGGACGTGCTCCCGGGCGTACTCGGAGAGCATGAGGAGGGCTTCCTGGACGGCGCTGGTTACCCGGGGGGCGCCCCAGGGGATGAAGTAGGCGGCCAGGAAGGCGCCCGCCAGGTACAGGAGCTTCCGGTTCGGAGTCCAGGCCTTCCCGCTCATGCGCGGACCTTGGCCGCTACCCGGGCCGCCACGTCCTCGATCACATCTCCCGTGATGGGGGTCTTGCCCTTCTCCACTCCGTACTCCGTGAGGATGTGGTGCTGGAAGGGGATGCCGGCCTTCTGGAAGATCTTGGCTCCGCAGGCCACCGGGCAGCCGTCCAGGACGATGTTGCGGGTCGCCGACTGGGCGGATTGCAGGTATCCGGAGAGCCCCGCCCCGATGGCGGCCAGGCAGGTGCCGACTCCGACCTTGTCCCGCATCAGGGCCCGCATCACCTGGTCCGCCAGGAGACCCGTGTTGGCCGCCCCCGAGCAGGCGTACAGAAGGTTCGTCTCGCACGTCCCTCCGCAGGTGCATCCGGCCATGTCAGTTCCCTCCCTTCAGGATCTCGATGATCTGGCTCTTCGCGAGCACCTTGCCCACCCGCTTCACGTCCCCGTCGATCGCCAGGGCCGGGGTCATCATCACCCCCATGTCCAGGATCTTGTCGACGTCCGTGATCTTCTCGACCTGGGCATCCAGGCCGAGTTCCGCGACGGCTTCCCGGGCGCGCTGGGCCAGGAGTTCGCAGTTGGGGCAGCCCTTCCCCAGGATCTGGATCTTCATGGTTCCTCCATGTTGCAAATTATGGAAACATTGCATAAATCTGTCAAGAGGTTCCTTGACAATTGTTTCGAAACTTTGCAACATTGAGGCATGGAACCCACGATCCCGCGCAAGTATTCCCTGCGGGCCGAGATGTTCAAGGCCCTGGCGCACCCCGCGCGAATCTACATCCTGGACAAGCTCCGGGAACGGCCCCGTTGCGTCTGCGAGCTCGCGGCGGAGATCGGCCTCGAGAAGTCCGCGGCCTCCAAGCACCTGTCCCAGCTCAAGGAGGCGGGATTCGTCGAGGACGAGCGCCGGGGGACCCTGGTGGAGTACCGCCTGGTGGCGCCCTGCGTCCTGGACATGGCGGCCTGCGCGGAGGGGACCATCCTGGAAAACCGGAGGAAGCGGCTGGAGATCCCCGGGGAAGGCTGATCGGACTTTCGCCCATTAAAAAGCGAGGCCGCCCACGGGCGGCCTCGCAATACTTAACTCCCTATCGGAAGAAGAGTTATGGCTTCGGCAGTTCCACGTAGGGCTTGGTAGGATCCCAGGTCCCGGACCGGGTCTCTCCCCGGATGCTGGGAATCTCAAGAATTTGCCCGGGAAGGATCAGGTCCGGATCGTTGGGGTTCACCAAGACCTTCTTGTTGGCGTCGTAGAGCAGCCGCCACTTCCAGGGGTCTCCGTAGACGAAGGGGTACTCAGCGATCCGCCACAGGCAGTCCCGGCGTTCGGGGATCAGGCGGACCGCATAGTACCTCGGCAGGGGCAGGCGCTCCGTGACGTCCGCCAGGGCCTCCAGCACCAGGTCCGAGTATTCCGCGGCGTCCAGCCAGCTTTCCGACTCGTAGGCCGCCGCGGCCAGCGCCATGCGGGCGGTCGCCAGGGACCATTCGCTGGGGTAGGTGTCCGGGACATTGTTTGTCACGGCCCAGGTCATGCGGACCTGGGCGGCCGCGTAGGCCTGGTCCGCCTGGTTCTTGGCCAGCATGGTCTCCACGAACTCGTCCGAGAGCCGGGCGAACTCCTGGGCCTGGGCGGCCAGGTCCGCCGCCGCGTCGTAGTCTCCGGCCTCGAAGGCTTCCGCGGCCTGGGCCCTAAGCTCCAGGCTCTTCCGGTAGTAGGAGTTCTGAAGCAGGCTCTGCCCGAAGACCGATGCGGCGATGAGCAGGGCGACGATAAGCAGGGTTGCGCGTTTCATGGCCGCCTCCTCATTCTTCCGCCGTGCCGAGGATCTCGTCCCCGGACCGGGCCTTGGATTCGCTCTCCTGGGTCCGGGCCTCCGCCTCGGCCAGGGCCGCCAGCGCGGCGTCCCGCTTGACCTGGGCTTCGGCGTAGGCTTCCTCGAAGAGCTCCGCGGAGCGGTCGAACTCGGGACCGGCTTCCTGGTAATTTCCTCCCGCCAGGAGCGCGGAGGCGTTGTTGTAGACCGCCAGGGCTTCGGCGTACTTCTCCTTGACGGCCACCTGGGCCTTGATCTCCTCGGATCTGCGCTTGGCGTCGTCCGCGGGGGCCTTTCGCTCGACCGCGTAGGTCTGCCAGCCCTTCTGGACCACCAGGTTGTACCGGAGGGTGGCCTCGTCCAGGGCGTCCAGGGCTCCGTCGGGATTGGTCGCGAAGAGGGCGTCCGACTCGGCCAGCTTTTCATCCGCCAGCTTGAAGTTGCCCGCGTCGTACCGGGCGAAGTCCTTCTCCTCGATGGAATCGCGGATTCCCAGTGCCCGGGCCTTCTTGTAGGCGGCCTCGTAGGTCTGGCGGGCCTTCTCGAAGGCTACCAGGGCTTCCTCGTCCTTTTTGGCCTCCGAGAGGGAGGCACCCGCCGCGTAGGCCGCGTCTCCCTGGGCCATCCGCTCGGCGGCCGTCTCGGGGGCTCCCTCCTTGACCGCCAGGGCCTTCATCTCGTCGGCCCGCTTGCGGTTTTCCGCGGCCAGGATGCCGGCTCCCTTGGCCAGGACGTCCTTGAACGCCGCGATGGTTTCCTTGAGGACCGGGGCGGCCTTCTCGTTGTCCTTGGCGTCGTAGGCGGTCTTGCCCTCCACGTACTTGGCGTCCGCCGCCTTGTAGTCGTCGGCGACGACCTCGAAGAGCTTGAGGTCGAAGGCCTTCTTGCGCAGGGCCGTGGCCTCGGCGAGCAATGCGTCCGCCTCGGCCTGGGAAACCGAGGGCGTCGGGGCGGGCTGGGGAACAGGTTCCGGCTCGGGAGCCGGGGGCTTGGTTGCGCATCCCGCGGCCAGCAGCACGCCGATGGCTAGGATCGGGATCAGTCTCTTCACAAGCACCTCCAGGATTTTGTTGTTATCGTTCGACACGCCGCTCCGGCGGGAATCGCCGGAACGAACGAGTTCGGAGAGTGCAGAAGCTTCGAGTAAGCTGGTACCTACTATCCATAGTACCACATCCGCAAAGGATCTGGCAAACTTCGAAGGGTGGAAAAGCGCGGAAAACCCGGAAAGAGGTTTCCCTTCCATCGGGATGGGATGGCCGGCTGCTTCGCTCGGGGGAGACGGGGCCGGGAACTCCGGCCCCGGATTCACTCGTATTCCACGGTGAACCCCGGGAATTCCTTCTGCAGCTCCTCCCGGAGAGTCCGTTCGATGGTGACGATGATCTGGCCGTTCATGGCGGAGCAGGCCGGGCATTCGTGGGCCCGGGGGGCGGCGTCCAGGCGTACCACCAGGGCTTTTTCCTTGGCGGAATACCGGATCTTGGAGACCAGGTTCAGCTCCGAGAGGGCCAGCTCGCTCACCGGGTCCTTGACCCGCGCCAGGACGGCGTCGAACTTGGCCCGGGTGGCGGGATCGAGTTCCATGGTTACGCCTCCTTCTTGGAATCCAGGAACCGGGGGACGGCGTGAAGCACGGTCTCGAGGTCCGCGGACGCGTCCCCGCCCCGGGGCACCGTGTACAAATAGAAGGTCTTGTTGTCCGGGAAGGAACAGAAATGCCGTAGGCGTCCGGGCTCCGGGAAGGCGGCCAGCAGGGATTCGAGTTCCGAGGAAAGATCCGTTCCCCGCCAGAGAAGGACGAAGCGCTTCCCGCCCGCCTCGGCGTCCCTCCGGTTCATCTCCTCGATCCCGTCGATCCGGGCCCGCCGCAGGGTCGTCCGGGACACGATGTGGGCCTCGCCCTTGATCTTCTTCTTGGTGAAGAGGTTGATGAAAAACCGGTCCGTGAAGCCCAGGAGCCGGGAGATCGGGAGGTAGAGCAGGGACTGCCGGGGGCTCAGGGTCATGGTGCCCTTGGCGCTGACCCAGGGGCCCGTGGACAGGGTATAGACGAAGTTGTAGCCGATGGAGCCGCCGATGTTCACGTAGTTTGTGTGGTTGGGCTTGAGCAGGGCTTCCAGGCCCCGGGAGATCGAGGCCGCCAGGGCTTTGTTCCGCCTGCGACCGAAGAAGTACTGGGCGGTGGCGGCCACGCCCATCACGACCAGGGCGGACAGAAGGTAGGGATTCAGGTTCATGCGCGTCCTTTCGGTCCCGAGGCCAGGAAGTCCGCCACGAGAGCTTCGGTCTCGATCGTACGGAGATCCTCACGCTCGTGCAAGCCCCCGGTCCGGAAGGTGAAGTCGAAGGCCCGGATCCCGGCCAGACGCTTGTCCAGGGACCAATCCGCCTTGGATACGCCGCGCTTGTTGACGCAGAGTCCCGAGAGGGGGATGTCGATCTTGCCGAGCTCCTCCTGGATCCGGAGGGCCTCGGAGACCGAGAGGTGGTCGGGGTTGAGGACCACGGCCACGTAGCTTTCCTTGGAGAAGAGGTTCTGGAGGGCGGACAGGCGCTTCCGGATGGAACCCAGGCGTCCGTAGACCTTGTCGTCGTCCTTGTCCACGCAGGAGGCGGCCACGGCGGATTCGGGATTGATCCGGGTGATCGAGGTCCTGCGGTCCAGGATCCGTTCCCGGAGCTTGGTGAGCTCCGCCACCCAGAGGTTGGAGATGGCCGGCATGGCCAGGAAGCGCAGGGAGAGGGCCGTGGGGGGGGTGTCGAAGACCACCACGTCGTAGCCCGCGGCCAGGTCGCAGTGTATATGCTCGATGGCCCAGAGCACCGCGTATTCCTCGGTGCCGGGGGAGTATTTCATGATATCGAAGAAGGAGTCCAGGTTCAGGGTGCCCGCGTAGGAGTAGGTGGTCTTCATCTCCGTGCGGCTCTCTTCCAGGTACTTGTCCACCCAGGCCGCCAGGTCCACCTCCAGGGCGTCCAGGTTGGGTTCCACGGGAACGGGGGTGTCCCGCAGCACGGTCCGGTAGACGTCCCCCAGGTTGTGGGCGGGGTCCAGGGAGGCCACGAGGACCTTCTTGCCCGACCGGGCCAGGGCCAGACCGAAGGCGGCGGACAGGGTGGTCTTGCCGACCCCGCCCTTGCCCAGGAAAAACGCGTTGGAATGCATGGTGGTTCCTTGTTCCTCAATCCACTTCCAGGATGCCCATGAGGGCCCCGACGGGGTCCTGGGCGAAGTCCGAGCGGTTGAGCATGACGGCCATCTCCCGTTCCAGGAGGGGCAGGAGTTCTATGGCTATGGGGGCGGGGGGGGAGGGCATGCCCACGAAGCCCCCCAGGATCAGGAGGGTGAAGATGTTCTCGAGCTCCTTGAGTTCGAACTCCAGCATCCCCACCGCGCGCTCTCGGTTCACCTGGCCCATGATCTGCCAGGCCCGTTTCACCTTTCTAAGGATCTTGTTCACGGAAATCTCCAGGGCAGTGTCGGCCGGCCGTGTCGGTCGGGCCGGGTCGGCCGCGCCGGGCGGAGCGGGCCCGAAAAGAACGGGGTGCCCGCGGCCTTACGCCTTCCGGACACCCCGCCGCCGATCGGTGCGAAGCCGCGACGCCGGCCCGCGGGTAGCCCGCGGGCCGGTCCAGGGGGCTTACGCCTGCTTGGTCTTCCAGTTCTTCAGGAAGCCGCCGATCATCACGAAGTTCAGGACCAGCATGATCACGGTCATGGCTCCGACGATGGAACCGGTGATCACGACGTTGGTCTTGGCCATGTCCCGGAAGAAGGTCGGGACCACGAAGGCCACGTACCACACCAGGGCGCAGGTCACCGTCACCCACAGGAAGATGGCGGGGATCAGCACGGTCATGGTGTACTGGGGATTGAGCTTCTTCTTCACCCACACGGCTACGGTCAGCATGACGATGGACGCGAGCAGCTGGTTGGCGCCGGAGAAGGCGGGCCACAGGAAGCTGTAGCCGCCGGACCGGGCCAGGTAGATGCCCAGGAAGGCGATGATCAGGGAGGCCACCCACTTGTTCCCGAAGAACTTGTAGGCGCCGGGGCTCTTGTCCTTGAGGGGCAGGGCCATCTCCTGGATGATGTAGCGGCCCAGGCGGTTCGTGGTGTCCAGGGTGGTCAGGGCGAAGGTGGATACCCAGACCGCCGCGAAGAGGGTCATGAAGCTCATCGGCAGGAAGGGCAGCTCGGTGCTGACCATCTTGGCGAAGGACTGGACGAAGCGGCCCAGGGCCGGGGTGGCCAGGAGCTTGTCGCCCAGGGCGGCCTTGCCGAAGGCGGCGATGGACACGATGACCAGGGTGGACAGGAAGCCTTCCGTGAGCATGGCGCCGTATCCGACGAAGAGGGCGTCCTGCTCCTTGGCAAGCTGCTTGGAGCTGGTGCCGGCCGCCACCAGGGAGTGGAAGCCCGAGAGGGCGCCGCAGGCGATCACGAGGGGGACCGTCGGCCAGAAGGGGGAGGGCACGCCGCCGATGACCTTGGCGTTCAGGCTGATGACCGGGGCCAGGGCCTCCAGGGGCTTGAAGCCGATGACGGCCGCGATGCCTCCCACCAGGAGCCCGAAGTACAGGAAGAAGGAGGACAGGTAGTCCCGGGGCTGGAGGAGGAGGTTCACCGGCAGGGTGGAGGCCAGGACGATGTACACGAAGATGATCAGGAAGTAGACGTCCTTGGTCCACTTGACCTGGAGCATCTCACCGGCCCAGAAGGCCACGATGATCAGCACGAGGCCGATCACGGAGCCGCCGGGCAGGCCCAGCTTCGTCTTGTACATGAAGTAGCCCGCGATGACCGCCGCCACGCAGAAGAACAGGAACGCGAAGAAGACGCGCCCGTCCGCGGCGAACTGGCCGGCCACGATGTCTCCGAAAGCCGCGACGACCAGGATGCAGAGGAACAGGATGAACCAGGCGAAGGTCTTGCCCGCGTTCTTCCCGATCAGGTCCTGGGACACGAACTGCATCGAGCGGCCGTCGTAGCGCACGGAGGCCGTGAGGGAGAGATAATCGTGGATGGCGCCGAGGAATACGTTGCCGATCCAGATCCACAGAAGGCCGGGGAGCCAGCCCCAGGCCACGGCGATGGCGGGACCGGTGATCGGGCCGGCGCCGGCGATGGACGCGAAGTGGTGCCCGAACAGGACGAACTTGTTCGTCGGGATGTAGTCCACTCCGTCGGAAAGCCGCTCGGACGGGGCCTTGGGGGCCTTGTCGCTCTGAAGGAGCTTGTCCCGCAGGGTCTTGCCGAAGGTGAAGTAGAAAGCCAGGTAGATTACCAGGGCTACTACCGCGATGAGGGTAGTCATTCCATGTTCCTCCTTAGAATGGAACTTTAAGTTTCTCCAGGGAGAATAAACTTACCATAATGGAGTTGTCAACTAAAATAAGAACGCGGTATCAAGAGAAAGGACCAAGGTTTCCCGGAAAGAATGATACATTGACAATAATAGTCATATTGTTAAGTTGTTTGCTGGAATCGGAAAAACTCCATCCGACGTCGGTTCCCCGCCACCATCCGCCGGGATGGCTTCGGAAACGGGATCGGAGTATACTGGCCGAGCCGCCGGTACGGCGAAAAAACCATGACGGGGGATGCGCATAATTATGCGCGGACAAGTCCGGGAATGAGCGAAGGGATGTTGACGGAAAGTCTGGAAATGTACCTGGAAACCATCGTCCGCCTGGAGCGCCGGGAGGGGAAGGCCCGGGTGACGGACATGGCCCGGGAGCTCGGGGTGTCCAAACCCTCGGTGCACATCGCCCTGCACGAGCTGGAGAACCGGGGCCTCGCGGAGCACGAGCGTTACGGGGCCATCCTGCTCACCCCGGCCGGCCGGGACGCCGCGGAGGAGATCGCTCGCCGGCACGGGATCCTGACGGAGTACCTGTCCCGGGTGCTCGGGGTGTCCCCGGAGACCGCGGAGCGCGACGCCTGCCGGATCGAGCACTACCTGTCCCGGGAGACGATGGAGAGGATTGAAGAGGCGATAGGTGAATAGGTGAATAGGTGAATGTGCGCCTATCCAGCCCCCTGTTCACCTATTCACGATTCACCCATTCACTTTTTCCGCACCCCCGCCTTCCACGCGGCCCCTTCCATGTCGATCTCCGACATGCCGGGCTCCTCGGCCCAGCGGGCCTCCACGGCCAGGGTTTCGCTCTTGACGAAGTCCTCGAACTCGACGAAGGCCTCGCGCAGAGCGTCGGATCCGTGGACGGTCAGCCGGATGCGGTCCGTCACCTCGAGCCCCGCCTCCTTGCGGAGGTTCTGGACCCCCCGCACGAGGTCCCGGATCCACCCCTCCTTGAGGAGCTCCGGGGTCACCGCGGCGTCCAGGGCCACCGTCAGGGTCCCCTCGTTCACGACCTTGAGGCTCTCCTTCTCGATGCGGCGGATGTCCAGCTTGTCCTTGGTCAGCTCCACCGGCCGGCCCGCGACCTCGATCTCCAGGACCGAGCCCTCCAAAAGGCTGGCGATCTGTCTGCCGGCGAGCTTCTCGATCCGGTCCGCCGCGGCCTTCATGTCCTTGCCCAGCTCCTTGCCCAGGACCCGGAAGTTGGCCTTGGCCTGGTACTCGACCAGCTCCTCCTCGTCCTCCCGGAAGACCACCTGCTTCACGTTGAGCTCGTCCCGGAGGATCTCCTCCATTTCAAGGAGGACCGCCCGCTCCCGGGCGTCCCGGGTCACCAGGTGGACCGCGGCCAGGGGCTGGCGGATCTTGAGGTTGTGCTGGTACCGGAGGGCACGGCCCAGGGTGACGGCCCTGCGGATCACCGCCATCTTCCATTCCAGGTCCTCGTCCTTGTACCGCCCGTCGTAGACCGGGTAGTCCGCCAGGTGGACGGACTCCGGCATACCGGGCCGCTTTAGATTGCGGTAGATCTCGTCGGTGATGAAGGGCGCGACCGGGGCCGCGGCCAGGGAGAGCCTCAGCAGGACCCGGTTCAGGGTGGCGTAGGCGTCGGCCTTGTCCGAATCCTCCCCGCTCCTCCAGAAGCGGCGGCGGGAGCGGCGGATGTACCAGTTGTTCAGGGCGTCGATGAAGTCCACGATGGGATCGATGGCCCTCTGCATGTCGTAGGCGTCCAGGGCCTCGGTCACCGAGGCGACCATGGTCTCGCACACCGAGAGGATCCACCGGTCCAATGGATTCGCTCGGGAGCCGCCGAAGGCGGCTCCCGAGGCACCGAAGCCTTCGGCTTCGGCGATCTCTCCGCCGGGACCGCTTCCGAATGCGGTCGGATAAGTTTCGGGCCACTTGTCGATGTTGGCGTAGGTGACGAAGAAGGAGTAGGCGTTCCACCAGGGGATCAGGATGCCCCGGAGGATCTCCCGGACCCCCTCGTCGGAATAGAGCAGGTCGTCGGCCTTCACCACGGGGCTGTGCATGAGGAAGATGCGCAGGGCGTCCGCCCCGAACTGGTCCATGACCTCCACGGGATCCGTGTAGTTCCGCAGGGACTTGGACATCTTCTTCCCGTCCGCGGCCAGCACGAGGCCGTTCACCACGCAGTTCTGGAAGGCCGGGGAGTCGAAGAGGGCGGCGGCCAGGATGGTCAGGGTGTAGAACCATCCCCGGGTCTGGTCCAGCCCTTCGCAGATGAAGTCCGCGGGGAAGTTGGCCTCGAAATGGGCCTTGTTCTCGAAGGGGTAGTGTACCTGGGCGTAGGGCATGGAGCCCGACTCGAACCAGCAGTCCAGGACCTCGGGGATGCGGCGCATCGTCCCGCCGCAGGAGCACTTCCAGGTGATCCCGTCCACGAAGTGCTTGTGCAGGTCCACAGGCTCGGCTCCGGAGAGTTCCTTGAGCTCCCCACGGCTCCCCACGCACACCGTCGCCTCGCAGGAGTCGCACTTCCAGATCGGAAGGGGGTTGCCCCAGTAGCGGTTGCGGCTGATGGCCCAGTCCCGGGCGTTCTCCAGCCACTTGCCGAAGCGGCCCGTCTGGATGTGCCCCGGGACCCAGCGGATCCGGGAGTTGGCGTCCAGCATCATGGGCTTCACGGGATCGATCTTGACGAACCAGGATCCCACGGCCCGGTAGATCAGGGGGCTCTCGCAGCGCCAGCAGTGGGGGTAGGCGTGTAGGTACTGCTCCCGCTTCACGAGCCGGCCCTCGGCCTTGAGCCTCTCGATGATGGGCTTGTCCGCGTCCTTGACGAAGAGGCCCCGGAAGTCCGCCACCTCCCCGGTGAAGCGGCACTCCGCGTCCACGGGGCAGACCGTGGGGATCCCCGTGCCTTTCAGGGTCTGGTAGTCGTCCTCCCCGAAGCCCGGGGCGGTGTGCACGATCCCCGTGCCGTCCTCGGTGGTGACGTAGTCGGCGTTGAAGGTACGGAAGGAGCCCTCCGCCCGGGTATGCTCGAAGTAGGGGAACAGCGGCTCGTACTCGATGCCCTTGAGCTCGGAGCCCTTCTTCTTCCAGAGGACCTCCAGGGCCGCAGGGTCCTTGTAGTACGCGGAAAGGCGCGCCTCCGCCAGGACGTAGCGTTCCGCCCCGTCCCGGACGCAGACGTAGTCCACGTCCGGGCCCAGGGTCAGGGCCAGGTTGGAGGGCAGGGTCCAGGGGGTGGTGGTCCAGGCGACCAGGTAGGCCGAACCGTCCGCCAGGGTCTTGTCGTGGAAGCCCTTCGGCACCGAGCGGACCTTGAACCGCACCGTGATGGCCGGATCGTGGACGTCCTTGTAGCCCCCCAGCTGGAGCTCGTGGTTGGAAAGGACCGTGGAACAGCGGGGGCAGTAGGGCAGGATGTAGTGGCCCTCGTAGATGAGGCCCTTGTCCCAGAGTGCCTTGACCACCCACCAGATGGACTCCATGTAGTCCGGGTCCATGGTCTTGTAGTCGTGGTCGAAGTCGACCCAGCGCCCCGCCCGGGTCATGATGGTCCGCCATTCCTTGACGTACCGGAGCACCGAGGCCCGGCAGGCCTCGTTGAACTCGGGGATGCCGAACTTCTCGATGTCCGTCTTGGAATTGAGGCCCAGCTCCTTCTCGATCAGGTTCTCCACGGGAAGGCCGTGGCAGTCCCAGCCGAAGCGGCGCTCCACCCGTCTGCCCTTCATGGTCTGGTAGCGAGGGATGATGTCCTTGATGGTCCCCGGTACGAAGTGTCCGAAGTGCGGAAGTCCGGTGGCGAAGGGGGGGCCGTCGAAGAAGACGTACTCCGGGCTGCCTTCGCGCTGTTCAACGGACTTCTCGAAGACGCGGTGCTCGTTCCAGAAGGCGAGGACCTCCTCCTCCATCTTCGGGAAGCTGACCTTGGGATCCACGGGCTTGTACACGATGCTCCTCCAGGTATGTTCGAGAAGGGTCCGTGGACCGGGGGGCCGCGGACCGCGCGGAGGAGTATGCCATACAACGCACGGGTCCGTAAACTGCGCGGGCGATTGGATCTTTCCGGAATCGACCACGGAGATCACGGAGGGCACGGAGGAGGGAATGAATAAGGCTCTGGAACCATAGATCCAACAGGATTCACAAGATAGGACAAGATTAACAAGATGGGGATATGAAATACGATTCATCGATTGATCGTATCTTGTTCATCCATACTCAATCATGTTTATCTTGTTCGATAGGTGGTTCTAAGGCCTTTTCTCCGTGGTCTCTGTGACCTCCGTGGTAAAATCCTGGCAACTATTTATGCAACCGAACCGGCCTCCGCGGCGACCTGTAGGCAGGAGGATGATATGAAGAAGATCATCGTGGCGTTGCTGGCGCTTTGTCTTGTATTCTCCGTGTCGGCCCAGGGGCCGAAGGCGGGCGCGGGCGCGGGCGGGGGCGACGCCGCCCCCGCGGGCGACCGGACGGGTTCCGAGACCGCCCCGGCCTACGGCGCCGGCGAGGCGGCCCGGGTAATGGACCGGCTCCAGCTCAAGACCGAGGAGCGGGAACGGATCCGGCTGATGCTGGAGGAGCAGGAAGGGGAGCTGGTCCGGGTCCGGGCGGAGCTCCGGGAGATGCAGGCCCGGATGACCCGGCTCATGCTGGAGGAGCGGGTGAACCGGCAGGAGGTGGAGCGCACTCTCCGGCAGAGCATGGAGCTGGAATTCCGGATGCGGATGATCCAGGCTGAGCGCAACATCCGGCTCAAGGAGATGCTGGGACCGGAGCGCTGGGCCAACATGTACCGCCTCGCCCAGATGGTCCAGGCGGCCGAGCGGGCGGGCAAGCTGGAAGACTTCATCGCGAAGTCCGAGAACCCCGCCCAGATCCGGGCCATGCTCCAGATCCTGCAGGCCCTGTTCTGAGCCGAATGAACGGGGATCCCGGTTCCGCGGCGGACCGCGAGAACGTGCACCGGTGGAACGCCGGTCGGGATTCCGAGGCCTTCGCGGCCCTGGTACGGCGGTACGATCCCGCCCTTCGGCGGGTGGCCGCCGCCGTCCTGGGTTCCGCGGCCCGGCGCGACCCGGGGCTCCTGGAGGACGCCCTCCAGGAGGGCTACCGAAGGATGCTGGACGCCCTCCGGGGATACCGCGCCGAATCGGAGCCCTTCGTGTTCCTGGCCGGGGTGGTGCGCCGGGCCTGCCTGGATACCCTGCGAAAGGAAACCCGGGCTCGGGGCCGGACCGAGCGGGCCGCGGTTCTCGGAGCCGCCGGCGGGACGGAGGGAACCGGGCGAGACCCTGCCGGGGACGCCGAGCGGGCGATCCTGGCGGACCGCGTCCTGGCCGCCTTGGACCGCCTGGGGGATCCGGACCGCAGCCTGGTCTACCTCCGGGACGCGGAAGGGGCGTCCGTCGCGGAATTGGCGGACGCCTTCCGGATGCCGGAGGGCACCGTAAAGAGCCGTCTGGCCCGGGCGCGAACCCGGCTCCGCGGGATCCTCGCGGAGGAAGGAGTGGAACCATGAGACGGGATGACGTGCGGGACAAGGCCCTCGGCGCCCTGCTCCGGCGGGCCGCGGAGACGGCCGCCGAAGCGTCCGAGAAAGTCCGGTCGGGCGGAGCGCTCGGCTACGGGGCGGCGCACCTCGAAGGCGCGGTCGCATCCCCGCGGCATCCCCGGTTCAGCCCGGGGCGGTTCCGCGTCCGGATCGTCGGGGCGGCCGCCCTGGCCGCCTGCCTGGCCGCGGCCATTGTGGTTCCCGCCCTTGCCCGGTTTCGGGCGGACCGGGAGCTCCTCAGTTCAGCCGCGGAGCACCTCTCCCGGTCCCTGATCCGGGAATCCTCCAGCTTCCTGGCCGAACTCCCGGCGGCGTCCGAACTCGAGGCCGCGGCCGCGGACTGGGCGGGATCCCTCTTCCGGACGGACATCGACCTCTGACGGCCCGCGACCGGAGTATGTTTTCTTGAATCAACCACGGAGAGCACGGAGCGCACGGAGGATGAAGCCAGTCTGGATAGGAACGACAGGATCAACAAGATATCCGTCATAATTGATTTTATCTAACTTCTATCCTGTCAATCCTTTCGTACATCCTGTTATCCTGTCCTCCCGTATCATTCTCCGTGTTCTCCGCGGTTAAATCCGGAAATGGTGCTTTCGTCAGAATTTGACTTCCAGCTGCACCCCCGCCTGGCCGGTCCATTGTTCAGTCCCCGCCTGGCCGTTGGAAAGCCGGAGGTAGGTCGTGAGGCCCCCGTTCTGGGCCAGGTCCCAGGCCCAGGTCAGGGTGGCCGCGAAGAGTCCGGCTTCCAGGTCCCCCAGGGCGGACAATGCCAGGGTGCTGTAGTCCGCGGCGCTCCAGGAGAGGGCCGCGTAGACGTTGTGGGCCCCCGGGAAGAGAGGATCGGTCCCATGGGCGCCATTGAAGTAGTACTCGGCCCCCAGGACGAAGTCCCCGAAGGATGTATCGAATCCGAAGGCCGCCCGCAGGTTTCCGGCCCCGCCCGAGTCCGGGGCGGAATAGGCCGCGTCCCCGTGGAAGCTGATCCATGTCAGGTCGAACTTGAAGTCCCCCCCGCCGATCCACATGTCAGACGCCCCGTCCCGGGCCGCTACCAGGGAGCCCTCCAGGGTGCCGAACAGAAGGCCCGCGGCCCGGAGGGCGTAGGTTCCCTCGGCGGGATCCGAGGCGGGGGCCGCAACGGCCTCCGCCAGGGAGAGGGTTCCCAGGGGTACCGTCAGGCGCAGGGCGTCGCTCCCCCGGCGCGCCACCGAGAGACCCGCGTAG